>NZ_CP117520.1:1293180-2586360 GCF_028621895.1 Acinetobacter sp. GSS19 | reverse complement strand
TCAATCGCAGCGCATCATCACGATGGCTACGGAATTTTTCTCTAGCTTAAGCCGAATTTCGCCACAAAGTAGTATTTAGATACGTGATTATCCCCTTACAGTTAATTTTAGTGAAAAAATAAATCAATACAATCAATTGCCCAGCCGACCAGCTCAGCTTTTTTAGGATTATGGTAGGATGAACATCGACCAGTAATGCGGTCAATCTTCGGACCATGGGTAAGACCAGCAAGACCACGGGAAAACGCCACTGCCTAAGACAACATCCAGGCCGAAAACCACATGTGAATGAAATTTTCCACTCCAACCGACATTATTCTTAAACATATTCAGATCAGCGATACGATACCACCACAGTGTGTGAAAGAAAAAGCGGCATGACCCGTTCACAAGGCAGCTCTCTAGGCGGTAGTTTAGGAATATGGCCAAAGATCATAGCGCGTGGTTTTGCCTTGCTCCGGATCACCTGTGGTCAGAAGAGGTTCATTTTAACATGCTTTTTTAGGTCAGATTCAAGCCAATCGGGATCAGCTCCGTACCATGTCGCCCGCAAATCATCTGCTTCTCCTGTATTGCCGTGGAAAATGCACTCCCCTTAAACCGCGCGAAATTTGCTATATTTGCGGTTTTTCTGCGACATTAATTTTTCGATTGACATTATGAATCACAGCCAGTCCAAGCAGCTTTCGATCGCGAAGTCCAATCCCTTCAAGTTGAAGGGCTACTCCCATCTGACTGGAACAACACCAGCAACAATACGCACCAAAGATCGCAGCCACGGTGATTTCGCGTCAAATATTAAGCAAGGACGGTGGCCAAAGTGCCGGGATGAAACCGCGTAGATCTCGTAGAAAATCGGTGTATGTTGTAGCATTAACAGAAGACAGACTGCAGCAAATGCAGCAAGAAGTTTCCTGGAAGTGACATCAGCCTCTTCTTGAACGCTTCGATCAGTGTTTTTGCAGTGGCATTTCACCAGATCTCAAGCCAAAAAGACCAGTTCGGTCGCACTCAAGCCAATGCAGGTAAAAGATTCAGGTTGAATTTAGAAGTCAGCCAATCCGACCTCCAGCCTGCATGTGGACATGGCCGCAGTGCTGCGTATATGGCATGACCGCCACCGTAGCAAACTCGCTCGAAGCAACCGGTGCCAGCACAGTAGATTCAGAATATTATGTCAACGATGCTGGCCGCCAGATGGACATTTTGGCGACTTCAACTTATTTACGTTATTTAGGCCCACTGGCCAGGCACTGGTGTTCCTGAAAATCGCCTACCAGGGCGACTATGTCAAAGAAATTGCACAAAGCATTATCGACAAAAGATGGCGATGCCTATGTACGTCCGGTGGCGTGATGCCCGTGTAGATGTCCCTGAAGACGCAATATGCTGCTGAACCGGATGCTGATGGCAATAAAGTCGTGCTTTCAGGGGACAAAGAAAAAACACATTGATGGCCTAATTGCCAATTCACAACAATTGATCGGCGCAGGTTACTGCGTATTCCACCAGGCTTCATTGAAAGCGATCCTGGATGACATCAAAGATGACCTCGGTGAGTTTATGTCACTCCTTAACTAGTGGTCTGGCGAAGCGTCACTGACTGAAAAATCGAAGAAGCGTTGCAGGTGACTCTGGATCAACGCGGCTTCCTGTACAACTGGATGGGCAATATTTGGTTTAAGTCCACCGAACCGGTGATGAGAAAGACCGTGTGGTGAAACGTCGCAATGGCCAGACCACGTACTTTGCCTCTGACATTGCCTACCTCACCTGAACAAATTGGTAACGTGGTTAAGCAGCCATCTGGTCAGGATATCTGTGGCTCCCACCACCATGGTTATATTGCACGTGTCAAAGCAGCAATTGATGCGATGGGTTATGACTCATCAAACGATTTGTTCTGCTGGCCAGTTCGTTAGCTTGTGGCGTGGTGGCGAAATGGTTCAAAATGTCTTCACGTTCAGGCCAGTTTGTAACTTTGCGTGACTTGCGTAAAGAAGCTGGCAATGATGCCGCCTGCTTTAATACTATGTGATGCGTAAATCTGGAACAGCATATCGACTTCGACCTTGATTTGGCCGGTGCTCACAAAGTAAAGCACAATGCCGTGTATTACATCCAGTATGCACATGCAATGGATCTTGTCGTATGCTAGAAAAAGCTGCAGCAACTGGTGTGCAGTTTGATATTGCAGCTGCCCGTACCCATGCAACACGTTTGGAATTAGAAGCTGAAAGCGAAATTCTGGCTAAGCTCGCTGCTTATCCGGATATTGTCTTCCGCGCTGCCAATGTTTATGAACCCCATCAAGTGGGTAACTACCTGAAGGAATTGGCTGCCCTGTTCCACGGTTGGTACAATGAACATAAAGTTCTGAATGATGATGCTGACCTGACGCAAGCACGGTTGTTACTTTCAGTGAATGTACAGCAAGTCTCGCAGAACGGTTTGCAATTACTGGGCGTTTCTGCACCTACACCGATGTAATTAAAAGAGGGATGTCACGTGCAGCCAAAACGCAAACGCGGCGTATCTGAACGGCCAAATAAACTCTAAATCTGTGCTGGTGCCCAAATGGTTAGGTACACTGGTGGCGATTTTGGCAGTTTTATGCTTAGCGGTTGCCTTGCTTCTCTGGAAACCGTGGCAAACCTGTGCAACCTTAAAACCAGATCCCATCTGGACACTACCAGGAAGAAACCAATAAGGACTTCCTGTTTCTATGACCTGTTGCCACAACAACAAGTGACTCGATTCCGGAACAGGCCATTCCAGAAAACAAAGAGCAAGGTACTGTGTGTGATTGTAGAAGCACCAGAGCTGAACAAACCTCAGCCTGAAGCCAGTGCAGCCATAACTGAAACCGCACCAGCACCCGTTGCAGCCACTCATATTCTGCAAGTGCGCAGCTATGCGGATCCGGACAGTGCAGATGCACGTCGTGCCGAAATTATTTTGAATGGTCTCTCAGCGGATATCGTCAAAACAGTAGAAGGCGGCAAAACCTGGTATCGGGTAATCTCTGACCTTACGAGTCACAAGAAGCTGCCCTGATTGCAACAGCAAACCCTGCAACATAGCGGTATCGACTCGATTGTGATTAAACGCTAAGTCACTGCATCTGTGTTAAGGACGCCACGGCGTCTCTTAATTTTTGCTACTACATCTTTACCTGCCAAAAATCCCTGCACAACAGACTCCACTCATTTGTTTCAATTCTCGAGTGAATATTCCAGTTTTGACAGATTGCATCGTTTGCGAATAAACAATCGTCTTATCTTATTTTCCTCTTTTGACTTGATCCAGCAGATACCTTCCACATAAACCAACCCTAATCGCATAATCTTACTCCTTTTTATTAGTACTTTGATTTATAGCAAGATCTTGGCATGTTGCTCAATTATTAATCTGATAATTTACATAAACACAGAACAAATATTTCTAATAAAACGGGGAAGACCTGATGCTCCAGGACAAGAAAACCCCTGTCAGTTTCAATTCATCGGTGACGGTCAGGGAACAAGACTCAGCAGAACCACAAGCGCTGCGCATTTTGTTATGCCATTACAGATGAGCACAGAGACACCATTATCCAAGCGCTGCAAGGATCCGTTGGCTCGTATTCCGCAAATGCTCTTACCCGGCTTTTCTGGATTTCCACCCATGAACATAGCCGTCGTTTTTTGTTGCAGGTTAATATTCTGGGGCGCAAGCAGCTTACTGGTGCTATGGCATTGCAGACTGGATCATGCGTTGCATGATGTAGGAATGCTGTCGATCGGGTTACACGTTCACTTTATGTGACAGCCGTTGCTGGTTTGCTGGTTTATCTTTATCGCTACTCGCCGCAACATTCAGTTGCTGGATTTGTTATTACCCAGTTCAATTATTGGGGCTGCAATCATTTGGTTTGAGTTGTTGGTTCGTTCCACCAGTCCAGAGATGTGATGACTTTTCAATATGCGGCGGTAATCTTTATTATGCTGGCCAATTTGAGTGTACAGGTCCGTTTCACTCCCTGTGCTCATCCTTTCCCAGCTGGATTTCAGCCGTGGTCTTTTTCGGCGGGATCCGTACCTGGTGCCTAGGACATCCACATGCCATTTTAGGCTTTGCGCTGGTGTATGTTCCGGTGTTGCTGTTTAGCCTGTATATCAGCCGCTGGAGTGCCACACTAAAAACCGACAAATTTTTCTTCTGCGCCAGCATGCTTGGAGGAGTGGAATCACCAAGCCGCTGGATCAGCTAGCACATTACCGACATGCTGACCAATCTGAATAACCGACGCCAGCGTTCGAACGGCTAGCACGCAGCGAATTTAGCACGCTTGCAGCGACATTATGAACCGATGTGTCTATTAATGTTCGATGTGGGATCATTTCAAAGACATTAATGATCATTATGGACATGATGTGGGCGATGAAGTACTGAAATTATTATTAGCCAAACCGCCCAGGAAGAAAATGCGCACACAGGATTTGCTGGGTCGTTTTGGGGGTGAAGAGTTTGTAGCCTTACTGCCAAATACCAATCTGGATGAAGCCAAAATCGCAGCCGAACGCTTACGCCAACATATTTCGGAGTCCAGAGTGATTACCAGCGCTGGTGATGTAATCGAATATACCATTTCCATTGGCATTTGCCTGGTCGAGCCCAAGGTGCAGGCTTTGCATAGCTTACTAAAATCAGCTGACCAAGCTCTTTATCTGGCCAAAGAGAACGGCCGTAATTGCATCAGATTAGCAACACAAACTGCACCTTTAGATCCGGTATGATTTGCCCTCCCCACTTTTCACTGAAGCGATTATTTCGACACGATGTGGGTCGTAATCGACAGGCTACGCAATAAAGTTTTGGTCACGGGCGTTTTTCCGCAAACGTTCAAGATACGTTCCTGCAGGGCAGCATCGGGCAAGTTGGCAAACACAATCCGACGCTCAATCCATTCCTGATTATCCCGATCACAGTGAATGTCGGCTTCTACCGCAAAAATCACCAAAATCGATTCCTTTATGCTTGGCATACATCCGTAGGGTAATCATAGTACAGGCGGACAAACTTCCTGTCAGCACATCATAAGGGGATGGCCCCTGATCCTGCCCGTCAAGCCGCGGGGTTCATCGGTTAAATAATGATGCTGCCCACTACTAACCACCTGGCATTTCCATTGTCCGGCTAAAGGTTTGACCACACTGCTGGCTATTTTATTCATTTTGATGCTCTCATCTGATCTGGCAAACTGGGGCTTCTAAACGGTCACCGACATAATCTGGTATTTCGCCAAAACGGGGATCATGCTGAATCCACTGTTCAGGTGCTTGTTCTAATTCGGCACGGTTCCGTGCAACAAAATTCCACCACAATAAAATCGGAGTTGCAAAGGGTTCCCTCCTATCAGTAATACTCTGTTGTCCGGCTTTCAGCTCAAGCTCCAGTTGAGTTAAACCAGTATCGACCACACCAGCAGATTATCCAGATTCAGTTCATGTCCTTCTACTTGTGCTGTGCCTTCCAAGGCCAGCAGTCCATATTCAAATGATGGATTGAGCGGAAGACAGATCTTAGTATCTGCTTGAGCGTTGAGATCCACAGCGAGTAACGGGCTATACACTTCTACCGGAGAGCGGGTAGACAAGAATTCACCGACCAGTATGGTACAGGTTACCTTTGATCATGCTCCACGACAGGCAGTTCCGGATAATGCTCAAATTTGGCAGGCATATTACGCCGATCGTCCGGTAGAGCAATCCACAGTTGGGCAGCATGTAATTGCGTTTCTGTCGCAGGAGAGACCTCAGTATGCGAGATCCCAAAACCGGCCGTCATCAAATTGACCTGTTGGGGACGAATCAGCTGTTTTGATCCCAGACTGTCGCTATGCATAACCGTCCCATCGATCATCCAGGTAAAGGTTTGCAATCCTATATGTGGATGAGGGCCGACATCCATACCCTGACCTGCCGGGAAGGTGACCGGGCCCGCATGATCCAGAAAGCACCAAGCCCCAATCATGCGTTTATGCCGACTCGGCAGTGCACGTTTAATGACCGTGCCTTTTCCTAGCAGAGCCGAGCGTACAGGAAATGTCTGTATCGATTGAGAGTGATCTGTTTCTGCTGCTGATTTGGAGATTTCCGTTTTATTATTACTCATGTCATTCTCCTGCCATTTTTATTCATGCATCTGATTCAAATTGATTGTAAACATGATGTTAGCTATTTACTTTTTCTTGACCTATGCCTTAGTTAATACGCTGAATGTCAGGCATAGGACAATAAGAATTTTGTTTTTATCAGAAATAAAAAAGGACGCTTCTGCGTCCTTAAAAACTTTCCTCATCAAAGCGGTCTTGGTCAATTTTATAAATATGAAAACTGCGTTCAATTTGGACACCCAAACCAAATTCGATCATTAATGACGTCAGCTTATCGCCATCAATCAGTACACCCGGATTTTTTCGCAGACTCAATTGCCTCTTTACTAAAAAGATGAAGTTGTAATGAATACGGTCTGTATCTAATCCTATGGTTTAAAAATTTCATCCTGATGGAACTCAAAATATTTTTTGATATCTGAGTCAAATTGAATAACTGCATAACGAGGAATATTAAAAATGCTTGTTCTGCATGAGTAAGCTGCTTAGAAATTAAAATCTCACCATCCTGCCTAAAAGATATAAGCCCCTTATCAAATAATCGATCAAAATTTGGCGTTAACAGTAATCCATTATATGGATCTAATCTTTCCTCATCACTGCTAACTGACCAGGGTTTTATATGGGATGCAATTAAAAATTGAGTATTCTAAAGCCAGTAACGACGCAAAATTGATTCAGATCAAACAATCCTTTTCTAAATTTATTTTGTACCAATCTCACTTTGATAAGCTTTTCAGCTTCGGACGTAAATTTCTGATCTTCCGAAAAAATATCCCTGTCCTGAATATCATGTTCTTTTAGGTAATTCCCATAATGCCTAAGTGCTGATGAATACATATTATTGCCAACACTATTTCTTTCTTTATAAATATTCAACGATTCTATAATTCGCTTCACAGCTTCAAAATCAATACTATTCTGAGGCAATTCATAACTTGGCAACCATTCACTAATTCTATTTTTTATCACGAGATTATATTTAGAAGCTGTTGCGGTCGATAATCCTTTTTCATTCACCAACCAAGTATAAAAATCCATACCTCCTCCGATTAAAATAAAATATACAAAAAAGGACGCCTAAGCGCCCTTTCTAAAAATCATTTCACTCTGGCGCAGGCATAGCCTTTGCCGTAAAACTGGCAAGCAGCAATGCTGCTTGAAAGCTCACTTTTACTCCCACCAATCGTTGCTGGTGGGCTTAGATGACACGTCATACACCACACGTGACACATCAGCAATTTCGTTCATGATACGGGTCGAGATTTTATCCACCAACTCGTATGGCAAGTGCGCAAAACGTGCGGTCATAAAGTCAACGGTTTCTACTGCACGTAGCGCGATTACCCAAGCATAACGGCGGCCATCACCCACCACACCGACAGATTTCACAGGCTGGAACACCGCAAAAGCCTGTGCAGTTTTGTCATACCAACCGCTGTCACGCAACTCTTGCATGAAGATGTCATCCGCAAGACGAAGGATATCCGCATATTCTTTTTTCACTTCACCCAAGATACGCACGCCCAAACCTGGACCTGGGAATGGATGACGGTAAATCATGCTGTGTGGCAAACCGAGCGTTGTACCCAATTTACGCACCTCATCTTTAAACAGGTCACGTAATGGCTCAACCAATTCAAAGGCTAAATCTTCCGGCAAACCACCCACGTTATGGTGTGATTTGATTACATGCGCTTTGCCTTGTTTGCTGGCAGCTGATTCCAATCACGTCTGGATAAATCGTACCCTGCGCAAGGAATTTCACGCCATCGAGTTTACGTGCTTCTTCCGCAAACACTTCAATAAATTCACGGCCAATGATCTCACGTTTTTTCTCAGGATCAGTTTCTGCCTGCAAGCGCACTCCAAGAAACGTGCTTCTGCATCGGCACGAATCACACAGATACCCATGTTATCTGCAAACATTTGCATCATTTTGATCGCCTTCTGTTCAAACGAAGCAAACCATTGTCTACAACACGCAAGTGAGCTGGTCGCCAATCGCTTTATGCAACAAAGCAGCAACCACAGATGAATCCACTCCACCGGAAAGACCTAGCAGTACTTTTTTCATCACCAATTTGTTTACGCACTGTTCTACGCGCAAATCGATAATGTGCTCTGCGTCCAAAGACCACGGCAACCACAAATTTTATGCACGAAGTTAGAAAGCAATTCGGCACTTAGAGGTGTGCGTTACTTCCGGATGGAACTGTACGCCATAGAAACGGCGTTTTTCATCACTCACGGCTGCAAACGGACAACTTGCTGTGCTGGCAGTGACCTGAAACCTTCTGGAATCGCACTCACTTTGTCACCGTGACTCATCCAAACATGCAGCTGGTTTTCACGGTCTTGCAAATTGCCAATCAGCTGGTCACGAACCAAGATATCCACTTCGGCATAACCGAATTCGTGTACCGTACCCGGCTCAACCTTGCCGCCCAATTGTTCTGACATGGTTTGCAAACCATAGCAGATCCTCAATACTGGTATGCCTAACTCGAACACCACTTGTGGTGCACGTGGGCTGCCTTCAACGTGAACACTTTCAGGGCCACCTGACAAGATAATCCCGTTTGGATTAGCGCACGAATGTCTTCTTCAGACATGTCATAGGCATACATTTCAGAATATACGCCAGCTTCACGTACACGACGTGCTGCAATCAGCTGACTATATTGGAGAACCGAAATCCAGAATCAGGATGCGGTCTTCAGTAATTTGGGTATTGGTAGTCATGACAAACAACTATGCGTAAGGCAAACGAAGTAAGCCCGTGATTCTACCCATTTTTCCTGGCATTACGCACACTTTCTTCGCAGCCAAGCCGGATATTTGTCGTTTTAGTCTGTACAAATTATAAAAACCGGGTCTGATCGACCCGGTTTTTAAAACATCGCTCTACTGTTTAAGCGATTTTTCTAATGGCATGTTGTCAATACTGAACTTGCCAGCGTTCCTGCAACATTACGAACAAGAATCCGTCCCGTGATAGCGCGATGTTTTTCATAAGGTGAATAGAATTATTGGTGATTTGTTCCGAGTGCAGGCACCACCAACATGAAAAAATCATGCCTGCCACTAGGTGTAAACCTCTGCCAACCCCAAGTGCGACGATCCGTGTTTGAAAGCCCACCAGCAAAGCCAAACCACCACCGATCTCAATCAGAATCACCAAAGGCAACAGGCTCCCGGAGATTCCCATCATTTCCATATAACTCCGCTGTGCCAGCATACGCATTTATTTTTCCCCAGCCTGCAATCAGAAAGATATATGCCATAAATACTGGCTAACAGGGCAATCTTTCAGTGCATGGGCTGTCGGAGTGCTTCCACGCACTTCATATTTTTAACTGTAACATTGGGACGGAACATAGGAACCACCTGTTTGCAAGTATTATTTAATCAATTCGATTACAGCGTTACGCCCTAAATTATACAAACAGAATAACCATATATCGGACTGACCGTTGCAATAATAGAACAGGATTCAGAGACAGAATTTAAGTTTTTTGGATACTGACTTTACCACCTATCACTGCTAGGATTTCCTCACATCTTCCTTTATCTTTGGGCCCCATGAACCCCATCGATTTTATCTTTGCTATGTTGACCAACACCTGCTTGAGTTTATTACCAACTATGGGGGTGTGGATTTACGGCATTTTATTTTTAATTATTTTTGTTGAAACGGACTGGTAGTGATGCCCTTCCTGCCTGGTGTGACAGTTTACTGTTTGCTGCAGGTGCTCTTGGCTGCCTCTACCGGTGCACTCAATCCCTGGGTTACTCGGTGTATTAAGCTGTTTACACGGCTGCGGTATTGGGCGATACATTGAATTATCATATTGGCCGCTGGATCGGACCTCGTGTGTTTGAGTTGAATACTCCGCTTGATCATAATAAACAGCATTTATTGAAAACCCAGCAGTTCTTCTCGCCCGCCATGGCGGTAAAACCATTATTTTTGCCTGTTTTACCCTTTTGCCCGTACCTTTGCACCATTCGTTGCAGGTACAAAGTGGCAGCATGAATTACAAACATTTCCTCACCTATAACGTGATTGGTGCATTCTGCTGGATCGCGTCTTTGTGACTTTGGGCTATCTGTTTTGCTAATATGCCGATTGTGAAAGACAATTTTCACCCACCTGATTTTCGGCATTATTATTCTGAGCATTCTACCAGGGGTTATCGGTTTTATCCGTCAACGCTGGCAAGAACGCGCAATGCCTTAAAACAACTCCAAATAAACAGCTCGGTAGCCAACATTAAGTTGGATCATTCGAGGTTGAAGATCAGCCGATCCTGAATCGTCAGGATCGGCTTTTATTTTTGAAGCATTCAGTGCCATGATTGAAAAAGTGTTGCAATCCAGCGCAGCTGTAGACGATTCGACCTCTAAAACGCCAAGTACACGCAGCCAATGCAAGCCCTGCAAACACTTATAAAACAAGTGCCAAGGCGATAACCTCTTGTTTGCGAAGGGTGAGCCGTTTAGTTCGAAGATTGCGTTGTCTTTGCTACGGATCAGAAGCGGACAGTTTTTAAATTTAGCGGCCTGTACAATTGCTTCTTGTTCCCCAAGTACACGCGCCAGCTCCGTCCGTTTGGTAGCAGAGGATTGACCCATATTGACCGAAATACTCGGACCAACACCCCAGCTCACCCTCCACTCCCCCAGCCGCCGCCAATGCCAATACCGACGCCGATACCCGCACCTTTTGCCAGGCTCGACACCCGGCATCAATATAAGCCTGTATCCGGTTATATTCAATTTGCAGCTGCTGACAGTTAAAGGCCTGATAGTGCGTCGGCGACACATAGAGTGGCTTGACTGTTGTGGCGCAAGCACTGAGAAGAACCGCTGTGATCGTAGTCATTGCGAAAGAAAATTTGTTCCATACCGGACTTTGCTTATTTTTGTTCAATTTCATTGAACAATGTCTGATAGGCCTGCGTCAATTTATGATCAGCTGCCAGATGGATCAGTGGCAGATTGCGATGATGAGATTCCTTCATCAACACAGAAGGTGGCAGTTTACTCTGTAATACCGGCAACCTTCATCCTGTAACTCTTGTACCACTTCATGAGGCAGTTTGGCCTGTGCCTGAAACTGATTTACCACAATCCCTTCAATTTCCAGACGGTTATTATGATCGTCCTGAGTTTCAATCACATTAGCAATCAGACTGTGCAAGGCACGTTTGGAAAATACATCGCAATCAAACGGAATCAGCACCCGATCCGCTGCAATCAGGGCAGAAAGGGTAAAAAAGTTAAATGCCGGAGGGGTATCAATATAGATTCGGTCATATTGGGTTTCTAGAGCACGGAGCGCGTCGCGCAATTTATAAATTTTGTGTTTGGCCTCTAGTGCATGTTGTAAAGCACCTAAGGTAGGACTTGCAGGAATGACGTGCAGATGTTCAAAGGGGGTGTGATGCACATAACTGTGTAAGCCATGACTACGGCTGCCCAAAATTGATCCCAATGCATTCCCCAACAGGCTGCGGGTCTGGGTGGTATCCAGCACTTCCTGAAAAAACTGCTCAATATTCGGTGCTAATATGGGTTGATCCGCCGTATGACTGGCAGCGTCCCCTAACAGATACTGACTGGCATTGGCCTGTGGGTCGAGATCAATGACCAGGGTTTTGAGTTGCTGAGCCGCACTGATGGCCGCCAAATTGACGGCAATACTGGATTTTCCAACACCACCTTTCTGGTTAAAGATCACACGTGTCCGCATTCCGTTCCCTCATCTTGTTCTTGCTGGCTTTCTGTACGCTAGTTTAACCTAGTGTACAGAAGCACTGAGGGAAAATGTGAAGAATTAACTGAAAGTCGGTTTGAGCAGAATCAAGATAATAATGGCCACAAAAGCCACTGCCCCCAGAATGAGTCCTGCACGGCGTTGCACCAGCAAAATTGAATCATCGCGTTTAAAGGCTTTAATGAAGGAAGACAACAACACCAAAAACAGAATAATTTTGGCATAGAACCACGGCTGTACCTGAAACTGGTTCATCACCAGCAAAATGATGCCCGTCAGTGCAATCAGGCTAAAGGCCAGATGCTGACTACCGACCAACAATTTGCGTGCAACCGGATTCGGCTGCTGTTCCTGCACCCCAACAAACAGGGTCATTGCATCGTACTACAAACACCAATAAAGCCAGAGTTGCAGCACTCATATGCACGATTTTAATCAATAAATGACTATCCATACTTACAACCTGGCTTATTCTGACTTCGGTGCATGAGCACATTCTGGACTGTCAGGTGCCTGCCCCTGCCATTCCTGTGGTAAATAGGCATGGATGGCGAGTGCATGAATTCGGCTTGGTGCCAACAAATCTCCGGCCGCAGCATAAACTTTCTGATGGCGTTGCACTAAACGTAATCCTCAAATGCTTCAGAGACGATCTCCACCTTAAAGTGCGATTCTTTGCCTGGGAAATAGCCACCATGACCTGAAGATTCATTTACCACCTGCAAGTGACTCGGCTGTAAATCCTGTAAGCGCTCAATCAATTGTTGTTCCAGGCTCATTTTTACTTCTCCATCCGTCGATTATTTCGAGAAAATCACCTTGTTATACCATGATCTGCACATACTGAGGCAGCCGAATCCGTCCTAGAGACAATTACAAAATCAGATTTTGGCCAACACAGAGAATTTTCATCCCTCCAGGGTGAAATAATGATCCACAGGGATAAGTGACTGATTTTATTTTATGCAATTGATACAATATTCTGCATAAAGTTGTTGACCAGTTTTTTACATCAGGTATTATAGCTGGCACGCGGGAATAGCTCAGTTGGTAGAGCACAACCTTGCCAAGGTTGGGGTCGCGAGTTCGAGTCTCGTTTCCCGCTCCAAAATCTTTTAAGTGTAAGTTTTTATAGTAAAACTGCTCAATCTGCGGGAATAGCTCAGTTGGTAGAGCACAACCTTGCCAAGGTTGGGGTCGCGAGTTCGAGTCTCGTTTCCCGCTCCAAATTTTAAAGGCCCTAGTCGGAAGACTGGGGCTTTTTTATTGTTGATTCAAAAAGAATATTTTAAAAGAACCTCGGCAATCTATATCCAACATTTCCAGGATTCATTCTGATAAACCAAGGGATCTAATGCCATTTGGTGACCAAAAGTGACTTTTCACGCCTTCAGCAATGTTTTTATTATGATCTCACAGTACTTTAAATCATAAATCTTTAAGAATTCCCTAATTCTAGGATTGGCTTTTTAACAATATCCCAGATTACGCCGAGAAAAATTTAACTAATATTTTTTACCATGATTGTGATACGGTGACCAAATTTGGTCACCAATTTTAAGCACAAAAATCTTTAGTAATTATAGCTGTTATAGCTTTTCAATTTTTTCTTCACTTAAAGATTCGTAGACATTTTCAGCTAATGCCCTGCTCTCCGGAATCATTTTGCTTAAATTGCAATAAATCTCCGACTTGCACTTGTAACAGCATGCAAAGTTTTCAAGTGTTTCAAAATCAATCCTTGTTGACTGGCCATTATAAAGTTTATGCAGAGTGGTCTTGCTCATCCCAGTTGCTCTAGCAACATCTGCAACCTTCATCCGGCGTTCTGCCAAAAGTACTGGCAAATTGCAAACTATCATTAATTATCACCATTGTGTAATAAAGTACTTGCATGGTGTTACTTATGCATATATTATTGCATTGAGTCATTTAATAACACCATTGTGGTACTTTTTAAAAGGAAATGCTTATGAACTTGACCTATCTTACTACAAAAGAGTTATCCCAACGAATCCATTATAACGAGAGAACTATTCGCAACCAGTTAAAAGACAGCGTTCTTATCGAGGGCATTCATTACATTCGCCCTTTTGGTGGGCGAAAAATTCTGTATGTGTGGGAGCGTATTGAAGAAGACATGACGAAAACAACGTTAGGTAATTTACATACCCTTCAATTGCAATAAGGAGATAATTTTATGGCAGCAATTCGATCACGATATGGCAAGTTGGGGGTCGACTTTCGATATCTCAACATGCGTTGTCGCGAAACCACAGCTTTAGAAGACAATAGTCAAAACAGAAAAAAACTTGAAAAAGTAATTGAACGCATGGAAGCAGAAATTCTGCTGGGCATTTTTGACTATGCCAAATATTTTCCCAAAAGTGCTCGCTTAAAGGAAATCAAAGAAGCTGAAAATAGAGTCAATGCAATTAGTTCAAAAACACCCATGTTTTCAGAATATTGTAAGACTTGGTTTATAGAAAAAGAAATTGAATGGCGAACAAGTTATCGTGGAAAAATCCAAATAGTTCTAAGGAAATATTTGATCCCTTATTTTGGTAGCTTACCAATTATTAACGTCAAAAAGTCAGACATTCTAGGATTCCGCACATCCCTCGCCAAAGTGACTTACGGAGTTGCCCAAGAATGTCTATCACCATCACGAATCAACCAGATTATGACAGTGTTACGTATGATACTCGATAGCGCAGCTGAACGATATGATTTTGATAGTCCTTATAAAAATATCAAAAATCTAAAAACACAAAAAACTGAAGTTATGCCTTTTACGCTACAAGAAGTCTCGCTCATTTTGCAGCATGTCAGGGAGGACTTTAAACCGTACTATACAGTGCGCTTCTTCACAGGAATGCGCACCAGTGAGATTGATGGACTGCGCTGGAAAAATATCGATTTCCAACGTCATGAAATTCACATTCGAGAAGCTTTAGTTAAT
The DNA here is from genome assembly GCF_028621895.1 of Acinetobacter sp. GSS19. Lineage (NCBI taxonomy): Bacteria > Pseudomonadati > Pseudomonadota > Gammaproteobacteria > Moraxellales > Moraxellaceae > Acinetobacter > Acinetobacter sp. GSS19. The sequence goes on along the minus strand of NZ_CP117520.1, from coordinate 2,571,459 downwards.
GGGGAACTTGGGGTACCAAAACTTATGGCTCCGATCGTACGATTCAAATGAGTGAATGTGTTTATGATGCACTCATACAACAAAAAGTCTGAACAATGGACGTTCAGAATTTGTCTTCTGTAATCGAGAAGGTGGCCCTTTAGATTATCGTTTAGTCAATAAACGGGTTTGGCATCCTCTCTTACGCCTACTGCGTCTACCCAGTCGTCGTGCTTATCAAACACGCCATACAGCTGCAACACTCTGGTTGTCGGCAGGTGAGAATCCAGAATGGATTGCACGCCAACTGGGGCACTCAACGACTGAAATGCTGTTCCGAGTCTATAGCCGCTACATTCCGAATGTTACGCGACGCGATGGCAGTGCTTTTGAAGCCATGCTAGAGAGACTAAATATAGAGGAGGTTGCCCATGAACAATAAAGCTTTCTTTGGCGGCGTAGTAGTTAGTCCGGAAGCAGATATGGTCGCTCGTGAACTTATCTATGAGTTACACATTCCCAAACTTCACAATCTGGCCTTTTTGCTGGAGATCAATAAATGTTTCGATGATCACCAAGCATTAAGACTATGGCTACAACGACTACTGGATGAGGGACAAGCCCATTACGATGATCTAGCCCAACAAGCCCGCCTCCGGTTAATGAGCCTAACTCACCAATAAGACAAACATACAAGGTCATCTAATCGATGACCTTAGCCCCTCTATACCCATAAAAAGGTAAACCCATGCATAAAGATATTTCAATTTGGATGCCACTCTATATTGGTGACTTACAGGCAAAATTCGCACGAATGACCACAGAACAAATCGGTGCAGCACTGCTGTTAATGATGGATTTTTGGAAAAATGGTGCTATTCCTCATGATCTAGCAACGATATGCAGCATCACGAAATTACCACAACAGACAAAGGTTAAAACTTTGTTGAATACACTAATCGCATTGGAATTGTTTGAAATCGAATCTGAACAGATTCATTCAAATTTTTTAACCAGTTTAAAAAGCCAGGCTTTACAAAATCAGCAGATAAAATCTGATAAAGCTAAAAATGCAGCACAAGCACGCTGGAATAAATCCGCAAGTAATGCTCAAGCATCTAATAAGCAAGTGCAAAAAAATGCTCAAGCATTCTCCGAGGATACCCTAAGCATTGCTCCAACCAAGCTCAAGCAATGCCCTTCATCTTCATCTTCATCTTCATCTTCATCTTCATCTTCATCTTCATCTTCATCTTCATCTTCATCTTCATCTTCATCTTCATCTTCAAATTTTGAAGAAAAAAATGAGAATTTTTTAGAAAATTCAAAATGGATTTAGGAGAACGACCATGAATACCATGCTTAAAACGCTCCAGATTCACGCAGAAGCAACTGAAATGCTATGCCCTACCCATCACATACCCCTGATGGAAATTGCTGGTCACAGACTTTGTAAATTGTGTGCTAAAGAAACTGTCCACCGCTCACATGCAGCTTATGAAGATGAACTACAACAGCGCTTACTGCAGCAGAGAATCAAAAATTCAGGGCTCAATAAACGCTACCTAGATCGTGGTTTTAAGAATTATGTGGTCGCATGTTCTGCACAAGAGAATGCTATCAAACAATGTCAGACCTTTGCACAACAGATTATTTCTGACCATCATCCGAACCTGCTGCTCATCGGCACACCAGGTACAGGAAAAACCCATCTAGGTACATCAATCATTCGCAACATTCTATATAACAGTACGAAATCTGCACGCTACTATACCAGTGCAGAAATTGCTCAAAAAATGATGGACACTTGGTCAGATGCTTCACGCTCTGAAAAGGAAGTCATCGACCATTTCTCCAGTTTTGATTTATTGGTGATAGATGAATATGGCCTGCATGACCGACATGAAAAACGTCTAGAGATGGTGCATAAGGTCTTATATAGCCGTTATGACAACATGAAATCCACACTGCTGATTTCCAATTTCACATTACAGAATATGCAGCGGGATTTAGGTGTCCGATTATGGTCACGGTTACATGAGAACAATTTGAGTGTAGTACCGTGTTATTGGGAGGATAACCGCTTTAATAATATTTATTAAATATCAAAGGTGGTTCATTTGAACCGCCTTTTTATAAACCAATTAAGCATCAAATATTTAATTCCTTCATTAGGCGAGTATGCGGCAGTGAACAGGTGAATACAGTGTTTTACTTGGCTTAAAATTTTCTAAGCTGCCTATACGGCAGTGAACATCATCAGCACTATACTTAAAGAAATTATTAATTTCTAAGCTGCCTATACGGCAGTGAACGCCGACGGCCTAAAGTGGGTTGTGGATAATATTTTCTAAGCTGCCTATACGGCAGTGAACGAACGTATCATAATACGGTAGTGTAGAATCAATTTCTAAGCTGCCTATACGGCAGTGAACCATAATTCTATAGACGAAAAAAAACCGATGTTTTTCTAAGCTGCCTATACGGCAGTGAACTTAACGCAGATTTTGTAAAGATCCGTTCTAATTTTCTAAGCTGCCTATACGGCAGTGAACTAACAGGCGTAACAGCTACAGGAGTAAGCGAATTTCTAAGCTGCCTATACGGCAGTGAACCTGAACAGGCCGAGGCCGTCGCGTCACTTATCTTTCTAAGCTGCCTATACGGCAGTGAACTATCACAGTTTTCACCAAGCCATTTATAAAAATTTCTAAGCTGCCTATACGGCAGTGAACGCAGTTTTTAAGATACAATAAGTTAATTTTTATTTCTAAGCTGCCTATACGGCAGTGAACCCGACGTCACAGTTAGCGCTCGGGACCACCGTTTCTAAGCTGCCTATACGGCAGTGAACTAACCAAGCTTTTGCCTGCTCTTATGGATAATTTTCTAAGCTGCCTATACGGCAGTGAACAGGGTGGATACACTGACAACCGTGCTGATCCTTTTCTAAGCTGCCTATACGGCAGTGAACAACGCGATGCAGAACGGTTTTTACGCCATTGTTTTCTAAGCTGCCTATACGGCAGTGAACATTGTTATTCCAGGTAATCCAACGCTGTTTTTTTCTAAGCTGCCTATACGGCAGTGAACTAAAACAGAAAAAAGATGAAATTTTAGACATTTTTCTAAGCTGCCTATACGGCAGTGAACTTATTGATTGCCTTGGTTAATTTCTTGTTCATTTTCTAAGCTGCCTATACGGCAGTGAACCTACCGCCGATCAAGCCTGGGCCTAAACCGAATTTCTAAGCTGCCTATACGGCAGTGAACTGTTGCTGTTGCTGCATTTCCTGTAGTGTTTTTTTCTAAGCTGCCTATACGGCAGTGAACTGGAAGATGAGCCGGCCATTGTTGAAGATAAATTTCTAAGCTGCCTATACGGCAGTGAACTCATCTATGAAGTTCCATAGCATATATAGCAATTTCTAAGCTGCCTATACGGCAGTGAACATCACAAGACGGATCGACGCAGTTGATACCGTTTTCTAAGCTGCCTATACGGCAGTGAACATTAACGACCTAACAACAGGCGGGGTTGATAATTTCTAAGCTGCCTATACGGCAGTGAACGTCGGTCGCCTCGTAGCTGGTGACTGTTTCGAATTTCTAAGCTGCCTATACGGCAGTGAACAGCCACAGGCAGACGCCCAAACCGTCGGGCAATTTCTAAGCTGCCTATACGGCAGTGAACGGTGCAATTCTTTTGATCTTCGTAGGTCTAAATTTCTAAGCTGCCTATACGGCAGTGAACTTGTTGGGCCGAGAAGCGCATTAACTTCAATATTTCTAAGCTGCCTATACGGCAGTGAACATGGTGGTCAATCAAACGATGAACGTCATAAATTTCTAAGCTGCCTATACGGCAGTGAACGATGCGAGCACCATGTCGGATTGACTTGTTCATTTCTAAGCTGCCTATACGGCAGTGAACGTTGGAGTGTAGCCATGTTGCAAGGTTTCACCTTTCTAAGCTGCCTATACGGCAGTGAACAGAAGGCTTTTTGTTAATGAATGGGCAGTCCATTTTCTAAGCTGCCTATACGGCAGTGAACAGCGGTCGGAACGTGCTCGCCCAGCGGTTACGTTTCTAAGCTGCCTATACGGCAGTGAACGTGGTATCGCGCTCATTGACAATAAAGCCACTTTTCTAAGCTGCCTATACGGCAGTGAACTATATCAACTGTAGTTGTGACCTACATCCAAATTTCTAAGCTGCCTATACGGCAGTGAACTCGAGTTATTGATTTTGTTCTTGTATTTTTTCTTTCTAAGCTGCCTATACGGCAGTGAACCTGTGCGACGATCGTATTCTTAGCCGCTTTCGTTTCTAAGCTGCCTATACGGCAGTGAACTTCGGATGCTTGAGCACTGGCCTAGCGTAACATTTCTAAGCTGCCTATACGGCAGTGAACAGAAACAGCTCTTTTTGAGCAAACGTGAATATTTTCTAAGCTGCCTATACGGCAGTGAACTCCATCAACACGTTCAAATTTAATATAAGAACTTTCTAAGCTGCCTATACGGCAGTGAACATCGTGCGTTATGAAAAGCACAATGCGCCAATTTTCTAAGCTGCCTATACGGCAGTGAACATGCCAAACCGCAGGCAGAAGCACGTGAAAAATTTCTAAGCTGCCTATACGGCAGTGAACATTAAGAATATCAGCAAACCGGAAACGTCCATTTTCTAAGCTGCCTATACGGCAGTGAACCCAGCCCAAGCCAGTCTAAGGCCGCCGTTTTTTCTAAGCTGCCTATACGGCAGTGAACGGACTTTGATCGTTTCTGAGTGGGCAGTGATTTTTCTAAGCTGCCTATACGGCAGTGAACTCTTGGTATCGTTCGTGATGCAGTAAACAAGCTTTCTAAGCTGCCTATACGGCAGTGAACATGACTGGGCTTCGCATGGCTCAGACGCATTTTTTCTAAGCTGCCTATACGGCAGTGAACTGATTACAGCGGCAGAATTTGCGCATGAATATTTTCTAAGCTGCCTATACGGCAGTGAACAACACTAGGGGCGTACATATGTTTAGTTTTATTTTCTAAGCTGCCTATACGGCAGTGAACAAGTAACTTTAATGATGAATAAAATAAGTTTATTTCTAAGCTGCCTATACGGCAGTGAACTTTCAAAGTACTTCTAAAGTTCAAGGTCAATTTTTCTAAGCTGCCTATACGGCAGTGAACGGCCAATGGCCTTGATGCACATAACGCATTCATTTCTAAGCTGCCTATACGGCAGTGAACACAGGCTGTCAGCAACGGTACGAGCAACATCATTTCTAAGCTGCCTATACGGCAGTGAACTCTATATTGATCCACTCAGCCGTGCGCTTGATTTTCTAAGCTGCCTATACGGCAGTGAACTTGGATTCGCCGAAATGCGTTTCACGATTAATTTTCTAAGCTGCCTATACGGCAGTGAACACTGGCCACAAGTATGAAGCCAGAATCCGGTTTTCTAAGCTGCCTATACGGCAGTGAACAAACGGCTGTTGGTACACGCACCACCACGACCATTTCTAAGCTGCCTATACGGCAGTGAACGGCTCTACCCAGTTCTGGTAGGTTTTCTGATATTTCTAAGCTGCCTATACGGCAGTGAACGCCCCTTTTTTATGCTGCTGCCGTAATATTACTTTCTAAGCTGCCTATACGGCAGTGAACTTGGTACAACACGAGGAACAATAGTAGAGCTTTTTCTAAGCTGCCTATACGGCAGTGAACTGTGTAGCCCTGGTCTGCTTTGGGCACAAATCTTTCTAAGCTGCCTATACGGCAGTGAACAGGCGATTGCCCGTGATTCTTACTATGTGTTTTTTCTAAGCTGCCTATACGGCAGTGAACTTGATGTAAACGGCACTACGCTTAGATTTAAATTTCTAAGCTGCCTATACGGCAGTGAACTTGGTGGAGCTGCTGTTCAAGCCTTAGTTGATTTTCTAAGCTGCCTATACGGCAGTGAACTATATTTTTTTATAAATGAATGTTGTGTTTTTTTTCTAAGCTGCCTATACGGCAGTGAACCCTGATGAATGGTATCAACAGCATTTCCCATTTTTCTAAGCTGCCTATACGGCAGTGAACCCTGACATTCTCGCAATCTGGAAGAATAGTGATTTCTAAGCTGCCTATACGGCAGTGAACCGAGGCATTTACACGATAGTTGTCTTGAACACTTTCTAAGCTGCCTATACGGCAGTGAACGACATCGCCGCCAGTCTGTTGCACCCGGTTCCTTTCTAAGCTGCCTATACGGCAGTGAACACTGGCCGAAATTCTGCACAGCTTCCAAGTATTTTCTAAGCTGCCTATACGGCAGTGAACGATAGCTTATCTGCAGCATTGAAATTGATTAATTTCTAAGCTGCCTATACGGCAGTGAACGGAAATGCACAATCTGGGGTAAGCAGGCAGAATTTCTAAGCTGCCTATACGGCAGTGAACTTTCAGATATTGCTGGAAGCCCGCACATGTATTTTCTAAGCTGCCTATACGGCAGTGAACGGCGCGTTAGTGAAAGAGCTGTTTCAAGGATTTTTCTAAGCTGCCTATACGGCAGTGAACATCTCCTAAGATTTACCAGCTCTTTTTTATCTTTTCTAAGCTGCCTATACGGCAGTGAACGCGGAACGATGACAGATTTCCCTTTGAATATTTTTCTAAGCTGCCTATACGGCAGTGAACCAGTGGTGATTGGGGTGATGTATGGGGTTTAATTTCTAAGCTGCCTATACGGCAGTGAACGCCTGCTAATGTTATCTACACATTGCAGCTAATTTCTAAGCTGCCTATACGGCAGTGAACACATCAATCTCGATACGAGTGCATGGACTAGCTTTCTAAGCTGCCTATACGGCAGTGAACATAAACCTATTAAATGAACTAAAAATATTTATTTTCTAAGCTGCCTATACGGCAGTGAACAATATAGCGTTGTATTGGCAGTGTGTAGTGATTTTCTAAGCTGCCTATACGGCAGTGAACCGGCTGAGAAGCCTTAAAAGATAATATTCTATTTTTTCTAAGCTGCCTATACGGCAGTGAACTTGCTGTATTTCGGCCAGGATTGAACCCACCATTTCTAAGCTGCCTATACGGCAGTGAACGAAACGGTTGGAGCACAGGGCGCAAAGCAAAATTTCTAAGCTGCCTATACGGCAGTGAACAACAATCTTCATAGCTTTACGTGCCGCTGATCTTTCTAAGCTGCCTATACGGCAGTGAACCGTGACAACACTGTTACGATTGATTTTGTTGATTTCTAAGCTGCCTATACGGCAGTGAACGCTGTTCAATGCGTAACGCACGTTGTTCGTATTTTCTAAGCTGCCTATACGGCAGTGAACGTAAACGTGAAAATTTTAATTTAAATGCTTATTTTCTAAGCTGCCTATACGGCAGTGAACTGCCATTTGCTCGCTCAAGTGCTGCAAATTCATTTCTAAGCTGCCTATACGGCAGTGAACACGCTAAAACTGGCAAGCTTACTACTGAAACATTTCTAAGCTGCCTATACGGCAGTGAACTAGACCATTTAATTATTTTAAACAGCAGGAAATTTCTAAGCTGCCTATACGGCAGTGAACGGATGCGAGCACCATGTCGGATGGATTTATTCATTTCTAAGCTGCCTATACGGCAGTGAACCGAATGTCACCTCACCATAAACCGGAACAATCTTTCTAAGCTGCCTATACGGCAGTGAACCCGAGAAGTGGAGTTTTGTTTCTCCTCTTATTTTTCTAAGCTGCCTATACGGCAGTGAACAATCCATCCGACATGGTGCTCGCATCCTGTTATTTCTAAGCTGCCTATACGGCAGTGAACACAGCTTAAACGCAGTGGATGGATGAGCTAATTTTCTAAGCTGCCTATACGGCAGTGAACAACAATTTTAACGAAAAAAATAAAGCTATAACAGTAAGTTATGCCTAAAATCCCACAAAAGACCCAAGTATTAACCGACTATTATAACTTATTGATTTTATTGAGTTGTTAAAGAATCAAAAAATATTGGGTTAAAATTCGGGTACAGATGACACCGAACTCAAACCATATGTACTAAAAACCTGAGTTTCAGATTTTTCAGCAGGTAATTTTTCAATAAACAATTTAAAACGCTTTTTACTTTGTTCATCTGAAGTACTTAAACTTTGCATTTCGATATAAGGCAAGTTCGTTGTAGTAACAACATGACTATATCGAGCTAGTGCTTCATCAAAGCCAATATCCCCACGTTTTACACGGTGACGTGCCAAACGCTGTGCATTGGTTTTCACTTGTTTACGTTTATAAACTGCATAGCCTTTAATATCGCTAGGCACTTCACGGATAGAAGTGATATGTACATAGTCTTCTAAGAATTCTAACCATTTTCGGATATCAAATTTTTTTAAATCAGATTCAGACTCAGCAAATAAACGTAATTTTGTACCCAGAAATCCCACTCCTTTATCTTGATGGAAACGATATTGAGGAAATGAAAATCCAATATTTACTTTATCCTCCGCATTTTTACTTCAACCAAAGCAAGATGCAATTGAGGGTAAAGTTGTGACCATAATTCATAAGGGGAAAACTTCTCAATTTCCATTAATGTCACTTCAATGTAATAGTTCATATCCTATCCTTAAGGTCTAATATCAGTGACATAAGCCAAGCCTTTTTTACCTAAGTAAAAAGAAGAAACTCCCGCATTTTCAATCTTCTCTTCTAAATCTCTTGCTTGTTCTTTAGAAATATTCAGATTGATCGTAAGCTTTCCACTTGCTTTGGTTAAAACAGATACGACTTCACCTTCGCCTTTTTTCTTTTCTTTTAATAAATATGGATTTCCCCAAATTAGCTTTTTACTTCCTGTTGTATAACGATCCATAAAATCTTTTTTGGTAAATCCACGCTTAGAAATGCCGCTCAGTCCGCCACTTTTTGTTAAAACATTTGAAAGATCATATTTTTGAGATAATCTTGCAATTTGGATATATAAAGCAGAAGTGTAAATACTGATTAGAGGTAACTGTTTTTTAGCAGTCAAATAACTTGTATCTGGGAAATGATCCAATAAACAGCTAAATACAGCTTGAATATCTTCCGTCAGTTCCATTGGTTTTTCTGAGCTTAAAATCTCAATACGACTACATACCGTAATTGGATCTAAGGTTTCGGAGTACGCTACAGGATATGATTCATCCAAAATAAATTTGTAAATCTCAGACAAATTAAGCCACAAAACACCCCAAAGTTCGGCTGAAAAGCTTGATCTAAAAGACGGATCATTCGCTTTAATTTCACCTGTAAATGAGTTTTGATCTGTACTGCCTGAAACGTTACGGATATAAACCATCTCATTACAATTTAAAGCTTGATCGACAATGTCATTCTCCTGAAGTACTTTTTCAACCTCAGAAAAATAGTAATTGTCATCTTGTCGTGCTTGATAGAGTTTGCGTTGATCTCCAATCAAACGATTCAGTACGCCCATAACAGTATCTTTTGAAATATTGCGCTTTTTATAATTCCCTTCTTGCTTTAATGTAGTCATTGAAGCAATAAAATTACGTCCACCTTTTGGTAAAGGTTCATTATTAGAGCCATCTAAAAATGAATTTCGCCAAGAAGATTCATATTCAATAATGATTTGCATAAATCACCTCATTATTGCGCTTCAAAATAAACTGCATAATCTTGTTGTGGCTCAGAATTCGCTTGATCTGGGTTGCGTTTAATACGCATCATTTTATGACTGTCGTTATAATCCACCTCTACTGTGTCTACACACATATAACCTTTTGCTTGTTTAATCACGAGTTCTTCAAGCATTAAAAGCGTTTCTTTTACTAAAATATCAATAGCAGTGTTGTCGAGTAAAATACCAACTTCACCTTCATTGAAAATTGTTCCCTTACGTACATAGTTTTTATGGAAAGTTGCTTTTGGTTCTTTCGAAGGATCTAGACTTTTGATAAATGCCTGTACTCGTTCAGCAATCTTTTCGCCTTCACCTTCTTTAATAATCATTGATGCACGATCAAATTTCTTATCAAGTGAAATAAATTGTAATTGTTCAATACTAATTGAGCCATAAGCGATATATTCAGTATCGCCAAATGTCGTTTTAGAGAAAATTGAGTTTTCACCGCGTTTATATGTTTTTGAACCATCATCTTGCGTAATTTCTTCACTCGAACTTGCATTAGAAAGTTGTTCAAAGTTGCCATTACCGAGCTGATCAATGAAATCAGTAATCAAAAGAGGACTTGTACGTTTACATTGACTAGATGGCACAACATAACCACGGATTAATCCTGTAATAGATGCTAAAACATCGATTAAATTCTTGTCTTTTGCGTAATGTAAATCAAAAGACTGATCACGAAATAGGTGGTGTCGAATACAGTTTTGGCTGATATATAAAGGTGTTTCTTTAAAATCAATATCAGATGCTTCTTTACGATACTTATAACCTGTTTCTTCTTTTACCTTACCTGATAAATTACTAAAACCACGAAGTTTTGGTAATGTATGGTTATCAACAGTCTTACCATCATTACCTGTTAATGATGTTGGACCATTCCAATTCACTACCCCATAACCATATGCTGTAATTTTAAAATCTACGCTTTTTACGCCTGTTACTTTAGCCATGTTATTTACCCTCTGGCATTGTTGTTAAAATATTAAGTTTGTCTAACGAAATTGAACCAATCGGTTGCTGATCACACACCGCATAATAAATTGCTTCAGGATGTCTAATGCCTGTGCCCCCAACTTTATTTAAGTCATCTTCGATGTAACTTAGATACAAAGGAAAATCTGCATCTCTCGCATAGTTTTCTAAGACCATACATCGTGATTTTTGCTTTTTCTCTGGAATACCTTTCACTGGATGTGACGGATCAATATTGCCATGTTTTTGGGCAATAAAATTGATTAAACCAAGCTCTTGGATAATATTTAATGATTCAGTCAGATTGTCATATTCTGTTGTATCATCTAACGGTGGTTGATAGGCATATTCATTTTCAAACACTGGTTTTGCATAATCATTTAAATTTAATTTGGCTAACTGTACAAAACGGCTATCTCCACGTAATGAGTTTTTACTGATCTTAGATTTCTGCTCTGCCGTTTTAGGTTTAGATATTTTTGTTGGTTCTGTGACTTTATTATTGATTCGATCAATACTTTTCTTTAACGCTTTTTGCATATCTTGAAAAACAGCAGAATTTTCTTGATCTTGTTGAGTATGAAACGCTTTATATAATTGATAGAGCTTCGATAACTTAAAGCTTTGGTCTACAAGTTGATCTTGTAAAAAGTCGTACCACGCCTTAGTGGTCTGTAAGCAATTCAATTGATTTAAGAAAAATGCCAACGAACCTTTACAACTGCCATTTTTTACATTTTCAGTAATCGCAACTTTTAGAATATTGATACTTTCACTTTCCCCAAAACGATCTAAACGACCTAAACGCTGAAGCATATTTTCGGGTGAGGTCATTTCTGTCAGCATGTGTTTGGCTGTAATATTCAAAGACGCTTGTACAATTGGACCACTACGCAATACATCAAACTTGTGTGTACCCTCTTTTTTAAATGCCTCATAAACTTCATTAAACCAATATTTTTATCACTGCGCTTAAACTTTGAATGAAAGAGCACGCTTTTTTCTTGGTTTTTTTGATAAATAAAACCCAATTGTGCTGTTAAAGCAGTGTTGGAAATGACAAAGGTTTTTCCATCATATACTTGATAAAATGGATTTCCTGCTATTATTGATTCATCATAATCAATAAATTCAATTTTATATTCACTATCATTAAATGATGGCATTGCAATGACATCATCTTGATGCAATCCCAAGACTTGTTTTAAATACGAATAATGTGGTGTGGCCGAAACTAATAAGGTGTTTTTTTCATATTTCTTACGCATACTTTTATTGGCAATCAATTCAGCAAACAATAAATTGAAAATCTCCATGCCTATATATTCATGGTATTCATCAAATACCACGTGTGCATCCATAAATGGAATTAAACTATCAACTTTGCTATGCGTGACAATCGATCCTACAATTTGATCAATCGTTGTGACCACCACATCACCTGATAGATATTCTTTCTCAGGTGTTACTTTGTCCCAAGCATTGGTAAATTTAAATTCACCTGTAAAAATTTCTACTTTTGCATCTGGTAAATAACTTTCTGTCAGTTCTTGGAAAATCCCTTGACAGACTTGTACACGAGGGCAAATCCAAAATATTTTTTTTGCATCTTTAAGCTTTGCCCACTCCAATGCAATTTTGGTTTTACCACAACCTGCTGGACCTGCAAGTACAGCAATATCCCTTAAATCAGTAAGTTGTTGTGCAATTTCATTTTGTTTTTTAGTACGCTCACTGTTCGGAAATTTTGTCGAAACATTGTTTAAATGTTCAGATAGATTAGAAAGCGTTTCTTGTGAATCCAATAACTCATCTAAGCGTTGCTCAGCAATGTATTCCATTAAATCTTGCGCAGACAGTTTTGAAATCAAACAGTCTGCACTAATCACACAGGCACGTAATAAATTATGTTCTGAGTTAATACGCACCTTATCACGTAATACGTCTATAGAATCTGTATTAGCATAATGTTTAAATTCTGGAAAATGTTTACTTTTGAATTGATATTCAAAATTATCTTTTAGCTCTTGTGCTTGAGCCACATTCCAATCGATATGCTTTTCGATACTTTCATTGGCATGATAATTTTTTGATAGGTTGTTAATTCTCTTGACCAAGTCAGATGTCCGTTGAATCAAGATTTCAAACTGATCTGCTCGAATGTTTTTGATTAAATATTCGTAGGCTTTATACACCCCTGTAAAATCATCATTTTGACGATATGGCTTCGCATGATGCCAATACAAAATATGCTGTAAACTTTCTTTTTGACGATTATTCAATCCTTTACATTGCTGTTCAAAAAAATTAAATAGCAATAATGACACCTCATTATGACGAGGGTGTTTATCAAAGGTAAATTTAACATCGATATGCTGACCATCATCTTCAGAATCTTTCTGTTTTCCTTTTTTAACCCACTCTTGAAATAGAGGATCTAATTTGCCTAAATCATGCAAACAACCCGCTAAAAATGCAACTTTAGATAAGTTGTCATATTCATCGTTATCCACTACTGTTTTAAATAATTTCTGTGCGACATAACCAATCGCAAAAGAGTGTTCAGCCAACGGCTGTAAATGTGTATTCGCATAAAATTCATCTTGTTTTGCTTTCATTGTGATTACATCCATAACTACATCTTTTTGTGTACTATTCACCGGCACCACACCCTTAGCATTAAACTTATTCCGATTACCCACGACCCACAGTAACTCACTTCGACGTCTGCCTCGAATCCAGTGACAACTTACCGCTGTACTTTTGGTCACGGTTTTACGCAGCAATTTTTAACCGCAATTAGACCTTCCTCAGTAATCACTGTCTGCCAGGTGTTATCACCAATTCGGTCTGCAAAGGCATCTAATACCCGACGCGTTCGTGGAATGGCTTTCTTTTCACATTGGCTAATAAACGTCACAATCATAACGTGCTCTCTACATCATCATGATGGTAACAAGCTTGTGCTTTGACTTGATCAAACATAAAGTCCAGACATTTATGCTCAGTAAATTTCTGCAAAATCTGTTGCCTAAATTCTTGTTCAGTCATCTTTTCTTTGGCACAGATAAAGGCATAAGGTAAAACAATGGCATCTTTAATTAAATCGGCAACATCAAATACCAATGCCCCTCGCCGTGTCTTACCATGCATTACGGCAAATCCATGTGGAATTCCGAGCACCCAAAGTGTTGTCGCTGCTAAACCATAAGCCAAATAATTGCCATGATTTAAAAATCATTGGCTAAATCACCTTGTTCAGGATTACGGTTAAAATCTTTTAAACCTATACGAGTCGCTGCAATTTTATAAAGTTGTTTTGTGGTTGCAGCTTCTGCAAGTAGTAAGTCTCCGACTTTACTTTGTTTTGGAATTTTTCTGTATAAGCCATTAATGCCTGTTGAACATCTAAATCATCCACATGGAAGGTATATTCTTTTAAATCTCGATCTTTTGCCCAAATCTTCTGAATATATTCAACTCGAGCCAATTGAAACTGTTTGGCAACATCTAAGCGTTTGGCTTCATCAAACCAAAACTGCATCCAGCCTTGCATATACTCTGTCGGTCGATATTCACTTTGCGGGGTCATCCATTCGATTTCACAGCCCATAAATAAAGGCGTGCTACCTCCACCTGTAAAACCAACCAGAACACCTGCACTTGCGAGCATACGCATAGCTGCTTGGGTAATCGATGTCCCTGTCCCCAGTAAAATGACCGTAGTATTGGCAATCGGAATATTCCAGTATTGGTTTTCATTTTTTGCTTCAGTCAAATACAAAACTCGACCATCTTTCTGCATCACACGACAATGTTCAAGGTAGTACAAATTGGCACGTTTCGAATGTAAAATAGCTTTTAAATCAGATGGATTGATTTGTTCCATTCTTGTCATCAGTTATGAATAAGAGTTGTCCTTAAAATATCCTTTTCCAATAATTATTTAAATAAATTTTCGAAATTTAACGTCATATATTGACGCAATCTATTTAAATAATTTGTATGCAATTAATATAGTTAAAAATATTTTAAAAAATTAATGTCTTAATATCCTTGGGTTAATATCTTTTTATCTTTACCACCCAACCAAACTAAATATTCATTCTCTATCGCCTGCTTATACGCCCAATCAGCAACTCGATGTGAACGCTGCAGATCCGTTAAGAAACCAAGTTGGGAAATTTCTCGTGTAATAGCTTGATCATGCAGATGATTGCGCTCCAGCCACTGCTGCAGGAAATGTTCTGATGCCAAATAATTACTTTTCTGTGAATTACATTTTTCATCCACCAGAACGAAGTTATGTCCGGTATCAGCAGGATATAGAGACCATGGAATAAAATGATCCACGGCATATTTTGAATTTTTTAAGCTTTTGCCACAGTAAAAACACTGGCATTGCTGTAAATCAATTAGAAAGTCCGCAACCTGTCCCAATTGATTACGACTCGGGGCAAACATGAATTCATCTAGGTCAGGTAATCCATCCAGTACTATAAGGTTCTGCTTGTTCAGCCGAACAAAATCAATCCAGCGCTTTTGGCACAGCTCTTCAATAATTTCACTAAACTGTCTTAAACAATACATTACCTTTGGGAACAGCTTGAGTGACTGCTTGGACTCCTCAAGACTATAGAGAAACTCTACGGTTTGACCATTCAAGTTCTGCAAATACACCACTGGCATTTGCTTCACTGTACTCGCTACAGATTTCCTGAGTTTTAACCAAAAAACTGAATCTCTTCTTGCAGCAGCGATTGTTTTAAATTGCTGCTGTGCTTTCTGGATTTCACTGATGACCTTTGCTTGCCGACCGGTACTTTGTTGAATGATAAAAGGCTCATATTGGCTGAACTGAAACGGAAGTGATTGTTTCCAATAAAGATCAATAAACTTCTCAGCAATGTCCAAATAATCTAGACGCAGAGCTGCACCCGTATCTTGTCCCTGTTCAATCGCAAGTCGAGTAATGCTCATCAGCAAGGCAAACTTATAGGTTGAAGTGAACGTACCTGACTGCAAAATTTGCTGGATATGCTTTAAGAATTTCAACTGTTCTTGAGGTGTGGGTTGATTATTCTCTATGACGCGATCATTCTGCCCCATTTTCAAATTTTACCTGTCTTTGTAATCCTGCTTCTGTTGCTATGTCTAAAATTCTCGCGTTCTGAATGGCATGTTTACGCATAACTGAAAGAGTTTCTTTGAACGGGTGCTGATTCCCTTTTAAATTAAGTGGTAGTACAGTTTGTTCAAAAACTTTTTCCTCAATATTCCACGGTTCTTCGCAAATTTCCCAAGATACATAGGCATTATCCTCGAGCCACGCATCTAGCCATTGTTCACCTGCATGTGTGAAAGTCATTCGATTACCTGAACCAACCCTTCTAAGGGGATACCCACTCATCTCAGCCAGAAGTATCCCTAAAGTTCGTCTTAAAGTTGAACCTTCAGCATTACCCGCAAAGTGTGTTTTAAGTCGTGTTCTCAACGTTGATTTGCTATTAGGTTTGGTCTTTTTATCTGGAGAGATGCCCACATACAACAGCGTATATTCTTTATAAGTTACACAGTGTTCTGTTGGGATTCCTTGGGGAATTTTTTAAACCACCAGAAATAAATTCCATGCTCTGTGGGAATCAAAGAGGACTGTTCCATTAACTCGGAACGACCGTATAACCGCTGAGGGTAATAATCAAAAGCTTTTGATTTCTTTTTCCATATCACGTTGAGCCATTCTTCTGCTCGGTCTGGACGTTTATCTACACTAATCCATTGCTGTAATAGTAAAGCCTGATCGAGCTGCTTGAGCAAATCATGTGCCTGCTGTTCATTTAAGTCGGTAAAGCTACGCCCATCTTTTCACGATCTTGACTGCCATATTTAAAGGACATATAGCAGACACCATTTGGCTTTAATGCTATTAAGATCCTGTGCAAGACATCTGACAACTTATCTCGCTCGCAGTGCAGCAAAGAGGCACATGCCCAAATGCCATCATATTTCTCCTGTACAGCCAATTCATAAAAACTGCCCAACTGCACTGGTAACTCAGTAAGCTGACGTGCTTTTGCAACCAGCTCCTCTGAATAGTCGATTGCCTCTACCTGATAACCAAAATTTTTAAAAGCCAATGTATCCCGACCCGAGCCACAGCCCAAATCCAGAATTGACGCTTGTTCCGATAAATACCTCAGAAATGGTGCATAAAGACTTTCCATCTCAACCTGATAGGTATTTTCAAAAAATGCTTGGGCATGCTGATTGTAATAATTTGATGTTTGATTCATTGTCTTAAAGCTAATATCTTATGTGAAAGAACATACTGATATTTCAATAGATAAGTCAAATGAACAGTTCTATGATTGAGCCAAAATCTCATTTTATTGTCTCTACTTTATTGAAATAAAAAACTGAGCTGGTTTCTACAAAGGAAAATAAATGGGCTTCAGATTTCGCAAGAGCATTAAAATCTTACCAGGCTTAAAAATTAATCTAACCCATAAAGGCATAAGTAGTGCCAGTATTGGCAAAGCTGGTGCTTCTTTGAATATTGGCAAAAAGGGAACTCGAACGAGTATTGGTATCCCAGGAACAGGACTTTCTTATTCCAAGCATCATCCCTATACAAATAAGCCAAATACCTTACAGAACTCTTCTCAGCAACCATCACCATTGAATAGCCGAAGTATGGAAACATCTAAATCAAATGTCTGGCTATGGATAATTTTTGGATTATTTTGTTTTATTGTAGGGGCTATTATTTTTTAGAATTAGCCGCGCTTTGTACCCATAACATTCATTCCGCTAGGCAAAATTTGATTCATTCATTACTATTGACGGATGTTAAATACAATAAAGGTTGCCGCTGATGCCTGAAAATCACAATGCTCCCGATTATGATGAAATGATTTAATCGACTCTCCCTTATCTCAAGTTTTACAGGAACATAATCAGCAGGTCGAAATTCTCATTTATCGACTGCCTGACAGTGATTGGACACTGGAAGTGGTAAGCCAAAGTGGTACTTCTACTGTATGGGATGAAACTTTCCCGTCAGATCAGGAAGCTCTATCTGTCGCTTTAGATGGAATTAAAGCTGCAGGCGGTATTCAAGCCTTTTCCGAAGTAAGTGATCTCGAAGCAAAGAAAAATATTTGTCCTGAGTTCCTTACTCGCCATTAAAACTGATGCTGCTGACTTGAATTTAAATCAGTATGTTTTTGAATTCTTAAAACCTATCACGATGATAGGCTCACTTCAGGCCAAACCATCTAGGGTCGAAGGGTCAAATGTTTCATCAAACATAAACTCATCGACTCGCTCTTTTTTAATATCAAGGCCGAATCTGCGACGCAGAAAAACTTAACTGCTTAACATTAAATCCCTGTGGGCTCTCGCACCTTAACTACAAGCTCAACCGAATCATCTACTCCTCTTTTTTGAAATCCAAAGTGTCACCATCCGACCACAGCCCAAGTCCAAAATCTTTAATTGTGTAGGTAAATACTTAAAAAGGTTCGTACAAACTCTGCATGTCAACTCGGTATGTACTATCAAAAAAATTTGAGCATTATTATTGTCATACCGCTGTACTCTCCCGACCCTATTCATTCTGATCAGCTATGTGAACATCAAAATAGAAACATGATATTTTTTGCCAATTCACAAATATAGCTAACTAATAGCGAGTATCCAATCGAGGAGGAAATTTGAAAATTTCAATAATAAAAAAACTTTAAAAACAAGAAAAAAAATGATGCCTCCTGCCATATTCAAAAACTCCAAATATACGTGAACATTGCTGTATTATTTTTATTCAATAGCACACATGGATTTGACATCTGAACTACTTTTAAAGTTTCCAGAAACACAGATAAGTACTGTAAAAAATTTCAAAAAAAGCAGAATCATCATTCATCCATGTGCTTATGGTTTCAACCTATGCTACTTAAATATGTTTAAAAATCTCGCTGCAGATTTAGATATTTCTAGTCGTATAAAAGAACTCCATGTGTGGAAAACCTCAGAATTTGATGGCTACACCATCTTTAATAATATTCACTTATATATTAGCTATTTAAAACAGGATATTAAGGAAGTCACTTTAATTATTCACCATCAGCTATCTTTTTCAGATGATGAGTTAGCATTTCTGATGGAGTTATGCAGTCGTGAATTTATTCAATTCATCAAGGCTGCAAAATTTGATATTAAGTCTTTGAATCCTGAAAAAACATTGCACTTAATTAACACTCATCTTTCACGTCAAACACTATTAACCCTTAACAAAGAATCATCTTTAAAACCACATCATCGAATGAGTCTGGAACTGCTTGCACAACTACTTTCATGTTCTCGAAATCAACTCAATCAGCGAATTAAAAATACCAACCAACAGCGCACAAATACTTTTAATGAATTATCACTACACAGCAGATGTGTAAAAGAACTCTTAGATCACTCAAATAGCTCTGTGAGTGCAGAAAAAATTTGGAGATCATAGTGTCGAACGATCTAAACGAGCATATTGATTTGCCAGTTATTTCACTGCAAAAAATGCTTGAAAAATTATTTGGTGATGAGCAATTTGAACGTGCACAACACATCAACTTTGTAATTAAACTATTGTCGTTGCAACAGGCTGACAACTTTCTAGATGGTCTCAATCTCGATTACTTTAACGTCGATGTAGAATTTCAGTCAAATCTGCCCAAACCTTCAGTAATCTCTTTTTCTAAAAAAGTTAAGATCAGCAATCTACCCATCACTTCATATATCAATTCAATTGTGCAATTATCTGAGTCACAAACTCATGCACAACATTGGAATATTTTAGTTTTAAAAGCGGCCATTTATTTAATTGCTCTTCCTGAGCTTAAACCAGAGCTTTTTAAACAAGCACACACAGAACACTTCAATACCGTAAAGCGCTTATTCCAGCGCTTTAGGACAGCAAATAAAAATTTAGATACTGAAAAAAAATATCAAAATACAGAAGAATATCAACGTCTCTGGAGCATCTATCTTCAAGATCCAACACAGAGCTTAGAACAATTTATTCAACATCTGATAACTCTAGACACACAGGACCTACCTGATTTTGATCGAAATCTACTTAACGATATTCGCATTACGTTCAACTACGTTTTAAAAAACAAAGCAAAGATTGCACGTGCAAGTATTGATACCCAACTTCTTCATCAATTTCTTGATGAAGAACAACTCATCGAAGAAAGTATAGAAATAAAAAAAGGGACTAAATCTAAAGCCCTGAATATAGAAATGTTAATTGATGAGCCGATTAATCGGCAAATTGTTGTCAATCCAACTCACGTCACACCACTCGCAGCACATTCAGAATCGAGTCAAAACTATGTTCTACCGTTTGTTGCAAAACATATTCAACGCAAAGAACATTTACTCACGTCGAGTAGTTTTTTCCCGAATCCATCTAGCGTGAATCATCTACTGAAAAAACTTCATGCGGACTATTCTGAACAACAAAATAAAAGTGCTTTGATCCTGATGCTCGCATTTTTGACCGGAAATAGTGTGAATGAGTGGCTATATATACAAAGCAAGCGAGCTAAAAACTTAAATAACCGCCAAAAATTGATCAATAAAAATGATCAATTCTTCTTAAGCAGTAAATTTAATATATTTGAGAACCGAGATTTTGAGTACTCAGATAGCCTGCTCAACCAGACCATCTATTTAGACATTCCAATACCCAATAGATTTATTACGGATCTACGTGAGATGGCGTCGGTTAGTTTCGATGAGATACAGCAATATTTACGCAAATTAAGACAAGAGTTGTTGATTCCAAAGCTCTCTGTCATAAAGCTGAGTTCGCTACTGCATCATACAGTTCTTGCAAAAACAGGGAATAAACAACTCGCAGATTTAATCACAGGGATTGATGCCAATCAGTCATCATCTATTTCTTATTGTCATCAGATTATCCCTCGTTTACATGCACAATATATTGATATTCTAAAATCAGTTTGTGCAGATGTCGCGAGCACATATGAAAACTGTGTACTTTCACTCCCTGATTCAACAACTCATTTTGGGAGTCGTAAAGCTCCAAAACCACAGGTCATTACAGAGATTTTTGCTGTATTGAAATTTAATATTTTTCACAAGCTGAAGATGACCTAATTTCAATTTTTAATCATTACAACATCTGGATGTGGCATATTTTATTGCTATTTACAGCAGCACGCCCCGTTGCTGAATTCCCTGGATTTCTTAAAAACTTTAATTTAAAACGCCAAATTTTGATGGTTTCAGACAAAGAAGTAGGCGGCCGAAAAGGATTCGGACGCCTCATTCCGCTTTGTCCATTTTTAGTTGAAGAGATAAAAAAATTCCTTAATTTTTTAGAATATTTTCGATTCAAATCATGATGAGCCACTCACACTTAGCTGAGCTCTTACAACAAATCAAAACAAGTAAATTGCCCTTACTTGGCATTATCCAAAATAGAGAGTGGATACCACTAAGCCCTTCTATAGTCAAAGATTTTCATCCTGAATTAGGTCTTGATCATGCAAACTGGCATCGCCACACAGCACGTGCTTTTTTAACTCATAAAATTACCGAACCTGAGATTTTAGCTCTCTTTGGACATGAGCTCATGCAACAAGAAGCAGCACATCCTTTTTCCAGTTTATCACTCTCTCAGTTTTCTAAAATTGCGAATGTTTTAGAGCAAATGAAAGATCAATTTAAAATTAGCGGGATTGAAGTTCATGTCATCAATCAATAAAAAAAAACCAAAAAAACGCTATGCTGAAGATAGACGTCAATTTCAACGTAATGAATTAGAAAAGAACCTACGAGCTGATGCAGAACAAGCGCTCCGACAATACTTTGATGAGCAAAAATTCTCAAATGACGAATTAATTCAAGCTTATCCTGCGATTTATGAGTTTATTAAACGTAAAGCACCGAATCTTGCTTGGAAAAAATATGCCCATGAATTCTTCCGAACATATATCAAGGACCTCAAGAAGAGCAATAACCTAGACCTCCCACTACCTTATCTCATCTTTGAGATGAAACGCGATCAACCAATTTTCACCCTAGATTGGATCCAGGCGGGTCATGAAATTGACATCATCCTCGAAAAACTGTGGGACTACTGGATTCTTGCTCAAGATAGTTCCGCTTTTTCTGATAATGAAATTATTGGGAATATTCTGCTTTGCTCAATGTTCTACGGTGGATTAAATCAAACAGCTTCATTAAATGCTTTGCTCGAACATTTAAAAAACCCTGAAAAAATCCAAAAAATTTTCGATTTTAATATCATCTTTTTAGAGCCACTTTCTCCAAGCTATGGCGATCTGTTTGTTGATGAAAAAACGATACGCAAATCGCGTAATTTTATTCCAGATCAACTCACACGACTGTGGCTCATTCACTTCAATACAAGACAAATTCGTGACATCAGTCTAGACGTGAATGCATATCTGCACATCATTTTTCAAAAAATAAAACATCCATACACCAACAAGACTTTTAAGTTTTTACGTGACTACGCCAATTTTAATTGGCTACAACTGCAGAATGCAGATGTTGATCCTGCTCTTTCACAATGTTTGTTAGAAAACACACTCACGTGTGGTTTATCAGAACATGAGTTTGAAAACTTTGCATTCCCAAAATTTAAAACTCAATTAAGTGATGAAATCGAACGAAATATCTCTTCTGCAACCAAGCCCTTACCTGATCTAAATACTTCTGAAGTGGTAGGTAATGTGATATTTATTCATAAAAACTTGCTGAAACTGATTCGCACATCATCAACGGAACAACCTATTGCTGAACTCATTATTGATTTTTGCCTGCGTCACCAAGAGCAGTTTAATGAGTTTTCTAAACGTATTATTTTGTGGCTCATCAGTCTCTATAGACCAAGTTCAGAGCAAATAAAAAAATTATCAGCCACCTTTGATTTTGATACAACTCAGTACACGAAGGCATTTCAAGACAATCAAAAACTCGCAGATAGTTCAATCTATACATATTACACCCGGATCGCAGAACCGTTTTTAACTCATGCCTTACAATACTTCGATGCCGACGATGACATGAATGATCTGCTGAACAAAATCTATCAACAAATCATTAGCAATACACGACTTGCTGATGAAGCAGATCAACCTGAGTTTAAAAAATCTAAAGACCAAACAATCCGCATGTTGAAACGCTTTCACACCTTTCAACAAATTGTTTTTCAAGCAGAAGATTTCGAACTTGAATTTATTGCATCGCAAAGTCGACCTCGTGCACGCATCATTGGTCACACAGCCTTCCAAGTAATATTAAAGAAGTTAAATCAGCTCTTACATGACCAATACATCTCAGACCATCACTATAAATTATTCAAAATCATTTATATTTTGGCTTACCGTACTGGTATGCGTATTAACGAAATACTCGGGTTACGTGTAAAAGATATCGAGGGTTTAGATCAATTTTCTATTTGGGTTCAACCCTATGGTTCAAAAAAACAAGGGAATCAACATCTTCTCAAAACGGATAGTGCGGAACGGATTGTGCCTGCATACGCTTTGCTTAAAGATGATGAGTACCTATTTTTTAGCGATTTTGTTGTTGAAAAACGTTTAGAGAATAAGAAAAGTTTATATTTATTCAGCAACTTAAAGGAAAATAAAAAACTGAATAGACACACTGTTACTGTGCCCCTAAAACTGATATTGAATCAGGTCTTTAAAGAGCATCATTACTCCTTTCACTCTTTTCGTCACACTGCAGCGAATCATTTATCGCTTTTACTGAACTGTGAATATGCACCACTTGTGCAAGAGCTGACTGACTATAACGAAAACCAATATGAAAAAATTCGAGCTGAACTTCTTCAAAATCGACATGGACAAAACCATTGGTTTGTTATCGCACATCTTTTAGGGCATATAGAACCCGTTGAAACTTTCAAAAGTTATATTCACTTAAGTTATCTGATTGCTGGTCAAAAGCTACAGAAACATCATCCAGACATGCCAAATGAACTGGCTAAAAAAATTATGGGCTACAATGCAACATTTAAAAATTTGAAAATAACAAAAGATGAAAAAGACTTTAATTTTGAAAAAAACCAGGCAATTCTAGCAACTATATTATTGAATGATCAAACAAACTGGCTCCAGAGTAATGCTACTGACATTCTTAACGAACTGTCAGTACAAACAAATCAACCCCATGACTTTTTTGCTTTCTTCGCTGGCACAGAAGACTCTAAAATTTCACTTCAACGCTTTTATAAAACACTCAAGGTATTAGAGACTACCCACGATCCTAAAATTGCAGCTCAACGTATGTGCTTACCAGAAGAGCTTGTCAATTATTGGTATGAAAATGCCCTAAATTTAGCAGACATAAAATCAAAAAAAGGGAATCCACGTTTATTTAGTATTGATAGCTCAACCCATTTAAAGCCAGCGATGCTTGATACCGCTGAAGAGCTTCATGCGGTGACTTATTTTTTTGAACATTTACAGAAAATAGCTCGTAAAAAACCAACACAAATTGCATGCGTCCTGAATGTATTTTTGAATCGAGTGACCGCATCACACACAGGTATCCATTATCGCTGGAAGGATATCGATCAACTCGAACATTTTTACTCCCAGGTTAAGGCTTTATTTCCTGCCAAATTTTGGCACGTACTTGGACAAGATTTACTAACAAAGTTAGATGCTAAACAACAACCTCAACTTTTCAAATTAGCAAAAGCATCAACAGATAAACATCCATCGACTCTAGAGGAGTTTCCTCGTCTACAACTCTATTCAGAAAAAGATGGTCATGCTCTTGCTGCATTTAAATTTTGCTTACATCTAGCATGTATTGGTCGCCCACTATCTGTTCAGCTTAATGAGTTAGATGACATATCACCTGCTACCGTACATAAGCCTATGGCTGTATTACACCAACAGGAACTTATTGAAACTGATTAAATCGCCGTTAGATTGCCCAAAGCATTTCGCTTTAATGGCAACGAAGTTGCTATTAAACGTTTTGGTCGTAGTGTCTTGTTACTACCTATCGATAATCCAGGGGACATTATGTTAGAGGCAATTAACGAGTTTGAAGTAAGATTTCAACTAGAACGAGCTGATCAAGGTGAGCAATTGCGTGAGGATGAAAAGCCATTTAAATCAGCTACATGCTTTTAAAAGAACTAAAACTATTACTATCCAAATTACACCGCCAATTATCTGCTCTATTTTACTACCCGATGAAGGTTTAGTTGTTATTGTTTTTGGGGTATTCGATGTCTGTGGTGGTTTGGAATAAGTTGAATTGTGATTGGATGATTTTAAAAGAGATGGAGTACTACTTTTGAAGGACTTTGAACAGGTTGCGAGTTAATAGGCTTAGATGTAGCATGAATTTTGCTTAAAATAGCCTGATTTTGAGACTTCGTTACACTATTAGTAGAGGTAATTGATTGACCACTTGTTGGGCTTGAATTATTAGCTGAGGATGATCCAACTCCAATTTGTGTAAGAATATCTCTATTTGATATTTTAATTGACCCACTATTATTATTTTGAGGAAGAGACTTACTTATAAGGCGTTTTTTAGCTTCTAACTCGTCAATTTGGAATAATTGACCTTTTTTAGTTAAAGTAATAGAAATATGGGAATACTTATGTTTCTTACTCTTGAATGGGGCTTCCATTAGACCTTTTACGCTAACCCATTTCCCAATCCAAGTATGATTAGGTTTGTTAGCAATAATATCTAAGCCCTCACTCCAAATAGTAATTTTGAATATATTACCTTTCCAATCACCAAAGTTGATAAAGATATAAGGCTTATTATTGCGTGTAAGACCCTGTTTGACTTCGACAATCTTTCCTATAACTTCTACTTGATTACCAATATGTTTTAGACATAAGTTGTAATCCAATGCTGATAATACAGGATATGGACTTATATACTCATTTAAAACTACAGCCCTACTAACATTCTTAGAAATAATTTGAATATTATTAGTGCTAGGTATTCCAATACCTTGAATAAAGTTGCTTAGATTAGGTATATCATTTAAATCAGTTATACCACATATAGCTGCAAAATTATTTACATGATCTTTTAAGGCTGGATAAGAGCTTAATAAGGAAAAAGTTTGTGATGTATTTGGATTAGCAAAGTCAGTTGAGCGAAATACGATAGCATCAAATTCTGATTTTGTTTTACCCCAAATTTTCGAATCTATTTCTAATGATTTACATGCTAGCCATAATAGAATTAAAGAAAACCTATCTAATCTATTATTGAAAGGATTTTGTTTAGCACGATAAGGGTGTTGGAAGTTTATATGCCCTAATTCTGAACTACCAAGACTAGCTATCGAATCAATATACATACCGTCATAGTCGATCAATTGAAGGCTAGATCCTGTATTAGAAACCATTAAGTTTCCTGTTTGGATATCCCCGTGTGCAATAGAATTTTGCTCTAAATAATCTGATAATTTTATTAGAGAATCACCTAGATTTTTAATAAAATTCTGATTATCAAAATTATCTTCGAGAAATTCACCAAGGGTAGATCGAAGCCCACGCCATTTTACGATAGGGTATGCTTTTCCATCTACACGAATGCCATTTGGCTGAAACTCAAAATCTAAAAAGAATGGAGATGCAAGGGACTTAATTTTTTTAGATATTTCTAAATATCGCAACTCAAGGGATTTTGACTCTTTATGGAAGCATCTGACAGCATATTTTTTAGAATTACAATCGATTGTATAAGTTAAAGCAAACCCACCACTTATTGCTAAAGGAGTTCCAAGACCTGTTTTCCTTACAGTTCCTGCTGCTAGTTCTGAATCTGTTAGGAATTTATTATGAAGCTGAAAAGCTTCATTATATTTCTCAAATGATGGATAGCTCATAACTTTTATTTAATCTCAGCAATTATTAAAGTAGTATCGTCAACTTTCAAAGTTCCTCTTTTTCGACAAACTCCAACTAATTTATTAAACTTTTGGTGATTTATTTTTTTAAAAATGCGTATTAAACGATCATGTTTAATAACTGTCATAGCTCTATCAAACCAATCTGCAAGAGCATCAGTAGCACATATAGCGATTATAGATTGATAGCAGCCATCTAATGGCAGAGTTAAATAATGATTAGAATTTTCTTCACTAAAATCAATATCATTATTTAAATCCATTTTTGTAGATAAAAGATTCGGATTTGAGTGAAAATCTGGTATATCGAATGTTGGTATATACTCATAAATTCCATTTTTTTCACCAAAGAAAAAAATAAAACTATCACCAAACAATCTTACAATTATTTCTTTGCGTGTTTCATCGAGACAAAAGCTTACTAGGGTAGTAAAGCTTCCCCGTTGGTAAGAAGATAGTTTAGACCAGCTCATATTATTAAAATCATGTTCTACAACATATTTTTTTATAGCTAATTTTAACCAATCTTCATTTAAATTATGATTTTCGATAAAAGAATCACATATGAGTCTTGCCCATAATTTAGAATTGTAAGACTCAGTCGCGCCATCACATAGAACTAATTTTGTATGATCCTCAGAAAAAGCAAATGCATCTTCATTTGCTTTTTCTTCACCAATTTCTTTTGGATGAGATCCTTGAAAAATTACTTTCATTATCGTAATTGAGATGCTCTAGTACCAATATCGAAGAAGTCAACAATATCTGAAGCTTCGGCATTAAAAATAAAGCCTCTTGATTCACCACTCACCTTAAATCCTTTATCTTGTGCATATCCAATCAAATGGGGTGGTAATTGACTAGACATTCTAAATAACATTTTAGCGTAAGTATCTGGCAATATATGTTCACTAGATGGCAGAACAATTGGTGAGTTGCTTAAAGCACTAACATGTAAATTATAAATAAGAACAGAACCATCATTAGTTCCGATTTGACTTAAATGATGAGCAATTTCTTCTGGATCACCATCGTTTGATTCACCATCAGTAACGTGCAAAATAGTTGGGGGATAACTATCTGGATGAGCATCACACCAATTCGCTAATTCTTCAGCAGCTTTAGTTAAAGCTGCTCGCATTGGAGTTCCACCATTAGCAGTTGGTTCAAACCACATTGGAAATTTAACTGAAATTTCTACAATCCCACCAGCACCATCATCCATTTTACGTTTACGATCTTCAATTCTTAATGGATTTTGTTCAAGTAAAGAAATAGGATTCATCACTTGATTACCTAAGGTTCCACTAAAACCATTAGTAACCCCTTGGTGACCATAACCTAAAACACCAATATCAAAATAATCGCGAATTCCCTCAGACTTTGAACAACGTGTAATTAACTCCATTAAAGTTTTGTTGAGAACATCAGAGACAAATTCAGCTTTAGTTTTTCCAGATGACATTTTGTCCATCATAGAGCCAGACTGATCCACTAAAAATAAAAATGCTGTTGGTGACGTTCTACTGATTTGGGCTTCATGGGTCATTTTATTCTCTCTTATAAGAAATATTAGATGATTTAGAGGGTTATCATAAAGAGTTAGTAATATTTTTCTATGATCGTATTCTTTGTATAGCTCATATTTTGAGAATGGTCTGCTACCTCTCTCCTAAATAAATATTTTGGACTGCCACCACTCTCCTAGACAAATTTCGTCTATTTTTGATCGGCTCTCATGTTTAACGAAAAATGAATTGCTACTGATTTTTATTCCATTGGTTTCCGTCTAAGTAACGCATTTTTTTTGCTGTAGCTTTTGCAGAACTTAGGCAAAAATACTGTTGAAATTTAAACACATAAAATAATTAAGCGTTTTATACCTTTGTTTTAATTTAAAAAATTTTATTGGCACGGTAATTGTACCTATCTGTTGGATGAAAATATCAAATACCAAGGAAACAGACATGGCCAAACGTCAAATTAAACTCGGGGCTTTTATTCCGGCAACTTCCCAACATGCTGCCGGCTGGCGGCATCCTGAATCACGCCCGCAGGATCATCTGAATATTGATTACCTGATTGAGCTTGCAAAAACCGCAGAACGTGGCTTATTTGATGCTTATTTTCTGGCAGATGGCTTATCGGTCCGCTGGGGTAATGCAAAGAAGGGCAACGAGGGTTAGGTGATAAACCGGTAGGTTTTGAACCTGTTACCTTGTTTGCTGCATTGTCTACAGTTACTCAAAATCTTGGCTTTATTGCAACAGCCTCGACCACATATGAAGACCCTTATCTCTTGGCACGTAAATTTGCCTCTTTAGATCATATTTCTAAAGGCCGTGCTGGTTGGAATGTAGTGACTACGGCTTCACCCGATACTGCACGCAATTTCAGTCTGGAAAAACATCCTGACCTAAAACCCGTTATCAACGTGCGCATGAATTTATTGAAGTGACCCAAAAACTGTGGGATTCTTGGGAAGATGATGCTTTTATTTATGATAAAAGCACAGGAGAATTTTTCCATGCAGATAAAGTGCATGAGCCACTGCATACGGGTCAATATTTCAACGTTCAAGGTCCGTTGAATGTCTCTCGCCCACCGCAAGGTTATCCTGTCATCGTTCAAGCAGGCCAGTCCGAGGAGGGGCGTGAACTGGCCGGAAAATATGCCGAAGTGATCTTTACTGCTCAGCAAAACCTGCAAGATGCGCAAGAGTTCTATCGTGATGTGAAAAACCGTTTATTAAAATACGGCCGCCATCCAGATGACTTGAAAATCATGCCAGGAGTTTCCATTTTTGTGGCAAAAACAGAAGAAGAAGCTAAAGAAAAATATGAGTTCTTAAATAACTTAATCCATCCGAAAGTTGGTTTGACACTACTTTCAGGTTTATCTGGTGGGATTAACCTAGAGAAATATGATCTGGATGCACCATTCCCAACACTGGAAGATGCTGATCTCAACTTCTCTAGTCGCCAGCAGATGATGATTGATATTGCTCGCCGCCATCACTTTAGCATCCGTCAACTGTATCAATACATTGCTTCAGCACGGGGACACTGGACTCTGGTGGGTACGCCTGAGCAGGTCGTCGATCAGCTACAGGAATGGTTTGAAAATGAAGGCGCTGATGGCTTTAACATCTTACCTCCTACCACCCCTGCCGGTCTGAATGACTTCGTCGATTTTATCGTACCTGAATTACAGCGTCGGGGTCTATTCCGCACTGAATATGAAGGCAGCACCTTACGTGAAAACCTTGGCCTCAAACGTCCAGAAAATCAGTATGTCGCTGCACGGAAACTGAATAAAGTCGCCTCATAAGCAAATAATAAAATGCCCTTCGGGGCATTTTTTATATCCCTCACAGACCTGCTAATCAAAAATAATACACTACAAAAAAGCCTGCGAACGCAGGCTTTTTAGGGGTAAATTTAAACTGCTACCAAGCAAACTGATAATCTGAAAACTGCTTCGGTGCCTGAAGCAGCACATCTTTGCTAGGATCGCTAAAGTCCTGCAAAATATTATTTTTAATGTTATGCAAACGTACATCTTCACGCTTACGTGGATGTGGAACAGGAACATTCACAATACGTTTGATCCGGCCCGGATGTGGCTGCATCACTACCACACGATCGCCCAAAAAGACTGCTTCTTCCACATCGTGAGTCACAATGATCATGGTGATTTTTTCAGTTTGCCAGATTCGCTGTAACTCATCCTGCAAATTCTGGCGTGTCAAAGCATCCAAGGCACCAAAAGGCTCATCCAGCAATAGAATTTTTGGACGATTCACCAAACTACGCGCAATGGCAACCCTTTGATTCATCCCTCCCGATAACTGTGAAGGATAGGCATTTTTGAAATTACTGAGATTCACCAGTTCCAGATGCTCATCAATAATTTTATTTTCTTCAGCATGGCTTAAATTGCTTTTATGCAGTGCAATGCGGATATTTTCCCGGACACTCAACCAAGGAAACAGACGGTGATCCTGAAACACAATCCCGCGGTTTAAGCTGGTACCAAAGGCTTTTTACCATCAACCAAGATAGTTCCCTGATACTGGTTTTCCAGACCGACCAGCAATCGTAACAAAGTAGACTTTCCACACCCACTACTGCCAACAATACTTATGAATTCCCCAGGCTTGATCTCCAGGTTAATTCCGTCTAGCACTACCAGGTCTTCACTATTTTGCGAAGGATACCTTTTACTTAACTGTTGAATCGATAAAGAACCAAGATCTTGCTGCGACATCGTTTACTCCTTGTATTGATCTAAATCAGACTTGGATCTAAAGCTTGGCCAATGAGACTTCGGTAGATTTAATTAAGACGACCACTTCTGAACCAATTTTCAAGTCTAAATCCTGAACGGAGCGTGTGCTGATAATAGAAGTAAAGATACCGGCTTTAGTTTCTACATTAATTTCTGAAACTACGCTGCCTGTTACAATTTCTTGAATAACGCCTTTGAACTGGTTACGAACATTGACTGAGGTAATTGCCATTATATTTAACTCTTTTGTTTATGATGAGCCTACTATAAAATATTTTATATAAAGTATTTATCTTGATTTAATATTAGATTATTTATACTGATTTTATATTTTTTTATGCTTAGTTTTTTATAAAAAAACTTATTGGGTATTTGGATAATAAAATACTGATTTATTATTTATGAAAGTAAATTAAATGTTCCATGATTGATAATATTTAATAATTAATTGAAAGCATATGTCTATTTTTACTCATCCGATTATAAGCCAGACACGGAGAAATGAACGCGCTACGGCTACTGTTTTTGAGGATCCTCGGTCCAAAGCCTTACTGGACAGGATCAAACAGATTGCCCCGAGTGACGCAAATGCATTGATTATTGGCGAGACTGGCACAGGTAAAGAACTGGTAGCACGTCAAATTCATGATCTGAGTTATCGTGCCAAGGGGCCGTTTATTGCGGTCAATTGTGGCGCTTTGACTGAGTCTCTCGCAGAAAGCGAGCTGTTCGGACATGAAAAGGCGCTTTTACCGGAGCGATCCATCAGCGTATCGGCTGGTTTGAGGCAGCACATAATGGCACCTTATTTCTGGATGAAATTGGCGATCTGTCGTTACCGATGCAGGTGAAATTATTAAGGATTTTACAAGAAAGGGAAATTATTCGGGTGGGGTCTTTAAAGCCGATCCCGATTAATGTCCGCATCATTGCTGCGACCAATGTGGATCTAGAAAAAGCGGTCATCGAAGGAAAGTTCCGTGAGGATTTATTCTATCGTTTATATGTGGCCTTACTACGCATTCCACGCTTGGCAGACCGTCGCGCAGATATCCTGCCGCTGGCCAAATTCTTTGTAGAACGCTATCAGACCAATCCACACCAGACCCCGTTGCGCATTTCCTCTTTAGCTGCGAAAAGCTCATTCAACATCGTTGGCCAGGCAATATCCGTGAGCTAGAAAATACCATTCAGCATGCGATTCTGGTCAGTCAAAATGGGGTAATTGAGCCAGAAGATATCAATTTTCGAACCTAGTCATCGGGAATGGTCAATCTTCCGGATTTTTACCACACAGCTCTTCTATTGCTGCAGATTCAAATTCAGCAATTCATCATCTGCAAGATGCTGAACAATTATTGCAAAACACGTTTAGACAGTTATTTGAGTCATCAACACACTTAACCGATCTTAACATTAATGAACTTATAGAAAAACAGTTTATCCGTAGTGCATATGCATACTGTCAATATAATCAGGTGCATACAGCCAAGTTGCTCGGTGTAACACGTAATGTTGTGCGAACCCGTTTATTAAAACATGGCCTGATTTAAGTATGCTGGATAGCGTCAGATGATTTATTTTAAAATTTAAATAAATATTAAAAACCCGTTTTATTTAAAACGGGTTTTTATTAAATTATTCAACTGGGTTTTTCTTCCATTTTGTGAAATATTTTTCGAAGCCAATTAAAATATAATTGAAGCTTAATCCAACTAGAGTAATCACTAATATTCCAACAAACATTTGTGGAATTTCAAAACTGAACTGGGAATACATAATCAGATAGCCAAGACCAGCTTTAGCTCCAAACATCTCCACGGCAACAAGGGCCAAGATCGAAATAGCCCCGGCCAGACGGATGCCGACAAAAATTGTAGGGACTGAAGCGGGCAAGATCACTTTTCTAAACAGTTGATGAGGTTTTAAACCCATGGTTCGCGCGGATTTGATCAACAAAGGGTCTACAGTCTGTACACCCGTAATGGTATTCAGCAGAATCGGCCAAGTGCAGGCATAGACTAGCAAACTGATTTTAGAGGCTTCACCTATCCCCAGAAACAGTATAAATAAAGGCATTAAAGCCAAGGCCGTAGTATTACGGAACAATTCCAGCAAGGGATTTAATGTTTCAGCCACCAACTTATACCAGCCAATGACCAACCCCAAAGGGATGGCGATCACTAGGGCCAATGCAAAACCGATGATGGAGCGGCGAATACTAGCCAGAAAATGCGTGCCGAGTTGTCCACTTTGATAGAGCTGCCATGCACTATCTAGAACAGTTGATAATGGCGGTAAAAATGCAGAACTGACCACCCCAAAGCGTGGCAGACTCTCCCAGAGCGCCAGGAATAGTAATATAGCGATACTGCGTTTAAATACGATATTCAGTAGTGTAAACCGTAAACTAGGCTTGATACCGCTATAAGTTTCGTCATAGGTCAAAGTTTGTTTCGTTATACTCATTTTTGATCCCTCGATTTGCTTATGAATGCACAAGCTGTTTGTCTTTTTCGAGTGCCTGCGCCTTAATGACCTCCTCACTCAGCAGTGACCAGATTTGATGACGTAACTGACCGTATGCTGGGGTTGAGCGAATATCTTCGGCATTGCTTTTCAGACTTTCAGGAATTGTAATGACCTCTTTAATTCGCCCCGGGCGAGAGGTCATAATCGCGACACGCTGACTCAAGAAAATAGCTTCATCAATACTGTGAGTAATAAACACAATAGTCTTTTTGGAAGATTGCCAGATTTTAATCAGCTCTTCCTGTAAGGTTTCACGCGTCTGGGCATCCAGTGCGGCAAAAGGTTCATCCATCAATAAAATTTCAGGTTCATAGGCCAGACTGCGAGCAATTGCCACGCGCTGTTTCATCCCGCCGGAGAGTTCATTTGGATAATGTTTCTCAAAGCCAGCTAGACCGACCAGTTTTAAATAATATTCTGCCTTGGCACGTCGAGTTTGTTTGTCGACTCCTTTGGCTTCCAACCCAAATTCAATATTTTCCAGTGCTGTCAACCAAGGGTAAAGGGCGTATTGTTGGAACACGATGCCTCGATCGAGGCCTGGCTGGGTGATTTGTTTGCCACTTAGCAAAATCTGTCCGGAGGAGGGTTTGGTCAGACCTGCAATCAGGTCCAGTAAAGTTGATTTACCACAACCACTCGGTCCGACAATAGAAACAAACTCACCTTGCTGGATGTCCAAAGTGATATTTTCAACAGCGACAAATTCAGGTTTATAATGTTTACTGTTGGGATGATTTTGTGCGGGAAATACCTTGCGCACATGATCTAAATTTAAAGCACTTGTCATGCTAATAATCCTTATATTCTTAATTTTTTAAATTTGCATATGGGTTAAATTGATTGCTATATAGTGTGCTCACCTGAATTTGCCCTGGTTTTAATTTCTGCTCATTGACCAAAGCATCCACCCAAGGTTGAAAGTCTGCATCTTTTTGCACCCCACCCAACTCAGCAACACCGGTTCCAGTATAGAAAGGGATCAGCACTTTCGTTTCATTACGCTGGCGTTTATCAATGATGCTTTCCATCCGAGCGATGACTTGTTCTTTGGGAGTGTGGTGTAGCCAGTCCTGAGCACGAGCAATACCACTGACAAAAATTCTGGCTAACTCTGGATTCTGCTCAATAAAGTCACGACGCATCGCATAGCTTCCAGCGGTAAACGGTCCATACAGCTCAATATCCTTGAAGATCGGGCGTACCCCTCCAGTCTTCAGTGCACGTTTTTCCAAAATGCCTGAAAACACGGCAATATCAATCTGACCATTGCGTAGTGCCTGTTCCGTACTGACCGGAGGTAATACGATCAGTTCAACTTCGCGAATTTCAGCTGGCGTGAGGCCGTGGCGAGCCAGATAGTCTTTGATGACAAACTCATAATGAGCACCAAAGGCATTTACTGCGACCTTTTTACCAATGAAGTCACGTGCTGTCCGAATCGGACTGTCTTCTAATACATAAAAACCGACATTCATGTCCTGGTCACTGCCGTATGAAGCCACGACAGGTACCACATCTAGACCAGCAGCGATGACTTTGACGACTGCACCATTAAAGGCTGAAGCAAAGTCAACATCACCGGCCACTAGAGTCAATAAGTCCTGAGGTCCGCCCTGTACAGTTCCAACATAGTCCAGTTTGACATCTTTGAAATAACCCAGATCCTGAGCAAGCTCAGGCAAGGACACCAGCCCCGGATAGCTTTGATAACGTAAAGTCTGAGTCGTCTTGGCCGTATTATGATCCACCTGCGAGGTGCTACAACCCATCGCCACACAACCACCTATCAATACAGAAACGAGTGCTTTATGCCAGTTTTTAGGAAGTATTCTCATCGTTATTCCTCCTCAAGATGGTCGCTTCCAGCGAAATACACGCTTTTCAACTTTTGCCAGAATAGAGTTCAGGATCACACCGACCAAACCAATCAGCAGCATGCCAAAAATGATCAGTTCGACATCAAAAGCCTGACGGCCCTGAATCACGATATTGCCGAGACCATTGCCATAGTTGGCCAGTAAAAATTCTGAACCGATGGTCGCCAACCATGCGAAAATCAGACCCATCTGTAAGCCCACAAAGATCTGTGCTGAAGCCCCCGGCAGGATCAGCTTGCGAAAGGCATAGCTTCTTGGAAACTCATACACTTGCGCCACTTCACGGTATTTATGCGAAATACTGCTCACACCTTCGAATGTATGGAGTGCAACTGGATAAAAAACCGATAGGCTGATGAATAAAATCTTGGCTAGATGTCCTTCACCTAAGAAAGTTGAAACCAAAGGTAGCCAGGCAAAGAGTGAAATCTGACGCAATAGATGAAAGCTTGGTGCAAATAGCCAGTTCGAGAGTTTGGATACACCGATCGCTATTCCAAATAGCACACCTGTTGTCGCCCCGATAAAATAGCCGCTAAAATTACGCAGCAGACTTTCAACCAGGCCGTTTAAAAAGTCCGGTTGTGGTAATACTGCGATGGCCTTGGATAGCACTGCTTGCGGAGATGGAATCAATTTGGGATTCAGCCAGTCCAATGCGGAAGCAAATGCCCATAGAACAATAAATAGAATTGGAAGAGCTAAAGCCTTCAGCATTTTGGCAATCACAGGACTCACACTGTCACGATTAAAAAAAGTTGATTGGCTCATCACTTATCCTCCTACTCGAGTGGCGTAGAAACGGCTGATCTGTTCTACTTTGGCTAAAACTGTGTCAAGAATGAAGCCAGTTAGGCCAATCAAAATAATGGCCATAAAAATTAGATCCATCTGCATCAATTGACGGCCCCAGACCATCAGAAAGCCAATACCCTCACTGCTAGCCAGTAACTCAACAAATACTAGTGCTAACCAGGCTTGCATAATGCCCTGACGCAGTCCACTAATGACACTGGGTAGAGCCGCAGGAAAAATCACATTCTTTAACTTCTGCAGATTGCTGTATTGATAGACTTCTGCCACTTCCAGCAGTGAACGTGGCACCTGAGCAATCCCTTTATAGGTTGCGATCAGGACAGCAGGAAAGACAGCCAGTGAAATTGCAGCAATTTTCAGAGCTTCATCAATCCCCAAAAAGATCATCAATAACGGAATCCAGCCGACAATCGGGAACTGCGCCACTAGATTGATGGTCGGAAAAACATAATCACGGCTACGTCGCATCAGTGCTAGCCAAGTCCCTAGGATGATTCCGACACCAGATCCCAGCAAGACGCTCCAAAGAATCCGTTTGGCACTGATCTGGAAATGGAATTGCAATTCCCCTTCTTGCCACAGTTCAACAGTGCTTTGCCAGACCAGTGCTGGCGGTGGCAAGATTTGCTCAGGTAACCAGAGCTTGATGGAGGCAACGTACCAAAGCCCGAGGACTAATACCGGACACAGCAAACCACAAGCCAACTGTAAGGTTCCATTCAGATTTTTTTTCATAAAAGCAAAAATGTTTAGATTGCTACGCCCCTGAACTGAAGCTGCTGATACATCACTTAGGCTCATGATTATTTTCCCTCTACCATGTGTTGCTCAGGTTTCTGTACTAAGAATTGCTGAAAGACCTGATTTTTGAATAAACATAGGATCAAGGCCAAAAACGCCAGTCCTATCGGAAGAAATAAATTTTGCAGACCGATGCTGGCTCCAAACGCTGCACCGAGAAAACCGCCCAACAAGCCACCGACTGGTCCAACCAGGGCTAAAATAGGAGAAACTTTTGCCATTTCGGTTTGTTCACCGACTTTGGCAAATGACATAAAATTTGCGATATGCAGCATGCCAAGCCCGAGGCCCAACATAAGTGAGGCCGGCCATAACCAGAAACTGATCGTGCTGAATGCCAGCAGTAATAAACCACTACCAATCAGGCT
Organism: Acinetobacter sp. GSS19; assembly: GCF_028621895.1. Classification (NCBI taxonomy): domain Bacteria; kingdom Pseudomonadati; phylum Pseudomonadota; class Gammaproteobacteria; order Moraxellales; family Moraxellaceae; genus Acinetobacter; species Acinetobacter sp. GSS19. Next base: position 2,534,151 of record NZ_CP117520.1, on the reverse strand, counting down.
GAGACCGATTAAATAAAATTTGTAATACCCTAACCATTCGGCCAGGCTACCCATCGTGAAGAGCGACCCGACAAAAACCAGACCTTGTGTGGTGAGCAACATTACGGCAGTAGACTCAGACAAGGAAAAACCTTGAATCGCGATTACAACAATGAAAAAACCAAAATAGTTGTTGGCAATACTGCTTAATAGCTCAAATAGACAGACCATCCGCAAGGCGATATGACTCTTTAGCAGATATAGCGGGGCAATCACTTCTTGCCATTGGAAATTGCCCTGCCCTTCAGTTGAGTATTTTTGCTGGAAGCATAAGGGCGCAAAAATAAGTGCTGTCATAAACAGGCTGGCCACCCAGTAAAAACTACCTGGATAACCAAAATGCTCAATGAGTAGCACCGTCAAAGTCGGGGCGATCAGGAAGAAACCCATCATATGCGAGCCACGAAACCATCCTGCACGTGTAGGTCCTAACAGTCTTAAATTGCTCAGAAATACCGTGTTAATTGATACAAAACGCATCGGCAAAATGAAACTGACCAGTGCAGTGCAGATCATCAGATACCAGGCATCAGCCTGTAGTGGAGTCAATGCGTACATTACAGCACCCATTAAACTCCCAAAACTAAAGACCTTTAATGAACCCAGTCGCTTGACCAGCACACCAATAGGCAAAGCCATGATCAGGATTCCAATACTCTGTGCAGCCGAGATCAGTCCCAGCTGCAGCTCAGAAGCATTCAGTTGCACGGCATACAGTGAGGTGAGTACACGGGCAACCCCGACACCAAGCCCTGCAAAAATAGTTAGGCTAATAAAGCTGCCCATAAATCGCAGGCTTAGTGTGGAGGTGGATGTATCCAGTGAAGTCATATGCCACTGCTCAACTTATTTCGGCTGACCATTGGCATTAAATGCACGCCAATAATTCTGTAAATTGAGTTCTTTTAAAGCATTGTTAAGGTATTTCGGTTCATACCAGGTTTTGGTATCTACATCACGGCGAATGAGTTTGGCATTTTTAGCAATCTTTAAAGCTTCATCAATTTGTGCACGATGAAACTCGTCCAGTAATGGCGAAGTACGGTCTTTCAGATTCCAGCCATCCCAGGTTTTTTGATAATCAACCAGTGGAATACCGCTTTGTGACCACAGCTTATACTGGGTGACACGGTTGGCTTCTTCCGAGCTCCACTTTGCCTGTTTGATCAGCGTGGTAACGACACGCTGCGTCACTTCTGGATATTGTTTTTCAAAACTTTCAGTTACCCAGAAATGGGCAATTGGTGCGACTTTGGGATCTTTAATTTCCACAAGGCTTTTGGCTACACCCCGGGAAACCAGACTAAAGGGTGAAGTAATCGCAGCGTCAATATCCCCAGTGGCAAGTGCTGTACGCGCAGAGTAAGCATCTTGTGAAATCACCCGTAAATCACGTTCAGTAAAGCCATATTTAGCCAGGACGCGGTTAAAAACAATCTGTTGATTTGTCCCTTTAAAGATTGAAAACTTCTTGCCCTTTAAGTCTGCAAATGACTTGGCATTTGAGCCAGCAGGAACTACTACATAGGTTGGGCCAAAGCGGCCAGTTGAAAATAGCACCTTGGTTTTAAGACCTGTTGAACGACCCACTAATGACGGCAAGTCCCCATGTAAAGCAAAATCGACTTTACCGTTGGCTAAGGCTTCATTGGTGGCAGGTCCTGCACCCGGAAAGAATAACCATTTCACCGCAATGCCATCTTTCTTGAATTCCTGTTCCAGCACACCACGTAAATGTGCCGAAGCAACAAAGCTCCCGCCTGTTTTTGGCTTACCGCCTTCACCGGCACCCGACATAGAAATGCGGATTTCTTTCGGATTGGCTGCATTGATTTGCAGGCTTAAACCGAGTGCGGAGAGGGCTAAAAATGTTGCTGCAATTTTTTTAGAAAAAAGTTTCATTAAATCTGTTCCTTAACAATAAAAATTAAAAGGTGTACTGGAATTGCGCCTGCAATTCGTTGGTATCTTTTTGGGTTGCAGTCTCAATGTCATAGATGTAGTGATTGAGCTGTAACTGGAATTTGGTGGTTTGTGCAAAAAACAGGTTTAAGCCAAGTGAATGAATGTCATATTCACCTATACGGCCACTTGCGCTATCGAGATAATCTTTCTGATTTTTATTCGGGTTATAGCTGTCATAACGGTAGTAACCCTGAACCGATTTCGGCCAGAAATCATCAAACTTGGCATTGGATTTAATGCTGTTATAGAACTGGTCACCCAAGGTATAGAACGCAGTAACGGTATGACCTTCAGCTTTGGCTTCTTTAACCGCAGGCACGGTCGTATCGATGTAATCGGTTTTGCCTTGCAAATATTCATAGGTCACGCCAAACGGTGCGTGGTTGTAATACACATCAAAACCCAGACGATCACGTTTGGCCTTGTTGTCGCTAATGCCTGAGCCGGATAATTTTGCTTCGCCTTTAATATAGGAAGCACCGAATTTCAGCTCGCGAAGCCAGCTGGCATAATCCACAGGTAAGGTAAATGCCACGCGACCGATATAATCTTTGCTATTGTTGTCATCGGTCTTGTTACTGCCATTACCGTTGGTCACCCCAAGCGCGTATTCAAACAACGGTGCACGATAGTTCGCGCCATAGTCCACAAATGGCTTGACATCGCCACGCACAATCAAGCCATTTTGACGGGTAAATAAACCCAAATACGTCGGCGCAGTTGCCGTGGTAATAGTTGGACGTAAATCTTCCGGAGATTGCACGTCCAGACCAAATGGCAAGAGCTGTTGACCCAAAGTCAGGTTCAGCTTGGGAACTTCTGCACCGCCATTGGTGGAAAATACGTGATAGCGCAGGTAAGCATCCAGCAAGTTAAAATTACTGTTGTTGCTGCCATCATTACGTTTTGAATAACCAAAAGAGGCTTGGTAATCGAGGTTTTTACCTTCGTTATAATCTTTAAACAAGTTACCGCGCACACCCAGCAATGCCGTACCCACATCGAAGCTTGATTTCGGTGTATTGGGTGCTGTGTTATTGTCCTGCACATTGGCACGCAGTTGCACCGTACCGAATAAAGTCGTATCGCGGGTCGACTTCACGGTTTGACGTTCGTACTGACGAGACTGGTCATATTTATAGTTTTCGATATCGGCTCTTAAACCTTCAATATCGTCGGATGTTGCAGGGGTCGCTTCAGCCGTTAGGGTCTCTTCACCAGTTTCGCTGTCTTGATCCGTCAGCACTTCGCTGTTATCTGCATTCACAGTGGTTGGAACAACTGCTTTTTTTGTGGATGTCGAACTTTGCACTTCCACTGCATTTAAACGCTGTTGTAAAACTTCAATCTGCTTTTTGAGTCCCTCCAATTGCTTGTTGAGAGTGGCATCCTGGGCAAAGCTAAAACTCGATGTCGTCGTCAGAATAAATCCAATCGCAACAGTTAAACTCGTCTTTCTCATTGTTACATTCACTTCATCTATTGTTTTAAATACAAAATTTCCCCTACCCCATGCCAAAGGCATGAGGTTGTTTCAATTTTCCGAGTAGTTAGGTTTAAGCGGCCTGATTGTTTTTCAGTTTGTGTTCAACTCGCGTGCCCTTGAAGAAATCAGGATTATTGGCGGTATAGAACTGGTATGGGTTGGTGAACACCAAGGCCTTAAAGTCTTCTGCCGTAATCGCGCCTTCTTGCACCAAGTCCCAAGTTTCTGCCAACGGCTCAGTTAATTCAGGCACATCCCAATGGCCTGAATCTGATGAATAGAGCGCATTAATTTTTTGGCCAAATGGATTGCCTTTAGGATTCAAAGCACCGACGATTGTTCGGTCATCTGCCTCGTTTCCGAAGTAAAAGTTTGGTACCCAACGATCCCAGATATCTTGTTTTGTCTGGATTTTTGCCAAAGCAAAATCATTAATTTCATCAGGTTTCTGTGCCTGGAAACGAGAAGTTCCAACTACACCAAACAGACTTTCTACGATTTCAGTGTCAGTAAGATCACGACCTTTATAGAGCGTGTGACCATATTGACGATACAATTCGATAGCTAGCTCACGGTTGAGACGTTCCGGATTATATTGGTGCACATGCTCATTGCCTCGTTTTTCAAAACGGTCGACTAAATGCGTTAAGACATTTTGACCCCATGCTGCACCCCCTTCTAACAAGGCGATACGCAACTGTGGAATACGCTCAGTAACACCACCAAAGAACAAAGCTTTTGCCAATGCTTCAGAAGCATCTGCAAAATGGTTGATATGGTTGAACATATAATTCGTAGGTGAATTACGTGCTACCCAGCTCTGACTGCCTGAATGCGTTGACAGGTTAATACCTAGGTCTACACTCTTTTGCCAGAACGGGTCATAGTCATATTCACTATCAATCCCAAAAAAATCTAACCAATAAGCGTAGCGACGCAGATCAGCATCTTCAGGATATCGATCTGCAATAGATTTAATTGGACGACGTACCGAACCTGGAATTAACGCTGTTTTTAAGCCTAACTTTTGAGCGAATTCTAACTCTTCAATTCCTTCTTGTGGCGTATGTAGTGGAATTGCAGCCACTGGGGTTAATCGGTCAGAATAAGGCTGATAAATATCGGCATGAAAATGGTTAATTGCGCGCGTAATGGATATACGCAAATCATCATTAGATGAATTGATTGGGAATAAAGATAGATTTGGATAAAGCACAGCGTAGTCAGTACCCAACTCTTCTAAACGCTCATACAAGAGGCCGGGTAAAGCAATGGTTGCCAAATCATATGTATTTTCAGATGGTAGCGCCCAGAAAGGTGGACGGAATAGTCGACGGTCTTTACGCTCTTGTGGCGTTGCACTATACCATTCTGCAGCTAAGCCATTCAGGCCATTATCTTTTAAATGTGTTCTGAATAGATCTACCACACTTGAACCACCATATTGTGCAATGTAGTCCTCAAGTGCTGGGCTGTAGGCATTAGTATGAATGTCCGTATCAATCACTGGAAAATCAAGCTGAGAACGCACTTGAGCAGCACGCGATTGTTTTGCCTTTAAATCTTTTAAAACTGTCATGGTTAATTACCTAAATTTTAATTTTTTCGTATTCTCTATATGGCAACAACCATGCCAAAATAATAACTAATTGTTTTTATTTATTTTTATTTAAAAACACCAACAAATTATGTTTGTTTTCAATCGTTTTTCATGTTGTTTTTTCAACACTTGCTTATAACAAATCAGCTTTAATATCTATTTAGCTTTCTATCTTTTAGATAAGTATCTCTCTTTATAAAGCGGTCAATAAATATAAAAATCGATTTTGCTGAGATACCATAAAAATCAATACCAAACCTAACATCGGTTCCTCTAATAAGCACCGTAATGCTTCAGTGAATAATAATAAGATTGTCTTATTGATAAGGCTTTTTATGTAGCTAAGACCACATGCATCACAGCAATTGTGGACGTTAAGCAGAAATGACAGGGTAAAAATTAAGAAAGCAAAGCAGATATCCTGCTGAACTTTGTCGCCTGATTGACAGATTTTCTATATTTGGCTTGGCAGACTGTATTCATCAACTGATGTTGAAAAGACGATCAAAATAGTTTTTTTAGGATAATAAGTCATGAGTCAAATTGAATACCAAGCTTACCAACATTTATTAGTGCAACCGTTGACGGGACGTATCGGCGCGGAAATTCAGGGCATCAAACTGAGTGGTGAGCTGGATAAGGAAGTAGTTGCTGAAATTAACCAGGCTTTGCTGCAATACAAGGTCATCTTTTTCCGTGAACAGCAACATCTGACTGATCTTGAGCAGGAATCCTTTGCTGCACTTTTGGGTACACCATTGAATCATCCAAGTGTTCCTGTAAAGGATGGTACGGCACATACCTTGTCTATTGATTCACGCGGTGGTCGTGCCGATTCCTGGCATACCGATATTACCTTCCTGGAAAATTATCCGAAAGCTACCATCCTGCGCAATGTGGTTGCACCCGAAGTAGGTGGCGATACGGTCTGGGCCAACACCACCAGTGCCTATGAGGATCTAACCCCTGAATTACAAGCATTGGCCGACCAGCTACGTGCTGTACACAGCAATGACTATGATTATGCGGGCAATGTGTCTTCATACCGTAGTAAGGAGCATCAGGACCTGTTTAGAACCGCAGTCGAAATTGAAACTGAGCATCCTCTTGTACGAGTGCATCCTGAATCGGGCGAGAAAACCCTAGTGCTAGGTCATTTCTTTAAACGCTTCAGTGGTTATAACAGCGAAGATTCTCGCCGCCTGTTCGATCTGTTCCAGCGCCATATTACTCAGCTGGAAAATGTGGTGCGTTGGCGCTGGGCGGTTGGAGATGTTGCGATCTGGGATAACCGAGCAACGCAGCACCGTGCCATTAACGATTATGGGGATGCCTTACGTGTGGCCACCCGTGTCACCATTGAAGGAGATATTCCGGTGGGTGTAGATGGTCAGCCAAGCAAAGTCCTGAAGAGCGTGGTGAATAAGGATATTTCTAATCTACGTTCGGAAGAAGGCCGTATTTACGAAAAAGCCTCGTAAGGTCGCTTTTACAGCACCTAAAACAAGAATAACAATAGCCAAAAAAATTGGTTGGATGCATGATGAGCAGGACCTAGTATCGCAAGATATTTGGTCCTTTTTTGATGAGATATGTTTGCCCTATCCACTCATTTTTCCCTTGCGACAAGCCTGGAACAGGTATTACAACAGGATGAGGTTTTTCGCGGTTTTTCTGGAGAAGCCAAACAGTGCTTATTACGCCATGCCAAATATCGGCGTTTTTGGGCGGAACAGCTGATTTTGCGGCAACAACAACAAGCGAATGATCTATATGTTTTGCTCGAAGGTACCTTGCAGGTTGGCTGGTTGCAGGAAAATGGCCAACTCAAAATGGCTGATTATATGAGTCACTCATCCGCGTTTAATCTGGTACCTTTTTTCCAGAAGTTGCCGATGGATTATGATTTTATTGCGCTGGATCGGGTCGCGATTGCGATAATAGATGGTCCAGTTTTTTTACAATTGCTGCAACGCGAACCGCAAGCCATGTGGCGGATGATCGGCTTACTGAGCCAGCGGATGTCTCGGCTATTCAGTGAACAGCGCTATTTGCATAATGCTTCGTTGGAACAGCGTCTGGCTTGGCATCTGGTGAAATTTTGTGAACAATATGGTGTCCCGCATTTGCATGGCATCCGGCTACGTCTGAAAATTTCCCAACAGGATTTTGCCGAGTTGCTCAATGTCTCCCGCCAGACCTTAAACAAAATCGTGAAAAGCTTTCGGCAGCAACATATGCTTGAGTGGCGTTATCATCAGGTAGTGATTTGGGATCTGGAACAGCTGAAAAAATTGAGCCAGTTTTAAATCGCAAACCGTTAAAGCTTATAAAACTACATGAATATGGGACTACCACCACTCCCCTAGACAAATTTCGTCTATTCTTGGACTTCCACCGCTCCTACTCTGCAAAAAGAATCGACGAAACATGTCCAGAATGGAAATCACATTCTAGTTTTAGGCATCAACCAATAAATCTTCGTGATATTTACTCCTTAGAGATTGCTCAAAATCAACTCATTTAATCAACAACATGCACAAAAAGCTGGCGTAGAAATGTATTAAAAATATCTATAAATGTGCATGTTGCACATGTTGTAAAGGGCGTATTGCTTAAAAGTAACCCTATTTTAAAGCGGCACGGCTCTTGCAAACTCAGGTGTATTCAAGAATAGCGCAAGAGACTGGAGCTAAAAATGAGTACACATGAAGAAAGTCCACTGACCGAAACACCCCAAGCCAATCGAAAAGGATTGTTTCCGATTGCAATGGTGCTGTTTAGTTTTACTTTTTTTACCGGCACTATGTTTGCTGGTGGCAAAATTGGCGTCGCATTTAATTTTGTTGACCTCCTCTGGATCACGGCAATTGGTAACCTGTTACTGGCTCTCTATGCTGCATCACTTGGTTTAATTTCCGCCCGCAGTGGTTTAAATACGGTATTAATGGGGCGGTTCTGCTTTGGTAATTTAGGCAGCAAACTCTCCGACTTTTTATTGGGTTTTGCTGAACTGGGCTGGTATGCCTGGGGAACTGCAACACTGGCTATTTCGCTGGTGAAAATTGTTGGGATGCCAGAAAGCTGGGTAATACCATTAATGGTGCTGTTCGGTTTACTCTTCTCAGTGACCGCACTGGTTGGTTTTAAAGGGCTGGAATACCTGTCACGGGTTTCAATTCCATTGATGTTTATCCTGCTCATTACCTCAATTGTATTGGCCACCAAAGAAATTGGCGGCTGGACCGGCTTGACTGCTGTTAAGCCAACGGAAACCATGACGTTCTCTACCGCTGTAACCATCGTATTTGGTACGTTTGCCAGTGGCGCAACACAAATCACCAACTGGACCCGTATGTCGAAAAACGGCAAGATCGCAGTATGGGCATGTCTGATCAGCTTTGTCATTGGTAACGGTTTGATGGTCTTGGCAGGTGCCTGGATGGCGATTGTTTACCAACAAGCTGACATTGTAGAGGTTCTAGTATTGCAAGGCCTATCTGTCGCAGCAGTGATTATGCTGTGCATGAACTTGTGGACTATTCAAGGCCCAACCATCTATAACGTGTCCGCAGCAGCATGCCATTTAGTACGTAGCGAACGTCGTAAAACCATGACTATCCTGGCGGCGATTGTGGGGATTGTGCTGGCTGTCGCAGGCATGTATGAGTTGTTATTGCCATTCCTGTTGTTACTCGGTGCGATCATCCCACCTGTAGGTGGCGTCATCATGGCAGATTACTGGGTTCGCTACAAAGGTCAATATCCTTTGCTGAATGATGTAGAACTGCCAAATTTTAACTGGAATGGTCTGATAGCTTATAGCATCGGTGCGATCGTGGCGTATAACTCTCCCTGGATTGCCCCGATTGTCGGGATTGTGGTTGCTTCCGTATGTTATGTGGTGTTGATCCGTTTATTTCCAGCAAAATCGGCTGAAAAATCAGCACAAGTGATGACAGGACCATCAGTATGAGTATGACGGTGCAAGAGGTACTGGAACTACCACAGTTGTATGAACTGCGGCTGCGGGCAGGTGCCGATCATGTGCACCGTCTGGTTCGCTGGTTCTATGTCGCCGAGAACGAAGGAATTTCCGACTGGATTGAAGGTGGTGAACTGGTATTTATTACCGGTATCAATCAGGTACGGGATGAAGCCAACCTGCTAGATCTATTAGATCAGGCTGCTACCAAAAACGTAGCAGGTATTGTGATCTTGACCGGTACCGATTTTATTCGTGAGATTCCCGCCACAGTGCTGGAAAAGGCCGATACACTCGGATTACCCCTGATTGAACAGCCTTACCACCTCAAGCTAGTGGAACTGACCCATGTGATTGGAACCCGCTTGGTACAGCTGTCGCAAATCAAGAAGTCTGCAGAGGACGTGGTGAGCCAGCTGTTACTGGGCCAGTATCCATCACTGGAAACCATTCAGTTGCGGGCACAGCAGTTGGGTTTACCCTTGTTAGGGCAACATGTGGTGGCAGTGGTTCGTTTGAGTAATGTGCAAGACTTTTTTCAGGATAGTGGTGCACAACACAAAACCCATGATCTGTACCAGAAAAAACAGGCCTGTTATGAACATCTGGAAAGCTGGAGAAAACAGCATGAACAGGTTTTCCCTATTGTTCCGCAGGGAGAGCAGTTTAGTTTGGTTCTATCCTTGCAGGATCAGGATCTGAATTTCTGGTTCCAGGCTCTGTCGGCATTGGTTTCTGCTTTGCGCGAGTCTGAATCCGATCTCAAGTTGTATGTTGGACTTTCCACCGAAGTGAATTCTGCCGTTGCCTTTCAGCGCGGCTACTGGGAAGCCTGTCAGGCTGAAGAAATTGCCGCAGATTTAAAGACCAGTTCCGGTGTCTGCCTGTATAACGAACTGGGCGTGCTCAGATTGATCAAGGCAATTCCAAACAAGGCCGTTACCCAGCAACTAATGAATGAAACGCTCGGCTGCCTGATTGAGCCAGAAAAAAAACAGCCCTATCTGCTGATTGAAACCTTGGATGCCTGGTTAAAGGAAAGTGGCAATGCCATTCAAGCAGCTGCCCGGCTGGGTATTCACCGCAATACCCTGAACCAGCGTATCCAAAAAATTGAAGCATTAACCGGACAATCATTGGGCAATCCCAATTTCCGTTTGAATGCTTCTGTTGCCCTATTAATTTGGCAAATATCCCATGATTAGAGAAAAGAATATGAAAGTGATCAATGCAACCTTACGTAAAAAGACCGGTTTATTCACCATCAGCTATCACAATGGCGTAATTGATGCGATTGAGCCACAGGCCGGGTTACTAACCCTCGAAGGAGCTGACGTGATTGATGCGAAACAGCAGTTACTGATGTCACCACTGGTTGATCCACACATTCATCTGGATGCTGTACTGACCGCGGGTGAGCCGGAATGGAATATGTCCGGAACCCTGTTTGAAGGAATTGAACGCTGGGCACAACGCAAGGCCAGCATTACCTTTGAAGACACAAAACAACGTGCAAAACAGACCATCGACATGCTGGTGGCGCATGGCATTCAGCATGTGCGTACCCATGTCGACATTACCGATCCGCAATTGACCGGATTGCAAGCCATGCTTGAGGTCAAGAATGAAGTCAAGGATGTGGTGAATCTGCAGATCGTGGCCTTCCCGCAAGAAGGCATTGAGTCCTATAAAAATGGCCGTGTACTGCTAGAAAAAGCCTTACAGATGGGGGCCGATGTGGTCGGGGATTCCTCATTTTGAATATACCCGTGACAAAGGCGTGAGTTCCGTGCATTACCTGATGGACTTGGCCGAAAAATACAATGTACTGGTGGATGTCCATTGCGATGAAATCGATGATCCGAACTCACGTTTCCTGGAAGTATTGGCCGATGAAGCACTGGTCAGAAACATGGGCGAACGTGTCACGGCCAGTCACACCACAGCCATGGGCTCTTATGACAATGCCTACTGCTATAAACTGTTCCGTTTGCTGAAGCGTTCAAAAATCAACTTTATTTCCTGCCCGACCGAAAGCATCCATTTACAGGGCCGCTTTGACAGCTATCCAAAACGTCGTGGTCTGACCCGCGTGGCGGAGATTAACCGTGCTGGCATGAACATCTGTTTTGCGCAGGACTCGATCCGAGATCCATGGTATCCGGTCGGCAATGGCAATATCTTACGCATTCTGGATGCCGGTTTGCATATCTGTCACATGCTAGGCTATGAAGACCTGCAGAACTGTCTGGATCTAATCTCGGACAATTCTGCCAAAACCATGTGCCTGGGCGATCAATATGGCATCGAAGTGGGCAAACCGGCGAGCTTTATCCTGTTCAATGCCAAGAATGATTATGAGGTTGTCGCGAATCAGGCCAAGGCGGTGCTCAGTGTGCGTCATGGCAACATCATCATGCAGCGTCAGGAAGATCAGGTGCAATTATTGTCTGTTACCACGCCTGCTCAACAGGATGTTGCGACTACGCGTTTAGCGATTGGCGTCTAATTCAATAGGTAAAACAACACACTAAAAATATCTGATCCGAATGAAAGATATTTTTCGATGAACTGATCCAGCGGGTAGGCAAAATCCGGATATATAAACAAGCGGCATTGCCCTAAACCGGATTTACCTGACCCGCAATCCAAATCACTAAATCAAAAATTGTCTATGTTCTGCATAGATAAGGGGTTTCTTATGCTTAAAAAAAATGTATTCCACCATATGACGATTCCTTCAGGCTTAGCTTTGGCTATTTTATCTGCAACAACTGTGACGCATGCGGAAGAACAGGGCTGGTCGGTTTCTGGTTTTGTGCGAGGCAATTATCAATATAAAGAATATGCTGAAAGCGAAAAGAGTAAAGCGCAGATCAGTGATATCCGGCTCAATCTGAATTACAAGAAAGATCAAGTGGACGGCAAGATTACAGCACGCTGTGTCCAATTTAATGAAATGTGTGATTTGATGACATTGTCAGATGCTTATCTGGGTTATCAACTGGATGAGCAGCAGAAAATCACCGTGGGCTTGCAACCGATTCCATTCGGGATTGGAACCTATTGGGATAGCAGCTTCTATGAAAGTATGATGTATACCATTGGCATGCAGGATACCCATAATATTGGGATTCGCTATGATCTGAGTCAGGATCAGCAGTCTTGGAGCTTTGGCTATTTTCCAAAGGATGGCGGTAACTATAAAGGGGATAGTAAGGATGCATCACGTTATAGTGCCAATTTTATTGAAGGCGTATCAGACAATGCCACCCAGATTGATGAAAAGAATATGCTAATGATGCGTTATGCATATCAGGGTCAGAAGGATACGGCTGGATATACGCTGGGTTCATCCGTTTGGTATTCATTCTTGGACAATAAAAATAACAACAAGACCGGCAGTCGCATGAATGCCAACGTGTTTGGCCAGTGGGCGACACCAACTTATGACACAACCTTAACTTTTGGTTATCAGGATATCGACAACAAACAAGCTGGAGTGAACTATTCAACCTTTGGTTCTTTTGATACGGAATATCATGTAGCGAATAAAGCCTACTATTATGTTGCTGATATAGACTATAAAACTTCGTGGAATTATAAGGATTGGAAAGGATTTAAACCATATCTCGTATTCAGTGGTTTGATGAAACAGGATGGACAGCCAAACTCCTACCGTAATATTGCTGGTCTACAGGCAGATTACAAAAACATTACTATCAATGCAGAGTATATTTTGGCGAAAAATGATGCCTTTGTTGGTGGTAATACCAATTCCTTTGCTAATTCGACTGACAATGATTGGAAAAAGCTACTTTATATTACCTTTGCATATAAGTTCTAATTGTTTTAGCTCCCCCAAGATGGATCATGTAAATCACGTTGAAGTCGACTCTCTAATGTAAAGAGTCGACTTCAAATTAATGATTTTTCATTTCTTACCAATAGTTTCTGGCTTTGTTAGACACAAATCTAACACCATGATTTTATTTAATTTATTTTTTAATAAAGACTGGGGTAAATCCTTAAGAATCAGCAGATTGAAGATTCTCTTATACAACGAAGCCATAAAGAAACATCAGCTTATTGGGCTACAGCCTATTCAATAAACTCGCTGGGCTACAGCAAAATGAAGTGGTTTAGAATAAACGATTAGGCTCTGTCCTGGTGCCTATTCAACAGCAGCATCAAGAGTTAAAAACACAAAATAAACGTTTTTGGGCGAAGCAAAGTGAAGAGTTACCACTTTCCAAGACATCTCTAAGTCCAATCTAGAGAATGATTAATTGCGTGGTTTTAAAATAGATAAACAGCTTGTCGGCTAATACCAAATGCTTTTTCCAGAGCAACTTTGGAGGAGTACTTCCCTGCTTTCAAGATTTGACATAAAGCCTTAGCTATTATGGATTACAGATTTCGAATACTGCTTTTAAGATTTTTCTATGTAAAATAAACAAAATCATAATGACAAAAAATAAATTTAACAGAGTAAGAAAAGTATCTAAAAAATCATTATGTATGAGACTGGTTACAATTATAGACAAAGAGAGAATTATAAATAAAAAGCATAAAAAAACACCTTCGTTAGGTCGATAGATCTTTTTAAGGTATTCTAAATTAAGTGCATTTTTTGATTTAGTCATGAGAATTAAATTAATTTAAAAATCTTCCCACTAATAAGACTTTGAAAAAGTATTTCAAAACTTGGACGAATATTTTCACCATCCACTGTAATATATCTTAAACTTGAATAAGATTGCATATCAGAAAAACTTTTATCAAATGTAGCTTGGATAAAATATTCAGTACCAAATTGGTCTTTTACAGTCACTTGTCTTTTAACATTACAACACCTTTAATAATAATCAATTTAAAATCAAAATTTTATCTAAACAACTTTATGATTTAACTTAAATAGTTGATTTAAAGAGGCATAAAATGTACGTCCATCTAAATTCAAGTCAACCTCGATTCCAGATTCAAGAAGAACTCTCTTACCTACTTCAATTTCTTTAACACCTTGACGTGTATTTTGCATTTTATTTAAGGGAATTAAAGATACGATAATTTCAGTACCGTTTTTAGACTTTGCAATTAATTCATTAACTTTTAACAATTTGTATCCTATTTTTTATACTTTTTTTTTCCAATATTGGAAATAACTTCAAAACTAAATTTTGAGGTTAAAAAAAGCACTGATTCGTGCTTTTTTACTACTTATTGCTACTTATACAGCAATAATATTTACAGCATTCGGGCCTTTTTGACCTTGAGTTATACTGAATTCAACGTGTTGACCTTCAAATAAGGTTTTAAAACCTGAACTTGCGATTTCACTGAAATGGGCAAAAACATCTGGCCCTGATTCTTGTTGGATGAAACCAAAACCTTTAGTTTCGTTGAACCACTTTACAGTACCTTTAACAACATTTGAGTTAGACATAATAAATCCTACTGATTTTTAATAATTTTTAGTCATTTTATTGACTGAATATAACTTTGAAAATGATAAAGAATGGAACTTAAAATCTGAAAAAAACGAAGGATTATGACTAAAACTACGATACTTAAGAGAGATTTACTGGAACAAGACTTTTTTCTAGTTAATTTAAATATACAGCAAAAATAGAAATAATCAAGCTTTCTTATATATATATTTATTTTGTTTATAAATAAATTGATAATTTTTAAAAAAATTCAGTTATTTCAATGGCGTTATTGCTGAAAGATTTAAAAACAAAGATTTCACCTAATCTATTCCAACATGATGTTTGCACGATTAGCGATAATATTCAGGCTGATATTTCTTACATATCTATTCACCTTCACCTAAAAATTTCAATTTTGCGCAGCAGCGCTTCTCGTATCGATGAGCAGATCTCGTTCAGCACTATTTTTTGATTGCGTATCACAATATCAAGATGCTCTGGTCTTTTACAGATGAGAGAGTAAGCTGGTACTGTGGAATGAAAGGTAAGCTGGTGCTGTGGAATGAAAGGTAGGCTGTTGTCATATTATATGGTGGTATAGTGGGCGACCACCCCAGTAATTTGTTTTCATGTCAGAATTTTATAAATACAGATACACTCAAATAAGTGTATTTGGTTCATTACCAACACATAAAGTGTTTATCAGTGATATCCCTAATAAAGCAAAGCTGGTATTTGCCGATAATACTTTTATGCACGGCTCAATTTCTGATTGGGTATTACGTAATTCAGATCTTGATACACGAGTATCCACATGGTTAGAAGAGCCAGCGGCTTTTTTAGAAGATGAGAAAAGAAGATTGAGCCTTTATAGGGCTTCTCATCATTTGTTTAAGACTGAGCCTAGTATGAGGTAAGATTTAAGTCATCTAATTGCCTCTGAAACTGACTATTTGCTAATAAGGGTTTGCATTACTAGTTGTGAAAGCGTATAAAGCTAACTCGTTGATGCGGGATGGAGCAGTCTGGTAGCTCGTCGGGCTCATAACCCGAAGGTCGTTGGTTCAAATCCAGCTCCCGCTACCAATGAAAGAATTTAAAGTTTATAGCCTAGTCTTACCAAGATTAGGCTTTTTTTATGACACTGCTTGAATAGCCACCACTCTCCCAGACAAAATAATAGACCTTGCGGAGCATGGCTTCTCGCCCACCTGAAGAGAACGTAACGTTAACAATTGCTAAACGCCTTAGTCCAGAATTTAAAAGCAAGCAATTTATTATGCACTTGCAAACTCACATGAATCATTAGCAGCGACTGCTATAAGGTATTAGCTATTCAATACGGACAAGTTTGTGCAACAAATCCCTTCTCAACTAAAGAATAAAGACCGATCACTCATTAATGTATTTGACTATAGTTGCTTGCCCAATCCAGGACTCCACAGCTAAACAATTTTTATCAAAAGATAAAAAATAAAAATTATAAAAAGCAGAAGTAGATTTTATGTTGGTTATTTAAGTCAATCCCAGTCAATTTTCCATTATAGAGCTTATGCAATGTTGTTTTATTAATGCCCGTCCGGTAATCCTCCCATAAATAACCGAAGTTAAAAGTAGAGGTTAAGCAGCCCTTAGAGGTGGCCTTCCTTTGTTAGCTTGGTGTGGTCTTTCATGATTGTAATGCCTGAGCAGCAGCGCTGCGCAAGAATCAGTTGCATAATCCTGAACTCCTTCTACGTATCAAACAAATGTTTGCTCAGCCAACTATAACGTATAGTCCGATTATATCGTTCAATATATGCATTCTGCTGTGGCTTACCCGGTTGAATATATTCAATATGAATACCTTGTTCAGTTAGCCAGCGCACAAATTCGTGACTGATAAACTCGGGGGCCATTATCGCATCGGATCACTAACGGTTTTTCTCTCCACTCCAGCAATTGATTCAACGTACGAATAACCCTGATTGTGGGCAATGAGAACCCTGCTTCAATGGCTAGGCCTTCGCGGTGGTAATCATCAATCACATTCAATAATCGAAACTTGCGACCATCGGAAAGCTGATCATGCATAAAATCTAATGACCAAACCTGATTTTCTCGGATTGGTTCTTTCAATGGTTCAGGCGCATGCCGTTTTAGTCTTCTTCTCGGTTTAATACGCAGATTCAGTGCCAACTCACAGTAAATGCGGTAAACCCGCTTGTGATTCCAGCAGTGACTCTCAACATGCCGTAAATACGAGAAGCACAGACCAAAGCCCCAATCGGAATTTTCCTCAGTGAGTTCAATGAGCTGTTCAGCAATTAATGCATTGTCATCGCTGAGTTTGGCTTGATAGCGGTAGCAGGTTTCACTAATGCCAAATGCTTTACAAGTCAAACGAATACTAATGGCATGCTGGGCAACTGCCTGTTGTGCCATCTTACGCCGGCAAGATGGCTTCACCCTTGCGCAGCAGTGCTGCTCATTGCCATCGCTTTCTGGATGATTTCAGCCTTTAATCGCTCTTCCGCATACATCTTTTTAAGTCTGGTATTTTCGGCTTCTAGCTCTTTAAGTCTTGCCATTAATGATGTATCCATACCACCTGAGCAGCACTGCTGCGCAAGGCACGCTATTTATAAAACGTGGCATTACTCATGCCGTGTTCACGGCAAAGAGCGGCAACAGGTGTGCCAGATTCCGCCTGCTTCAAGATAGACATGATCTGACTGTCAGTAAATTTAGATGTTTTCATGCAGAATCTCCTGCTCGTATCTTAAGAGAAAATTCTACTTTTACATCCTATTATTTCTAGGGAGGATTCCCCATCTGATGGAATCAGGGAAAAACGCGAATAGGCTATTTTTTAAACATTTTTTTGGCGAAAGATGTCAGAATTGAGCACAAAAAGCCGACTTGTTTCCAAATCAACTTTTTGAGTTTGCGCCACCTATTTTCTTACATAGTAACATATTGATAAATAAAACTATTTTTTATAAATTTCGAATAATGCCCATTATATTAAATGGGGTCATTAATACATTGGCCACGGGTTTTGAATGAAGCGACCTGGAGTATTATAGTTTAAGGTTCTTGCATAATTTCCAGCAGCCGTGGCGTTCTCCGGAATATTTTTTACTACTATGCTTCCTGCACCAATAGAAGCCCCTCTACCAATTTTTACATCTTCAACAATACAGACATTGGGACCTATATAAACATAATCTGCGATCTCAGCTGCCTTGCCTAGATTGGAACCAATAGTGACATATTGAGATAAGTTTACATTGTTCCCAATCGTTGCTGTTGGATTCACGATCAAAGGCCCACCATGGCCTATATATAAGCCATATCCAATCTTCGTTTTATGGCTGACATCTAAGCCATACCTTCTTTTCTTATAAAAATAAATAGGATAAGCAAATTTACGAATAATACCTTTACTACTAGCAAGTCGGAGCCAAAATGAAAAATTAAACCCTCTCTGAGACAGATAATTGATTAAAAAGGATTTAAAGCTACAATTTCCCGCATAGCGGTAAAGATCACTTTTGATATATTTAATAGTCATAATAAAATCTAGAAATTATTTTGGCGAAAATATACCCCGATAAATTATGTTTTTTTAAAGTTTATGAGTTTTGTTTCAAATAAAAACATTTCTTTCTCAAACATTAACATTCTAATAAAATGTTAATTTTTAATATTTTTATTATTAATCAACAAGTTAAAATTTTAATTAAGTGGGAATTTATATGTTCATTTATCTTTCCATCCTTATCTATATGAATTTGAAATAATTATAGTTACTTACAAGCAATACTTATTGTCACTTAATAGCAATAAAATGAAGCTATAAACTTACATCAAGATTTTTAACGGTTTATTTTTAGTTTTTAAAAGTTAAATCTCTTCTAATTAATTTTTTTATTTTTTGTCAATTTATTGTTTTTAAAAGGTTATTGGTAATGGAATCACTTATAAAAATTACATTCTTATTCTCTTCTACGACATGTTCTTTATATGCATGTTCTCAAAATATTTCTTTAGATGAAAGAGGTATTAATTCACATTTTGACCAGGTAAATGTGACTCAGCCTATCTCTAATTATAATTATGAATATGAAAATTATGCTAATGGTAGTAGTTCTAAAAAAGTTGAAGGACATTTAGGAGATAACAAATTTTATTTCTATTACTGATTTCATGTATGTAAAGAAATTTCGATCTGTAGATCTTATAAATTGCCTCCTACTGTATTCAGAGTCAAAAATGAGAGTTATAAGTTCTCATTTTTACTATCCACAAGCTCTGTTGTTTTTTGATCGATTTACTTTTGTCACATAATTCAATGGAGAAGCAAAGTAGATTCATAGTCATGTAGACCTTGATAGATGAGTCTTACTCCAGCTTTTTACGGTTGAGTTTTTAGCGGCTTGTTAGGTCTCTTCTACGCATATTTTCTAGTCGGAGAGCGTGATGACCTAGTAATCTTCCCTCTCAAACTTATAAATTTCTCTTCATAATCATTATCATTGTTAAATTTATGAACAACGACTAATCATTTGGCATCTTCTATTAAAAAGTATAGTCGTTGTTATGAGAAATTTTGCATCGTCCAAACATACTTAAAGATGTGTGTAAAAAGTTTAAGAGAAAATACCCCTTATCCTTTAACAACAGAATAGAATTACTTAAGATTTCTACAAAATCCGTCGCTATTTAGTTTTTTCGACATAATGAAATAGATAAGAAATATTTTCTCAATAAAAAAACGAAAATCTTTACTTAAATTAATAGCATTTTATATATTTATCTAAAAAATCTGCTCAAATATTACACTTTTTTTATGCCTTTAACCTATCTTATCAATGCCAATTCAATAAAAATCTTAAGGTTTATAAGATGAAAGCTAACAATATGATGAAAATAATTAACTGTATGGCAGTAAGTGGCATATTAAGTCTTACAGCATGCCAAGCTATGGCAATGGATCGTGAATCTACGCAGGAAGGAAAAAATCATCTTAAGTTACCGCATGCGAATAATGAGATTTTAACTGATAATAGAATTATTAAAGTATTAAGCACGACCAATCATGGTGAGATTAAGCAGGCAAAAACTGCATTGCCAAAGCTAAAAGCGGATGATACCCGTAAGTACGCTCAAATGATGATTAATGAACACTCATCAAATGAGACAAAGGTTCAAGAGCTGGCGAGTCGTCTGCAATTAACTCCACAAGTTAGTCATACCAGTACGTCACTGCAAAAAAATAGTGATAAGATCGTTAGTAAGCTTACGAAATCATCTAATACGACAATTGATAAAGACTATATGATGAGTCAAGTTAAAGAACATCGTAAAGTTCTTATGCTTATCGATAAGCAATTGATACCCAACACTAATAATTCAGATTTAAAAAGTATGCTTGCACAAACTCGCACCACGGTTGCCAAGCATTTACAAACAGCTAAACAAATACTTATCAAGATAAATGAAAAGTAAGTAGCCACTGATTTTGTAGATATTTTTTTGGCAAACAACACAATAATTTATTTTTAAATCAATATTTTATGATTTTTATAAAAGCCCATTCACACATCATTGGGCCTTTTATGTGAATTTTTGTGTTCCACGTTTTTAAATTTATGCACCTAAATTCTTACGATACTGAATGAAGGCTGTATTGTCGGCCAACTGATCATATAAGATTCTTGCTGGATAGTTGGTTTCATGAGTTAGCCAATAAACTCTTGAGCAGTTCTGTTTTTCGCTTCTGTATAGGCTTTGTTGCATAAACATTTTAAAGCCGAATTTCCCCCAAGCCATTCAAATTTAACAGACAACTTGGTTATGAGCTCGGCCTAATTCCGTAAATTTATTTAATACTGCCACATGGGCATGAATCTCATTCACCTGACTAAGAAAGTTCCTTGCCGTTAATTTATCGCCTAATAATTTAATGCAATGCATCTTGGCTTCCAACAAACTTCGACGATGATACCCAGACCACTTTTTCCAAATTGTTCTTCCTAGGCATTTAACCGTTTTCAACTATTCATTTCTTTCTAAAGAGCTCAGCTTTTTGTCTTTCCAAGGCTTCGCATTTTTTCTTGGCGGAATCACCGCATATGCCTCTCGATCTGAAATGACTTTTCTGCAGTGTTTCGTGTCATAAGCCCCATCTGTATAGACACAATCAATCTGCTCATCAAGTGGAATTTGATCAAGTAAATCCTCGAGTACTTGTGAATTACTGACATTGTTTGTCGTGAGCTGGTCTGTATTTGCAGCGTTTCAGCATCTATATCAATGTGAAGTCTACGCTATTGGCGACGATATTCGGGCTGATGTTTCTTACGTTTCCATTCACCTTCACCTAAAAACTTCAAGCCAGTAGAGTCAACGAGCAGCTGGAGACCATCACGACTTTGTTGATAGCGCATTGCAATATCAATATGCTTTTGTCTTCTGCAAATGGTCGAATAATCTGGTGCTATCCAATTTAATCCACAGAGTTTAATAAGGCTCTGGACAAAGCCAGTGACCATGCGTAAAGAGAGCCGAAATAGAGATTTGATCATGAGGCAGTATTGAATAGCAGCATCTGAATAGGTTTGATTTCTACCATGTTTGACTTTTGATTGTGCATACCATTGAGTAGTCGGATCAAACCAGATCGAGAGATTTCCACAGTTTATCAAAGCTCGGTTGTAAAAGACCAATTGGTTGTACGATAGATTTTAGGAGTGGGATTATTCATTCCGCAATTATATTGATGCAGAAGCATTCAATGGTAGGTTTGTGCAACAAAGCCCCCCACAGCTAAAAAATTTTTATCAAAAAATAAAAATTATAAAAACAGAAGTAGATTTTATGTTGGTTATTATTGTTGAATTTATATGAATTTTAAAGTGACCAACTTGTGCTTACCCCACCCTACCTTAAATTACACCACACAAAATAAAAATCCTATATAACTGTTATATATAGGGTTTATTAAAATACAAATTATGTTATTTAGTGTATTTTATGTCGGTGACTCTTGCCAAGATTGGGGTATCTAGATAAAAGATATGGTTCCCTTATAAATTACTGTTGCTGATCCGCCTTAATTTCTAACAGCAGGATTGCAAAGTTTAAATCTCTTGTCAGAGCTTTCGATAAACATTTATAGTCCATACCAAGTAAATACCAACAAGCTGTATTTGATTCACCGAAATCCGAGGCTTTAATCCAAACAGGAGAAGCTGATTGCGCACTATCCACTACAAATATATCGCGATAATTGTCCTGCTTATCCTCGTCGCAGATTTTGCAGTTTTTCGCTGGTGGCAAGGTCCTCTGGTGGCAAGCTATCGTATTAGCGCAATGCCGCTGGTACAAACAGTAGTAGCCACAGGACGCGTTTCAACGGTCGCACGTACCCAGGTGGGGAGTGAAATCACAGGCGTGGTACTTGAGCGGCGTGTACAGGAAGGTGATCGGGTTGCACAAGGAGACCTACTCTTGGTGCTGAAATCGGATGAAATCGCGGCTCAAGTCCGACAGGCTGAGACTGCACTGGCCGAGTTGGCTAGCAACCGTCGTCCTCAGGCCGCAGTGGACTTGGCCAATGCCAAAGCACAACTGGAACAGGCCAGCCGGGAAGCAAACCGCAGACGCGATCTCACTGAACCCGGCATCGTCTCGGCTGAAATGCGGGAACAAGCAGAAAAAGCCGAACGCCTAGCGCGGAATAACTTCGAGTCAGCACGCTTAAAAGCGACTGCACTGGCACCTGGCAATGTGGAGGAGAGATTGCTACGTGAACGTCTGGCAGCATTGCAGGCCCAACTGGCAAAAACCCAAATTCGTGCCGAAACGGCCGGTACCATCCTAACTCGCCATGTCGAACCGGGTGATGTGGTTCAGCCTGGCAAGACACTGCTGACCATCGCTTTAGCAGGGGATACGGAAATTCGTGTACCGCTCGATGAACGCAATTTACCGCAGCTTGCCTTACAGCAGCCAGCGAGCGTCATCGCGGATGCCTATCCCGATCAGCCTTTTCCCGCACGGATCAATTTTATTGCACCAAGCATTGATCCGCAGCGTGGAACCGTGGAAGTTCGTCTAGCGGTGAATCCCGTCCCTGAATTTTTACGTCAGGATATGACCGTTTCAGTGAATATTGAAACAGCCAAACGCGAACGGGCACTGGTTATCCCGAATGATGCATTAACAGATGTGCAAGGTACCCGGGCAACTGTGCTGTTAGTCCGTCAGGGCAAAATACAGCGTCAGCGCATCACCTTGGGTTTACGCGGTCTGGCGATGTCAGAAGTGATTGCGGGCTTAAAATCTGGTGATGAGGTTCTATCCACCCCAACCACCTCACTTGCAGAAGGTACCCGTGTACGGGTCAAACCAGAAAAAATACCCGTTGCAGCGCGTGCCGATGCAGATAGCAAAAATGAACTACCGGTGAAATTCGATTGAAAAAACTACTCGGACGACTCTGGATTGAATGGACCATCGCCGTCAGTTTCTTACGCGAGGGACGCGCACAGTCGATCATGATCACGGTGGGCGTTGCCGTGGGGGTGGCGGTCATTGTGTTTGTTTCGGCACTGATGCAAGGGTTGCAATCGAATATTATCCAGCGCACCTTGGGCACTCAAGCACATATTCGTGTACTGTCACCCGATGATGTCAATCACATTGCCCTACCCCGTCCCGGAACCTTGCAACTGTTGCTGGAAGACAAACGTGCGCAGCGCCTGCGTTCAATCAACAACTGGCAACAAGTGACAGCCACTCTCGATCAGCTGCCGGTACTCACCGCGGTCTCTCCCGTGGTCTCGGGTCC
Source organism: Acinetobacter sp. GSS19 (assembly GCF_028621895.1). Classification (NCBI taxonomy): domain Bacteria; kingdom Pseudomonadati; phylum Pseudomonadota; class Gammaproteobacteria; order Moraxellales; family Moraxellaceae; genus Acinetobacter; species Acinetobacter sp. GSS19. The sequence continues at coordinate 2,510,805 of NZ_CP117520.1, read as the reverse complement.
AGCCTTTGCCCAGCGCGGTGATGCTCTGGAATCCGTCGCGCTGGTGGGCATCGATGTAGAACGTTATCAAAGAATTATCCCGCTCAAAAACTATCTGATCAGTGGCCAGCTGCGGGTAGGTGCGGACAACGTGCTAATTGGCAGCCAGCTGGCGGATGACTTAGGTGTGCAGGTTGGTAGCAAACTACGCTTGGATACTGGCCAGCAAAACAGTGCAGTGGTGAATATTGCCGGGATTTTTGAACTCGGTGTGCGTGAACTGGACGCACGTTATGTTTATCTGGACCTGAAACAGGCACAATCCCTGCTCAGTCTTCCGGGCGGGGTCACGGTCATCGACCTGACGGTTGCCGATATTTTCCAGGCTGATGAAATTGCGGCACAAGTCGGACGTTTAACTTCGCTGCAAGCTGAAAGCTGGATCAAAACCAATGCCCAGCTCATGAATGCCATTTCGGCACAAAGCCTGTCGACCAGCATGATTATCGTCTTCGTGGCCATTTCTGTGGCCTTTGGGATTGCCAGTGTCTTATCGGTGAGCGTGGTACAGCGAACCCGGGAAATTGGCATTTTGCGTGCGACAGGTGCAACCCGACAGCAAATCTTGCGCATTTTTCTGTTTCAAGGTGCCATGTTTGGCCTGCTCGGCTCAGTGGTGGGCAGCGCAGCTAGTTATGCCCTGGTCTGGGTCTTTAATCACTTCGGCCCGGGTTTATTTTATATTCCCGTGTCGAGCAAACTGGTGCTGTTAGCATTGCTACTGGCAACGCTCACCGGTGTCTTAGCTGCCGCTGTACCGGCTCGCCGCGCGGCAGCACTCGATCCTGTGGAGGCGATTCGTCATGTCTGATCCTGTCCATGAAGTTCTGCGCTTGGAGGCGCTGCGCAAGTCTTACAATATTGGTCAGCCCAATGAGGTAGAGGTCTTGCATGGCCTTGATTTATGTATCGATCGCAGTGATTTTGCTGCCCTGATTGGCCCTTCCGGCTCGGGTAAAAGTACCTTATTGAATATTCTGGGTTTACTGGATCGGCCGAGCAGTGGTGAGCTTTATCTGTTAGGCCAGGCCACCAGCCAAATGGATGATGCTGGGCGTACAGCGCTACGCGGACACAGCATTGGTTTTGTTTTTCAGTTTCATCATCTGATCCAGGCCTTTACAGCACTCAATAATGTGCTGATGCCATTGATGCTGACACATGGCAAACCTGATCGAGCTGCCTTGGACAAAGCTCGTGCTTTGTTGGCCGCCGTGGGGCTAGAAAAGTTTGCGGATCGCAAACCGAATGAACTCTCTGGCGGTCAGCAACAGCGCGTCGCGATTGCCCGAGCGCTGATCACCGATCCGGCCTTATTGCTGGCCGATGAACCTACTGGAAATCTGGATACTCAAACCGCAGCAGAAGTGTTTGAACTGTTCCGTAAAGTCCATGAAGAACGTGGCTGTGCCGTACTCTTAGTAACCCATGATCCACGCCTGTCTGCCACCTGTGATCGCACCATCCATCTGGTGGATGGTCGTATCCAGAGCGATACACTGAATAATGCAATCGCTACACCGGATCAATATGGGTGATCACATCAATCACGCGGTGTTGCTGCATCACCCGGTTTCTTGCATTCACTGAAATATCATGGCCTTGGCGCACATTGAGTGTACCATCGACCTCAATATGAGCATCCACGATGATCATATCACCCATTTTACGGGTACGGATGTTATGCACGCCAAGAATACCCTCTGTCGCCAGGAATGTCTGTTCAATGGCCTGGATTTCATGCTCCGCTGCGGCACGATCCATCAGATCACTTAAGGCTTCCCAGCCAAATTCCCAGCCCATTTTGATAATCATCAAACCAACAATTAACGCCGCGATCGGATCCAGAATCGGATAACCCAACAGGTTGCCGCCAATCCCGACCATGACCACCAGCGAGGAAGCCGCATCTGAGCGTGCATGCCAGGCATTGGCCACCAGCATGCTGGATTTGACTTTCTTGGCCACTTTTAGCATATAGCGGAACAGGAATTCCTTGCCGACCAAAGCCAACATCGCGATATATAAGGCAACCGCTTGTACCTTAGGAATTTGTTCAGGGTTCAGAATTTTTTCCGTGGCCACCACCAGCATGCCCACGCCAACCCCAAGCAACAGTAATCCCAGAATAAAAGACGCGGCATTTTCGAAGCGGTAATGACCAAAGGGATGATCCTCATCGGCATCTTTTTGACTGTGATGATTGGCAAACAGTACGATGAAGTCGGCGATCAAATCACTTAAGGTATGGATACCATCGGCAATCAAACCTTGCGATTTGGCAAAAATCCCCACCACAATCTGGAAGATCGACAAAAACAGGTTCACAAAAACACTGACCCAGGTGGTTTTGCTGGCAGCTCGGGCACGTTCTTCGGGACTAATTAAATCATCTTCATGCGTATCGTCATCGAAATGCTGTACAGACATGGCTGCTCCAGTCGCTAGTAAACTTTTAGGAATCGGGGAGATTAACCACCATGGATCGAGATTTCTCTAACCAGTGGATAAATTCTTCCCAGCCATTTGCTCACGTCTTCCAGATTAGAAATAAAAGCGGTGATTCAAATAGCAAGCGTCCTATTTTTATCAGGATTAAATTTAATTTTATGATACAGGGTTGCACTTAATGCCGGCTTAAAATTTTTTAGTTCTATTTGGACGTGATGATTATGCAATTCAAAAATCAGGTTACCCAGCATAATAAACGTCATAAGCAATTTTAAAAGTCCCCGTGTGCAGGGCGGTCAAAGTGGCTAGATCCTGATAACCACCAGCCAGTACAAACATCAGCGGAATTTGATGCTGCTTGGCCAATCGAAAGACCAGTTCATCACGCTGGCGGATATATTCCGAGCTGAACCAAGACGAACCGCAGGGATCATCCTGATGACAGTCCATGCCGGCCTGATAGACAATTAAATCGGCTTGCCAAGCCATCGCGCGGTCAAACGCTTCAATAATGGCGTCACGATATTGTGCAAAATTACCATGCTGTTTATGGATCTGGCGTGTCAGTGCACGCTCATAACTGCGGCAACCTAAGGTCAAGGCGAAAATGCTGAAATTAAACAGATTATTCAATCTCAGGGTAAATTCTGCCGTCCCATCGCCACCATGCTGGTCACAATCCAACACGAAGATTTTTTTCTGCGGAAACTGCTGGGCAATCAGGGCGAGTCCATTAAAGGTACAAAAGGCAACCCCGCATTGATATTGCGCATGATGAAAGCCTTGGGCGATATTCGCAGAAATCCGGTGTTGCCAGGCCAGCTCCGCCGCTTGAATCTGCCCGGCATTGATCCGGTAAATGGCATCTCTTAATTGCGTATTCCACTGTTTAAAACCCTGAAACGTAGCTAATTTTCTCGGTGTTCCAGTATCAAAGGCCTCGACATAGGCGGGATCGTGCAATTGTTTGAGCAAATCCAAATCAATCGGCTCTGGCTCATGAAACTGAAAACCACCAGAGGCCTCTAGGGCCTTGGCCACAGCGGTTAATTTTTCCATGCTGTTGGTATGCGTTGTTGCATAATAATGCGGAGAATAACAGACCTGTAACATGGGTTTAGTTCCGAATTTGCGCTGAGGCGATGTCGGCAAGTTGTTGCAGCATTGTTGATTCCGGGCTAAATAAGCCATTGTCGATTTGCTGCTGGAAATGTGTGCTAAAGGTACGTGCACGATTTTCTGGAGAAACCGCGAGTGTGGTTAAACGTAAATACCAGAATCCGGGAATTTCACTATAGGGAATCACAAAACCAGGTAAATGCTGATTTTCGATTTTATTTTGAATGGCCGCTGCATCGTACTGCACAGAAAATAATGAGCCTGCAGGCACACAAACCCCATTCATCAACACCGGCTTTAAACTGATACAGGAATGGTCATCACCCATATTCAGCTTTTCCAGCAATAACGGCTGATAATGCTGATCAACAATAATATTTACCTGACCTTTTCTTAAAATGCGTCCATGTGCAATTTTTAAGAAAAATTCTCGGCCATTGGGCAGGAACCGACTTTGGGTTTTTCAGCCAAGGTCGGCAATTCAACCAAGTGGGTTAGCAAAGGTGTTTTCGGCAGAATAATATCTGCGAGCATTTGGATAAATAAACGGCTTTCTTCTTTTTCAGCCTGTTGTGCCAATTGCCGCAGTTGGTTTTGGAACTCGATTTCCCGGATTAACGCCGAGTTCCAATCAGCCTGATTATGCTGTACCAGCACCGCTACCTCAGGGTTCTGGTCTAGATTGTGCCAATCTTGAATCGGGGTCTGCTTGAGCAGGGTTTTCAGCACTTGTCCTTCGGTCTGTTTAAACAGTTTTAAATCATGCAATTCACTCGCTATCCGAGGCAGATTAATAAAGTCCGCCAGTACCCGAGTCGCTTGCGTAAAACCACAACCCCGTCGTTCAGTTTGATGCGAAAAATGCTCATTCAGCATTTCAGTCAGTTTTTCACAGAGCGGATATTGATGTTGTTGAAAGAGTTGAACGATTTCGTGGTCTAAGCTTTGCATCGGTACAGGTGTAATTTTTGTAAGGTGTTCTATATTAAACATATTTAAGCTGATATTTAAAATAATATTTGTTTTGTCACACTCAAATTTTGCTCTTTATTTTAAACAGCTCACCTTCAACTAATATTACCGCCACATAAACAAGACTTATTTAGATCTCAATTTAAATCCTCTGCCTGAGTCAATTTAAGCTCATTGAGTCCACGACAAATATCATGGATGCTAAAGCATTTTCTTTACAATGATGGACACCCCTATAATCCTCTGGATTAATCGGGTTATTCCCAAGCTATGTATAGAAAATGATACCCGTTAAAAATAAAAAACAGGTATATCAATACCTGTTTTCAAACAAAAATAAAGTTCCAATCGTTTAATTGGTTGTCATCGCCACTTTCTGCTGATCCTGACGCTGTTGCTTTAATAAGGCAGATGCTGCGATCTCAAGAGGTTGCTGTGCATTTTCTTCATCTGCTTTCATCGCCGCTTGAGCATGCTGGGTACGGTTTGCCGTAAACAGGTCACCCCAAGTCATGTTTGACTCTACTTTGAATGGTGCCATGTTATTTTTTGATAGCGTTTTATGCCAGTGATAAGTCAGCACCGAGTCTGCTGGCATGATGACTTTGCTGAGCAGGTTGAGCATAAACAGGTCATTCTTCTCACCTTGTAATGCCATCGGCAACTCAGTTAAACGCAAGTGCCCATATTTCTCATTCTGATGTTGTACGAGGGAATACAAATCTTTTTGTTGAGGGGCTTGGCCGGTGGTCATATATTCATAATAGGCCAAAACAGGCGCTTGTTTAAACGCCTGATCAAGGGTCGCCATATATTGTTCGTGTGCTGCACCTTTTAGCTGCTCAATTTTACGATCCATCGTACGGCTTGCAGAACGGCTATAAGAAAATAATGCATAGTCTTTTTCGGCAGCCGCTGAATCGTAGCCAGCGTTCACGATGTAATCACGTGCTTTCAATAATTCATTGAAATCAAACTGCACACCTTTCAATTCTGGAGCAAGATCGAGGTGTTCTAGTTTTAAGACTGCATACTCACCCTTGATCACCGCCTTGTTGGCAATCGCTTCATTCAAAATCAAAACGGGTTTTGATGCTGGTTCTGCCACTGGCGCTGCCTGGGTTTGGGCTGCAAATGCAAAAATTACAGCCAAACTAAGTGCAGAAATTTTCTTTGAATTTAGTTTCATTTTATACCTTAAAAAATAAAATATTTTTTGGCTATCGAGGTGAGGGGCTGTCGATATAGAATTATTATATTGTTTATTTTTTATTGTAAAAGATTTTATTCTGAAGAGATTTCTAATTTCTTGTTCTTAAATAAAATATAGTATATCGATAAAACCTATTTATTCACAGCAGGGTGGAGCTGAGTTTAAAATGTAATAATTTTTGATGTATAAATGTGACATATTTAACAAAATTAATCGAAAATTTGCTGATAAAATTACCTGTGATATGAATTATAAAATAGGTTAAATTTCACATGAAATTATAATAATAGACATCAGAAATATTAAAACCATGCAGACCGATCAATTTCATCAAAAGCAGATTATAAAGTTTTATTAAATAATAATTTATTGTATCAACTGAATAAGGCATCTCTAAGTATCGCAAGGCCCTGCTTTACACTCGCCTGAAGGCCCTCATCCAAACAGGCTTCGGAGAGGTTAACTGGTACAGCGCGGAATAGCATTACGATACTCATGCCGATGTCCCCTGCCCGCAACCATCTTTGGCTTTCAACTCACGTAACAAACCCGTTTTTAGACGCAAAGAAGCTGAGCATTTTGCCATCGGGTCTGCATATATTCGCTATAGACCGAAATTTTTTCATAGAGATGTTCGGCATAAAACATATCCTCGACCAACTGACAGCCCTGCTCCAAGCTATAGAGACCAATTGCATGCAGAATCTCGGCATTGTATCGAGAGAATGCCGTACACAACGCAGTGTGATACGCGTCTTTCTGTTTAAACAGCAATTGTCTGAGTTCAATCTGCTCCAGATCAATTCTAATGTCATCCGTGCATGACAATACGAGCAACGTCACCTTAAAAAATGCTTCGAGCTGGTTTTTAATGATTGGATCCAGCGGTAGATCCGTCATTAACACAATGCAGGACACTTCGGCATGACATAAAGCTTGCAGAAGCGCTGCATAAATAAAATCAGACTCACTTCGCGTATCAAGAGCGAACTGCAAGAAGAATCCCAAGTCACGGAGTGCTTCATGATGAGTAAGCTGCGGTGTTCGGTCTTTCAGACGATCAAGATTTAAAAATTTCACTCCGGAAGATGCCTGGCAGGTCTGATAAATAACCGGTTTATTCAGGTTGGCCAAAATAAACGGTGCAAATACAGAAGCCCAAGCCGTATTTTTCTCCGTTTGGGGTTGAATCATATAGTGAACCGTAGATGCCGCAGAATGACGCAGTACTTTGGCACGAAGCAGCTTGGCTTCGAGATGAGGATCATCCTGCTGCAGTTGATCGCTTAGACCGCCAGAAAGATTGTGCCCGACTATCAGCTGACTCAGCGTATTCAACTGTGAGGTTACAAACATGCTTTCACCGTTTTACCTATTTCTTACTCAAGATTTTTAAGCTACGACTTCTCATTTTTGATTGGAAGCACAGCTTTTCATCGATCCATCAAATGGATGAAGGCAAGATCTTAAGTTGCGGACGAAGAAAACAGTAGTTACAAAAAATGCAGAAAACGCTATAACAGAGGCCTAAGAAAACTGTCATCCGTAGGTATCAGCATTTAGATTGCTGGGTTTACTGTCAGGATAATTTGAAAATGAACCGTATTAGCTGCTGAACGCCGGACAACACCCTATTTTCGCAATCTTGGGATCGCTCTCCCTCTCTGATGAACTCAGCATCTGTAACAGGCCTGTGATTATGTATAAATCAGAACAATTGGCATTAAGCCTGAAGCATTTGATTGAAAGTGCCACTTGGCAACCTCATCAGAAACTCCCTTCATTGCGCCAGCAGGTTGAACAGTCAGGTTTTAGCCTAATGACCGTGCTGAATGCCTATCAGGAACTCGAAGCGCAGGGTTTAATCTATTCCAGAGAAAAATCAGGCTATTTTGTGGCCGATCATTGTGCGGATTTACCAAAAAACAGTGTGGTCCGTAACGATAAAATCGCCATTAATTCAGTGGTTTTTCAATACCTGAAATCGGTTCAAGCGGAAGGTGTACTGCCACTGGGAAGTGCCTTTCCTGACAGCCAGCTGCTTTATTCAGCGAAATTAATGCAGACCTTGGGACAACGCGCCAAACAGCGACGCAGCTATGAACAAATGCCAAGTTTGCCGCCGGGTCACTATGAATTACGCAAGCTCATCGCCCAACGTTACTGCATGCAAGGGATTCCAACCGATCCATCCGATATTGTCATCACTTCAGGTGGCCTCGATGCACTCAACCTGTCCTTGCAGGCAGTCACGCAAGCAGGAGACTACATTTTATTGCAGGAAACGGTCTTTTATGGTGCCTGGCAGACCGCGGAACGCTTGGGCTTAACCGTAATCACTATCCCCGAACATCCCGTGCATGGGCTTGATTTGATCGCTCTGCAACAAGCCCTCAATGATTATCCGATTAAAGTCTGCCTGCTGATGCTGAACAGCCATAATCCGATTGGTTTCACTGTTAGCGATGCAATTAAAATTCAGCTTGCAGAAATCCTCCATCGGCATGAAGTTTATTTGATTGAAGATGATGTTTACGAGGAGCTGTATTATGGCCAGAAAAAACCTCTGGCTCTGAAGTCTCTGGATGAAAAGAATTTAGTGCTACACTGTTCATCCTTCTCGAAAACCTTGGGCGCAGGCTTCCGGGTCGGCTGGGTGTATGCAGGCAAGTTTTCCGAGCATATTCAGCATTTACAGTTAATGAGTACCCTTTCCGTCAACCCGCTGATCCAAAGTGCGCTCGTCGAATATCTGTCACACCGGCATTATGAAAAACATTTAAAATCCGTGCGTAAGGCGTTAAAACGACTAAAAAAACAATATTATGACTATCTTAATGAGCGCTTAGTACAGCACTGCCAAGTGATGAATTATCCTTCTGGCTATTTTTTATGGATCGAACTTCCGGCACATCTCGACAGTAATTTACTTTATCAAAAGCTGCTCAATCACAAGATCAGCGTGGCACCCGGCAGTTTATTTAATGCCACGCAGCAGAATAAGAATGCCATTCGCATCAACTGTTCTTTCGAGTTCACGCCCGGCATAACGCAGGCCTTAGATATCTTGATTGCCCATATTCAAGAGTAAAAACAGATAGACTATAACAGATGGACACTCAATCCGAATCTGTTATAGTTTATCTCTGCAATTTTGTATCTAGGCATACCGTCATCAGCTTCAGATAATCGAGTCATCTGATAAGCATGAAGAGATGTCGTGATGCAGAATGAACAACCCCCTAAAAAACCACAGAAATATGCCGACAGTTCCATTTCCGACAAAGCCTTTAAGCGCATGATTGTATGGTTTGCTCTTTACTGTGGCCTTTTTATTGTTGGGGTCATGCTGGCGATTAATGCGGATCGGATTTCTTTGGGATAATCCACCATGTTGCTTCTGAATCAATCGGGTAGCCTGTTCCCTCAAGGCTCAAAAGCCTGACAAACGCTGTTCGATGCGTGCCTGACGCTTGCAGCGTTCTGAACAATAACGGACCTCGTCCCAACAGCGCTGCCATTTTTTGCGCCAAAGAAAAGGCCGTTGACAATAGGCACAGGTTTTTTCTGGTAAATGCTGTTTTTTCATGCTGTGATCAATCCCTTGAATAAACTCTCAAGAACGGGCAAACCCAAAGATATTTTACCAAACGTCTCCTGACCTGTTTTGGATTCAATCAAGAATGTGTTCAGCGTTTTATGGTTTATAAGGCTACATGAAAAGCATCTGTACAATCCATTTTTTCATCCAACCTCTTGTCAGCGATGGCTTACACAAGCTTGAGGCATTTTCGCCTATTTCTCTATAAAGCTCTGCAGTATTCTGAACTCATAAAGGGACAGGATGTTCCACATACACAAAATAATCATAATAATTACAGCAAAAAAGGGAAATTCAGTCCGGTCAGCGCTTATACCAAACTGAAAAACAAAGAAGCCTCAACAGTGTTGAGGCTTCTTTGTTTGATCAAGCTACGATCGTCTGATCAGTGTCAATCGCTTGATGTATTGAACTTTTATATAGCGTAGAACGATTAGTAAAAGCTTTTAAAACGTGTGTCATCGGCAATAAAGTCTTTTTCACCCGCCGCTGCTTCGACCGAACCAAACACCAATTGTGCACGTAATTTCCAGTAGACAGGGATGCCAAATCGTTCTGCGACCTGTTCATCGACAATCGGGTTGTAATGCTGTAGAGAAGCCCCTAAACCTTGTTCCGATAGCGCCATCCAAACTGCAAACTGGGCAATCGCCGTAGAGTGTTCTGACCAGATTGGGAAATTGTCCGCATATGCAGCAAATTGTTCCTGTAGGCCTTTCACCACATTTTGATCTTCAAAGAACAGAACTGTCGCAAAGCCGGCAGCAAAGCTGTCAATTTTATCGCTCGTAGCATGGAAATTCTCAGCGGGTACGATCTGACGCAACTTTTCCTTCACCATATCCCAGAAATCCTGATGGGCTTGACCAAACAGGTTCACGACCCGCGAAGACTGTGAGTTAAATGCTGATGGACTTAAGCGAACCGCCTCACGGATGGTTTGATCCAATGCTTGTGGCTGCTGAGTCACATTTTTACCAATACGGTAAATGGTACGGCGCTGTGCTAACTGCTCTAGAAAAGTCGCTGATTGTGCTTGGTCTGGGGTTTGTTTGGAACTAAAAATTTGAGCTAAGAATGACATGGGTCTGCTCCTGTGGCTATTCTGTGTCGTGAGGTTCTCACTGAGTATGTCGCTATCTTAGTCGTTATCCCTGATGTAACCTATCCTCTATCTTTAGACACAGCGTTGCATTTTTAGAACCATTGCAACACACTACAGCATAGATTTCGCTCTCTCATCCCGCATTCAGTCTATCGACAAACAGCGCTGCGCAAAATAAGGCAGCAGGCCGAGGTTCAGAATATCCGCAATCACCCAAAACCGTGTGCGGATAGAAAAATATTGATCTGCATCAGCCAGACTGATCTGCAAGGTTTGACTACGAAAATAACACGCATTAAGCGTCGGTTTAATTGGCTTTAATGTGGGTTGAGCTAAACCAACACACAAATGTCCTATGCGATCAGGCAATTGCAATGATCGGGTTTCTCCCAGTGCTAACTGAGCGATCAGCTCCCCATCAAAAAACACATACAGTGGCCAACCACGTGCAAGAGTGTTCTGTAACAGTCCTGCACAACGATGTAAGGTGATCTGCATAGCGGTTCTAGGCCGATTTGGACGTTTTTATCATGACCTTCGTGCTCAGGCCATGGTCTTAATGGTGACTTGAAAACGCTTCAGTGAATAAAAGAAGAAGCAGCAACCAATCACCAGTAGCCATAAAAATGAACTCCATACCACTTCGATACCGGCACCACGGAATAAAATGGCTTGCCCGAGCTGCACCAGATGGGTCGTGGGCGCCAGTAACATAATGTTCTGCACCATCTCCGGCATGCTTTCCCGAGGAGTCATCGCACCCGACAGCATTTGCAGTGGAATCAGGGTCATGATCATCAACAGGCCAAATTGCGGCATGCTTTTCGCTACCGTCGCCATAAAAATTCCCATTGATGTGGTGGCAAACAGCGATAAGGCAGCGCCACACAAAAAGAGAGGGACGGAACCTTCAATCGGTACATTCAGCAGATCACGCACCACAAATTGTAAAGAGGCTGATGCTGCCAGCAACACCACCAATCCCATCGACCAGACTTTCGCCAGCATGATTTCAGTAGCCGTTACCGGCATGACCAGCAAATGCTCAACAGTGCCATGTTCACGTTCGCGGATCAGTGCTGCGCCCGTGAGAATGATGGAAAGCATCGCTACATGGTTAATGATTTCCATCAAACTGCCAAACCAGGCCTCTTCCAGCCCGGGATTAAAACGGGCGCGCAAGGTTAGCTCAACTGGCAAGATCGTCTCCTTGCGGTGTCCCTGTACAAATTCATTGACCTCAGCATGGACAATTTGTTGAATATAGCCACTGCCAGTAAAGGCCTGGCTCATCCGGGTGGCATCCACATTCAGCTGCAATTGTGGATGATGCCCCGCTAAAACCTCTTGCTGAAAATTCGGTGGAATATTCAGAGCGAAGGTATACAAACCGGCATCCAGGGCTGGGTCAACTTGATTCAGATTTATCAGCTGGGGCGGATTAAATTGCGGGGGATAGAAAGCTGACACGATCCGGTTGGACAATGGCGACTGATCTTCATCGACAATCGCGATGGCAGCTTCATTCAGCGTTTCCGGCATGGCTGTGGCTGCCGTATAAATCCCGATACTAAACGTATAAATAATCAAAAAAAGCATCATCGGGTCACGCCACAGACTCCACAACTCCTTAACCCCAAGATGATAGATATTCGCCAGCTTCTGTCGGATCATACTAATGCTCCTGTTTCTTGAGCAGTAAAATCGCAATGCCGATTACCACCGGAATTGCGGCACAAAGTGCCCAGATCGACTGATATAAATCCTGAAAGGTTAGTGCCTTATTAAACACCCCACGACTGATCATGATCATATAGGTCGCAGGATACAAATCCCCAATCACCCGTGCCGCCCCTTCAAGTGAAGACACCGGATTGGTCAGGCCGGAATATTGCGCTGCGGGTATCAGGGTACCGAGCATGGCAAAAAACATAGCGGCAATTTGGCTTTTGGTCAGCGCCGAAGCCAGTAAGCCCATCCCCGTCGAGATCACGATGAATAACAGTGTCGCTAGTGTCAGGGTCAGAAAACTGCCTGTCATTGGCACCCCAAAGACAGTGACGGCTAGCAGCCACATCAACAGAAAATTGGAAAAGGCCAACGCGATATAAGGCAGCTGTTTACCCAACAGGAATTCGGTACGGGTGACGGGTGTCACGTACAGATTAATAATCGAACCGAGCTCTTTTTCCCGTACCACAGCCAAGGCGGTCAGCATGGCTGGCAACATGAGAAGCAATAAGGGAATCACCGCAGGCACCATGGCAGGCAGGCTGCGTACATCCGGGTTATAACGGAAACGGGTTTCTATTGAAATGGCTGCAGTCGGCAATACGCCCTGCCGTGCTTGTGCCTGTTCTAGCAACCAGGACTGATGAATCCCCTGAACATAGCCCTGTACGGTTTCTGCACGCATCGGCATGGCGCCATCAATCCAGGCACCGATTTCAACATTCTGACCACGGGCCACATCCCGGGCAAAACCCGGAGGGATTTCAGGGCCAGCGCCAGCTCGCCACTGCGCATCCGTTCATCCATGTCTTGATCATCCCGGATCGGTGCATGTTCAATAAAGTAGCGTGACCCGGACAGGCTCAGTGCATAGTTCTGGCTCAGACTGCTCTGGTCATGATCGAGTACCGCATAACTGAGATCCTCAACATCCAGGCTAATACCGTAACCAATCACAAACATCAAGATGATCGAACCTAGTAATGCCAAGGTAGAACGGACCGGATCACGGCGCAGTTCCAATGTTTCACGCCAGGCGTAACTCAGCATACGCAGCGGACTAAACAATTGGCGTTTTGATGCAGTAGTGATGTCTGATGGACTCAGAGTGGTACTTTCTTGATCCTGCGGATGCAGACTGCCCGCTCCCGCTTCCAGCAGATAGCCAATAAATGCCTGCTCCAAAGTTTCGACACCCCGTTTTTCGATCAGGGCCTGAGGTTGATCACTGTCAAGCACCTGTCCGGCATGCATCAATGAAATACGATCACAACGCAATGCCTCATTCATGAAATGGGTGGAAATAAAAATGGTGACCTTGTCCTGTCGAGATAAATGCACCAGCAAACGCCAGAAATTATCCCGTGCCACTGGATCCACACCCGACGTCGGCTCATCCAGAATCAGGATTTCCGGCTGATGCACCATCGCCACAGCAAGTGACAAACGCTGTCGGATCCCCAGAGGTAACTTTTCCGGTAGCTCATCCTGCACATTTTCCAGGTCAAAGCGTTGTAACATCTCCGCCACGCGCGGGGTGATCTGCTCAGAAGGCACATGAAACAAGCGGGCGTGCAGCACCAGATTTTGCAGTACCGTGAGTTCTCCATACAAAGAGAAAGACTGCGACATATAACCGACGCGTTGCCGGGTTGCCAGATCATGCCCATCAACTGGTTTGCCAAAAAGCCAGGCTTGACCTTCAGTGGCCGGCAACAAACCGGTCAACATTTTCATGGTCATGGTTTTGCCACAGCCATTGGATCCTAAAAACCCGAAAATTTCACCTTGCCGCACTTTGAAGTTGACGTGATCGACTGCAGTGAAATCCCCGAAACGGATGGTCAGATCTTTCGCCTCAATGGCATAGGATGCTGTTGATGACAGTTCCAGTGCCGGGATTTCTACGGGTTGATAGCCCTTTTTTTTCTCTTCCGGTAACAGCTGAATAAACGCTTCTTCCAACGACTGGCTCTGGGTCGAGGCCAGAAGATCAAGGGGTGTTCCGGTAGCCAGAATCCGGCCTGCGTCGATTGCTACCAGCCAGTCAAATCCTTGTGCTTCATCCATGTAGGCGGTTGCCACGATTACACTCATCTGTGGCCGGGTCTGACGGATCCGCTGGATCAGTTGCCAGAACTGTGCCCGTGCCAGTGGATCCACCCCGGTCGTGGGTTCATCCAGAATGAGCAAGTCAGGATCATGGATCAGGGCACAGCACAGCCCCAGTTTCTGTTTCATCCCGCCAGAAAGCTTTCCAGCCGGGCGGTCTAGAAAAGGATATAAACCTGTACTCTGGGTTAGATCATCAATACGTTTGCGCCGTTCGGCACGGTCATGACCAAATAGCCGGGCAAAAAATTGGAGATTCTCCTCAACCGACAGGGTGGGATAGAGATTTTTACCCAGCCCTTGTGGCATATAGGCAATGTTCGGACAAATCATTTCACGATGATGGCGATGTGACATATCACCGCCGAGCACAATGACTTGGCCCTGCTGCACCTTGCGTGCACCGGCCAACAGGGCCAACAGACTGGACTTGCCCACCCCGTCTGGGCCAATCAGCCCGACCATTTTCTGGGCAGGAATCTGCAGGTCAATCGCATCCAGCGCCTTGACCCGTGCGTACTGCAAGCTAACCTGCTGCAGCTCGGCCACAACAGAGGGCAAGATCATCATTGCACCTTACGTGACAGCTGAGCCGGCCAGGCCAGCTTTGGATCGAGCTTGATCCAGGCCACCCCGGGCAGACCGGTTTTGACATGGGTCATGTACTTTTGCAAAACCGCCTGATCTACCTGAGCTTTAACCCGAAACATCAGCTTTTGCCGCTCGCTCTGGGTTTCCACAGTCTTCGGAGTGAACTGGGCCGTATCGGCCACATAAGACACTTTGGCAGGAATAACCACATTCGGTGCGGCATCCAGCACAATCCGCACTTCAGTGCCAATTGCTACTTGTCCCACCACAGTTTCGGGCAGGAAAAAGGTCATATACACATTGGACAGGTCAATCAGGTTCAGTACCTTGCCACCTGCTGCAATCATTTCACCTGGCTCAGCAATACGATACTGCACCCGGGCTTTTAACGGTGCTTTAAGTTGGCTGTCATCAAGATCAAACTGGATACGCTGGATGGTGGCTTTCACTGCTTTCACGGCAGACTCGGCACCAATCACCTGTGCCTGTGTCGCCTTAATCGCCGCATCGGCACTGGCCACCTGTGCCTGAGCCGTATTCAATGCAGCAATCGCACGCTGCACATTGGATCGGTCATCATCTAGCTGCTGTAAGGAGGATGCGCCTTCTTTGGCCAGAATTTCAGTACGTTTCAACCGGCGCTGCGCCGCATTCAGTTCAGTTTCGCGCTGTGACACCATCGCCAACATCGCAGCTTTGTCACTTTGCCGCATCGCCACCTGTGCCTGTGCTGTCAGTACAGCATTCTCTGCCTGCTGTTGCTGGGCTTGGGCTTCATTGAGCTGGGCTTCAATCGAAGAAACTTTAATTTTCGCCAGGATCTGACCGGCCTCCACAAACTCACCTTCTTTGACTAAGACCTGCTCTAACTGTCCGGGTAATTTACTGGCGATATCAATTTCAGTCGCTTCAATCCGGCCATTACCGCTAATGAGTCCCTGCGTATCGGGCTGCTGAAAGCGTTGCCAGAGGTAATACCCAAGCAAGATCAGCACCAAAACAGCCGCTATGGGCCAAAGCAGTTTTTTTATTTTCATGAGCTTCTCTTTGTTTGTCTCATTGAAGCCTATACCCGATGAATCAGGCTAATATCACCACCTAAAGCCAGATATAACGCGACTTGGTTTTTCAGTAAAGCGCTTTGTACTTCTACGGCCTGCTGTTCTGCGGCCAGCAAACTGCGCTGGGCATCCAGCACTTCGAGATAAGTGACCGCACCATTGTCATAGCTGAGTTGTGCCAGCCGCACCCGTTCACGGAAAGCCTTTAAACCCTGGCGTTGAATCTGCAATTGCCGGGTCAGCCAATCTTCATTCTGCAAGGCATCCCGGACTTCGCGAAACGCGTTTTGAATGGTTTTTTCATATTCCTGCACCGCCATCTGCTGACGAACCTGTGCCAGATCCAGATTGGCTTTTAAGCGGCCAGCGGTAAAAATCGGGATGCTGATACTCGGTGCAAACTGCCACAACTGACTCTGGGGCTGGAATAAACCCTCCAGTTCACCACTGGCTGTCGCAAAGCCACCAGTCAAACTGATACGGGGAAAAAACGCCAAACGGGCTGCCTGAATATTGGCACTTTGTGCCTGTAACTGATATTCAGCTGCCCGCAAATCAGGCCGGTTCAGCAGTAAATCCGATGGTAAGCCCACTGCCTGCGCTTGATGTGCCCATTGAATTTGGCTTAATGGCGTGGGTCGGGTGAGCTGAACAGGCCGCCCCACCAACTGGATTAGCAAATTCTGCTGACTGGCACGGGCCTGCTGTAACTGTGCCAGCAAATTCTGCGCATTGCTCAGTAGGGTCTGAGCCTGCGTATATTCCACCTTGGAACCTGAACCGACGTCATAACGGCGCTTAAAGATGCGTACCGAATTTTGATAACTCCCTGCTGCATGCTCAGCCAGTTCAACCCGCTGATCCAAAGCACTTAAATTCAGATACACCGAAGCCACTTGGGCAATCAGGCTGTTCTGTACTGCGATCTGATTGGCCTGCTGGGCCAGAAACTGCTTGAGTGCTGCCTGTTTCAAACTGCGGATACGCCCCCAGAGATCCAGCTCCCAACTTTGCAGCCCAACCCCAAGCTGAAACTGGTTGGCAATATATGACTGTCCAAGAGGCGACAAGTCAGCAGGCACCCGATTACGGCTAAAATCAGTACCCAAGCCCAACTGCGGATACAGTTCAGCTCGCTGAATTCCATACATGGCCTGAGCTTCAGCGACCCGTAGTGCAGCAAGCTGCAAATCCTGATTATGCTGCAAAGTTTGCTGCAGTAACTGTTGCAACACCGGATCGGTAAAATAGGTTGACCAACTCAAGCGCTGTACAGGCTGACTGGGCATGTCGGTAAACTGGGCAGGCAGCTGGATATCGGCACCCGTTTCCGGCATTTGCAAGACCTGACAACCGGTAAGTGACAGCACCCCCATCACCAGAATAGGTCTAACAGGTCCAGCTACTAAATGACCGGAAACATTCTTTATCTTATTTTTCATGCTGTTGTCTTTATTTTTTAATGCTTAAATGAAGCAGCAAGTTATTGCGTATTGATGATTATTTGCACTATAACAAATTTGAAGCCAGATGCCGCCTGCAATTTCACTCGACGATGTGTCAGCCCTACAGATTTTTATGACTTTTCATGCAGCAGAAGACTCATCCCGTCATGAGACAGAAGATGAATCGGCCTGTCGCATCTGACGAAAATCATAACGGTCGATGGCAAGAATCAGACTGCCATACACAATGCCCAAGAGTACACAGCCCGGCCATGACCAATGTGCCCAGGCATACACCGTACACAGTGATCCCAATGCCGCCCCAGAGAAATACAGAGTCATATAAACGGCATTAATGCGGGAACGTGCCTGGATGGAAATCCGGTAAACCAAGTTCTGGTTCAACACGTGAAATGCTGTCAAACCGAAATAACACATCAATACCCCAAGTGCATACAGACCAAGATTCATGCGGGCAAATGCCAACGGAATCCAGCCGAGTAACAACAGACTGCTACATAAGATAGCAACGAAGTTTTCTTTCCCCTGCCCGATGGTTTTACCTGACCAGCGTGTGGCAAAAATTCCAATCACGCCCAACAAACCGAACAACCCGATCTGAAACTCATTAAACAGATATGGAGGATTGGCCAGGATAAAAGTCATGGTGGTAAAGATCATGGCCAAAATCCCAAAACCCAATCCACCCGCAATGCCACGCCGGATCAAATGTGGCTGCTGATAAGCCAGCTCGATCAAGGAGCGGTAAATTCCCAGCAGTTTCAACTCCCGGTTCGGCTGGGTCGTGGGTAACTTGTGCCACATCACGACAGCAAACATCAGTGTAAACATGCCACTCAGCAAATACACATAGTGCCAGGATAAAGTGGTCGAAATAAAACCGGCAAAAGTACGCGCCAGCAAAATACCCATGACCAGACCACTCATCAGTACCCCCACAATTTCAGCACTTTTATGGGATGGGCTGAGCGTCGCAGCAAATGGAATCAGTACCTGTGCCGCGATGGAAAAAAAGGAAGCCCCCAAAGTCATGCTATACAGCAGAGCTAAACTGTCACTCAAGGAAAGTAGAATTTGCGCCGTGGCACTGAGTACCATCAGACTGATAATAAAACGTCGTTTTTCCAGCAAGTCCCCCAAGGGCACCAGAAACAACAATCCCAAACCATAACCCACCTGAGCCAAAACCACCGTTAATGCGGCCTGTGTAGTCGTCGTATGCAGGTCTGTGGCAATCGCATAAATCAGCGGCTGGTTAAAATAGTTAGCACCGGCACATAGCCCGCAGGCCAGAGACATAATCAGTACAAAGCCGCGTGACAGTTCAGTATGCGGAGAGGCAGATACAGCTATGGACATGCAGATTTCCTATCAATTGCAGTTCATTCATTCTGAAGACAGATGGCATGAAATCACTATAAGCAGCACTGTTGTATTAAACAAATAAGCAACAGCAATCACATCATCATTTTTTTATATCAAGGCTGTAGATACTGAATAAAATTTCCACTACGCACAAAGATCTGTGGACTGAATACGATGCACACCCTGCTGTTGCATACGCTGCCAGGCTTCGGCCAGCGAGCTGTTTAGGTCAATCCCTTTACAAGCATCTTCAATCACATAGGCATGAAAGCCCAATTTTCGGGCATCTAGTGCCGTCCAGGCCACACAAAAATCAGTCGCCAAACCAACCACATATACCGTATCAATCTGACGTTCCCTCAAATAGCCTGCCAGTCCGGTGCTGGTCTGTCGGTCTGCCTCCATAAAGGCTGAATAGCTGTCAATTTGAGGATGGAAGCCTTTACGGATAATCAGCTGCGCCTTCGGCAAATCAAGGTCTGGATGTAATTCCGCGTCTGCCGTGCCCTGTACGCAATGCACCGGCCAAAGCACCTGCGTACCATAAGGCAAAAGAATACTGTCATAGGGCTGTTGACCGGGATGGTTGACCGCGAAAGAAACATGGTTGGCAGGATGCCAATCCTGCGTCAGGATAATATTGTCAAAACAATGTGCCAGCTGATGAATGCGGGGAATAATTTCATCTCCCCCGGCAACGGCCAGTTGCCCGCCTGGGGTAAAGCCATTTTGCACATCGACCACGATTAACGCATCATGCTTGGACAGTTTCATAGCAGCTGATCCTTATTCAGTCATGGTCTGTATTGTTAGCATGGTCAGATGAAATCTGAAACCTCATTAATCGGCAATTTTGTCCAGCAAAAAAGCCCACGGATGGATCGCGGGCTTTTTGATCATGTAGGCTTGCTGCATTCAGCAAGCAATCATCATGAAGTTTCTAAACCAGATTGTGCAGGTTGAGTTGCAGCAGCCTGATTCGGCAAGCTACGTACCACCAACAACATCAGGACTGCAGACACGATGATACATGGAATCGCAGCAGAAACGACACCAGCAGCACCGAAACCAGCAGCTAATAATTGACCCGCAATTGCTGGTCCGAGCATTGCACCAACACGGCCGACTGCAGAAGCCATACCTACACCTGTTGCACGCACATTGGTTGGATACACGATACTACCGAACGCATACAGTACACCTTGGCACCCAATGACGAATGCACCTGTTAATGCCGCTGCCCAGTACATGTTGGTCAATGAAACTGCTGCATTCAAGCTAAACAGACCAGCCGTAATACCACCGTACATCAAAATAATCACGTAGGCTTTCTTCCAGCGGTCTGTCAGCATGCCTAGGATCACCGTACCGAAAGTTGCTGCGATCATGAAGAAGAACTGTGCTGTACTGCCTTCTTTGCGTGAGAAACCAAGTTCCATAAACAACGATGGCAACCAGCTCAACATGATGTAAACCACCATCAAGGTCAAGAAATAGCTACCCCAGAGCAGCAAAGTACGCAGACGGTTTTCGCTGTTGAACAGGTCTTTGAAAGAACCTTGTGGCTCAGCCGCTTGCTGTTTGTCCTGTGCTTTCAAGAACTCGCGTGATTCTGGTAGCAACAACATCATCAGTGGAACCACCACGATTGGCAATAAGCCACCGAGATAGAAAATGTTTTTCCAGTTTGTACCGAAATCCAGGCTGGCAATATAGGATAAAATTGCTGCACCCACTGGCATACCACAGTACATCAGACCCACGGCACGGCCACGGTTTTCAGGTCGTACCGACTCAGCTGCCAAAGTAATCAAGTTTGGCATCGCAGCACCCAAGCCTGCACCGGCGAGGAAACGCACCACCAACAAGCTGGTGAAGCTGTTTACCCATACGGTACATAAGGTAAATACAGCAAAGGTGGCAACCGACCAGATCAAGACTTTTTTACGGCCAATACGGTCGGCATAACGACCGCCAATCAACGCCCCTGGGAGTAGACCCAGAATCCCTGCGCTGAAGAAAATACCCAATTGTGACTTATCCAGTGCGAAATACTCACTAATCCCTTTGGCAGCAATACCCGCAGCCTGAATATCCAGGCCTTCAATAACCGCGATCAAAAAACAGATCGCGACAGTAATAACGGAATGTTTGTTACCTGATCTTTCCATTGGAGAATTCCTTGTTTTAATCAGTATTCAGATGAGCGAGCAATCATCTACGAAGGCCTGAACAGAATTAACTACCAATAAGTTTTAGAAAATTAAGGATTATTTCGGATGATAATGGAACTTTCTCATTTTAACTGAGCTGAAAAGATAGGCAAAAAAGCAATAAATAAAATCTGAATTCTGAGCAAAAAACTAAAGAATATGATGTGATTTCAATCACCATTTCATATTTTTATACCTGAAATAGATTTTCTAATTATATTTAAAAACAATTATTAGGATTTATTTTAGTGATCATTTAAAAAAAATTATTAGGTTTATTAATTGGCTAATTGTATGAGCTCATCTTTATAACATATAAATTTTAGATCAAAACCCACGCATTAGATACAGAAAAGCTGGTCATATTCAAGCCAGCCTACCACTAAAGTCCTGTATTAACCGAGTTAAAAGCCTATACATCAGCGGTTTGATGGGCCTGAAAAAACCTTAAAATTTACGGATCATTAACAGCTAAACTATTTTTATTGTTACTTTTTTTAAAGTTTTAAAGCGCTTTGACTAAAGCATATTGTTCTTACCCGATTCATCAGTCATAATTTGGGTAAGCATTATTCAATAGGCATCGTCTTGTTGATACTCGCTTGAATTCAAAATACTGCAACCATCCAGTCCCCTCTTTTCACTCTCATTCGGATGGATAAATAGGATATTTTTTTAAAATGACTCAGCAAGCACAGACCATTCAAGGCTCAATTGTCGCAATCGTCACCCCTATGTTCGAAGATGGCAGCGTAGATTGGAAGGGTCTCGAGAAGCTGGTCGAATGGCATATTGAGCAAGGCACCAACAGTATTGTCGCGGTAGGTACCACAGGCGAAGCCTCTACCTTAAGCATGGCTGAACACACCCAAGTGATCAAAGAAATCATTCGTGTGGCCAACAAACGTATCCCGGTCATTGCCGGTACGGGTGCCAACTCAACCCATGAAGCGATTGAACTGACTCAAGAAGCAAAACAACTGGGCGCGGATGCTGCACTTTTAGTGACACCTTATTATAACAAACCGACCCAAGAAGGCTTATACCAGCATTATAAAGCCATTGCGGAAGCCGTTGATCTCCCACAGATTCTGTACAATGTACCAGGCCGTACCGGTGTAGATATGCTGAATGAAACCGTGATCCGTTTGGCCGATATTCCACAAATCATCGGGATTAAAGATGCTACTGGTGATGTTCCGCGTGGCCAGCAACTGATCAAAGGCCTACAAGGCAAGAGCATGACCGTTTACTCAGGTGATGACGCCACGGCATATCAATTGATGGGATTAGGCGCGAAAGGCAACATTTCTGTGACTGCCAACATTGTGCCAAAAATCATGAGCGAGATCTGTGCTGCTGCGCTTGCAGGAAATGCCACTCTGGCAGAAGAACTGAATAATAAGGTTGCAAATTTACACAATATTCTATTTTGTGAATCCAACCCGATTCCGGTGAAATGGGCACTCCATGAAATGGGCATGATTGGTACCGGCATCCGTCTACCATTGACGCCACTTGCAGAACAATACCGCACACCATTACGCGAAGCGCTTCAGGCCGCAGGTGTGATTTAATATAAGAGCACAACATTATGCAATTACGTACTGGTTTAACCCTTGCACTTTCAGTTTTTAGCTTAGCGGGTTGTAGTCATCTGGCCATTAATAACGGCTCGCTGGATTACAAATACACCACAACACTTGAACCGCTAAAATATCCTGAAGGTGCGTTAGTGCGGCCAGTGACACCATTGTACCCTGCGCCACTGGTCGAACCACTGGCGTTACAGAATGCTCCAAACTACAGCAATGCACGCGGCAACCGTTTTGAAATGCCACGTCCAAATGCTGCACAAATCAACAATACCGTATCTGAACAGAATGATACGGTTGGGCGTCCGCAGCTGGTCACCGACGGAAATCAAAATCCGTTGCTTAAAATCGAAGGAAATTCTGCTACAATTTGGCAATATACACTTGCCACCCTCAGTAGCCTTAACTATACCATCGTTGGCCAAAGCAAAAATGGGTATGAAGTCACCCTGAAGCTCGATAACCAAACCTATGTGTTAAGACTGACGTCTGTTGGTTCAAGTCATAATCTAGCGGTCTTCAATGTTGACAACAGTTTTGCCGAGCGCGAAAAAGCTGCGGAATTGCTAGCCCAGATTTATCAAAATTGGCCAGCCTAGTCATTAGGCATATTTTTGAAAAAGGTTCCCCCATGTTAAAACAAGCCTTGCTCTATACTGGTAAAGCAAAATCTGTTTATGAAACAGACTCTGCCGACCACCTGATTTTAGTCTTTCGTGATGATGCCTCTGCGTTCAATGGCGAAAAGATCGAACAACTAGATCGCAAAGGCAAGGTGAACAACCGCTTCAATGCCTTCATCATGGAAAAACTGGCAGCAGCGGGTATCGAAACTCACTTTGAGAAACTGCTAACACCAAACGAAGTGTTAGTGAAAAAACTTAAAATGATTCCGGTTGAATGTGTCATCCGTAATTATGCTGCGGGTTCATTGTGCCGACGTCTTGGTGTAGAAGAAGGTAAAGAACTGACCCCACCGACATTTGAATTGTTCTTTAAAGATGATGCGTTGGGCGATCCAATGGTCAACGAATCTCAAGCAATTGCTTTAGGTTGGGCAACAGCTGAACAGTTGGCTCAAATGAAAGATCTCACTTATAAAGTGAACGAAGTGCTCAAAGATTTGTTCGACAAAGGCAACATGCTACTTGTTGACTTTAAACTTGAATTCGGTGTGTTTCACGACCGTATCGTATTGGGTGATGAATTCTCTCCAGACGGTTGCCGTTTGTGGGATAAAGACACCAAGAAAAAACTCGATAAAGACCGTTTCCGTCAAGGTTTAGGCGGTGTGGTTGAAGCATATGAAGAAGTGGCTGCCCGTATCGGCATCGACCTTTCAGATATCTAATCTGAATTGCTTCAAATAAAAAAACCGAGTCGAATGACTCGGTTTTTTTATTGTGTTATTCGCCAATTAAAATGTCTATGCAATAAGAAATCGAGGACGCAACCCCGAAAAACTGATTTAGAAACAAGTCATTTTTTTATATTCAATTCTGACATCTCTCGTCAGTCAATCTGTTTAAAAATAGTCTATTTTATATTTTTCCTGATTCCATCAGATGCCCAGGGCAAAAATTATCCCCAATTTCTGCGGATAAAACCGGGACAACTTTTAGCCGTTTTTGTACGCCCTGGCGCACATGGATTTAGGGATTTTGCGGCTAGGGTAGCTGCGGTTTTTTACTTATGATGAAGTCATACAGGAACAGGACGTTCCGGAACATAAAACAATAACGATAAGTTCCAGCACCAGGAAAGTGAGGTAGAACAGCAGCCCTACCTAAGCAGTAAATACGAAAAAGCCCAACAGGACGTTGGGCTTTTTCTATTCAAAAAAATAATATTAAACTCAATATGCTATTACATAGACTGATTTAGCTGCCAAACTGATGACAGCCGACAAATACCTTGTTTCCCATCCACATCATGGGACAAGAGACCCGTTTTCACGGATCTTCGAACAAAACTCTGCATAAAAACTGGCTATTACTCTATTGTACTTTTACTGACTCAACTGGCGGATTAAGGGCAAATGCTTTCTCACCCCCTGATCCACTAAATGCGGCATAATCGAATTAATGAGTACAAAGCCTCGCTCTGGCCAACCCAGATAAATATTTTGTTTATCCTGCTGAATGGCTTGAATAATATTCTTCGCCACAAATTCTGGAGAATCTTCTTTGCCCCCCATCGCTTGCGTTAATTGTTGGGCAGCAGATGAATTCATACTGGTCTTGGTGGCACGCGGGGCCACATAAAGCACCTGTACCGCTGTGTCAGCCAGCTCACGTCGCAAAGCTTCCGAGAACCCCCGCACTGCAAATTTGGTCGCGCAATAACTGGTGTAGCCAGCAAAACCCAATGAACCATAAATTGACCCCACATTGACAATCTTGGCCTCAGGTTGACTTTTCAGTTTTTCAATCAACGCCGATGTCAGGATCATCGGTGTCGTGACATTTAACTGGACCAGTTTTTGGATTTGCTCTGCAGATTGGTGCTCAAGCAAAGCAAAATGATTAAGCCCCGCCGCATGAATCAAGGTATTTAGATTCGCCTTTTTTGAGGCAATTTCCACGACTTTCATCAAATCCGTAGCTTGCAATAAATCAGCTTGAAGAATTTCCAGCTGTGCCGGATATTGTGCAGCCAGTGATTCTAAAACTTGGGTATTACGAGCCACCGCAAGGACTTTAGCACCTTCTTTGCATA
Organism: Acinetobacter sp. GSS19; assembly: GCF_028621895.1. Classification (NCBI taxonomy): domain Bacteria; kingdom Pseudomonadati; phylum Pseudomonadota; class Gammaproteobacteria; order Moraxellales; family Moraxellaceae; genus Acinetobacter; species Acinetobacter sp. GSS19. The sequence goes on along the minus strand of NZ_CP117520.1, from coordinate 2,485,453 downwards.
ATGCCGCACACAGTGCTAAACCGATTCCACCGCTTGCCCCAGTCAGTAATACCTGTGCCTTGGAAAGTTGCATATTCTCACTCCTTAAGCGGCAAATTGTTGGCTGATCTGTGGCACTTGCTCATACATTTCGGTATAAAGTTTAAACACCACTTTTGAACAGTGAATGATGTCTTGCTGGTCTTTTTCATCTTGGACCTGATTCATCAACTTCTCAAAATGTTGCATATGTGAAATGTCCAGACTGCCATGCGATTTCAGATAACTAAAGGCCTGATTCGGCAGTTTGAGATGCTGCTGGATTTTATCTGCAGCTTCTGTCGCAACCGATACACTGGTTCCTTCCAGTACATTGACCATACCAAACAGGGCAATTGGATTGACACGACGAACTTGGTCAAACAAAAAGGCCACCATCAGTTCGATTGGCAAGCTTGGGCGGCTGTTTTTGACCTGTTCGGGATCAACACCACACGCTTTCAGGTCATTTAAGATCCATTGTTCATGGCCCGCTTCTTCTTCAATATATTCACAAATCGCCGGCTGCAACCAGGACAAACGCTCTGGCAAATTTGCTCCTGCAGCCATCATCAACGGTACGGTAAAACGCACATGATGATAAGCTTGGGTTAAAAATGCGCAGTATTGTTCTAAAGAGAGCTGTGACTTGAGCGCATCTTGAATCACCGACGTGGCTAAAAGAGTTTGACGTTGCTCTGCTGTTGCTTGCTGTAATTTGTCGAAGAATTTCATCATTGTATTCCTAAATTTAAATAAAATTATGTTGAAAGCGTTGGACAATCGCCTCACGTTTGAGCCGTCCATTAGAGGTCGCGAGCTGGTTGTGAGGACTAAAAGGTTCAGCCAAGCGGATCCAATGCTTGATCTGGGCATAGTCAGGAAGCTGGGCATTTGCACGCTCAACCACTTGGGCAATCTCCTGATCGGTGGCATTGGCTTTAACAGGCCAAAGCAAGGCATAGTTTTCCGGCAAGGCCTCTCCATAAACGAAGGCTTGGGCAATCACACCGGTTTGGCTCAACAAGCTTTCCACCCATTCCGGATTGACGTTACGACCAAAACTAGTAATAAACTGATGTTTTTTCCGGCCGTGAATATATAAATAGCCCTCTTGATCAAAATGACCCAAATCTCCGGTTGGCCAATAGGCATCCGGTTGATTTTCAGCATTCAGATAGCCCAGACAGCGGTTGCCCGCCACCAGAATTTCTCCATCTTCCGCAATTTTGACCTGCACATGCGGTAAAGGTTTACCGACACTGCCCGCTTTACTTTGTTGCAAGGTATTCAGCGCCACCACCGAAGCACATTCAGATAGGCCATATCCTTCAAAAACTGGCAGACCACAGGCTTTGGCCTGAGCCAAAAGTTCGGGATTGACATGCCCACCGCCCACCGCAACAAAGCGGAAATCTTGTGGATTTAAAGTGTTGTTGTGTATTGCCTGAACTAAGGCACTCAAAATTTGTGGCACCAGAATTAGGCTATGCGGTTTGGACTGCTGCAAATACCGACTAAATTGTGCGAGGTTCAGTCCGCTTGCACCTTGCAAGCCCAATACCGCTGCTGGTGCCAATTCAACCGAACCACCACGAAGTAAAATGGCATAACAGCCAATATTTTCGAGTAAGACCGCAAGTGGCATGATCGCCAAATGATGTTGCGGATCATTCGGGGTAATCGCTTCACTTAAGGCTTTTGCCACACGTAGAATCTGTCCGCTACTTAAACAAACCGCTTTCGGCTGTCCTGTGGTTCCGGAAGTAAACGTCAGTTTCTGAGTGCCTTCAGGGAGTTCAACGGAAGAACACGTCTGCCGTTTCCAGAACTCGCCTGCATGGATAAATACATTCTCGGCTTCAAACAGAAAAAAGTCCGCAGGTGCAATCACCGTATCAGCTTGAGAAATGTCCAGACAATACTGTAATTGTGAAGCTGAGAAAAATGGCGGCAACAAAATGCTAGGAATGTCGGCCAGTAATAAAGCCAAATCCCACAACATAAAATCGACTGAATTCTCTAGATACAGCGCAACTGTACCAACCTGAGCCTGCTCCAGTTTGCGCTGACGATCAAAAACCTCCTGCAACAAGGTGGCATAATTCACCTGCTGGGTCTGATCCTGTAAGGCAATCGCTTGTGGCTGTTGTTGTTGGTATTGCTGCAATTGGGCAATAAATTGTTTCACCTCAGGCGACATCATCAATATTCTCCTCAAAAGCTGCTAAACCCAGTAAAGGAAATACGCCTAATTGATTGAGGTTAAGCGCACATTGCTTCACGTCCGCAGCAAAAACATGCGGCTGAAAAGAATAATAGTTCCCCCAATCCTGCTGCCCCTGCTCCAAACGTGCAGGATCAGCATCCTGTAAGGCGAGTGGGCTCAAGCCGAGTTTCTTAAAACTATTGATCAGGTGATGATGCCCAGTAAACGCCACCCATTGATAATGATTATGAGCCAGTAACCAGGTAAGAAAAATAATGATCAGTCTGGAACTACCATGATGGATGCCCGATAAATTCCCAACTTCAACCATCTGTGGACGTGCAAAGGATTTACCGGTTTTTTCACTAATAATATTTTGAATCGGTTGATCTAAATATTGTTCTAAAAAAAGTGCTGGCTCTGTGGCGAAACGTAATCCGACCACCGCCTGACAGCTATTGTTCTGATCAAAAATCGCTAAAAAATAAGGTAAAAATTGATGAATATTGGCGTGATAAATCGCCTGAAAACGTTGTTGAATAAAATGTTCACAATCATTTCGCAGAAAATGTGCCTGATCCACAAAATAGACCTTAAAGCGCTTTTCTCGATCTTGAAACTCGATTGGAAACTGCTGTTTGAATAAGGTCATTCGAACCATCCTTATACCCGATGCAAACGAGTATTCGGCTCGAAACTGAAATGAATCTTAAAAAAGCAGCACTCAAATGTGTCTAATTATTATCCTTTTGTAAGAATTACGTTTTGCAATTTACATTTTTTGTCGCGATCTGGGCGTGGAGGGGCGGGATTTGAGTCCAACAGATCATGCCCACCTCCGCATAGAAGCTCTTTTATTGCTGCTGTTGCTGCTGCATCCAACGACGCTGTTGCAAACGTTCAGCTTCAACTTCACGTTTGTTTCGTGCTGACTCATACAGCTTGGTACCTTGCAGTTCAGGCGGTAGATACTCTTGCAGTACAAAGTGCTCCGGATAGTCATGAGGATACAGATAATCTGTGCCGTAACCTTGCTGTTTCATCAGTTTGGTAGGTGCATTGCGCAAATGTAACGGTACCGGTAAATTGGCTGTTTTCTCTGCGAGTACCAAGGCACGGTTAATCGCCAGGTAGGTACTGTTACTTTTCGGGCTGGTCGCCAGATACACGGCGGTCTGACCCAGAATAATCCGTGCTTCCGGCATCCCCACTGCCTGTACGGAACGGAAGCACTCGCCTGCCAGCAATAAAGCGTTTGGATTGGAATTACCAATATCTTCAGAGGCGGCAATCAGCATACGGCGCGCAATAAAAACCGGATCTTCGCCGCCTTTCAGCATGCGAGCCATCCAGTACAAGGTAGCATCTGGATCACTGCCACGAATCGATTTGATAAATGCCGATGCCAGATCGTAATGCTGCTCACCCGACTTGTCATAACGGGCAATATTCTGCTGCGCAACTTTCACCACAATCGCATTCGTAATGTGGTTTTCCATATCGGGTTCAAAGGTGCTAGCAATCAGATCTAACAGATTCAGTGCCTTACGTGCGTCTCCCGCCGCAAACTGAATAAGCGCGTCGTATTCCTCAATCTGGATATAACGTTCTTTCAGAAAAGCATCATTTTGCAGGGCCTTATTCAACAAGGTCTGGATTGCTTCCGCATCCAAACTGTTTAAAGTATAAACTTGGCAACGTGACAACAACGCACTGTTTACTTCGAAAGAAGGGTTTTCGGTCGTGGCGCCAATCAGGGTAATTTTGCCTTTCTCGACAGCATTCAGTAAGGCGTCCTGCTGGGATTTATTAAAACGGTGAATCTCATCGATAAACACCACAGGCGTCAGTAAATCACCACTCTCAGCAATCACTTCGCGCAGTTCCTTTACGCCGGTATTTAACGCGGACAGGCTGACAAAAGGACGATCAACCGCTTGGGCCAGCAGCAAAGCAATTGTGGTTTTCCCCACCCCAGGCGGCCCCCAGAAAATAATCGAAGGCAAATGCCCCTGATCGATCATTTGTCGTAATGGTGCCTGTGCACCCAGCAAATGCTCCTGCCCGATAATTTCCGATAAATCACGAGGGCGTAAACGTTCAGGCAATGGAATATGAGTATCTGACATGGTCATGATTCGTGCTGGCGATAGGATTAGTCTATTTTGTTATGGGCGAATCTACAATCGCAAATGGTGCAAAGCCCGAAGCTGTTAGCATCCCAATAGACGCCTTGACTGTAAAGGGTTAACGTACCCAACGCACTACGTAGTCTTCGATGTCTTCTTCGTTGATTGTATTTTCCGGAATACAACGTCCAGCTGCCGATTTCTTGGCCTTAATGACACTCTGTCGAGAACCGGTATTGAGGTAATGCCAGGAAGGCAGATTTTTACCTTCGTTCAGGCGCCGATAAGCGCAGCTTGGGGGTAACCAGTGAATGGTGGCTAATTTTTCCGGGGTTAGCTGTATACAGTCAGGTACCTGTTGCTGCCGCTGTACATAGTCCTGACAACGGGCGGTCTGGCAATCCAAGAGTTTACACGCCACCTTGGTATAAGCCACCTCTGCGGTGTCTTCATCTTCTAGCTTGACCAGACAGCATAAACCACAGCCATCACACAGGGCTTCCCACTCAGCATCATTCAGCTGTTCGAGGGTATATTTTTTCCAGAATTGTGGACGAAGTGGGCTGGACATGGGCATGTAGATCAAGACATCAAAGCAGCGATTATAGCAGTTCCACCCTCTTCTGAGCGTGTTCCAGTGCACTTAACCCCTCTTACAAATTGCTCACTTATCTTTATAAAACGGATACTTTATAAACAAAAAGCTCATATCGGGTGCATAACCTCGTGCCTATACTGAATTTACATTAATAAAAATATGGAGATACGCCATGTTTCGTTGGGCTATTATTTTTGCTGTGATTGCACTGATTGCAAGTCTGCTAGGTTTTGGTGGTGTGGCAGGCTTATCCAAAGATTTTGCCGTGGTATTGTTGGTCATCGCGGTCATCCTTGCGATTGTCGGCTTTGTTTCTCGTGGTAGGGTCTAAACCCTACCTCGCAGCGTGTTATTTAAAAAAGAAGGATAACTATCCTTCTTTTTTTTATGCCCATCACTCAAAAATAATTTCTCACATTTATTTGCTTCAGTTACATTCAAGGTGATTTCGCTGAAATCTTTTTATGCTTTAATCAACAGATTCACTTATGTATACAAGGATTTAACAGATGACTGTAGCCATCAAAACCCGTGAAATTCACTACACAGCAGCAGACGGTAGCACACTGATTGGTTATTTCGCTGCACCTGAGAGTGAGACAGCAGTTGCGGGGGTACTGGTTGCACCAGAATGGTGGGGACGCAATGAATATACGGAACAGCGTGCGCGTGAACTGGCAGAACACGGTTATGCCGCCCTGGCCATCGACATGTATGGCGATAAAAAAGTAACGACCACTGCAAGCCAGGCCAATGAATGGATGATGCAGACGTTTCAGGATGCAGACACCATCGTGACGCGTGCATCAGCCAGTTTAAATACATTAGCTGGCCAGCCAGAAGTGAATGCCGATAAACTGGCAGCTATCGGTTTCTGTTATGGCGGTAAAGTAGTTTTAGATCTCGCACGTTCAGGTGCTGCGCTAAAAGCCGTCGCCACTTTCCATGGCAATTTGACTCCCAAAGCTCCAGCAGAAAAAGGCCAGGTTCAGGCCGAGATTTTAGTCTTGCATGGTGAACTGGACAGCATGGTCACACTCGATGATGTGGCTGCCTTTAAAGCCGAAATGCATGCGGCAGGAGTTGAACACGAAGTGATTGTGCTTGAAGGAGCTAAACATGGCTTTAGTAATCCACTGGCCGATGAACGCGCCAAAGCTAACGGCGTTGACTTGGGTTACAATGCCGAAGCCGAACGCCAGTCTCTCGACGCCATGTATGAATTATTAGCACGTCAACTGGGTTAAGCCTATCTTTTGCAAAGCATCATGACCGTGGTGCTTTGCCATCTACAACAGAAAATGACAACAACAAAATGAGAATGAGGACAAAACAATGACTGAAACCAACTGCCCATATTGCAATATTGATGATTACGAAGTTATCGCACAAAACGAATACGGCGCGATCATTCCGGAATTTAAACCACTGTCTAAAGGCCATTGCGTGATTGTTCCCCTGCGTCACGTCAGTTCATTTTTTGATATCACCGACAAAGAACGTAAAAGTCTGGTGACCTTACTAGAACTGGCACGCAACGAACTTCAAATACGCCATCATCCGGAAGGCTTCCATATCGGCTTTAATGATGGCTCGGTTTTTGGGGACAGCTCAGAACATCTGCATATCCACATCATCCCGCGTTATAAAGATCAAACTCTAAAACTGGATGAACGCTGGGGTATTATCAGCGGTCACTAAAGTGGCTGCCCTACGGGAGCAGATTTCAGCACTACCTTCTGCCAGCTGCTGATTTTGGCATCCTGTCCAACCTGCTTTGGTGTATCATGTCACGCTCATTTTGGTACGCGTTTGACATGAGCACTCCCTTTTCTTTTTCCGATGCATTGCTGGCCTGGTTTGATCAGTATGGCCGCCATGACTTGCCTTGGCAGCTCGCTGATGATCCTTATAAAGTCTGGGTTTCAGAAATCATGTTACAGCAAACCCAGGTCAAAACTGTACTGCAATACTTCGACCGTTTCGTGCAGCGTTTCCCTGATGTAGAAGCACTGGGACAAGCCAGCTGGGATGATGTTGCACCCTACTGGGCCGGTTTAGGGTATTACGCACGCGCACGTAATCTGCACAAAGCTGCCGGCATCGTCAGCCGTGCTGGTACATTTCCCGATACGCTCGAAGAATGGATGGCTTTGCCCGGTATTGGCCGCTCAACCGCAGGGGCATTGATGTCACTGGGGTTACGTCAATATGGCGTGATTCTGGATGGCAATGTGAAACGGGTACTGGCACGATTCTTCGCGATTGAAGATGACTTGTCGAAACCTGTACATGAGCGTGCGTTATGGCAACGTGCTGAAAACTTATGTCCGGTTGAGCGCAATCATGACTATACCCAGGCGATTATGGATCTCGGTGCCACCATCTGTACGCCGAAAAAGCCATTATGCTTGTATTGTCCGATGCAGAATCATTGTCAGGCACATCAACAGGGCTTAGAGAGCGAACTGCCTTTTAAAAAAACCAAAAAGCCGGTCCCGATAAAATCAGCGCAGGTCATGCTGCTGCATTGTGAGGGTGAGTGGCTATGGCAGCAACGTCCACTCAGCGGTTTGTGGGGAGGCCTCTGGTGTCTGCCAATTTTTGAGGATGCCACGACGTTTATCCAGCAACAGCAGAGTTTTCGGCTAAGCAGTCAGCCCCCTTCCATCCAGATTTCCCACAGTTTCACTCATTTCACATGGTTGTTGGACGCTCACTGTTTTACGGTGGCTGGCGATCAAAAAGAACATCTCATCGCCGAACTCGGTGGAGAATGGTTAAGTCCGGCACAAGCTATGAATCTGGGCATCCCGACAGCAATGAAAAAATTGATCTCGGCAGTCGATTTATGACATAGTCGAAACATCTTGATAGCTTCGCTGGGTCGATGTCACAGCAAGGATGGTTCGTGTTGCGTTTCATTCAATATAGCGTGTTGGGTTTAGCTTTAACCCTGATTGCGGCCTGTACATCAACACCCCAAAAGCCTGTCGTTTTACCGTCCGCCATGGTCGCACAGCTCTATATGACGCCTTTGCCGGAACAGCTGCCAGTTCCCGTGTCTAAAGTGAAAACCCGCCAACTGCAGGACACCTGGGGAGCCTCGCGCAGCAACGGTCGTTTGCATGAAGGCATCGACATCATGGCTCCACGTGGAACAAAAGTGCATAGCACTACGGCGGGACTGGTCGCTGACCTGCGCGATAACAGCTTGGGTGGTCTGGTGGTCTGGATTCTCGGCCCCGCCGGTTCATGGCATTATTATGCCCACCTGGATGAGCATAAACGTGGCCTGAAAGTCGGTGATTATGTCGAAGCGGGTGACCTGCTCGGCTATGTGGGTAACAGCGGTAACGCACGCCATACTGCGAGCCATTTGCATTACGCAATTTATCTTCAGGGCAAAGGTCGCGGTGCAGTCAACCCTTTCCCTTATTTACGTTAGGAAATTTTCATGTCTGAAGCCCTTCTCCATCGTCTGGTTGAATTCGCAGAATCTGGCAATCAACAAAAGATCATCTATAACGGTCAAAGTTATCAGGGCTGGATCATGGAAATTAATGAAGATGCCCTGCTGATCAGCACCGGCTTTGCGGACAAATCTGGCAAGGACTTCTGGTTAAATTTTAGCGACCTGCAACAGGCTGAATTGTCCTATTGGGACAACCAGCAAGATCAGTGGGTTCCCTTTCAGCTCTAAATTCAGGATCACGCTATGAGCCTGCAGCGTTGTGGTTGGTGCGGTACAAATGCATTGTATGTGGCCTACCATGACCAGGAATGGGGTCGGCCTGTATATGATGCAGCACAGCTGTTTGAGATGCTCTGCCTGGAGGGGCAACAAGCCGGTTTATCCTGGTTGACTGTACTGAAAAAACGCCCGGCGTATCGCGAACATTTTTTTCAATATCCTATTGCACAAATCGCTGCATTCACCGATGCTGAATTACAGCTGAAATGTCAAGACGCCGGATTAATTCGACATCTGGGCAAACTGCAGGCCATCCGTGACAATGCCTGCGCCTGGCAAACTTTACAACAACAAGAACAGGATATCGTGGCCTGGTTATGGCGTTTTACGCCTTCCCCTCGCCCTATCCATTGCATTACAGATTATCGGCAAGCCCCTGCACAGACAGAGGCAAGTCAGCGTATGTCTAAAGCGCTGAAACAATACGGTTTCAAGTTCGTGGGGCCCACCATCTGTTATGCCTTTATGCAGGCTGTAGGGATGGTGGATGATCACGAAAATCACTGTTCATTTAAATCTCAACCGGAACAATGCAATCTATAAGGGAGTACGCATGAGCGAAAATCTCATTCAGGCCTATGCAGCCATGCAGGCCGGTGAAGCACTGGTGCCTTACCAATTCGATGCAGGAGAATTACAGCCACATCAGGTCGAAGTGGATGTCGAATACTGCGGCCTGTGCCATTCCGATATTTCCATCATCAACAATGACTGGCGCTCTTCCGTGTATCCAGTCATCCCGGGTCATGAAATTATTGGTCGCATCCGCCGTCTAGGTACAGAAGCCAAAGGCCTGAAAATTGGACAACGGGTCGGGATTGGCTGGACAGCTGAAAGCTGTCAGTACTGTGATTTCTGTATCGCAGGTCAGGCTGTACAGTGTACTGGGGAACGGGTGGCTACTATCGTTGACCATGCTGGTGGTTTCGCCGATAAAGTTCGTGCCGGTTGGCAATGGGTCATTCCACTTCCTGAGGATCTGGATCCAGAAAGTGCGGGGCCGTTATTATGCGGCGGTATCACGGTTTTTAATCCGATGATCAAACATGGTATCCAAGCAGTACACCATGTCGGTGTCATCGGGATTGGTGGCCTCGGGCATATCGCGATTAAATTACTCAAAGCTTGGGGCTGTGAAATTACTGCTTTTACCTCGAGTCTGGATAAAACCGAAGAGCTCAAAGCCATGGGTGCAGATCATGTGGTGAATAGCCGTGATTCAGAGGCACTGAAAAACCAACGCGGTAAATTTGACCTGTTACTCAGCACCGTTAATGTCACGCTGGACTGGCCGGCCTATCTGAGTACGCTAGCGCCGAATGGCACGGCGCATTTGTTGGGTCTGACCTTGGAGCCAATTCCTGTTTCTGCGGGCAGTTTAATTAGTGGTTCTAAATCCATTACCGGTTCTGCAACAGGCTCCCCGGCAACCTTACGCCAGTTACTTAAATTTGCCGCAAGGAAAAACATTGCGCCACAGGTTGAAGTGTTCCCAATGTCCCAGATCAATGCAGCCATTGAACGTTTGCATTCCGGCAAAGCACGTTATCGCATTGTGCTAAAAGCAGACTTTTAAAAGCACTGATTGATATGAAAATGGCCAGGTTCAACCTGGCCATTTGCTTACTACGAGACTGGGCTCATTAGACTTCAATGTCGTTAAAACCTAATACATCTTTCATATCGTATTTACGTGCTTCACGGCCAACCACCCAAGCAGCAGCACGTACCGCACCTGCAGCAAAGTTCATACGGTTGGTCGCTTTATGCGTCACTTCAACACGCTCGCCTTCACCAATAAACATCACGGTGTGTTCACCCACGATATCGCCACCGCGAATGGTTTCAAAACCGATGGTTTGACGGTCACGTGGTCCAGTATAACCTTCACGGCCATACACTGCGACTTCTTTCAGATTACGACCCAAAGTATCGGCAACCGCTTCACCCATCATCAAAGCAGTACCTGATGGCGCATCGACTTTATGACGGTGATGCGCTTCAATAATCTCGATATCAACCGTATCACCAAATACTTTTGCTGCCAGTTCAAGCAGTTTGATCGACACATTCACGCCTACAGAGTAGTTTGCTGCATAGACCACCGGCGTTTGTGTCGCACTTTCATCCAGCACGGCTTTTTGTTCGTCGTTCATACCAGTGGTACCAATCACCATTGCCACACCGGCTTCACGGCATAATTTCAAATGCTGTTCGGTTGCAGCAGGTGCAGTAAAGTCAATCACGACATCACAGTCCTGTAGCACATCTTTCAGATTACCGACCACCTTCACGCCAATGGCGCCGATTCCTGCCAGCTCACCGGCATCAGCACCCAGTAAAGAACTCTCAGGACGTTCAACCGCAGCAGCCAATTGATAACCTGCCTGTTGTACGGCCTGAATCAGGATACGTCCCATACGGCCACCTGCGCCCAATACACCAATGCGTGGAGTTGCTGACATAATATTTTCCTAAACTCAATTTTCAAATTCTGCCTACTATATCAAAACTCTCTCCTGTCGCTAAAACTTCAACAGAAAAAAAGCCGTCATTCGGCAGTTTTTAGCTTGGAGCGCTTCTGCTTCGGATGAATGCAGGCTGAAGTTCATCCATCGCGGACACAGCACTGTTTTCCATCTAAAAAAACCGTAAAAAAACCTGTCAATGACACAACTTTTTCACAAAAGTTAAAACATTCCTGCGCACACTAAGCCACGAATGAAAACAACACGAATTATAAGGAGTTCAGGAATGCATTCGAAAAAAATCGCTTTAGCCGTTATTTTAGGATTCACAAGCTTTGCCACCTTTGCTGAGCCAGCTGTTCAACCGGGTGAAACCTTAGAGAGCCTTGCAAAAGTACGTGTAAACACCACGGTCAATGGTCAACCAGGTTCAATTAAGCAACTTGTTGCAGCGGGTCAAATCAAAGTAGCAGCAGAAGATCTTCCGGTCAGCGTGGATGATATTGACAGCATCATCGTCGAAGAAACAGCAGCACCTAAAGCAAACAGTAAAGTAGAAACATCTGCAACTGAAAAGAAAGCAGTACAACAGCCTGCTCAAGCTGCTGCTGAAACCACACCTGCAGCTCCGACTGAAGAAATGGTTAATGTTGAAGATATCGATCCTGCGCAACCCGCTTAAGCCAATGCTGTCTTAGAACGTTTAGAACGCCCCAACAGAACGTTCGTCTCGATCTTCAAAAAATGCAGTATATAAAAAAGGGAATCTGTAATTTACAGACTCTCTTTTTTATTGCATCTTCGCGAGACTTAGTCAAAAAGACGGTCAAAGAATGACTTTTTCTTTGGGGATGATTTGTTGTCATCACCATCCAGGGTCGCTTGTAACTCTTTGAGCAATTCACGCTGGCGACTGGTCAGATTCACTGGCGTTTCCACCACAATACGGCAAAGCAGATCGCCCACCATACTGCTACGTACCGGACGTACCCCTTTACCCCGTAAACGGAACAGTTTACCGGTTTGCGTACCTTCCGGAATTTTCAGGCTGACACGACCATCCAGCGTTGGAATCTCAATTTCTTTACCCAAAGCCGCATCCGCAATCGTAATCGGCACGTCCATATACAGATCAGCACCATCACGCTGGAACACTTCGTGCTCGCGTACCACGACTTCAACGTACAAATCACCGGATTGACCATCACGGATCGCTTCGCCTTTACCGCTCAAACGTACGCGGTCACCATTATCTACACCGGCTGGAATCGTGACTTCAAGTGTTTGCTGACGATCAGCAACACCTGAACCATGACAGCTGCCACATGGGTTCTTGATGATTTGGCCTTGACCACGGCAAGTTCCACAGGTTTGCTGTACCGAAAAGAAGCCTTGCTGCATACGAACCTGACCGGCACCATGACAGGTTGGACAGGTCTCGACATCATTCGGATTTTTTGAACCCTTACCATCACACGCTTCACATGGTGCAGGTGCAGTGAACGTAATGGTTTTTTTCACGCCTTTTACGGCTTCTTCCAGGGTGAGTTCCATTACATAACGCAGGTCAGAACCGCGACGCTGGCGTTGCTGGCGTCCACCACCACCGCCAAACGCACCACCGAAAATGTCACCAAACTGGCTAAAGATGTCTTCGGCGCTAAAACCACCGAAACCGCCACCACCACCGCCACCAAAGCCACCTTCAAACGCATTGTGACCCATACGGTCATACATGCTGCGTTTTTCACTGTCGGATAGAACTTCGTAGGCTTCAGAGGCTTCTTTGAATTTTTCTTCAGCTTCAGGATTGTCAGGATTACGGTCTGGATGATATTTCATCGCCAACTTACGGTAGGCTTTTTTGATTTCATCATCACTTGCGGTTTTCGAAACGCCTAAAACCTCATAATAATCACGTTTAGCCATGACTGGCGATGCTCCTCACGGAATTCGGGAATAACTTAACTGTGCTGTAGATTGGGGGTAATACCCAGTTTTACAAGGGCGAAGCTGGATTTTTTTCAGCGCCTTAGAAAACTGCCTTGTGTTTAATATATCGGGATAACCCTTTAATCCAGGCATTGAACAGATAGAGCCAGGCAATCCCCGAAAATACCACTCCAGCTACCGTACAAGCGGTCACCCAAAGCTGGCTGTCCCAATAAAAGAAAATGAGCGGAATAAACCATAATGCGGAGAACGCAGCTAAAATCAGAAACAGGACGATATTACGCATAATCCATAAAGCATGGGCTTGCAGCCAGACTTCCGTCTGTTCGACCTGTACAACCTTACGCGCGAACCAGTACGCTACGATGCCAAAGACCAGCGTCAGTAGCGTGAGAAACATGAAGACATAGGAAATCGTAATATAACGACGGTGCAGCTCTAGATTGTCTTGCCCCATGTGTGTGACCTCATCCATTGCATTCTTTTTTGAGGTTGTGCAACGAAAATACTGTGTTTATTTTGTTTAAAAGATAGGGCGCTACTATATTGAAATTTTCTATCTTTCGCACGTCATATTCGTAAAAAAATTACGCCTTATGAATACATTCTGACACTAGTCACTTGGCGCAGCAAAGCTGTCTTCAATAAAAACGAGAACTGCTTAACACTTCAAATAATTTGCACTTTTATTGTACAGAAAATATCAGTATTGCTAGATGCTTTTCACAGCCTGAACAGCTCTTTTTATCGATCAGCCTAAACTTCTGGTTGCCGTATCAACCATCAGCTGCTCTTTTTGCTGTGATCTGCGAAAAAAACATGATAAATGCTTAGAGAATAAACATGTGAGGACTTGGAATGTCACGGAATCGCGTTATATTCGAAACAAGAACAACAGGAGACAAAAAACATGATTCAACAAATTGATGCTCCACTGCGTGAGGACGTACGCTTACTTGGAAATTTACTCGGTGAAACCTTAAAACAGCACGCCGGGCACGATTTGTTTAATCAGGTTGAGCAGATACGTGCCTTGGCGAAAGGTGCACGTGATGGTCAGGTTGAAGCAGAAAAGCAACTCGAACAACTGTTCCTGACTTTAGAAGATGATGAAATTCTACCTTTGGCACGGGCATTTACCCACTTCCTGAATTTTGCCAACATTGCCGAACAGTACCATGTGGTGCGTAGCCGCCGACAAAGTGAATTTGACCCGGATGCACCTTCACCGAATCCACTGGATCATCTGTTTGCCAAATTTAAAGCCAACGAGATTTCAGCAGATACCCTTTTTCAGCAAATTTGTGAGCTGAAGATTGAATTGGTGCTGACCGCCCACCCGACTGAAGTCAGCCGCCGCACCCTGATTCAAAAATATGATGATATTAATGAATGCCTGAGTAAATTTGACCAGCAGAAACTGACCCCAAAACAGCGTCAGGACGTGTTGAATGAACTGAAACAGCTAGTCTGCTCCGCCTGGCAAACCGATGAAATCCGCCAAAACCGCCCGACACCGATCGATGAGGCGAAATGGGGATTTACCACCATCGAACAAACCCTGTGGAATACCGTTCCCAAATTTGTGCGTGAACTGAATGAACTGGTGGAACAGCATTGTGGTCGTTCACTGCCGTTAGCCGTCGCACCGATCCGTTTCGCCTCCTGGATGGGCGGTGACCGGGATGGCAACCCGAATGTCACCCATAAGGTGACGCAAGAAGTGCTCTGGTTATCCCGCTGGCAGGCCGCTGAGTTGTATCTGCGTGACATTGAAGATTTACGCTGGGAACTGTCGATTCAAAGCTGCTCGAATGAACTGATCCAGGCTTTGGGAGGTGAACATCCAGAACCTTACCGTGCCTATCTGCGTGCCACGCGTGAACGCTTGAAAGCGACACGCCAATGGCTAGCGCAAAAACTGCAAGGCATAGACAGTGATGATGAAGGGGTGATTCACAGCAAACAGGAACTGCTCGAACCGCTGCTGCTCTGCTATCGCTCACTGCTGGCCTGTAATTTACCTGAAATTGCCAATGGCAAACTGCTGGACTTTATTCACCGGGTCAACTGCTTCGGGATTGAACTGTTAAAACTGGATATTCGTCAGGAATCCGGACGCCATCGTCAGGCCATTTCAGCGATTACCGAATATCTGGGCTTGGGTAATTTTGAGACCTGGACCGAGCAGGCACGCCAGAATTTCCTGCTGCAGGAACTGCAAAGCAAACGTCCATTATTGCCAAAATATCTGAATGAACCACAAGACAGCCTGATTGAGCATCCTGATGTCAAAGAGGTTTTCGCAACCATGCGCACCCTGGCCGAACAGCCGGCAGAATGCTTGGGGGCTTATATTATTTCCATGGCGGAATATCCAAGTGATGTTTTGGCCGTGCTGTTATTGCAAAAAGAAGCGGGCATCAAACAACCCTTACGTGTGGTTCCACTGTTTGAAACCTTGAAAGACCTAGACGGCGCAGCACAAACCATGCAAACCCTATTCAGTATGCACTGGTACAAACAGCATATTCAGGGCAAACATGAGGTGATGATCGGTTATTCCGACTCCGCCAAGGACGCCGGATTTATGTCCGCCAACTGGGCACAGTATCGCGCACAGGAAGAACTGACCGCAGTCGCTCAACAGCATGGCATCCAGCTCACCCTTTTCCACGGCCGTGGCGGTTCGATTAGCCGTGGCGGTGCACCAACCCAGCAAGCCTTGTTCTCACAACCGCCAGGTTCCATTTCTGGTGCAATCCGGGTGACGGAACAGGGCGAAATGATCCGCTTTAAGTTTGGTCTGGAAGGCATCGCTTTGCAAAATCTGGAAGTTTACACTGCCGCTACCCTGGAAGCGACGCTGTTACCTCCGCCTGAACCTAAACCGGAATGGCGTGAACTGATGCACCAGATGACCGAATGCTCAGTAGGAGTTTACCGTCAAACAGTGCGGGAAAATCCACATTTTGTGCAGTACCTGCGTACCGTAACACCGGAGCTTGAACTGCAAATGCTACCTTTGGGCTCACGTCCGGCAAAACGCAAAGTCAGCGGTGGCATCGAGTCCTTACGTGCGATTCCATGGGTATTCGCCTGGACACAGATTCGTCTGATGTTACCGGCATGGCTCGGGACAGGTGCAGCGATCAATCAGGTACTTGCTGAAGGTCAGCATGCGGTACTGGATGAAATGCTGCAGGCTTGGCCGTATTTCCAGACCTTGATTGATATGCTGGAAATGGTCTTGTCCAAAGCGGATAGCAATATCGCACTGTATTACGAATCACAACTGACGGATGATGAAGACCTAAAAACTTTAGGTGCCGAACTGCGCCGACGTCTACATGATGCGGTACAGACGCTCTTGACCATCAAAGGGGAATCCAAATTGCTCAGTCAAAATGAGGTTCTGGATCAATCCATGCGGGTGCGTAAAACCTACCTGCTGCCTTTACATCTGTTACAGGCCGAGTTGATGAAACGTCGCCGAATTTATCTGGCCGAGCGCAATGCCGAACATACGCCAGTGGACCATGCGTTGATGGTCACGATTGCCGGTATTGCCGCAGGTTTACGTAATACGGGTTAAAATCTGATACCGAGGCGGTGCTGCCTGAGCTGGCACCGCTTTTTATTGACCAAATGGTCTATATTTAAAAAGTAATTATGATTAATTTTTAATCCATCAAAAAATTATATCGTTTTTTTATTCTTATCAATCTATCTATATTTAACAGGAATGGATAGATTTATCTGCTGATCTTCAAGAAAAAATGCACAATAAATTGATACAGTTATGTTTAGCTAAAATCGCACCACAATTTTACCATTTGGTATAAATATAAAATTAAATCAAGCTTTTGACTTAACAGCCTGGCACTTCGGTCAATTAAATCTTGATGCAAGAACAGGTATGATGTGCCGAATTGATACTTAAAGAGTTCATTTTATGTCCAATTGGTTTCCCAAATGGCGTCCTTATGATGGCCACATGGAACAGCGGCCGGTTTCAACCAATGAATACCTCCCCCCCTTGCAAAGTTTGGTACTGGGCATTCAGCATGCATTTGCCATGTTCGGTGCCACAGTTTTAGCCCCTCTATTAATGGGATTTAACCCGAATCTGGCAATTCTGATGTCAGGGATCTGTACCCTGCTGTTTTTCATCCTGACAGGCGGACGTGTTCCCAGCTATCTCGGTTCTAGTTTTGCCTTTATTGGGGTTGTCGCGGCAGCGACCGGGCACATTACCGGTTCAGGTGCCAATCCGAATTTATCGGTCGCCTTAGGCGGCATTGTGGCCTGTGGGGTGCTGTATGCCCTGATTGGCTTTATGGTGATGCTCACCGGGACACGCTGGATTGAAAAACTGATGCCTCCTGTCGTAACAGGCGCGGTGGTGATGATTATTGGTCTGAATCTAGCACCGGTTACGGTCAAAGGCGTTGCAGGGCAACCGTTCGAAATGTGGATGGCCCTCCTGACTGTACTCTGTATGGGACTGATTGCCGTGTTTAGCCGAGGTTTGCTACAGCGGCTACTGTTACTGGTCGGCTTGTTATTGGCTTATGCACTTTATGCGCTACTGACCAATGGCTTAGGCTTCGGTCAAGCCATCGATTTTTCAACAGTGGCTCAGGCAGCGTGGTTCGGCTTGCCTACTTTCTCCAGTCCTCGTTTTGAACTGAATGCCATGCTGATTATTGCCCCAGTCGCCCTGATTCTGGTGGCAGAAAATTTGGGACATATCAAAGCGGTTGGTGCCATGACCGGAGAAAATCTCACCCCACAACTCGGTAAGGCCTTTGTTGCAGATGGCCTAGCCACCACTCTCTCAGGTAGTGTGGGTGCACCGGGTATGACCACCTATGGTGAAAATATTGGAGTAATGGCAGTCACCCGCGTGTATTCCACAATTATTTTTGTGATTGCCGGTATTTTTGCCATCTTTCTCGGTTTGTCACCGAAATTTGGTGCAATCATCAGTACCATTCCGAGCGCGGTTCTCACTGGGGCTTCAATTGTGGTGTTTGGGTTGATTACCATCGCTGGTGCCAAAATCTGGATTGAACACAAAGTGGATTTTTCCAACAACAAAAACCTGATTGTTGCTGCAGTGACCGTGATTTTGGGCGCGGGAAATTTTGAATTGACCTTGGGCAGTTTCAATCTAGGCGGCATCGGAACCGCGACTTTTGCCGCAATTCTGCTGAACTGGCTATTTAGCCTGAAAGATCCTAGCTATTGAATATTTATGTCATGTATTCAGCAGCCTTGAGGGCTGCTTTTTTTATGGAATTATTCAGTTTCCTGCTGTTTGTAGCGGTCTTCCAGTACGTTACTAAAAATGCTTTCAACCATCCAGATCCGGTATAAGCTGTTAAACACATAGCTTTGTCCATCAATGCGTAATTCCAGCACCGGAAAACCCGGCTGATGTTTGGCTGTGCACAACGCGTCATTCTGCTGCAACATGCTGACTACATCCACCTCGGCCAGCTGTTCAATTCCCAAAGCCTGCTGCATTTGCTGCAGGTGGGCCTTAAAGGAGAAATCTTTGCCCTTGGTCCAGACTGCTTTCAGGATTTCATACATGCCTTCCAACTGTTGCTCTTGCGGTACGCTATAGAACAAATGAGCCATATTCAGCGCAGCCTCCTGGGTGGGGCGGCAGAATGGGGTAAAGGCTACTTCGGTCCGTTTCGATAAACGGGTGGCCAGACTCCAGTCAAAAAAGTCACGGCGATGATAACCAATCGGATAAAGATTCAATTGGATATTATAGTAATCCGCCAATTCTTCCTTGATATAGGCCAATAACAGCCAGCTGATCGGATCTTCCAGTGCAATAAACAGGTCGAGTTCAGGGTGCAGTGACTGAATCTCAGTGAGTGCTTCGGCATCGTTAATCAGATGCTCGCGCCATTCAATATGATTGATCAGAAAAATCGGGTTACCCGTCAGCAAATGCTGCTGTTTTAAACGCCGGGTCAAACGTAGCAAATCATCAACCGCATGGTATTGGCGTTCACCAAACTCGTAATAACTCACCAGAACAGGCATCTGATTAAACACCCGTTCCGGAATATCTTGTGGCGTGTGATGCTGGCTGGCCATTTGATACAGGGTTTTCAGCTTGCCATATTGCTGTTGCCACAGCATATGAAAGACATCTTCTAACAGATACAGAAAATTTTGCCCGCGTAAGGGTGTGTTTTTCAGAATGACCGTCGCCTGCTCCAGCGCTTCTTGTTTGGGTGTTTCCGGAAATTCATCAAAACCAAATCGATGCTGCTTGGCCAGAATTTTGGCATCGTTATAGCAATAGCTTTGCCACTCGGCCGTACTCATGCCATTGGGTGGCTCAGGTGCATAGCTAGAAATAACAATCTTCAGCGGTTTTAACTCATCGCTCAGAATTTCGTCCAGCTGCGCCAGGGTCTGTACGGCTAGATAACTATAAACATCATCCAGACGTAAATAGATACTCAACCCCTTCTCGGTCGAAAGCACCTCCTGTCGAGACGGTTTCTGGTAAAACCAGCTCGATCGAATTGGATCAAACCAACGGCGCAGCAGTGACATGAGAATGGCCTCGACAATATAAACCCTTGTATTCCTACAAGGGTTATATCAATTCAAAATCAAATGATCAATTACACATCCAGCTGAAGATCGGTCACCGCACCTTTATCGGCCCCAGCCGCCAGCTTGGCAAATTTGGCCAGAGCGCCTGAAGTGTAGTTCGGTTGCGGTTTGACCCAAGCAGCTTTACGGGCCGTCAGCTCTTCATCTGAAACATGCAGAGTAATTTCATGCGTTTCCGCATTGATGGAGATCTTATCACCATTTTGCACCAAACCAATCGGGCCACCTTCATAGGCTTCAGGGGTAACGTGACCGATGACGAAGCCATGGCTGCCCCCCGAAAAACGCCCATCGGTAATCAATGCCACAGACTGGCCTAACCCTTTACCAATAATCGCCGAAGTCGGTTTCAGCATTTCCGGCATGCCTGGCCCGCCTTTTGGACCTTCACCGCGGATCACCACCACTTCACCTTCCTGCACTTCACCATCCAGAATACCGCGCATGGCACCAACTTCACCTTCAAACACCCGCGCCGGGCCTTCAAAGTATAGGCCTTCTTTACCGGTAATTTTAGCCACAGCTCCGGTTGGCGACAGATTGCCTTTCAAGATCACCAGATGAGAATCTTTTTTGATCGGGGCAGTAAATGGCATGATAATTTGCTGGCCTGCTGGGTAATCTTCCACATCCGCCAGGTTTTCTGCCAGGGTTTTACCTGTGACAGTTAAACAAGAACCATCCAGCATGCCGGCATCCAGCATACGTTTCATTAAAGGCTGAATCCCGCCAATCGCGATCAGCTCCGACATGGAGTATTTGCCCGATGGACGCACATCCGCAACCACCGGAATTTCAGCGCCAATACGCGAGAAATCATCCAGGGTAATTTTTACGCCTGCCGTATGTGCCATCGCGATCAGATGCAGCACGCCATTGGTGGATCCACCGAGTGCAATCAATACCTTGATGGCATTTTCAAAAGCCGCCTTGGTCATGATGTCACGTGGTTTAATGTCAAGACGCAGCAGATTCATCACGGCTGCACCGGCACGTTCACAGTCCAGTAATTTATCTTTGGATACAGCTTCCTGTGCTGAAGAACCTGGCAAACTCATGCCTAGGGCTTCAATCGCAGAAGCCATCGAGTTTGCGGTATACATACCGCCACAGGAACCGGGACCCGGAATCGCCACTTCCTCAATCTGCTTGACCTGAATTTCGCTGTATTCACCTTTGGCGTGTTTGCCCACCGCTTCAAATACGGAAATAATATCGGTATTTCCTTTACCCGGCTGGATCGACCCCCCATAAATAAACAGCCCTGGACGGTTTAAACGTGCCAGTCCCATCAGGCAGCCCGGCATATTTTTGTCACAGCCCCCAATCGCAATCACACCATCATAGCCCTGACAGCCCACCACTGCTTCAATCGAATCAGCAATAATCTCCCGTGACAGCAAGGAATATTTCATACCCTCAGTACCATTCGAGATCCCGTCGGAGATGGTAATGGTGTTGAAAATAACACCCTTACCACCCGCGCTATTCACGCCATTTTCCACTTCACGCGCCAGACCATCAATGTGCATATTACACGGCGTGACATTGGCCCAGGTTGAGGCAATGCCGATCTGCGGTTTGTTAAAGTCTTCATCACGGAAGCCCACAGCACGCAACATGGAACGTGCAGGTGCATTTTCTACGCCATCAAAAACCGGGGAAGAATGTTCGCGGATGTTTTGTTTACTCATAGGGGGACTCCGTGGCTCAATGCTGGCCTTAATTACGATGGTTGTTATTCGCTTATCCTGAACCGATTGTATCGAACTGAATATTTTTGACCAAGACAAAATAGGTATCGCTGTACCGGTCGACCGTAAACCTCGTGGATTGAGGATTCGTCTTTCATCTCAATAGCACTACACGAAACCTCCCCTAGCAGTTGAGTTACAGCATAAAGCGGGTAATTTCAAATTCTAGAGCCCATAAAAAAGCACCCAACAATCACTTGTGGGTGCTTTTTTGAAAGCTGACGGACGAGAGATTAGATCTCGCGTACCGCACCTTTTGCTGCACTGGTGGTATGCATCGCATACGCTTTCAGGGCTTTGGAAATTTTACGCTTACGCTCTTCCACTGGATGCCAGCCTTTATGGTCTTGCGCTTCACGACGCGCAGCCATAGTGGCATCATCCACGTTCAGGTGAATGGTACGGTTTGGAATGTCGATTTCAATGATATCACCATCTTCTACCAGACCAATTGCACCACCTTCAGCAGCTTCTGGAGAAACGTGGCCAATCGAAAGACCTGAAGAACCACCAGAGAAACGGCCATCCGTCAACAAGGCACACTCTTTACCCAAACCTTTCGATTTCAGATAGCTGGTTGGATACAGCATTTCCTGCATGCCTGGACCACCACGTGGACCTTCATAGCGAATCACAACAACGTCACCAGCTTTCACTTCATGACCGAGAATCGCGTCAACAGCAGAATCCTGACTTTCAAATACGCGAGCCGTACCGGTGAATTTCAGAATTGAGTCATCCACCCCAGCGGTTTTCACGATACAGCCATCAAGTGCGATGTTGCCGTACAGCACTGCCAAACCACCATCTTTAGAGAAAGCATGTTCCGCGTTACGGATTACACCATTTTCACGGTCACCATCTAAACGTGAATAGTAACGGTCTTGTGAGAATGCAGTTTGTGTTGGTACACCGCCCGGTGCTGAACGGTAGAACTGATAGACTTGCTCATCTTCAGTGCGGATGATGTCCCATTTGTCCAAGGCATCTTTCAAGGTTTTTTCATGCACGGTGCTAACCGAAGTTTGCAACAAACCGGCACGATCCAGTTCGCCTAGAATCGACATGATACCGCCTGCACGGTGCACATCTTCCATATGCACATCTTGTTTAGCCGGAGCCACTTTACACAACACTGGAACCTTACGAGATAAATGGTCAATATCCGACATGGTGAAATCCACACCCGCTTCATTCGCTGCCGCCAACAGGTGCAATACCGTGTTGGTTGAACCGCCCATGGCGATGTCCAAAGTCATGGCATTTTCAAACGCCGCTTTGGTCGCGATTGAACGTGGCAGGATGCTGTAATCGTCTTGTTCATAGTGACGTTTCGCCAACTCTACAATCAATTGGCCCGCTCTTTCGAACAGTTTTTTACGGTTAGCATGAGTTGCCACGATTGAACCGTTACCCGGCAAAGATAGACCCAGTGCTTCTGTCAAACAGTTCATCGAGTTCGCGGTGAACATGCCTGAACATGAACCGCAAGTCGGACAAGCTGAACGTTCGTATTCAGCCACTTCTTCATCGGTATAGTTGTCATCAGCCGCGACAATCATCGCATCGATCAAATCGATGGCTTTTTCGTTGCCACGGATTTTGACTTTACCGGCTTCCATTGGGCCGCCAGACACAAACACTACCGGAATGTTCAGACGCATAGACGCCATCAACATTCCCGGGGTGATTTTGTCACAGTTGGAAATACACACCATCGCATCCGCACAGTGCGCATTGACCATGTATTCGACTGAATCGGCAATCAAATCACGCGATGGCAAAGAATACAGCATGCCATCATGTCCCATGGCAATCCCGTCATCCACGGCAATCGTGTTGAATTCTTTCGCGACACCACCGGATGCTTGAATCTGTTCTGCTACCAGCTGGCCTAAATCTTTCAGGTGCACATGACCCGGTACGAACTGGGTAAATGAGTTGACCACCGCAATAATCGGTTTGCCAAAATCTTCATCCTTCATTCCCGTTGCACGCCATAAGCCACGTGCGCCAGCCATATTTCTTCCATGGGTCGATGTTTTTGAACGATAATCAGGCATTGTGTGTTTCCAACAAAGTTTGTGCTCGAAAGGAATCCTATAATCCCTTGCGCTGAAGGACCAGCTCTCTGGTCGGTGATCAGCAAAGATATCCTTTCATCATACTATGAGTTGCCCCTGAACGGATAAATCTAGATACGATCTTTTTCAATCCATCCTGATTTTCCATAGAAATAATCAGATCGCATGCAATCCAACAGGACAATTTTAGGTCTTCATCGGGTTTTGCCTTATACTTTTAGGCAAGTTTATTTTGGATGGCATGCGTGAAAATCATTTTTGCAGGAACTCCTGAATTTGCAGCCGTTGCCTTGGCTGCCCTCCTGAAAACCGAGCATGAGATTGTCGCGGTCTATACCCAACCGGACCGTAAAGCCGGTCGCGGACAAAAGCTCACAGCCTCTGCGGTGAAACAGCTGGCGCTTGAGCATGATTTACCGGTTTATCAGCCGCTACATTTTAAAAGTTCTACAGAAGAAGGTTTGGCAGCACAACAACAACTCAAAGAACTGAATGCCGATGTCATGGTGGTAGCTGCCTATGGTTTAATCCTGCCACAAGTCGTGTTGGATACACCAAAATATGGCTGCCTGAATATTCATGGTTCATTACTGCCACGCTGGCGTGGTGCCGCACCTATTCAACGTGCCATTGCCACCGGAGATCAGGAAACCGGTGTCACCATCATGAAAATGGCCGCGGGTTTGGATACCGGCGACATGATGTATAAAACCTATTGTCCAATTACCGCCGATGATACTTCGGCCACCCTGCATGACAAACTGGCTGTACAAGGTGCTGAAGCCATTGTGGCGGTGCTCGAATCCGAAGAAAAACTACAACACTATCTGGATAAACGTGAAGTACAGGACGAAGCTCTCACCGTTTATGCCCATAAGTTGTCTAAAGCGGAAGCCCGTATTGACTGGACCCAAGATGCTATCAGTATCGACCGCAATATCCGTGCCTTTAACCCGTGGCCGGTGGCGTTTATTCCCCTTGATGAAAATAACAATTTGCGCATTTGGGGTTCGCTATTATCTGAACAGCCGGTCAATGAGGCTGTTCCCGGAACCATTTTGGCCATCGATAAACACGGCGTCCATGTCACCTGTGGCAATCAGCAAGCCGTGTGCTTGACCAGTCTACAATGGCCGGGCGGCAAAGCCCTCAATGCGGTACAAATCGCACAAACCCAGAAACTTCAGGTAGGACAAATACTCGCATGAATCAGCCTGAATCCTCATCACATCTCAATTTACGTGGACAAGTGATTCGTACCTTGCTCGCCGTCCAGCAAGGCCAGTCACTATCCAGCATTCTTCCACTGCACTTAGCTAAAGTGAACGAACGTGATCGTGCCCTGTTCCATGAGTTAGTGCTGGGCAGCCTGCGTCAGTGGTTCGCGCTGAAAAGCATTACCCTACCATTACTAGTCAAGCCGCTAAATAATGAAACCGTCGAAACCTGCCTCTATGTGGGTTTGTATCAGTTGCTTTGCACCCGCATTGCCCCGCACGCTGCGATTTCCGAAACTGTCGATGCCACTAAACAGTTAGGTTTTCAGGCCCTCGGTGGTGTTGTGAATGCCATTCTGCGTCGTGTTTCACGTGAAACATCTGATTTCCAGAATGCCTTACAGCAAGCCCATGGTCTGCCAAGCTGGCTGTATAAACGTCTAAAAAAGGACTGGCCTGAACAGATTGCTCACCTGTGTCAGGAGTTAAAACAGGTTGCACCACTCACGCTACGTATTAACCAGCGCCAGATTGGTCGGGATGCCTACCTGAATAAACTACAAGGCCTAGACATTCAGGCACGCGCTTGCACCTATTCACCGGTCGGAATTGTACTGGAGCAATCGGTACAAATCAGTGAACTTCCCGGCTATGAACAAGGCTGGTTTTCGGTACAGGATGAACATGCACAGCTCTGTGCGCAAATCCTGCCGGATTTAACCGGTAAAACCGTGGTCGATGCCTGTGCGGCACCAGGTGGGAAAACTGCCCATCTACTGGAAAAATACAATCTAGCGCAACTCACGGCGCTTGATCAGGATGCCAAACGTTTACTGCGAGTTTCCGAAAATCTGGAACGCTTACAGTTAACGACAGGTACAGAGGTCGAAATTGTGGCTGCAGATGCAACCGAATGGACTGCGCCAGCAGCGCTAGACTGTATTGTGCTGGATGCACCCTGCTCTGCCATTGGCGTCCTGCGTCGCCATCCAGATATCCGCCTGTTACGCCAGTCCAGCGACATCGCACAAACCATCGAACTGCAACAGCAGATTTTGCGACACATGTGGCAACAGCTGAAAGTGGGGGGGTATTTGCTCTATATCACCTGTTCGATTTTGAAAGCGGAAAATGAACAGCAAATGCAAAATTTCTTTGCTGAACATCTAGACGCCAAAGAAATTAAAATCGACGCCGCTTGGGGCATTGAACAGACGCATGGCCGACAGTTACTGCCTACAGCCCAAGGTGGTGACGGCTTCTTTTATTGCCTGATCCAGAAAGTGAGCTAATCACCCAACTATAGGCTCTTATCCAAAAACAAAAGTCATGATGTTGATACATCATGACTTTTTTATTTTGCTCAGAATAACGGTATGAAAGTGGACTTATTCATCCTCGACATCGAGAGATTCCGGATGGCGCATCAAATGTAGAATCGCCAGAATCAGTCCACCCCAGAGAAATACAATGGAAATTACCATCATAATGATTGCGGATGTATTCATCTTGTACTTCCTTTAGTCTTTCACTTTGCTCATGGCAATCGCCCCGAGAATACAGAAAATGATACTGCCCCAGCCAAAACAGAGTTGCAGGCTCAAGCTGTAATCTCCATAACCTTGACGTAACAATGCACTTAAGGTGAGTAATAAGGTCGATAACAGCACCACAGGAGTAATCACCGTCAAGGTAAATTCCCAGGTACGACCCAACTGAATGGTGGAAATGCTATTGATGTGAATTTCAAACTGTTGCATCAAGGTTCGTTTAAACCAGGACACCATGACAATCGAGACCAAGGCACCTGACACAATCCCGATGTTATTGATAAAGTGATCAATAATATCCACCAGCTTGATGGCATTCGCGGTAGAGAACAGGAAAATCGAAACTGCACCGGTACTGCCGCCAACAACAGTCACTGCTCGCTTACGGCTCCAGTGAAGCTTGTCCTGCAGGGCTGCAATTGGTACCTGCAAGATACTCACCATCGAGGTGATCCCGGCCACCAGCAATGAAGTAAAGAACAATAAACCGAACAGGTCTGCACCCGGCCCCAAGCTGGAAATCAGTTTCGGGAAAGCAATAAAGGCTAATCCAATTCCACCACTGACCACATCCTTTACCGAGGTTCCGGCAGCGTGTGCCATGAAACCTAATGCTGCAAATACGCCAATCCCTGCCAGAATTTCAAAGGAAGAATTGGCCAAACCGACGATCAGTCCTGAACCGGTCAGGTTGGTTTTCGGCTTGAGATAGGACGCATAGGTCACCATGATGCCGAAACCGACGGAGAGGCTGAAAAAGATATGGCCATACGCCGCCAGCCAGACTTTATAGTCCATCATCGCTGACCAGTTCGGGGTAAAAAAGGCATTTAAACCTTGTGCCGCACCCGGCAAACGCAAAGCCTGAATCACCAGAATACTGAATAAAATGATCAGTAAAGGCATAAAGATTTTGTTGGACAGCTCAACCCCTTTTTTCACTCCCCCATACAGGATCATCAGCACCACTGCCCAGACAGCGACCAAGGGCCAGAACAGGTGACGAATAAAGGTAAAATCAAAACCTGATGCGGATGAAGTTTGCAAGAAGGTATTAAAAAAGAACTTTTCCGGATCACTGCCCCAAGTCTGCCCGACCGAAAAATAGACATAACTGCCTGCCCAGGTCAATACACCCGCGTAGTACAGGGCAATTACCATGCAGACACAAACCTGCCACCACCCCAGTGTTTCTGCAGGTTTATACAGTAAGCGGTAAGCTTTGGGCGGCGCACCATTACTGCGGTGCCCTGTTGCATAATCTAAAAACAACAGCGGCAAACCTGCGGTCAACAAGGCAATCAAATAGGGAATCAGGAAGGCACCGCCGCCATTTTCATAGGCCACATAAGGAAAACGCCAGATGTTTCCCAAACCGACTGCTGAGCCAATTGCCGCGATAATAAAGCCTGATCGTGCGGACCAATTTTCACGATTTTCTGTCATAGAACACCTAAACCTTAGGTCACTTTACCTGCGCAGGATTGTTATTGTTATGCTGCAAGCCAGCAAAGTGCACTTTAAATCAATCTTGAATGTTCGCAGTTAGATCACACCTTTTGGGCGCAGCACTCTAAATAACAAACCAGCAGCCTTGATGAATGCTTGCTTAAAGCCAATCGATCAATTTTGCTTCTTTAATGCGTGCACAATACCCGTTTTTTATAAATTTTTCTGTAATTTCTCCTGTCTTTTTCGACGTTATAGCACTTTATTTTTATCAAATGGTCAATTTGTGATTAGTTTCGATAGCTGACTAAAACTCATTCGACTGTTTAATTAAATTGAATAATCCTCCTTCACCAATTTATCGCGCAAAAAGAGATAAGCCGATAGATCAGATCAACAATCCATCAGCGAGATCTCTCAAGGGTTTTCCAGGTTTTTAATTTAAACTGAACAATCTAAACGGGCAGGTTTTACTTGTATTCCTACAGCTTAGTATTTAATTGCCAAAACCCGCTCCTCTTGCATATCACGAATCACTGACTGGATCCCTTCACGTCCCAAGCCTGAATCTTTTACACCGCCATACGGCATATTATCAACACGGAACGTTGGCACATCATTGATAATTACACCACCGACCTGTAAATGATCCCAGGCATACAGCATTTTTTCCAGACTCTGCGTATAGACACCGGCCTGTAAACCAAAACGGCTGGCATTGATCCGTGCAATGCCCTGCTCAAACTTTTTGTACTTCTCCAGAATCGCAACAGGACCAAACACTTCATTCTGGTACACATCCAAACTTGGATCGACTTTTTCCAACAAGGTCGGATCAAACAGCACACCCTGCAGCTTGCCACCTGCCAAGATTTTTGCACCTTGCTGTTCGGCCTGATCGACCCATTGTTTCAAACGTAATGCTTCCGAGGCCTTAATCATCGGCCCCACCAAGGTTGTGGTTAAGTTTGGATCTGTGGCCTGAATTTTCTTCAGTTTTGCGACCAGTTTCTTTTTCACTTCGCTGTAAATATCGGCATGCACCAAGATGCGCTGTACACTGATACAGACCTGACCCGCATGGCCATAAGCTGCCGCAATCAATCGATCAATCAGCGCATCACTAATTTCCGTATCGGGTTCAATCATCACTGCCGCATTGCCTCCAAGTTCCAGAGTGACCTTTTTACGGCCTGCACGGGCTTTCATATCCCAGCCCACGATATCAGAACCAGTAAAACTCAACAGCTTGAAACGTTCATCTGTCACCAAGACATCAGCATCCTGGCGCTCACAAGGCAAAATCGAAAAAGCGCCTTTTGGAAGATCGGTTTCCGCCAGAATCTGGGCAATTTTAAGCGCTGACAGTGGAGTAAGACTTGCCGGCTTCAGTACAAAAGGACAACCTGCTGCAATTGCCGGTGCAATTTTATGCGCAGTTAAATTCAGCGGGAAATTAAACGGACTAATCAAGGAAACCGCACCGATCGGCACATGCTTGACCATGCCCCGATAAGCAGCTGCGGCGGGTGTCACAGCCAACGGAATCATCCGGCCATCATCAAGTTGAGTCACAGCATCCGCAGCCAGCTGAAATGTATTGATCAGACGTTCAACCTCGGCTGCAGCTGCCAGTCGCGGCTTACCGCCTTCCTGCACCAGAATATCGGTCAGTTCACCTCGCAATTGCTGAAAACGCTGCACACAATGCAACAAGATTTGCTGTTTCTGGAATGGCTTTAAGGCTGCCATAGCCGCTTCTGCCTGAACGGCAGCACTCATCGCTTGCTCTAACACCACCGAGTTGGCCAATGCAACACGTGCAAATGTCTGACCACTAAACTTATCTTCTACTTCTAGCCATTTTCCGGTTTCACAAGCTTTCCCGGCCACATACAAGGGATAATCCAGAACCATTTCGCTGCGACTGCTCATTGCCATTCCTCAACAGATTATTTCTTTCGATGCCTGAAAAATCGACATAATTACTATATGATGCGCTCATTTATATCGATAACGTCAATTTATTTTTCACTATAAGATTCTTTTTGGAGTCATATCAATGCATAAAACATGGACTTTCCTCAGCATCGCAGCCCTCCTTAGTTGCAGTTCTTTAGCTCAAGCCGATCTTGTGGCCGTCAAAGGCAGCGTTGACTACTGGTATACAGAAGGCGATGCCAATATGGCCCCACAAAGCCAAAGTGATCTCTCCTTAGATCAAAAAGGTTCAGCACAAGTGACGCTGGCCATTGAACACCCTGTTCCATTATTACCCAATGTCAAATTGCGTTATAGCAAAATCGATAACCAGACTGAACAGCAGATTGCCAATACACCTGTCTATGACATTCAAATGGAAAATGCTGACTACATTCTTTACTACGAATTACTCGATAATGTCGTGAGCGCAGATCTTGGTATCGCTGCGAAACAAATCAATGCGGATATTACAGTCAATGGCCTTACTCAAAGTAAAATTGATGAAACCTATCCAATGTTATACGGCTCAGTGACCGCTAAACTTCCATTTACCGGCTGGAGTATCAGCAGTGAAACTCTGCTCACGGATTATGACGATACCCGCATCTCAGATACCCAGGCGGAAATTAAATACAACTTTGTCGACAATCTTTTGGTCGATCTAGGTGCTAAAGTGGGCTATCGAGCCCTAAATATTGAAATGGATAAAAACAGCAACAATGAACGTAAGTTTGAATTCAAAGGACCATATATCGGTTTAGATGCCCATTTCTAAATTACTGCTACAGACAAAAAAGCTGAATCAGGATATTCAGCTTTTTTAATGCTTGTTGATGGTGAAAGACCGTTTGCTTGTACGTTACAGCCTACAACAATCGCCGCAATTGTCGAATATCCTACGCCCACAATTCTACTTATGATAGAGACATACAGAGACAGGATGTCTCGTCAAATAATAAAAAATGCAGGAAGCGAATCGTTGACGATAGTGAACGACTTGAACCCCATACAGAAAAGCCCGGTTAGGATGACTGGGCTTTTCTTTTATCATTCATAATCTTTTTCACCTACATATTGCTCCAACATGCTTACTTGACGCACTGAGTTACAGTTCTTACCATCCTTATGCTTCATGCTTTTTAATATTTTTTGCTTCTTTGATTATCTGTGATCCAACTAAAATGAAAAATTTACCTATTTTAATACTCTCTCTTTCTACTCTGCTGATTGCTGGCTGCTCGAGTTTAGGTGGGGGATCAGTTGCACAACGTTCAGCAAAACTCGCCTCTGGGATTGAAAGGGCCTATGCTGTTGAATCTAATACAGCCCGTCGCGTCGCTCCACTGATTGTGCAGCATGCTGATCAATATGAGGTTGATCCATTGCTCATGGCTGCACTGATCCAACAGGAATCGAGCTATCGAAATTATGTCGTGTCATCTGCAGGGGCAGTAGGCTTGACTCAAGTCGTTCCACGCTACTGGCAAGAAAAATGTCCGGGGGATTTATTTGATGAATATACTAATGTGCGCTGTGGCACCTATATTTTAGCCAGTTATAATCAAGCTGCAGGGAGCTGGAAAAAAGCCTTGGCCTATTATAATGTTGGCCCGACTGCATATGAAAATAGTTTCTGGACGCGACATAAGGGAAAAAAATATGCACGTTCCGTGCAAGAGAAACAGAAAATACTCAAACAAGCTTTATAAATGATTGAAAGATAAATCGTGGAACCCCGACCTTAAAAGGGATTCCACGAAAAAATAGCAGACTTATTCTTCAAATAAGCCTTCAAACAACACGGATGACAGATAACGTTCACCACTATCCGGCAAGATCACAACAATCGTTTTACCCGCATTCTCTGGACGTTCAGCAACTTTTGCCGCTGCGGCCAACGCGGCCCCACAAGAAATTCCCACTAGAATGCCTTCTTGTGTCGCACATTTTCTTGCCCATTGAATGGCTTCATCACTGCTCACCGGCAGAACTTCATCCACAATGCTTAAATCCAGGTTTTTAGGAATAAAGTTTGCCCCAATGCCCTGAATTTTATGTGCTGCAGGCGTGATCGATTCACCTGTTCGAGTCTGAGTGATGATTGGAGATTCTGCTGGTTCAACTGCGACAGAATAAATAGGTTGATTCTGGTTCTGCTCAAAATAGCGTGAAATCCCTGTAATCGTTCCGCCTGTACCCACACCCGAAACCAAAATATCGACTTTTCCAGCAGTCGCCTGCCAGATCTCTGGTCCTGTAGTCTCCTGATGAATTTGCGGATTCGCTGGATTTTCAAACTGCTGCGGCAAGAAATACACATCCGGTTGTTCTGTCGCTAACCGCACTGCTTCATCCACAGCCCCTTTCATCCCCTTTGCAGGTTCGGTCAGCACCAGATTAGCCCCTAATGCCTTGAGCACTTTACGACGTTCCAGGCTCATACTGGCCGGCATCGTCAAGGTAATCGGATATCCTTTCGCAGCCGCAACAAAAGCCAAAGCGATCCCTGTATTCCCACTGGTAGGTTCAACAATATGCATACCCGGCTTAAGTACACCCCGCTTTTCCGCATCAGCAACTAACGCTGCACCGACACGGCATTTCACTGAAAAGGCTGGATTACGGCTCTCTACTTTTGCCAAGACAGTTGCCCCACTCTGAATAATACGGTTCAGACGAACCAGTGGGGTATTGCCAATCGCTTCTGCATTATTTGAATAAACGGCAATGCCTAAATTAGGTGGTGTTGGAAATTGTGCATCAGTTGACATGTTATATCCTTATTCGACTTCATATAGAATTATTCTCATTATAAGCAGATTGCAGGGATCTGCTTCACTCAACACGATAAGACTTCATCTGAAAATTTCACAAGTAATCCAGAAATAATGCTTAAGCTAAAAGACCCAATGAATATTGATCATGACCAATTTCAGTTTTATAAACTTTGTAGATATTCAATAACTTCTGTATTACCCGCCATTTTTGCCAGCTCGAGTGCTGTATATTGTCTTTTATAATTTATATCTGCGCCTTTACCAATCAACAGCTTTACCACATCCAGAGAATCATTTTCAGCAGCTGCCTGTAATGCACTATAGCCTTCATCATCTATCTGGTTCGGATCCACCCCTTGAGATAAGAGCTGTGCCACACGTTCAAGATCCCCTAATGATGCCCAATAGACGAGCTCAGGAAGATGGAGTTCTTCATCCTCTTCAGACAGGAGAGAAAAAGAATGAATTTGCATAATGAAATGACCTCATTTTTTAGCTAAAGAACCACTGGAGTTTACCGAAACAATCGCAAAATAAAGTCTTAGAAAATCCATAGTAAAATAATACTGCTCTCCGTAATGCACAATGCGTTAATCACAAAGGACATAAGTTTTTGTTGAGTTTATAAAATTCGCTCAAAAAGCTCTATTCTCGAATCGAGCCAAATATCCTGAGGACTAATAAATCCTAGATGATTATACTTAAATTCAATACCGGTCTGTAAAAAACACTCATATACCAGTTCGGAGCATATATATTCACCATCTACTTTTTTCTTACCTTTATCTAATGCCACCCTCGCTAGAATTCTTGAAATTTCATCACGATCGTATGGCTTCGTCAGCTCATCAATACCAAAACTTGATAATTTCGCGATATTAATAGCTTGATTAACGTTTAAACGTGCCACAATGATTTTGCCTTTATAAGGCCTATTATTTTCATATGTATGTAAATATTTAGATAAGGGAACGATTCTTACCCCCATATCTTCAACGCTTTCAAGGAGTAAAATTCGGTCAATTTCCTCAACTCTAATAATAATCGCTACATGACTCCAGGGACTATGGGTCACCTTTTGAATTGCTTTGGATACCAAGTAATCACCTGAGGCAAAAATCAGATCACCTGATTTCAGAGTCGCACGTATTTCCTCATAAGATACCGACTTTAATCTGTCTATATCCTTCCGACTTATAGCAAAAGCCATCTTCTTATCTCCTTATAATTTTTATGAGCTCCTATTTTACCTTTCTCCTTTTATTTTCATTGTAATGATCTATTAACTTTCCGCTGCAAAGTAAAAACCCCCCTCAGGAAAACCTGAGGGGGGTTTTTAGGAATAATGAGCTGGCGATGACTTACTCTCACATGGGTAACCCCACACTACCATCAGCGCGAAGAGGTTTCACTTCTGAGTTCGGGAAGGGATCAGGTGGTTCACTCTTGCTATTGTCGCCAGCACAACTGTTATGGTTTTCAGTGGTCTTACTTGATGCCACTTAGTTACCAAATCTTGAACAGATTGGGCTGTATTGAATCTTACTTTAAGGTGTTCATTTTAGCTTTAGTTTTAACTAAATCAAGTATTTATGATGAATCTAGCTTGATACAACAACTGTTTGGGTGTTGTATAGTCAAGCCTCACGATCAATTAGTATTGGTCAGCTTCACATATCACTATGCTTCCACATCCAACCTATCAACGTCCTAGTCTTGAACGGATCTTTAGAGGACATAAAGTCCTAGGGAAATCTTATCTTGAGGTAGGCTTCCCGCTTAGATGCTTTCAGCGGTTATCCCTTCCGAACATAGCTACCCGGCGATGCGACTGGCGTCACAACCGGTACACCAGAGGTTCGTCCACTCTGGTCCTCTCGTACTAGGAGCAGATCCTCTCAAATTTCCAGCGCCCACGGTAGATAGGGACCGAACTGTCTCACGACGTTCTAAACCCAGCTCGCGTACCTCTTTAAATGGCGAACAGCCATACCCTTGGGACCTGCTTCAGCCCCAGGATGAGATGAGCCGACATCGAGGTGCCAAACACCGCCGTCGATATGAACTCTTGGGCGGTATCAGCCTGTTATCCCCAGAGTACCTTTTATCCGTTGAGCGATGGCCCTTCCATACAGAACCACCGGATCACTAAGACCTACTTTCGTACCTGCTCGACTTGTGGGTCTCGCAGTTAAGCGCGCTTTTGCCTTTATACTCTACGCGTGATTTCCGACCACGCTGAGCGCACCTTCGTACTCCTCCGTTACTCTTTAGGAGGAGACCGC
Source organism: Acinetobacter sp. GSS19 (assembly GCF_028621895.1). Classification (NCBI taxonomy): domain Bacteria; kingdom Pseudomonadati; phylum Pseudomonadota; class Gammaproteobacteria; order Moraxellales; family Moraxellaceae; genus Acinetobacter; species Acinetobacter sp. GSS19. Next base: position 2,450,571 of record NZ_CP117520.1, on the reverse strand, counting down.
CCCAGTCAAACTACCCACCAGACATGGTCCTCGACCCAGATTATGGGTCAGAGTTAGAACCTCAACATTACCAGGGTGGTATTTCAAGGACGGCTCCATTGGAACTGGCGTTCCAACTTCAAAGCCTCCCACCTATCCTACACAAGTAAGGTCAAAGTTCAATGTCAAGCTGCAGTAAAGGTTCACGGGGTCTTTCCGTCTAGCCGCGGGTACACTGCATCTTCACAGCGATTTCGATTTCACTGAGCCTCTGCTGGAGACAGCGCCGCCATCATTATGCCATTCGTGCAGGTCGGAACTTACCCGACAAGGAATTTCGCTACCTTAGGACCGTTATAGTTACGGCCGCCGTTTACTGGGGCTTCGATCAAGAGCTTCGCTTACGCTAACCCCATCAATTAACCTTCCAGCACCGGGCAGGCATCACACCCTATACGTCCACTTTCGTGTTTGCAGAGTGCTATGTTTTTAATAAACAGTTGCAGCGGCCTGGTTTCTGTGGCTGCCAGCAGCTCAAGGAGCAAGTCCTATCACCGCCGGCAGCGTACCTTCTCCCGAAGTTACGGTACCATTTTGCCTAGTTCCTTCAGCAGAGTTCTCTCAAGCGCCTTGGTCTACTCGACCTGACCACCTGTGTCGGTTTCGGGTACGATTCCTGTGTAACTGAAGCTTAGAGACTTTTCCTGGAAGCATGGTATCAGCCACTTCACTGTACAAGTACAGCTTGCTATCAGATCTCAGCATAGAGTACCCCGGATTTGCCTAAGATACATGCCTACATCCTTTCACCTGGACAACCAACGCCAGGCTGACTTAACCTTCTCCGTCCTCTCATCGCATTACACAGAAGTATTGGAATATTAACCAATTTCCCATCGACTACGCCTTTCGGCCTCGCCTTAGGGGTCGACTCACCCAGCCCCGATTAACGTTGGACTGGAACCCTTGGTCTTTCGGCGAACGGGTTTTTCACCCGTTTTGTCGTTACTCACGTCAGCATTCGCACTTCTGATACCTCCAGCAGACTTCTCAATCCACCTTCATCGGCTTACAGAACGCTCCCCTACCACGTATACAAAGTATACATCCGCAGCTTCGGCACATAGTTTTAGCCCCGTTACATCTTCCGCGCAGGCCGACTCGACTAGTGAGCTATTACGCTTTCTTTAAAGGGTGGCTGCTTCTAAGCCAACCTCCTAGCTGTCTATGCCTTCCCACATCGTTTCCCACTTAACTATGATTTTGGGGCCTTAGCTGGCGGTCTGGATTGTTTTCCTCTTGACTACGGACGTTAGCACCCGCAGTCTGTCTCCCGGATAGTACTCATAGGTATTCGGAGTTTGCATCGGTTTGGTAAGTCGGGATGACCCCCTAGCCGAAACAGTGCTCTACCCCCTATGGTATTCGTCCGAGGCGCTACCTAAATAGCTTTCGGGGAGAACCAGCTATCACCGAGTTTGATTAGCCTTTCACCCCTATCCACAAGTCATCCCCCGGCTTTTCAACGACGGTGGGTTCGGTCCTCCAGTTAGTGTTACCCAACCTTCAACCTGCTCATGGATAGATCACCCGGTTTCGGGTCTATACCCAGCAACTAGACGCCCTATTAAGACTCGATTTCTCTACGGCTCCCCTATACGGTTAACCTCGCTACTGAATATAAGTCGCTGACCCATTATACAAAAGGTACGCAGTCACACCACGAAGGTGCTCCCACTGCTTGTATGCATGCGGTTTCAGGATCTATTTCACTCCCCTCACAGGGGTTCTTTTCGCCTTTCCCTCACGGTACTGGTTCACTATCGGTCAGTCAGGAGTATTTAGCCTTGGAGGATGGTCCCCCCATATTCAGACAAGGTTTCACGTGCCTCGCCCTACTCGACATCATTATCTAAGCCCTTTCGTGTACAGGACTATCACCCACTATGGTTGCACTTCCCAGAGCATTCCACTAAAACTTAGATAACTTAATGGGCTAGTCCCCGTTCGCTCGCCGCTACTAAGGGAATCTCAATTGATTTCTTTTCCTAAGGGTACTGAGATGTTTCACTTCCCCTCGTTCGCCTTGCATGACTATGTATTCATCATGCAATACCTATCTTATGATAGGTGGGTTCCCCATTCAGATATCTCCGGATCACAGGATATTTGCCGCCTCCCCGAAGCTTTTCGCAGGCTATCACGTCTTTCTTCGCCTCTGACTGCCAAGGCATCCACCACATGCACTTAATTACTTGACTATACAACCCCAAACAGTCGTTAATCCCTACAAGTAGGATCAAGACAGATTAACTAATTACTTAGTCAATCCACAGTTTGTTGCCCGTGCATTTAAGCACTGTACAGCTTCAATCTAAATTCATATACCAAAACGCTTGATTCAGTTAATTTGCTAGTTCTCAATTTCATTCAACATTCACAATTGCTTGCTACTGTCTTCTGAATTGAGTGAACAATTTATTTTAGACTCAATTTTGCCAATCTGTTAATGAATAAACACGCCTTCGTCAGGTCATGCTTAATACCGTGATACTTAAATCACAGAAATTAATAAACATCATCGTATTCATTAAGTTCTGCAATCTTTAGCTTTAGCCTCGTACCGAAATACGTGGTGGAGACTAGGAGAGTCGAACTCCTGACCTCCTGCGTGCAAAGCAGGCGCTCTACCAACTAAGCTAAGTCCCCAGCTATATCATTAGTCAATGTATCGTATGAGTATGTCATGGTGGGTCTGACAAGACTTGAACTTGTGACCCCACGCTTATCAAGCGTGTGCTCTAACCAACTGAGCTACAGACCCTCAGATACATCGTCATGAAGAACAACTTGTTGTGGATTCTTACTAATCGTCAATCTTTCGTTAAGGAGGTGATCCAGCCGCAGGTTCCCCTACGGCTACCTTGTTACGACTTCACCCCAGTCATCGGCCACACCGTGGTAACCGCCCTCTTTGCAGTTAGGCTAGCTACTTCTGGTGCAACAAACTCCCATGGTGTGACGGGCGGTGTGTACAAGGCCCGGGAACGTATTCACCGCGGCATTCTGATCCGCGATTACTAGCGATTCCGACTTCATGGAGTCGAGTTGCAGACTCCAATCCGGACTACGATCGGCTTTTTGAGATTAGCATCACATCGCTGTGTAGCAACCCTTTGTACCGACCATTGTAGCACGTGTGTAGCCCTGGCCGTAAGGGCCATGATGACTTGACGTCGTCCCCGCCTTCCTCCAGTTTGTCACTGGCAGTATCCTTAAAGTTCCCACCCGAAGTGCTGGCAAATAAGGAAAAGGGTTGCGCTCGTTGCGGGACTTAACCCAACATCTCACGACACGAGCTGACGACAGCCATGCAGCACCTGTATGTAAGTTCCCGAAGGCACCAATCCATCTCTGGAAAGTTCTTACTATGTCAAGGCCAGGTAAGGTTCTTCGCGTTGCATCGAATTAAACCACATGCTCCACCGCTTGTGCGGGCCCCGTCAATTCATTTGAGTTTTAGTCTTGCGACCGTACTCCCCAGGCGGTCTACTTATCGCGTTAGCTGCGCCACTAAAGCCTCAAAGGCCCCAACGGCTAGTAGACATCGTTTACGGCATGGACTACCAGGGTATCTAATCCTGTTTGCTCCCCATGCTTTCGTACCTCAGCGTCAGTATTAGGCCAGATGGCTGCCTTCGCCATCGGTATTCCTCCAGATCTCTACGCATTTCACCGCTACACCTGGAATTCTACCATCCTCTCCCATACTCTAGCTTCCCAGTATCGAATGCAATTCCCAAGTTAAGCTCGGGGATTTCACATCCGACTTAAAAAGCCGCCTACGCACGCTTTACGCCCAGTAAATCCGATTAACGCTCGCACCCTCTGTATTACCGCGGCTGCTGGCACAGAGTTAGCCGGTGCTTATTCTGCGAGTAACGTCCACTTATCCCAGGTATTAACTAGGTAAGCCTCCTCCTCGCTTAAAGTGCTTTACAACCAAAAGGCCTTCTTCACACACGCGGCATGGCTGGATCAGGGTTCCCCCCATTGTCCAATATTCCCCACTGCTGCCTCCCGTAGGAGTCTGGGCCGTGTCTCAGTCCCAGTGTGGCGGATCATCCTCTCAGACCCGCTACAGATCGTCGCCTTGGTAGGCCTTTACCCCACCAACTAGCTAATCCGACTTAGGCTCATCTATTAGCGCAAGGTCCGAAGATCCTGCTTTCTCCCGTAGGACGTATGCGGTATTAGCGTTCCTTTCGAAACGTTGTCCCCCACTAATAGGCAGATTCCTAAGCATTACTCACCCGTCCGCCGCTAAGCTAAGGTGCAAGCACCCTCGCTCCGCTCGACTTGCATGTGTTAAGCCTGCCGCCAGCGTTCAATCTGAGCCATGATCAAACTCTTCAGTTTAAAATCATTTGCCACTTTTTCGAAGTGGCCAAATCTGGCTCATTAATCTTACTGACTAAAAATTCGCTCAAATAAACTTCGAGTAATTTCTACCAATTCAATCAATGATAATATATCGATCAATCAACCAGTAAAAATCCACACAAGTTGTTCTTCATAATCTCTTAATGATCTCTTCCCTACCTCGTCAGTAGAAAATAACGAAAAAGATACTTAACAACCTCACCCTTGGTGAAGCTTCGTATCAATCGCGTCGGGATGAGTTCATTATAGGGCAATTTCAAAGGCAAGCAAGTGCTTTTAACACCTTGTTTTGTTGAGTGTTCTAATTTTGCGCACCAATTTGGTGAATTTTTCATTTACTCAAGGTATAAGTTTTTAATTTTAAAGCAGAAATATGAATAAATTATTTCTGCTTTTATCTTGTTTATTTTTGGACAGCTGGAGCTTTAATACGCATCGTTAAAATTTTGACGGGTTGACGAGGTACATTCTGGTGCATGCCATAGTTTTGCGTAGGAACTTTCACAATTTTGTCTACAACATCCATTCCTTTTGTGACTTTCCCAAATACGGCATAACCTGCCTGCATAAATGAAGGGTTAAGACTGTCATTATTTGCAACGTTAATAAAAAACTGGCTGGTGGCAGAATCAGGTTGATTGGTTCGCGCCATTGCTAAAGCTCCTCTGCTGTTGAGCAAACCATTATCTGACTCATTACGGATAGGAGCTTGTGTCTGCTTTTGTGTCATCTTGGTATCAAATCCGCCCCCTTGGATCATAAAGCCCGGAATAACGCGGTGGAAGATGGTGCCATTATAAAATTGACGCTTAATATAGTTTTTAAAATTCTGGCTTGAGATCGGTGCTTTTTCATCAAACAATTCTATTTCAATGGTTCCCAACGTAGTTTTCATTTCAACCAAGGTATTTGCAAAACTCGTCATACTTGCTACAGCCAATCCACTACCTATCAAAAACTGTTTAAACATTTTAAATCTCGATTTTTTTAATTACCCAGCACATTAATGACTGATCAATCACAAGGCAACACTTGCCTACATTTAACTTAATAAATGAGAAATAGCCCAGTTTTCCGGTAAGCCTGAAGAAATTTGGATTAATGTTGTTGATCCCAAAACCGTCGGAATTTTTTTGCAACCTCAATGAGTTCTTTTTTGGCGCGTTGGGAAACCGGCGTTAAATTGGCAAAACCATGGCTCTGCTCAGGATAATGTTGATACGCTACATTCACGCTCTGCTGACGTAGCTTATGCAGATAGATTTCCGCTTCATCACGTAAAAGGTCATGACCCGCTGTTACGATAAACGCAGCAGCAACTTGCTTGAGTTGCCCATAGGTCGGTGAAACCAGTGGATCATCTAATTTTAGCTGATGCTGCGTGACATAAAATTCAGTCACTTGGTCTACATCCTCTGCAGTCAAGATTAGGCCATGCTGATAGGCATAAAAAGAACGATGACGACTCTTAAAATCAACTGTCGGATAGAGTAAAAGCTGAGCTTGTGGAGCGTAAACCTGTGCAATACTTTGCTGTGCCACCACAGTGGCTAAATTACCTCCCGCACTGTCCCCTGCCACGGCAAGACGATTTTTATAAATTTTAAAATGTTCGCGCTGCTGATAAATCCAGATCAAGGCTTCGAGGCAACTTTGCACAATTCGCTGAGGGCTGGCCTCAGGTGCCAAGGGATAGTCAATACTTAAAACCTGTGCCTTACCGTGCACTGCTAATAAACGACAGACTTCATCATGGCTTTCAATCCCGCCCATCACAAACCCACCCCCATGATAGAACACAATTAAAGGTAATTTTTTACGTGGTGCAGGATGATAATGTCGAGCAAACAGGGTTCCACTAGGTAGATCCAATTTTAAATCTTCTACCCAGGCCACAGATGTAGCCTCAGATTTAATCGCCTGCATGGTACTTTCAAATTCCTGCCGCGAACGCTGAATATCTGCACCAATCAAACCTGAATAACCTTGTTTGTGTTTGATGGCCAGCAAGCATTTGGTGAATGGGTCAAGTTTAGGATAAGAATCAGGATAACCAAGTGCTTTAATTAAAGAAGTTTGGGCTATTTTGGGCAGTTGATCCAACAGACGCAGCGCACTTCCCTGCTTCCTTTCTAGGAGCCGTTGCAGATCTAGATCAAACACCGCCATCTTTTCAATCCTATAGCTTTAAATTGCAAAAAGCATACTGCGAAATACAACGAAGCTTAGTGATTATTTTTTACAAACACAAAAAAGCAGTTACTCTCAGTCACTTTGCCATTAAATTTAAATAAACCGAGGCTATAAAGTGAAGAAAAAACCTCAAAAAAAGAAGAGGAAAGATTTGAGCAAAAAAAAAGCTTATCGAGTCAACAGATAAGCTTGAAAACACAAGAAAAATATCAAGAGAAACTACAGCGATAGAATCTGGAGCAGATATTAAGGACCAGGCGAAATTTTGTGAAATACTTATTTTGGCTGATTCTCATCGTTTTTATGTATAAATATTAAGCAAAATTCGCTATAAGAATGAATTAGCCTTTTGCGATAAGAAGTTTCGACCTTTGCTTACTCCAACTGCAAAGTAAATCCAACTACTTTAAAAAAATCACAATAACATGAAAGGATTACCATGCCCATTTATACAACAATCAAGTGATTTTCCTCATCATAGCAACTTGAATTTCTAAACATTGCCCATACCTCATGTGTATTGACTAAATAGAGCAAAAGCATGGCAGTTCAGAATCAATACAGTGAAGACTGAAGCCAGCAAGGACTGTACATGTTTAAAAACCCATTTAAACGGAGATCATCAATGGCAAACGAGCAAAACGAACAGTCTCAAGAGAATGTTCAGCAAGAAGAAATCCTGACGGAAGCGGCTGAACAAGAAGCAGCTGAAGTAAGCATTGAAGATTTACACGCAAAAATCGCCCAACTTGAAGATAGCCTAAAACTCGAAAAAGCTCGTGCTGCAAATGCAATTTATGAAGCTGAAAAAACTAAAGAGCGTTTAGAGCGTGAAGCAGAAAATGCGAAAAAATTTGCATTAGAAAAGTTTGCCAAAGGCCTGTTGGATTCTGTAGACAACCTAGAACGCGCATTGCAAGCTGCCGGTGACGAAAAAACCCCACTTTCTGAGGGTGTAGAACTAACCCTAAAAGCCTTGCTCACCACACTAGAAAAATTTGAAGTAGTGGCGGTAGATACCAATAGCGGCTTCAACGCTGAAGTCCACCAAGCGGTTGGCATCGATCCAAATGCAAAAGCCGGTGAAATTGGTGTTGTTCTGCAAAAAGGTTACACCCTTGCAGGCCGTTTATTGCGTCCAGCCATGGTGATGGTCGGTCAATAAGCAAAAAATCGGGAGTTTTAGAGTTTTTTTAAACATCATAACTTGAAAAAAATTCAATGGCTCTCATATCGGATAACAAGCGAAAACAATTGCAAAAAATTTTTGAGGAACAGATCTAATGGCTAAAATCATTGGTATTGACTTAGGTACTACAAACTCATGTGTTGCTGTACTTGAAGGCGACAAAGTTAAAGTGATCGAGAATGCTGAAGGTGCGCGCACCACACCATCGATCATTGCGTACAAAGATGGCGAAATCTTGGTTGGTCAGTCTGCTAAACGTCAGGCAGTGACGAACCCTAAAAATACATTGTTCGCGATCAAACGTTTGATTGGTCGTCGTTATGAAGACCAAGCGGTGCAAAAAGATATCGGCCTTGTACCTTATAAAATCATCAAAGCTGACAATGGTGATGCTTGGGTAGAAGTAAACGACAAGAAACTTGCACCACAACAAATCTCTGCAGAAGTTTTGAAAAAAATGAAAAAAACTGCAGAAGACTATTTGGGTGAAACAGTGACTGAAGCCGTTGTTACTGTACCGGCTTACTTTAACGATGCACAACGTCAAGCAACTAAAGATGCTGGCCGTATCGCGGGTTTAGATGTTAAACGTATCATCAACGAACCAACTGCTGCTGCACTTGCGTTCGGTATGGACAAAAAAGAAGGCGACCGCAAAATCGCAGTGTATGACTTGGGCGGTGGTACTTTTGACGTTTCAATTATCGAAATTGCAGACCTAGATGGCGACCAACAGATCGAAGTATTGTCAACTAACGGTGATACCTTCCTGGGCGGTGAAGACTTCGATACAGCATTGATCGACTTCTTGGTAGAAGAGTTCAAGAAAGAGCAAAATGTGAATCTGAAAAATGATCCACTTGCCTTACAACGTTTAAAAGAAGCTGCTGAAAAAGCCAAAATCGAGCTTTCTTCTTCAAATGCAACTGAAATCAACCTTCCATACATCACCGCTGATGCCACTGGTCCTAAACACTTAGTGATCAACGTAACACGTGCAAAATTGGAAGGTTTGGTTGCTGATCTGGTTGAACGTACAATTGAGCCTTGCCGTATTGCCTTGAAAGACGCTGGTCTGTCAACTTCAGACATTTCAGACGTAATCTTGGTGGGTGGTCAGTCTCGTATGCCACTTGTACAACAAAAAGTACAAGAATTCTTCGGCAAAGAGCCACGTAAAGACGTGAACCCAGACGAAGCAGTTGCGATTGGTGCAGCAATTCAAGGTGCAGTATTGTCTGGTGACAAAACTGACGTATTGCTTCTTGACGTGACTCCGTTAACGTTGGGTATCGAAACCATGGGCGGTGTATTAACACCAATCATCGAGAAAAACACCACGATTCCTGCGAAGAAATCTCAAGTGTTCTCAACTGCAGCAGATAACCAACCTGCCGTAGATATTTCGGTTTACCAAGGTGAACGTAAGATGGCTCAACAAAACAAATTGTTGGGTAACTTCCAGTTGGGCGACATCCCACCTGCACCACGCGGTGTACCGCAAATTGAAGTGTCATTCGACATCAATGCGGATGGTATCTTGAAAGTATCTGCGAAAGACAAGAGCACAGGTAAAGAACAATCTATTCAAATTAAAGCAAACTCTGGTTTGAGCGATGCTGAAATTGAAGCGATGATCAAAGATGCTGAAGCGAATGCTGAAGAAGACCGCAAGTTTGAAGAATTGGCAAAAGCACGTAACGAAGCTGATGCCCTGACTTCAAGTGCACAAAAAGCGGTAAAAGATCTTGGCGACAAGGTGACTGAAGATGAAAAAACAGCAGTGAACACTGCAGTTTCTGAACTTGAAGCAGCAACCAAAGAAAATGATGTAGAAGTCATTAAAGCCAAAACTGAAGCATTACAAAACATCTTGATGCCAATTACCCAACGTGCTTATGAGCAAGCTCAACAAGCCGGTGGTGCACAAGGTTTTGATCCGAATGCATTCCAAGGCGGTGATGCAGGTCAGCAAAAAGCCGATGATGGCGTTGTAGATGCTGAATTCACTGAAGTAAAAGATGACAAAAAATAATTTGTCAGCTTAATAAAAAACCGCGCTTATGCGCGGTTTTTTATTTTTAGCAGTATGCTGCGTGCATATAAGAGATATAAATTCTTTTCTTTTATTTGGCTTGAGAAACCATGATTCCGATTCAGGTCGATCAAAGCTAAAACTCATCATCCATTTAACTCACAGTGTAAAAAATCCTTACGTGTTCATTCGCTTATGTCTTAGATCACAAGGCAATTCCATACAATTCGTGTTATTGTGGAGATGAAAAGAGACGCCAAGAAATTAGTGGAGATCCATGTGAGTTACTACCATATCCTGATAGAAGTAAATGACCACATCAGCACAATTGAACAGAGCCGCGATATCGAAATCTTTGATATTGTCGAGATTCAACCTTATCTCCACTCCATTCTCTTGCCTTTTTTTAACGAGCAATTGATTGAACTCGAAGATGAAAATGTCGAATTTAAGGATATTTTACATCTTGAGGTAAAACAGACTCTGCTCCCCATTCAGCAGCTGATTGAAGAAGAACAGCGTCTTCTACCAAGTGACACCGATGTCACGATTACGGCGTATGAGATCTTTAATAATCGTGATCTCAGCCAAGATGTCACCACAGTCATTTTTGACATCTTAGACGCAGTCAAACTCGATCCAGAAGCTTAACTTGATCTCCTTTTAGAGCAATATAGACTCTAAAGGGATGCTTTGGAATTTACTGCATCAAACGTTGGGCATTTTCATTTCTGAAAGTACGCAAAATCTGCTGGCCTGCCCGTCCAGTCGGGTTTAAACCTAAACGCAACTGCTCCTGACGGATGGCTTGACGGGTTTTATCACCGATCAATCCATCTGCCTCACCAATGTCATAGCCTTTATTTAATAAATACTGCTGTATCTCACGGCGTTCTGCACGTGAAGTTCCCGCATCATCTGTCGGCCACGGCGTAACAAAACCACTTTGTCCTCGTAAACGGTCTGATAAATGGGCAATCGCCAAGGCATAACTTTCAGCAGCATTATAGCTGTACAAGGCATCAAAATTTTTGAAAACTAAAAAGGCTGGTCCATTTGTACCGGCAGGCGTCATTAGACCGGCAGGTGTCTGTTCAGACAGGTTACCTTGCAATAAGGTATTTCCATCGGCGCGTAGTACACCTTGATCTATCCAGTAACGCAAAGCTTTCTTATTACGGCGTCCCTCACCTTGTATCTCCAAATTCGCAGGCAATTTAACTTCAAAACCCCACGGCATACCGCTTTGCCAACCTGCCTGTTGCAAGAAATGGGCTGTTGAGGCCAAAGCGTCCGCAGTGCTAGAGACGAGATCGCGTCGGCCATCTCCATCAAAATCGACTGCTAAGCGCTCATAGGTCGAAGGCATAAATTGGGTATGGCCAAATGCGCCAGCCCAAGAGCCACGTAACTGCTCTTGCGTGACATCACCTCGCTGTAAAATTCGCATAGCGGTAAAAAACTCGCTACGAAAATAACTTTGACGGCGTCCTTCACAACTCAACGTGCCTAATGCCTGTAACAATGGATACTTACCAGCAATATCACCAAAATTACTTTCTACACCCCAAACAGCGACTACCGTTTCAGGCGCTACACCATAAACCTGTGCCACCTGGTTCAGTACCGCACGGTGCTGTGCCAGTTTTTGCTGCCCTAAAGCTACCCGTTCGTCATCCACCAGACCGGACAGGTAATCCCAAATTGGTGTAGAAAACTCCGGTTGATAGTTGAGTTTTTCAATGACTGAATAATCGGGTGTCAGATCACGTGTGTATTGGGCATAACGGCTTGGCACGACCCCTGAGGCCACTGCCTGATCACTCAACCCTGCCAAACATGCCTGAAAATTATTATTTGTCACGGATGTCGTGCGTGGATTTTCTAATAGATCACTTTGGCTGAGTGTTTTGCCATTCAGGATTAATTCGGCCTGAGCGTGTGTCCAACACAATAATCCTGAAGCACACAAGACTATAAAACGTCTCATCGATTTCACTACATCTTTAAATTCAAATTTACCTTTACCATAACAGGATTTAACGAGAGTTCAGAGATGAATTGGTAAATTTGAATTTATTTTGCGTCAATTTAAATTCATTTTCCGTTTTTAAATTCAAATAAAGATATCCACAACCACGTTTTTAAATTCAAAACCCAATTAAGGATGTATTTTGAATTCAAATTAAGGTTTATAAATTCAAATTAGGCAGAAAAGCACCTGCCAAATGTGGATAACTCAACCCAACAAGAAAAAGATGAATTTAAATCCTGCTATTTAAATTCATATTTCAGGTTTAAATTTAAAAATTGAACCATTTAAATTCAAATCTGACTTTTAAATTTAAAAGAGAATTTTAAATTCAAACGAGCCACATATTTTTTGAATTCAAAAAAACTCTTCCTCGGCACATCAATCATCCAAATACCAAGGTTCACTTGTTATAACAAATGTTTATTTTATAAACAATAAAGCTGAAAGATCAGCCGACAGATGGCTGAAAACATAAGAGGCGGCAATCATGCCGAATCTGCAGACAATAAAAAAGCGCTCCCGCTAGAGAACGCTTTTTTAAACAACAGTTGGGAGTTTAGATGCTCATATCTTGAGTCAAAGCCAATGGTTCTGGCAGGATCTTCGCCAGTGCACGGCATAAAGTGGTTAATTCCGAGCTATCCACAGGCATCAAAGTAATATGACCTAGTTTACGGCCTTGACGTTCAGTTTTGTTATACAAGTGCAAATGGGCACCATTTAAAGCCAATACATCTTCAGACTTCGGATGCTGACCAATGATATTCACCATCACGGTTGGACGAACCACATCTGTTGAGCCAAGTGGCAGGCCAGCAACGGCACGAATGTGGTTTTCAAACTGCGAACAAACAGCACCTTCAATCGACCAGTGACCGGAATTATGCACACGTGGCGCCATTTCATTGGCATATAAGCCTTTTTCAGTCACAAACAGCTCTAAAGTCAATACACCCACATAATTCAAGTGATTGAGCAGGCGAGTGATGTACTCTTGAGCAAACGGTTGTAAATCCGCACTATTTGGTGCCGGTACAATCGAATGCGACAGAATGCCATTATGGTGATGGTTTTCTGCCAATGGCCAGGTTTTTACTTCACCATTTTGTCCACGTACCGCAATAATAGAAACTTCACGGGAAAAGTTCACAAAACTTTCAGCAATCAGACTACCGGCAGGACCAAGCTCTGCCCAAGCCTGCTCAATCTGATCCTGAGTGCGCAATACGAACTGGCCTTTGCCATCATAACCGCCTGTCGCAGTTTTTAGCACTAAAGGTAAACCCAGTTCAGTCACGGCGGCATGCAAAGTTTCCAGTGAATTTACAGCACGATACGGTGCAACCGGAATTCCGAGCTGATCAAACAGGCTTTTTTCCAGCAGTCGGTTTTGAGCAGTTGCCAATGCCTGACGCGGTGGATGCAACGTTTTGCTTTGTGTCAAAACATCCACATCAGCTAACGGCGTATTTTCAAATTCCAGACTGAAGACATCCGCACTGGCCATAAATTCCGCCAAACCATTTTCTGTCTGACTGGAGAAAACTGGACCTAAAGCTGCAGAAGGGCAGTCATTACTCGCTTCATAGAAGGTACATTGAATATTCAGTGGTAATGCAGCTTGCGCCATCATACGACCCAACTGGCCGCCACCAAAAATACCGATGGTTTTATTCATGATGCCAAAACCCTTACTTACATTTGACCCGGAATATTGTTGTTGGCCACTTTCGCGGTTTGTGCTGCGCGGAAATCGGCCACATTTTTTGCAATTTCAGGACGTGTTAAACCCAAAATCTGCGCTGCCATAATGGCCGCATTGCTCGCACCTGCTGGACCAATCGCCAAGGTTCCTACTGCAATACCAGCAGGCATTTGTACAATTGAAAGCAGAGAATCTACACCATTTAAAATCGAAGATTTCACCGGTACGCCTAGTACAGGCAAATCCGTTTTAGCCGCACACATGCCAGGTAAGTGCGCAGCACCACCTGCACCAGCAATAATGACCTGAATGCCACGCTCACGGGCTGTTTCAGCATATTCAAACAGACGATCCGGTGTACGGTGTGCTGAAACCACTTCGGCTTCAAACGGGACACCCAACTGTTTGAGCATATTGGCAGTATGTTCAAGAGTTGCCCAATCTGATTGAGAACCCATAATAATTCCGACTAGAGGTTGAGCGTCGCTGACCGCATTCATTGGCAATTCCAAAGGCTATTAGGTAAATGGAAGAAAAATCTCGACTAAAGCCAAGCTTAAATTGGAGAAAGTCGACTATTATAGCGTGTTTTTAAGCCACGTCCCAAGACTAAGGGGCTTAAGGGCAGAGATAAATACGAGAAAATCCGATAAAATCGGATCATCCGGCTAACACAGCCCAAACCTGATGTTTAGGCATTACGGAAAATAAAATACACACAACCACATAAACATAAAGCCGCCCAGAGATAATCCAGCTTAAACGGTTGTTTAAACAGAAACAGCATAAATGGCACAAATACCAGTAAGGTGACCACTTCCTGGGTGATTTTCATTTCACCGGTCATCCAGCCTTGTTGCGCCAGCAAACGCGTGGCTGGAATCATAAAACAATACTCAAAAAACGCGATACCCCAACCCATCAGGATGGCTTGCCATAAGGGAGCCTGATGTAAAAATTTAAGGTGTCCATACCAGGCCAGAGTCATAAAACAGTTGGATAGAATTAAAAAACTCAAGGCAATGAGGGTCTGGTTCACAGCAACAGCTTCCTGGATCATACGGGTTAAATGCAGCAAGCCGATGATTATAGACCGAGGCCGGAGACTCTTCCCATTTGCTATCAGTACGCACTTAAAAAAGAGCAGTGCAAACGGGCAGGGGATTTTCTGTAAATTTCGTTCGCTGCGACACAACTCACTCTATCTTTTCAGCCATAGCCTTGCTATCGTTTCTGCCACAATTTTTTATAAATAGCGTGCGTCTACTGATCAAAGGGACGCAACAAAATGAGTAGTGGAGTAGGTAAATAATGCATCTGCATATTTTGGGAATTTGTGGCACTTTTATGGGCTCTTTGGCCTTGCTTGCACGTGAACTGGGCCACACCGTGACCGGCTCGGACCAAAATGTTTACCCTCCAATGTCGACTCAGCTGGAAAATGCAGGGATTGCCTTAATGCAAGGTTATGACCGCAGCCATTTGCAACCTCATCCGGATCTGGTGATCGTTGGTAATGCCATGAAACGCGGTATTGATGCTGTGGAATATATGCTGGATGCCGGCTTACCTTATGTGTCCGGCCCTCAATTCCTGGCTGATCACGTGTTGCAAGGCAAACACGTCCTAGGCGTCGCGGGTACACATGGTAAAACCACCACGACGACCATGCTGGCCTGGGTACTCGATCAGGCCGGTCTCAACCCGGGCTTTCTGATTGGCGGCGTACCACTATGTTTTAGCCAGAGTGCACGTTTGGGCGGAAAATACTTTGTGGTCGAAGCCGATGAATACGATTCGGCATTCTTTGATAAACGTTCCAAATTTGTGCATTACCATCCCCGTACCGCAATTCTCAACAACCTGGAATTTGACCACGCCGACATTTTTGATGATCTGGCAGCCATTCAGAAACAATTCCATCACTTGGTACGTACCATTCCAAGCCAAGGCCGTATTATTGCGCCTATTACTGAAACGAATATCGATGAAGTGTTGGCAATGGGTTGCTGGACTCCGGTCGTCCGCACCAGTTTACAGCCTCATCCGCAAGCCGCGCTTTCTGCTGAATTGATTGCGCTGGATGGCAGCCATTTCAAAGTGTTGGAGCAGGGCAATGTACAAGGTGAAGTCTGCTGGAGCATGACGGGTCAGCATAGCGTTGCCAATGCACTTGCCACGATTGCAGCTGCACAGCACGTTGGTGTTTCGATTGCACAGGCATGCGAAGCGCTGTCGAATTTCGCAGGCGTCAAGCGTCGTATGGAGCTGTTAGGTACGATTCGGGGTGTCGAGGTATATGATGACTTTGCCCATCATCCAACCGCGATTGAAACCACACTGGATGGTGCACGTAAACGCCTTGGTGAACGCCGTCTATGGGCGATTATTGAACCACGTTCAAATACCATGCGTATGGGCAGCCATAAGGACGGTCTGGCACATTCGGCACGTCTAGCCGATGAAGTGATCTGGTATCAGCCAGAAGGACTGGACTGGGATTTACAGCCCGTTATTGACTCAGCTCCGAATTCTGCACAGGTCAGCCGTTCTTTGGACGAGATTATTCAGCGTATCGTCAATGAAGCACAAGAAGGGGACGCCATAGTGATTATGTCGAATGGTGGTTTTGGTGGACTCCATCAGAAACTGATCACGGCTTTAAAAGGCTAAAATCAGCTGAGCATTAAGCCCAACTGCTGTTGGGCTTTTTTATGTCTCGATACCTATCGTTAAAAGTTTCACCTCTCAATCCATCACTCAATCCGCTTAATTTTTGAGTGGGAAGAGAATCGATAGAACATCCTGTAGCAGGTTTCATAGACAACATGAACACTTTACGTTAGGCTTTTTTTATAAGTAACAACAAGATTCAGGGATTGCCATGCATATAGTCGAAGATATCTATTTATCCAAAGAAGAAGTCGAATCTTTGCTGTTGGGATTGATCAATGCCCAGCTCGAACCTGAATTTTTAATGCAGGATTTCGTGAAACATCAGGTATTTTCACTGGCGCAATATTTCCAGCAGGATTGTGAGCGCGAGATTGATTTTGCCCAGGTCGCTTGTCCGATCAAGGTACGTGCCCAATATCCGAACCACCGCTTAAAACGGGAATTTCTGGTAGAGTTGCATATGACCACCACACCTTTTTTCACCTATGATCCCGAGCAGAACCAGGTTTCCTATTCTTATATGATGAAGGATTTTTATCTGACCGATATCATTTTCTATGATGCCTATACCGGTGAAAACCTGCAGGCTTGGATGCAAAAACGCTTTGTTATTCAGCAGGGAGAACGTGAAATCGAGGTTAATTCGCTATCTTGGTATGCGGAATACAATCTGCCCCAAGTCACCCAGAACATGGTGTCCTTGGTACATGAAGAAAGCTTTGACACCGGACTGGATCAAATCGTCAATGAAGTCAATTTACGCCTGCAACAAGCCAAAATCATAAATTAAAACAGACTTGCTGCTCAGCCATTAGGCTGAGCAGACGTTGATAATCCTGTCCTCGATCTGCTCATTTCGCCCAGACATCCGCAAAACTGGCCTCGCGCTGAAACATCACCACCACATAAGAACAAACCGGAATAATCTTGACTTGCTTGTCACGGGCAAATGCAACAGCAGCATCCAATAACTGCCGGGCAACGCCATGACCGCGCATGGAAGGGCATACCCAGGTGTGATCAATCACAAACTGATCCGGACTGCGCCACGCATAGGTGAGTTCGCCTACACGGCGCCCATCACGCTCCATAAAAAACTCACCTTGCTGCTGATTTTCACTGTGCTGAATATCCATGTGATTCACCTGTTTTTTTCATTAAAGCCTTCCTTAAACATGCCACATTTTGCAAAAGAATAATGTGGATTTTCATGATTTTTTCGTCGTGAATAAAAACGAAAAATTGCATCCTTAAGTAAACTGTGTAATCCTATTCAAATAGTCGGGAATCTAGACAATTTCCCACCCAATTAAAGTTGAACAAGGGGAGTAGCCTCCTCCAAACATTACTGCAACGCTGTAATGTGCCAGATTTCGTCAATACACTTTGCAAAAAGTCGGAATCTGGGCATCCGCAATATTCAGGATGTAGGCAAGACCTTGATCATGTTGATACAGATGTTTAATTCATCTGGCAACAGGTCAAGGTTTTTTTGTACCTGTTTGCCAGAACAGGAGAGTTGATTATGGAATCCATAGGCAATATTTGGCTGTATGTGATTTTTTTCTCGATCGTGGCTGTCATGCTCGTTATTGATTTTATGGGCTTTAAACAGCAGAAGGATCAGCCTGTTTCCATTAAAAAAGCAGCCTGGTGGAGTGCTGCCTGGGTCAGTGTTTCCTTGTTGTTTGCAGGTGGGTTGTGGTTTTATCTACAACAGAGCGCAGGCCTTCACATCGCCAATCAAAAAACGCTGGAATTTATGACCGGTTATTTGCTAGAAAAATCGCTGGCGATCGATAACGTTTTTGTCTGGTTGATGATTTTCTCCGCCTTTGCCATTCCACCTGCCTTACAACGACAGGTACTGCTTTACGGCGTCTTGGGCGCAATCGTGCTGCGAACCATCTTCATTTTTATCGGCGCCTGGATGGTGCAAGAATTTTCCTGGATTCTGTATATCTTCGGAGCTTTCCTGGTCTATACCGGGTTTAAGTTCCTGAAAGGGCAGGAGGAAGACAGCAATATTGAAGATATGAAGCTGTTAAAGTGGCTACGTAAGCATTTACCGATTACGCAGAAACTGCACGGCAACCGCTTTTTTATTCGCGAGCAGGGCAAACTTTGGGTAACCCCTTTGTTTATCGTGCTGATCCTGGTGGAATTCTCTGATGTGATTTTCGCGGTCGATTCGATTCCCGCAATTTTTGCCGTCACCAGCGATCCGTTTATCGTCCTGAGCGCAAACCTGATGGCAATTCTGGGTCTGCGTGCCATGTTCTTCCTGTTGGCAGGTGCAGCGGTAAAAATGCATTATTTACCTTATGGACTCGGAATTATCTTGTTGTTCATCGGGTTTAAGATGCTGATGCTGGATTTGTTCCATGTACCAATCTGGCTATCACTCAGCTTTATCGCGATTGTACTGAGCATTACCGCATATCTGTCACTGCGCCATCACCAACGTAATACACCCGTGCAGTAAACTCTATTCATACCTTATTGCACTGGCGGTTATGAGGTATTTCAAACATGGTGCAACTGTGATTTTTTCTGCCTCGGTTGCACCAATCTCGACAATCGCAACGAAAGTAACCTTGTTCCCTATACACAAAAACTAAAACTGCATCACAGTTTTTCAACTTTTTTTCTTTACACCATCCTGCAACAGCAGATCTGGCAAATTTTTTGCAACAGTAAAGAAAAAAACCTTAAATTCAGGTGAATCCCAAAAGGGTTCACCTGAATTTATTGCTGCGGTTTGGCATTGAAGGTATGCACTCTCTAAATAAACGCTTTGCAAGCTAAAAAAACAGTTGAATGCCGGACACAGGTAAGACTCAGAGCAAACTGCTTTACTCGATTATCATCAGTAGACCAACCTATCCATGTAAAATTTCAGTGCTCTATTTTTACTAGGGCAGGGGATGCAATATGGACTTTTTTACATTAAAATTTGACCATTCACTCAAATTCTGAGGTGTTGCTGGTCAACACCTTTTTTATTTTGCTTTTTTAGGTATTTCTCCATGACCGTTCCTATGCATGTGATGATTTCTGCTGAGCAGATTCAAGCGAAAGTCCAAGAACTCGGTCAGCAAATTGATGCTCACTATGCGCATAGTGATAAAGATTTGGTGCTGATCGGACTGTTACGTGGCTCTGTCATTTTTATGGCGGACTTGTGCCGTAGCATCCAAAAACCGCATGAACTCGACTTTATGACGGTTTCAAGCTATGGCAGCGGTACCGTTTCTAGCCGTGATGTAAAAATCCTGAAAGATCTTGATGGGGAAATTCGCGGTAAAGATGTTTTGGTCGTAGAAGATATTATCGACTCTGGTAATACCTTAAGCAAAGTATTGGAAATTTTGCAGACACGCCAACCCAACTCGATTGAACTGTGTACCCTAATCAGTAAACCGTCACGCCGTGAAATCCATTTACCGGTACGCTTTCTCGGCTTTGAAGTAGAAGACAAGTTTATCGTGGGTTATGGCCTGGATTACGACCAAAAATATCGTCATTTACCTTTTATCGGTGAAATTGGTTTGTAAAATATTTCAGAAGAAGTGGCCAAATGGCCACTTTTTTTATACAGATCTCGCACAGCTGAGCGAGATTGCCACAAAAACCCAACAGCTTCGCCCTGATGCTCACTTGGCTATTGAGCTGGCCTACCGCATGATAAAAGCACACCCCCAATAAGAAGAGAACAAGAAGGAGATTTCTAATGTGGTCATTGATTGTTGCGATTGTGGTGGGTTTTGTTGCCGGTTTAGTGGCGCGTGCCTTGCACCCTGGAGATGATAAAGCCGGATTTTTAATGACGACCCTGCTCGGGATTGGCGGTTCACTGCTAGCAACTTATACTGGACGTGCACTCGGTTGGTATGATGCCAATTCTGCCGCAGGCTTTATTGCGTCCGTGATCGGTGCTGTGATTATCCTGCTGATTTATAATTTGATCAGCAATCGTCGCCGGGTTTAAAACTCCTATAAAAAAAGCACCCGCAGGTGCTTTTTTTACGCGATGAATCACAGATTAAATTCTTTCCATATCTGTTCAATCTGTTCAGCAGGGTAGGCACCCGTCAGTTTAAAACCATTAGACAGGATCAGGGTTGGCGTACCTTCTACCCCTAAACGTTCACCCAGCTTGAGGTTCTGCTCTAAAGGTGTGCTACAACTGGCTGTGGTACTCGGTGTGATATTTTTTTGTAGCAAGTTGCTCCAGGCCTGGCTTGGATTTTTATCACACCACACCTGTTTAGACACCGTCATGGACTGTGGTTTTAATGGGTAAATAAAAGTATAAATCGTAACGTCCGTCAGTTTGGCCAGCTCCGCCTCAAGACGTTTACAATATGGGCAATTTGGGTCAGAAAAGACTGCTAACTGGCGTTTCCCAGTGCCTCGTACGGTTTTGATGGCATTTTTCAGCGGTAAGCTTTTCCAGTCCACCTGGTTTTGTTGCAAGATCAAATCACGGGTCAGGTTCTTTTGATCTTTCAAACGAATCATGGATCCGGCTAGCAGATATTGCCCCGATTCATCGAGATACACCACCTGATCTTCAAACGTGGCGCTATACAATCCAGGCATCTCGGTTTTTTGTAGGTTTTCAATTTTTAAAGCGGGATATTGCTGCTGCAATTTGACTTTTAAGCTGGTGACATCCGCAAAAGTACTGTGAGTCGTGAGCATCAATGTCACTGCAAGCAGGCCGAGTTTTTTCATCATTTCAGTTCAAGTCTGGTCAATCCTAACGCTCGATTCTACGCAGAAACCCACAGCTGAGTCAGTGAAATTTGCCAATTTACAACCAAAATTTTCCGTAACTCAGCTCATCGGTTTCACGTGGAACATCAAACAAGCGCTGGGCGATTGATTTCGACCGAAATATGCACCAGTTCTTCATGAATGGAGAGTACTTGACGGACCTGATCGGCATCTAAAGCTGCCTGCGTATCTAAGGCCAAAATACAGGAAAATTTGCCCTTACCAACTTTCCAGACATGCAGATCGGTGATCTCAACAGTGCAGGGTAGCTGATCAATGACTTCACGGATTTCAGCAATCACCGGATGATCCATTTCAGCATCCAGCAAGGTCTTGCCGGTTTCTTGCATTAAACCGATGGCCCATTTACCCACCAGCAAGGATCCAACAATCCCGAGCAAGGCATCTAAAAAGTCCCAACCAAAGTATTTCCCGGCAAACAGGGCAATAATCGCGAAAATTGAAGTCACCGCATCAGCCACCACGTGCAGGAAAGCAGCTTTCTGGTTGAGATCATGTTCACCGTGCTCATGATGATGATGGTGATGGTGATGGTGATGGTGATGGTGATGGTGGCCATCATCATGCAACAACCAGGCACAAATCAAGTTAATCAGCAGACCAATGATTGCAATGGAAATGGCTTCATTGTATTGAATACTCACAGGATGCAATAAACGGTCAATGGACTGAAAAGCCATAAAAAAGGCCACCACCAGCAGCAAGATTGCACTGCTATACCCGGCAAGAATCTCGATTTTCCATGTACCGAAACTAAAACGTGCATCATTGGCATAATGACGTGCAGCACGATAGGCAAAATAAGCCAGGCCCAATGCCAGCATATGCGAACTCATATGCCAGCCATCCGCCAAAAGTGCCATTGAGTTAAAGATCCATCCCCCTAAGACTTCTACCACCATCATCGTGGCGGTTAGAATAGTGGCGATGAGAATACGTTTCTGTGCAAGGGGGTTACCTTCATCAAAACGGTGATGGTGACGGCGGGATAAACTGGAATGTTGCATAAACAGGTCATGTTAAAATACTCCCCTCTAGTATATTTGTTTTTGGAGTAAAAAGTTGAGCCACATTTATCAGGACAAGAAAATTTTAAACCGTATCAAGCGTCTGCAAGGTCAGCTCAAAGCGCTGGAACAAGCTGTACAACAGCCGGAAACCAGCTGTATTGAAGTATTACAGCAAGTCGCCGCAGCCAAGGGAGCGATGGGTGGTTTAATGAATGAACTGATCGAATCCCATCTGCGCCAGCACGTGATTACCGATGAAACAGCGATCAACGAAGAGGAATTGGTGAGATTTTTGGCCATTCTGAAGCGTTATAACTAAACTTGATCTGTTCTCATGAATGGAATTGACGTATCTATTGCATCGGCATAGGCTAGTCTTATCGCTCTTCTTTCCTAGCCAACACTCGCCTGCTTTATGGTGGCGGGTTGAATGTTGATGATCCATGATGAAAAATAATTCCTGGCGACCGTTTTTGCTGGTCAGCCTCGCACTGTGTATTGGAACACTCGGGACAGCACTGGCTAGCCCACTCTATCCCATTTATCAAGAGCTTTGGCACTTACTACCAAGCCATATTACCTATATCTTTGTCGCCTATATGTTTGGCTGTCTAGCCACACTGTTATTTTTAGGCAGAACCAGCAATAGTATTGGCTATTTGCGTAGCCTGCAGATCGGCTTGGTCTTTGTCATTCTCGGGTTGATTTTGTCAGCTTGGGCCTCAACTGCCTACACTCTCGCGATTGGACGTTTTATTATCGGGATCGCCTCTGGTTTGATCAGTACCTCAGCCATGCTGGGATTAATCTACACCATTCCCGAACAGCATAAATCCAATGCTGCCCAATTCAGTTCGATCATTACCGTTTTGGGTTTTGGTTTGGGGCCACTCGTCGGGGGCCTGATTGCCGAGTTTTCAGCACAACCACTGATCACGCCGTATTTGCCGATCATTGTGATTGCCGTGTTATCCCTGTTTAGTCTGTTTTCCTTAAAAACCCCACGTTTTGAAACACAACCGTTTTCAGCCGCACCCCATCTGGAACTACCAGAAAAGTCCTATCACGCAGCTTTCTTTATTGCCGGGCTAACCGCTTTTACCGCTTTTGGAACCTTCAGCCTCTTTGCCTCTTTAGCGGCCTCTTTTGTACAGGAAATTATCCCTTGGCATGGCCCCCTAGTGAGTGGCAGCGCCATTTCCAGTATTTTGTTTATCTCTGCTGCGGTGCAGTTCTACGCTAAATCCATGTCTCCCAACCGAAGCATTCAAATTGGTTTGGGCGCGTTGCTGGTCAGTTTTGTTTTGCTGGGCTTGTGCATGACGCTGCACTGGAGTTGGCTGTTCTTTGTGAGTGACATTTTAGTCGGTATTGGGCATGGTTTAGGGCTGTTGGGCGCGTTTGGTTTGATCCATCAGATGACACACACGCAGAATCGGGCCGCTGTGATGTCAACGTATCTATTTGTAGGATATCTCGGCACGATTGTGCCGATTATTGCGGTAGGCTATTTGGCAGACCATTTTGGCCTGATGACTGGCGTATTAGGTTTCTGCCTGGCTATTGGGCTGTTATGCCTAGTATTGCTGATATGGCAAAAGAAGAGCCTTAAAATCTAAGACTCTTTTTGAAGATCTAAACCATTACGATTAACCGTAAAGTAAAGCAATTTTAACCTCCTTTCTCATCGATCTCCTCCTGCGTGAAAAAGGAATGAGAAAAGCAATAACGCTGATTATAGTCTATGGTGGATTGCTTCAAAATATACGTCCGAGGTTACCCAGGCATCGCATTAAAAGCATGCACGCCACTGCCAGAATATGGGTTTAATCAGCAAAATTTGTAAGTTACTGTATCCATATAATGCTATTTGTTATGAAATTTGTGCATTGTGGTACAGTGAGCTGACTTGAGGATAGCGTATTGAGCCTGCTCCCATTAAACTCATCAAATAACGTATAAAAATTCAAAAATAGTTACTCTCATCCCATTTTTAAGTTATCTGGCTCATCTGTCATCTCAGTGAAGGTCAACACGAGGAGAAAATTATGCAATCTCCTGTCAATGAAGCAATTCAGACGCACTATACACGTACTGATTTGGGAGACATCATCCTAGCGGCGCTAGAAAAAGCAGGCAAGGACGTGAATCACCTCACACCCGAAGATCTAGCCCCCATTGACGAGTTTCATATCCGAGGACGGGCAGCAACCCTTGAGCTTGCTCAGGCCGCAGGACTTGATTCAACAAAGTGCGTACTTGATGTCGGTAGTGGGGTTGGCGGGACATCACGTTGTCTTGCGCAGCAATTTGGCTGTCACGTCACCGGCATCGACCTCACAGAGGAATACTGCCGCGCTGCTGCAATACTCTCATCCAGAATCGGCCTTACACATCTGACTGACTACTACCAAGGCGATGCAACCCAGCTGCCGTTTCCCGATCAGACATTCGATGTGGTCTGGACAGAGCATGTGGCGATGAATATCCCAGACAAGACTCAGCTATATCAGGAGATGTACCGGGTTCTAAAACCGGGCGGCACACTGGCAATTTACGATGTCCTTGCCGGTCCATCTGGTCCAGTGCTCTTTCCCGTACCGTGGGCACGCACACCGGATACTAGCTTCCTTGTGCAACCCGATGAGCTGCGCAAACTGCTTGAGGAAACCGGATTCACGATTACTGACTGGTCGGATACAACTGAACGTGCACGTACATGGTTTGTATCTCTGGCCGAAAAAATCCAAAAGGAAGGTTTACCATCCCTTGGATTCCATATCCTCATGGGTGCAGATTTTAAAGTGATGGCACAGAATCAGGGACGAAACCTGCAAGAAGGGCGGATCGTTCTTGCACAAATTGTTGCGAGAAAATAGAGGTCCAGATTTTGACTATTTTCCGATACAGAACGATCCAAAAATCTTACCCAATAAATCATCTGCACTGAATTCACCGGTAATTTCAGCAAGTGCATTTTGGGCCAAACGCAAAGATTCCGCGACCAGCTCACCGGCATGATAAATCACCAGTTGTTCACGTGCTTCAGCCAGATAGGCTTGGGTGCGCTTCATCGCGTCCAAATGGCGGGTTCGAGCGATAAAGGTATCTTCTTCAGGGTGGAAGCCTGCATGCGCTGTAATCGCATCAATCAGGCCTTGTACACCCATCTCTTGCTTGGCCGACACAGTAATATGACGAAAACCTTGATAATCGCTGATCTGTGGCATTTTTGCGGTCAAATCACACTTATTACCGATCAGTATTAAACGACGAGGTTCTAAATGCTCAGCAAAATAACTCTGGGCCAGCTGGAGTGGATCATCATTTTGGCTGAGGTCATACACCAAAAGTAATAAATCGGCCTGTTCAATTTCCTTGATGGCACGGCGAATCCCTTCTTTTTCCACCACATCACCAGTTTCACGCAAGCCAGCGGTATCGGTCAGGGTAATCGGCAAACCATTCAGGGTGATTTTTTCATGTAGTACATCACGCGTAGTGCCCGCAATATCAGTCACAATTGCACGATCAATGCCCGCCAAGGCATTCAGCAAGCTGGATTTACCCGCATTCGGCTTACCTGCAATGACCACCTGTAAACCTTCACGCAATAACTGGCCTTGACGAGCCGATTGCTGTACTGCCTGTACCGAGTCCGTGACATCGTCGAGCAGATTCAGAATTTTGCCATCCGCCAGAAAATCGATTTCTTCTTCAGGAAAATCAATCGCAGCTTCCACATGCAAACGCAAATGGATCAATTTTTCCAATACGGTATTAATTTTGCTGGAAAAAGCGCCTTGTAAAGAACGCACCGCTGAACGCGCCGCAGCTTGTGACGTAGCATCAATCAGATCGGCAATCGCTTCCGCCTGAACCAGATCCAGCTTGCCATTTTCAAAGGCCCGCATGGAAAATTCACCCGCTTTGGCGGCCATAGCACCCAGTTCAAACAGACGTGCCAACAAGGCATTTTGAATCACTGGACCACCGTGGCCTTGCAATTCCACCACATCTTCACCGGTAAAAGAATGCGGATTAGGAAAACACAGTACCAAACCTTCATCCATTACCTGACCGTCTGCATCATAAAACTGGCGAAAACCAGCCATACGGGCTTTCGGCAAGTCCTGCTGGGTCAGGGCTTGAGCAATCGCATAGGCTTTTGCACCCGACAAGCGGATAACACCGACACCACCGCGGCCGGGTGGGGTTGCAATGGCAGCAATAGTGGTTCGGTTTTGCATAAAATTCACCTAAATGTCGCAAAAAATCGGCAAAGAAAAATCCGCCTAAGAGTACCATCTTAAGCGGATTTATTCAGCTGTTCACAACAGGTTGTGAATTAAGCAACTTCTTCTTTTTTCAAACGCTCTTTTTCAACGCTCTGTTTGATAAACCACTGCTGGGTAATAGTCAGCAAGTTGTTGACGATCCAGTACAGTACCAAACCTGCTGGGAAGAACAGCAAGAATACGGTAAACACGATCGGCATGAGCTTGAATACTTTAGCTTGCATCGGATCAGCAGGCTGCGGGTTCAACATTTGCTGAACATACATGGTCACACCCATGATCAACGGCAAGATAAACCATGGATCCATCGCAGACAAATCCTGAATCCAGCCTAACCAAGGTGCATGACGCAACTCAACACTTTCCATCAACACCCAGTACAAAGCCAAGAAAATCGGCATCTGCATTAGCAGTGGTAGACAGCCGGAAAGTGGATTCACCTGTTCACGCTTATAAAGCGCCATCATTTCTTGCGAGAAGCGCATACGGTCTTCACCGAATTCTTCTTTCATGCGCTGCATTTCAGGCGCAATCACACGCATTTTCGCCATAGAACGATAGCTCTTAGACGATAATGGCCAGAGAATCAGTTTCACCACGACAGTCAACAGAATGATTGACCAGCCCCAGTTCCCAATAATGTTGTGGAAGAACTGCAAACCGATAAACAATAGCTTGGCAATCGGCCATAACCAGCCGTAATCCACGGTCTGGTTCAAACCAGCAGCTAGATCTTTCAACTCAGACTGAATTTTTGGACCTGAATAGAAGGTTGCATCCAGTTCAGCCACTGTACCTGCTGGCACGTTCACGGTCGGCGAGCTAAAACTGATGATATTCATATGATCAGCGGACTGACGTGATTCAAGCTTCGCAGTATATGGCTGTCCTTCAGCTTGGGTCAGTTTTAGATTACCCGGAATCCATGCACTCACAAAATAGTGTTGTACAACCGCAATCCAAGCATTTTTTGCTTCAACGTTGAGTTTTTCATCAGTGAAATTAGCGAATTTCAGCTTGTTATATTGCTCATCCGGTGTACCCCAAGCGCCACCGAGGAATGTACCCAAGGTAAAGATCCCTTGTGAGGACTTACCCGGGTCTTCCGAATTGTCACGCTTGATCTGACCAAACATCTGACCTTGCCAGTTTTGTGCAGAACGGTTAATTACCTTGTGGCTTACCACAATCGGATATTCACCCTGCTTGAAACTGAACGTCTTGATGATTTCAACGCCATCCGCTGTCTTGTAGACCATTGGAACCGTTAAAGTCTTATTTTTCGCATCGGCCAAGCTATATTGTGTTTTTTCAACTACATAAAGTGGTCGACCAGCACGGTTACTGTCTGGACCATTCAGACCAATCAGACCAGATTGCGCCACATACGTCCGTTTAGCATCGCTCTCCAGCATTACGAAAGGCTGGTTGCTGTTTTTATCCTTGTCATGATTGAGTAATTCAATACGAACAATATCACCACCTTTTGGATTGATCCAAAGATGATAAAGGTCAGTCTGTACTGAAATAAGCTGTTGACTTACAGGTGCTGTGCTACCCGTTGCTTGCTGTACAGCAACATTTGCTTGCGGAACATCAGATGTTGCTGATGCCGTCTGGCCATTTGGCAAATCTGCAGATACTTCATGTGAAACTGCCGCGACAGCCGGTTGCTGTGCTGGAGTTTCAACATGACCATAATCTTTTTGCCACGCCAAAATGAGCAAATATGCGACGACAAACATGGCCCCGAGAATGGCAATCCTGGCCCATTGTTGCATATCAATTACCCCAAATGGTTAGAGTGATTTTGGTTCAATAAACGATCACGAAAGGGTACAGCAACGTGACGCGTTTGAGAATCTATTTGCTGAAAAGAAATAAAACGAATTGCCTTAGGGGGAACAGGGTCATAACCAGAACCACCCCACGGATGACAGCGACAGAGACGTTTACCGGCCAGCCACGAACCTTGCAGCGCACCATGTATATGAATGGCTTCTAATGCATATTGTGAACAAGTCGGGATATAACGACAACGTGGTCCGAGTAATGGACTAATCGCGATTTGATAGAAACGTATCAACCAACGCAGTAAACGCGTCATTGGTGATCTCTACTGTTGTGGGGAGAGAACAGCTGTTTTTTGATGCTTTTTGGCCAAGCGTTGTAACTTTTGCCAAGCAAATTCTAATTGCTGGTGCAATTCTGCATTAGGTACTGCTTCAATACCCACCTTAGGCATCACCACAATATCTAACAAACCCAATTGCTGCTGATGCAAGCGAAAACTTTCGCGAGCAAGACGTTTTACTCGATTTCTTTCATGTGCACGGCGTACTTTTTTCTTGGCAACAACAATACCCAAACGGCTTTTAGGCTGTTCGGTTGGTTTTGCCAAAAATAAGAAATGGGGTTGATGCACTTTAAAAAGCGCACCATCAAACACACTTTTATAATCTGCAGCACAGCGTATGCGAACCTCTGTGCTGAAGCTATAAAGTGTCATGACACCCATAAGCCGGGCAGCTAACTGAAATTAAACAGTTAAGCTGTGACGACCTTTTGCACGACGACGAGCTAATACTTGACGACCAGCTTTAGTAGCCATACGAGCACGGAAACCATGAACACGCTTACGCTTTAATTCAGATGGTTGGAATGTACGTTTCATATCGAAACTCCAAAAATGATCTTTCTATAAAGGTTCGCGATTGTATTGTGCATTGTTTACGCTGTCAATGAAAACACGGTTTTGTTACGTATTTCTGTTAAATTTTTTATGTATAGAGATCCTTGTCTAGAAT
The DNA here is from genome assembly GCF_028621895.1 of Acinetobacter sp. GSS19. NCBI lineage: Bacteria > Pseudomonadati > Pseudomonadota > Gammaproteobacteria > Moraxellales > Moraxellaceae > Acinetobacter > Acinetobacter sp. GSS19. The sequence goes on along the minus strand of NZ_CP117520.1, from coordinate 2,421,398 downwards.
TGAGTTAAATGATGTCAGATTATTTACCCACACACTAACTTATTCATTTCTAAAAAATCACTTGATTTGTGAACAGTTTTATCCACAATAGATAGTGTTAGTTAAATTTATTTTTACTTTGTTCCGAGAGTTTAAATTTAAATTCATTTCATATTTAAGTTATCCACAAACAGATAGCCTCTTATAAATAAATTCAAATTTATAAATTTAAATTTATTACTATTAGGATGCGTTTTTTGTGTGGAAAAGCTATTTTTAAATTTAAAAAACATCTACCTACATTGTGGATAACCGTGTTTTTATTTTTTTGATAGATTGTGGATAAGTTTATGTTATATTTTATCCACAGGTTGCGGATAAACTTATCCACACAGCGTTTAAATTTAAATTTATTTGTGATTGGTTTGTTTTTTAGTCGAAATCACTTTAATTCATCATGACAGATGTGGATAACTTGGTTAGAATGGCGACCCCTTCTATGGGGTGGTCGCTTTTTTAAATTTAAATAATCACATAAACAGGGGTTTCACATGCTTTGGACGGACTGCTTAACTCGCTTGCGACAAGAGCTCTCTGATAATGTCTTTGCGATGTGGATTCGTCCTCTGGTTGCTGAAGAACTTGAAGATACTTTAAGACTCTATGCGCCAAATCCTTATTGGACGCGCTATATTCAAGAACATCATCTGGAACTGATTACGATTTTGGCTGAACAGCTTTCTGAAGGCCGTATCCGCCATGTAGAAATCTTGGTTGATTCACGTCCGGGTGCTATTTTGTCGGCTTCAGAACAACCTGCCACGACTACAGCAGCTTTGGAAACCGCTGCACCTGCTCCAGTTGTGGTACCTAAAGTCAAAAAAGACAAAGAAGTGGACATCGCAGGAAATAAAATCAATAAAAAACGTTTATTGAATCCACTTTTTACTTTTTCTCTCTTTGTTGAAGGCCGTTCTAACCAGATGGCTGCGGAAACCTGCCGTAAAGTTTTAACCCAGCTGGGGGCTTCACAACATAATCCTTTGTTTTTATATGGTCCGACCGGTTTGGGTAAAACCCACTTGATGCAGGCTGTTGGTAATGCTTTATTACAGGCAAAACCGAATGCACGCGTCATGTATATGACCGCTGAAAGCTTTGTACAGGATTTTGTCAGTTCTTTGCAAAAGGGCAAGGTTGAAGAATTTAAGAAAAATTGCCGTTCTCTAGATTTGTTACTCGTTGATGATATTCATCTCTTGGCTGGTAAAGAGGCGAGTCTGGTTGAATTCTTTTATACCTTTAATGCCTTGCTGGATGAATCTAAGCAGATTATTTTAACTTCAGATCGTTATCCAAAAGAATTGACGGAACTCGATCCTCGTTTGGTTTCACGTTTCTCTTGGGGCTTATCCGTGGGTGTTGAACCCCCAGATATTGAAACGCGTATTGAAATCTTGTTGAAAAAGGCTGAAAGCAACGGTATCGATTTGCCGCGTAACTGTGCATTATTTATTGCTCAGCAAGTTGTTGCGAATGTGCGCGAACTGGAAGGGGCACTCAATAAGGTGGTCGCGATTTCCCGTTTTAAGGGTACACCGATTGACCTGGATGTCGTCCGTGAATCTCTTAAAGATGTTTTGGCGATTCGTGCACGAACCATTAGTGTGGAAAATATCCAGCGAGTCGTTAGTGAGTATTTCCGAATTCCACATAAAGAACTGGTCGGTCCCAAACGAACCCGAATTTATGCACGTCCCCGCCAATTAGCAATGGGTCTTGCGCGCGAATTAACGGGCGATAGTTTTCCTGAAATTGGTATGGCATTTGGTGGTCGCGATCACAGTACCGTGATGCATGCCTGTGAGAAAGTTCAAAGTCTGCGTGAAGAAGATCCGATCTTTAACGAAGACTACAAAAATCTGCTCAGATTATTGCAAAGTTAATGCGCTGATGATTCAAAAAAGCCGCCTTGCAAAGCGGCTTTTGTTATCGCATAGTACACAGCTAAAAACACCATCAATACCCGTCTTCAGTTTTAGAGGAATGAATCGTGCGTTTGAAAATCGCGAAAGAAAGCTTACTGAATGTACTGTCTCATGTTGTAGGGGCAGTCGAGCGTCGTCATACCTTAAACATCCTTTCAAACGTCAAGATTCAAGTGACTGCACAAGCCCTCACCATTACCGGTTCTGACCTGGAAGTTGAGTTGGTGGCGAGTACTATGCTGGCCGAAGGGGCGTGTTTGCAACCTGGTGAAACCACGGTGCCTGCCCGTAAACTGGTGGATATCTGTAAATCTTTGCCAAGTGCAGCTTTGATTGACCTGCAAATTACCGAAGATCAACGTTGTATCTTGAAATCAGGGAATAGTCGTTTTGTGTTGGGGACTTTACCTGCTGAAGACTATCCGTTGTTATCGACTGAAAACAGTCAAGGCACTCAGGTTCAGGTCACACAGCGTGAACTGAAACGTTTATTTGAAAAAACTTCTTTTGCCATGGCTGTGCAGGATGTGCGTTTCTACCTGACCGGAACGCTGCTCGAAATTGATCAAAACCAATTACGTGCCGTCACCACCGATGGTCACCGTTTGGCGTTGTGTGAAACAGCCGCAACTTCGAACACTGAACAGCTCGTACAGGCGATTGTTCCACGTAAAGCAGTGGGTGAGTTGCAGCGCTTGCTGAGTATTGAAGATGAGCAATTGGCGTTGCTGATTGGTCGCGAGTTATTGAACGTCAATATCCGGATTGCAAGCCGTGATAAAGAGCAAGCTGACATTGCTGTGCGTTTCACAACTAAACTCATTGACGGGAAATTCCCAGACTATCGCCGTGTCATTCCGCGGGGTGGGGATAAGCATGTGATGATTGCACATGATGTATTCAAGCAATCCTTGCAACGTGTGGCGATCTTGAGTAATGAAAAATTACGCGGGGTTTTCCTGAATTTTAATCAGGATTCATTGCAATTGCGTGCCAATAACCCTGAACAGGATGAAGCGATTGAAGATTTGGCGATCCAGTACAGTAATGCGCCGTTAGAGATGTCATTTAATGCGCAATACTTGCTTGATGTTCTGGGTGTGCTAGATGGTGATGACGTTATGATGAGTATGACTGAAGCCAACCAGTCTGTTCTGGTTCAGGATCCGGCACATCAGGATCAGACCTATGTGGTTATGCCGATGCGTGTTTAAGTCTTAATAACTCTCATGCATATCACGCGTTTAAATATAGAGCGTGTTCGAAATCTGACGGCGGTTGCTCTCCACGGATTGCAGCCGTTTAATGTCTTTTATGGCGCCAATGGTTCGGGTAAAACCTCTATTCTTGAGTCGATTCACCTGCTAGCGACCGGGCGTTCTTTTCGCACCCATATTCCGAAAAACTACATCCAGCAGCATGCGAGTGATGCGATTGTCTTTGCCCAGTCAGCCACTGAAAAAATGGGCATGCAAAAGTTCCAGAGTGGGGAACAACTGATCAAGGTAAATGGGGACACAGTCGCTACACAAGGACAGCTTGCTCGACTTTTGCCGCTACAACATATTGATCCGCAAAGTACCGATATTATCGATCATGGCGCCAAGCCTCGCCGCCAACTGTTGGATTGGTTGATGTTCCACGTGGAACCGGATTTTTATCATGCCTGGCAATATTACTCACGGGCCTTAAAACAGCGTAATTCCCTGTTAAAGTCACAGCGTCATTTAACGCTGGCAGAGCTTGAACCGTGGAACAAAATGCTCGGTGACTACGGTGAAATGTTACATTCACAGCGTTTGAGCATTGTTGAGCAATGGCAGCGGTATTTTTTAGCGGATTTGCAGCAATTGTTGCCGGATTTAGTGGTCGAAATGGACTACTCACCTGGCTTTCATGCCGAGTTGGGATTGGTGCATGATCTCACGACCCATCATCAAAAAGATGTGGAACGGCGTTATACCGAGTATGGCCCACATCGTGCAGATTTAAGGTTGAAAACCCCCTTAGGTAATGCGGATGACGTGCTGTCGCGGGGGCAAAAAAAGTTATTAATTATGGCGTTGAAACTGTCACAGATTGCAATGTTACATGCGAGCAATAAGGAAACTGTGGTATTATTAGATGATTTGACGGCAGAATTAGATTTAACCGCACAACAACGTTTAATTGAGCGATTAAGCCAGCTCGGTAGCCAGGTTTTTCTGACTACTTTGGATCAGCAATCGGTACAACACCATTTAAGTGATCTTTCTATTTCCTATCAATTATTCAATGTTGAACACGGTCAAGTCCACGCTGTTTCACAGTGATTTACCCATTTTTTGGATAGACCTATTTTTACACTAGGGAGCAACCATGAGTTCAGAGTCGCAATCTGCATCTCCAACAGAACAAATCAATGAAAAGGCTTATGATTCCTCTAGTATCAAGGTATTACGTGGCCTAGATGCAGTCCGTAAACGTCCTGGTATGTATATTGGCGATACTGACGACGGTACTGGCTTGCACCACATGGTGTTTGAGGTCGTGGATAATGCGATTGATGAAGCTTTGGCCGGCCACTGTGATGAAATTCTAGTCACGATCCATGAAGATGAATCTGTGAGTGTTTCTGATAATGGACGTGGCATTCCAACCGATATTCACCCAGAAGAAGGTGTCTCGGCTGCTGAGGTAATTCTGACCATCCTACATGCGGGTGGTAAATTTGATGATAACAGCTATAAAGTTTCCGGTGGTTTGCACGGCGTGGGTGTTTCGGTTGTGAATGCACTGTCGAGCAAGTTGTTGCTCAACATCCGTCGTGCTGGCCATATTTATGAGCAGGAATATCATCACGGCGATCCGCAGTATCCATTACGTGAAATTGGCACAACTGAAGAAACAGGGACCACGGTTCGTTTTTACCCGAGTCCTGAAACGTTTAGCCAAACGATTTTTAATGTTGATATCTTGGCCCGCCGTCTGCGTGAATTGTCTTTCCTGAATGCCGGTGTGCGCATTGTTTTGCGTGATGAGCGCATTAACCTAGAACATGTGTATGCCTATGAAGGTGGCTTGTCCGAGTTTGTAAAATACATTAACGAAGGCAAAAACCATCTGAACGACATCTTTCACTTCACCACTCAGGCTGAAAATGGGATTGCAGTAGAAGTTGCGTTGCAATGGAATGATACCTATCAGGAAAATGTACGTTGCTTTACCAACAACATTCCACAAAAAGATGGTGGAACGCATCTGGCCGGTTTCCGTGCCGCACTGACGCGTGGTTTAAATAACTACCTAGAAAGCGAAAATATTCTTAAAAAAGAAAAAGTCGCGGTGAGCGGTGATGATGCCCGTGAAGGTTTGACCGCCATTATTTCAGTGAAAGTGCCAGATCCAAAATTCTCTTCACAAACCAAAGAGAAATTGGTGTCGAGTGAAGTGAAACCGGCGGTTGAACAGGCCATGAACAAGGCATTCTCAGAATACCTGCTGGAAAACCCACAAGCTGCGAAATCGATTGCTGGAAAGATTATTGATGCGGCACGTGCGCGTGATGCGGCACGTAGAGCCCGTGAAATGACCCGCCGTAAGAGTGCGCTGGATATTGCCGGTTTGCCAGGAAAGTTAGCGGACTGTCAGGAAAAAGACCCAGCATTGTCTGAATTATACCTGGTCGAGGGTGACTCTGCGGGTGGTTCAGCCAAGCAGGGCCGTAACCGTAAAATGCAGGCGATTCTGCCACTCAAAGGTAAAATTCTAAACGTGGAACGTGCACGCTTTGACAAGATGATTTCATCGGCAGAAGTCGGCACGCTGATTACGGCATTGGGTTGTGGTATTGGCCGTGAAGAATACAATCCGGACAAATTGCGTTATCACAAAATCATCATCATGACCGATGCGGACGTGGATGGTTCACACATCCGGACTTTATTGTTGACCTTCTTCTTCCGCCAAATGCCGGAACTGGTTGAGCGTGGTCATATTTATATTGCTCAGCCACCCTTGTATAAGCTGAAAAAAGGAAAACAGGAACAGTACATCAAAGACAATGATGCGCTAGAAACTTTCCTGATTTCCAACGCGATTGATGAACTCAGCCTGCATGTCAGCGCCAATGCGCCTGCGATCAGCGGCGAAGCCTTGTCGAAAGTGATTGCCGATTATCAATTGTCACAGAAGAGCTTGCAGCGTCTAACCCAGCGTTATCCTGCGAGCTTGTTGGATGCTTTGTTAGAGCTTGAACCGTTTAAAGCGGAACAGAATCAGGATCAAGCCTATGTTGAGCAGTGGGCAGAGCAGTTACGTGCTGCCATTGAACGTTTACAGCCAAGTTTGCGTCCTGAAATTTCACTCGAGTCATTTGCCCGTGAGCAGAATGGTGTGATGACTACGCATTACTGGCCACGTGTCACGTTGTATGTGCATAACTTGCCACATCAGTATTTGCTGGATGTGACGCTGTTTAACTCAGGCGAATATGGCCGTTTGTTGAAAAATGCCAAGAGCTGGTTCAAGTTGATTGAAGAAGGGGCGTATTTGCAAAAAGGCGAGCGCCGTATTCTGGTCAGCAACTTCCATCAAGTCTGGCAGCATATCTTGCAAGATTCACGTCGTGGCATGATGATCCAGCGCTATAAAGGTTTGGGTGAGATGAATGCGGAGCAACTTTGGGAAACCACCATGGATCCAGAGAACCGCAACATGCTGCAAGTCACCATTGATGATGCGATTGAAGCAGACCGTATGTTCTCCTGCCTGATGGGAGATGATGTAGAACCACGCCGTGCATTTATTGAAGAAAATGCATTGAATGCAGATATTGATGCTTAATAGGGAAAAGAAGTTGATGCGTCGTACATTTGGATCAGCATTGGTGTTATCGGGATTATTGGCACTCAGTCAGGGTGTCTGGGCATCCGGTGATCTTGAAATGGATATGAAACGACTGGCCAAAAGCACGATGGCTTTTGCGGAAGCGAAAGATGCTGCACAGGCCAAGAAGCAACTGCTGATTATGCGAAAAGCGACAGTGGCTTCGAAAAAGTCGCGTCCACATAAACTAGAACGTTTACCTGCAGAGCATGAGCAGGTCAAAAGCTACCAACAGGGGCTTGACCTGTTAATTACCGAAATTGACAAACTCATCGTTTTGGTTGATCAGGGGAAATTGGAACAGGCTCAATCTCAAGGGATGAGCCTGGTTAAAATTCGCAATGAATATCATAAGAAATTCCGCTAATTGCGAGATTGTCTTGCAGGAGTGAAAATAAAAAAGCCGAATCAGGGATTCGGCTTTTTTGTTGTGTGGCGGTTATTCAAAAGAACTTTCCAGCTCTTCCAGTTCCATCATCAATTCCAGCATTTGCTCTTCATACTGTTCCAATTGAGTTTTGAGATCGGTTTGCTCATTCATCAATTGCATCAGGTCATTTTTGCGGTTGGCTTCATAGAGGGTAGTATCTGCCAGCAGTTGTTCGATTTCGGTCAGACGTGGCTGTAGTTTTTCCATCTGAGCTTCACATTTTTCAATGTTCTTGCGAATTGGCCGGGTCTGCTCACGACGACGTGCAGCCTCTTTACGTTGTGCTTCTTTGTCGGTTTTGGAAATCGTCGGTTTATCTTCGACCAGAGATTGCACCGGTGCTGCAGGTTGCTGACCATTTTTCATGATGTCCAAACGTGCCTGACGTAACCAGTCTGCATATGCAGCCAAATCTCCCTCAAATTCTTTACTGCGACCGCCATGTACCAAAATCAATTCATCACAGACACTCGCAATCAATTGGCGTTCATGCGAAACCAGTACTACCGCACCTTCAAAGTCCTGTAAGGCCATGGTCAGCGCATGGCGCATATCCAAGTCTAAGTGGTTGGTCGGCTCATCCAGAATCAGCACATTCGGACGTTTCCAGACAATCAGGGCTAAGGCTAAACGTGCGCGCTCGCCACCCGAGAAGCTTTCTGAAGGCGTATCCATGCGTTCGCCACTAAAGCCGAAACTGCCTAGAAATGCGCGTAATGTGGCTTCACTGATTTTTGGATCTGCAATGCGGGCCAGTTGCAGCATCGGACTGGCATTGCCATCTAGAGCATCCATCTGATGCTGGGCAAAATAACCAATATTCAGCAGTTCAGAAGCTTTGCGTTTGCCGCGTAGCAGTGGCAAATCACCGACCAGTGATTTAATTAGGGTGGATTTACCTGCACCGTTCATCCCGAGCAGACCAATACGGCTAGTTGGGGTGATCTGCAAATTGACGTTGGTCACAATCAGTTTGTCACCATAGCCAATATCGGCATGTTCCAGTTCCAGTAAAGGTGAACTCATTTTGGTGGGCTCACGGAACGAGAAGGTAAATGGTGTATCGACATGCGCTGCCGACAGTTCCTGCATGCGTTCTAGCTGTTTGATTCGGCTTTGAGCCTGACGGGCTTTGGTGGCTTGTGCTTTGAAACGGTCAATATATTTTTGCAAATGCGCACGGGTTTCTAGTTGTTTTTCATAGGCCTGTTGTTGCTGCGCCAGACGTTCGCTTCGTGTACGTTCAAAGGTAGAATAGTTGCCGGTATACAGGGTTAGTTCTTGGTTTTCGATATGCAAAATATGATCGGTAATAGCATCAAGGAAATCGCGGTCATGCGAAATCAGCACCAAGGTACCCTCATAAGCCTTGAGCCAGTCCTCTAGCCACAAAATGGCATCCAAATCCAAGTGGTTGGTCGGTTCATCCAGCAGTAGTAAATCAGAGCGGCTCATCAATGTGCGTGCCAGATTCAGACGCATACGCCAGCCACCGGAAAAGCTCGCCACACTGAGTTCGGATTGATGTTCAAAAAAGCCCAGCCCCGCCATCAGTTGCGAGGCTTTAGAGGGAGCAGAATAGCCATTAATCTCATCAAAACGGCCATATAAGTGTGCCAGTTCGTCATTACTGAGTGTTTCTGGATGCTCGAGTTTGTGCTGGATCTCCCAGTATTCTTCATCACCTGACAGCACAAAATCGATGGCTTTCATATCCAGTGCTTCAATTTCCTGTGCCATGTGTGCCACGGTCCAGACACTCGGACGGGTGAGCGAGCCACTGTCCGATTCCATGCCGCCGAGCAGAGCTGAAAATAGCGTGGATTTCCCGGCGCCATTGACTCCAGTCAGACCAATTTTCCAGCCGGGATGTAACTGCATAGAGGCTTTTTGAAAAAGAACACGTCCACCGCGACGCAGGGAAAGTTGATCAAGTTGAATCATGGGAGGCGCACATATCATAAATTATGAGTGCGCTATTCTACGGCCTAATGCGGACGAAAACAAAACTGCTGCTTGAGAATCAGGGGTAAGTCAGAGCGAAAGTAAAAGGATGCAGTACAATCCCTAAATTGAATGGAAAATAATCCTGATAAATTTGCTCAGATTTGGTCTTTAATCTTCAAAAATGACCCTCATATTGGGTATGCTATACTGAGTTATGTGATCTTTTACTTTGAAAGATCGTTGAATGAATTTGAGGAAGGCTCAAGATGAATGCCCAAGCGCTTGTAATCACAGACAATGCTGCCAACAAAGTGCGCCAACTGCGTGAAAGTGAAGGCAACCAAGAGTTAATGTTGCGTGTTTATGTGACGGGTGGTGGCTGTTCAGGCTTTTCTTATGGTTTTAATTTTGCAGACAGTGTAAATGAAGATGACGCCAAGTTTGAAAATGGCGATGTGACCATGCTGGTTGATTCATTAAGCTATCAATATTTAGTGGGTTCCGTGGTTGATTATATTGAGGGTTTGGAAGGTTCACGTTTTATCGTGCAGAACCCGAATGCGACCACTACTTGTGGTTGTGGTTCTTCTTTCTCGATTTAAAGATCGACTCAAAAAAGCCCTCTGCATATGAGGGCTTTTTTATTGATGATTTTTGTGCTTAAACGGCTGTGATGCTACCCAAAATACGGTCACCTTTGGCACCGGTGACTGCAGGTAAGTTGCCGGCTTGACCTTGTACAAAACGCATCGCCAACCAGGCAAACGCGGTGGCTTCCACCCAAGTCGGAGATAAACCTAATACTTCGGTGGTTTGTACCGTCCAATGGTGTTTACGCAGACGCCAGCGCAGTTGTTCCAGTAAATGCGAATTATAGGCACCACCACCACAGACATAAACTTCGCCCGTATCCATCAGGTCACAACGATAAATAGCTTTTTTAATCGCACGTGTGGTGAGTTTCATCAAGGTGGCCTGAATATTTTCAGGGGTGTCTTCTAACTCCTCATAATCCAGATCATTGCGCCAGTCGCTGAGCTGTTCATCCAGCCATTCAAGATTGAAATCTTCACGGCCGGTACTTTTCGGTGGTTCTTTGGAAAAGTATTCGTGTGCGCCTAAACGTTCCAGCAATGAACGGATTGGCTGTCCATAAGCGGCCCAATCGCCATTTTCATCATAAGGCTGGCCAGTGTAACGGTGGCACCAGGCATCCATTAAAATATTGGCCGGACCGGTATCAAAGCCGTAAACTTTTTCCGGTTGTCCAGCGGGCAGCATACTCACATTGGCGATGCCGCCGAGGTTTAGAATCACGCGATGAATATCGGGGTGTTGAAATAAGGCCTGATGAAAAGCTGGGACTAATGGTGCACCCTGACCACCGGCAGCCATATCGCGGCGACGGAAATCAGAGATAACCGGAATCTGAGTGATTTCTGTAATAAGGTGCGGATCACCAATTTGCAGGGTGAAACCATGTTCAGGACGGTGACGGATGGTTTGGCCGTGCGAGCCAATTGCGCGAATCTGGCTGCGATCCAGGTTGTTTTTTTCAATCAGCGTATTGATGCCATGTCCGATCATCTTGGCCAATGCAATGTCGGCTTTGCCCATGCGGTCAATCTCGTTGATGTCGGGCAGCGTGAGCGCCATCAGTTCATCACGCAGTTCAGGAGCAAACGGTACAGTGAGGGTCGCATGCACGTGCAGGGGATCAAAAGAAGCCGCCACAAGATCGACGCCATCCATGCTGGTGCCGGTCATTACCCCAATGTATATCGTTGTCATGATGATCTTCGCCTGCAATGTGCTGAAAAAGTGTTAGTATATCGCACAAATTGAATAACTGATGTGTTTGGGTTTTGTGATGTCAAATTTCCTGCCGGCTGAAGAACAACTTGCTCTCATTCAACGAGGCACTCATGAAATTATCTCTGAAGAGGATTTACTCAAAAAGCTCAAAGAGAACCGACCTCTGAAAATTAAAGCAGGTTTTGATCCGACTGCACCAGATTTGCACTTGGGACATACGGTGCTGATCAATAAATTAAAAGTCTTTCAGGATTTGGGCCATGAAGTCTATTTCTTGATTGGTGACTATACCGCCATGATCGGCGATCCAACGGGAAAAAGTGCTACTCGTCCGCCGTTGTCGAAAGAAAAAGTGCTGGAAAATGCCAAAACTTATCAGGAGCAGGTGTTTAAAATCCTCGATCCGAATAAAACCAAGGTGGTGTTTAACTCCGAGTGGTTTGCACAAAAAACTGCAGCGGATCTTATCCAGCTGGCTTCACAGCAAACCGTTGCACGTATGCTCGAGCGTGATGACTTCACCAAGCGTTATAACAACCAGCAACCGATCGCAATTCATGAATTCTTGTACCCACTGGTACAAGGTTATGACTCTGTGGCCTTACATGCAGATGTTGAACTCGGTGGTACCGACCAGACCTTTAACCTGTTGATGGGTCGTACTTTACAGGGTCGTTACGAGCAAGAAGCTCAAGTCTGTATTACCGTACCAATTCTTGAAGGTTTAGATGGCGTCAATAAGATGTCTAAATCTTTAGGCAACTATATCGCCGTGTTTGATACACCGGGAACGATGTACCAAAAAATCCTGTCGATGCCAGATAGCTTGATTGAACGTTATTTTGACTTGCTCAGCTTTAAGTCTGTAGAAGAAATTCAGGCTTTGCTGAAAGAGATGGCAGATGGGCGTAATCCACAGGAAATCAAACGTATTCTTGCATTGGAATTGATTGAGCGCTTCCATGATAAAGAAGCAGCTGAAAATGCGCATAAGAGTGCGGGTAATGTGATTACTGAAGGGGAAGTGCCGGAAGGTACACCAGAAGTCACCATTTCACGTGCTGAGTTTGGCGGTGAAATTTTCATTGCCTCGATTTTACGTGTAGCTGGCTTAACCAAGAATGCCGCGCAAGCAAAAGATGCTGTGGCACGTGGTGCGGTAAAAGTTGATTGGGAAGTCGTAGATGGGAATTTCTCGGTGAAAGAAAACCAGACCTATATTATCCAGGCGGGTAAAAAAGCCATTGCACGGGTTACATTTACCGACTAAAGCGTGGCTGAAAAGCTGAGAAATAATTGAAGAACCTCATAGCTTGCTATGAGGTTTTTTTGTTGGGGGTGAGTTTATAAAAGAGTAATAAGATTTTTTTACAGATTGCAACTGGTTGAGAATTATAAGAAGCGATACACTCAAAAGCATAAAAGGCAACCCATATAACAATCATTCGGGAGTGCTATGTACTACAACACCACAGATTGGTATGACGATAAAATCAATTTTATTTTGAACGTACTGTTCAATACCACTTCGCGCTCTTTCCCGGCGATTACCATTAAACGCGCGTTGAGTTATCTAAATGAGCTGGATATCGCAGCAACCTATCTATTATTTTCACTAGTCTGTGAGCATTTACCCTATCGTGCCAAAATGGTGTTTGCTGGAGAGGATTATCAAGGTAAACGGCAGACCCTGATTGAAGTAATGCAGCAGCGGCAACTCAACTAATTCCAATTAAAAAGAAAAAAATTGCATAAAAAAGGAAAAAATGACGAAAAATACAGCGAAAAAATAGATTTTTTAGCAAAATAGCTGAAAAAAACGACATCCATAGCAAATTAATCAAAATAGGGGTTGCAAACGACAGTAAATCCCCTAGAATACGCACATCCCGACGCGATTGATACGAAGCTTCACCAAGGGTGAGGTTGTTAAGTATCTTTTTCGTTATTTTCTACTGACGAGGTAGGGAAGAGATCATTAAGAGATTATGAAGAACAACTTGTGTGGATTTTTACTGGTTGATTGATCGATAAATTATCATTGATTGAATTGGTAGAAATTACTCGAAGTTTATTTGAGCGAATTTTTAGTCAGTAAGATTAATGAGCCAGATTTGGCTACTTCGAAAAAGTGGCAAATGATTTTAAACTGAAGAGTTTGATCATGGCTCAGATTGAACGCTGGCGGCAGGCTTAACACATGCAAGTCGAGCGGAGCGAGGGTGCTTGCACCTTAGCTTAGCGGCGAACGGGTGAGTAATGCTTAGGAATCTGCCTATTAGTGGGGGACAACGTTTCGAAAGGAACGCTAATACCGCATACGTCCTACGGGAGAAAGCAGGGGATCTTCGGACCTTGCGCTAATAGATGAGCCTAAGTCGGATTAGCTAGTTGGTGGGGTAAAGGCCTACCAAGGCGACGATCTGTAGCGGGTCTGAGAGGATGATCCGCCACACTGGGACTGAGACACGGCCCAGACTCCTACGGGAGGCAGCAGTGGGGAATATTGGACAATGGGGGGAACCCTGATCCAGCCATGCCGCGTGTGTGAAGAAGGCCTTTTGGTTGTAAAGCACTTTAAGCGAGGAGGAGGCTTACCTAGTTAATACCTGGGATAAGTGGACGTTACTCGCAGAATAAGCACCGGCTAACTCTGTGCCAGCAGCCGCGGTAATACAGAGGGTGCGAGCGTTAATCGGATTTACTGGGCGTAAAGCGTGCGTAGGCGGCTTTTTAAGTCGGATGTGAAATCCCCGAGCTTAACTTGGGAATTGCATTCGATACTGGGAAGCTAGAGTATGGGAGAGGATGGTAGAATTCCAGGTGTAGCGGTGAAATGCGTAGAGATCTGGAGGAATACCGATGGCGAAGGCAGCCATCTGGCCTAATACTGACGCTGAGGTACGAAAGCATGGGGAGCAAACAGGATTAGATACCCTGGTAGTCCATGCCGTAAACGATGTCTACTAGCCGTTGGGGCCTTTGAGGCTTTAGTGGCGCAGCTAACGCGATAAGTAGACCGCCTGGGGAGTACGGTCGCAAGACTAAAACTCAAATGAATTGACGGGGCCCGCACAAGCGGTGGAGCATGTGGTTTAATTCGATGCAACGCGAAGAACCTTACCTGGCCTTGACATAGTAAGAACTTTCCAGAGATGGATTGGTGCCTTCGGGAACTTACATACAGGTGCTGCATGGCTGTCGTCAGCTCGTGTCGTGAGATGTTGGGTTAAGTCCCGCAACGAGCGCAACCCTTTTCCTTATTTGCCAGCACTTCGGGTGGGAACTTTAAGGATACTGCCAGTGACAAACTGGAGGAAGGCGGGGACGACGTCAAGTCATCATGGCCCTTACGGCCAGGGCTACACACGTGCTACAATGGTCGGTACAAAGGGTTGCTACACAGCGATGTGATGCTAATCTCAAAAAGCCGATCGTAGTCCGGATTGGAGTCTGCAACTCGACTCCATGAAGTCGGAATCGCTAGTAATCGCGGATCAGAATGCCGCGGTGAATACGTTCCCGGGCCTTGTACACACCGCCCGTCACACCATGGGAGTTTGTTGCACCAGAAGTAGCTAGCCTAACTGCAAAGAGGGCGGTTACCACGGTGTGGCCGATGACTGGGGTGAAGTCGTAACAAGGTAGCCGTAGGGGAACCTGCGGCTGGATCACCTCCTTAACGAAAGATTGACGATTAGTAAGAATCCACAACAAGTTGTTCTTCATGACGATGTATCTGAGGGTCTGTAGCTCAGTTGGTTAGAGCACACGCTTGATAAGCGTGGGGTCACAAGTTCAAGTCTTGTCAGACCCACCATGACATACTCATACGATACATTGACTAATGATATAGCTGGGGACTTAGCTTAGTTGGTAGAGCGCCTGCTTTGCACGCAGGAGGTCAGGAGTTCGACTCTCCTAGTCTCCACCACGTATTTCGGTACGAGGCTAAAGCTAAAGATTGCAGAACTTAATGAATACGATGATGTTTATTAATTTCTGTGATTTAAGTATCACGGTATTAAGCATGACCTGACGAAGGCGTGTTTATTCATTAACAGATTGGCAAAATTGAGTCTAAAATAAATTGTTCACTCAATTCAGAAGACAGTAGCAAGCAATTGTGAATGTTGAATGAAATTGAGAACTAGCAAATTAACTGAATCAAGCGTTTTGGTATATGAATTTAGATTGAAGCTGTACAGTGCTTAAATGCACGGGCAACAAACTGTGGATTGACTAAGTAATTAGTTAATCTGTCTTGATCCTACTTGTAGGGATTAACGACTGTTTGGGGTTGTATAGTCAAGTAATTAAGTGCATGTGGTGGATGCCTTGGCAGTCAGAGGCGAAGAAAGACGTGATAGCCTGCGAAAAGCTTCGGGGAGGCGGCAAATATCCTGTGATCCGGAGATATCTGAATGGGGGAACCCACCTATCATAAGATAGGTATTGCATGATGAATACATAGTCATGCAAGGCGAACGAGGGGAAGTGAAACATCTCAGTACCCTTAGGAAAAGAAATCAATTGAGATTCCCTTAGTAGCGGCGAGCGAACGGGGACTAGCCCATTAAGTTATCTAAGTTTTAGTGGAATGCTCTGGGAAGTGCAACCATAGTGGGTGATAGTCCTGTACACGAAAGGGCTTAGATAATGATGTCGAGTAGGGCGAGGCACGTGAAACCTTGTCTGAATATGGGGGGACCATCCTCCAAGGCTAAATACTCCTGACTGACCGATAGTGAACCAGTACCGTGAGGGAAAGGCGAAAAGAACCCCTGTGAGGGAGTGAAATAGATCCTGAAACCGCATGCATACAAGCAGTGGGAGCACCTTCGTGGTGTGACTGCGTACCTTTTGTATAATGGGTCAGCGACTTATATTCAGTAGCGAGGTTAACCGTATAGGGAGCCGTAGAGAAATCGAGTCTTAATAGGGCGTCTAGTTGCTGGGTATAGACCCGAAACCGGGTGATCTATCCATGAGCAGGTTGAAGGTTGGGTAACACTAACTGGAGGACCGAACCCACCGTCGTTGAAAAGCCGGGGGATGACTTGTGGATAGGGGTGAAAGGCTAATCAAACTCGGTGATAGCTGGTTCTCCCGAAAGCTATTTAGGTAGCGCCTCGGACGAATACCATAGGGGGTAGAGCACTGTTTCGGCTAGGGGGTCATCCCGACTTACCAAACCGATGCAAACTCCGAATACCTATGAGTACTATCCGGGAGACAGACTGCGGGTGCTAACGTCCGTAGTCAAGAGGAAAACAATCCAGACCGCCAGCTAAGGCCCCAAAATCATAGTTAAGTGGGAAACGATGTGGGAAGGCATAGACAGCTAGGAGGTTGGCTTAGAAGCAGCCACCCTTTAAAGAAAGCGTAATAGCTCACTAGTCGAGTCGGCCTGCGCGGAAGATGTAACGGGGCTAAAACTATGTGCCGAAGCTGCGGATGTATACTTTGTATACGTGGTAGGGGAGCGTTCTGTAAGCCGATGAAGGTGGATTGAGAAGTCTGCTGGAGGTATCAGAAGTGCGAATGCTGACGTGAGTAACGACAAAACGGGTGAAAAACCCGTTCGCCGAAAGACCAAGGGTTCCAGTCCAACGTTAATCGGGGCTGGGTGAGTCGACCCCTAAGGCGAGGCCGAAAGGCGTAGTCGATGGGAAATTGGTTAATATTCCAATACTTCTGTGTAATGCGATGAGAGGACGGAGAAGGTTAAGTCAGCCTGGCGTTGGTTGTCCAGGTGAAAGGATGTAGGCATGTATCTTAGGCAAATCCGGGGTACTCTATGCTGAGATCTGATAGCAAGCTGTACTTGTACAGTGAAGTGGCTGATACCATGCTTCCAGGAAAAGTCTCTAAGCTTCAGTTACACAGGAATCGTACCCGAAACCGACACAGGTGGTCAGGTCGAGTAGACCAAGGCGCTTGAGAGAACTCTGCTGAAGGAACTAGGCAAAATGGTACCGTAACTTCGGGAGAAGGTACGCTGCCGGCGGTGATAGGACTTGCTCCTTGAGCTGCTGGCAGCCACAGAAACCAGGCCGCTGCAACTGTTTATTAAAAACATAGCACTCTGCAAACACGAAAGTGGACGTATAGGGTGTGATGCCTGCCCGGTGCTGGAAGGTTAATTGATGGGGTTAGCGTAAGCGAAGCTCTTGATCGAAGCCCCAGTAAACGGCGGCCGTAACTATAACGGTCCTAAGGTAGCGAAATTCCTTGTCGGGTAAGTTCCGACCTGCACGAATGGCATAATGATGGCGGCGCTGTCTCCAGCAGAGGCTCAGTGAAATCGAAATCGCTGTGAAGATGCAGTGTACCCGCGGCTAGACGGAAAGACCCCGTGAACCTTTACTGCAGCTTGACATTGAACTTTGACCTTACTTGTGTAGGATAGGTGGGAGGCTTTGAAGTTGGAACGCCAGTTCCAATGGAGCCGTCCTTGAAATACCACCCTGGTAATGTTGAGGTTCTAACTCTGACCCATAATCTGGGTCGAGGACCATGTCTGGTGGGTAGTTTGACTGGGGCGGTCTCCTCCTAAAGAGTAACGGAGGAGTACGAAGGTGCGCTCAGCGTGGTCGGAAATCACGCGTAGAGTATAAAGGCAAAAGCGCGCTTAACTGCGAGACCCACAAGTCGAGCAGGTACGAAAGTAGGTCTTAGTGATCCGGTGGTTCTGTATGGAAGGGCCATCGCTCAACGGATAAAAGGTACTCTGGGGATAACAGGCTGATACCGCCCAAGAGTTCATATCGACGGCGGTGTTTGGCACCTCGATGTCGGCTCATCTCATCCTGGGGCTGAAGCAGGTCCCAAGGGTATGGCTGTTCGCCATTTAAAGAGGTACGCGAGCTGGGTTTAGAACGTCGTGAGACAGTTCGGTCCCTATCTACCGTGGGCGCTGGAAATTTGAGAGGATCTGCTCCTAGTACGAGAGGACCAGAGTGGACGAACCTCTGGTGTACCGGTTGTGACGCCAGTCGCATCGCCGGGTAGCTATGTTCGGAAGGGATAACCGCTGAAAGCATCTAAGCGGGAAGCCTACCTCAAGATAAGATTTCCCTAGGACTTTATGTCCTCTAAAGATCCGTTCAAGACTAGGACGTTGATAGGTTGGATGTGGAAGCATAGTGATATGTGAAGCTGACCAATACTAATTGATCGTGAGGCTTGACTATACAACACCCAAACAGTTGTTGTATCAAGCTAGATTCATCATAAATACTTGATTTAGTTAAAACTAAAGCTAAAATGAACACCTTAAAGTAAGATTCAATACAGCCCAATCTGTTCAAGATTTGGTAACTAAGTGGCATCAAGTAAGACCACTGAAAACCATAACAGTTGTGCTGGCGACAATAGCAAGAGTGAACCACCTGATCCCTTCCCGAACTCAGAAGTGAAACCTCTTCGCGCTGATGGTAGTGTGGGGTTACCCATGTGAGAGTAAGTCATCGCCAGCTCATTATTCCTAAAAACCCCCACCATTAAATATGGTGGGGGTTTTTTCTTTGCCTAGTAAAAAATGCAAAAGATTTTACCCACACCTTAGCCTCCTGAGCATCACGACTAGATCAAAATAGAACGTGAGGGGAAATTTTTAAAAGTTAGATGGTATTAATTAATGTACATATGAAAAAGCCCTATCTTCCTGATAGGGCTTTTTCGTATCACTATGATGCCATGTAACTTGCCTGTTACGGCTTTGACCACCTTGTCGTCTTTATTTTTTATTCTTATTATGAAAGAAACATCCTGTCTTTTGTTGAGTTAAAGATAAAAGATTCGAGAGAAGGTGAATAGTCGTGAATGGCCTCTTGTGCTGTACGTTATGGCGTACAAATTTCACGTTTCGGCAAAGTGAATAATTAGACTTCTTTAAACAAAATATATTTTTATAATCTGTTTGAATTATCTAGAATCAAGACGATTTTAAATTTGACTTTATTTGTAAAATTCCAAAGGCGGTTCATATGCAAGATATATGGGATAAACGTTATCAAGAAACTGGACATTTGTATGGGGCTGAATCTAATGTCTTTATTCAGGAAATTAATCGGCGCTATCCTATTTCTGGCCATACTCTAGCTATCGCCGAAGGTGAAGGCCGTAATATTCTTTATATTGCCCGTAGTGCACAAGAAAAGCATTTACCGATTGATGTTGAGATGTGGGACTATTCGAAAGTTGCAATCGACAATGCCCAATCCTATGCACAAACTCAGGGAATTGAGTCGAAAACTTACTGTGTGGATTTGGCACATGCTAGCTGGCCTGAAAATGAATATGACAATATCCTATGTGTATTTGGTCATTTTGGCTCTGATACCCGATTGAAGACCTTACACGGAATTCGTCAGGCGTTGAAAAATGGCGGATATTTTATCGGGGAAGTCTATTCTAAAACACAGCTGAACTATCAGACGGGTGGGCCAGGTAAATTTGATTTCCTGTATGATCCTCAAGAAATTTTACAGGTTTTCCAGAATGATCATCTAGTGCATTTTTTTGTGGGGGATGTTGAGCGATATGAAGGAAAATTGCATCATGGCAAAAGCCATGTCATCCAATTTATGATTCAAATCGTCAAATCTTGACTTTTTTCTTTTATAAAAAAGCCTCCTAGAGAGGAGGCTTTCCGATGATGAAGCTTGAACTCACATCAATTTAATACCTTGCTGACCAGCAGGGGTGACTTTGAAGATTTCCACTTCAAAGGTAATGTTTTTACCGGCCAGTGGATGGTTAAAATCCACTTCGGTAATATCCTCATTAACTGATTTCACTACACCGAACAGACTTGCTTTCGCTTTGTCTTCAAATTCGATCATATGGCCTACAATCGGGGTTTGTGCAAATTTGACAGTATCAAATTTCTGTACATTTTCCGGATTCCATGGACCGAAAGCATCTTCAGGTGGTAAATGCACAGTACGACGGTCACCAGCACGCAAACCAAACAGTGATTTTTCAAAACCGGGTAATAAGTTGCCATCACCAATCACCAAGCTTACCGGTTCTTCACGGTTGCGGGTGTTGTCGATCTCTACACCATTTTCGATGGCAACCGAAAAATGCAAATCTACTTTAGAACCGGCTTCGATACGAATTTCTTCGTTAGGATTAATAATTTCAGTCATTTTTGCGCTTCCGCATTTTGGATACGGTTTTTCTCAAGGAAAAAGGTATCTATCAAAAGGAGAATCGTACCAAGGGTAATGGCACTATCTGCAATGTTAAAAGCAGGGAAATGGCTATTTTGATAATAGACATGGATAAAATCCACCACATAACCTAGAGTTACCCGGTCGATCAGGTTGCCGATGGCGCCGCCTAGGATCAGGGCAATCGCCATTGGCAGAATCACCAATTTTTTTGGCATACGTAACAGCCAGAATGCAAAAACCAGTGACACGATCCCTGCCAGCGACGTAAAGAAATAACGTTGCCATCCTCCTGCGTCGGACAAGAAACTAAAGGCAGCGCCATAGTTATGCAGCAATGTCCAATTTAAAAAGGGCAGGACGGGTACTGGATCTGCATAATTCAGATAAGTACTAGCAATCCATTTGGTCCACTGATCCAGCACGATGGCCAGGACAGCAAGTCCCAGCCATAACAGATTATGCGGATAGAACCGAAATAAGCCCTTTTTCTGCTCGGTGTTAGGCATACTTTCTCTCTTCGCCTTGGCCTGATGGAAGATTGATAATACAACGACCACACAAGCCAGGATGTTCATGATGTGTATTGACATCCGGCAGTACATGCCAGCAGCGTACACATTTCTCACCCTCTGCTGCAGACACCTGAACGCGTAGTCCTTCTAGATCCGTTGCTTCACCTTGTTCAGCAAAGTCATGGACTGCAACCTGTGAAGTGATCAAGACGAAACGTAATTCATCACCTAACTGGTTCAGCACGGTTTTCAATTCAGCATTGGCCCAGAGCTCAACTTTGGCAGACAGGTTTGAACCGACCAGCTTGGCATTACGAGCCGCTTCAATCTGCTTGTTCACCGCAGATTTCACGCTGATCAGGGTTTGCCAGTCGGCTTCAGACAACAGGTTGGCCGTTGTGGAGACCGGAATGTCATACCATTCTGCGGTGAAGACATATTTTTCTGTTTGCTCAGGAATCAATGGCCAAGCTTCCTGTGCGGTAAAGCTCAGAATCGGGCTCATCCAGCGCACAAAGGCCTGTACCAGATGATACAGCGCAGTTTGTGCTGAATGACGTGCCTGTGAATCCGTCTTGGTGGTGTACTGACGGTCTTTAATGATGTCGAGGTAGAAACCACCGAGGTCATTGATACAGAAATTGGTCAATGAACTGCAGACGATATGGAAGTTCATATCATCATAGGCTTTCTTGATGGTGTCCTGAACTTCAGCCGCACGTTGCAGAATGTATTGATCTAATGCAATTAATTGATCTACAGGCAGGGCATCGGTTGATGGTTTGAAGCCATTCAGGTTAGCCAGCAAGAAACGCAGGGTATTACGGATACGACGGTAACCATCTGATGCACGGCTGAAGATTTCCTTACCGGCAGTCATTTCATAACGGTAATCCGAGGATGCGATCCAGAAACGTAAGCCATCCGCGCCCATGTCCTTGATGATGTCTTGCGGGGTAATGATATTGCCCAGCGATTTTGACATCTTGCGGCCTTTCTCATCCACCACGAAACCATGAGTCAGCAGGCCTTTGTACGGTGCACGGTCATTGATGGCAATTGAAGCCAATAACGAAGTCTGGAACCAGCCACGGTGCTGGTCTGAACCTTCCAGATAAAGATCCGCAGGATCGGTCAGCTCTTCACGCTCACGCAATACGGCATAATGGGTCGTACCTGAGTCGAACCAGACGTCCAGGGTATCACGTACACAGTTGTACTGTTCCGCTTCATCACCGATGAAATCTTTGGCTTCGCGGCTGAACCAGGCATCAATGCCTTCCTGTTCGATCAGCTTCGCCACTTCTTCGATCAGTTCTTCAGTGCGTGGGTGCAGTTCGTTGGTGTCTTTGTGTACAAAGAACGGAATTGGCACACCCCAGGTACGCTGACGCGAAATACACCAGTCCGGACGGCCTTCCACCATGGATTCCATACGGTTTTGACCCCAGTCCGGGATAAACTCGATGTCTTCACGGATGGCTTTCAGTGCGCTGTCACGCAGGTCTTTTTGATCCATGCTGATGAACCATTGCGGCGTCGCACGGAAGATAATCGGGGTTTTGTGGCGCCAGCAGTGCGGATAGCTGTGCTTGATCGCGACATGCGCCCAAAGTTTGCCAGATTCGGCCAAGGCAGCAATGATTTGCGGGTTGGCTTTATAGATGTGTTCACCGGCAAAAATCGGTGCGGTTGGTAAATACACACCGTTGCCACCGACTGGATTATCCACTTTTAGGTTATAAATCAGACCGACTTTATAGTCGTCTACACCGTGGCCAGGGGCGGTATGTACTGCACCAGTACCACTGGTCGCGATGACGTGCTCACCCAGAATCACCGGAACTTGGCGTTCCGCAATTAATGGATGTTGTAGGACCAGATGTTCTAGTTTTGCACCGGCAAATTCGGCAATCACTTCAATGCTGTTAAAGCCATAGCGTTCAGTGGCAGATTCCACCAGATCTTTGGCCAAAATGAAGTTTTGTGGCTGTTTTTCTTCACCACGGGCTTTCACCAACTGGTATTCGATCTCAGCATGCAGGGCAACAGCCTGGTTCGCTGGCAATGTCCAAGGTGTGGTGGTCCAGATTACGATGTCCGTTGCATCCTGAACTTGTACACCCAAACGTGCAGAAAGATCAGCCAAATCGACCACGCTAAAGCCAACATCAATCGCGTCAGACTTTTTATCTTCATATTCAACTTCGGCTTCAGCCAGTGCTGAACCACAGTCCAGGCACCAGTTCACCGGTTTTAGACCCGGCTGGATATGGCCCTGTTTCTGGATCGCGCCCAGTGCACGAACGATATCCGCTTCCTGCTTGAAGTTCATGGTCAGGTAAGGATTATCCCATGAGCCGAATACACCCATACGGATGAAGTCTTTTTTCTGCAGTTCCACCTGGCTCATCGCGTATTCACGACAGGCTTTACGGAAAGTTGCGGCATCCACTTTTACGCCCACTTTACCGACTTTTTCTTCCACTTTCAGTTCGATTGGCAAACCGTGACAGTCCCAACCTGGTACATACGGTGCATCATAGCCATCCATCACACGGCTTTTGATGATGATGTCTTTCAGGACTTTATTGACTGCATGGCCCAAGTGGATTTGACCATTGGCATACGGAGGACCATCGTGCAGGACGTATTTTTTCTTGCCGATGCGCGATGCACGAATCTGCTGATAAATGTCGTCGGCGTACCACTCTTCTAACCATTTCACTTCACGCACGGCCAGATTTGCTTTCATGGCAAAATCGGTGCCCGGCAGGTTCAGCGTGGCTTTATAGTCCACTGCATTTTCAGGAGTTTGCTTATCGCTCATGCAAGTTGTCTTCCAGTTCAATCAGCGGAGCGCTGACGTGTTTTACAATCAAAATTCTAGGTTAAAGTGGAAAATTCGGCGTGTTTTCACGGAACGCGCGCAATTTTACCACATCATCATCGATTCCGGCTTTTAAGGCTTCAAGTGAAGGATAGTTCAGCTCACCATGCAAATAGTTGAGGAACGTCACTTTCATTAGCAAGCCATACAGATGGGCTGAAACCTCCGGGAAATGAACTTCTAATCGCCATTCCGGCTGTTCTTGCGCGATGGCTGGTCGAGTACCAACATGGCCTGCGCCAAACAGGCTGCCCGGGAGATAACCCGGAATGCCGGGTTTTTGCGGATGCTGACTTTGTACATTTTTGGCCAGATCACCCTGTTGCCATTCGACCTGTACGCCATAAATCCCTTGCAGGCAGGGTTTGTGCCGTCCGACCCGGACATTGATGGTCGGGAAATCCAGGGTACGGCCAAGCTGATCACCATATTGGACGCGTCCAGTAATGCTATAGGGACGACCCAATAATTGCGCTGCGAGAGCCAGATCACCTTGTTGTAGTACCTGGCGGATCCGGGTGGAACTGACACGTTCCCCACCAAATTCAACGGTATTTAAATTGGTCACTTCAAAGCCATAGCGACGTAAAAATTCGCTATTCCCCTGACGGTTTTTACCAAAATGGAAGTCATCGCCCAAAACCAGGCTTTGCGCATTCAGCTGCAGTTTCAGCATGTCGGCAAATTCTTCCGCACTGAGATGGCGAAAGGCGCGATCAAAGCGTGCCACTGCAATATAGTCCACACCCAGTTCAGTGAGATATTCGACTTTTTCGCGTAATGAGGTAATGCGGGGCGGAGCCTCATAACCTTTGAAGAACTCGAGCGGTTGCGGCTCAAAAATCATCACCAGAGTTTTTAAATTCTGGGCTTCCGCCCGGGCTTTTAACTGGGCAATCATCGCCTGATGTCCGACGTGGACACCATCAAAATTGCCAATCGTCACTGCGGTTTTTGGCAACTGTGTATGGGGTGCTAAAGCATTCAGACGGAGCAGCTTCATGGCGTTAAAATGAGCTTAAAATTTTAAAGTGATATATATTGCCATATTCTCGCGCATTCGTCTTGTTGTTGTGTTTTTACTCAGATTTTTTTAACAGATCCTGCTGAAACAGCACTAAGCCTCGGGACGCAAAAGCTGCTCTTTTGAAGTGAATGCAGTCTAACCCTTGAGGTTTTCCAGTTTATATTTTTGATCATGCCACTTTGCAACGCGGCTACCGGGCCGCATGCTAAAATAGTACAGCATACATGTTTGCAACCATATTTTTTTCGTCCTCCTACGTCCGGGAATTTACTTTCATGAAATCTGATTTGGCCTTGATTATGGCTTTGCCGAGTGAATCTAAAGGTCTGTTTGAACAGGCCGGGATTGATGTGCATTACAGTGGCATTGGCAAAGTCAATGCAGCCTTTAAAGCCTTTGAGGTGATCCAGAAAACCGGTTGTAAAACCTTGCTGAATTTGGGAACGGCGGGAAGTTCCCAATTTGAACGTCACAGTCTGGTAGAAGTCAAAACTTTTGTGCAGCGGGATATGGATGTATCGCCGCTGGGTTTTCCTGTCGGCGTCACCCCAATGGATGAGTATTTACCTGCGGATATTCACCTACAGCCTTTTTTTCAGCATTTACCGCAGGGCATTTGTGGAACCGGGGATAATTTTGAAACCGCGTTGCCTAAAGTACATTGTGATCTGGTGGATATGGAAGGTTATGCACTGGCTAAAGTCTGCAATCGGCTTGGAGTACGTTTACTGTCGGTCAAATACATTACCGATGGCGCGGATGATACGGCACATATGGATTGGGAGGAGAATCTGCTGGTTGGGGCTAAAAAACTATTGTCGCTGTATCAAAGTTTCTAAGCGGGCCGTTCACCTTGATGGCGTGTGGCGATGCAGGGTATGACAGTGATAAAGGGTGTGACGATAAATTGACTTGAAGCTTTTGGCGACCATAGAACTCTATGGTCGTATTGCCAAGATTTTCCCCGTGTCCGGCGAAAATGGGAAGGTTGAATTAACGTGGTAGTACGCCGTAGAGCATCATGTGCACGGTATGTTCGATGGCACGTTGGTTCATGCTGCGGTTGCGGAGGGTTTTGCCAGTCACCATTTCCATTTGGCTGCTGAAGTCGGCATAGTTTTGCGTCACCGCCCAGATATTTAAAATCAGTAATTCTGGATCAATGGCAGCAGAAATTTTGCCTTGTTCTTGCCAGGTGCTAATGACTTTGGCTTTACGCTTGAACAGCTTTTTCAGTGGCCCTTTCAGGATCGGTGAAATATGCGGTGCACCTTGAATGATTTCCAGAGCAAACAATTTTGAAGCTTTAGGCTGCGTGCGTGAAACTTCGATTTTATCCATCAGATAATTGGTTAAAGCTTCCGTCGGTTCGAGTTCAACTTCAAGGGTTTGCAAAGGTGCAAGCCATTTCTGCAGGACGTTGGTCAACACCTCTACATACAATGCCTCTTTATTTTCATAATAATAAAAAATATTCGACTTGTGCATATCGGCCAATTGGGCAATTTCATCTAGACTCGCTCCATTGAATCCATAATGAGAAAACACATCCAACGCTGCATTCAACAACTGATGTCGTTTTTGGGTACTCTTCTTTTGTTCCATTTTGTTTGAAAAAGAATGAATAAAGGGGAATCGCAAATTGTAAGCCAATTAGGCTGTTTTGTGCAGAATCTAAACTTTTTTTTGCTTTATTTTATTCGGTTAAAGATCTTAGAATTTTAATCTTAATCAATATTTACATGATTTTTGCACTAATATAGCGCAAAACAGGTGGTGTATTTTTATCAGTGATGAAGATGAAATCATTATATATTTTTAGTGATTATTAAAAGCTGATGAGATTGCAGGAGAACACTGATTTGAGCCACGCCGTGACGTGACTCAAAGCTGTTTTAGGTGGCTAAGACCGCATCGAGCACCTGCTGTTCGAGTTCGGCAAAAGCGATACTTTTTTTGCGTGGGCGAGGCAGTTCAACATTAAACGTCCGGGCGATATGGCCTCTGTCCAGCAGAATAATCCGGTCGGCGAGCTGTACGGCTTCAGCCACATCATGGGTGACCAGTACCGCAGTAAAGCCTTGCTCTTGCCAGAGTTGTTCGATCAGTTTCTGCATTTCCAGGCGCGTCAGGGCATCCAGTGCCCCTAAAGGTTCATCCAGCAATAAAATCCGTGGAGTATGTGAAAGGGCACGCGCTAATGCCGTACGCTGACGCTGTCCACCCGAGAGTTGTGCCGGCCATAGTCCGGCTTTTTCTTTTAGTCCCACTTTTTGCAGTAAATCAGAGGCCTGTGTATGCTGGTCTTTGTCCAGCCCGAGTTGAACATTCTGCTGAATGGTTTTCCACGGCAATAATCGTGGGTCTTGGAACATCACGCGAATATCGTCGCTGGTGATGCCTTCGCGGATATGGCGTGCAGATTTGAACTTGATTTCACCATAACTGGCCTGTTCCAGTCCGGCAATCAGACGCAGCAGGGTGCTTTTGCCACAGCCACTACGACCGACAATCGCGACAAATTCACCCGGCTGGATGTTGAGGTCGAGGTCTTGCAGGACTTTGACCTCGCCATAAAATTTGTGCAGCTGCTCAATCAGGATTTCACCGCCTAATGGTACTTGAGAAGTTGTGGCCGGCAGCTGTTCAGGTTGTGCTGGCTCATCGGCATAAAAGCGAATTGATAAATCGTTCATTGGAATGCTCCTCTTCTTATTTTTGATAGCCGGCATGCCAACGTAACAGGTAACGTTCCAGGCCTTGTGACAAAACATCCGCCAGCTTGCCGAGCAGGGCGTAGAGCAGAATACCCACCAGTACCACATCAGTTTGCAAGAACTCACGGGCATTCATGGTCATATAGCCGATACCGGATTGGGCGGAAATGGTTTCAGCCACAATCAGCAACACCCAGACCAGACCCAGCGAAAAGCGTAGACCGACCAGAATGGAAGGCATGGCACCCGGTAAAATAATCTCTTTATACAGCTGCCAACCTTTGAGACCATAGCTTTTTCCCATCTCGATCAGTTGTGCATCAACAGAACGGATGCCATGGTAAGTATTGATATACACCGGGAAAAATACGCCGACGGCCACCAAAAACAGCTTGGCGGTTTCATCGATGCCAAACCATAAAATCACCAGGGGAATCAGTGCCAGAGCCGGAATGTTGCGGATCATTTGCAAGGTGGTATCCAGCAATGTTGAAGCGGCTTTAGACGAGCCATTTAGCAGGCCGAGCAGCAATCCCAAGCCACCACCAACCAGCAGGCCGAGCAGAGCACGTCCAGCACTGACCTGGACATGCTGCCAAAGCTCACCACTGAGAGATAGACGCCAGAAGGCGCTGACTACGGCACTCGGTGCCGGTAGAATCCGGCTTTCCAGCAATCCGCCACTTGAGGCGAGTTGCCAGATGAGAAGAAGTAGAATCGGGAACAGCCAGGGCAGCAAACGCTGCCCGAGTTGTTTTGTTCCACGTGAAACAATTTTCCCAGAAACAGGGTTGCGCATCAGGCCAGCTCCTTGGCGATGGATTTGTGCTTCGCCTGTTCAGGGATATAGTTATTGGCAATGATTTCGCCAAACGGCCCTGTCAGGTTGGGCTGTGCCAGTTTTTTACGGGTTTCGATCGGCAATAATGGAAAGACCAGTTCGGCAAAACGGTAAGCTTCTTCCAGATGTGGATAGCCAGAGAAGATAAATGTGCCAATGCCCAGATCTGCATATTCCTGAATGCGTGCCGCCACAGTTTCCGGATCACCCACTAGAGCTGTGCCACAGCCACCACGTACCAAGCCAACACCGGCCCAGAGGTTAGGAGCTACTTCCAGCTTATTGCGGTCGCCATTATGCAGGGCAGCCATGCGTTGCTGGCCCACAGAATCCATCTGGGCAAATTTTTTCTGTGCTGCTGCAATGGTGTCATCATCCAGATACTGGATCAGGTCATTTGCAGCCGCCCAGGCTTCTTCATTGGTTTCACGGACAATCACATGCAGACGGATGCCATAATTTAAACGACGGCCTTTGGCCGCTGCACGGGCACGCATATTTTCGATTTTTTCTTTGACCGCTGCCGGTGGTTCCCCCCAAGTCAAATAGGTATCGACCTGTTCCGCTGCCAGCTCATGTGCTGCTTCCGATGAACCACCAAACCATAAAGGTGGGTGAGGATGCTGCACAGGTGGATACAGCAGTTTGGCGTCATCAACTTTTAAGTGATCGCCGTGGAAGGTAAAGGATTCTCCTGTATGTGAACGGGTAAGGATTTCACGCCAGATTTTGGTGTATTCTGCTGCGGTCTGATAGCGTGTCGCATGGTCTTCATACAGTCCATCACCTTTCAATTCCTGCTCGTCGCCTCCAGTCACCAGATTCAGCAAAACACGCCCGCCAGATAACCGGTCAAAGGTCGCTGCCATGCGTGCAGCCAGCGCTGGTGTGGTGACGCCCGGGCGTAGTGCCACCAAAAATTTTAAATGTTTCGTTGCGTCGATCAGGCTAGCTGCAGTAATCCATGGATCTTCACAGGAACGGCCTGTCGGGATGAGGACACCTTCATAACCGAGGTTGTCTGCAGCAACCGCAATCTGCTTCATGTAGGCATGATCGACCTGACGCGCACCTTTGCTGGTACCGACATAACGGCTGTCACCATGGGTAGGAATGAACCAGAAAATTTTCATTATGTGTTCCTTTAAAATTGATTTAGGTAAATTCAGAAAAATTGAGTTATTGGCCAGTCCAGACGTTATGCTGAACCTGGATTTTTTGCGGAATCAGTCCGACCTGTACAAACATGTCGGCAATACGTTGCTGTTCGGCAATTACGGCTGGATTGAGCGGCTGTACGGGAGCGGGTTTAGGTCGCTTCTGCACCACTACTGCAGCAATTTTTGGGTCAATGCCGGTACTTTGTGCCAAGACGTCAACTGCCTGCTGAGGATGCTGGACCACCCATTGATCCGCCTGATTGACACTGTGCAGAAACTTTGCTGCACTTTGCGGATGCTGTTTTAAGAAAGCAGGGCTCGCGACATAAAAAGAATAGGTTGCCGGGAACGCCTGACCATCGACCAGTACTTTGGCGCTGCCATCCAGTTCAGCTGCGCTCAGATAGGGATCCCAAACCACCCAGGCATCGACTGAGCCTTTGCTAAATGCCGCACGGGCATCGGCAGGCGGCAACCAGATCGGCTGGATGTCTGACCAGGACAGCCCGGCTTTTTGTAGCACTTTGGCCAACAGTTCATGCGCACTGGAACCTTTTTGTACCGCGATACGTTTGCCTTTCAGTTCACTCAATTGCTGAATCTTGGATTTGTTTGGCACGACCAGCGCGTTACCGGTGGTGGACACCGGTTCAAAGCCAAGATAACGAATCTCCTTATTGGCTGCCTGCGCAAAAATAGGTGGAGTATTGCCGACATAGCCAAAATCGACTGCGCCAATCGCAATGGCTTCCAGCATTTGCGGGCCGGCTGGAAACTCTTTCCAGGCAATTTTGCTCTGTGGAAACTGTTGTGCCAAATAACCCTGTTGATTGGCGACCAGTAAATTCAGGGCACTTTTCTGAAAGCCAACGGTCAGGGTTTTGACTTCCGATTGGGCAGGTGGATGCTCTGCAGCGGTGGTCGCCGTTTCACTTTTCTGGCAGCCACTCAGGCTGAATGCCAGTCCGAGCAAAGCACTGAGAGAGAATAGTTTTAAGGTGGCCATGGGTATGCTCTTATTTAATGTCGTTGTTTAAGATGGCATCTTGAATCTTGATTTGTTTTGGAATCAGCTTTTGCTGATAGAACGCATCGGCCACAGCTTGCTGCTGCTGGACGACCTGTGCCGAGATGGGCTGCACGCCAAAACTCATGCGGGAAATCGAGCTTTTCAGGATGTTGGCGTCCAGTCCGGTTGGCTTTTCTAGTAGTTTGGCGGCTTCATCTTGATGTTGTGACACCCATTGCGTGGTGCTGTTCAGTTCATTCACCACGGTTTTCAAAACCTGCGGGTTTTGCTGCGCGAACTTGCGGTCGGCGAGATAAAACTGATAGTTGCTCACCAGATTCTGGCCGGTTGCCAAGACTCGCGCACCGATCTGTTGTTCTGCTGCTGCAAAGAATGGATCCCAGATGACCCAGGCATCCACCGCACCGCGTTCAAAGGCAGCCCGTGCATCGGCCGGTGGCAGGTACACCACTTCAATATCTTTTAAGGTGAGTTGATGCGCTTCGAGTAGTTTTAACAGCAGATAATGCACATTCGAGCCTTTATTCAAGACCACGCGTTTGCCTTTGAGTTGCTCGATGCGCTGGATGCTGGAATCTTTTGGAACCAGCAACGCTTCTGCAGTGGGCGCGCCGGGCTGATTGGCCACATAGACCAAGTTAGGATTGCTGGCCTGAGCGAAAATAGGTGGGGCTTCGCCTACTTCACCAAACACCACGCTGCCGACATTTAGGCCTTCCAGTAACTGAGGACCAGCCGGGAACTCCACCCATTTCACCTGCATACCCTGATCTTTCAGTGCACTTTCCAACGTCCCGCGCGCTTTCAAGATCGGTAGTACACCATATTTCTGGTAGCCGATCTGTAAGGTGGTATTTTGCGTTGCAGCCGGTTTACTGCAAGCAGACAGCATCATGACGCCCGCAATACTTGCAGCAAGAACAGCGTACTTGGTCCAGGAGGTTTTATAAGGGTTGTTCATGATGATGTGTGCTCCGAATCATGGTTCAGTTCAGTGAATGCACACAAACTAAAGCGATTAGTGAGCAGGAAAAAATAAAAATTAAGGCATTACTCATACGAAATTGAGATAACCAAAATGCTGCAAAGCTTATGGGAAAAGATGCTGTAACGAGTTCCCATAAGAGGTTTTTGATTTTTCTTAATCAATTGATTTTATTGTTTTTTATTTTAAATAGCAGATGGAGCCATA
This sequence comes from Acinetobacter sp. GSS19, assembly GCF_028621895.1. NCBI lineage: Bacteria > Pseudomonadati > Pseudomonadota > Gammaproteobacteria > Moraxellales > Moraxellaceae > Acinetobacter > Acinetobacter sp. GSS19. Next base: position 2,389,819 of record NZ_CP117520.1, on the reverse strand, counting down.
TGGGTCATTATTTTTTAGCTCAACATAGCCATGAGATATCGTCATCCGCATTGATAACGATATCGAAAATACAGCTATATCAGCTGTCGTAAAAACAGCATCAAATCAATTTTTTAAACACCATGGAGTTGCGCTGATAGTTATATAGCGCCTGACGGGTATTGGGGAGATCGTCGACGCTGGCAGGGGCGAAACCATGTTCGAGAAACCAGTGCGCAGTTCGGGTAGTGAGTACAAAGAGTTGCTGAATTCCGTTCGCTTTGGCTTTGTCTTCCAGAAAATGCAGAATCTGGCTGCCCCGATTCGACTTACGATAGGCTGGATGTACCGCGACGCAGGCAATTTCTGCCGAGCGGATTTCATCTGCGCTGGTTGGTATTGGATAAAGCGCTGCACAGGCCAGAACCGTACCATCGCGCTCAATCACCGCAAACTGGCCAATTTCATTTTCCAGACGTTCCCGTGAGCGATAGACCAAAATCCCTTCTTCTTCCAACGGACGTAGTAAATTAATCAGACCGCCTACATCACCAATATTGGCCATACGCACTTCTTCATAATGTGCCTCGGTGACCATAGTGCCGATCCCATCGCGGGTGAACAGCTCTTCGATCAAGGCACCATCATAGCTATAGGACAGCAGGTGTACGCGACGTACGCCGTGTTGTGAGGCATATTTCGCCCCTTGCAGATGTAGGGCAATTTCCGGTTGCTTCTGCTGATAATGCTCAATGTGCTGATCCAACTGATTTGGCGTGATTTCCCGTAGCAATTTACCCTGATCATCTTCGAGACCTTGTCGCTCCCCGAGAAAGATCAATTTCTCTGCTTTCAGGGCAATCGCGGTTTTGGTACCCACTTCTTCGGCTAGTAAATTGAACACTTCGCCCGTGGTGGAGTAACCAGTTGGGCCAAGCACCACAATATTGTGGTTATCCAAATGCCGGTGAATTGCTGCGCTATCAATCGAGCGCACCTCACCGGTGAGTTGAAAATCTACACCCTCACGGATGCCATAGGGTTTGGCCGTGACAAAATTGCCGGAGATTACTTCAATGCGTGCCCCATACATGGGGGAGTTGGCCAGTCCCATCGACAGCAGTGCTTCAATTTCCAGACGGATCGAACCCACTGCATGCATCACACAACTGAGTGATTCACGTGTGGTGACGCGGCGGTCGCCATGAAAAGGCGTGACAATCTGGCGCTGTTGCAGGTTCTCATTGATTTGAGGACGGGCACCATGCACCAGTACCAGCCGGATGCCGAGCGAGTGCAGCAGGGCAATATCATGGATGATGTGCTGAAAGTTAGGATGCTGTACGGCTTCGCCATCAAACATCAGCACAAAGGTTTTATTACGGTGGGCGTTGATATACGGTGCAGAATGACGAAACCAATGCACATATTGTTGTGTGTTACGGCTGTGATGGTCGAAAAATTCTGCTGGCATAGCGGTCTCAATGTGAATGCGTATTCATCTCTGCTGATTCTAAACAAAAAAATAGCGCTGGCATATAACAGGCAAAAAAACACCCAAACCGGGGTTTGGGTGTGGAGGAGGAACTCCCAAGGCTGTACGGGATTAATTAATAATGCGCACAATGCGGTTATTACGCTCATTGACCAGCACAAAGTCGCCATTGATCTTATACCACTGCTGATAACGACCAGGTTTGTTCAAGCCTTTATAATGACGATAATTCACTTCATTGCGTGACTGATCCCAGTAACGGGGCAGTACCTGACCTACACGCCAGTCACGGCTTGGGTCAACACGATGTAAGCGGCGCTGTTCATCATAATGGCGGTGATCCTGATATCGATCATGATCGCGATCCTGCCAGTGGCGTTCATCGTATTGATAGCGTGTTGCATGATCGCGGTGCTGTTCATAGGTGCCCGCCATTGCAGTGCTTGTCAGCAAGGCTGACAAAGATAAGCCGAGTACGGTTGCTAAAGTTTTCATGTAGACCTCTTTATTTCCTTCGTTGTATAAGAAATAAATTAATCAACAATTGGCGAGAAATCGTGAAGATTTCTAAGTGTATTGTGAAAGTTATGGAGGAATCCGGCAGACGGTGTAACGCTAAATTTGAGCTTTTAATGTGCACGAAAAAAAAGCCCAAAACGGATAGGTCTTGGGCTTTAGTTAGATCAAAAGGTTTAATCGCTGACAATACGCAGGATCCCGTTGCTATCTGAATCTACTAAAATATAGTCGTTGTTGATCTTATACCATTGCTGATGACGGCTAGGCTTGGGCAAATTGTGGTCTTTATATTCCACCTTATAACCCTCACCGCGATAATGCTGGGGCATTACATAACCGGTTTGCCATTTGTGCTGTTTCAGGCGCTTAACCCCACGTTCTTCACGTAAACGACGCTGTTCAAACAGATCATCACGCTCTTCACGCCAGTCACGTGCATCGGAATACTCACCCCGTGCTTCAAAATGTTGCTGTTTGGCAAAAGGTGGTGCTGCGAATGATGTTGTGCTCGCCAGCACAGTGACACAAGATAATGCCAGAACTGTCAAAATCTTTTTCATGTTGCACCCTCATTCACAACTGCATGGATTCCTTATAGCTAATTTACGCATCAAATGCAGAGAAACTATGAAGATCAACGCAGAGTTTTTTTAAAAATATTGCGCGGCAAGCATAGCATGTCAGATCATCCGCTCGTATTGCACAAATGAGCAATCTCTGCAGCAGCCTGAGCTCTCGTTGCGGGTGTTTAACTTCCATTTCGTAGTTCGATGGGCTGTAACAAGAAAATCGGTTTTGCCCATTTTGCTGTCGATGCGATTCTTAATTCCACTGTTGGTATAAGGCTTCAAGCTGTTGAATGGTTTCCGCGATCCCATGTGCTTGTTCGGCATTTTCCAGAGCCGAAATGAAATTTTCAGGTAATTGCCAGGTTTCAATCGAACGCAAAATTGCTGCCTTACGGATTGGGTCAGCCATGAGGTTTCCTCTGTGTAATGGATTACTTAGGGAGGACTATATCGGGAATTTTTAAATCTTAAAAACCGAATAATTTTATAAAATTAATTTAATAATCCGATTTTAATTTCTGGCTATTATAAAAAAGCACCCTGATCGGGTGCTTACTGAATCGCCTAGTCGTTTAACCCTGTGCATCAATACTGCTTCCATTCAGATGCAGGCTATCTTCACCCATGAGATACAGATAGGCCGGCATAATGGCTTCCGGTAAAGGGAGGGTCTTTGGATCCTCATCCGGATAGGCCTTGGCACGCATTGCGGTACGGGTGGCACCGGGATTGATACAGTTAAAACGCACATTCGGATAGGTGTTTTCTGCTGCAAAAATTTTGCTGACCGCTTCGATGGCAATTTTCGAAACCGAATAGGCGCCCCAGAGGGCACGTGCTTCACGGCCTACGCCCGAACTGGCAAAGACCACAGAGGCATGCTCAGACTGCTGCAATAACGGCAATAAGGCCTGGGTCATGACAAATGGTGCACGCAAGTTCACGGCCATGACATCATCCCAGACATCGACTGGATAATGAGCCAGTTCAGTCCGTTCTCCCAGAATGCCGGCGTTATGCAGGATACCATCGAGACGACCAAACTGCTGTGAAAGGGTGTCAACCAGCAGTTCATAATCGCGTGTCGAAGCGCTGGACAGCTGCAAAGGCAAAATCGCCGGTTGTGGCGCACCCAGGCTTTCAATCTCGTCATAAATGACTTCGAGCTTGTTCAGCGTACGACCATGCAACACCACGGTTGCACCGTGCAGGGCATAACTGATCGCGGCGGCACGACCAATACCGTCTCCCGCGCCAGTGATCAGAATAATGCGGTCTTTCAGCAAGTCCGGACGGGGCTGGTATTCGGAATATTTCATGAGAGACCTCCTATCTATTGTTATGTTATGGCCAGCTTGTCAGATCCCGTTTGTTGTAAAGTCAATAATTGCTGTAGGGTCTGATGCAGTTGAGTGACATTCTCCACTATACAGTCGGCTTGCCAGGCTGTTAAGTCATCTTTGTGTTGTAAAGGCAAATAGCCATAGGCGGCCAGAATGGTATACATGTTGGCATTGCGTCCGGCATCAATATCACGGGGATGGTCACCCACATAAATGATCTGTTCCGGGTCAATCGCCAGCTGTTGTGCCGCCAGATACATCGGTTCAGGATCCGGCTTGGTTTTCGTGACATCTTCCGGGCAAACCAGTACGGCACAGCGTTGGGTGAGATTCAGCGCCTCGAGCAGCGCTTCGCTCAAGCCACGAGGTTTGTTGGTGACAATTCCCCACGGAATCTGCTGGTTTTCCAGCTGTTCAAGTAAGGGATACATGCCGTCAAACAGGTCGGTCTCGACGGCAATATCTTCACCGTAGAGATCCAGGAAGCGTTGGCGGTGGCCCAAGAAAACTGGATCGGTCACGTCCAGTTCCGGATAGACCAGTTTTACCATGGCACGTGCGCCTTCGGATACTTGGGTGCGGATCAGGTCAGCCGCCACAATCTCGCGACCTTCATGGCGACACATGTCCTGAATAATGCGCACAAAGTCGGCTGCTGTATCAATTAACGTGCCGTCGAGATCAAATAAAACCGCTTTCATTTAACCCTCTGCATTGACCGTGTAAACCATGTAATTGACATCTACATTCGGCGCTAGCCAGTAACGTTTGCTGATCGGATTGTAATGTAAACCGGTCATTTCTTTCAGTTGCAGGCCCGCATTACGGATATCGTGTGCCAATTCGGATGGACGGATAAATTTGTGATAGTCATGCGTACCTTTTGGCAACATACGCAGCACATATTCCGCACCGATAATCGCAAACAGGTAGGATTTTGGATTACGGTTAATGGTCGAGAAGAAGACTTGGCCGCCCGGTTTGACCAAAGTCTGGCAGGCTTGGATAATCGAGGCCGGGTTAGGGACATGTTCCAGCATTTCCATACAGGTCACAACATCATATTGGCCGGCCTGTTCTTTGGCGAGTTCTTCGACTGGAATCTGGCGATATTCAATATTTTGAATCCCTTCCTGTTCGGCATGTAAACGACCTACAGCCAAAGGGGCTTCGCCCATATCAATGCCGAGGACATTGGCACCGCGACGCGCCATGCTTTCCGCGAGAATGCCACCGCCACAACCCACGTCCAAGACTTTTTTACCGGTCAGACCTCCTGCATGTTCGTCAATCCAATTCAGACGTAAAGGGTTGATCTGATGCAGTGGACGGAATTCAGAATGCTGGTCCCACCATTTGGCAGCAAGTGCTTCGAATTTAGCAATTTCTTGTGGATCAACATTCGGTTGCGACATGGAGGCACCTCAATTTACCTGGTTATTTGAGAAATCTTCTGTGCTGCTAGTGTAGCGTCAATTCTGGAAAAAGCGATAAATCGCGTAAAAAAGTTCACACAAGCAAAACCATTTCCGCATATTTGTTTTATATTGGCGGCATATGCTACGCATAACAATTGATGAGGAAAAATAAAGCAAATGAAAAAGTTTATTTTGGGTGCAGTGTCTGCTGCGGTGATGGCCTTTTCGGGGACAACCATGGCGGCAAATTTTGTGGCGGGCACGGACTATCGCGTGGTCGCGAATCCGGTCAAAGTGGAAGTACCGGGTAAAATCGAAGTCCGTGAGTTTTTCTGGTATGGCTGTCCGCACTGTTTCGTGCTTGAACCGCATATGCAGACCTGGTTGAAAAAACTGCCAAAAGATGTGCGTTTTGTGCGTACTCCCGCTGCGATGAATCCAGTGTGGGAGCAGGGTGCTCGTGGTTATTACGTGTCAGAAGCTTTGGGTGTACGCAAGCGCAGTCACTTGCCATTATTCCATGCGATTCATGTCAATAAGCAGCAAATTTTTGACCAAGCATCACAGGCAAAATTCTTTACCCGTTATGGCGTACCAGAAGCGAAATTTAACAGCTTATTTAACTCCTTCGCGATTACAGCCAAAGTGGCTCAGTCCAACCGTCTTGCCCAGCAATATCAGTTAACTGGTGTGCCTGCAGTGGTGGTGAATGGTAAATATGTGGTGCAAGGTGAAGACGCCAAAGTCACCCAAGTGGTGAATTACCTGATCGAGAAAGAACGTAAAGCCAAATAATCTATGGTTGGTGTATCAAACCCGCTACGGCGGGTTTTTTTATGCTCATGTGATCAGGCTGGTTCAGCAGCTGAATCAGCACAGTGCAAAATGCCACAGAACAGCAAATGCAGCTGGGTCTGGCTACGTTGTAATAAAACCTCACGTTGCGCTGGCAAGTTTGCCGCATCATTCTGCTGTAATAATTTGATCCAGGACATGGCCCAGCTTTGCGCCAGATTGATCAGCAGATGGCCCAAAGCCTGCTGTTCGGCAGGTTGTAGCGCCTGAATCGAGGCATGTTGAGCAAGATTATAGCTACAATCGTCAATCAGAAAATTGATTTCCCGTTCGATGGCTTCACGCACCGGCGTACAGCCCCCCCAACGTTCCGCAATCATAAAAATCCACGGTTGAGGATAGGCTTCCACGGCCTGAAAAAATAGCTCGAGGGTATGTTCAGGAGGATGTTGCGGTTGCTGCAGGGCAGCCAGGCTGAGCTGATACAGTACTTTCTTGAGCTGTAAGGAGGCTTGATCAACTAGCTCTAGCCCAAGGTGATCCATATCCTGAAAATGACGATAAAATGCCGTGGGTGCCAGACCAACTTCACGTGCGACTTCACGTAAACTCAGGCTGCTGAACGAGCGTCCCTGGGTACACAATTGCAGGACAGTATCGAGCAAGGCCTGATGACTCTGTTGCTTGCGTGCGTCACGAATCGACATAAGGACACCCTGAATCAGAAATGTTCACAGTGTAGCAAAAAGTAAAAAAAAGAGCGTAATTCCAGAGTTAATAATGTGAAATATTTCACATTTTTTAAAATGATGGCTTGCTCCTGATTCAGTGATGCATCTGTTATACTAGAGCGCCTTCCAATCAACTGTAGCGATAAAGGAAACCTTATGCGTATTGACCAACGAGCACTAGACCAACTTCGTGAGATTAAGATCACGCGTAGTTATACCCGTTATGCTGAAGGTTCCGTGCTGGTTGAATTCGGTCATACCAAAGTGTTGTGTACCGCCAGTATTGATAACTCCGTACCGCGTTTCTTGAAAGGGAAGGGACAAGGTTGGGTGACTGCTGAATACGGCATGTTGCCACGTTCAACCCATACCCGCAGTGACCGCGAAGCGGCACGTGGCAAACAAAGTGGCCGTACTCAAGAAATCCAGCGTTTGATTGGCCGTAGCCTGCGTGCCATGGTGGATTTGAAAAAACTCGGTGAAAATACCATTACCATTGACTGTGACGTGATTCAGGCCGATGGTGGCACCCGTACTGCCGCGATTACCGGTGGCGCCGTGGCTTTGGTGGATGCCATGAATGTGTTGCTGAGCCAGAAAAAAATCAAGCATGACCCATTAACTGGTCTGGTTGCTGCAGTGTCGGTAGGGATGTATCAGGGCGATGTCTTGCTTGACCTCTGTTATGAAGAAGATTCTAACTGTGAAACCGACTTGAATGTGGTGATGACCCAGTCTGGCGAGTTTATTGAAATTCAGGGTACTGCAGAAGACAAGCCATTCACGCGTCAACAGGCCGACCAGATGCTAGCTTTGGCTGAACAGGGCATTCAAACCCTGGTGCAAAAACAGCAAGAAGCTTTGGGTTGGTAATCACGAGCATTTAATCGCCCATAAAAAAACCCGCAATCGCGGGTTTTTTTATTTTGGGTATTTTATGCATTAAAACGCATGGATAAATCCACCGCTTTGACATCTTTGGTCAATGCACCCATGGAAATATAATCCACACCGGTCGAAGCCACTTCGCGTAGACTGGCCAGGGTGATGTTACCCGAAGCTTCAAGCTTACAACGGCCCGCAACATGTTTCACGGCATCGATCATTTGCTGCTGGCTGAAATTATCCAGCATGACAATGTCGGCACCCGCTTCAAGCGCCTGATTGAGTTCATCCCAGGTTTCTACTTCGACTTCGACAGGTTTACCCGGTGCAATTTCATGGGCTTTGGCGATCGCTTGTGGGATGCCGCCTGCTGCCATGATATGGTTTTCTTTGATCAGGAAGGCATCAAACAGACCCAAACGGTGATTTTGTCCGCCACCGACCGTTACTGCATATTTTTGCGCAATGCGCAGACCTGGAATGGTTTTGCGGGTATCGAGCAGTTTGGTCTGTAAGCCTTCTAGCTCTTTCACATAGTGTGCGACTTTGGTCGCCACGGCAGACAAGGTTTGCACAAAATTCAGTGCTGGACGTTCTACGGTTAATAGGCTGCGTGCTGAACCGGCCAGTTTCAAAAAGGCTTCGTTGGCCTGAACCGGCTCACCTTCCTGTTTTAACCATTCGATTTTCACGTTTGGATCATAGGCTTGAATGAGTGCATTGACCCAAGGCTGACCGGCTAACACCATGTCTTCACGGGTAATGATGGTGGCGGTGGCCTGTTCATCTTCAGGCGTGAGCAACGCGGTAATATCCCCATCCCCGATATCTTCTTGTAATGCTTGTTGAATGTTGATCTGAATGGATTGCTCAAGCAAAGATTGAGGTATGCTCATAGGATTTCCGTGTTGTTTCTAGCCTATAAAAAGTGTGCAATATATTAGCACTGTGCTGCCAAAAAGGGATGATTTTCAATTTGCTTTTTGTCGCGTTACACTTGGCGGCATATCAAACACGGCTTTTACCGATCTCAGCGGTCAGGCTATCGCACAATAGGGGAACGCATGCAACACAGCGCAGCACATTTTCAGGTGAAGAATGGACAACTGCTGGGTGCCCGCTTTGTGCCTTCGCCCAATTTTAATGACCGCCCTGCACACACCGAGATCCAGCTGGTGGTCATTCATAATATCAGCTTGCCGCCGTCGCAATTTGGCGGCGGCTATATTGAGCAATTTTTTCAGAATCAGCTGGACTGGCAGGCGCATCCGTATTTTCAGACTATTGAAGGCATGCAGGTTTCGGCTCACCTGTTGATTTTACGTAGCGGGGAAGTGCTGCAGTTTGTCAATTTCAATGACCGTGCCTGGCATGCCGGTCGTTCCAGTTATCTGGGCAAAAAAGAATGTAATGACTATTCGATTGGCATTGAACTCGAAGGCAGTGACGACCAGCCATTTCAATCGGTGCAGTACGCGGTTCTGGCTCAGGTGGTGGCGAGTTTGCAACAGGCTTATCCTAAAATTCAGCAGCATCTGGCTGGACATTCCGACATCGCCCCGGGACGCAAAACCGATCCAGGACCGTATTTCGACTGGCATTATTTCCGTGAGCTGTTGCAGCAAAAAAAAAGCACGCATAAATGAATTAGCAACGAAATTCCGCCTGAGTTTTCTTTACAATAAGCGCTTATTTTTAAACTTAGGTGGGTGCGATGGCGCTGTGGCGATCGACTATGGTAGTCAGTGCAATGACCATGCTGTCCCGAATTATGGGGCTGGTCCGCGATGTGGTCTTGCTGAATGTATTTGGTGCAGGCAAAGAGTTCGATATTTTCGTGGTCGCTTTCCGCATTCCCAACTTTTTTCGGCGTCTGTTTGCTGAAGGCGCCTTTTCCCAGGCTTTTATTCCTGTACTCACCGAATATAAGACCAGCCGTGCGCATGCTGAAGTCCAGATCCTGATTAGCCGAGTATTTGGTTGCCTGCTTATGGTCATGTCAACGCTGACGTTGGTGGCGATGATTATTGCACCGGCGATTGTCTATATTTATGCCCCCGGTTTCCATGGCGATGCCGAGAAGTTTGATCAGGCGGTGGAGATGTTCCGCCTGACCATTCCTTATCTGATGTTTATGTCGCTGACGGCATTTGCCAGCAGTATTCTGAATAGCTATGGTTCCTTTACCACACCGGCATTTTCCCCAGTGTTGCTGAATATTGCGATGATTGCCGGTGCTTGGTGGCTGACGCCGTATATGGCTGAACCTATTATGGCATTGGGCTGGTCAGTGGTCGCGGCGGGTGTGCTGCAACTGGCATTACAGATTCCGGAGTTATGGCGCAAAAATCTGCTGATTCCACCAAAAATTGATTTTAAACATGAAGGGGTCGAGCGCATTTTAAAACTGATGTTGCCTGCTCTATTCGGCGTATCAGTGACCCAAATCAATTTGTTGCTGAATACCATTTGGGCATCTTTCATGCAGGATGGTTCCGTATCCTGGTTATACAGTGCCGAGCGGATGACGGAGTTGCCACTTGGTTTGATTGGTGTGGCGATTGGTACCGTGATTTTACCGTCGCTGTCTGCACGTCATGCCGAGCACGATCAGGTCAAGTTCAGAGCCATGCTGGATTGGGCTGCGCGGGTGATTATTTTGGTCGGCATCCCGGCCAGTATCGCACTGTTTATGCTGTCGACCCCGATTATTCAGGCCTTGTTCCAGCGTGGCCAGTTTACCCTTCAGGATACTGAAATGACTGCACTGGCACTGCAATGTATGAGTGCCGGGGTGATTTCTTTCATGCTGATCAAGGTGTTTGCTCCAGGCTTCTATGCCCAGCAGGATACCAAAACACCGGTACGCGTTGGTTTGATGTCGGTTGCGGCGAATGCGATTTTAAACGTGGTGTTTCTCGGTTTCTTTAAACTGATCGACTGGCATGCCGAGCACATGGCATTGGCGTTGGCTTCTTCTGGTTCAGCCTTAGTGAATGCCGGATTACTCTATTACTATCTGCATAAACGGCATATTTTCCGTTTTGGCGGCCACTGGAAAAAGCTGATGCTGCAATATGGTGTAGCCAATGTGACGATGATCGTTGCCTTGTGGTATGGCTTGAGCTGGTATAATGGTGAAGTATCGGAATGGCTGCGTGTGGCTGAAGTGACCGGGCTTTGTGTCTTAGGTGTTGTGGCTTATCTGGTTGGTTTGTTGGCCACAGGGTTCAGACCTCGCCATTTAAAACACTAAGCAATTCAAGATGTAAAAAAAAACACCGCATTGCGGTGTTTTTGCTTTAGGTGTTCTGATCCGGTTTTACTGTTGTACGATTTTAAGCAGTTCCACATCAAAAATCAGTGTGCTATTCGGTTCAATGGCATCCCCTGATCCGATTTCGCCGTAGGCGAGACGGGCCGGGATAAAGAAGCGGGATTTGCCACCTTCTTTCATGGTTTGCAGACCTTCAGTCCAGCCCTCAATGACTTGACTCAACTGGAATTCCACCGGTTGTTGGCGCGCAATCGAGCTGTCAAACACGGTGCCATTGAGCAAACGGCCTTCATAATGAACTTTGACCGTGGATTTGGCACGTGGTGACTTACCTTGTCCTGCCTGTAACACCTGATACTGCAGACCAGATTTTGTGGTGATGACACCTGATTTTTTCGCATTTTCTGCCAAAAAAGCAGTGCCTTGTTTGGCATTTTCATCGGCACGCTGCTGGAATTCGACCAGTTGTTTGGCTTCAGTCTGGCGTTTGTATTCACTCAGCGCCTTGCCCATTTCCTCATCGCTTAAACGCGAAGCTTTGCCTTGTACCCCATCTTTTAAGCCTTCTAAAAAGGCATCCAGATTCAGGTTTTTTAAGGTGTCGGCATTATTGCGCCCCATCACATAGCCATAGCTGTAGCCAGCTTGTTCGGCTTGAGAGCTTTTATTGGTTACATTTGCTGCAAAAGCACTTGGCATAGTCCCCAGAACAGCAAGAAAAATCAGGCTTTTTTTCATAAGCATTCTCAAAAAAGGAGAGCTTGCGCTCTCCTTGAATTTCGTTGTTATTTGACTTGAATCAATTCGACATCAAAGATCAAGGTACTGTTTGGCGGGATCATTCCCGGAACCCCTTGTTCACCATAACCGAGTTTGGCTGGAATATAAAGTGTCGCCTTACTGCCTTCTTTCATTAACTGCAAACCTTCAGTCCAACCCGGAATCACCTGATTTAACGGGAATTCGATTGGTTGGCCACGGTCATACGAGCTGTCGAAAACCTTACCGTCAGTGAGCTGACCTTTGTAATGCACTTTGACTGTAGAGGTCGCGCTTGGCTGTTTACCCGTCCCTTCTCGAATGATTTTGTACTGTAAGCCAGAAGCGGTCGTTTTAACTCCGGGTTGTTTGGCATTTTCAGTCAGGAAGGTTGCGCTGCTTGATTTGGCCTGCTGTGCTTGCTGTACTTGTTTTTGCTGCATGTCTTTCTGGAACTGGGCGTACGCTGCTTGGAGTTCTTCTTCAGTATAGGCCGGTTTTTGTTTGGCATGGCCTTCACGGACACCTGTCACAAAGCTGTTGATATCCAGTTCTGGTGGGGTTTGCTGTGCCACTTCATAGCCAAGTGCATAACTGATTTTCGCCACTGGAGCAGCATCTTTGCTCATTTTGCTGCTGGTTGGAGTAGCAGGGTGTTGCGTTGCATAATACACCGGGATTAGGGCCACACCGCCCAAAATCACTGCAACTGCAACGGGTAAAGCTTTACTCATAGGTTTTCCCAAATTCGTATTATGGTAAAAATTTGCTTTTGATCTTAGCAGAAACTGCCCTCAAGCATATCCTTCTATAACAGAAAACATAGGATTTTTCTGTTGGTAATTTTTAAGGATCAAAAAAATGTATGAAAGGGGGGAAGGCTAAAAAATTAAGAGTCTTTTAGTACAATTTATTTTTGAATTTTATTATTTAAGATTTTGATTGGATTGTTCTTATTGGTGTTCTTGTTTTAATGGGGTGATTTAAGTTAGATGAAAAAATTGTAGCCTTTTAAGGCTTTGTATGGGGAGTGCATGAAGGTATGATAAGAATTCTGTATTTTCAAAAATACCAATTTTACTTTCTCTCAGATATACTAGTAACGAAATGTTATTAAAAAATTCTTAAATTGTCAGGAAATACTTAACAACATTTTTTTGAATTTATGAGAGGTTAGATGAAAAGGTTAACTGATATTGTAATTGCTTCTATAGCATTATTATTACTTTGCCCACTTTTCTGCCTTATTATCTATAAAGTGCGTAAAAATTTAGGTGCTCCAGTTTTCTTTTACCAAGAACGTCCGGGTAAAAATGGAAAGTTATTTAAAATGATTAAATTCCGTTCTATGAAGGATGCTGTTGATGAAAATGGTAATCTTTTACCAGATGAGCAGCGTATTACTCCTTTTGGACAAAAATTACGTGCTACCAGTCTTGATGAGATGCCTCAACTGATCAATGTTTTAAAGGGAGATATGAGCATAGTTGGTCCACGGCCTATGCTTAAAGAGTTTGTGGAATTGTATTCTCCAGAACAGGCTCGTCGTTTAGAATTGCGTCCAGGTATGACTGGTTTAGCTCAAGTAAGTGGACGTAATGAACTTAATTATGAGGAGCGTTTTAAGTGCGATGTTTGGTATGTGGATCACCATAATATTTTGCTTGATTTTAGAATTATGTTTAAAACGATAATTGTTATGGCAAAGCGTGAAGGTATAAATGCACCAGGCCATGTGGGGCCATCTTTATTTAAGGGAAATAAAATCGATATTGGTGATAATAATGGTTTATAAGAAGTCACTTTAATAATTATCCACTTGCTATAAACTATAAGATTTAGGTTTTTTATTTATATATTTGAGTGTATTATTGTCGCATTTTTAAAAATTAGCATAATTTATTCGTTATGAAACTGATACCAACAATTCTATGTGGGGGCGCTGGTTCTCGCCTTTGGCCTGTATCTCGTGAACAGCATCCAAAGCCATTTATTCGTTTAGCTGATAATGAGAGCTTGCTGCAAAAAGCATTTTTGAGAGGGGTGGGCTTGCCCGGGGTATCTGAGATATTAACGGTCACAAACTCCAGTTTGAAATTTAAAACAGAGGATGACTATAAAGAAGTTAATAACCTTGGAGTTATGACTCATTTTATTTTAGAGCCTTTTGCTCGAAATACAGCTGCAGCTACAGCTGCAGCTGCACTTTATGCTATAGAGCGGTATAGTGAAGATACCCTTCTTTTAATTCTTGCTGCAGACCATTTAATCTCTAAGCCGGCTGCGTTTGAAGATGCAGTGAATAAGGCTATTAATTTAGCGAAGCAGAATAAACTAGTTACATTTGGTATTACTCCTGATAAACCTGAAACTGGTTATGGTTATATTGAAGCAAATGGTTATGAGGTTAAGAAGTTTGTTGAAAAACCATCCTTGGAAGTCGCTAAGGAATATATCGCCTCTGGAAGATTCTATTGGAATTCCGGGATATTCTGTTTTAAAGCGGGAGTGCTTGTGCAAGAAATGATGAAATACTGTCCTGAAATTATTCAGATGGTAAGTGAATGCTTGCGAGTTTCTAACTATTCCCAAGTTGCAGGTGTCGAATATACTGATCTGGATCGAAAAGCATTTGAAAATGTACCTGATCTTTCAATTGATTATGCAGTAATGGAACATTCAAATAATGTTGCCGTAGTTCCATGTGATATTGGTTGGGATGATGTTGGTTCTTGGTCATCTATAGGTGCATTAGGAGAGCTAGATGAAGCTGGTAATACTGTAATAGGTGAAGCAGTTTTGCATAATGTTCACAATACTTATATTCATTCTGATAGTAATAAATTGGTTGGTGCTGTTGGAGTGGATAACTTGGTAATTGTAGATACTCCTGATGCTTTATTAGTTGCAGATAAGTCTTGTGTTCAAGATGTGAAAATAATCTTTAATTCTCTTAAGAAGAAAGATCATGACGCTTTTAAGCTGCATCGTTCAGTTGTTCGTCCATGGGGTACCTATACTGTGTTAGAGGAGGGTGAGCGATTTAAAATAAAACGAATCGTAGTGAAACCAGGTGCTAGTCTAAGTCTGCAAATGCATCATCATCGTAGTGAACATTGGATTGTTGTTCAAGGTGCTGCACAAATTGTTAATGGCGAAAAAGAAGTATTTGTATCGACTAATGAGTCTACTTATATTCCCGCTGGTCATAAACACCGTTTAATTAATCCAGGTGTAATTGATTTAGTGCTTATCGAAGTGCAAAGTGGCGAATATTTAGGTGAGGATGATATTGTCCGATTTGAGGATGTATATGGCCGTTGTTAGGTAATACACACTAACTATTTAAAATAGATTATTTTAAATTTAAAGATGAAGTAACTTTAATCTTTAGTTGATGTTATTTCCAGTATAAATCATTTATGTAGAATAGAGTAAGGTTTGTAGATGGTGCTAGGTTTAATATCATCTTTTTTAAAAGATATCTTGAATTATAAAAGTTTTATTTTTGGTTCAATTAAACGTGAGTTTCAAACTAAATATAGAAATTCATTATTGGGGGTGGTTTGGAATATATTAAATCCTCTTGCAATGATTTTGGTATATACTGTAATTTTCTCACAAGTAATGAAAGCTAAACTTCCTGGAGTCGAGGGGGGGTTTTCCTATAGTATATATCTTTGTGCTGGAATTTTAGTTTGGGGCTTGTTGTCAGAGCTGATAAATCGCACATTAAATATGTTTATAGATAATGCTAATTTATTAAAAAAAATTAATTTTCCTAGGTTGTGTTTACCAGCTGTGGTCGTCGGAAGTGCATTGTCAAATTTTCTGATTATATTTGGGCTATTCACTTTATTTCTGATCATCTCAGGGAATTTTCCTGGGTTGACTTTTTTTTCAATTTTCCCATTAGTTGTCTTGCTGATCGCTTTTGCTATAGGGTTGGGTACAACGCTTGGTATTCTTAATGTGTTCTTCAGGGATGTTGGGCATTTTTTTGGCATTTTTTTGACATTTTGGTTTTGGCTCACCCCAATAGTTTATCCAATCGGTATTCTACCCGAAAGTTTTAGAGAAATTATAATGCTCAATCCTATGGCTCCACTTGTAGTGGCTTTTCAGGATATTTTTGTTCATCATCAGTGGCCTGAATGGAAGTCATTATGGTTAACCTCACTGTTATCAATAACTTTTTGTTGTACGGCAATGACTCTTTACCGCCGTCATGCTGGCGAGATGGTGGATGAACTCTAATGGGAAGTATTATTGTTCATAATTTGGGTAAAGCGTATAAACAATATCCTACACGATGGTCTCGCTTATTAGAGTGGATCATACCGGGAAGCCGCTTACGACATACTTTAAAATGGGTGTTGCAAGATATTAACTTTACTATTCAGCCTGGTGAGGCTGTGGGTATCATTGGTATAAACGGTGCGGGTAAAAGCACATTATTAAAAATGATCACCGGTACTACACAACCAACAACTGGAACTGTTCAAATGAATGGTCGAGTTGCAGCTTTACTTGAGTTGGGTATGGGGTTTCATCCTGATTTTACTGGTCGTCAAAATGCATATATGGCTGGTCAGTTGCTTGGTTATAGTGTTGATGAAATTTCTCGTCTTATGCCAGAAATTGAAGCTTTTGCGGAAATTGGTGATTATATCGATCATCCGGTAAGAGTTTATTCTAGTGGAATGCAGGTGCGTCTGGCATTTAGTGTTGCTACTGCTATTCGTCCTGATATTTTGATTGTCGATGAAGCACTTTCTGTCGGGGATACCTATTTTCAGCACAAAAGTTTTGAACGTATCCGTACGTTCCGTAAAGAAGGTACTACCTTGCTTTTGGTTAGTCATGATAAACAGGCAATTCAGAGCATCTGTGATCGTGCCATTCTTTTAAATGCTGGTAAATTAGCTATGGAAGGTGAACCAGAAGTTGTGATGGATTATTACAATGCTTTGTTGGCTGATCACCAAAATCAACAAATTAAGCAGATTGAATTGGATAACGGTAGGGTTCAAACTATTTCTGGTACTGGTGAAGCGGCTGTTACTGGCATAGCTTTGATTGATGAAAATAACCGACCTATAGAATACGTTAATGTTGGACAGCGAGTATCGTTGCAGATTGAAGTCGAGATATATGCAGATATCCCTCGTTTTGTATTAGGCTACGGAATCAAAGATCGCTTAGGTCAAGTGATTTATGGCACCAATACCGATTTAAAAAAGCAAGTGTTAGAAAATCTTACAGCTGGTCAAAAAATCAGATTTGAGTGTGAGTTTGATGTTAATTTAGGGGTAGGTGCTTATTCTATACAAACTGCTCTTACTAGTACCGATACGCATTTGGCTCATAATTATGAGTGGCGTGATCTGGCTTTGGTTTTCAATGTATTAAATATAGATAAACCTTATTTTGCAGGTTTGGCTTGGCTTGATCCAGATGTTAGCATTCATCAACTATAAAATTATTTTTGTGATTAATAGTATTATGAGTAGGAGTTAAGTAAAATATTTAGGATGAGGAGATTTTTTAAATCCTAAATATTTTTATTATTACATTATGCAAAATTTTTTCTAGTATAAAACATTTAGTATGTTGTTAAAAATATTATCCTTATACTTCCATATGTAAGCGAATAGCTGACATATATTCGAACATCTGATATTTTGGTATCTTTTATGAATATTCTCTTCTTATGTACCTATCCAATAGAAAGACCGAGACATGGTGGTCAGTTGCGTGCGCGTAATATTGTGGATACCTATCGCTCAGCTGGTTATAATGTTGAAGTTATAGGTGTTTTGGGTAGTGATGGCTATGAGAAAGAAAAAGATTTTTTACCATTTCCGGGTGTTCAGGCTTTAAATTTAATTATTCCTAATATTTTATATATGGAAGATTATGCTTTAGGACAGCTTTTTTCTGAGGATTTAAAATATTATAAAAAACTTGTGGCATTAATAAAGAAAGAACCTGATGTAATACATGTGGAGCAACCTTGGTTATATGGTTTTGCACGTCGTTATATAAGTGATAGTAAAAAAAATATTAAAATTATTTATGGTTCACAAAATATTGAATGGCAATTAAAACAACAAATTCTTTCATCTTCTAATGATCTCGAAACTGTATCTAAAAATATTGAATCAATTAAAAACCTAGAGTTAGAAGCAATAACGTATGCCGATGCGATTATCTGTGTTTCGGAGAGTGATGCAGAATGGATCCGCCCAAGGACAAAAAGACCGGTTGTAGTGGCCCCAAACGGTGTCAAGTCTTGGTTGGTAACAGAGGAGGGGCGTAAACAAGCAGTCAAAATTACACGAGGTTACGATTATGCACTCTATTGCGCTAGTGCACACCCACCGAATATGAAAGGCTTTTTCGATATGTTTGGTGGGGGGTTCGGCTGTTTGAAGCCCGATGAAAAATTAGTTATTGCAGGAGGAGCTGGTTGGGCGATTTCTAGTGATGTAAGGGTGCATCAATCTCCTAAACTTGCTGAAAAGGTTTTAGTAGCTGGGGTGGTTTCCCAAAGCTGTCTTGAAGGTCTATTGGAAGGGGCAAAATGTATAGTATTGCCACTTACACAAGGCGGGGGTACTAATCTTAAAACAGCAGAAGCATTATGGGCTGGTAAGCGTATTGTTGCAACTAATACTGCGATGAGAGGTTTTGAACAATACATTAATTCTAGTGGTTTATCTCTAGCAGATGATCCAATTACTTTCAAACGGGCATTGCGTAATTCAATGAGTTTAGAACCTTTAATATTAACTAATGAACAAATTGATGAACGAAGAACTGTGCTTTGGGAAAGTTGTCTTGCACCCTTGGTGAAATTAATGGATAACCTAGATTTGGATAATGGTGTGATATGAAAAGGTGTTCTCCTAGTATTTGGATAAACCTTACAACTAGTGTAAATTGGCAGCGTCCTCCGGTTGGAATTATCCGTGTGGAACAATCTCTTTCTGAAGAGTTAGCTAAACTATATGATAGTACATGCTTCAGATATTGTATTTGGCAGGAAGGTCGTTTTGTTGAGTGGACGCAAGATGACAATTCAGTACAAAAACGAGAAAGATTGTTTCCGGAACAGAAGAATCAGCTGATATTACAGCCTATGTTTCCAATACTGTCAAAACGAAATGCCTTAATTGCGTTAGCGCAGGGAATATTGTCTTTAATGCCAAGTAAGTTGCAGGTATATTTTAATCGATTATTGTATTCCTTGCGACCACGTATTATACGTTTATTAGCTGGAAATTGGTTTAAAAATTTCTCAGCTAGGTTAAGAGCCCAAAGTATATCTAAGATTAAAGAAAATTCAGAACAATTACTGAATGATCAAGATACATTATTTTCGCCTGGAGACGTTTTAATCTCATTTGGGGCAGATTGGAATTATTCTTATTATAATCAGTATTATTTTTTACGTAAATATAAAGGAGTGAAAGTAATTACTTGTTGTTATGATTTAATACCAATTCTTTATCCTCAATACTGTATCGATAGAGTTGCTTCTATATTTACTTCTTATTTTCTTGATATTGCAGATGGATCTGATTTGATTTTGTGTATCTCTAGACAAAGCGAAAGAGATTTGAATGAGATGCTAGAACGTACGGGAGGAGCCAAACCAGCTACTCATGTATTTTACTTAGGAGATAATGTTGTATTTGGCAGTAATAATGGCATTTCCTCTTCCATCAAAACAATAATACAAGAACCTTTTATTTTGTTTGTATCAACAATAGAACGTCGTAAGAATCATGAAGTTCTTTATAGAGCTTATCATAAGTTATGTTCAGAAGGTAAGCGTGCAGGATTACCTAAACTTGTTTTTGTCGGAATGCCTGGATGGGGCGTTAACGATTTTTTGAAAGATATAGATTTAGATCCCCTAACACAAGATTTAATTGTTCGTTTGAATCACGTTAGTGATGCAGAATTAAGAGTACTGTATGACGCAGCATCTTTTTGTGTATTCCCTTCCTTGTATGAAGGATGGGGTTTACCTGTCGGGGAAGCTTTATCGATGGGCAAGGTAGTAATTTGCTCAGATCGTGGATCATTGCCCGAAGTTGGAGATGATCTAGTACTTTATGTGGATCCATGGGATTCTAAAACATGGGCTGAGGAAATTTATCGCATGGCAACAGACGAAGCATGGCGCGAACAATGGGAACAAAAAGTTAAGTTGGGATATCGACCTAGAACTTGGTCTCATGCTGCTTTGTCTGTAAAAAGTCAAATCGATCAATTAATAAAAAGTTAAATTGTTAATCTAGATAATTCGGACGTTCTAACATGAAAATTGCAATTATTACCGGAATTACGGGTCAAGATGGTGCTTATTTAGCACAGCTATTACTTGAAAAAGGCTATACAGTTTATGGTACATACCGTCGTACGAGTTCAGTGAATTTCTGGCGTATTGAAGAATTAGGCATCGATAAACATCCGCAGCTTCATCTTGTTGAATATGATCTGACAGATTTGTCTTCCAGTATTCGTCTTTTACAAACCACGGGTGCGACTGAAGTATATAATCTGGCAGCACAAAGTTTTGTAGGGGTGTCATTTGATCAACCAGTGACGACTGCAGAAATTACCGGGATCGGCCCGCTTAATTTGCTAGAAGCAATCCGAATTGTGAATCCTAAAATTCGCTTCTATCAAGCTTCCACTTCTGAAATGTTTGGCAAGGTGCAGGCTATTCCTCAGGTAGAAGACACCCCATTCTATCCACGTAGTCCATATGGTGTTGCAAAGTTATATGCACACTGGATGACAATTAACTATCGTGAAAGTTACAACATTTTTGGTTGCAGCGGTATTTTATTCAACCATGAGTCTCCACTCCGTGGTCGCGAGTTTGTAACCCGTAAAATTACTGATTCAGTTGCAAAGATCAAACTTGGCAAGTTAGATGTCTTGGAATTGGGTAATCTGGATGCCAAACGTGATTGGGGCTTTGCTAAAGAGTATGTTGAAGGCATGTGGCGTATGCTACAAGCAGATGAGCCAGATACATATGTGTTAGCAACTAATCGTACTGAAACAGTGCGTGATTTTGTCTCTATGGCATTTAAAGCTGCTGGCTATACCCTACGTTTTGAAGGTAAAGACGAGAACGAAGTTGGACTTGATACTGCGAGCGGTAAAGTGCTGGTTCGCGTCAATCCTAAATTCTATCGTCCTGCTGAAGTCGAATTACTTATTGGTAATCCATTAAAAGCAAAAGAAAAATTGGGCTGGGAACCAAAAACGACACTAGAAGAACTTTGTCAGATGATGGTCGACGAAGACTTACGCCGTAATACACAAGGTTTTTCATTCTGATGACAAATGCAGCCAAAACAGTATTGATTACAGGTAGTGAAGGTTTCACTGGGAAATATATGGCAGCAGAAATGCGATCTGCCGGATATCATGTGGTTGGTTTAGGGACTAAATCTTCTACAGCTGTTGATTATTATCAGGCTGACTTATTAAGTATTGCAGAAATTACTGCAGTACTTAATCAAGTACAACCAGATATTGTTATACATTTGGCTGCAATTGCATTTGTTGGGCATGGTGATGCGAACGCATTTTACCAGGTGAATCTACAAGGCACGCGCAATTTGTTGGCTGCATTGGCTGCATTAGATAAAACTCCAGAGGCTGTATTATTAGCAAGCAGTGCCAATGTTTACGGTAATACCTCGGAAGGGGTGCTGTCTGAATCCACGCTGCCAGCTCCTGCCAACGAATATGCTGTTAGTAAGTTAGCCATGGAGTATATGGCGCGACTGTGGCAAGATCGGTTGCCCATTATCATCACCCGACCTTTTAATTACACAGGGGTAGGGCAAACAGAAAATTTCCTTTTGCCGAAAATTGTCGCTCATTTCCATCGTCAGGAAAGCAAAATCGAGCTAGGTAATCTTGATGTGTGGCGAGACTTTAGTGATGTAAGATCAGTTGTGAATGCCTATCGCCGCTTGATTGAAGCGAAAGCTTTCGGTCACACTGTCAATGTTTGTTCTGGCAATGTCTATTCGTTACGTGAAATCGTGGCAATGATTGAAGAAATGAGCGGGCATCATATAGACATTCGGGTTAACCCTGCATTTGTAAGGGCTGGAGAAGTCAAAACACTTTGTGGTGATGCTAGTTTATTACATAGTCTGATTGGAAATTGGCAGACTCCGCCATTAAAAGAAACTCTATGCTGGATGTTGGAAGCTAAATGAAGGTTATATTGTCTGTAGAACCAGTACGGTTTCCTCTCACAGGAATTGGCCGTTATACATACGAACTAGCGAGACATTTACAACAATCTGCGGAGATCAGTGATCTCCGTCTTTTTGCTGGAAGAAAGTTTTTACCTGCATTGCCTCAAGTAGAAGAACAGGCGGGAAGACAGCATAAACTTAAACGGTTAGTCCAAGGCAGTTATCTAGCTAGTGAAGCCTACAGATTGCTGATGCCTCAACTCAAGGCTCAGGCATTGCGTGGTCATGAGAATTATATTTATCATGGGCCTAATTTCTTTCTTCCACCTTTTGCTGGTCCGAAGGTAGCGACATTTCACGATTTATCACCATTTACTTGGACACAGTGTAATACACCACAGCGCATTCGCTATATGCAAAAAGAGCTGCAAAAAACAATTCATACAGCAGATGCACTGATTACAGACTCTGAATATACGCGTGAAGAATTAGCAAACTACTTTTCTTTGCCTATCGAGAAGATTCATGCTGTGCCATTGGCTTGCAGCGAGGAGTTTCATCCTCGATCAGCAGAGGAATTGGGGCCGCTTTTGCAGCAATACGGGCTGAAGATGGGTGCTTATACATTGTTTGTTGGCACCATTGAACCGCGTAAGAATATTTTAGCGTTGCTTGATGCCTATAGCAAATTGCCATTCGCCATCCGTCAGCGTTGGCCTTTGGTGCTGACAGGTTATCAAGGTTGGCGTAGTGAAGAGATTCATGGACGAATCCGAAAAGCAGAAGATGAAGGTTGGGCGAAATATTTAGGCTTCTTGCCTGCTGAACAATTACCACTACTTTTTTCTGGAGCTCGGCTATTTGCCTTTCCTTCATTGTACGAAGGTTTTGGCTTGCCAGTACTAGAGGCTATGGCATCGGGCATACCCGTTGTATGTTCGGATAGTTCATCACTGCCAGAGGTGGTTGGGGATGTTGCATTGATGATTGAGGCGCAGAATGTTGATCGTTTATCACAACTTTTAGAGCAGGGTTTGCAAGACGATATATGGAGAACTCAGGCTCGAGAGCGAGGATTAGAGCGAGCGAAAAGTTTTTCTTGGGCGCGTTGTGCGGAACAGACGGCTGAAGTTTATCGTAGTGTATGGATGACTAGGACATGAAAGTTCTGCATTTTTTCAAATGCTATTATCCCGATTCAGTGGGAGGTGTAGAGCAGGTCATTTGCCAGTTAGCGGAAGGTGGTCGAGCTCATGGTGTGACATCCGAAGTATTATCATTAAGTAAGCGAGGGCCATTCCGTAACCAGCCATATGCGCATCACATTACTCATGCAGCAAAATTGGATTTATATCTAGCATCAACAGGTATTTCATTATCTGTATTTAAAGATTTTCGCGAGCTAGCTGCGCAAGCTGATGTGATCCATTACCATTTTCCATGGCCATTCATGGATATCGTGCATTTTTTTAGTGATATAAAAAAACCTACAGTTGTGACCTATCATTCTGATATTGTAAAGCAGAAAAACTTATTGCAGATTTATAAACCCCTAATGTATAGGTTTTTAAGTAATATTGATCATATTGTTGCAACTTCACCTAATTATTTAAAAACCAGTTCTGTGCTTTCGAAGTATAAATATAAAACTAGTGTTATTCCTATAGGTTTAGATTCTGCACATTATTCTTTTAATAATTTACAACGACAAGATTATTGGCGACAGCGTTTAGGTGGGAAGTTCTTCTTATTTATTGGTGCATTACGTTACTATAAAGGACTGCATATTTTATTAGAAGCAATGCGTGGGGTGGATTTGCCAATAGTTATTTTGGGTGCTGGCCCTATAGAAAAAGAGTTGCGGCAACAGGCTAATCAGTTAAATTTGCATAACATTCATTTTGTTGGTGCATTGTCCAATGAAGACAAATTTGCATTGCTGGAATTGTCTTACGCAGTTGTTTTCCCTTCACATTTACGTTCAGAAGCATTTGGTATTTCTTTATTAGAAGGAGCTATGTATGGAAAACCGCTCATCTCAAGTGAAATAGGGACCGGTACAACATACATTAATATCCATCAAGAAACAGGACTGGTTGTTCCTCCTTCAGATCCTATAACTTTACGTAACGCCATGCTTATTTTATGGCAAAATTCTGAGTTGGCTGCAAGTTATGGAGAAAATGCACAAAAGCGTTATCAAAAATTATTTACAGCTGAACAGATGGTTGAGCAATATTCAAACATATATCGTTCTTTATTGATAGAAAAATAAAAATTGGATATTTATTTTTCTACTCTTAAGTAAAAAGCCAGCGCTTGCGCTGGCTCATGAACAATTCTGAGTTTATTCTTTTTCTCGGGTCTTATAGTTGTAGGCATAGTTGTAACCATAGCCATAACCATATCGACCAGGTGCACGCTGAATATCATTCAGGATAAAGCCATTGACTTGGGCACCTGCCTGTTCAAAGCGGTTCACCGTTAAGGCGAGTTCTTTCATGGAGGTTTTCACATAACGTGCCACAATCAGGTTAACGCCGGCATATTGCGACACAATAATCCCATCAGTTACTGCTAAGACAGGTGGTGTATCAATCAGGATATGGTCGTACTGAGGGATCAGCAGTTCTAAAAATTCTGCAAATTCTGCCGAGTTCAGCAATTCGGATGGATTGGCTGGGCTCTTGCCACGGGTAATCACCTTCAGGTTCGGCACATCCGTCGGTTGAATAATCTGATCCAGAGTATTTTGTTTGTTCAGATACTCGACCAAACCAGGTTGAGGCTGACGGTTGAAATATTTGTGCAGATAGCCGCGACGTAGGTCAGCATCGATAATCAGTACACGCTTGTTGTTTTGCGCCATGATGGCGGCAAGGTTACAGGAAATGAAGGACTTACCGACTTCAGGCGCTGGACCGGAAATCATGATGATATTATTACGTGCCTGGGTCAGGGCAAAATGAATCGCGGTACGCATACTGCGCAGGCTCTCAATCGCAATATCGTCATTATGTTTTAGTGCCAGTAAAGGCAGTGTCTTTTTATTTTTTAGTGTCATCCCGGTATGTTGCACCGGGGAATGCGGAATTGTTGCGTAAACCGGCAGATCAAGTTGCTCTTCAATTTGGTTGACATCCTTGATGCCTGAGCGCAACAGGTTGCGTAATGCAGCCAGCAAACTGCCAAGGAAAAGGCCTGCAAGGAGTGCTAGTGCCAGAATCTGGAGTTTTTTCGGTTTGATGGGAGCAAGAGGTTCAACCGCAGTATCTACAATACGCACATTGCCAATTTCACCGGCTTTGGCAACACGTAATTGCTGGTAGGAATTGAGTAAAGCCGTATACAGTTGCTGTTTCACTTCAACTTCACGGTATAGCTGCAGGTATTGGCGCTGAACTTCTGGCAAGCGTTTTAAGGTGCCATTCAGGTCGTTAATTTTCTTGTTGATGGTACCGAGCTGTGCATTAATTTCACGCATTACCGGATGGCTGCCGGTATATTTGGCTGCCATTTCAGCCTGTTTCTGTTGCAGTTCAGCCCGTTTCATTTCCCATTCGATACTTTGCCCCAAATACAGTTCCGACTCTTTGGCGACATCAACGGTATTGTATTGCTGACGGAACTGGTTAAAGGCGCGTTCAGCATCATCCAGCTGTTTTTTCAGATCCGGTAATTGAGAATCCAGGAATTTCAGGGTTTGCGCCGTTTCCGCAGATCGGCGTTCGATATTCTGCTGGCTATATGACAGCAGAATGGCATTCAATACCTGGGTAATATGTGCCTTATCCTCACCTTGATAGTTCAATCCCAAGATACCGGTCATTTTCCCTTTTTCTTCGACTGAAAAATTGCTGGCGATGAGATTGACGGCTGCTGGTAACGACAATTTTTGAATCTGGTAGCTGCCATTTAACGGGTCTGGGCTAAAGATGGCAATTTTCCACTGACCTTGTGCTGTTGAGCTATTTACGGTCTGGTTGAGTGCACCTTGCAGCAGGACTTGCTCAGTTACAGGATGGAGCAAGGTAAATTGATGGTCTTTGATCTTGAGCAACAGATTCTGGTTAATATAGGCTGCTGGGACCTCAAACTGACGGATATCAAATTTTCTCGAACCTTCTTCAAAGCGCACATATTCTGGCTGGTAATCGGTACGGTCATCATTGCCGTGGAGCAGTCGATTGGTAAAAGAGTTTTCTGTACTGGCAATACGCAAATCCAGATTTAACCGTTCAATTACCGAGCCTAAAATCAGCCGGGATTTCAAAATTTCGATTTCCGCTTGCGCGGGGGAAAGCTGTTCCACCATTTCAGACAGATTGCCCAGTAATGCGGCCGATGCGCCTTTCTTGTCTTCGACCTGAACCAGAGCATCTACGGCATAAACTTCAGGCGTTGTCCGCAGATATAGCAGAGCTGCAACAAGGCTGAGCAGGGTACACAGTGCGATTAGTTTCCACTGGCTGATCAGGGAAAAGAACAGCTCTTTTACGTCAATGCTATCGTCGGTATGGGTATTTTTATTCATAATTTTGGCATCAAAAGTTTAGATATATTTTTTCCAATCAGCGATACAGTGTTTAATCAGGTCACAAGTGGCCTCAAAGACCTGCTGATCTTTCTGGTAAGGATCGGGAATATTCTGATTACGCCAATGCCCCAGTCGGAACACTTTGCCTTTAGCAAACGGCCAATGCTGTTCAAGATGTTTTTGCTGATGTTGACTCATGACCAGTACCAGATCAGCTTTTTTAACCTGCTCACTGCTCAGTTGTTTGGCGATATGAGGTTTAAGATCAATCCCGTAACGTTGCATGCAGAACTGTGCTTTCTCATCTGCGGGGTGACCCTGCAGACTGGAAATTCCCGCTGATTCAACCTGTAAATGCGGATAATTCTGTTTGAACCAGTATTCTGCCATCGGGCTGCGACAGATATTGCCGACGCAGACCACCAAAATATTTTGAAGTTGCATGAGCTTACCTGATACCAATATTTTCAGCGTTGTTTGTAAGGTTGGTAAACGGAATGAGCTGGGTAATCACACGTTGCCAGCGGGTTAAGCCGGTCGCATCGACATAGACAATATCGTTACTGCGCATCTGGAAGTCATTCGCCAAGCCAAAATCTCCCAAATTGGCGAGGTTCAGGTGATACAGCTGGGTAGAGCGATCTGTCGGATTGCGCCGTAAAACATAGATCCGATGGGCGCTGGCCGAGTAGGGGTTGATGCCTTGGCTTTCACCCAAAACATCACCGAGGGTCATGCCCTGATCACGTAGAGGAAGAGACAGATTTTTTTGTGCCTCGCCCATGACATAAATTTTCTGGTTTTCCCGGGCATTGATATAAAGGGTATCGTTGGGCTGAATGAGTAATTTATGTAGTGAAAGACCGGCTTTTTCCAGCGCGAGAGTGTTGAGGTTATAGCTGACGCCATTGCGTACCAGTTGAATCGAAGTATTGTCACCCCGCTCGGTCACCCCACCAGCCAAGCCAAGTGCGGTATAGACACTTACCGGTCGATCATTTAAATAAAATTCACCTGCCTGTTTGACATTACCTTGCACCGAGTAACGTTGACCTTGATAGGTTACTACCTGAGCAATCACATCAGGGGTTCTTAGGTATTGTGCAAGCAAGCCGCGCAGTTCTTTGTTGACGGTGGAGAGTGTCTTACCGCTGGCTTTGTAGCGTCCAATCAAAGGAAACTGAATATAACCATTTTGATCAATTTGGTAACCACTTTTGGCATCACTGCTTGCAGCGCTAATTTCAGGGTAAGCCCAGAGCTGAATGGATAAGACATCGCCTGGACTCAGGTGATAACTGCGAACCTGATTTTGGAACAGGGGTGCATAGTCTTGTTGATCGTTCGTTTGAGCCGACTGTACTGTAGGTAGGGTGTCCTGCGTCAGTTTAACCACATTTACCGAGGTGCCCAATTCGGTTTTATAGGTACCTTCTTCAGGGAGGTCATAGGCTTGAAAGCCTGAAGTCAACGCACAACCACTTAATGTCGTGCTGACGATGAAAGCGCAGAGAAAGTGCTGATAATTCACCTGAAACCCTTATGTAGTTATAATTAAAAATTAGTGGTTTCAGATTCTAGATACTATTTACGTCTGTTCATGCACATTAATGATAGAGAATTGTATAACTTGTATATATGTGGATTTGAACTACTTTAATGGCCTTACTTATTGATTTTAATTTAAATATAAATATATTTTTATATATAAGGAAAATTATAGATATATATTTTTTTATGAAAAATTACCCAAATTTACAGGAGTTCGTTCTTTTGTTACCTGAATAAGGCACTTCATTCAATAGTAATTAAAAAGTCGGAGAAATAATGTCTGATGTTGCCCTAGAGAAAAAAATAGAGATTCTTAAACAGATTTAACCAATTTGAGAGTTCAGTCTTCTAAAGCGTGTTTTTCCCATAATCTTAAAAGTGATTCACAAATGATGAGATCTGTAAATTCAGTACTCAATTTTAAAGAGATTAAAACTGAGATTTTATACAGCTCTTTTTAGTGTGGAGCCGAGATGAGGATGTGATGTTTGATCAATCCTGTAATCCTTAGATGACAAAATTTACCGTTTTTCTGCTATATTTGACCACGGTAAAATTGACCCGTTTCTGGTTTAAAAATAAATCGATCGATAGTCATCTGCTTAAATGATCTCAAGATAAGGTTCCTTCAATGTTGCAACTTAGCGAATTAAAAATAGCGATTATCGGTTTGGGATATGTAGGGCTGCCTTTAGCGGTTGAGTTTGGGAAAAAAGTCCCGGTCGTGGGTTTTGATATTTACCAGAAGCGGATTGATGAACTAAAAAATGGTCAAGACCATACGCTGGAAGTCAGTCCAGAAGAATTACAACAATCCACTAATTTAAGTTACACCGCTCAACTCGAAGACCTGAAAGACTGCAACTTCTTTATTGTTACGGTTCCTACGCCAATTGATGACTACAAACAGCCCGACCTGACGCCATTGATCAAAGCTTCCACCAGTATTGGCCAGGTGCTGAAACAAGGCGATATCGTGGTGTATGAATCCACCGTGTATCCTGGTGCAACCGAAGAAGCGTGTATTCCGGTGCTGGAGAAAATCTCCGGTTTAAAATTCAATCAAGACTTCTTTGCTGGTTATAGTCCGGAACGCATCAACCCAGGCGATAAGCTGCACCGTGTCACCAATATTTTGAAAATTACCTCAGGTTCTACGCCTGAAGTTGCGGAATTTGTCGATCAGGTCTACAAGCTGATTATTGAAGCGGGTACACATAAAGCTCCAAGCATTAAAGTCGCTGAAGCAGCAAAAGTCATTGAAAACACCCAGCGTGATGTCAATATCGCCTTGATCAATGAACTGGCGTTGATCTTCAATAAAATGGGCATTGATACTGAAGATGTCCTCAAGGCTGCTGGCACCAAATGGAACTTCCTGCCGTTCCGTCCAGGCCTGGTCGGTGGTCATTGTATCGGGGTCGATCCATACTACCTGACCCATAAGGCGCAGGCGATTGGCTACCACCCGGAAATCATTCTGGCGGGTCGCCGTCTCAATGATGCGATGGGTGCCTATGTGGTGACCCAACTGGTCAAGGGCATGATCAAGAAACGCATTCAGGTAGAAGGCGCGAAAGTGCTGGTTTTAGGCTTGAGCTTTAAAGAAAACTGCCCAGATATTCGTAATACCAAAATCATTGATATTGTGAAAGAACTGCAAGAGTACCATATTGATGTGGATGTCTATGATCCATGGGTGGATGTGGCTGAGGCACAGCATGAATATGGCATTACCCCGGTACAGAGCCTGAATGCAGGCGTGTATGATGCAGTAGTATTGGCCGTGGCACATGAACAGTTCAAGCAGATGGGTGCCGAACAGATTCGTGCCTTGGGCAAACATAATCATGTGCTGTATGACTTGAAATATGTGTTGGCGCAGTCTGAATCCGACCTGCGGTTATAATTGCCAAACCCTTCCATCCATATTTAGAGTCAGAATGTCATGAGTCAATATCAAACGATCTGCGAACAATTGCAACAAAGCCCAAAAACCTGGCTGATCACGGGTGTGGCGGGTTTTATTGGCTCTAATTTGCTGGAAACCCTACTCAAGCTGAACCAGAAGGTGGTGGGGCTGGATAACTTTGCTACAGGTCATCAGTACAATCTGGATGAAGTGCAGAGCCTAGTCACTGCAGAACAATGGCAGAATTTCAAGTTTATTGAAGGCGATATTCGTGATTTTGCTACCTGTCAGCAGGTTTGTGCTGGCGTGGACTATGTGCTGCATGAAGCGGCTCTCGGTTCTGTACCGCGTTCGATTGCCGACCCAATTACCACCAACAGTGCCAACATCACCGGTTTTTTAAACATGCTGGTGGCCGCACGTGATGCCGAAGTCAAAAGTTTTACCTATGCCGCAAGCAGTTCGACCTATGGTGACCATCCCGGCTTGCCGAAAGTGGAAGACCGTATCGGTAAGCCGCTTTCGCCGTATGCCGTGACCAAATACGTCAACGAGCTGTATGCCGATGTGTTTGCTAAAACCTATGGTTTTAAAACGATTGGCCTGCGCTATTTCAACGTGTTTGGTAAACGCCAGGATCCGAACGGTGCTTATGCTGCGGTGATTCCAAAATGGACCGCTGCGATGATTCAGGGTGAAGAGGTATTTATTAACGGTGATGGTGAAACCAGCCGTGACTTCTGCTTTATTGAAAATACGGTACAGGCCAATATTCTGGCAGCCACCACGCAAAATAATGAAGCCAAAAACCAGGTTTATAATGTGGCGGTCGGGGATCGCACCACACTGAATGATCTGTTTAATGCCATTAAAGCGGCATTAAATGACAATGGTGTCAACTACGACAAGTCACCGACTTACCGAGATTTTCGTGCGGGGGATGTGCGTCATTCTCAGGCGGATGTGAGCAAGATTAGTCACTTGTTGGGTTATGCAGCACAATTCCGGATTGCTGAGGGAATTGCTCAAGCCATGCCGTGGTATGTCGCACATAAGCACTTAGGATAAATGCTTTGTGGCGCTCAAGCTCAATCTCGCGGTCAATTATCTTAGTCAGCTGTATAATGGCCTGATCGGCATCGTGGTGATGCCATTGTATCTGGCCTATCTGGGCGGTGAGGCTTATGGCCTGATCGCCTTTTTTACTCTGTTGCAGTCCTGGTTTTATTTGTTGGATATTGGCCTGAGCCAAACCTTGATCCGCGAAACCGTGCGTTATAAAAGTGGCCAGTTGCAGGCAGCGACCTATCAAAAGCTTTATCGCAGTATCCATCTGATTTTTTTAGCCCTGTCGATTACGGGTGTGAGCGTGCTGCTGTTGATGTCGCAACAGATCGCGCATTCCTGGCTAAAAATTGCCAGTTTACCTCTCGATGAAGTGATGACTTGTTTGCAGATCATGTTTGTCAGTATCGGACTGCGTTGTCTGGGTGGCATTTATCGCGGCGTGCTGCAGGGTTTTGAGAAGATCGTCTGGATCAGCAGTTTTAATATCATCCTCAACACCTTGCGTTTTATTGTGGTATTGCCGGTGATGTATTTCACTGAATACAGCATTCAGGTATTTTTTAAATACCAGTTGATAGTGGCTCTGCTGGAGTTTAGCGTGTTGTTGCTTGCCCATCAGCGTATTCTGAAATTGATGCAAGAGACAACAACCCAGCAACCTGTAGATGAACCGGGTTATTTGCCCAGAATCATTAAGTTTGCGTTGTTTTCCGGCGCGAGCAGCATGCTTTGGGTGTTTGTCTCGCAGTCGGACAAAATGTTGCTCTCCGGAATTCTGCCGTTAAGCGAATATGGCTATTTTTCGATCGCGATTTTGCTGGCTAGCGTGATTTATATGGTGTCGACACCGGTGAGCAATGTGATTCTACCGCGTTTGACCGCCTTACATGCTGAACAGCAGATCGAACGATTAAATCAAACTTACCGACAGGTCGCGCAGTTTGTCACCGTGCTGGTGGGAACCATCGCGATTACCGTGTTTTGGAATGCGGAAACCATTATTCGCTTATGGTCAGGTAATCCACAGCTCAGCAGCCATGTGGCGGATATTCTGCGCCTGTATATGATTGGAAATACCTTTCTGGCGCTGAATGCCTTTACCTATTACATCCAGTACGCTTTTGGTCAGGTTAAATACCATTTTTGGGGCAATCTGTTGTTTGTCAGTCTGATGCTGCCGTTGATGTACTATGCCGCGCAGCATTATGGTGGCATCGGTGCCGGGTATGTCTGGATGAGCTTGCATGTGCTGTGGTTTTTTAGTTGGACCCTGTGGATCAACCGTAAATTCCTGGAACATCCTTTGAGTTGGACCTGGTCAGTGCTGCAAATTCTGCTGGGCAGTTTTGCCTTTTCTTATATGCTGCATGAAGGGATAGTCTGGTTGCAGCCTTGGCTGGGCAATGCCTTCCTGCAAGTGCTGCAGTTGATGGTTTTTGGTGGGCTGGTGCTGCTGTGTGCACTCTGCTTTATTGCAGCATTCCGCACAAAAATGAAAACCTTGCTGAAATTGAGGCAATAAATGAAAGGACAGAAACTG
The DNA here is from genome assembly GCF_028621895.1 of Acinetobacter sp. GSS19. Classification (NCBI taxonomy): domain Bacteria; kingdom Pseudomonadati; phylum Pseudomonadota; class Gammaproteobacteria; order Moraxellales; family Moraxellaceae; genus Acinetobacter; species Acinetobacter sp. GSS19. The sequence goes on along the minus strand of NZ_CP117520.1, from coordinate 2,357,197 downwards.
GCATTTTTTATGCGCTGGGCGCAGGGCGGGGGCGCAGAACGGGTGATGATTGCACTGGCCAATCAGTTTGCGCAAGCCGGCTATGCCGTGGATTTTGTCTTTGTAAATGCCCAAGGCAAGTTTATTCAGGACTTGGATCCGCGTATTCAGATTGTGGATTTAAAGGCCAAGCGAGCTGCCTTTGCTTTCTGGCATTTCTATCGCTACTTACGCCATCATCAACCTGCAACCGTGATTTCTGCACTGAACTACATCAATATTTTTGCCCTTTTGGCCAGCCTGTTGATGGGATCAAATAAGCCGAAACTGATTATTACCGAGCATGGCACACTTGGGGCGACCAGTCAGGATCTGCAAGGTCGCGCACGTTTGGTGCCGAAACTGATGCAATGGCTGTACCCTTTTGCCCGGCATGTGGTAGCAGTATCCAATGGCGTGGCGGATGATCTGGCGCAGCAAATAGCGCTGCCCCGGCACAAGATCACCACCATTTACAATCCGATCAATTTCGAACGAATCGAGCAGTTAAAAATCCAGCCCTTACAGCATCCCTGGTTGGGGCAGGATATTCCGATTGTGCTCGGTGCTGGACGTTTAGTGGATGTGAAGAATTTTCCTTTACTGATCCAGGCTTTTCTGGAAGTCAGGAAAACTCGGCCTTGCCGTTTGGTGATTCTGGGCGAGGGTAAAAAACGTGCCGAACTGGAACAGCTCATACAGGCCAGTGATTATGCCGAAGATATTGCCCTGCTGGGTTTTAGTGACAACCCTTACCAGTGGATGGCTCAGGCCGATGTCTTTGTGCTGAGTTCGCATAGTGAAGGTTTGCCGACGGTGCTGATTGAAGCGCTGGCCTGTGGTGTGCCGGTGGTGAGCACCGACTGTCCGCATGGGCCGCGGGAAATTTTACAGGATGGTCGTTATGGAACTCTGGTGCCCGTCAATCATGTACAAGCTTTAGCTCAGGCCATTACAGCAGTGCTGCAATATCCTGAGCAATATCGAGTGAATGCCCAACCTTTGTTTGAGCAATTCCAGCAGCAACGTGCTTTTCAGGCCTATGAGCAACTGCTGGATTAATTATCCTATCGTCTGATAGGGCAGGGAATTTTGCTTTATAATGTTGCGTTCCTGCTGTGCCATAACGAGATTGCGCCGTGAAAAAAGTCTTGCATGTGATTACCAATTTTGCGGCGGTGGGTGGTGCAGAAATGATGCTGTCACGGCTGATTCAGGCACAGCCAGATTGCCAGCATTATGTGGTGGCATTGATGCAAATTAATCAGACCTATCATGCAGCTTTACAGCAGTGTGCAGCACATTATGCCCTGCACTGGAATGGTCTGAATACCCTGCAAAGCATTTTCAAGTTACGCAAAATCATCCAGGATATTCAACCCGATGTGATCCAGGGCTGGATGTACCATGCCAATGTACTCACCACGTTGAGCACGATGGGTTTGAAAACTAAACCGCCTGTCTTTTGGGGCATCCATCATTCCTTGGCTTCACCCAAAGAAGAATCGCGCAGTACCAAAATAGCACTGCAACTCAGTCGTTATTTATCGAGTTTTGCCAGCGGTATTATTTATTGTGCGCAGTCGGCTTTGCAGCAGCATCAGGCCTTTGGTTTTCGCAATCCTCGGCAGCTGGTCATTCCAAACGGGATTGAACTTGAGCGTTTTCAGTTTCGCTCTTTTAGCGAACATTCACCCTTAGTGGTGGGCTTTGCCGGGCGTTTTCATCCAGCCAAAGGTTATGCTTATCTGCTGGAAACCATTGTGCGATTACGTGGCTATCCGGTGCGGTTTAAAATTGCCGGACGGGGGGCAAATCTGGACAATCCTGAGCTGCATGCACTTCTGGAGCAGCATCAGGTGGATTTCAACCAGATTGAGCTGCTGGATCAGGTCGAGGATATGCCAAATTTTTACGCCTCTCTCGACCTGTTCCTGATGACTTCCATCACTGAAGGTTTTCCGAATGTGCTGGTCGAAGCCATGGCCTCAGGTGTGCCTTGCATCACAACAGATGTTGGGGATGCCGGATTGATTGTTGCAGATACAGGCTATGTCGTGCCGCCACGCGACGCTACACAGATGGCCGCCTCGATTCTTCAATATCTAGAACTGTCAGTGCAAGAAAAACAACAAAAGCAAAATAACGCTAGAAGCCGGATAGAAGAAAATTTTACAATACAGGCCATTCGCCAGAACTATCTGCATGTGTGGAACATTGCCTAAATGAGCTTTTTGATTATCGCCAGTTATTTGCCATCGGTACTGAATTTTCGTGGCAAGCTGCTTGAAGCGATTGCAGCCAAAAACATTCAGGTGCATGTCGCTTGCCCGGATATGGATAGTTATACCGAAGAAAAAGCCAAGCTACTGCAGCTTGGTTATGTGTTGCATGATATTCCGATGCAACGCACGGGCACCAACCCTGTGCGTGATTTGGGGACCTTGTGGGCCTTGTTGCAGCTCATACGTCAGATCAAACCGGATACCGTGCTGGCCTATACCATTAAACCGGTGATCTACGGCATGTTGGCTGCTTCGCTGGCGAAAGTGCCGAATCGTTTTGCCCTGATTACCGGATTAGGTTATGCCTTTCAAAATGTGGAGGCAGGTGCTCAGCGCAGCATTTTTCAGCGTCTGGTGCATGGCCTCTATGCGCAGGCTTTAAAACATACGCACAAGGTGTTCTTCCAGAATCCGGATGATTTAGCCCTGTTCCAAAAAATGCAGTTGCTTAATCCCGCCGTACCTACAGTCGTGGTGAATGGTTCAGGGGTCAATGTCGCAGAATTTGAACTGATGCCTTTACCTAAAGGCTTAAATGGTCAGCCCAAATCATCTTTCTTATTGATTGCGCGTTTGTTGGCAGATAAAGGCGTACGTGAGTATGCGGAAGCCGCTCGGCAGATCAAACAGCAGTATCCGGAAGCGGAGTTCCATTTGGTGGGCTGGATTGATGATAATCCAACAGCCATTCTTCAGACTGAACTGGATCGCTGGATTGCCGATGGTCGTCTTCAGTTCTGGGGTAAGCTCAGTGATGTAAAACCTGCAATTGCGGCGAGTTCCGTGTATGTATTGCCGTCATACCGTGAAGGCACGCCACGAACCGTTCTGGAAGCGATGGCGATGGGCCGTGCGATTATTACCACCGATGCTCCGGGATGCCGGGAAACCGTAGTGAATGGGGAAAATGGTTTTCTGGTGCCGGTGAAATCAGTTGAGGCTTTGGTTCAGGCCATGGAAAATTTTATTCAACAACCCGATTTAATACAGGACATGGGACAACAGTCACGGGCAGTCGCGATGAATAAATATGATGTGCATCGTGTCAATGCACACATGATGCGTGAAATGGGAATGTAACCCGATGCTGAAACGTCTTTTCGATATCCTGATCGCCTCGATTGCACTGATCCTTCTGTCACCCGTTTTGTTGCTGGTGGCGCATAAAGTTAAAAAGAATTTGGGCTCTCCAGTCTTGTTCCGTCAAGTGCGCCCGGGTTTAGATGGTAAGCCCTTCGAGATGATCAAGTTCCGCACGATGAAAGATGCGGTCGATGCTCAGGGTAATCCGTTGCCCGATAGTGAGCGTTTAACGTCATTTGGTAAAATGTTGCGCTCCAGCAGTCTGGATGAATTACCTGAACTCTGGAATGTGCTCAAAGGCGACATGAGTATTGTCGGGCCACGTCCTTTACTGATGGAATATCTGCCGCTATACAATGCGGAGCAGGCCAAGCGTCATAATGTCCGTCCGGGAATCACTGGCTATGCTCAGGTCAATGGGCGTAATGCCATTAGCTGGGAAGAAAAATTCAGGCTAGACACCTGGTATGTGGAACATCAGTCGCTTTGGCTGGATTTTAAAATCATGTTGAAAACCGTGCAAAAAGTTATTGCCAAGGATGATATCAATGCCGAAGGCGAGGCCACGATGAGCAAATTTACCGGCACTAAAACGGATAAAGTAGATGACTGATTTCTATGCGGTGTATGGTGCAGCGGGTTGTGGACGTAGTTTAATGCCGGTTGCCAGAGAGCAACTGGCCCGTTCGGGTATTCAGGCTGAGCTTTATTTTATTGATGACAGTTTGACGCAAGCTACTGAAATCAATGGTCATCCCGCTGTGAACTATCAGACGTTTAAAGCACTGCAAGGTGCCAATAAATTTGTACTAATCGCGATTGCCAACAGCCAAATCCGTGAAAAAATTGCGCAACGTTTACAATCTGACAATATACAGCTCTGGTCAGTACAAGCCAACAATACCATCATCATGGATGAAGTAGACATGGCACCGGGTGCCGCACTGAGTCCATTCGTTACTCTCGGTTCAAATATTAAAATCGGTCAGTGTTTTCACGCCAATTTATACAGCTATGTGGAACATGACTGTGTGATTGGTGATTACGTGACCTTTGCACCGGGGGTAAAATGTAACGGCAATATCCATATTGAAGATCATGCCTATATTGGTGCGGGTGCGGTGATTAAACAGGGGACGCCTGATGAGCCTTTGGTCATTGGTCAAGGTGCTATTGTCGGTATGGGGGCGGTGGTGACCAAAAGTGTACCGCCGGGTGTGACGGTGGTGGGGAATCCTGCCCGTACATTAAAGAAATAATTCTTTATCTTTATTCAGGAAAGATCATGTTAAACACTGCATTTGAGTCGTGGCCAAGCTTTACCCAGGAAGAAGCGGATGCTGTTGCCAAAGTTTTACTGTCGAATCGGGTCAACTATTGGACCGGGCAAGAATGCCGTGAATTTGAAAAAGAATTTGCCCAGTTTGCCGGTACACAATATGCGGTGGCTTTGGCCAATGGTACGGTGGCACTCGATGTCGCACTCAAAGCTTTGGACATCGGCGCTGGGGATGACGTGATTGTCACCTCGCGCACCTTTTTGGCTTCAGCCAGCTCGATTGTGACGGCAGGTGCGAATCCGGTCTTTGCTGATGTTGAATTGGACTCACAAAACATTTCCCGACGTAGCATTGAAGCGGTGCTGACCCCGAATACTAAGGCGATTATTTGTGTACATCTGGCGGGATGGATGTGCGATATGGATCCGATCATGCAACTGGCCAAAGAAAAAGGTCTGTATGTGATCGAAGACTGTGCCCAGGCACATGGGGCAAAGTATAAAGGTCAATCAGCCGGTTCAATCGGTCATATCTGTGCATGGTCATTTTGTCAGGACAAGATCATGAGCACCGGTGGTGAAGGTGGCATGGTCACCACCAATGATGAAACTCTTTGGAAAAAAATGTGGTCCTATAAAGATCACGGCAAGAATTACGACAGTGTTTATCATAAACAGCATGCACCGGGATTTCGCTGGTTGCATGATTCGTTTGGTACCAACTGGCGTATGATGGAAATGCAGGCGGTGATCGGGCGCATTCAGCTCAAACGCATGGCAGAATGGACCGCAAAACGTACTGAAAATGCTGAACAGATTTTAGCAGCTTTTGCACACAGTCCTTATTTCAGTGTGCATCGACCCTCAAAAGAGTATGTTCACGCGCAATATAAATGCTATGTGCAGGTCAATACTAATGCCTTACCACTAGGCTGGTCACGCGATCGGATTATGCAGGAAATCAATGCACTAGGCGTGCCGTGTTTTAGCGGTTCCTGTTCGGAAGTATATTTAGAGCATGCTTTTGACGAGACACCATGGCGTCCAGCTCAGCGCCTGCCAAATGCCCAGCAGCTTGGAGAAACCAGCCTGATGTTTCTGGTTCATCCAACCCTCAGTGCTGCCAGTATGGCAAAAACCCGATCCGCGATTCAGAACGTAATCGAGAAAATTGCTACGTCTTAAACTGGCGATTTATCTTGCTGAACCCCATCACTACCACTGGTTAAAGTGAAATAAAATATCGTGAAAGACCTGATCCAATCCCTTGCAGCGTGGCCACGACATCGAAAACAGCTGTTTTTTATGCTGTTGGATGGTTGTGTCCTACCAGTTCTGATGTGGTTGGTGTACGCCATTCGCCTTGCAACACCTATGGTCGATGTGATGGCGGGACTTTCTTACTGGTATATGTATGTCACGGTCGTCGGTATTGCGATTTTTTATCTGGTCGGTGTCTACAGTGCCATCGTCCGTGCCTTTAATGAAGATTTTCTGCTACGGTTGTCCATCGCCACATTTATACAGATTGTGGCTCTGTATGCCGTGAAAAAACTCGGTTTAGCCTTTATTCCGATGAGTATTCCACTCATGTTTGGCTTCCTGGTCTTTTCCTGGGTCTGGTGGAGTCGTGCCACGATCCGTTTTGTCACCACACGTACTTTGCAACAAAAACAGCATCGGAAACGGGTGGCAATTTATGGGGCAGGTATGGCGGGGCAGCAGATTGCGGCGGCATTAAATCGCTCGCATGAATATATTCCTGTCTTATTTATCGATGATAAAAAGTCCTTGCAAGGACGCTTGCTCAGCGGATTGCGGGTTTTTTCACCGGTTAAAGCGCTGGCGATGCTACAAAAATATCAGGCTGAGGAAATTCTACTGGCGATGCCTTCGGCGACCCGTGGCCGAAAAAGTGAGATGATCCAGTTCTTTGATTCGGCCAAAGTCAAAATCATGGAGCTGCCTGGAGTAACCCAGCTGGTCGATGGTCAGGTTCATGTCTCTGACATTCGCGAAGTGGATATTATTGATTTGCTAGGTCGTGATCCGGTGCCGCCAAAACAGGAGTTGCTGGAAAAAAATATTAAAAATAAAGTGGTACTAGTGACAGGCGCTGGCGGCTCGATTGGCTCGGAACTTTGCCGGCAAATTGTTAAAAATCAGCCCAAGCTTTTGATTCTTTATGAGCTATCAGAGTTTGCTTTGTACAGCATTGATAAAGAATTACAAAGTTCAGGGGTGAAAATTTTACCGGTCTTGGGGTCTGTACTGAATCAGAACAAATTGGAACGACTCTTTAGTCAATATCAGGTCGAAACGGTCTATCATGCAGCAGCTTATAAGCATGTGCCACTAGTAGAGAGTAATCCATTCGAGGGCATTCATAATACTGCGGTGGGCACAGCGAAAAGTGTACAGGCAGCGGTCAATCAGGGTGTAGAAACTTTTGTTCTGATTTCAACCGATAAAGCAGTGCGCCCAACCAATGTGATGGGTGCATCCAAACGGATGGCTGAGTTGTATTGTCAAGGATTGGCTTCTACCCATCCTAAAACCCAGATCAGTCTGGTTCGCTTTGGCAATGTGCTCGGTTCATCAGGTTCTGTTGTTCCGTTATTTAAAAAGCAAATTGCGCAAGGTGGTCCAATTACTGTTACTCATCCAGATGTGACACGTTACTTTATGACCATTCCGGAAGCGGCTCAGCTGGTGATTCAAGCCGGCGCGATGGGGACTGGAGGTGATGTATTTTTGCTCGATATGGGTGAACCTGTGAAAATTGCCGATTTGGCTCGACAAATGATCCGTTTAAGTGGTTTGCGGGAGTTTGACCGTCAGACTGGACAGGGTGATATCGCGATTGAATATACAGGACTACGTCCAGGTGAAAAACTTTATGAAGAGCTGTTGATTGATCAGGAAAATATTGAAACGACACCGCACCAGCGGATTTTGAAATCTTATGAAAAAAGTTATGCGATGGCAGAAATTTCTTCAATCTTTGAGCGCTTAGAGCAGTACTGTGGTGATGAGAGTGAAGTGAATGAAGTGATCTCTATTCTAGAACACTATGTTGATGGTTATCGCAAGAGTGGAAAAATTGCGTTGATTTAATTAGACGGCATTGAGAGGAGAATCTAGTGATATTCTGCTCTCTACTTGGCTCTCAGATTTCCAACCGTCTTATCGCTCTCTATCCTAGATCTTACAATTTGATTTATATCGTATTTTATATTTAATTTTAATTATTCCTTTAATAGAGCAAGTTTACCTAGTCTATAGTTCTGCTTGGATGGATTTCTATTAACATTAAATTAACATATTCTGTAAAAATTTATTCTATTTTTATAAATCTTAAAAATATTATTTTCAACAAAATAACTTATTAATTATTTTGAAATTTCGCTGATTCCTTAATAAAAATTTAATATTTTATAAACGTGTACTTGTATTATTTTCCTTTGTGAAAACAAGTCTTAAATTGTAGTTTTATGCAACAAAAAACCTAAAAATTACAAGAAACACTTATTTGTTAACGTATGAATAAAATTAGCTCATGAAAGTGCAGCAGAAAATTTTTTAATCCGTGATATAAATTTTTTTATTTAATTATAGGCCTAATTTATTTCAGGTAATTATATAACTTGGCTTTTATAAATTAAATAAAAATGCATATTTAAACGGGATTAGATAATGTCTGTAGATATTCAATTAGAGTTGATTGGTCGATCGCAAGAACTCTTTGTACAAGATATTGATGACTGGAACCATGAATTAATTGAAATTGTTTCGACATCAAAATTTCTGGTTTTAGGTGGAGCGGGCTCCATTGGCCAGGCCGTCGTAAAAGAAATTTTTAAAAGAAATCCTAAAAAACTCCATGTAGTGGATATCTCGGAAAATAACCTGACGGAACTGGTCCGTGATTTGCGCAGCTCTTTTGGCTATATCGATGGTGATTTTCAGACCTTCGCTTTAGATATTGGCTCTGTTGAATATGATGCCTATATCCAGCATGAAGGTCATTTTGATTATGTATTAAATCTGTCTGCCTTAAAGCATGTGCGTAGTGAAAAAGACCCTTTTACGCTGATGCGGATGATTCATGTCAATATTTTAAATACTGAAAAAACTATTCAGCAAGCTATTGAAATTGGAGTAAAAAAATACTTCTGTGTCTCTACCGATAAGGCAGCCAATCCGGTCAATATGATGGGTGGATCCAAGCGTATTATGGAAATGTTTCTGATGCGCCAAAGTCAGTTTATTGATATTTCAGCAGCCCGCTTTGCCAATGTGGCTTTTTCTGATGGCTCTTTGCTGCATGGATTTAACCAGCGCATTCAGAAGTTACAGCCGATTGCAGCACCTAATGATATCCGCCGCTATTTTGTCACTCCTAAAGAGTCCGGTGAGCTGTGCCTGATGTCTTGTTTGCTCGGTGAAAATCGTGACATCTTCTTTCCTAAGTTGAGTGAACATCTGCATCTGATTACTTTCTCTGAAATTGCAGTGAAATATTTACAGCATTTGGGTTATGAGCCGTATCTGTGTCAAACAGAGGAAGAAGCCCGACGTCTGGTTCAAACATTGCCCCAACAGGGGCAATGGCCGTGTTTGTTTGCACCAAGTAATACGACTGGTGAAAAAGATTTTGAGGAGTTTTTTACCGATCAGGAAGTGCTGGATATACAGCGTTTTACTAATCTCGGAGTGATTAAAAATAAACTAAATATCGAAGAAGAAAAACTGCAAGTTTTTGAAAATAAAATCAATGAATTATTAATGCAAAAACAGTGGGATAAAGAAACCATTGTCGAATTATTTAACTATATGTTGCCAAATTTTGGCCATAAAGAAACTGGATTATATTTGGACGGTAAAATGTAATGGATACGGCCTCATTTAATCAGTTTGTTCGCGATATTTATCGTAGTCATGCATTTATTCCTTTGCACGAACCACGCTTTTTAGGCAATGAAAAAGAATATGTAAATCATACGATCGACAGTACCTTCGTTTCTAGTGTGGGGGCATTCGTCAATGATTTTGAAGAGAAAATGCAATCATTTGCCAACTGTCAACGTGCCATTGCAACCGTCAATGGAACTGCTGCCTTACATATTGCTTTGTTACTGGCGGGAGTGAAACAGGATGATCTGGTCATTACCCAGGCACTGACCTTTGTTGCGACCTGTAATGCCTTGTCCTATATCGGTGCTGAACCGATCTTTATTGATGTCTCTCGTAAAACGCTCGGGTTGTGCCCAAAAGCCTTGCAACACTATTTACAGGAACAAGCGTTTATTGATGATCAGGGTGTTTGCCGGCATCGCGTATCACTCAAACGCATTTCGGCTGTGGTGCCCATGCATACCTTCGGCCATCCGGTAGAGCTGGATGAATTACAACAGGTGGTGAAAAAGTGGCATTTGGTCTTGGTGGAAGACAGTGCTGAAAGCTTGGGTTCCTATTATAAAAATCAGCATACCGGTACTTTCGGTCTGGTTTCCGCGTTGAGTTTTAATGGCAACAAAGTCATTACCACCGGTGGTGGCGGGATGGTGCTGTGCCAGGATGAACAGTTGGGTACGCGTGCCAAACATCTGACTACTACAGCTAAAAAGCCGCACCCCTACGAATTTTTCCATGACGAAAATGGTTTTAACTATCGTATGCCGAATTTAAATGCGGCCTTGGGTTGTGCACAGATGGAAAATCTGGGCATTTTCCTACAGAAAAAACGTCAATTGGCCACGCAGTATCAAGACTTTTTCGCCGATTCCGAAGTGACGTTTGTCTCTGAGCCTGAACACTGTCGTTCTAACTATTGGTTGAATGCCATTATCTGTCAGGACAAAGCTCATCGTGACCGAATTCTGGAAAAAACCAATCAGGCGCAAGTGATGACCCGTCCGATCTGGACGTTAATGACCAAATTGCCGATGTACCAGCAACAGGGCTTACATGGTGACTTAAGCAACTCGCACTGGCTGGAACAGCGTGTGGTTAATATCCCAAGTTCCGTACCTTTAGAGTCCTAAGCCATGAAAAAAATTGCTGTTTTTACTGGGACACGTGCTGAATATGGACTGTTGTACTGGCTGATGCGTGACATCCAGCAGGATCCCGAACTGGAATTACAGATTCTGGCCAGTGCCATGCATTATTCTCCGGAACATGGTGAAACCTGGAAAACCATCGTTCAGGATGGATTCGAAATTACCGAATCGGTCGAAATGCTGCTGTCTTCGGACAGTGCTGCGGCTGTGGTGAAATCGATGGGTGTTGGCCTGATTGGCTTCGCGGATGCATTAAAACGCATGCAACCGGATGTGCTGATTGTTTTAGGTGACCGTTTTGAGGCTCTGGCAATTACCCAGGCGGCACTGATTATGCATGTACCAGTGGCCCATTTGCATGGCGGTGAACTCACCGAAGGGGCTTATGATGACTCCATCCGGCATGCCATTTCTAAAATGTCGAACCTGCATTTTGCTGCAGCAGATGTATATCGCAAGCGTATTCTTCAGCTCGGAGAAGCTCCCGATCGCGTGTTTAATGTCGGTGCGATTGGACTGGAACATATCCAGCGGACTCCATTTAAAAGTCTTACAGAACTTAGTCAGCAATATGATTTTGACTTTTCCCAGCCGTATTTCCTGATTACCTATCATCCGGAAACCAATCTGACGCAAGAAGATGTCACGCCGCTATTTGCCGCACTAAAACAGATGCCTGAAGTGAATTTCGTCCTGAGCTATCCGAATGCAGACAATGGCAACCGCAATATTATTCAAGCCATGCTGGATTTAAAAAACACTTACCCAGATCGGGTGCTGCTCGTGAAAAGTTTTGGTATTCAGAACTACTTAAGTGTGCTGAAAAATGCCTTGGCGATGGTGGGGAATTCATCCAGCGGACTTTCTGAAGCCCCAGCCTTACAAATTCCTACGATCAATATTGGTGATCGGCAAAAAGGCCGGTTGCGCTGTGAATCCGTGTTGGATGTCGAACTGGATGAACAAGCAATCCTGACTGCACTGCAGAAAGTGAAAAGCTATCCGAAGCATAAATTAAAACATGTCATTCCTCCGCTCGGATGCGGCAATACCTCAGAAAAAATTATCCAGATCCTTAAGAGTGTGGATTTCCAAAAGAAGGCAGCATTTTATGATCTTTAATCCTGATGAAATTTACATCATTGCAGAAATTGGAGTAAATCATAATGGCTCGGTGCAATTAGCCAAGGAGCTGATTCTGAAAGCTAAGGACTGCGGTGCCAATGCCGTTAAGTTCCAGACCTTTAAGGCCGAGCAATTACTGTCGGATCAAACCGAAATGGCGGCTTACCAGAAAGAAAATACCGGTTCGAATCAAAGTCAGCTGGAACTGGTAAAAAGCCTGGAGCTGTCCTATGAACAGACCCGGGAAATCAAACAGTTCTGTGATGCAAATGAAATTACGTTTATCTCGACCCCCTTTGATTCAGACAGTTTGCGTTTTCTGGTCCGTGAAATGGATGTCCCTTTCCTGAAGGTGTCTTCAGCGGATATTTCCAATCTACCTTTCTTGTATGAGATCGCCTGCTCAGGCAAACACGTGATTTTATCTACGGGCACTGCCAGCCTGGGAGATATTGAACAAGCCCTGTCGGTCTTTGCTTTTGTGATTGATCAAGGCACACAAGTCCATCCTTCTCAGCAACTGTTCCGTGCAGCCTATGCCAAGCTGAATGTCCGCAAACAGCTCAGGGATAAAGTCTCTATTCTGCACTGTGTCACACAATATCCGGCACGGTTTGAAGAAAGCAATCTGAGCGCCATCGCGACGTTAAAAAACACCTTCGGGCTGAGCACGGGATTCTCCGACCACACCCTCGATGAATATGCTGCAGTGATCAGTTTAAGTCTGGGTGCGCAGATTTTCGAGAAACATATCACGCTGGATAAAAGCCTACCGGGGCCGGACCATGCGGCATCGATGCAGCCGGAAGAGTTCAAGCACTATGTCGAGATTCTGCATAAAACTCATGCTGCGTTGGGGGATGGTATCAAGTTCATGCTGGAACAGGAAAGTGACAATTACTATCTGGTGCGTCGCAGCATTGTGGCGAAAACCGAAATTGCCGAAGGTGAGCTGTTTACTGCAGAGAATGTCACCACCAAAAGAGCAGGGCGTGTCTGTCTGGAACCGAATAAATATTGGGAAGTTCTCGGAACCCGGGCAAAGCGCAGTTTCCAGAAAAATGACTTTATCGAGCTCTAAATGAACAGGCTTGCAATTTTCGGCAGCGGAGGCTTTGCCAAAGAACTTCTCGATTTGGCCATTGATCAGGGTTATCACGAAATCTGTTTTCTGGAAAAACAACTTCCAGCACAGGGTAGTAGATTGGCGCTGTTGGGTTTCCCAGTGCTGTCGGAACAGGCCATTCCCCAGCTGACGGATTGGCATTTTGCGATTGGTGTGGCTGATCCGGCCCTGCGCGAGAAAATTTTTCAAAGCTATCCGCAGTTGCATTATCCCACATTGATCCATTCACAGGCTTCGCTGGGATATGGCATCCGTAGTGCGCTAGAAAAAAGACAGGGTAATGTGGTGGCGGCCGGTGCCCGAATTACCAATTCCTGTCAGTTTGGAGATTTTATTCTAGTGAGTTTCAACAGCACGGTCGGCCATGACTGTGTGCTGGAAGACTATGTTTCCATCATGCCGGGTGCCAATGTGTCCGGCTGTGTCCAGCTCAAACAAGGCACCTATATCGGCACCAATGCAGCCATTTTACCGGGAAAAAATACGCAACAACTCAAATGCCTGGGACCCTATTCGGTCATCGCTGCAGGTGCTGTCGTCGTCAAAGATACTCAACCTCATAAAACCTATATCGGTATACCTGCAAAGGAAAAAACGTGTGATGAGAGATATTAATAAAATCGTATTACATAAAAACGATACCGTATTAAACGCCTTAGAACTATTAGATTTAAATGCGCTCAGAATTGTACTGGTGGTGAATGATCAGCGTGAACTGATTGGTAGCATTACTGATGGTGATATCCGTCGCGGCCTGCTCAAGGGGCAGGACCTGAATGCCCCGGTAGAAACCGTGATGCATACTCAGCCGTACAGTATTGAAGAGGGCAGCTTAAGCCATCGCGAGATTTTCGAAATCATGCGGGAAAAAAGCTATCTAGCTGTGCCGATCATTAAGAATAACCAGCTGGTCAATGTGATCACCCTCGAAGACCTGATCCGTAAAAAGAAAAAGGACAATGCGGTGTTTATCATGGCAGGCGGCTTTGGTACACGTTTACGTCCCCTCACCGATCAGTGCCCAAAACCGATGTTACCGGTAGGCGGTAAACCGCTGTTAGAAACCATCATCATGAATTTTAAAGATCAGGGTTTTTATAAATTCTATATCTCGACGCACTATTTACCGGAGCGGATTACCGAATACTTTGCTGATGGTGAGAAACACGGGGTAGAAATCCAGTACGTGCATGAAGATAACCCCTTGGGCACGGGGGGAGCTTTAAGCCTGTTACCTAAAGAAGAGCTCAAGCGGCCTTTTATCGTGATGAATGGTGATGTGCTCACCAATATGAATTTTTCCAAGCTGCTGGATTTTCATGAACAAAACGAAGCGATGGCCACCATGTGTGTACGAGAGTTTCAATACCAGATTCCATATGGCGTGGTGAATTCGGACCAGAGCATCATCCATAGCATGTCGGAAAAACCAAGCTACTTTTTTGACATTAATACCGGAATTTATGTCATTTCACCGGATTTATTGCATAAGGTCGAAGCGCAATTTATTGGTATGCCTTCCATTTTGGAACAAGAAATCGAACGTAAAAACAAAGTCTTGTGTTATCCGCTGCATGAATACTGGCTGGATATCGGTCATATGGAAGACTATAACCGGGCACAGCGTGACATCCTGAATCTCGAATTCGGTAAATTCTAATGCTGGGCCAATACCAGATCACCGCGCTCATTCCAGCACGCGGTGGCAGTAAGCGGCTGCCTGGAAAAAATACCAAATTGCTCGGAGGGAAACCTCTGATCGCCTGGTCGATAGAAACCGCACTGGCTTCCCAATATATCGACCGGGTGGTGGTCTCCACCGATGATGAACAGATCCAAGAGGTGGCCCGACAGTACGGTGCTGAAGTGCCTTTTTTACGTCCCGATTACCTGGCGCATGACCATGCTTCCAGTTTTGATGTGATTATACATGCCATCCATTTTCTGCAATTGGATCGGCCCAACCATTTGCTGGTTTTACTGCAACCGACCTCGCCATTACGTTCTACGGCAGAGCTGGATCAGGCACTAGAATTTTTTATGGCCCAGCAGGCCAAAGGCGTGGTTTCAGTTTCTAAAACTGAGCATAGCCCACTCTGGTCGAATATATTGCCGGAAAACCGAAACATGGCGGAATTTATCCGGCCAGAAGTGCAGGGCAAACGCAGTCAGGACTTGGCTCAGTTTTATCGTCTGAACGGCTCGATCTATATTTATGACACCTTAAGCCTGTTAGCGGAAAACAAGATTTTCTTTACAGAACAGGTATATGCTTTTGAAACTGACTTGGAAAATGCCATCGATATCGATACAGCACTGGATTTTTTAATTGCTGAGACGGTATTGCGTTATAGGTCAGTAGAATGAAAATTCTGAAGGAAGGGCTGATCTATCTGATCGGTGAGCTGCTCGCCAAAATCTTGCCTTTTTTAATGCTGCCGTACTTAACCCGAAAACTTGGTCCGGATGGTTTTGGTGAGCTGTCTTACTTCATGACTTGGCTGGCGCTATTTAGCATCTTTATTGGCTTTAGTCAGGAAGGTGCAATTACCCGCTATTACTATTTTTATGGCAAAAAAGCCCTGAACACCGTAGTGAAAGCGGGCTATTTATTTAACTTTATCGTATCCGCCATCTTGCTCGTGATTTGCTGGCTACTAAAAGCTGAAATTATGGCGTATGTGGTACTGGCGGCTATGTTCCAGTCTCTGGTGAATGTGCAATTAGCCCTACGGCAGTGCCAACAGCAACCACTCAAATACATTAGCATCCAGTTCATTCTGTCTCTATTCAATGTCGGAGCGACCATCGCTGCACTGGAATATTTTAGTCAGGATCTGGTGGTCTATCGGATTCTTGCAATCGTGTTGGCGAATGTGCTGACCTTCGTGATTGCCAGTGTGGTTCTTGGTGACTTGTTCAGGCCGAAACGTGGCCTTAAAACCCGACAGCTAAAAACCTCGTTGCTTTACATTATTTCGTTCGGTTTACCGCTGTTGTTGCATCAGTCCAGTTTTTTTTTAAAAGGGCAACTTGATCGACTTTTCATTTATGAAAAGTATTCCAAATTTGATCTGGGGCTGTACTCGGCAGGTGTGCAAATTGCATTGGTATTACCCGTTATTTTCATGGCCTTAAATAAAGCAATTATTCCTCATTACTATAAAGGCTTAAAAAATAACGAACTGTCACTTAAAAAAATAAAAACATACACAATATATGCGATTCCCCTCAGTATACTACCAGCGGTAATCAGCTGGATAATGCCAGAAAAACTCTATACATGGTTTTTAGGGCAGGAATATTTAGGAGTGAAATACTATGTTGTAATGTATTTGGTCGCATATGGATTGAATTTTCCATATTTAATTTTGGTAAATTACTTTTTCTATTTTGCTAAAAATAAAATCATTTCAATAATTACTTTTTCAACCTCACTGGTTTACGTAATTTTACTCATCTTTACCAGTGAAATTTCAATTTACTATATACCCTACGCATTAATTTTTTCTAATCTATTAATGGTAATAATACTATGGATAACTATAAGGAAAATCCAAATAACCTGATTATGTGTGTGACACCATTACAGATGTTAATTGCGGAAAAAATTATCGATTTAAATCCTGGACAGCACTTTGATCTGATTGTTCTGGTTCATAATCACAATGAGAAATACCATTACTATTACCAAAAACTGAAAGAGAAATGCGTTAATACGCTATATTACATTGCTGAACCTGGGTTCTCTGGTTTTTTAAATTATATCAATAAAATCAAAGAGAAATCCTTAAACAGAAAATATAGAAACTACTATCTGGCCAGTATTGACTCACGACATTTCCAGTATGTCATTTCCAAGATTTATCGTCCGAATATTTATACTTTTGATGATGGCACTGCAAATGTCATTAAAACTAGTATCTATTATCAAGATTCAAAACCAGTGTTGTGGAAACGTTTGATCTGGCGAATATTAGGCGTTCGTTTTTATATGGAGGATATTAAAAAATTATCCCTGCATCATTATACGCTCTATCAGAATGTCTCTAATATTATAAACAATACGAAGAAACTGGAATTGTTTCTTGATGAAAAAAAACCAGATCAGCAGCAGCGAAAAAGAATAAAGATTTATCTCGGTCAGCCCATGCATGAACTTTCTGAAAAGTTTAGCCTGGCATATATCGAACAATATATAGGAAGACTGAAACCTGACTATTATTTTCCCCATCCAAGAGAAAAAAAATACCCGGCTGCTGGGGCAGAAATTATCACGACCTTCTTGATTTTTGAGGATTATATTATTCAGTTTATAAAACGGAATCCTGAAATAGAAGTCGAAGTTTATAGTTTTATGAGCACCGCGATTTTAAATATCGCCAATATCAGTCGTGTTTCTGTGAAATATATATATGAGCCGACCCTTTACCAACTTTACCGTAATTTCTATGACACGGTAGGGCAGGATTTTGGCATTGAGCTATTAACCTTGGAGCAATGTTCCAAATGAAAAATATCTGTTTTCTTATCAGTAATATGAACCATTCAGGCGGAACGGAACGGGTCACCAGCCTGATTTCGAACCGTTTAGCTGAACGTGGTTACCAGATTTTTATTTTGAGTTTATCTGAAGGGGATAAACCATTTTTTCCTTTACATCCCTCCATCCAGACCTCTGGACTTTATCCCAGCAAAGTGAATTTCAAAAGTAATTTTCTCGGCTGCGTCTGGAAAGTGCGTCAGTTTGTGCAACAGCATCAGATCCAAAGCTTGATTGTCGTAGACAGCATTTCCTGTCTGTTTACTATCCCGGCACTTTGGGGGCTTAAGGTCCAGCACATTTGTTGGGAACATTTTAATTACAAGGTTGATTTGGGGGTGCCATTTCGCCGCTTGGGCCGAAAAATGGCGGCCAAATATTGTGATTATGTGGTGACGTTGACCAAACGCGATGAAGAATTATGGGAAGAAGCTTTAGAAAAAATTTCCGCGAAAATCATCCCGATTTCCAATCCGGCACCCTATGAAAATATTACACATTTCCCTGATTTTAAAAATAAAACGGTCATCGCTTTAGGTCGACTGACCTATCAAAAAGGCTTTGATCTGTTGCTGGATGCCTGGGCTGAGGTCTGCAAAGTACGCCGCGATTGGAAGTTGCAGATTATTGGCAGCGGTGAAGATGAAGCTGAACTCAAAAGCAAAGTGGAGCAGTTGAATATTCATCCGACCATTGAATTCATTCCGACCACCAAAGAAGTTACTCCGTATTACCAGTCGGCCAGTTTCTATTGTATGTGCTCCCGCTTTGAAGGTTTACCGATGGTGTTGCTGGAAGCACAGGCATTTGGCTTACCGATTGTTTCTTTCGACTGTGACACAGGGCCGAGCGATCTCATTGAACAGGGTAAAGAAGGTTATCTGGTGGAGTGTTTTGATACACACAAACTGGCCGAGGCCATGCTGCGTCTGATGGATTTGAAAGAGCAGGAATACCAGCAGATGTGTGTAAATGCGAAACAGAAATCCGAGAAATACCATAGTGAAGCCATTGTTTCCCGATGGGTCGAGATTGTAGGGGCCTAAGCCATGATTTATTGGGGAATCATGTTTTTCTTGTCGATGGCTTCACTCACGAGCCAGTACAAAACAGCAGTCAGTAAGCTGACTTTTTACATGTTCATGTTTTTCCTGTTTCTGTTTGTCGCATTTAGATATCAGATCAGTCTGGACTGGTGGAATTATCTGGTCATTTTTTCCAATCATCTTTATCTCGATTTTGATCAGGTCATGGCCAGAGATGAACCTCTATTTGGTTTAATCAACTGGGCGGGCGGCAGACTGGGTTTCACCGATACGCTGTTTACCTATATCGTCTGCGCAATTATTGTTTTTTTCTTTCTGACCAAATTCCTATTGCGCTCCAGAGCCTACTGGTATGGGCTGCTGATTTATTTCCCTGTCCATATTCTTGTTGTTTCAATGGGTTATGTTCGGCAATCTGTTGCGATTGCGATTTTACTTTACGCATTTTTAAAGCTGTTGGATAAGAAGAACCTGCAATTCCTATTCTGGGTATTCGTGGCTTTTCTGTTTCACCGTTCAGCCATCATTATGCTGTTTTTTTTCCCGCTGCAATATCTGAATGTCAGCAAAGTCATGGCATATCTCTACCAGGCTGCTTCCATTCTAGTCATTACCGGGATTTTATTTTTATCGGTACAAAGTGAAAACAGTGTTTATACCAGTGGTGAAATGACCTCAACAGGCACGTATTTGCGTCTAGTCCTGCATGTCGTTCCCCTGTATTACTACCTGAAATACCGGGATAGCTTCTTTAAAGTCAATTATCTGGACTTTTATAAGGTGCTGGATTTCTATTTTGTCCTGATCTGTACCTGTTTCCTGTTGAGTATCGGCTTTTCTACTTTAGCGGATCGTTTCAACCTGTACATGATCTTTTTTGATCTGTTTGTTCTGCTCACGCTGTATTTCCATTTGAGCAAAAACCGCCGAAACAACATGGTTCTGCTCACCATCCTGCTCAATGTACTGGCGTTCAGTCTGTGGAAAATCTTCGGATTTGGCGCGCATAAATCATACGAATACCAAAATTACATAATTAATTACTTGGGAAATAGTCTCTTCTAATGAAAATTTTATATGTGATTACCGGACTAACGCTAGGTGGGGCCGAACGGATTGTCTGTGCTCTGGCCGATGAAATGCGTAAGCGTGAGCATGAAATCAAGATTGCTTATCTGACTGGAGAGCAAATTGTTCAGCCACATTCTCAGCAGATCGAAGTGATTCCTTTAGGTCTGAATTCTCCAGTTCAGCTTATCTCGGCATTATTTAAATATAAAAAATTAATTCGGGATTATCAGCCAGATATCGTGCACGCGCATATGGTACACGCCAATATTTTTTCTCGGATTGGCCGGCTTTTTACCCGTGTGCAGCGTTTAATCTGTACCGCGCATAATTCCAATGAGGGTGGAAAATTACGCATGTTGGCCTATCGCTACAGTAATTTCCTCTCGGATCTCAATACCAACGTCAGCCGGGAGGCGACTGAGGCTTTTATCGAGAAAGGAGCTTTTAAACCACAGGATGCAGTCACGATTTATAACGGGATTGATTTAAAGCGTTTCGCTCAGGCGGAAAAACCCAACACAGTCTCAGAAAAGATCATCTGTTTATCGGTCGGACGTTTAAATCCACAAAAAGACTATTCGAATTTATTTCGGGCCATTTCCATTCTGGAGCCGAAACTCCCGCCTCATATTGAATTTCATATTGCTGGTGACGGAGAGCTTAAAGACGATCTGGAAAAAGAAATTGAAAGTTTGGGACTGGAAAAACGGGTGTTCCTGCTCGGTAAACGGGCCGACATTCCAGAACTGCTGAATCAAGCCGACTTTTTTATTTTACCGTCTAAAAACGAAGGCTTACCCACCGTGATTATTGAAGCCATGGCTTGCCAATGTTTCGTCATCGCGACTGACTGTGGCGGTTCGGCAGAAATTATGGGCGAAACCGGCCTGCTTGTCCCTCCACAAAACAGCCATGCCTTGGCAGCTGCCTTACAGCAGGCTTTGGCCTTAGATCAAACCACCATCCAAAACAATAACCGTGAAGCCCGACAACGCGTAGAACAAAAATTTTCTTTAGATCATTCCGTCCAACAATGGTTAAATATTTATGCGCAATCTTAAAAAAATAATGATTATTGGCACCATGGATAATACCTTATATGGATTCCGTGGTGACTTCATCAAAGAATGTATTAAAAATGGCCATCAGGTTCATGTGCTGGTTTCTGAATATTCCCAACAAGGTTTAAAAAAAATTGAGTCACTCGGAGCAGTGGTCAGTACCTATAAGCTAAGCCGAGGCGGACTGAATCCCTTGTCCGATCTCGCTTCTACCTGGCAATTGAAAAATAAAATCAAATCCATTCAGCCGGATATCGTCTTTCCCTATTCCACCAAACCGGTCATTTATGGCACCTTGGCCGCCTATCATGCACGTGTACCTTCGATTTTTGGCATGATTGAAGGCTTAGGTTCACCTTTCACGATCCATAAACATAAGCAGAAATTTAAAAGTCAGCTGACCCGTTTTATGCAAGTGTCCTTGTATCGCTGGGTATTCCGTTATTTAGACAAAATCATGTTTCTGAACCAGGATGATCCGCGTGATCTGATTGATAACTATAACATTCCTTGTAAACCGAATGCCGTTGAGGTGATTGGGCCGATTGGCCTGAATCTGGCTGATTATGCCTATTCACGCTGGGATGAAAGTCAGCCGGTGTCTTTTATTTTCATTGCCCGCCTAATTGCCGAGAAGGGCATTTTCGATTTTATCGAGGCGGCAAAAATCGTTAAACAACAGCATCCAGAGGTGACCTTCAAAATTATTGGTGGACTTGATCCCGCCAATCCATCAGCGCTCAGTCAGACCGAACTCGATGAGCTGATTGCTTCCGGTTTGATTCAGTATGATGGTTATGTTTCCGATGTGGCACAACGAATTAAAGACAGTGCGGTCTTTGTTTTGCCTTCTTATTATCGTGAAGGTGTACCGCGTAGTACGCAGGAAGCGATGGCGGTTGGCCGTCCGGTCATTACCACCGATGTTCCGGGTTGTCGCGATACTGTGGTACCTGGGGTAAATGGTTTTCTCATTCCGAAATGGAATGCCAAAGCCCTAGCCAATAAAATGCTCTATTTCATTCACAACCCAGATCAAGTCAATTTAATGGGTATGGAAAGTTTTAAAATCGCTTCAGCCCATTTTGATGCCGATAAAGTCAATAAAAAAATTAGTAATATCATGGGTTTAATTGCATAAAATGAAAAAAAATAATTTTCGTTATGATATTAATGGGTTAAGAGCATATGCAGTTTCTTTAGTCGTCTTATTTCACTTCGGTGTGATGGGATTTTCAGCCGGCTTTATTGGAGTCGATATTTTTTTTGTCATTAGTGGTTTCTTAATGACAAAAATTATCGTCGACCAGTTATTAGCACAACGCTTTTCTTTCCTGCAATTTTACATTTCACGTGCCATCCGTATCTTACCTGCACTGATGGTATTGACTGTTGCGATCGCCCTATTGGGCTGGTGGTTACTCATTCCTGAGGAATATGAAAATTACGCCGAACATGCTGCGGCCAGTATTACTTTTCTCTCTAATCTGATCTATTACCTAGAGGCAGGGGATTACTTTGCCTTAGACACCCATAACAAAATTTTATTACATACCTGGTCTTTGTCGGTGGAATGGCAGTTTTATATCTTGCTGCCACTGGCCTTGTGGATTGTTTGTAAAATCAACAAGAGTAAGAAATTTATTGCAGGGATGGTTCTACTGGCAACCGTGCTTTCGTTCTTGCTGGCCTGTCTGATTCCAGAAAAATATAAAGTTTTTGCTTTCTTTATGATTCCAACCCGAGCTTGGGAAATGC
This sequence comes from Acinetobacter sp. GSS19, assembly GCF_028621895.1. Classification (NCBI taxonomy): domain Bacteria; kingdom Pseudomonadati; phylum Pseudomonadota; class Gammaproteobacteria; order Moraxellales; family Moraxellaceae; genus Acinetobacter; species Acinetobacter sp. GSS19. Next base: position 2,334,737 of record NZ_CP117520.1, on the reverse strand, counting down.
TGGCTGGAGGCCTGGTGTATTTGCTGTTTCATCAGCTCAGTCTCCAACCTCGGAGTAAAACTTTACTGGAGGGAGGCGGTTTTGCTCTGATCCTGCTCAGTTTACTGGTTATTGATGAACAAGCTCGTTGGCCGGGAATCCTGACTTTAATTCCCGTGCTCGGAACCATGATGATTCTGATTTCGAGCCAGCAGAATTCATGGTTAACTCGTCCAAAAATCTTACAATTTCTGGGCAATACCTCTTATTCGATTTACCTCTGGCATTGGCCGGTCATTTTCTTTTCCAGTTACTTGGCTTTCTCTCATTCGGCGCTGAATATACTGTTTGGAATCGCCCTCTCGGTCTTTTTAGGATGGTTGAGTTATCAGTGGATTGAAGAACCTTTCCGGCAGAAATTTTCCAAACAGAATTTGTTGTCTTCCTATTCTTTCTTTATCGGCTCAACGCTGATCCTCTTGCTGGGTTATTACTATATTTACAAGACAGATGGAATGCTCAGCCGTGCACCTAACAGTTATCTGGATAAAGCTGCTCAAATGGAAATGCCTTCGGTTAAAAATGGGTGGTGTTTCCATGATGTCAATGATCCGTCAGTCGCGATCGCTCCGCAGGGTTCAAGCTGCTGGATGGGTTCGAAACATCCTGAAGCACAGAAAGCGCTATTTATTGGCGACTCATTTGCCGGGCACAATACGCCATTCTGGGATGCTGTGGGTAAGAAAATGAATATGAATATCAATGCATTGACCACCAATTGGTGCTATCCGGCGCTGGATGATAATTTTACTGGTCCACGACGTTCGCGTGCCTATCAGCAATGTGAAATTAACCGCCATTATGTTCGTCAGCACTTAAAGGAATATCCAACGATTATCCTGGCAGCACAATGGAATAATGTGATGCTGAATGAAAAGCACCGTCAGAGTTTTAGTAACTTCGTGAAGTTGTTAAACGATCAGGGAAAAAAAGTGATTATCATGGATGCACCTTATAATTTCGATACCGATATTGCTCTACAGTTTAAAAGGGCATTATGGTTTGATCGTCCATTTAATCTGCAGCTATATCTACCGAGTATGGAATATAAGAAACAGATTCAGGCGCGACAGTATTTAGAGCAGATTGCGACGCAATACCCTCATACTTTATTGTTGCATCATGATGATTTATTTCCAGCACCCCAGTTAACCGAAAATCATTTGCCTTATTCGTCAGATGGTTCACATTTAAGTGTGGATGGTTCCCTAAATTCGGCACACTATTTTATGCAACAAAAAGGATTTACAGAATTTAAGGATTTTTTAACTCAATAGAATTTTTTGGGATTAATTGTAGGTGGTTTCTAATACCACCTCTTTTTTTGGCTTTTTCTTGCTAAACATCTTAGTCAATGGTGTTTCAATCTTTCTATAAGTCATCCATCCTGCAAGTATTGAAGGAATTAATAACATCCAGGTGAATAAATCAGCATTTTCTATTCCGAGCTTGCTATAAATGATGGCCATTGGAGCGAGTATAAAAGGATGGATGAGATATAAAGAGTAGGAACTTCCACCTAATTTTTCTAATCCCGCGCTGAATATATTCTTTTGACCTTTAAACCAGTGTTCTAAATGCAAGACACCATTAAAAAGGAGGAACATTGGAATGGCAAAAGAAAATGTGCCAGGGAAGATAAAGCCATAGAAATTTTGATAAACCAAGAGCACAATTGCGGAGATGACTAAGCCCAGAGAAAATAGAGAATTAAATTTGTATTGCTGGTAAAGCATAAAAGAGACCATTCCGAGTACAAATTCAATCAGTAAATCGCTGAACAGAAATTTTACCCAGTACACCGAACTATTGATCCAAAGACCAACTAAAAATAAGCTCACAATTGTTAGGATAATATTGAGATATCTATTATAAGAATTTGAATTAAATAAAATAAATAGAGAAAAAATAAAATAGAAATAAAACTCATAACTCAGTGTCCAGCCATTATTGACGAGATAACGCTCGCCCGTCGGCAGGAGTAAGTAAGAGGCCAGGATGCCGGTTTCTCCTCCGGAAGAATTGATGTACTGCGGTGCAACCCAGTACACCACGAGAGCCAAAGTGGTGAAGAGCCAGTACAAGGGCAGAATACGCTGAAAACGTAACTTGATGAATTCCGAAAATAAAATATTTTTATTATGCGTGGTGTAACACATAATAAAGCCGGAGATAATAAAGAATAAATCAACCCCGGAATTTCCAATGTTCAACCCATTGAGAGATGAAACATCATATTGCCGGCCTTTATGCGAGATATGGTGTAATACCACTAAAAGTGCCGCCACACCACGTAAATATTGAATTGAATATAACATATGGATGTTGGATCTTATTAACGTATTGAGTTGATTGTTTGGGATGAGATTGATAGAAGGGCTCTAATAAAGTAAAAATCTATTGAAAGAATTTTGGGATTTTTATTTTAAAGCCGGTTAAATATACCATTTTAATTTTTTTTAATTTATTAATTTTTAGATATTATTGTTACTGAAAGAAAAATATATTAACGATGTTGTTATTATTGTGTTGCTTTTCTTTTCTAGAATTTTTGTTTGTTTTTTTAAATGTGCTTGTGTTTTATTGGGTATTTTTTTATTTAATTTTGTAATTAAAGAAAAGATATTTTAAAACTTGTAATTATTCTTTGAATTGTTTTTCTTCCTTAGGTTTAATTGATTTTTCTGTTATTTTTAATTTAATCTGATTTTCCTTTCCTTAAACTCACCCGCATCATAAAAAATAAAGGTGAGCGGAAAATGTTAAAAAGATTGCTGGATATTATAATTGCATCACTGGCTCTGATTATTTTAAGCCCTTGCTTTTTAATTGTGTATTATAAAGTTCTGAGAAATTTGGGATCACCGGTTTTTTTCTACCAGGATCGGGCGGGAAAAGATGGCAAGCTTTTTAAAATCATTAAATTTCGTTCAATGAAAGATGCAGTCGATGCCGAGGGTCAGCCTTTACCAGATGATCAACGCATTACGCCTTTTGGGCAAAAACTCAGATCGACCTCGCTTGATGAAATGCCACAGCTCATCAATGTATTGAAAGGTGAGATGAGTATTGTGGGTCCCCGTCCACAATTAAAAGATTTTTTACCCCATTACACTCCTCACCAAATGCGCCGGCATGAAGTCAAGCCAGGCATGACCGGTTGGGCACAGGTGAATGGTCGAAACCATTTATCTTGGGAGGAAAAATTCGATTTAGATGTGGAATATGTGGATAACCGTAATATTTTTCTGGATTTGAAGATCATGTTTTTGACCATCATCGTCATGCTAAAAAAAGAAGGCGTGGATGCTCCAGATCAGGCTGTGGGTGCCTGTCGTTTTACACGGGTTCCGAAAACAAACGAAATTGTGAACAATTAACATTAACTTTTTGAAATATAAGAGTATTTTAAGTGATTAAGAAAGCTATTCTTCCAGTCGCAGGTTTAGGCACCCGTTTTCTACCTGCCAGTAAATCTATTCCTAAAGAAATGGTTACGGTCGTGGATCGTCCTGCGATTGAATATGTGGTTCGTGAAGCAGTAGAGGCGGGTATTGAACAGATTATTTTGGTGACGCATTCTTCTAAGGCTGCGATTGAAAACTATTTTGATCGCAACTTTGAACTTGAAACCACATTAGAGCAAAAAAAGAAGTTTGGTTTGCTTTCTGAGATTAAAGATATTGTTCCTGCACATGTCAGCATTGTCAGTGTGCGCCAACCGCAACCGCTGGGTTTGGGACATGCCGTTTTATGTGCCAAAAGTATCGTTGGGCAGGATGATTTTGCAGTGCTCTTACCGGATGTCTTGGTCAAAGCAGCATCTAATCAGCATGATTTGGCTCAGATGATCCAGCGTTATCAACAATCTCAAGCTGCACAAATTATGGTGGAAGCAGTGCCAGACCATTTGGTTGATCAATATGGCATCGTTGAAGTTGCTCAGATTCCTGATGAGGGTGAAAGTGAACTGATGCAAGGAATTATTGAGAAGCCTGCTGTAGGTACTGCACCATCTAATTTATCTGTAGTCGGACGTTATATTCTTCCTGCCAAAATCATGCAGTTATTGGAACAGACACCCAAAGGTGCAGGTAATGAAATTCAATTGACTGATGCAATTGCCATGCTGCAACAGACTGATCCGGTAGAAGCTTATCGCATGTCTGGGCAGACTTTTGATTGTGGCAGTAAACTCGGCTACCTTAAGGCTGTTTTACATTATGGAATAGAGCATCCAAAATTAGGCCGAGATTTTCAGAAACTTATCCATGCAGTTGAAGTCAAAAACTGGAGTATGTCATGAAAATTGCGGTTTTTGGGGCTACATTACATGCAGCAGTGATGGCTGTACTTTGGGCAGAAACAGGTCACCAAGTATGCTGGTGGATTGAAAATTCACATGATTTAAGTATCTTGCGCTTAGATCAGCAGTTTTCCAATTTATTAGATCAGTTACAACAACAAGAAAGATTAAAGATAATAGATGTTGATGATTTTCCCACGGAAATGGAAGTCTATTTCTTTGCCTTTAATCCCTCTAAACAGTCAAAAGCTTTTGAAATCGTTAGTCAATTGAGCCGGCAGCCAATGCTTCATCCCAAACTAATGATCAATGGTTCCACCTTTGGCTTGCACGGGACTGCGAAACTTGCCGAAACTTTACCTAAAGATGCTTGGGTATATTTACCTGATATGACTCAGGAAGGTAATCCACTCGATAATTTTATGAATACCAAAGAAATTGTAGTAGGGGTTGATAAGAATAATTTCGCAGAGACCCAGCTCCGTGAACTTCTACGTCCTTTTTTCCCCTTACAACATCAATATCTGTTCATGCCGATTCTGGATGCTGAATTCACTAAGCTCAGTATTTCCGGTATGCTTGCGACCCGCATCAGCTATATGAATGACTTAGCAAAGGTGGCGGAAAAACTCAATATTGATATTGAAAATGTGCGTCTGGGTATGGGCGCAGATAATCGGATAGGAGCAAGCTATTTACATCCAGGCACAGGTTTTGGTGGAGAAAATTTTTCACGTGATATTTTGACCTTATCCGAAACAGTAGCCAAGACAGGAGTAGGGACACGTTTACTACAACAAGTTTGGGATATTAATGAACAGCAAAAAGAAATCCTGTTCCGCAAGCTGTGGAATTATTATTGTTGTGATTTAAAAGGCAAAACTGTGGCGATTTGGGGAGCAGCATTTAAAGCCAATAGTAGCAGTATTACCAATTCTCCTATTCATATCATGTTGAAAGCGTTCTGGGCACAGGGTGTTACCGTAAAATTACATGATCCACAGGCACTCAGTAATATTGCTTCTCAATATGGCCATAGACCTGATCTTGTATTATGTGCTGATCCTTACGACGCAACGCGAGATGCTCATGCATTATGTCTGCTCACCGCGTGGAGATCTTATCTGAGCCCAGACTATCAGCGTCTTAAACAGTTAATGGCGCATCCTCTCCTACTCGACGGACGTAATATCTATGATCCAGATTATGTGAAAACGCAAGGATTTGCTTATGAGGGAGTTGGGCGCGCATGAACCATAGTGAACAATTCTTTTCTTCTCAGCACTTGGACACAGTGTATCCACAGTTGCAGCAATTAGCTCAGGATTTTAAACAGCAACATCTCAACAATCTGTTTATGCTTGAGAAGGACCGTTTTACGAAGTATTCAATACAACTAGAACAACTATTTTTTGATTTTAGTAAACACAGAATTGATCAAACACTTCTGCAACAACTATGTCATTTGGCGGAACAACAACATTTGAGCCAATGGATTGACCGTTTATTTTCTGAACTGAATATCAATTACACGGAACAACGTGCTGCCATGCACTGGGCACTGCGTCTCCCTAAGCAAGATGAGAGTTATCCTGAACTCGCCCGTCAGGTCCATGAGCAGTTAGACCGGATGTATCAGTTGGTAGAACAAATTCATGCTGGACAATACCGCGGTGCGACTGGAGAGGTGATTCGTGATGTGGTAAATATCGGGGTAGGAGGATCTGATCTTGGCCCACACATGGTAAGCTATGCACTGAATGATTTTAAAGTTAAAACTGCACATTGCTTAGAAATACATTTCGTTTCGACTATGGATGGTAGTCAGTTATCCGATTTATTACATCAGTTGCGTCCAGAAACCACCCTGTTTGTGATTTCATCCAAGTCCTTTGGTACGATCGATACCTTGTCCAATGCACAAACAGTACGCCTCTGGCTAGAAAAAGCATTAGGTACCCATCCTCACGTTGCGAAGAGTCACTTTATTGGTGTGTCGACGCGACCGGATAAAATGACGGCTTGGGGGATTGCACCGGAACATCAACTGTTACTTTGGGACTGGGTCGGTGGTCGTTATTCGCTTTGGTCGTGTATTGGTTTACCCATTGCTCTAACGATTGGTGTGGATGGTTTTAAGCAGTTGCTAGCGGGTGCTTACGCCATGGATCAGCATTTCCAACAAGCACCTTGCCAGAAGAATATTCCTATATTGATGGGCTTGCTTGGGATCTGGAACAGCAATTTCCTGGATATGCAGACCCATGCCGTGTTGCCCTATGATGGCCGCTTAAAATATTTTGCCGCCTATTTGCAACAGCTGGAAATGGAATCGAATGGTAAATCCGTTCAGCGTGATGGAACCAAAACTGAAGTCAACACTTGTCCGGTGATTTGGGGAGAAGTTGGGCCGAATGCGCAGCATGCCTTCTATCAGTTATTGCATCAGGGTACGCAAGCAGTGAGTTGTGATTTTATTGCACCCGTCGAGCGTTATAATGCCAATCATTTTACTTATGTTGAAAATGCAGCCGCTTTGATTGAGCAGCATCATTTGGCTTTATCGAATTGTCTAGCGCAATCCCGTTTACTTGCATTCGGTAACCAGGCTTTGGATCTAGAAGAATTAAAAAATCTACCTGGTTATAAGCAATATGCAGGCAATCAACCGAGTTCGACCTTGTTATTGAAAGAGCTTAACCCTTATAGTTTGGGCATGTTGATCGCAGCTTACGAACATAAAGTCTTTGTGCAGTCCGTGATCTGGAACATCAATCCGTTTGATCAATGGGGCGTGGAGAAAGGTAAGGAAATTGCCAATCAATTGCTACCGATTTTAAATGGCGAGCAAACTGATCTGAGCCAGTTTGATGATTCGACACGAGGCTTACTCAAAATGTTATTAGGGAAAGGTCATGACTAAAATTTTAGTGACTGGTGGTGCAGGCTATATTGGTTCACACACCTGTGTAGAACTACTTAATGCCGAATATAAAGTGATTGTACTGGACAACTTGTCCAACAGTTCAGTCGAGGCATTAAAGCGTGTTGAAGAATTAACCGGAAAATCACTTGATTTTGTGGAAGGTGATATTCGTGATGCCGAGGTGCTGGATCGGATTTTTGCACAGCATCAGATTGATGCCGTGATTCATTTTGCCGGTTTGAAAGCCGTGGGTGAAAGCCAGCAGATTCCATTGGCCTATTTTGATAATAATATTGCCGGTAGTATTAGTCTGCTCAATGCCATGCAACGTGCTGGTGTGTTCAATTTAGTCTTCAGTTCATCGGCTACGGTTTACGGAGAAGATCATCCTTCACCACTGAATGAAGAGATGCCAACGGGGATTCCCACCAACAATTACGGCTATACCAAGCTGATTGTAGAACAGCTCCTGCAAAAACTGTCTGCTGCAGATGAACGCTGGTCAGTTGCCTTATTGCGCTATTTTAATCCGGTCGGTGCGCACCCAAGTGGCCGTATTGGTGAAGATCCACAAGGGATCCCGAATAACCTCATGCCATATGTGACCCAAGTGGCGGTTGGTCGTCGTGAAAAACTATCGATTTATGGTAATGACTATGACACGGTAGATGGTACAGGTGTGCGTGATTATATCCATGTGGTCGATTTGGCCAATGCACACTTGTGCGCCCTAAATAACCGCTTACAGAATAATGGTTGTCGTGCCTGGAACATTGGGACGGGCAAAGGCTGTTCCGTATTAGAGGTGAGAAATGCCTTTGAACAGGTCAACGGGGTAGCCGTGCCATTCGAGTTCGCACCACGTCGCCCGGGAGATGTTGCAACCTGTTTTGCCGATAATCGTCGAGCCGTTGCTGAATTGGGCTGGACGGCCCAATATGGTCTTGAAGAGATGTTAAAAGACAGTTGGAATTGGCAGCAACAAAACCCTCAGGGTTATGCGTAATAAATCTTTAGCATCTGGCAATAAAAAGGGGATCATTGAGATCCCCTTTTTATTTTAAGGCTCTTTAGCCTTGAATCAATGCAGTCAATTCATCGACATAATGGCTCATCGGACGGGCTGTTTTAGCTGCCTTACTCTCGATATTGAGACGTAATAACGGTTCAGTGTTAGATGCACGGACATTCACACGCCAGTCACCAAAGTCGAGGCTCACTCCATCAGTACGGTCGATGGCTGGATTCTGTGCAGCATAGTGATCAAAGATCCGTTGAATGGTGCTTTGCGTATTAGCCACTTTAAAGTTGATTTCACCCGAACATGGGAAACGGTCAATCATAGTCTCGACTAAGGTCGACAAGGACTGCTGGGTTTCCGAGAGCAGGGCAATGGTCAGTAACCAAGGAATCATACCGCTGTCACAATAAGCAAAATCACGGAAATAATGGTGGGCACTCATTTCACCCCCATAGATCGCATTGTGTTCACGCATGACCTGCTTGATAAAAGCATGACCGGATTTGGATTGCACGGTTTTGCCTTTGTATTGCTCGACGATATCCAGTGTATTCCAGACTAAACGCGGGTCATGCACGATTTTCTCGCCCGGCTGCTTAATCAGGAAGGCCTGTGCCAGTAAGCCGACAATATAGTAGCCTTCAATAAACTGGCCTTTTTCATCAAACAGGAAGCAGCGGTCAAAATCACCATCCCAGGCAATTCCCATATCGGCTTTGTGCTCCAGAACGGCATTACGGGTACTGTCACGGTTTTCGATCAGCAACGGATTAGGAATGCCATTAGGGAAGGTGCCATCTGCTTCATGATGGATTTTGATAAATTGCACAGGTACATTCAGGGTCTGGAATCGTTGCTCAATCGCATCAATGACATGACCTGCTGCACCATTACCCGCATTCACCACCAGTTTGAGCGGGCGGATTTGCTTTGGATCAATGTAGGTCATGAGATGATCGATGAATTCCGGCAGAATATTGTAGGGTTTACAGCTGCCTTTTTGTCGCACTTCAACGAATTCACCTGACTCAGCCAAGGCTTGGATTTCTTTTAAACCGGTATCAGCACTGATCGGACGGGCATTTTCACGCACCAGTTTCATGCCGTTGTAGTCCATTGGATTATGACTGGCAGTGACTTCAATGCCCCCTTGTACATCCAGATGGAACGCCCCGAAATAAACTTCTTCTGTACCGGTCATGCCAAGGTCGAGCACATCAACACCCGCATCATTCAGACCTTTGATGGTAGCCTGTTTCAACGCTTCACTGCTGAGTCGGATATCACAGCCGATGACCACTGTTTTGGGCTGGTAGATCTGTCCATACGCACGGCCAATTTTATAGGCAATTTCTTCATTCAGTTCTGTGCCGAGTTTGCCGCGAATATCATAGGCTTTAAAGCAAGTCAGTGTGGTCATAAGAGATCCTGATCTAATTATTGGACAATGATGAGAATAAAAAAGCTAGCCGGAGCTAGCTTTCGGCAGTATTTTGTTATTCCACCGTAACCGATTTGGCCAGGTTACGCGGCTGATCCACATCCGTACCACGTAAAACGGCAACGTGATAAGAGAGTAGTTGTACTGGGATACTGTAAACGATTGGTGCTAACCAGGCATTGATACTTGGAATTGCAACCACATGCTGTCGATCTTTACTGTTGATGCCGCTGTGTTCATCCGCGAAAACGAATAGTTCACCGCCACGTGCCTGTACTTCTTCCATGTTAGATTTTAGCTTGTCCAGCATGTCATCTTGAGGGGCCAGGATCACGACCGGCATGTCATTATCAACCAGCGCCAATGGGCCGTGTTTCAGTTCACCGGCAGCGTAACCTTCCGCGTGAATATAAGAAATTTCTTTTAGCTTCAAGGCACCTTCAAGTGCAATCGGGAAGTGTGTACCGCGGCCGAGGAACAAGCAGTGCTGCTTTTCGACAAACAGTTCGGAAAGACGCAGGATCGCCGGGTTATTCTGTAGTGTTTCCAGAATCACCTTTGGTGTATGCCAGAGTGCAGCTGTAATTTCGTTCAGTTGCTGGGCATCAATACTTTGTTTAACTTGACCGACCTTCAGGATCAACAGCATTAACGCAGCTAATTGAGTCGTAAAGGCTTTGGTTGACGCGACGCCAATTTCTGGTCCAGCCAAAGTCAGCAAATGGTGGTCTGTTTCACGAACCATGGATGACGTCGCGACGTTACAGATGGTTAAGGTGCTGATGTCAAAGCCTTTGGCTGCAGCACGTTTTTGCGTATCACGCAAAGCGGCCAAGGTATCCGCTGTTTCCCCAGATTGTGAGATACAAACATACAGCGTATGGTTGCTAATCACTGGCGAGCGGTAACGGAATTCGCTGGCAATCTCGACCTGACAAGGTAAGTTAATCAGTTGTTCAAACCAGTATTTTGCAATCATGCCGGCGTGGTAACTGGTACCACAGGCAATGATCTGTACCTGCTGGATTTTTGCGAAATCCGCTTCAGCATCCTGCAAGAAATCTGTGCGCAATGCATTGTCATTCAAGGCTTGTGAAATGGTTTGCTGGATGGCTTCTGGCTGCTCATAGATTTCTTTGAGCATATAGTGCTTGTATTCACCCTTGGAAGCATTGCTGACGGTCGCATCAAGTTCTTTTACTGGGCGCTCGATAGGCTCACCATTGACGAACACTTCAATGCTGTCACGGGTTAAACGGGCAATATCACCTTCTTCGAGGTAGACAAAACGGTTGGTAATTGGCAACAAGGCCAACTGATCCGAACTGATAAAGTTCTCGCCAATGCCGACACCAATCACCAGAGGAGAGCCTTCACGAACCGTAATCAGTTCATTTGGGTAATCGGTATGGATAATGCCGAGTGCATAAGCCCCTTTAAGCTGAGGCACAACACGCTGTACCGCTTCTAGCAGGTTTGCACTGTTTTTTAAGGCATCATTGACCAGATGTGCAACGACTTCGGTATCGGTTTGTGAGCTAAACACATAGCCGAGAGCCTCAAGATCGTCTTTGAGTTCCTGGTAGTTTTCAATAATCCCATTATGCACCACCGCCACATGGCCTGAGATGTGCGGATGGGCATTATTTTCTGTTGGCTTACCATGAGTGGCCCAGCGAGTATGGGCAATCCCCAAGGAGCCTGTAAGTTGTGCCTGCTGAACCGCCTGTTCCAGATTGGCGACTTTACCAACGCGGCGTTCACGCAACACCTGACCCTGATTGATCACGGCCATACCGGCAGAATCGTAACCACGGTATTCCAGACGTTTTAGGCCTTCAATCAAGATATTGCTAATATTACGTTCAGCGATGCCACCGACAATACCACACATACAGAGATCCTCTTATTTTTTGGTTTTTTGCGGACGTTGATAGTTTGCTTTGCTTTGTTGCGCTGAACGTTCAAAGGCCAGACTATGATCTTCAACATCTCGGGTAATGACTGAACCGGCACCGACGGTAGCACCATGACCAATTTTGACCGGGGCTACGAGTGAGCTGTTAGAGCCAATAAACGCAGCATCGCCAATAATAGTTTTGTGTTTGTTGGCACCATCATAATTACAGGTAATGGTACCGGCACCGATATTGGAACCTGAGCCGACTTCGGCATCACCGAGATAGGTAAAGTGATTGGCTTTGGAGCCGTGACCGATCTTGGTATTTTTCACTTCAACAAAGTTGCCAATATGTACTTCATCGGCCAGTTGTGCACCTGGACGCAGACGTGCAAACGGCCCGATCTGTGCTTCGCTGCCCACAACCGCATTTTCAAAGACACTATAGGCCTGAACTTTGCTATGCGCCGCAATTTTAGTATTTTTCAGGATGCACCCCGGGCCAATCTCAACAAAATCACCGAGTTCGCAGTCGCCTTCGATGATGACATTGATATCAATCCGCACATCTTTACCCACACGGAGTGTGCCACGTAAGTCAAAACGTGCCGGATCCATGAGATGAACACCCTGACGCATCAAATCAAGCGCTTGCTGCTGCTGGAATTCACGTTCAAGCGCTGCGAGTTGTACTCGGTCATTGACCCCTTCCACCTCAAAGGCGAGTTCCGGTTGAATCGATGCAATTTCGAGCCCATCAGCAACGGCCATGGCCACGATATCGGTCAGATAGTATTCACCTTGTGCATTGTTGTTGGAGAGTTGCGGCAACCATTGATGTAAATGGGCATTGCTCACACAATAAATCCCGGTATTGATTTCTTTAATCTGGCGCTGTTCTGTTGTTGCATCTTTATGCTCAACGATCGCCTGGATTTTGCCATGCTTGCGCACAATGCGACCATAACCGGTTGGGTTGGCGACATCGAGGGTGATCATGCCAATGCCAGTTTGCTGTGAGGCTTCAATCAACTGTTGCAGGGTTTGCTCACGTACCAATGGCACGTCACCGTACAAAATTAGAGAAATGCCGTCTTGCGGTAGGACCGGGAGCGTCATTTGTACCGCGTGCCCGGTACCCAGCTGTTCAGCCTGTTCTACCCAAAGGATCTGTTCGCCAGCAAAGGCCTGTTGTACCTGCTCACCACCATGACCATAAATGGTAATAATGTTGTCAGCTTGCAATTGTTTTGCCGTAGCAATGACATGACCGAGTAAAGGACGTCCTGCCAAAGGCTGTAAGACTTTCGGTAAATGGGAACGCATCCGTGTTCCTTTACCTGCAGCAAGAATAATGACGGTAGTAGACATGTGTGACCCTAATGAAACTGGCTAAGCCATCGAGAAATATAGATACAATAAAACGCCAATACACAGCGCTGCCCAAATGCCGGCAATAATATCATCCAGCATAATGCCCAAACCACCGGCAACCTGGCGGTCAATCATCCAGATTGGCCAAGGTTTCCAGATGTCAAACAGGCGGAACAAGGCGAAACCTGCAATTAGCCACCAAAAGTTGATTTGTCCCAGATAAATTAGCGGGAGAAAGCTGATAGATTGCCCGGCAAACTCATCCCAGACAATACGACCATCATCATGAACACCCATGACTTTGGCGGTTTGACCACAAATATAAATGCCAATTACGGACATCAGAAGCATGATGATCAAGCTTGGGATAAAGCCGACTGCCAGCCAACCCGGAATAAACAGCAGCGCAAAGGCAGAACCGAAGGTGCCGGGTGCTTTCGGTACCAGTCCCGAACCGAAACCCACGCCACAAAAGACGATACAGCGGTTGAGCCAAGACATATGTTGAAAGGCGATGGGGGACTTAGGCAAAGTGTTGATACCCTTGATAATGCAACTGATGATCTTTGCCATCTTGCGTAAATGTAAGGCCGGACTCTTGTGTAATGGTGCCGATAATTGTTGTCATGACATTGAGTTCTTGTTGCACAAGTTTTTGATAATTTTGCGCGCTGATTGTAAAACATAACTCATAGTCATCACCACCCGCCAATATGTATTGATATTGTTGTTCGAGTGCTAACTCACTGAATGCGGGATTTCTCGGCAGTTGGCTGAGTTCCAGCCGAGCCCCGACACCGGACGCTGTTAAAATATGTCCCAAATCTTGGGCCAAGCCGTCCGAGATATCAATCATACTGGAAGCCAAACCTTTCAGTTGCTGCCCGAGCTGGCAACGTGGCGTTGGATAATCCAGACGGTTACGTAACGGATGCGCTAAATGCTGCAAGCCAAAAGCGGCATCACCGATTTGACCACTCACCACGACATAATCACCCACCTGTGCACCGCTGCGAGTCACTGCTTTACCGTGTTCTACCCAACCCAGTGCCGTGACACTGATCGTGAGCTGCGGGCTTTGTGTGGTATCACCACCAATTAAACTCACGCCAAATTGATTGCAGCAATCAAATAGTCCCTGACTAAATCCAGCTAACCAGTCATGGTTCACAGTCGGGAGGCTCAAAGCCAGCAGAATACTATGTGGAGTTGCACCCATCGCAGCAAGATCAGAGAGATTGACCGCCACACTTTTCCAGCCAATGGCATGGGCTGCGGTGTCGAGCGGAAAATGGCGTCCCGCCACCAGCGTATCAGTACAGATGACCAGCTGCTGGCCCACAGGTGGGGTTAGTACGGCTGAATCATCACCCACACCTAAATCGACCGACGTAGACGCCGGCCGATGAAAGTATTGATCAATAACGGAAAACTCAGCCATGGCTGCTCATTATTTAGCAGTTTGCTGTTTTTCAGCAGCACGCAAGCTGTTGGCTAAACGGTCTAATACACCATTGATGTATTTATGGCTGTCTGCGCCACCGAAGTGTTTTGCCAGCTCAATGGCTTCATCGAGTACTACGCGGTAAGGAATTTCCAGGTGATTACGTAATTCGTAAGCACCTAAACGCAGGGTCGCGAGTTCGACACCATCAAGTGCACTAAGTTCACGATCCAGGACCGGAATCAGCAGGGCATCTAATGCTGCATGATCAGCCACGACCTGAGTCAGCAATTCATGGTAATAGCCGAGGTCCACTTTATGCATGGCATTTTCGACACGGGTACGTGCTTCAATTTCATGCACCGGGTTGTGGCTCATTTGCCATTCGTAAATCCCTTGTACAGCAAAACGGCGTGCTTTGCGTTTCGCTGCATAAGTTGCTTGGAGTGTTTGCGACATGCTTTAAATCGCCTTTAACAAGTTAACCATTTCGATTGCAGTCAATGCAGCTTCACTGCCTTTGTTGCCCGCTTTTGTGCCTGAACGTTCAATCGCCTGTTCAATGCTATCAGTGGTCAATACGCCATTGATCACTGGCAGACCAGTGTCTAAGCCTACGACACCTAGGCCTTTGGCACATTCACCTGCTACAAAGTCAAAGTGCGGTGTGCTGCCACGAATCACGGCACCAAGGGCAATAATTGCATCAAAACCATTTGATGCAGCAAGTTTCTTCGCCACAACCGGTAGTTCCCATGCACCCGGTGCATGGATCACGGTAATGTTTTCTTCAGCCACACCATGACGTTTTAACGTATCAATTGCACCGTCAAGCAGGTGTTCCACCACGAAACTGTTAAAACGGCCCACCAAGATCGCGTAACGGCCTTCGCTCGCGAGATGTAATAAACCTTCAATACGGCGAATTGCCATAAGTAACCTCTATTGATTCAATGTGAGTTAGATAGTTTGCTCTGGAGTGACATATTCCACCACTTCCAGATTAAAACCAGACAGTGCATTAAAGCGCAGTGGTGAACTGAGCAGACGCATTTTTTCTACGCCCAGATCACGCAGGATTTGTGCCCCGACACCAATGGTCTGGTATTGCTGGGACAAGGCTGCATTGGATTTGACATGTTTTGGTTTGGTTAAGGCTTCTAGTGCCGGCCCCAGATCTGGTAACTGGTTTTGGCCAATCCAGACCAGAACACCACGTTCACTTTGCGCGATGGTGCTCAAGGCACGATCTAGATTCCACGCCGGTTGGCCATCTGCTTTGTTCAGTTTCAGCAAGTCGCGTGTCGGGTTAAAACCATGTACGCGTACAGTGGTGGTGCCTTGGCTTGGGTCACCTTTAACCAGAGCGATATGAATATCCGGATTGCCCAGTTCACGGTAACGGTGTAACTGGAACGTACCGTACTCAGTGTCGATGCTTTGGCTGTCTAGATGTTCGACCGTTTGTTCATTGGTCATGCGGTAATGGATGAGATCAGCAATTGTCCCGATTTTCAGCCCATGTTTTTCTGCAAAAATTTCCAGATCCGGACGGCGCGCCATGCTGCCGTCTTCCTTGATGATTTCACAGATCACGGATGCAGGTTCCAGACCCGCCAAACGCGATAAATCACAGCCGGCTTCGGTATGACCGGCACGGTGTAATACACCACCCGGTTGCGCCATCAATGGGAAAATATGTCCCGGCTGCACAATATCGGCCGGTTTGGCATGTGCAGCCACTGCAGTGCGGATGGTATGCGCACGTTCAGCAGCTGAAATACCAGTAGTAATGCCATCGGCAGCTTCAATGGACAGGGTAAAGTTGGTGCCATGCTGCGCGCCATTCTGGTCAACCATCAGTGGCAGGTTAAGTTGCTGGCAACGCTCTTTGCTTAAGGTTAGGCAGACCAGACCACGGGCATGCGTGATCATGAAATTGATGTCTTCCGGGCGCACGTGGGTTGCGGCGATGACCAGATCCCCTTCATTTTCGCGGTCTTCATCATCCATCAGGATGACCATTTTGCCTGCGCGGATATCTGCGACCAGCTCTTCAACTGTATTGAGCGACATCAAGCTTCACCTTCTTTGCTGTCTAAGCAATCTCTATTGCATTTACTGTGGCATAGTCTACCGCGTTTTCACGATATTTGCCTATGCTTATCACATCCTTAGCCTATGCATGTTATACCTAGCTGTGCGGTGCTTTGCAAAGGGGGAGGGCGTTAGAAATGAACTGTTTTTGTTGAGGAATTGCGCAACTGTTTAGCAGAATTTCTGCGAAATTTATGCCTGAAAGGTATCCCTTGAGTAGCGGAGAGCTAAAAAATTACCCGTGATCAGTCATTGCATGTACGGGTAATTTTTTAAAAAAAAACAGGGGATTAGCTGGCTGAAAGTAAACTGTTTTGTTCCAGTGCCTGTTTCTTACCTTTTAAAATTTCGGTACGTAAGTGCTGTACATGCTCGGCACACTCGTTATTCATCCCATTGATCATGAAGGCATGACGTGTGAGTACATTGGTTGGATTTGGCATTGCCACCAGCTGGTAACATTCACTGATTTCTTTTAATTGTGCATTAGTCAGGTAGAGTGCACTTTCTTTAGCAACCAAATGTCCCGTTAAACGCTCTGCCGCTTGTACTGCATCCAGTTGCATGGACTCTACAGCGGTTGCGATCGCACAGCGGGTTTGTAACACAAAACGTTTTTCTTCACGGTAGCGTTTATACAGTACCTCAGCCAGAAGCTGGAACAAGGCCCCGATCATGACCAGACATTCAGTTGCCTGTGGCTGTGTTGCATTTACAGTGACATTCGCACCGTTTGAACTAAAGGCGTTGACGATCTGAAAATCCTGAGAATTCAGATGATAATGTTGTGCCGAAAGTTCAATACTTTTGTTTAGGAAAATCTGGCACAGATTAAAATACGGTTCAGAAATTGATTGACTCACCGATTCGAGTAACTGCTTAGGATCATAGAACTGGATATTCAGTGCCAAATGCTCGTTGCTCAGTTCTGCTGCGGGTTTGGCCGAAGGCTGAGATTCTAGCGGTTTCTTGGAGACAGCCTGTACTTGGCTGATTTGCACAGTGGCGTGGTATTTTTCTTGTTCCAGGGCTTGGGTCAGTTGCTGGATTTCATGCTTAAGGCGGGCTTCATTGTTGATGCGTGCTAGATATTCGCTACGGCTTGGGCGGGCAATCAGACGATAGGCCAGCCATAACAGACCGTGAATCAGGAAAGAAACGAGAATCGCAATCCATTGAGTACGCAGGATTTCTCCAATACTTGGCTGGATGAGTGTGATTTCAATACGGCCTACTTTCTTTTCATTTTGCAGGGCTTCACGTACAAAAGTTTCGCCATTACGGGTTTTAGCCATACCCGAAGTCGCCAAGACCTGACCTTGTGCATTTAAAATGCGAATCGAAGCGACTGAAGGGTTGGTCGCATAACGATTGGCCAACAGCGCCAGTGAAACCGTATTGGCAGGTTCGAGTTCTGACAGACTGTCCGTAACCAGTTGTGTGGTCATGAGCTGACCCTGACTCGCACGGTTTTCATTGGACTGATGCGTGTTAGCAATCACCAATAAAAAGGTATGCAATGCAAAACTTACAATCAGTAGGCTAGCAAATAGCCCTTGTCTAGGCGCATTCAACGTAAACTTCCAAGGCAATTATATTCAATTTGGATTATGATTCTTACAATAGTTGTAGCTCAGACCCGAGTCAATTCATGCGAGAAATCATTCTTATATCTTTTTTAGGACCCGACCAACCTAATCAGTTTACTCGATTAATGCAGGTGTTGTCCGCCCATTCCTTACAAATTCTAGACGTTGGCCAAGCGGTGATCCATAACCAGCTCACCTTGGGCATCGTGGTGGCTTCGGACGATCAGACCGCTACAGCGCTAGCAATGAAAGAAATTTTGATTTTAGCACATGATATTGGCTTAACAGTGCGCTTTAAACCGATCTCAAGCACAGAATACGATCAATGGGTCAGTGAAGGCGGACGTACGCGCTATATCGTGACAGCACTTGCGCCAGAACTGACTGCCGAACATTTACAAGCCGTAACCAAAATCGTGTCTAACCAGGGCTTCAATATTGAAACCGTAACCCGATTATCCGGCCGTTTGGCACGTGATCAGGATTCGACGGCACCGCGTCGTGCCTGTGTGCAGTTTGGCCTGAGTGGTCAGATGTTTGATGCCCAAGCGATGCGTGAAGCCTGCCTGAGTCTTACCAATGAACTGAATATAGATGTTGCGGTTCAGGAAGATAACGCTTATCGCCGTAATCGCCGTTTAGTCTGCTTTGATATGGACTCGACCCTGATCGAACAGGAAGTGATTGATGAGTTGGCACTTGAAGCCGGTGTCGGTGCACAGGTGGCCGAAATTACTGAACGTGCCATGCAGGGTGAGCTGGACTTCCAGCAAAGTTTCCGTGCCCGTGTTGCCTTGTTGAAAGGATTGGATGCTTCGGTTTTGCCAAAAATTGCCGAGCGTTTGACCGTGACTGAAGGAGCTGAGCGCCTGATTTCGACCCTGAAGGCTTTGGGCTATAAAACGGCAATTCTTTCCGGAGGATTCCAGTATTTTGCAGAATATTTGCAAGAGAAACTGGGTATTGATGAAGTACACGCGAATATTCTGGATGTACAGGATGGTCGTGTGACTGGTGAAGTCAAAGGCGCCATTGTGGATGGCGCACGCAAGGCGCTGTTGCTGCGTGAACTGGCCGATAAAATGGGGATTTCACTGGAACAGGCGATGGCTGTGGGGGACGGCGCCAATGATTTGCCGATGCTCTCTATTGCCGGTTTGGGCGTTGCTTACCGTGCCAAACCTTTGGTTCGTCAGAATGCGAACCAGGCCATCTCTAGCGTAGGTCTGGATGGGATCCTATACTTGCTAGGCATGCATGATAAAGATCTGAATCGTGCCTAAGCCTTGTTAATTTATTAAATTTACGCGGTCGGATCGGCCGCGTTTTTATTTCTATTTCAATTCATTGTGATCCCTCTATGGAATGAAGTGCGCATAAAATCAGCAATTAAATTCAACGAAAAAAATATGGGCTAGGCACAAAAAAATGCTGATTTTTTTGTAATGACGCGGCACATTTGATGCTGCCTAAGTTGTAGGGAAAAGAGTTAACGCTAGAAATGTAATGACAAAAGAATGTGGCGACAAGAGATGTCGCTTAACAAAAAAACAGGACTTTTTTTCTCAAAAAAACACTCCATAATGCACTGCAGAAGTAGTTGAATAGATGCAAATAGACGGATTTAAACTGAAATTTGAGCGACGATGAAAGTGCGGTGACACACCCAGCATTCATCCGAGACGGAGGTTTTTTATGGTAACAGCGAATTTTGCGACCATGATCGGGCTGGTTTTCATCCTGACAGCATTCACGGCTGTTTTCTTTTCGCCGTATCGTCACTGGTTAGGCTTTATGCTGGCAGGTATGCTGTTTTGGGGAAGTCTGGAAATGGTACGGTTCGGGGTGCAGAACGTGTTCGATTTACCGTTGACTTACAGTTATTTAAGCGCATTCATGTTGGCGATGGTTGCGGTCACTCTGGTTCTGTTACGTGAAGACCGCCGTGCACGTCAGGCGCAGGCCAATCGGCAGTATATTGAACATACGCCGGTTTATGAGGATGATCAGCCTCAATGCTCTAGTCGTTAATCGCGATCAACAGTTTTGATAAAAAGCGTTCTGTACAGAGCGCTTTTTTTACAATAGTTGAATATCCTTACAAAGCCATACTTTACAAATAACAACTTATGTTAGGATGATGACGTCCATGTTTTTAGAATTACAATAGGCTTGAATGTCATGAAACTTTCTTCGATTCCTGTCGTGAAATTGCCACTGGTTGATGTCAGTACTGATCCGCTTGATTTAGTCTTGATGGGCTTGGTATTGCGCATGAAACAGCTGTCACGCACCAGTGCCAAATTTATGGAATTGACCCACGACCGCCAGTTCCGTATCCAAATCGGGACTGAACAGGGTATGGCACGTCAAATTCTGGTCAACCATGGACATATTGAAACAGTCGCAGGTGCCGCTGAGCCTGCTGATTTTACGCTGCAGTTTGCTGACAGTGAGCAGGGTGTGAAAACGTTGTTAAAAGGTGATCCAAGTGCCTTCATGACCGGTATGCAGAACGGCAGTATTAAAATGGAAGGTGACTTCAGTTTGCTGGTTTGGTTTAACAAGGTCGCTAAACTGATTCCACCGAAATTACCTGCGCCAGTAAAAGAAAAAGTAACCAAAGTCCGCCGTCTGATTAAGGCCAAAACTGGACATTAAATGACACAATAAAAAAGCCTCCAGCGTTGGAGGTTTTTTTATGGCGATAAGCTGGTCGTGATTAGTACGGATTATTCCACTTCCAGATTAAACGTGACCGGTCCATCATTGATCAAATGTACTTTCATGTCCGCTGCAAAAATGCCGGTCTGTACATTGGAAAACTGTGATTGCGCATAGGCCACGAGCGCATCATAGAGGGCTTGAGCCTGTACCGGTGCCATAGCTGGGCCAAAATCTGGACGCAAGCCTTTTTGCGTTTGTGCCATCAAGGTGAACTGGGAAACCAGCAGCAGACCACCCCCCGCCTGAGCCACATTCCAGCCCATTTTGCCCTGTTCATCGTCAAAGCAGCGGTACTTCAGGATTTTATCCAGCAGTTTTTGGCCCTTCTCGAGGGTATCCTCTTTCCCCAAACCTAAAAAGACCAGCAGACCCGGGCCGATTTCTCCAGTGATTTCATCGTCCACTACCACTTTGGCTTCGAGGACGCGTTGTAATAAGGCTCGCATATCACTTTATTCATGCTATCAAACTGGGCTGAGTCTAGCAGATTCCAGCGGCGGAATTGAGTATGGCTGAGTTTTATGGCCACTGTAGCGAGTATCAGAATCTCATGGAGATGCTCGTCAAAACAGCATGAATCCGCTCAAGTGGCCAATGACAGCTGAAAAAATGTGCTTTAATGCAGAAAGTTGAGCAAATCCGGTGCTGCATATGGCTGCCATTATTCGATCATTACTCGATACTGACCTGTATAAATTCACGATGTTACAGGTGGTGTTACATAAATTTCCACAAACCCACAGTGTTTATCATTTTCGTTGTCGTAATTTGCAGGATACAGTTTATCCGCTGGCGGATATTCTGGATGAGCTAAATGAGCAGTTGGATCTGCTTTGCCAGATCACATTTAAGCCGGATGAACTGGAATATCTGCGTCAGTTGCGCTTTATCAAGAGTGATTTTGTCGATTACCTGGAGCTGTTTCAGCTCAAACGTCGCTTTATTCAGGCGAGTATCGATGAGCAGGGGCGTCTGGACATCCGTGTCGAGGGACCGATGCTGCAAGCGATGATGTTTGAGATTTATGTGCTGGCGATCGTCAATGAACTGTATTTCCGTCGGATCCGTAGCTCTGAGGTGCTTGAAGAGGGGGAGCGCCGTTTACAGCATAAACTCAAACTGATGCAAGGTTATGAACAGCAGCAACGCGCGGAAGATCCCCCGTTTTTGGTATCGGATTTTGGCACACGTCGCCGTTATAGTTTTGAATGGCAAAAACATGTGGTGCAAGCCATGCACGCTGCCAGTCCAAATGTGTTTCGCGGAACCAGCAATGTCTTATTGGCCAAAGAATTGGGTATTACGCCGATCGGTACCATGGCCCATGAATTTTTACAGGCATTTCAGGCGCTGGATGTCCGTTTGCGCAATTTCCAGAAAGCCGCACTGGAGACCTGGGTACAAGAATACCGGGGGGATTTGGGCATTGCCTTAACCGATGTAGTCGGGATGGATGCATTCCTGCGTGATTTTGACCTGTACTTTGCCAAACTGTTTGATGGCCTGCGCCATGACAGTGGCGATCCGTATGTCTGGGGAGATAAGGCCTATGCTCATTACCATCAACTGAAAATTGACAGTAAAACCAAAATGCTGACTTTCAGTGATGGATTGGATCTGCCCCGTGCCTGGGAGTTATATCAATACTTTAAGGAGCGTTTTCAAGTCAGTTTCGGCATCGGTACCAACCTTACGAATGATATGGGGCAAATCCCGTTAAATATTGTCCTGAAGCTGGTGGAATGTAACGGTCAGTCGGTGGCTAAAATTTCCGATAGCCCAGGGAAAACCATGAGTGATAACAATACCTTCCTGGCTTACTTGCGTCAGGTTTTCCAGATTCAGGAAGCGGATTAATCATTGAAAGACTATGCTGATTTTTTGCAAAGCGCGTGCAAAAATCAGCATTGCAGTGGCAAGGGCTATGCTAAGATCAATGCCTGAACCGGATGAAACAACTCGAATAAACCGTCATGACCACATCTGTAACTCTCCCTGATTTTCCACTGCTGATTGAAGCCGAAGACCTGTTGCCGCATCTCGATCATCCTCTGCTGCGTATTGTTGATTTAAGCCGGCAGTCGGTGTATGAACAGCTGCATATTCCTCACGCGGTCCATCTGAAACCGGCACAATTGTTGCGGCAGGAGGAAAATGCAACAGGTCTGCTACCAGACCAGGCTGGGCTAGAAGCCTTGATTACACATCTGAATATTTCTCCTCAGCATCATGTGGTGGTGTATGACGATGAAGGTGGCGCGTGGGCAGGCCGTCTGATCTGGAATCTGCATTGTCTGGGTTTTTATCAAACCAGTTTATTGAACGGTGGGATTCATGCCTGGCTAGCAGCAGGTTTGCCGACCACGGCTGATGAAGAACAATCGCTGCCTGTTGGGCACCTGGTGGCAGTGAATCTGGCGCAGCAGGAGCAGTACCGGATTGGTTATCCGGAATTATTGCAACAGGTTCAGCAGGGTAACGTGCAGTTGTGGGATTGTCGTACCGAGGATGAATACACCGGTATTCGTTTGGCTGCACGACGTGGCGGACATATTCCGGGAGCACGACATTTTGAATGGAGTACTGCCCTTAACCGGCAAAATCATCTAAAATTACACGCTTTGGAACGCACACAACAACGCTTGGAAGACTTGGGGTTTCAACTGGATCAGCCGGTCGTGGTGTACTGTCAGTCGCATCATCGCTCGGGTTTGGCCTACATCTTGGGCCGTTTACTCGGTTGGCAGATTCGAGCTTATGATGGTGCGTGGAGTGAATGGGGCAATCGCCTCGATAGTCCTATTATTACCGGAGAATCACCATTTTGAGCTTTAACTCACTGAAAAAGCACCTGTTTATCCAGGCGCAGCGTATCGTACCGCAACATCAGCTTAGCCGTGTGGTGGGTAAACTGGCCGAGAGTGAACACCCGGTGGTAAAAACTGCTGTGATTCAGGCATTTAAGGCCAAATACGGCATCGATTTGTCGGTTGCAGAACAGACCAATAGCCTGAAATATAAATCGTTCAATGAATTCTTTACTCGTGCCTTGAAAGATGGCATCCGTGTGGTTGATACGGATCCGAGCAGTATCGTTTCTCCGGCCGATGGTGCGATTTCGCAAATTGGCAGTATTGATGAGGGTGATATTTTTCAGGCCAAAGGACAAAGTTTTTCAGTTGAAAAACTGATTGGTGATCCGCAATTGGCGCAACCTTTCAAGAATGGCCAGTTCGCAACCGTGTATCTTTCACCTCGCGATTATCACCGTGTGCATATGCCATTGACTGGAACCTTAACCGAAACTTTATATATTCCAGGTGAATTATTTTCGGTGAACCAGACCACAGCAGAAACCATTCCAGGCCTGTTTGCCCGCAATGAGCGGATGGTGTGTCTGTTCGATACAGAGTTGGGCCGTATGGCGGTGGTGCTGGTAGGTGCCATGATTGTGGCGGGCATTGAAACCGTAGTGACCGGCAAAGTTAAACCGACGGGGCGTTTAGAGTTGAACCATCATCAGGTTCTACTGGAAAAAGGCGCGGAACTCGGTCGTTTCTATCTGGGATCAACCGCGATCGTTTTGTTTGAAAAAGATAAAATGCGTTGGGATGAAAAATTCCGTGCCAATTCGGTGGTGAATATGGGTGAGGCTTTGGGGCATACTCTATAACGAGAATTATCCATAAAAAATGCGCCCTTAGGCGCATTTTTTATAACTATCATCAATCCGCTGAACAGTACAGGCACTTTTTCGGGAAGATGGCTTTAAAAATTGAGCCCTGATTTTCTTTTGACTCAATTTCTAGATGAGCACCGTGTTGCATGAGCACGTGCTTGACAATCGCCAGGCCCAAACCGGTACCGCCTGTTTCACGGCTGCGCCCACTATCCACACGGTAGAAACGTTCAGTCAAACGTGGAATGTGTTTGGGGTCAATCCCGATGCCGTTATCCTGTACGCTAAAGCAGCCCTGATCATTTTCATCGCGCCAGCTGATGGTGATCGTGCCCCCTTTCGGCGTGTATTTGATGGCATTGGTAATCAGGTTGCTAAAGGCACTGGCCAGTTCAATATCAGAGCCAATCAAGTCACAATGGCTGTCAATATCCAGGTTCAGGGTATGACCAAAATCGACATTGTAGGCTTGTGCATCATCAAATACCTGATTCATCAGCTCGCGCATATCAATAATCTGGTTGCGATTGGTCTGGCTTTTGTTATTTTCTAGGCGTGATAGCAACAACAGGTCATTAACCAGTGCATTCATCCGTTTGGTTTGAGCCTGCATTTGGTCGAAGGCACGTTTCCAGCGCGGACTGATATCTTCCTGATCGGTAAAGGTTTCGATATAACCGCTGAGTACGGTCAATGGGGTGCGCAGTTCATGCGAGATATTGTCGACGAAGTCTTTACGCATTTGCTCCAGATTATGCATCCGGGTGACATCATAAGCGACCAATAGCCGGCTTTCGCCACCAAAACGTGTCAGTTTGATCTGTACATAGCGGTCTTCAAGCATGGAAGACTGCATTTTCAGGCCATCAGGTGACTGGTCGATATTGTTAAAATATTCGATAAAGTTAGGCTGACGCAAAATGGTCAGGATATTACGGCCACGATCCAGCGGCTGAATACCCAGGAGTTTTTCCGCAGCCGGGTTCCACCATTCCAGCTGATGCTGGTCATCAATCAGCGCCACTGCTTCGGCCAGTGCGACCAGTGAAGACTGGGCACGGTCAATTAAGCCGACCATTTCGGCCTGGACAATACGTTCCTGGCGTTGTGCACGGTAGACATTAAACAGTAAGGCTCCCCAGATGCCGCTCAGGTTGGGCGGTGCATCATAAGGGTGATGTGAAATCCAGTCATTGACCAGATAAAGAGACCGCATTTGCAGGACAAAAAACAGACCAAAACTGAGCAGAATGCAGATCCAGAGATAACCAATCCCGAAGCCAATCAAGCTTGCAATCACCAGGAAAAAGGCCAGTAAACGTAAGTCTTGTTTGGCAAAGGTCCACAAACTGCTATAGCGTGAGTTTTGATGATCACGCGCCAGTTCGGGGACAGGATAAGGTTCATACATAAAGCGATTTTAACCTGCTGCTAAATCTGCACGGGTCGAGAAACGATAGCCGGTGCCGCGTACGGTTTGCACAAAACGGTCCACACCATAAGGCTCCAGCACTTTGCGTAAGCGACGGATATGCACATCGATGGTACGGTCTTCAATATATACGTTGCCACCCCAGACCTGGTCAAGTAATTGGGCACGGGTGTAAGCACGTTCCGGATGCGTCATAAAGAACGCCAGTAAGCGATATTCTGTTGGGCCCATATCCAGAATATGGTTGCCGAAGCTGACACGCTGGCTAACCGGATCAAGGATCAGACCATTGGCATCAATGGTTTTTTCGCCACTTAGGGCATTGGCACGACGTAATACCGCTTTAATACGGGAAACCAGTTCACGGGTCGAGAACGGTTTGGTCATGTAGTCATCGGCACCCGCATCGAGTCCTTGAACTTTGTGGTCTTCTTCACCACGTGCAGTCAGCATGATGACTGGAATTTCAGCCAGATTCTCATCACGTTTGAGACGGCGGCATAAGTCGACACCGCTGACACCACCCGGCAGCATCCAGTCAAGCAGGATGAGCGCCGGACGTTGATCGACAATCATTTGATGGGCTTGTTTCGCATCTTCAGCCTGCAAGCATTGAAAGCCTGCCATATCCAGAGAGGTATGGATCATTTCGCGGATGGGAAGCTCATCATCGACGATTAAAATATAGTCATCTTTCACAGCGCAATATCCTATAGATGATAACGGTGGACCGTTTTTTATTTATGACAGGCTTATTACAAAGATTAATTATGACAATATCATTGCAGATGGTGATCATACAGAAATTTTCCTTAGTTTTTGTGACAAAACAATGTCGTGTTGCTTGATCCTAAAAGAAAACTGAATATGTAAATAAATATTATAAATTCATTAGCTTAAATTTAACTAAAATTAAACAAGAGCTTATTCCTGCATAAACCGTGGATTCGATCAGATCAGGAGGGTGGATGTAGTAGAGTTGCTTCAGTCAGCTATTCTTGAATCCTGCTGGAAGTGAGGTGGATGGGCTTGATTGACAGTCGTTGCAGGCAAAATTATAGTGGCGCGGCTGCTGTCAGGGTCAGATCCAAGGATGTCTAGTGAATACATTTCAGAATAAAGTCGCTGCGATTACCGGTGCCGGTTCGGGCATTGGTCAGCAATTGGCACTACGGCTGGCTGAGCAGGGTTGCCATTTGGCATTGAGTGATATTAATCAGCAGGGGCTGACAGCCACCCTGGATTTGATCAAAGACCTCAACGTGCGCGTTACCACCCAGATTTTTGATGTGGCAGATCGTACAGCGATGTATGCCTGGGCTGAACAGGTGGTACAGCAGCATGGTCAGGTGCATATGATTTTCAATAATGCAGGCGTTGCTTTGGCTTCTACAGTAGAAGGGGCCAGTTATGAAGAGCTGGAATGGATCGTCGGGATTAATTTCTGGGGTGTGGTGTATGGCAGTAAGGCCTTTTTACCGTATCTAAAACAGAGTGGAGATGGACATATTATTAACCTGTCCAGCCTGTTTGGCCTGACCGCCCAGCCGACCCAGTCTGCTTATAATGCGACTAAATTTGCGGTGCGAGGCTTTACCGAATCCCTGGCTCAGGAACTGCAACTGGAAAACTGTGGTGTGAGCGCCTTATGTGTGCATCCTGGCGGGATTCGAACTAACATTGCCAATGCCGCCCGGGTTAATGCCAGTCTGGCCGTGCAAAATCCTGAAGATGCAACGGGTGATTTTAACGAATTTTTACGGATGCCTGCGCAACAGGCAGCCGATGAAATTTTACAGGCGGTGCTGAAAAACAAACGCCGCGTGCTGATTGGCCGCGATGCCAAACTGCTGGATCTGATCCAGCGTCTGTTTCCTGCAGGTTATCAGCAGCTGATGGTCTGGGCCATTCGCTGGCGTGAGCGTTCGAAGCGCTAAACCCATCCAGCAGTATGACGTGACATAGCCTTAAACCAGATGCTGAATCACTTTTTTCTTCCAGACCCACTGATAATAGCTCCACTGTAGCAGGCACAGGCTAACAAAACCGCAGGCATAGCCAATCCAGATTCCGGGCAGTCCCCAGTAATGGCTAAACACGTAGGCACAGGGAATCTCAATCAGCACAATTGCGCTGATATTGAGCAGCATCGGGATCAGAACACTCCCGCTCGCACGCATGATGGACGCAAAAATGGCACTGGCACCAAAAAACAAGATACTCCATAGCACAATAAACAACAGCTGCTGACCCAATTTGACCACCGCGGGATCGGTAATAAACAGTGCCATCAGATAACGTGAAAACAGGTAGGCCAGTGTGATCAGGCTACCAGTAATCAGCAGGTTCATTTGGATTGCCGTACGCGTGACCTGACCCAGCAGATCAATACGATTGGCGCCAATCGCCTGTGCGGCAAAAATTGAGGCCGCAATCGAAATCGAGATAGCGGGAAACTGGATATAGTTCAACACTTGATTGACGGCGCCATAGGCAGCGGTTGCATCAGAACCAAAACGGTTGACTAGCCCGACAATGACCAATCCGGCCACTGAGGTGGTAACCATTTGAAGACTGGTGGGAAGACCGAGCTTTAAAATAGCTTTAGTCATTTGGGCATGGTAGCGAACCTGCGCTAGCAGTGCCCGATTCGGTGCAAGAGGATGCTGTTTCCGGTTCAGATAAATCGCCAGGAAGGTCAGCACCGACAGATAGCCTACAATCGTGGCGATCGCAGGTGCAAGGATGCCCAGCACCGGTAAACCGAAATGTCCGTCGATAAGGACGGGTGTAATTGCCAGACCGATCAGGCTGCTCATGCCCAGTGCGATGAGTGGGGTCAGGCTGTCCCCCACACCCCGTAAGATTGAGGTGTAAATAATATAAATAAACAGTAGAGGGCTACCCGCCAGCATCCATCGGACATAGGGCAATGACAGGTGCATGACGTTGTCATTGGTCCCGAGCAGTCGGAGCAGATGCTCGGCAAACAGCACACCAAACAGTGCGATCAGACAGCCACCAATCAGGGTCATAAACAGGGTGGAGCCGACCACCATCCGGACTTTTTCCAGGTTCTGTGCACCCCAGGCCTGTCCGATCAGTACGGTTGTACCGGCAGACAGCCCGATCACAAAGGCCAGTAAAAAGAATAGAATAGGGAAAAATACTGCCACCGCTGCAATCGCATCTACCCCGAGCATTTGCCCGACAAAGATGGTGTTAATCGTACCTGAGAGGTTCTGTAAAATATTGGTGGCGATCAATGGCAGCAGAAATAGCAAAAAGCTTTTCCATAGCGGTTTCTGGTGGATCAGCTGATGTTGCGACATGGCAGCTCGGACTCCTTTCCCTGATCGGTCTGTTGTTCAACATAACATGCCATTTCAGAAAAAACAGGGGGAATCCTGCAGCTGATCTTCCTCTGTCGCAAGTTCCGCTAGCAGCGAGACAGGATTTCTCCTGCACGTTGCAAGGTCTGATCTTGTTTGGCAAAACAGAAACGGATTAGGCGTAAATCGGTGGGTGCATTTTTGTAAAAAGCGGAGAAGGGAATCGCAACAATCCCATGTTGCTCGGCCAGCACCTGACACATCTCGAGATCATTTAAATCCGGGCGGATGGCACTGTAATCCAGATTTTGAAAATAGGTGCCCGCTGAGGGTAGCCAGTGGAAACGCGACTGTGCAATTCCAGCAATAAACTGATCACGTTTGGCCTGATAAAAGTCTGCGAGTTCGGCAATATGCTGCGGATACTGCTGCATGTACTGCGCCAGCGCCACCTGGCATGGAGTGGTGCCGCAGAAATTGGCAAACTGATAGACCTGACGGAACAGCTGCATCAATTGCGGCGCAGCAGCACAATAACCGGTTTTCCAGCCGGTCACATGAAAAGTCTTTCCAAATGAGCCCACCACAAAACTGCGTTCACGTAATTCCGGGAAGGACAGGGCGGAATAATGCTGTTGGCCATCAAACACTAGGTGCTCATATACTTCGTCGGATAGCACCACAATGTTTCGATCCCGGATCAGTTCAATCAGGTTCAGCCAGTCCTGACGGGACCAAATGGCCCCACTCGGATTATGCGGCGTGTTGACAATGATCATGCGGGTGTTGTCATTGATGGCATCCTTGACCTGCGACCAGTCCACCTGAAAGTCAGGTGCCAGCAGATTGAGATGCACAGCTTTAGCACCGACCATTTGCACACTCGGTGCATAGCTGTCATAGCTCGGGTCGAAAATAATCACCTCATCCTCTGCTCGGATCAGGGCTTGAATCAGGCAATAAATCCCGATGGTTGCACCCGGTGTAATCGTGATTTCAGTGACAGGGTCCAGGTGAATCTGGTCACGTCGATGGAACTGTAGTGCAACCTGTTCACGCAGCGCGAGCAGGCCATCTCCGGCCGGATACTGGTTATGACCGCTTAAGGTGGCCTGACACAGGGCATCTAGCAGTGGTGCGGGTGCCGGAAAATCTGGAAAACCTTGTGACAGATTCAGGGCATTTAGGCGTTGCGCCAGCTCTGTCATGATACTGAAAATGGTGACGCCCTGAGCGGGTAATTTGGAACTAAACTGCAGCATGGCCAGAACCTAAAGCAAACAATAAAAATAAAAGCGAAAACTATAACAGAGCGTCAAGTGCCGCACGGATCACACCAAGAAGCAGACCAATCATGGCACCGACGACCACCCCATTGACCCGGATCATGTGCAAATCACCCCCCACTTCATTTTCAATCTTGGCGATCATTTCACGTGAATCCCATTCATGGATGCGTTCACTAATATAACGGATGATCTTGTCACTGTATTGGCCACTAAATGTAATGGCCAGGCCAGAAAAACGTTGGTTCAGCAGTTCACGCACGTCCCGATTGTGAATCAGGTTTTCCCCCAGTTGCTGGATGGCTGCCTGTAAATTGGCTGCAATGCCGGAATTCTGCTGCAGCAAATCCTGCTTGATCGCATCACACAAGATCACCACTGCACCACTGATGAAATTCAGCATTTGTGGGCTGTCGAGCAGGGCATTTTTACCTGCATTTAAACGCATGCTGACGTCGCTGTCTGGATCGGCCAGTTGCAGCATCCAGGCATGGGCCTGATCCTCGATCTGCTGTCGCCACGGATGTTCCGGATCGGCCAGCATGGTTTCTATTTTGGCAATCAAGGAGTCGATACTACGCTGTTGCAGATCAATCCCAATCCAGCTGGCACCCTTGACCAGCTTCCAGACCCCCAGTTCCTTCAGCAGTTTACGTGTCAGTTCACGTGTTTCATGCGGGTGTTGTACCATCCATTCATGTACCAGATCCAGTCCACGCTGCAGCACATCCTGATGGAAATCATTGTCGATCACTGCACGTAACAGTTCGCTGGCCATGTGGTTCATCTGGGTATTGCGTAGCCATTGCACACTGTTGTTCTGAATAAAATGTGCGATCTGTTCCTGCCCGACAAAGTCGAAGACTTTCGGTGCAGTCTGCTGAATGATCAGCACCACTTGCGCATTATTCTGTGGATGGGCCAGCCATTGCCCCACGGCCAGACTCAGGTCAGTTTTGGCCAGACTTTTTTCTACAACTTGCGGTGACAGGAAATTTTCCTGCACAAAACGTCCCATGGATTCGGCAATGCGCGCCTTGTTGCGCGGAATAATTTCGGTGTGGTCACGTAAAAAAGCTGGAATCGGCAAATGACCGAACGGATTGCGGAACAGTACGGTAATTGCATACCAGTCAGCCAGCCCACCGACCACGCCGGCTTCAGCAGAGAGCATCAGAATCTGGATCCACCAGGCGTGATCCGGCCATAGTTTGGCACTAACCATCAGCAGCAACCAGAGCAGTACCACACTGATCAGGGCCATACTGGCCAGGCGCTTGCTACGCTTTAAGCTGGCTGAGTTTAATTCGGCATCGGGCATGCACACATCCTATTTCATCTGGTCCTTTTCGTTCAGGGTTGGGCTGCTACAGGTGCAGCCGCCTGACCGCTACTATTGACACCATATTTTTGTCCCAGCGACTGCAAAATCAAGAAAGCATCAAAGGCATCCTGCGGGGCTTTTTTCGTATCTTTATAGCATTCAATAGTATAAGACACTTCTACTGGATCGATGTTAACCACTTGCGGAACATCATAAAATGGGTCTGGCCAGAAAAGCGGATGACGGCGGTAATAATACGGATAATAATTCGGGCTGGAGTAAATCACGGCCTGACGCGGTGGTTTTTGCGTGCGGTTGCTCGGGTCTTCCAACACTTTGAAATAGCGAAAACCCTGTTGTACGGTGGTCTGTGCGGCTTTTAGCAGGGTAATTTCCTCTGCCGTACCAAAACTGATGCGTTGATCGGCCCGATAGCTGATGCGGTAACTATGATCATTCAGGGGATAACTGGCGAAGTTGCCGAGCTGATCCAGACTGAGCGGTTTTTTCGGCGTGCTGGCACAGCCTGCAAGGCCAAGGCATATGAGCAGACCTAAACTTAAATAACGTCGATGCATATAAAAAACTCCTGGGGCAAAGAGAAAAGTAAGAGTGGATGTGCCAGAAATTCACTGCCGTCATAAAGACTGATTCGGTCGTATGGCGTCTGGCTGCGGGTAAATGGACAGCCAGACGGGAATACGATGGATCAGTTGAGTACTTTTTTCACTATCAGGATTGATCAAATCTGAGTTTCAGATTAAATCAGCGGATAGCTCATAAAAGTATTATTCAACTGCGGTGAGTTCTGTGGTTGTTGTGGGATGCTGGCACAACCGGCCAACAGCATCACGACCAGTAAACTGGCACACTAAGATGAGGTGTTCATGAGAAAACTCCTTCCGCGGCAGAGCCTGCCCGGGACAAGGAATAGGATCAAAACAAAAACGACGCTTTATTAAATTGATTTTTGCGCGTTTTGACGACTGTAAAGACAGCCTGTTATCGCAATACATGCGACTCGCCCACCAATGGTTCAGCATCGGACCATGTCTGATAATTCACCATTTCCTTAAAAAAAACAGGGCTGATCTTTAATATAATCACAAATAACCCGTGTCTTATACTGCAAGATTGTGATAAAAAATTGCCAACATTAAATCTGCTTTGCCTTTCGACCATGTTTGGGCGTAATGTAGCAGCCAACAATCACCCGAATGTGATTAAGCTGATGATTTTGTTTTGTTGTTCTTTTTAATAAGCGAGCCCGTGTAATGAGTTACTCCCTCCCGATCTCTCAAGACATTTTACCGACTTGGGTGGATTCTTCGCTGTTGCAGGGTATGCTACGCGGCATTGAACGTGAAAGCCTGCGCATGCAACGTGACGGGTTTATTTCACAAGCACCGCATCCGCACGGTCTAGGCTCGGCATTAACCCATCCGCATATCACCACGGATTATTCCGAAGCACTGATGGAGTTTATTACGCCACCACAAAACAGCATTCCTCAGGCTTTGAACTACCTGCAGGATATTCATGCGGTGGTTCACCGTCATCTCGAACAGGATGAAAAACTCTGGCCGCTGTCCATGCCATGTATGCTGGACGAAAAAGAAGAAAGTATCCAGCTTGCCCAATACGGCAGTTCGAATATCGGTCGTTTTAAGACCCTGTACCGCCGCGGTTTGGGTGTACGTTATGGCCGCCGTATGCAAACCATTTCCGGGGTGCATTATAACCTGTCTTTTCCGGATTCCTTGTTTGAAGCGCTGCAACAGCATGAGACGGATGAGCAGCTAAAAGCCCTGAGTTTGCAGGATTATCGCAGTTACCGCTATTTTGGCCTGATCCGGAATTTTATCCGTCTCACGCCATTGGTCATGCTGCTTCTGGGGGCGAGTCCGTCGGTGTGTCAGTGCTTTTTGAGTGGTCGTGAACATCACCTATTGCCACTTTTACGAGGAACGCTATTCCTGCCATATGCAACCGCATTACGTATGGGACGGTTTGGTTACCAAAATTCTGCACAGAAACAGCTCGGCATCCATTACAACAGCCTGCAAGGCTATCTGGAAGGTCTGCAGAAGGCTGTGAAAACGCCTTATCCGGCCTTTAGCCGTTTGGGACTGGATGATGCTCAGGGCGAACCGATCCAGATCAACGATCATGTGCTCCAGATTGAAAACGAATATTACAGTCTGGTACGCCCAAAACAGGTGCCGCAAGCTGGTGAAACCCCATCACAAGCGTTGGCCAATCGTGGTGTCGGTTATGTGGAACTGCGTGCGGTTGATGTCAACCCATATAGTCCAATCGGCATTGATGAAGATGCGGCTGGATTCCTGGAAACCCTGTCACTGTACTGCCTGTTTGCTGAAAGTCCGGAACTGGGTGTCGCAGAGCAAGACCAGATTGAGAAAAATCAAGCGGAAGTGGTCAATCGTGGCCGTGCACCGAATGCCAGCATTCAGCAGCAGGGCGAGTCTTACCCAATTGAAAGCTGGGCAGAGGGTTATGTCACAGCAATGCAACCTTTGGCTGCTTTACTAGACGCCGCTTACGAAACCGACCTGTACAGCAAGGCGCTCGATGTGATGCAACAACGTATTGATGAAGTGGATCTGACGCTTTCAGCCCAAATGATTTCCGATACGCTCGAACATGGCGGAACCTGGGCCTTTGGCAGTTATATGGCGCAGCAACATGCCTTGGCCTATGAACAACATGTCCTAGATGAAGAAACCCAAGGCTATTTTGATGCACTGGCGGAACAATCCCTGCAACAGCAACAACAACTTGAGCAAGACAGTAGTCTACGTTTTCACGACTATCTTGCCGCTTATAGATAAAAACAAGAGGAAGATCCATGCAGTGGAGTTATCGCTTGGTGAACGGCCTGCTGGTGTTGGCCAGTGTGATCGGTATGGCTTTTGCGCTCTATCTCGAACACGTGAAAGGTTTGGAGCCTTGCCCCCTATGTGTTTTTCAGCGTGTAGGGCTGATCGGCATGGGGCTGATTGCCTTGATTGCCCTGATCCATAATCCGGCATCAAATGCGGTCAAACGTCTGTATGCCTTTCTCGCGACTCTGGCCATTTTATGGTCGGTGGGTGTGGCAGGCCGTCATGTCTGGTTGCAGTCTCTGCCACCCGATCAGGTACCGAGTTGCGGCCCTGGTCTCAACTATTTGCTGGATGCGTTGCCATTAAAAAGCGTGTTGCAGCAGGTATTGTCCGGTTCAGGCGAGTGTGCTGCCATCGACTGGACTTTCCTCGGTCAATCTTTGCCTGTTTGGTCACTGTTGTTCTTTAGTGTGCTGGCACTGCTATGTCTCTGGCAACTGGTGCGTAACTACCCATATAGCAGAGTGCTACGTAAAAAATAACAATTTCATCAGCCCGGCTTCTGCCGGGCTGATATTTTCTCTTGCCGATTGGCTCATCACCTCTTGCTTTAGGTTTCTACAATCCCTCGCAAGTTCTCCCAATTCCGCTGTTCGACCTGAACCAGATATTCGTGCATGGGTTGTTCTGCACTTTCTTCTTCATTGTCGGCATAGAACCAGCGGGCAATCTGTTCGGCAACAACCGGATGGGACTGAATCTCAAAATGGTTGAGTCCATAAAACACCGCCTTATGGGATTCCGGCAGCTTCAGCTGAAAGCGTGGATGAGGATGTTCACCTAGTGCGCTTTTGACACTGACCAGATAATCCCCCAGGATATTCAATGCCTTGTTCTGGTTATTTTCCGACTCTACGGTGCCAGCAATCATATAACTGTTGATGTAGCTCGGTAAGGGGGCTGGTTTGCGGTTATCGTCCATCAGGCCAATCCGTGCCGGTAAATGCTCCCAGTCATCATCACGGACGCTGCCATAGCGTAAATCCAGAATACCATTACTGCGAATATTGATTGCATGTCCCAAAATTTTGATGACTGGCCAATGGTGCAGTTTCTCCTGCAGGGTATGGCTAAAACGTTCTAACGATGCACCGTGATTGGGTGTGCCAATACAGACCAGGTTATTGACCCGGTGCATCCAGTAATGCAGATTCTGTTTACCATAGAACAGGGCGCTGCGCGCCACCAAACCGCCCATGCTGTGGCCAATCAGATCAATACTATCAATTTGCGGGTGTTGCTGGATCAGCTGTTGTAACAGTACCGCCAGGCTGCGCCCGTTGGCAGAAATGCGCCGTCCCGAATTGTAATTCAGATATAGCATGGTGTTATGGTCACGTTGTGCCAGCAGCCGCTCACCGATCCCGGCGTATTTGCGTGTTGACCAGTGTAAATGGTTCATGCCGAGGCCATGCACAAAAATCACTACACGACCGGCCAGCTCGCCGCGCTGCAGAGCGCCATAGTGATCATAGAGCAACATAGGTAGGGCAAGCGGGTTGTGATGTGTGAGCAGATAATCACCCAGAATCCCGTTTAACACACCGACCAGAAAATGCAGACTCGGGTTGAGCGGTTTGGCTTGTAATTTGGGAAATTTATCGATAATCCGGCGCAACCCGGGAGCAAGCAGATGGTGTCCGGATTTTTGTGCCATGTGATAGAACAGCTGATACAGCTTGTCGACATGCGGGGTTTGCTGTAACTGTACAGTGATCTGATCACTGAGTTTCGAACTTTGCTGTAGCAGATCCTGTTGTAGACAGGCCAGCAGTTCATCCAGTCCCAACAGGTTGCTGCTGACCAGTTGAGCCAGTCCTTCCAGTACATCGGCCTGGCTGGGTGGGGTACGATCCCATCGGCAGTAGCTTTCATGTAGAGGCGTTAAACTGGGCATGGATTCATCCTAAAATGTACTCTTTCTTTTTATCTGGCTTCGCGCTATAAACATCAGCGTTCGCGCATAGTTAGTGTAATCATGTCATGATTTTACAATACGTGCGAATGGTGAAGTTTCGATGATTTTTGTCTAACAATTTCACTGCAGAATGTAACTTGGCGGTTTTTATCGCTCGCGGGATCATGCACTGATCCACAATATCCTGAGTGCAACAAGGGAAGCCTGATGAACCTGATTTACCTGCATGGTTTCAAAAGTAGTGCATTATCGATTAAGGGTCAGCAACTTAAACATTACTGTGAGCGCCATTGTCCAGAGATCCGTGTCCATTTGCCGGATCTGAACCTGCCCCCTGTACAGGCATTGGCACGCGTGGCCAACTTGATTGAAGCACTGGATCATGTTGCGCTGGTAGGCAGCAGCTTAGGGGGCTTTTATGCGACACAATTGGTCGCACGGTATGCGGTTCCGGCTGTGCTGATCAATCCTGCTATGCGACCATGGCAGCTGTTCCATGATCTTTTTGCTGAACAGTTGCCTTACCCGGTCACTGCAGACTGGTCACTGGATCAGGCACAACTGCAACAGCTCGAACAGTTGGCCTGTAAACAGCCCCAACATGCCGATAAAATTTTACTGCTCTTGCAACAAGGCGATGAAGTTTTGGATTATCGTGATGCACAGCGCTATTATAGTGCGGCTCGGCCTGCAGCACTGATCATCACAGATGCGCAAGGCAATCATGGCATGGATGATTTTGCAGACAAAATTCCGTTACTGCTCGAATTTTTATCGTATTCCCTAACATCAAGGAACCCATAGAACGTGTCTCAATATACGGCTCAATCGCTTGAAGTTTTATCTGGTCTAGATCCGGTACGCCGTCGTCCCGGCATGTATACCGATACTACACGCCCGAATCATCTGGCGCAGGAAGTGATTGATAATGCAGTCGATGAGGCACTGGCCGGATATGCCAATAAGATTGTGGTCACGGTGTATGCGGATGGATCGCTATCAGTGGAAGACAACGGCCGGGGTATGCCGGTGGATATCCATCCGGAATATGGCCAGAGCGGAATCGAAATCATTCTGACCAAGTTACATGCCGGTGGTAAGTTCAGTACCGACAATTACCAGTTCTCTGGTGGTTTGCATGGGGTCGGGATTTCCGTGGTCAATGCCCTGTCGAGCCGGGTTGAAGTGGAAGTCCAGCGTCAGGGCAATCTCTACAAGATGGCTTTTGCACAGGGTGAGCCTGTGGCACCGCTGGAAGTGCTGGAAGGTAAAGCCCCGAAACGTGCCACAGGTACTACCGTTCATTTCTGGCCGGAAGGTAAGTATTTTGACAGTCCGAAATTTGCCTTAAAGGCACTGAAACACAACCTGAAAGCCAAAGCGGTGTTAGCCGCGGGTTTGCAAGTCATTTATATTGACCAGATTAATAACGAAAAAATCGAATGGCAGTTTGAAAATGGCCTGGTCGATTACCTGATGGATGAACTGCAGGATCGTGAAATTGTGCCGCACCCGGCCTTTGTGGCTACAGGCTATGCCGAGCGAGCCAGTGCTGAATTCGCCATCTGCTGGAATGCCGAAGGCGGTGAGCAGGTACAGGAAAGCTATGTCAACCTGATTCCAACCGCGCAAGGCGGCACCCACGTCAATGGTTTGCGTTCCGGGGTGACCGATGCGTTACGTGAATTCTGTGAACTGCGCAGTCTGTTGCCGCGTAACCTGAAACTTTCGGCTGAAGATGTCTGGGATGGGGTGAATTACATCCTGTCGCTGAAATTTCAAGAGCCACAATTTTCCGGGCAGACCAAGGAACGTCTGTCCAGCCGTGAAGCGTCGTCTGTGGTGTTGAATATCGCCAAGGATGCCTTTGCCCTGTGGCTGAACCAGAACTCTGACATTGCCATGCAACTGGCGGAAATGGCGATTTCCAAAGCCGGACGCCGTTTGAAAGCTGCGAAAAAAGTTGAACGTAAAAAGATTGTCTCTGGTCCGGCTTTACCGGGAAAACTGGCTGACTGTGTCGGCCAGACCCGCGAAGAATCCGAGCTGTTTATTGTCGAGGGGGATTCTGCAGGGGGGAGTGCCAAGCAGGCACGGGATAAGAACTTCCAGGCCATCATGCCGATTCGCGGTAAGATTTTAAACACTTGGGAAGTGTCATCCGATGAGGTGTTGGCCTCTCAGGAAGTGCATGATATTGCCATTGCGATTGGCGTCGATCCGGGCAGTGATGACCTGTCGGAACTGCGTTATGGCAAGATCTGTATTCTGGCTGATGCCGACTCAGATGGTTTGCACATTGCCACCTTGCTGTGTGCCTTGTTCGTCAAACATTTTCCGGCATTGGTGGAAGAGGGGCATCTGTATGTGGCGATGCCTCCCTTGTTCCGGATTGATGCTGGTAAGGATGTGCACTATGCACTGGATGAAGCGGAGCTGGAACAGATTTTGGCAAAAGTCAAAACTAAGAATCCACAAATTACCCGCTTTAAAGGTTTGGGTGAAATGAATGCCAGCCAGTTGCGTGAAACTACCATGGATCCGAACACCCGCCGTCTGGTACAGCTGGATCTGGATGACAGTCATTTTACTGCAGGGCTACTGGATAAATTGCTGGCCAAGAAACGTTCTGCTGACCGTAAGCAATGGTTGGAACAGAAAGGCAATCTGGCGGATATTGTGATTTAAATTCCATTCGTTAAAAAACCCGCAATTGCGGGTTTTTCTTCGAGAGAGCGGGATATTTAGAATTTATAACCCAACGTTAAGCTGTAGAGCATCGGATTGACATCCACATTACCGACTTTGACTCCGTTAATTTTTACATCAGAGTTTACATCGACATAACGGATATCGGTTCCCAAGCTGAAATGTTCATTCAGTTTATAGTCCATCCCGATAGTCGCGGCGACGCCGGTGGAATTCGACACATCGAGCTTTTGACCATTCAGCAAGTTTTCATCAAAGTAATAGGTATAATTTACCCCCAACCCCACATATGGGTTCCACTGGCCTTGCGGGTTAAAGTTGTATTGCAGGCTGAGCGTTGGCGGAATGTACTTGGTATTGCCGATCTTCTGCCCATCTCCATAAATATTATGTTTTGGTGCGCTACCGACCAATAAATCAACCGCCAGATTTGGGGTTAGGAAATAGACAAAATCAGTTGTCAGGGCATAGGCATTGGATACGTTGGTACGTGTGCCATCATCAAGATTGCCTGGATTATTTTTCGGTTCAATCTGGGTAAGACCAAAACGCGTCTGAAAGCGGTCCAGCTCAAAACCTGCATGGGTTGAACCGATACAGCAAAGCCCTAGGCCGAGTAGTGCAAATTTTTTCATGTAAAACTCCATATGCATACGACATCTGTTATCCCAACAGACGTTTCCTTGTAAGTGCAGATGGAGTTAATCAAAAAACATGCCAATTTATTATTTTAAATTAAATCAATGGTTTGATTTTATTTAAAATTGTGCCTGTAATGAAATTTCAGTAAATGCTGAACGCTTCTCAGGAGATAATTTCATGTTTTGCTGAAAACAGGACAGCGATGAGCAGGGTGATCGTAGACACGTGTTATTACAATCTGCAGGCAGTAATTACAGAATTATAGCCGTTTTTTTGCACAAACTCGCTGTAAGCTAAACGGGTCAAGGAGCAGAAGAGCTTGCCGCATGAATACTCAATTATTGGCCATTCGTGCTGAGGATTTATTGCTGTTATCTAGTCAAGCACAGAATGAGCAGGACATTGCACAGGCGAGTGGCATTCAGGCCAAACTCGACCTGCAGCATCGTGCCCCGATCCTGGAGATTTTACTCACTCAAGCTCAGCTGATCGCGACAAGCTGCCTGCATTATGCCTTGGTGGCGCAGTTTCCTTTTCGCAACGTACAACAGCCTGACCTCAGTGCACATTATAATCTGGTACATCAGGTAGCCGAGATTTCTCAGGCCTTGGATGAGATCAGCATTGAACAGTTTCAGCGCTGTTATCATCCGCAATATCTGCAACAAGCCAAACTTCTCTCAGAAGCTTGGGGGCAGGCACCCGAACAGGAACAGGCAGGGTTGGTACTTAGTTTTACTCAGCTACAGAATTTTTATCGGGTATCGTTTGAGCAGCATTATGCCGTGGTTAGCCTGCACAACCAGAACACTTTGCCGGCGATCTTTTGCTAGAACCTCATCAGAATGGGGGTAAAAAAAGCAAGACTTGGGTCTTGCTTTTGAAAAAGAGGGAGTTTCACAGATTAAAAGTGATATTTCAGCAAAGCACTCACGTTATTTTCTTTGGCATTGGCAATACCGTATTTATTGTTCCACAACGAGTGCTCTACCCCAAGGTAAAGTCGTGTGCCAGGCGCGATGTGTTGGCCGAGATTCCACTTGTATTGTGTGGTCCAGTTCAGTTCGCTGGCATGGCTATTTTTTTCAGCCGTGGACCAGTCGAGAAAACCATCCACCAAAAATTCTTCATTGGCCAGTTTAAACGGCACACCATAAGTGAAGGTGAGCTGGTAATCATCTTTGGTGCTGTCATTTTTGGCCCGGTAGAAATTCAGACTGGCATATTGAAAATAAGGCACCGCCAAGTCCAGACCGATACCATACAAATAATTATCGAATCCCTCACCACTTTCCCAAGTGGTTGAAATTAACACATCTTTAATCGGGCCAATTGCCAGTTTCTGACCGGAAACCTCACTCAAACTTAATCGTGGTGAAACCTCAAAATAGCTTTCTTTGCCACTGACATCATTATCGGTACGATCCAGAAAAGCAAACACATCACCATAGTTAAGTTTTGCTGCATATTCCAGGGTTACCGTGGTTTGCTGATCCTCACGTGCAATCAGCTCGTAGTTTTCACCATATAGACCTGTAACACTAAAATCCTGCCAAACTGGTTGTGCTTGAGCCCAGCTTGCACTACTTAGAAGTGCACCTGCGATTACCGATTGTGTAAATTTCATTAAGAATCTCTCCGGCCAAAAAAGCGTAACAAGCATACAGATTATCGGCTGGAAATAAAGTGAAATTTGACCAAAAGATCAAAAAAATGTGCTGTTTTGCAGATTGTGGAGCTGTAAATTTGGTACTAAAAATGTGAATAATTGTAAATAAATGAATATCTTTTGATCAGTTTTTTAGCCTGTCATTTTTAAGTCTTAGTACTCTGCTAGGGTTCAAATATTTTTTTTAAAAACCCCCTTGCATATTTTTGCGGATGGCCTGATATTGAAGACATAAGGACAGTAAAACGATTACATGCACCGTCCTGAATTGAGTGAGGAGAGCAAAGCCCCAATTCAATTTAACCGATCCCTCAAGGGAACAACCGCTTGTCATCTGACAAGCGTAAATAACAAAAGTTTTGCACAAAAAGATCCAGAAAGAGGATGATATTATGAACATTGAAATCCGTACCGACAAAAATATTCAGAATAATGAACGTTTAATTAGTTATGTGCGTGCAGAACTTGGCCAAGAATTTCAACGTCATGCGGAACGTATTACTCACTTTTCTGTACATTTTAGCGATGAAAATGGGGACAAAGGCGGAGATGATGATATCCGTTGCATGATTGAAGCACGTCCTAAAGGTTTAAAACCTGTAGCTGTTAATCACAAAGCGAAAAATGTCGACATCGCTTTCCATGGTGCCATGGATAAATTAGGCCGTAGCCTTGAACACTTATTTGAAAAAATTGATGATCCGCGCGGTGCAGCTCCTGAGCTGATCGACAACGATGAAGAAGAAGCCTAAGCTTCTGTAAAAAAAGCCCTACGGGGCTTTTTTTATGCCTGAATATCACCTCGACAACATTTCCTTAAAACAAATCGGACATTATTCGGCATAATAAGACAAACCGACAAATGAGAGATCGCATGTTAACTGCACAACAACAGCTTTTAGTACAAGCGATAGAAGAACTGAA
This sequence comes from Acinetobacter sp. GSS19, assembly GCF_028621895.1. NCBI lineage: Bacteria > Pseudomonadati > Pseudomonadota > Gammaproteobacteria > Moraxellales > Moraxellaceae > Acinetobacter > Acinetobacter sp. GSS19. The sequence continues at coordinate 2,292,052 of NZ_CP117520.1, read as the reverse complement.
TTTGCCACAGGTTCAAAAGCTACTGGCGGATGGTCTGGATCCGAATTTTATTGATCCAGAAAAGGGCCCACCCATTTCCGTGGCGTGTGATGGATTATTTCAGTGGTGGGAGTTGGTCAGTGAAGCCTATCAGGCCGAGCCGATGACTGAGCAGCAGAAACAAGAGGCTTTACAGGTTCATCTAGAGATTCTGGATGCCTTGATTCAGGCCAAGGCTAACCTGCATTTATGGGATGCGGAAGAGCTCTATGGTCCACTCTGGGATGCGGCAAGTGCGGCCTGTGTGCCGGCTGTAAAGCGTTTGCTGGATGAACAGGTAGATCCAAACAGTAAAGATGAAGATGGATTGACTATTTTATCATCAATTAGCGATTTGTTTTTTGACTGTGAATTTGATGAAATTGACTGGTCAGAGGCACTACCTGAAGAAAAAGAAACTTTGCAGTTGTTGCGCAGTCGTGGCGCCAAGATGTCGAAAGAACTAGCGTAAAAAATTGAGAAATGACATGAAAATCATGCAAACAACCACGTTATTGATGATGGCAAGCCTCAGTATGGGCACATGGGCTGCCGAATTTTCATTTGACCGTCCGGGGAGCGGTTTTGGCACTGGCATTACGCCGGTTGGCCATGTGGCGTGGGAACAAGGTTTGCCTTCAGCGACCTATGATGAACAGTATGTGGATGGTTTGAAAGTCAGAACACTGAGTCTGAATGGTAATATGCTGTTACGCAGTGGTCTGAATGAGGATACCGAGCTACAGCTAGGCTGGCAGGGGCCAAGCTGGACGAAAACCAAATCTGCTGGACAAACCCGGGAAACCGATGGTCTGGGCGATGTCAGTATCGGGGTGAAGAAAGCCATTAACCTGAAAGATGAGCAGCTTACGATGGCTGTGCTGGCTCAGGTTCAACTCGCTACTGGTAATCCTGGTTTCTCTGCGAAGGATGATATTTATAGCTTAAGCTCAGCACTTGCTTATCGTTATAGTGATTTGATCACGACCGCGATGACCATGCGTTATGAAATGCAGGATCGAGAATGGGCTGTCACTGCGGTTCCGAGCATTCAATACAAGATTGCCGAGAATTGGTCTGGGTTTTCTGAATTTGTTTATCGTAAGGCAGAAAGCCAACCCAATGAGACATCCTTGGCGTCGGGCGTGATGTATGCCTTAAACGACCGTGCACAGCTGGATGCCAGTGTTGGTGTTTCACTCAGTGGTGAGCGACCGGATTACCATGGTGGCCTAGGCGTTTCTTTCCTGTTTTAATCCTGAGTGGCTTAGGGTATGCAATGTCTGGAACCCGGTAATCGGGTGCAACTGAGTTTTGCGATTTTACTGAGTATCAGCTGTTGGCTGATCTCAGTGTTGAGTCATGCAGAAAATCCGCTACTTCCAGCGGAGCAGGCCTTTCGCTTTTCCGTAGAGTCTCTAAGCCAACATGAGGCGGAACTCCACTGGCAGATTGAACCCGGTTACTACCTGTATCAACATAAAATCGAGCTGAAGCAGGCCGGTCAAACGGTTCCACTGCGGTTGCCCCCCGCTGTCACACAATATGATGACAATTATGGCCAGAGTCAGGTGTATTTTCAGCAGCTCGACATCCGCTTTGCAGCAAAACCGGCACAAAGCTATCAGCTGACTTGGCAGGGTTGTGCCAAGGACCGGATTTGTTATCCGCCACAAACGATCGAGTTTCAGACAGATCTTGATGGACTGATTCAGTTGCAGGAAACGGCATCCTCAAAACGTTTACTGGATCTGGCTCCGGCCTCGGGGCAAACCTTGCCGGTGGATGCCTCAACGCCGTCACAACCTTCTTCAGTTCCTAGCCAACCGAATCCCCCACTGACTTTGGAGGGGGCTCAGGATCAGGTATGGTTTCAGCAGCTTGCCGAGCATTCTTTATTTTACAGCCTGCTGCTGTTTCTTGGTTTGGGTGTTTTGCTGGCATTTACACCGTGTTCCTTACCCATGCTGCCGATTTTAACTTCACTGATCGTGCGGGATCATAAAGGTTTGAAGGCCTGGATGATTGCACTGGTTTTTGTGCTGAGTATGGCCATGGTCTATGCACTACTCGGTCTAGTGGCATCATCAGCGGGTCTGAATTTTCAGCGTTGGTTACAGCAACCCGCTACTTTGCTGGCCTTTAGTGCGCTATTTGTCCTGTTTGCGGCCAATTTGTTTGGCCTGTTTGAAATTCGTCTGCCACAAGCATGGTTACAGCGTCTGGATCAGGTGCAGTCTTTACAACAGGGTGGAACGTTGCTGGGTGCGGGCATCATGGGCATTATCTCTGCCTTATTGGTCGGACCCTGTATGACGGCACCACTGGCTGGAGCTTTACTGTTTATTTTACAGACCCAGCATCACTGGCAGGGTGCTTTGCTGTTGTTTATGCTGGGTTTTGGCATGGGTCTTCCCTTGTTGCTGGCCAGTGTGCTGGGAGCAAAAGTGCTCCCCAAAGCCGGGCAGTGGATGTTACAGATCCGGGTCATTTTTGCCTTTATTATGCTGGGCTTGGCCCTGTATTTTATCCGTCCATTATTGCCAGCGCTGCTGTTACAGGTATTGAGCCTGTTGCTTGGTATAGGGCTGGTTATTTACCTGATCCGTAGTGTATGGCGTTACACGGGTGGCATGCGTGTACTGTATCTCTTGTTACTCATCGTGTTGCTGCCTTATCTTGGCTATAGCCAGTATCAGCAAATTCAAAACTATCATCAGCCTGAAAACTTGCAGAAAAATCAGTGGCAGATCGCTAGAACAGCAGCTGAATTTGAACGTTTATTGGCACAGGCACCTGCAGGTCGTGCGATCGTGATTGATGTGTATGCCGACTGGTGTGTGGCGTGCCAACCCATCGAACATCGGATTTTAAAATCGTCCACCGTCCAGCAGGCATTAGCACCTTATTACCTGATTAAACTGGATTTGAGCCAGTATGATGCCTCCCATCAGGCTTTGCTAAAAAAATGGCAAATTCTTGGGCCACCGACTTATATTTTTCTGAATGCTCAACAGCAGGAACAGCGACAGTTACGTTTAACTGGTGCATTTAGCGAAGTAGAATTGCTAAGCCAACTCAAGCAGCTCCACCCCTAATCTTTAGGATCTATAAGTTTCCTCTTGAGGTTAGCTGTTCTGTTTTTGCAACATAGTGTAGCAAGCAACGCACTGATTTTAGCGGTGTTATCTTCTAAGCTAGCGTTCATCCAATAAAAGATGATTTAGAGATTGCACATGAAATTACTCCACATTGATTCTAGTATTCTCGGTGATGCATCTGTTTCACGTCAGTTGACACAGGCCATCGTGGCACAACTGAAAAGCAAACATGCCAATCTTGAAGTTGAATATCTGGATGTTGATCAGCACCAGATTCCACACCTGTCTGGCCCAATCCTCATGGGGCAAAATCCAGAACAAAGCCAGCTGAGTGAGCAGCTGGTACAGCAATATCTGGAGGCAGATATCGTGGTGGTAGGTGCAGCAATGTATAACTTCAGCATTCCATCGACCCTGAAAGCTTGGATTGACCGTATTTGTGTAGCGGGTAAAACTTTCCGTTATACTGAAAATGGTCCGGAAGGTTTGGCGGGTGGTAAAAAAGTCTATATCGCAAGTAGTCGCGGTGGTGTTTATGGCGACAACAGCCCTGCCGACTTCCAAGAAGCCTATTTGAAAACTGTCTTTGGCTTTACTGGCGTCACAGAAATTGAAGTGATTCGTTCAGAAGGTGTTGCAATGCCAGACCAGAAAGAACAAGCAATTGCGGATGCATTAAGCAAAATTCAGGCACTCTAATTTGCCTTACTACAAAGGTCAGCTTCGGCTGACCTTTTTTATGCTTGTTTAGTTTTGGTCAATCCGATGCGCAAATTCAGTGAGATCGGCTAACGCCTGCTTGCCCTCACTGAACCAGGAATTAAACAACTGAAAGTCATGCCACATGCCTGTATATAACTTGAAAGTCACATCGACACCTGCAGCCTCAGCTTGATCACGGAAACGCTGTGCATCATCTAGCAGGATTTCTTTCGATCCGACTTGAATCAGCGTTGGAGGTAAATCGCGTAGATCAGCAAATAGTGGAGAGACATAAGGCTCAGCTGGATCCACATCCCGAACCAGATAGTAATCAATACCTGCCTCAAGTAATTCCTGAGAGAGCAGGGCATCATGCTCGGCATTGTAACGTAGCGAAGGGCTGCTCAAGGTCAAATCCAAGAAAGGAGACTGCAACATCAAGGCAGCTGGCAAAGGCTGCTGCTGATCTCGCAGGCGTAAACACAAGGATACAGCCAGATTGGCACCAGAAGAATCTCCAGACAGGATAATGTCCTTGGCTTGAATGCCTTGATCCAGCAGCGTCAGATAGGCTAAATAAAGGGCATCCAGTCCATCTGGATAGGGTGACTCGGGAGCCAGCGGATAATCAAGATGCACGATCTGCATTTGTGTGCGCAGTGCCATATCGATCATCCAGGCGCGATGGGTACGTAACGAACCCAGGAAAAATGCCCCACCGTGCAGATGCAAGATCAGTTGTGTGGCCGGATGACTAGGTTTAATTTCTTCTGCAGCTAAACCAGCAAGGCTAAATGAGCGGACTGTCGCACCTTCCGTTTTGGGCAACAGGTTAGATAAACGATCCAGCGTTTGACGCAATGTTTCGGGAGGCAAATTCAGCCGACTCGGCGCACGGATGATGCCTTTCAGCAGGGTTTCACTAAAATACTGTTTCCACATGGGATTGATTGGCATTGTTATTCCATTTTGTATTGATCATGCGGGATACTTACAACCTTACACTAAACAGTCACACTGAAAAATTGCATTCTTGTTGTGATTTTTCAATACTGACCCAGTCGAGTCGATGACCAGGGAATATAGGAAATGAAAAAACTCGCCTTAGCATTAGGGTTATTCAGCGCTGCTGTATTGACTCACGCTGCCGATCCGCTCAATGGTACAGTATGGAAGACCATTGATGACAAAACCAAGCAGCCTAAAGCCATTGTGAAGTTTACCGAACTAAAAAATGGCACCTTAAATGCCAATATCCAGAATATCTTAACACCAGGTGAGGAAAACGCCTGTAAGAAGTGTGAAGGGCCTTATCATAATAAATCGTTAAAAGGTCTGACGATTGTGCATAACCTCAAACTTAGTGAAGGTCAGCAATACGAAGGCGGAAGCATTCTGGACCCACAATCCGGTAAAACCTATAAGCTCAAAGCTGAAATTACAGAGGGTGGCAAAAAACTCAATCTGCGTGGCTATATCGGGATATCAGTTTTGGGACGGAATCAAACCTGGATTCGTGTAAATTAAGTGATAATGTGATTATCAAAAAGCCTGATCATAGATCAGGCTTTTTGTTTTAGAGATTAAGCCAGGTTGCGGTAGGCTGTTTCATCAAAACCAACAACAAAACCTTGTGCAGTTTGTAAAATCGGGCGTTTGATTAAGCTGGTGTGAGTCATTAGTGCTTCAATCAGAGCCTTTTCACTTGATAACGCCTTTTGCTGTTCTGCTTCAGTCAGTTTGCGCCAGGTCGTGCCTTTTTTATTCAAGACTTTATCTGCACCGATCTGCTCTAACCATAGTTTGAGTGTTTCGGCTTCTATACCTTGTTTTTTGTAATCATGAAATTCATAGGCCAATCCTAATGCATTAAGTGCATCGAAGGCTTTTTTCATTGAATTACAATTTTTGATGCCATAAATTTTCAGCATGAGGATTCCATTACTTTAACCTGACTGGCTGCTAAGCCTAGCGAAAAAATGGGCGGAATACTATCGGGTTAAAATCGGAAATCGCGGAGAAATGTTTTTGAAAACAGGATGTCATGAGAGTGTCATACAGACTTGGCAATATAAAGCTGTAACGATGTGTTGGGTATTGATTAAAATAAAAATAATTGCCCAGAATAGAGAAACCCGCATTTAATCATCCTGATCATGCGGGTCTCGTTACAACGTTCCATGTCACATCCTTGCAAAATAAATTAAATCATTTAATTTATTCCTTTCATCCTACGGCTTCCTATCCCTTCGCTGTCATCCTGACAATGTCCCTGTGCCGTGATTGCTATCTTGCCAACAAAGTCACTGAATAAAAATACACAAACACGACAAAAAACGTAGGTTATAAACTTCTATTCAGTGAACAACTGTAAACTCAAGTTTACAGTTTATAGTCGATAATCACTGGTGCGTGATCGCTAAACCATTGATCTTTATATACCCAAGCATTAATCGTACGCTCTTTCCAGTCTGGTGAGCAAGCATGATAGTCAATCCGCCAACCGACATTCTTGGCCCGTGCCTGTCCGCGATTTGACCACCAGGAGTATAGATCGGCTTCTTTGCGGACTTCACGGAAGGTATCGACATAACCGAGTTCATTATAGATATGATCTAGCCAGGCACGTTCATGCGGTAAACAGCCGGAGGCCTTCTGGTTGCCTGACCAGTTCTTAATGTCGATTTTCTTATGCACAATATTGTAATCACCGCAAACGATGAGCGACTTATTCTCTTCACGCCACTGTTTTAGAATCAGTTTGTATTGATCCAGGAAATGGTCTTTGCGTGCCTGCGCTTCTTCGCCACTTGACCCTGAAGGTAGATAGAGCGAACAGATGTAGACCGGATAGCCCAGGCCCAGATCGAATTCAGCACGAATAAAACGCCCTTGGCTATCAGCCAGTTCAAAGCCCAAGCCATCCTGTACGGAGACAAAAGGCAGGCGGCTATAAATGGCGGTGCCTGCATAGCCCGCACGTTCGGCCGGGAATAAGTGTGTATGCCAGCCTTCAGGTTTAAATTTATCCGTCCACTGTGCATGGGTAATGCGACTTTCCTGCATGCACACCACATCCGCATCTGATTGTTCTAGCCATTCCAGCAGGCCTTTGGTCACGGACGAACGTAAACCATTCACGTTAATTGAAACTACTCGTAGAATTTTTACATCACTTGGATAGTGATCCTTTGCTATCATGCGCAGTCATAACCTCAATTTGCAATTCGGAGCACCTCATGACAACGCCAGTGCAATTTAACCCGCAAGCTTTTATCGAACTCGCCTTATCACGTGGTGTGCTTAAATTTGGTGAGTTTACTTTAAAATCAGGCCGTGTGAGCCCTTATTTTTTTAATGCGGGTTTACTCAATGATGGTGAAGCCTTATCGCTTTTGGCACAAGGTTACGCTGATCAATTAATGCAATGCAACGATGTCGAAGTGATTTTCGGGCCGGCTTATAAAGGTATTCCTTTTGTGGCAGCGACAGCTGTGGCTTTGTCACAAAATCATGGCGTGAGTGTGCCTTGGGGCTTTAACCGTAAAGAAGCCAAAGACCACGGTGAAGGTGGGGTATTGGTCGGTGCGGCTGTTGAAGGTAAAAAAGTCTGGATTATTGATGACGTGATTACTGCGGGCACTGCGATCCGTGAAGTGGTCACTATTCTGCAAAATGCCGGTGCAACCATCGCAGGTGTTTTGGTGGCGTTAGACCGTCAGGAACGTGGTCAGGGTGAATTGTCTGCGATTCAGGAAGTGCAAAAGGAACTGGATATTCCAGTCTATGCGTTGATTACCATGAAAGATTTGATGGATTACCTAGAAGCTAAAGGTGAAACGGAAGCATTGGCAAAAATGCAGGCATATCGTGAAAAGTACGGAATTTAATATATAGATCCTAAAAAGGAAGCGTATGCTTCCTTTTTTATTTTGGGCTGATATGAAGAAGTAGCATGGTTAAGGTTGGATGTCTAATGTAAAGAAATATTGATTAAAGATGGATCGAGAAAAATTATAAATTGATAAAAAATAAAGAGTGAAAAACAGGTTTTTAATAATTAACGATTTGATTTTCAATATAAATCATCACATAGCATTTATTATTTTAAATTGGGGATTTATTTATAGTCCATCAGGCATTGGGTTAATGTAGCCCACTCATCTCTATACTTGAATCTATATATTGTTGCAGAAATTTTTCTTGCTAAAGTAATTTGTGCTTTATCCAAAATCCCATTTTTTTTAATATGTTGTATAAGTTCATCTTTATCAAAACTCACCCAAATGGGTGGGATGGTCTGCTCCAGATTTGCAGAACACTCAGGGGCAACATTGTAAAAGAGATGAAATTCAATAAGCTCGATATCATGCATGGCGATTTCAGTAGCGATCTGCTGATAATCAATTGTATTGTCTATAAATAAAAAAGAGAGCGAAAACCATAGTTCTTCCATTTCTTGCATATATGTTTTTATCTTATGAAGTTAGCGAGCACTTTTTTCAAAAAGTACCATAAGCGTTATTTTAAGTATTCCATCAATTATTATTCTAAGTTTTGGACGAAGCAACATTCTTGCCGAAGTTGAGTCTATTCCATAATTGGCTTGATCCAGAATGCAATAAAATAGAATCCATAATTTACAAAGCTACATAAGGCTGAGTTTATTCCCCAAGTTGTCAAAAAGTATTAGGTCTGTATTTCACACTTCTTACAATCCAACTTTACCCCAAGTTTTTCTTTACGACCTTCTTCAGTCATTACCCACGGCCGGTTTTGCCAGGGAGGATTGTGCCGCACATGCTGACCATGCCCGCAGGAAAGGTCAGCGACCCAATGCTGTTCTTCATCTAGATGAAAACCGATAATGGCTTGTAGCATGTTTGAGTCTCCAGCACTCGGTGTAGTTGAATGCAATTTCTACATCTGATTATTCGATTTATACCGCATAAACATTAGGGTCTCAAACAATCCGGGTTTGAACCATAGCATTCACCAGAACTGAGATCATGAATCGTTGAATGTCCAGGATTACCCCGAGGACGTGACACACCTTGTGGAACAAAGAAATTGGCTGAATGTGCGCCGTATAAACCCTCGGGAATGGTCATCGGTTGCAGGACAACATAGGCATTGTGGGAAAGCGAACCTATATCTGATGATCCCGACCCTCCGATAACAGGCGGTGTATAAATATTATTTGCCTTATTGTACGCTGTCTTCCATGCCTGAATATCCGCTCGAGTAGCAGGACGTAACAAGCCTTTCGCGACAGCATCTTGAAGACCTGCTGGGCCGGCAAGCGGTGCATTTTTATCGATGATATCTTCCAAGGTCTTTTCTTTTGATGATTGTAAGGCTGTTGTTGTACTCATATTGCCGATCGTGGCATAGCCATTCCGGGCAACGACAATCGCTTGGATATCACGCTGCATGATTTTTTGCGAAAGCTGATTCATTTCAGCCGCATTTTGATCTGATACATAGCTATAGCCGCATTGAGAATTCTTGGCGGTTGTTTCCAGGATAGGGATAGAACTTGGAAGTCCTAACACACGCTGCTTATAGTGGCCTGTAGCAACCACCCCAACAATTTCGGTCTGGCTTTCCCATTGAATATTCCAAATGCTTGGTTCATACGAACCTAGAATCAGCACGACCGGGCGATGATGCTGAACCTGAATATCCATGAGATGGGCTTGATGACCGCTATTATCGATCTGGTAGTTCGACTTGCGGCCTGAATAGGCACCGACTGCAACAATATCAAACTGTTGCGGCAATTTTTCCTTGAATTTGCTGCATTCATTTCCCATAGAGGGGGTATAACGTGTTCTCTGGCGGTATCGATACTTATCGGAAAACATGTTAGTTAACACGTGTCGAAGTAAGCCGGATGAGTCAGGTTTATCTTTTGTATATAAGCAATCTTTGGGGCGTAACTTGTCCGGTAAGGTGGAATAACACTGCCATGTTATCGGCTGGTCACGACTGACAAACTGGGGTTGATAGAAAATGGCATGTTGCGCTAGAACGCTGGGGATTTCAGAGGAAGCGTCAAATTTAGCAGTGAATAACCAATGATCGAATTGTAAAAGAATACCCGGATGGGGCGGGAGATTATCCAGGATCTTCGATTCTATTTGTGATGACTGCCCTAAAATCATCATCAATTGCTGTGCACTATTCTGTTTTGGATCTGAATTCAAAAACTGCTGATTGAGCTGAGTGATAAATTGCTGCTTTTGTTCATCAACTTGCTTGATCAATTGTTGGGTTCGATAATCTTGATAGACATAATACCCCGCATAGCCAAAAGCCGCGGTTGATAGGCTTGCGATAACGCCAATAAGCACCCCAGAATTGAACGTGTGTTTTATTTTACGCATTTTTATAATCATTTTATTGTGAATGAGGTTTTATAACATATTGTAAAATAGGTATAAAATTATAATCCGACGAAAGCGGTGTGATAGATCGGAATTCTGGAAGCATGTTTTTCAAGAAATTGAATGTATCGAAAATTCAGAAAACATGATTGTGAATCTCCGCTATACTTTTCCCAATTTAAAAAATGAAATGAGCTTTCAATATGCGCGTTCTTGTGGTGATGGATCCCATCGAAACGGTTAATTTAAAGAAAGATTCCACCATGGCCATGCTGTGGGCTGCTAGCCGTCGTGGCCATAAGTTGGGCTATGCCTTACAACAGGATTTATATATTGAGCATGGCAAAGCTTTTGGCCTGATTGCTCCGCTCAACGTTTTTGAAGACTATAACCATTATTACGAGTTAGGTGAAAAACAGAAAGAATCCATCGCGGCTTATGATGTGGTGTTGATGCGTAAAGATCCGCCATTTGACATGAACTTTGTCTATACCACCTATATTCTGGAACAGGCAGAACGTGAAGGGGCGTGGATCATCAACAAGCCGCAATCCTTGCGTGACTGTAATGAAAAACTGTTCGCTACCCAGTTTCCTGAATTGCAAGTACCGACTTTAGTGACGTCACAACAAAGCCTGATTCGTGAATTTATTATTGAACATGGCGATGTGATTGTGAAACCACTCGATGGTATGGGCGGTATGGGGATTTTCCGTTTGTTCCAGGATGGGGTGAATATTGGTTCTACCCTGGAAATGCTAACCGAAATGGGCAAACGTCCGATCATGGCACAGCGCTATATTCCGGAAATTGTCGAAGGCGATAAACGCATCCTGATGGTGAATGGTGAACCGGTACCTTACTGTCTGGCGCGTATTCCACAAAATGGTGAAGTGCGCGGCAATTTGGCTGCGGGTGGTCTGGGACAGGCCCGTCCATTGTCTGAAAATGATAAGATGATTGCCGCGAAAGTGGGGCCATTCTTGCGGGAAAAGGGTCTGATCTTTGTCGGGCTGGATGTGATTGGCAATTATGTCACTGAAATCAATGTCACCAGTCCAACTTGTATCCGGGAAATTGATGCCCAGTTTGGTACGCACATTGCAGATGATCTGTTCGATGTGCTTGAGGCCGGAATTCAATCCGCAGGATGATTTGCCCTTTCTGAAAATGCGCTTTTGTAAAAACAGGTAAATCACGGTTTGCCTGTTCATCGTCAAAGGGATGAAAAACAAAAAAGCTTCTTTTCTGGTGATGATTAAGCTAGATTGGAAATCATTAAAATAATCAGTTGCTTAAAATTGAGTAAATGTGGAATCGGGCTTTTTTGGCGGTTTCATTCCAAATCTAGTTTAAGATTGGCATTCTGTAGCAAAAAAACAATGATCTCCTCGATGAAAACCCACAAATCGGCTTTTCCGCAGAGGGGCTTTGTGATTACAATTGGCGTTTTAAAATAATCTTAAGATCCACTTCATTTAGAGTCGAAGAATTCACGTGATTGAGTCCAAACAGCAGCCACCGAAACGTGTCATGATGATGGCCGCAGGGACAGGTGGGCATGTGTTTCCGGCATTGGCTGTCGCAAAACAATTACAACAACAGGGTTGCCAGGTGTCTTGGTTGGCAACACCGAACGGTATGGAAAACCGGCTGTTAAAACAACATGATATTCCGATTTATCAGATTGATATACAGGGTGTACGTGGCAATGGCGTATTACGCAAACTCGTTGCACCTTTCAAGATTTTAAAAGCCACCTTGAGTGCAATGCGCTACATGAAGCAACTCAAAATTGAAGCGGTTGCTGGATTTGGTGGCTATGTAGCCGGTCCAGGTGGTCTTGCTGCCCGCGTATTAGGTATTCCCGTGCTGATTCATGAGCAAAATGCAGTCGCCGGTTTTACCAACATGCAATTGTCACGAATCGCCAAAACGGTTTGTCAGGCGTTCCCGGGAACATTTCCAGAGAGTGCCAAAATTGTCACGACTGGAAACCCGGTCCGTCAGGAAATTACCGAGATTCTGAGCCCGGCTTGGCGCTATCAGCAACGTGAGCAGGCAGAACAGCCCCTGCATATTCTGATTGTTGGTGGGTCACTCGGAGCACAAGCTTTGAATGAACGTGTACCAGCCGCATTAAAACAGTTAAATATGCCACTAAAGGTCTTTCATCAGTGTGGCCAGCAACAGTTTGAAGCCACGCAGGCACGTTATACAGACGCTCCAGCACAGTTACAGGTAGAAGTCAGTCCGTTTATTGACGATATGGCGAAAGCGTATTCGGAGGCAGATCTGATTATTTGTCGTGCGGGTGCATTAACGGTGACAGAAGTCGCCACCGCGGGGGTAGCCGCGATTTTCGTGCCTTTGCCTAGTGCGGTGGATGATCACCAGACAGCAAATGCCAAATTTTTGGCCAATACCGGCGCAGCTAAAATCTGTCAGCAAGCCAGCATGACTTCCGAGAGCCTGGCTGATCTGCTCAAACCATTGATGAATCGTCAGACTTTGTCTGAAATGGCCGTCAAGGCACGTCAAAAAGCTCAACCGGACGCAACCCAGCATGTGGTTAGTCTCATTCAAGAATTGTAAGTTAGAGTTTTCCTATGTCTCCATCAAGCCCTGCTGATCAAGCAAAAAAATTAATTAAAATTCCTGAAATGCGCCGTATCAAGCATATTCACTTTGTGGGTATTGGTGGAGCAGGGATGTGTGGCATCGCGGAAGTATTAAAAAATCAGGGCTATAAAGTTTCTGGTTCAGATATCAAAGCCTCGAAAACCACGGCACAACTCGAAGAAAACGGCATTAAAGTATTTATTGGCCACAGTGCAGAAAATATTCAGGGTGCCAATGTGCTGGTGGTGTCGACCGCAATTGATCCGGAAAACCCGGAAATCAAAACAGCGATTGAAAACCGAATTCCTGTGGTTCGCCGTGCGGAAATGCTCGGTGAATTGATGCGTTATCGCCATGGCATTGCAGTGGCTGGCACGCATGGTAAGACGACGACCACCAGTCTGTTGACCTGTATGTTAGCAGAAGAAGGCCTCGATCCGACCTATGTGATCGGCGGCTTGCTGAACCGTACCGGGGTAAATGCTGCGTTGGGTGCCAGCCGTTATATCGTGGCCGAAGCTGATGAGTCAGATGCATCTTTTCTGTTCCTGGAACCGATGGCCGCAATTGTGACCAATATCGATGCCGACCATATGGATACCTATGGTGGCAGTTTTGATACATTAAAAGATACCTTCATCCAGTTCCTGCACAAATTGCCATTCTATGGTTTGGCTGTGGTGTGTGGTGATGATGCCAATATTCGTGAAATCTTGCCACGTGTCGGCCGTCCGGTGATCACTTATGGTTTTGGTGAAGACAATGATATTCGTGCGGTCGATGTTGAACAGGATGGTATGCGTTCCCACTTTACCGTGTTGCGTAAAGGCCGCGAACCATTACGCCTGACCATTAATCAACCAGGTTTGCATAATGTCCTGAATGCCTTGGCTGCAATTGGTGTCGCGACTGATGAAGGTGTATCTGATGCTGCAATTAGCCGTGCTCTAGAAGGTTTTAGCGGGGTAGGACGTCGCTTCCAGGTGCAAGGTGAATTTGCGCTAGGCGAAGGGACAGTGAAACTGGTGGATGACTATGGTCACCATCCAAAAGAAGTTGAGGCAACCATCAAGGCTGCGCGCGCTAGCCATCCAGACCGTCGTCTGGTGATGTTATTCCAGCCGCACCGTTTTAGCCGTACCCGTGACTGTTTCGATGATTTTGTCGAGGTGTTATCACAGGTGGATCAACTCTTGCTTTTAGAAGTGTATCCCGCGGGTGAAAAGCCGATTGTCGGTGCTGACAGCCGAACTTTGGCACGTAGCTTGCGTCTACGTGGTCAGGTCGAACCGATTCTGATTGATCCGGTTGATGAAAACCTGCGCAATGTCATTCAAAAAGTGTTACAACCAAATGACTTGTTATTAACCCAAGGTGCAGGTAACGTGGGAGCCATTTCAGTTGAATTGGCACAACAGCATTTATATCTTAAATAATGACGTCGTATGGCGTGAATGTGATTGACCAGTTATAAAGTTTTAAGGATCTCAACGTGTCAAATGCTTCAAAGTTCGGCAAAGTTGCCGTGTTATTGGGTGGTAAATCAGCAGAGCGTGAAGTTTCGCTAGATAGTGGTCAGGCTGTGCTGGAAGCATTGTTGCGTTCTGGCGTTGATGCCGAAGCTTTTGACCCGCAACAACGTAGCGTGACGGAACTGGTTAATTATGATCGTGCTTTTATTGTGCTGCATGGTCGCGGTGGTGAAGATGGCCAGATTCAGGGTGTGCTGGAATGGTTGAATATTCCTTATACGGGGACGGGCGTACAGGGTTCTGCCATTGGTATGGACAAGGTTAAAACCAAGCAGATCTGGCAGGGCAGTGATTTACCAACCGCACCTTACCGTATCATCAATAAAGACACCGATGTGCAAGAGCTTGTGTCTAGCTTGGGCTTGCCTGTGATTATCAAGCCGGTACATGAGGGTTCGAGTATTGGCATGAGTAAAGTCGAGAAAATTGAAGACTTTGCCGATGCGATTGCCAAAGCGACAGCACATGATGCCGTGGTTATGGCGGAAAAATGGATCACAGGCCGTGAATTTACTATTGTCATGCTAAATGGCCAGGCACTCCCGGTGATTCGTTTGGAACCACCACAAGATGTGGCCTTTTATGACTATGAAGCCAAATACAACCGTAACGATGTGCAATATGGCATTCCGTGTGGTTTGACTGAGACAGAAGAAAAGCAGTTACAAGACTTGGCGTTGCGTGCCTTCCAAGCGGTGGGTGCAAAAGGTTGGGGCCGTATTGATGCCATGCAGGATGCTGAAGGTAACTTCTGGCTGCTTGAAGTGAATACAGTGCCAGGCATGACCAGTCATTCCTTGGTGCCAAAAGCAGCGAAAGCAGTCGGTTATAGTTTTGAAGCGCTCTGTGTAGCGATTTTGGAACAAACTCTGGATGCGGTGGCACACTAATTTATGGCTCAACTTCCTGCTTCCATGCGCCGCAAACGTGCTGCTGCCATCACCTCGATTCATGACAAGCCACCTACACGTCAGGAAAAGCTTGCAAATTTGGGTGGTTGGTTGCTGCTATTGGTGGCTTTTGTGGTGTTGGCAGTCGGTTTTTATGGTCTGTATAAAGTGATCACGGATGCGCATGTGGCCGAACTACAAGTCGTTGGGACACACAGCACCGTTGAGCAACAGCAGATGCAGGTGCATCTGCAACCCATCGTGAAAGACAATTATTTTACTTCGGATCTGGAACAAATTCGTGACCGCGCTCTGGCCGTGTCATGGGTAGACCGTGTAGTGGTTTCACGTACCTGGCCGAATGCGATTCGGGTTCGTGTCATGCCGCGACATGCAATTGCGCGTTGGGGAACCGGGCGATTGCTGAGTGATAGTGGGGATGTATTTAGTGAGGCGGTGCCGAAAAATAATGCGCATTTGCCCTTACTACATGGCCCGATCAGTCAGTCTGAAGTGATGATGCGTCGATATAACGAGATTAATCAGTTATTTCAACCGGTTCATTTACGTTTAAAAGAGTTATATTTAACTGAACGTATGACCTGGTTTATGCAGTTTGATTCTGGCTTGCGTGTGATCGTTGATCAGGATCAAACCATGAGTAAACTACAACGTCTGAGTTATCTGGCAAAAAATGAGCTCAAGCCGGTGTGGCCAAGGATTTCTGCCATTGATTTGCGCTATCGTAATGGACTAGCCATTCAGTGGAAAAATGCCAGCCCGCCTACAATTATAAATGGGCAGTTTGTTGTAACGAGTGATGACACAGGCATTGCGGGTGGAATAACGGCAAAGCCATAATACGTGGCTTTAAAAACAAGGCGCTTAAGCTAAAGATAAACCAACATGTAAGTGGTAGTACGTAATGAGTGAAGCTGTTCCCTCAGTTGTTGCGATTGACATTGGGACACATAAAGTTTCAGTTTTGATTGGTAAAGTACATGCACCTGATAAAATTCAAGTTATCGGGATGGCTACGGCACGTAATAGAGGCATGAACAAAGGTAAAATTGTCAGCCTTGATAAAGTGATTGCTGCAATAAAAAATGCCGTTGCTGAAGCGGAAAAGATGGCGGAATGTCGGATACATTCGGCCTGGGTGTCGATCCCAAGTACAGAATTAAAAAGCTTTTATGCCTCGGGCCGTACGCCGATTGTCAACACCGAACATATTATTACCACCAATGAGGTGGTCCGTGCTTTGGATTTGGCCAAAGCCAGTCATGTGACCCCGGATCATTATCTGGCGAGTGCGGTGCCTTTAGGATTTGAATTGGATGATGCTGCAGAGTGGGTGCAGAATCCAATTAACATGTCTGCCCAAAGTATGACAGGGCATTATCAGTTAATGATGCTGCCGATTAGTACCATGCAGAACCTGGATCGTGCGATGAAAGGCGCGAATATCGGTGTCGAGAAAATGGTGGTGTCTTGTCTCGCTACTGCAGAAGCCAGCTTGCTCAAAGATGAAAAAGAATATGGGGTATGTCTCGTTGATATCGGTGCAGGAACCACGAACTTAGCCGTTTACCTAGATGGACGTTTGGCCTTAACTCGCACATTCCAGCGCGGTGGCGAACATGTCACACGAGATATCGCGGCAGTCTTGCAGACCACCACGGATGAAGCTGAACGTCTGAAATTGTTACATGGCTGTGTGGACCTCAAAGTGGTCAAGCCGGATCATATGATTCAATTTCAAGGAATTGACGGGCCACAAACCATTAGTCGTATTGAATTGACGGATATTATTGTTGCACGTTACGAAGAAATCTTTGGCCTGATTCGTCAGGAATTAGAGCAGAGCGGCGCGATACATGGTTTATATCATGGCGTGGTCCTGACCGGAGATGCTTGTCAGATTGAAGGTATGGTTAATCTGGCGCGGCGTATGTTGGGGGTTTCGGCCCATTTAGGCAATCCACCTTTACAGGTATATGCCGATGAGCCACATCAGGCTGCGTTACGTCGTTCGATGTATGCGACGGCAGCGGGTTTATTGTTATTTAGTCAGAGTGACATGCAGGATGCAGTAGAAGAACCAGAAGACGAAGAAAAGCGTTCTTTTTGGTCGCGTGTTGGCAATGGCTGGAATACACTGAATAACAAATTAAAATCGATATTTTAAGGTGTATTTCATTGGGATTATTGTTAGGAAGTTGTACAAGAAAACTGCTGTACTTGACAAGGCGAGTATTGCACAGCATCCTAAAAAAATAATTTGTTTATGCAGATCAAGGCAGTATACGGGCTGAAGTGACTGCCAATATTATTTAGGAACTCTATAGGTCATGGCCTCATTTGAATTTTTAGAAGATGAACAAACCGATAGTAACGGTCAAGCCCGTTTCACTGTGTTTGGTGTAGGTGGTGGTGGCGGTAATGCCGTACAGCACATGGTGCAGTCTGATATTAAAGGCGTAAAATTTGTCTGTGCCAATACGGATAAACAAGCCCTTGATCGCATGAATGCGCCATTTAAAATCCAGTTGGGTGAACAAAGTACCCGTGGTTTAGGTGCTGGTGCAAATCCTGAAGTGGGTCAGATCGCAGCAGAAGAAAGCCGCGAAGTGATTCGTCAGCATCTTGAAGGTGCCGATATGGTATTCGTAACTGCCGGCATGGGCGGGGGAACCGGAACAGGTGCTGCGCCAGTCGTTGCAGAAATTGCCAAAGAAATGGGTATTCTTACCGTAGGCGTTGTCACCACGCCATTCAACTTTGAAGGTCGTCGTCGCCAGCGCTCAGCCGAGAAAGGCATCGAAGCACTCGAAGCCTATGTTGATTCCCTGATCATCATTCCAAACCAGCGTTTGCTTAGTGTGTATGGCGATATCTCCATGCAGGATGCTTATCGTAAGGCGGATGATGTGCTGTTAAATGCAGTACGCAGTATCTTTGATCTTGTAGTACGTCCAGGTCATATCAACCTTGACTTCGCTGACTTGAAAACTGCGATGAGTACCCGTGGCTATGCCATGATGGGTGAAGGCAAGAGCAGTGGTCCAGATCGTGCTGAGGAAGCGGCCCGTCTGGCTATTCGTAGTCCATTACTCGATAACGTCAATATCATGAATGCCAAGGGGGTATTAATCAATATCACTGGTGGTAATGATGTCACACTACGTGAAACAGAAGTGATTACCGATGTGGTGAACCAAATCGTCGATCTGGATGAAGGTGAAGTATTCTTCGGTACGGTATTTGATCCAGATGCCCGTGATGAAATTCGTGTGACTGTAATTGCCACAGGTTTGACGCGGAATTCGGATGCGGTAGAAGCGAAGCGTCAACCCTCTGCAGTACAGCATGCCGCTGTGCAAGCAAGCCAGGCTGCACAGGCAGTACTTGAAGAAGATGATGTTCCTGCAATCAGCAAACGTCAGCATGCTGAAAGTCCAGTTGCTGCGCCAAGCGCAACTCCACGTTCTTCACCGATGAGCATTCAGGATTATTTGAAGAACCAACAGCGTAAATAACTGTTGTGGGACTTCTAAAAAAAAGCAGCGCAAACGCGCTGCTTTTTTATTGCCTTATGATTCGGTTAAGACTAAATGCTGTCTAAATATAAGCCAAAATCCCTGTAAATAGTTGGTTGAGTGGTTTAAATCAGCGGAAATTTTGCTAGTTAACAGTGAAAATTCTGAGGCTATAAGCGTTTTTGCTGTCAAAAAAAAGCAAATATGCTAACGTATTGCGGTTTGTAAGTAGAAGACAGTAGTAGCATGTTGAAACAGCGTACCCTCCAACGTGTCGTCAAAGCTAGCGGTATCGGACTGCATAGTGGGCAAAAAGTCATGATTAACTTTGTACCGCATGTTGCAGATGGGGGAATTGTCTTTCGCCGTATTGATCTTGATCCACCGGTTGATATTCCTGCGGATGCGATGCTGATTCAGGAAGCCTTTATGTGCTCTAACTTGGTTCAAGGTGACGCGAAAGTCGGAACTATTGAACATGTGATGAGTGCAATCGCGGGTCTGGGTATTGATAACCTGATCGTGGAAGTTTCTGCATCTGAAGTACCGATTATGGATGGCAGTGCGGGACCGTTTATCTACTTACTGATGCAAGGTGGTCTGGTTGAGCAGGATGCACCGAAAAAGTTTATCCGAATCTTGAAGCCAATATCTGCTCTCATCGATGATAAACGGGCTATTTTCACTCCGCATACAGGGTTTCAGCTGAATTTCACCATCGATTTTGATCACCCTGCTTTTGCCAAAGAATACCAGTCGGCCACGATTGATTTTTCCACCGAAACTTTTGTGTATGAGGTCAGTGGCGCGCGTACCTTTGGTTTTATGAAAGACCTGGATTATCTGAAAGCCAATAACTTGGCACTGGGCGCGAGCTTGGAGAACGCGATTGGGGTGGATGATACTGGCGTGGTCAATGAAGAAGGCTTACGTTTCTCGGATGAATTCGTTCGCCATAAAATTCTGGATGCAGTAGGAGATTTATATCTGCTAGGTCACCAGATTATTGCCAAATTTGATGGTTATAAGTCGGGTCATGCCCTGAATAACCAGTTGTTACGCAATGTGCAAAAAGATCCAACAAGTTATGAAATTGTAACATTTGATGACGCGAAAGATTGCCCGATTCCGTATGTCAGTGTGACATAAGTCATTGTCTTGTCTAGGTGATGTTATAAAGTAACAACTCTGAATGTGAAAAATATCACGAAAAATAATCAAAAAATGCCCTGCCAGAAAAATCCTACTCCTTTTTATTGCTTGCCAAACGTAGCAAGGCTTGGCTAAGCTTAGGGTCGCTCACAAAGTCAGCAGCGTGACGTAACATGTTTTGCGTTTCTGTGTTGATGGATCGTGAAGGTTGGCTTGGTTCAGAGATCTTTTGAGACTTAACTCTTAAACGTGCTTGAATTTTATGCAAATCTTTCAACGGTTCAAGTTGAGATAATTGAGAAATATACGGCTTTTGCAAGTAACCGAGTTGACTAATCATGGCTTGATTTTCACCGGTGATGGTTAAAACGCCGGATTGATAACAGACCACCTGCCATTGTTCCGGTTGGGGCAACAGCGGTTGAATCATTTTCGTAAGTTTTTGCCACTGTGCAACTTGCGTTGAGAGAAACGTTAAGTTTCCTGTTTTTGAGTGTTTTCTTGTCGCTTGAAACACGTTAATAGGTTCAGACATACATCTTTCCTTAACATTGATGTCTTAATCTTATGCGCTTGTTTCTGTGAATATCAAGGAAGAGATCACACAAGAAACATTGAGTAAGAACAGTTGAAAGAGGTTTTTTATGCACACGCGTCGTATTTTATTGGCTTTTTCCCTGGCAGCTTCTGCTGCTACCGTGGCTTCTGCTGATCTGGTTGAAGTAAATTCAAATACTCAAATTGATCCAATTGAAGAACTTACTCATACGATTGCCAAAGGTTCTTACTCTCAACCTGAAGATATCGATATTCCTGCACGTACAAAAGTATCGGTTACACTTCGTGAAAAATCTGTTGAACTCAATAATCAATCTCTCGCAAAAAAATACAGTTCAAATACTTCAACACGTTATACAGCCAACGGTATCTCTTCTTGGCTGATTGCTCATCCATTGCCAAGTGCGCGCGTTAGCTCTACCTATGGAGGTCGTGTTATGGGTGGTAAAGCTGAAAACCATTCGGGTCTTGATTTAGCTGCACCAAGTGGCACTCCAATTTATGCGACTGGCCCAGGTGTCGTGACCAAGTCAGGCTGGGGGAATGGTTATGGTCAATACGTAGAAATTAATCATGGAAATGGTTACCTCACTCGTTATGCCCATGCTTCACGTCTCTTGGTCAGCGTGGGTGAGCGCGTAAACGCGGGCGACCAGATTGCAAATGTGGGTTGTACTGGTCGTTGTACTGGTCCTCATTTACATTATGAAGTTGTAAAAGATGGTCAACGTAAAAACCCAGCAACTTATTTAGCTATGTTGCCATAATTGAAGAGAACGTTGGCACATATAGATATTAGCTATTAAGTTATCATCTAAATTTATTGATTATGTATAAAAAATCGCCTGAATTGGCGATTTTTTGTTAGCTTGTGTAATAAATATGCAGCCAATATTTATCTGCTAAATGTTACGGTAAACGTGTATTCGGTTGCAGCCATAACTTTACTGATCCAAAACATGCTAAATATACACCTCGTAGATTTAGATCAAGGAATAGGTGAATTATGGCGTTTTATGGTGATTCCGACGCGCAAGAAACCCAAGAGTGGCAAGAAGCATTTGATTCTGTTTTAGAGCATATGGGCACCGAACGTGCTGCATTTCTGTTAGAAAAATTATACCAACGCGCGATCGCGAAGCATGTACCCATTCAACGCTTAAATACGCCTTACTTAAATACCATTTCGGTTGAAGAACAACCTCCAATGCCAGGTGATCAGGATATGGAGCGCCGTATCCGTGCCCTGATTCGCTGGAATGCTTTGGCTATGGTTCTGCGTGCTAACAAAACCGGGGATGATCTGGGCGGCCACTTGGCAAGTTTTGCGTCTTCAGCAACCTTATATGATGTAGGCTTTAACCATTTCTTCCGTGCATCAAATGACAGCTTTGGTGGTGACCTGATCTATTATCAAGGTCACTGTGCACCGGGCATTTATGCTCGTTCTTATCTTGAAGGCCGTTTAACTGAAGATCAGCTCAATAACTTCCGCCGTGAAGTTGGCGGTCAGGGCCTTTCAAGTTATCCGCATCCTTATTTGATGCCGGACTACTGGCAGTTCCCAACGGTTTCTATGGGCTTGGGCCCAATCATGTCGATCTATCAGGCACATATCCAGAAATACCTGATGAATCGTGGTCTGATTAAAGAAGAAGATCGTAAAGTCTGGGCGTATCTCGGTGATGGTGAGATGGACGAGCCGGAAAGCTTGGGTGCAATCTCGCTGGCAGGCCGTGAAAAGCTTGATAATCTAATCTGGGTGGTGAACTGTAACTTGCAGCGTCTGGATGGTCCGGTACGTGGTAATGGCAAGATCATTCAGGAATTAGAGTCACTATTCCGTGGTGCAGGCTGGCGTGTTATCAAAGTGGTATGGGGCCGTCATTGGGATCCACTCTTGGCGAAAGACCATACGGGTGCATTGAAAGCGGTAATGGAAGAAGCCGTGGATGGTGATTATCAGCGCTATCAGGTGAAGGGCGGTGCTTATACGCGTGCGCACTTCTTTGGCAAATATCCAGAAGCTGAAGAGCTGGTGAAGAACTTAAGCGATGAAGATATTGATAATCTGAACCGTGGTGGCCATGACCCGTACAAAGTATTTGCCGCTTATGCTGAAGCGACTAAAGCCAAAGGTCAGCCTACCGTGATTCTGGCCAAGACCGTGAAGGGTTACGGTCTGTCTGAAGAAATTGAAGCGGTGAACAAGACCCACCAGATCAAGAAAATGCAGCTGGAATCGTTGAAATACGTACGTAACCGTTTCAACCTGCCATTTACGGATGAACAATTGGAAGAAGTTCCATTCTACCGTCCAAGCGAAAACTCACCTGAATTGAAATATATGAAGGCACGTCGTGAGGCGTTGGGTGGTTATTTACCGGCACGTCGTAAAGACAGTGAAGCTTTGCAGATTCCTGAGTTGTCGGTATTTGACTCAGTGTTGGCAGGTTCAGGTGGTAAAGAGCAATCGACCACAATGGTCATGGTGCGCTTGATTGCTGCCTTGCTCAAAGAAAAAGCCATTAAAGATCGAGTTGTACCCATTGTTCCGGATGAAGCACGTACCTTTGGTTTAGAAGGGATGTTCCGTCAATTGGGGATTTATGCCGCACATGGCCAAAAATATACCCCGGAAGACCAAGAACAATTAATGCATTACCGTGAAGCCAAAGACGGTCACATGCTACAAGAAGGGATTAACGAAGCCGGTGCCATGAGTGCATGGGCAGCGTTGGGTACCAGTTATTCAACCAATAACCTGCCAATGATTCCAATGTACATGTATTACTCGATGTTCGGTTTCCAACGTATCGGTGATATTGCCTGGGCGGCAGGTGATGCACAGGCACAGGGTTTCTTGCTTGGTGCAACAGCAGGTCGTACCACACTCAATGGTGAAGGTTTACAGCATCAGGATGGTCATTCACACATTTTAGCCAATACCATTCCAAACTGTGTGTCTTATGACCCGTGCTTTGGTTATGAGCTGGCAGTCATCGTCCACGATGGTCTGAAACGCATGTATGTGGATCAGGAACGAGTGTTCTATTACTTGACGGTCATGAACGAAAACTATGAACATCCAGCTATGCCACAAGGCGTAGAAGAAGGCATCAAGCGTGGTATGTATCTGTTGGAAGAAGATGAAAAAGCGACGGTACAGTTGCTAGGTTCAGGTGTAATTCTGCGCGAAGTGATTAAAGCGGCAAAAATCTTGCGTGATGAATACCAGATTCACTCTAATGTCTTTAGTGTAACCAGCTTCAATGAGCTGGCACGTGATGGCATGGCATGTGAAGAATACAACCGTCTACATCCGCTGGCTGAACAAGCAAAAGAATCATGGGTATCACAACAGTTACGTGATACTGATGGGATTGTGGTTTCCGCAACGGATCATGTGCGTGCCTACAGTGAGCAAATCCGTGCTTATCTGCCAGACAACCGTCCATTTGTAGCTTTAGGTACCGATGGTTATGGTCGTTCTGATACCCGTGCCAATTTGCGTAGCTACTTCGGTGTCGATGCCGCGCACATTGTGGTGGCCACACTGAAGAAACTGGCAGATGAGGGTGAAGTGGATGCACGTTTAGTTAAAGATGCCATTTCCAGCTTTGAATTGGATACAGATCGTCCAGTGGCTTGGGCACCGCAAGCGGTTCCTGAAGTTCAAGCGGTTGCTGACTACAAGGAGTCTAAATAATGCAAATTACAGCTCCTGATATTGGTGTAGATAAGGCTTTGGTTGCGGAAATTCTGGTTAAAGTGGGCGATCGCATCGAAGTAGATCAAAGCATTGTCGTGCTGGAATCGGATAAAGCCACTGTAGAAGTACCAAGTACTTCTGCGGGTGTGGTTAAGGCAATTATGGTCGAGAATGGTGCCGAAGTTGCAGAAGGTACGGCCTTGATTGAGCTTGAGGCAGTGGAAGGCCAACAGACTAAAACAACTGAAGCCTCTGCACCTGAAGTTGAAATAACGGCAGCAGCTGTTGAGGTTCCTGCACCTGCGGCTGAGCAGACTGTAGCTCCATCAACAACAAATGAAGTGATTGAAGTGAAAGTTCCCGACATTGGCGTGGAAAAAGCATCGATTGCTGAAATTTTGGTGAAGGTGGGTGACCAGATCGAAGTCGATCAAAGTGTGGTCGTTGCAGAATCGGATAAAGCGACCGTTGAAGTGCCAAGCCCTGTTGCAGGAACCGTAGAAAGTATTTCGGTGAAAAATGGTGATGTGGTCAAAGAAGGCGTACTGTTACTCACTGTAAAAGCAGCCCGAACTGCTCCTGCACCGGAACAAACCGCTACACCAGCGCCTGCAACGAATAGTGCGGTAGCGCCAGTACCTCAGCCTACCACTGCATCGGCTAGTGCGGAAACAGTGATTACTGTGCCTGATCTGGGTGTGGATAAAGCGGCAGTCGCGGAGATTCTGGTCAAAGTCGGTGACCGCGTTGATGCTGAACAAAGCATTGTCGTGGTGGAGTCAGACAAGGCGACAGTTGAAGTGCCAAGTACCGCTGCCGGTGTGGTGAAAGCCATTCATGTGACTGAGGGTCAACAGGTTAGCCAGGGCATCCAGCTGATTACGATTGAAGGTCAAACGACTGCGCCTGCAGCAGCGACCACAGCAACCCCAGTTGTAGAAACGGTAAAACCATCTGTGCCTGCTGCTGTAGCAACAGCACCAGTGGCGACACATAGTGCTGAGAAATTAACACCAGCTCAACAAGCAGAAAATGCCAAAGTCTACGCAGGTCCTGCTGTACGCCAGTTGGCACGTGAATTAGGCGTGTTATTGGCACAAGTACAAGCCACGGGTCCACATAGCCGCGTGCTCAAGGAAGATGTCTTTGCGTATGTAAAACAGCGTTTAACTGCGCCTCAGGTTGCACCTGTTCAGCAAGTTGCAGCGGTAACAGCAGGCTTGCCAGCATTACCAGATTTCTCTGCATTTGGTGGTGGTGAAGTCAAAGGTATGACGCGTTTACAGCAAGTGTCGGTTCCACAGTTGTCTCTGAACAACTATATTCCACAGGTGACGCAGTTTGATCTAGCTGACATTACCGAGCTGGAAGCATGGCGTAATGATCTGAAAGGCAACTTCAAGAAGGAGGGTATCAGCCTGACCATCTTGGCCTTTATTGCCAAAGTCGTGGCGCATTTGCTGAAGGATGAGCCTTATTTCGCTTCGCATCTGGCAGACGATCAGAAATCTGTGTTATTGCGTAATGAAATTCATATGGGGATTGCAGTGGCGACACCAGATGGATTAACTGTTCCGGTATTGCGTAATCCAGACCAGAAATCGATTAAGCAAATTGCGATTGAGTTGGCTGAGCTGAGCCAAAAAGCACGTGACAAGAAACTGTCACCTAAAGATCTGCAAGGGGCGAACTTCACCATTACCAGCCTTGGCAGTATTGGGGGTACAGCCTTTACCCCATTGGTAAATTGGCCTCAAGTGGCAATTTTGGGTATTTCCCCTGCGACGATGCAGCCAGTCTGGAATGGAAGTAGTTTTGATCCACGCCTGATGTTGCCATTATCGTTATCATATGACCATCGTGTCATTAATGGTGCCGATGCAGCACGTTTCACCAACAAACTGACCAAACTGTTGAAAGACATTCGTAGTTTATTGTTGTAATCCTTGCGGAAGTCTTGGATGGAAACCTCGCATCAGCGGGGTTTTTTATTGGTTAGATCCTAAAAGATTTGCCTTTTGCATTGGGAATTATTTAAAATAACTTCACTTCATTGGGGAGTAGCCGCTATTTACGCTCAGTAAATAGGTGATGGTCAACATAATTGCGCCACAGCGCATGGTCATCATAGCCAAAGAATCCCGTCTCCTGGTTCTTTTGTTGGCAAGACCTTTGATTTATCTTTCTGCTTGAAATATTTGGCTAGCGGGAAAGGTAGGTCATTGGGATTTCGCTAGCCAGAGAATCAACATGCAAGAATTTTTTATTTCTACTGCCATCGTGGCACTCGCTGAAATGGGTGACAAAACCCAGTTGTTGGCGTTACTCCTTGCTGCCCGTTTTCGTAAACCTATCCCGATTCTCGCGGCGATTTTGATCGCAACGCTCATTAACCATGGATTGTCTGCTGTGTTAGGGCAGTGGATCACTACGGTGCTCAGCCCTGAAATTTTGTTATGGATTCTCTCCATCGGTTTTATTGCCATGGCGCTCTGGATGCTGGTTCCAGATGAGCTGGATGATGAAACGGATAGTATTAATAAGTGGCAAAAATTCGGGGTATTTGGTGCCACCTTTGTGCTGTTTTTTCTGGCAGAAATTGGGGATAAGACGCAGATCGCGACTGTTGCCTTATCAGCACGTTTTGATAGCGTGTTCTGGGTGATGCTGGGTACAACACTCGGGATGATGATTGCCAATGCACCAGCCGTTTTTGTCGGGAATAAGATGGCAGAAAAATTGCCAATTCCGCTGATCCATAAAATTGGTGCTGCGATTTTCCTGATTATTGGTGTCGGTACATTGTTGCAACATTACTTCTTTTAATACTGTATTTTGATTCCGTCAAAAAAGCTCAAACCCGGTTTGAGCTTTTTATTTTCAGGCTGTGATGGCGTTAAAGTTATTCGTATATTTATTGTAATTTTACCCGAATCCTTTTATGTTATAGGGATTAGATAATTTCATTTAAAAAATAAGTTTTTTTGGGGAACAAGGAAATGGCTTTAGAGCGTACCACCTCACAAGTGTTATTTGATAATGGCACACATAAATGTATTAGCTTTACCAGTCTTGTGAAAGGTGAAGGCGTACAAGCCAACCAATTTTTGATTATTGATAATGAACGTGCAGCTGTTCTTGATCCAGGTGGTGATTTGACTTATGTTCCATTGACCATGGAGCTGAACAAATATACTCGTCTACAAAACCTTGATTATGTGATGGCTTCGCATCAAGACCCGGATATCATTACCTCCATGCCACGCTGGTTGGTGTATTCAGATGCGAAAGTTGTGGCCTCCAAGCTATGGGCGCGTTTCTTACCGCATTTGAACTCTGCATTTATGAGTGACCGTATGAAAGGCAACTGGCTAGATCGCTTGATTGAGTTGCCGGATCATGGTCAGGTGATTCCTTTGGGTCAATCTTCAATTATAGCTGTACCAGCACATTTCCTACACTCAGTAGGGAACTTCCAGTTTTATGATCCAGTGGCCAAAATCCTGTTTTCTGGCGATATGGGAGCATCGATGGTGGAAGATGCGGGTAAACCATTAGAAAATTTTGCTGCACATATTCCAAAAATGAAGGGTTTCCACCAACGTTACATGTGTTGCAATAAAGTCATCCGTTTATGGGTGAATATGGTCCGCGCGATGGATGTAGAAATGATCGTGCCACAACATGGTTGTGCTTTCGTTGGTAAAGATATGATCAACCAGTTCCTCGATTGGATCGAGAATCTGGAATGTGGCGTAGATTTAATGGATGAAAGCGTGTTTACCTGTCCAGAATAAATACTGATCAGTGCAATTTAAATCAAGCAAAAAAGCAAGAATCCAGTTCTTGCTTTTTTTTGCCCAAAGACTGATATGAGGGCTATTGATTAGTCTGGTATTCCGGCACATTTTCTGCATTCGGTGGGAAACTTCCAGTTTTATGATCCGGTTTCCAAAGTTCTGTTCTCTGGCGATTTGGGAGCGTCCCTATCTGGTGATCCACAAACTCAGGTTCAAGATGTAGAAGCTCATGTGCCAGGCATGCGCAGCTTTCATCAACGTTATATGTGTTCTAATCAGATTTTACGTTATTAGATTGAAATGGTTCGAGACATGGATATCGAAATGATTGTGCCGCAGCACGGTTCTCCTTTTGTCGGTAAAGAGAGCATCGAGCAATTCCTCGACTGGCTGTGGCATTTACCTTGTGGTGTCGATGTGTTTAAACGAGAGATCTTCCGTTGTTCAGCTTAATGGTCATGCTGTAGAACTGCCCCAGCTCATTTGATTGACCCGTACCAAGCAGTTTTCCAACCGGGGCGATACAGATTTATTTTGTATCGTCCTGAAAATAAGCATGAATAAAAGCAAATTTTTTGTTTATAATAGCTCACGGAAATTACCAGTGAGATTGTTATGCTGACCATCGTTCAAGAAGCGTTAACCTTCGATGATGTCTTATTACTCCCTGCCTATTCTACTGTCCTTCCAAAAGATGTCTCCCTAAAGACACGTTTGACCCGCGGTATTCAACTTAATATTCCTTTAGTGTCTGCAGCGATGGATACGGTAACTGAATCCCGTATGGCGATTGCAATGGCACAAAATGGTGGTATCGGTATCCTGCACAAAAACATGGATATTGCAGCCCAGGCAGCTGAAGTACGCCGTGTGAAAAAGTTCGAAGCGGGCATGGTGAAAGATCCAATCAGTGTAACGCCAGAAACCACAGTGCGTGACTTGATTGCTTTGACTCAGGCGAACAATATCAGTGGCGTGCCAGTAGTGAAAGATGGCAAAGTGGTCGGTATCGTGACCGGTCGTGATACACGTTTTGTGACCAATCTTGAACAGCCAGTCAGCAACATCATGACACCGCAAGAGCGTTTAGTGACGGTGCGTGAAGGCGAATCTAAAGAAAATATTCAGGCGTTATTGCAAAAACACCGTATTGAAAAAGTATTGGTGGTAGATGATAACCAAAACCTTAAAGGTTTGATTACCGTTACGGATTTCCGTAAAGCAGAGCTTTATCCAAACAGTTGTAAAGATGACCTTGGTCGCTTACGTGTCGGTGCCGCTGTCGGTACGGGTGCAGAAACACCATCACGCGTAGAAGCATTGGTTGAGGCGGGTGCAGATGTCATCGTCGTGGATACAGCACATGGTCACTCCGCTGGTGTGATTGAGCGTGTACGTTGGGTAAAAACCAACTATCCACAAGTTCAAGTGATTGGCGGTAATATCGCAACTGGTGATGCTGCATTGGCGTTGTTAGATGCAGGTGCGGATGCGGTGAAAGTGGGGATTGGTCCAGGTTCGATCTGTACGACACGTATTGTTGCAGGGATTGGTGTTCCACAAATTTCAGCGATTGATAATGTAGCGACAGCGTTGAAAGGTCAGATCCCGTTAATTGCGGATGGTGGTATCCGTTATTCAGGCGATATGGCTAAAGCGATTGCTGCTGGTGCAAGCACCATCATGGTCGGCTCATTGATGGCGGGTACTGAAGAAGCACCAGGTGAAGTCGAATTCTTCCAGGGTCGTTACTATAAAGCTTACCGCGGTATGGGTTCTTTGGGTGCGATGGCAGGTGCAGCAGGTTCTGCAGACCGTTATTTTCAGGATGCCAAAGCTGGTGCTGAGAAACTGGTTCCAGAAGGCATTGAAGGCCGTGTACCTTATAAAGGTCCAATGAGTGCAATCGTGCATCAGATGATGGGTGGTTTACGTTCATCTATGGGTTATACTGGTTCAGCGACGATTGAAGACTTGCGTAAAAATGCCAAGTTCGTGAAGATTACTTCAGCAGGTATGCAGGAATCTCATGTACATGATGTGACGATTACTAAAGAAGCACCAAACTATCGCATGGGCTAAGTTATAGCTGGTGAAAGTTGAGAAAAGGCCGTCAATTTCATGACGGCCTTTTTGTTTTGGTGTAAAGTATTTTGTGGTTGAAAAAGGTTGGGTATTTTCCAGCTAAAATCATAATAAGTGAGTGTATAAATGAGCTATTTTGGTACCGATGGTATTCGCGGAAAATTTGGACAACTACCTATTACTCCAGAATTTGCATTAAAACTAGGTTTCGCGGCAGGTAAAGTATTAAAACGACAATATACCAATGAAAAACCAATCGTGGTATTGGGTAAAGATACCCGTCTCTCAGGCTATATTTTAGAATCGGCTTTGCAGGCAGGCTTAAATGCTGCCGGTGTCTATGTACATCTTTTGGGTCCCATTCCAACGCCAGGGATTGCCCACTTAACCCGTGCACTGCATGCTCATGCGGGTATTGTAATTTCAGCTTCGCATAACCCGTATTTTGACAACGGGATTAAATTCTTCTCTGGTGAAGGTAAAAAATTGCCAGATGAGTTGCAGGATGCGATCAGCAAAGAAATTGAAAAAGAGCTAGTGATTGAAGATACCGCCAATCTCGGTAAGAGTGTGCGGGTGAAAGATGCGAATGGTCGTTATATTGAATTCTGTAAATCGACGTTCCCGTATCATCTGAATTTACGGGGTTTGAAAATTGTGGTGGATTGTGCCAATGGTGCAGCCTACAGCGTCGGTCCTGCAGTATTCCGTGAACTTGGTGCTAAAGTCATCAGTATTTACAATGAGCCGAATGGTTTAAATATTAACGACCATTGTGGTTCTACCCATCCGGAAAATCTGCAAAAAGCGGTGTTAGAACATCAAGCAGACCTAGGGGTCGCCTTTGATGGTGATGCCGATCGGGTGATTATGGTGGATAAACAGGGCCGTCAGATTGATGGAGACCATATTCTGTATATTCTGGCGACTCAGGCAGTGCAAAAGCCAGCGGGTATTGTCGGGACAGTCATGAGTAATATGGCATTGGAACTGGCTTTAGAGCGAGCGGATGTCCCCTTTGTACGAGCCAAAGTCGGTGACCGCTATGTTCTGCAAGGCTTGGAAGAAAATGGCTGGAACATTGGTGGTGAGCCATCAGGCCACATTCTGACACTGGACAAGAGTACGACGGGTGATGCGATTATTGCTGCCTTGCAGGTTCTGACGGTGATGGTAGAACAGAAAAAAGCTTTGCATGAGTTGGTGGCAGACTTTGAATTGTTTCCGCAACAACTGATTAATGTACGTTTAGAAAAAATGGTCGATCCGTACAGTATTCCAGCGCTGGTGGCAGAATTTAATCAAGCCGAAGAGCAACTGAAAGGTCATGGTCGAATCTTGATCCGTAAATCGGGAACAGAGCCGGTGATTCGTGTCATGGTGGAAGGAGATGATCTGGAACAAGTGAAGCAGATCGCTACTCATTTGGCTGAACAAGTCCGTATTCAAGCAGCAGCTTAAGGAAGTGAACTATGACCGATGTCATTAAAGATCTCAGTGAACTGCGACTCAGCTATCAAAAAGGTGAGCTGCATGAAAACCAGATTCATGCCGATCCACATGTGCAATTTTTAGAATGGTTTAATCAGGCCTTAGCTGCACAGTTGCATGAACCGTATGCGATGTCGGTTGCGACAGCCGACCAAACAGGACGCCCGCATGTGCGGACCTTGTTGCTGCGTGGTGCAACAGCACAAGGTTATGATTTTTATACCAATTATGACAGTCAAAAAGGTCTGGATTTGGCGGCGAACCCATTTGCAGAATTACTGTTTTACTGGCCACAGCTTGAGCAACAGGTACGTATCTCGGGTAAGGTGAGCCAGATTCCGCATGAAGAATCGACCGAGTATTACCATAAACGCCCACGCGATAGCCAGATAGCTGCACATATCAGTACGCCACAAAGTGGCGTGATTGAGAGTCGTGAGCTGTTACAACAGCGCTATCAGGCTTTACAGGCTGAGGTTGAAGGACGGGATGTGCTGGAAAAACCAGAATTCTGGGGCGGCTATCGTCTCGAACCGGAATATTATGAGTTTTGGCAGGGTCGTCCTAACCGTTTGCATGACCGTCTGTGTTATGAAAAAATCGATGGCGTTTGGAACCTGAAACGATTAATGCCGTAAATGCCAAAGCTACAGATACAACAACGTCCTTTTTTGACACGCCCTGAACAGTTTCAGGGCGTGCCGCCTTTTGTGGCCGAGATTCTGGCACGCCGTGGCGTGCAGTCGGATCAAGAGTTAGAACTGAAGCTCAAATATTTATTGCCACCGAATTTAAAAGGTTTGGATCAGGCGATTGCTTTGATGGATCAGGCGATTGATCAGCAAAAGAAAATTGTCATTGTCGGTGATTATGATGCCGATGGCGCGACCAGTACGACATTGATGATGTTGGCCTTACGCGATATGGGGGCTAAGGTAAATTATCTGGTTCCGGATCGTTTTAAATATGGTTATGGCTTGACTCCAGCAATTGCAGATTTGGCATTGCAGCGTTATCAGCCCGATCTGTTGATCACGGTGGATAACGGCATTTCCAGTCATGCAGGGGTAGAGCAGGCACATCTGCATGGTATGCAGGTGATTATTACCGATCATCACTTAACAACCAAGGCAACACCTGATGCAGAAGCGGTGGTGAATCCAAATCAGTTGGGCTGTGAGTTTCCGAGTAAAGCCTTGGCGGGTGTTGGCGTGGCTTTTTATCTGCTGGCAAATTTAGCGAGTCAACGGGCCAAACAGGGTAAAAGTAGCAGTAAGTTGGTACAGTATTTAGACCTGGTAGCTTTGGGTACTTATGCTGATGTGGCCAGTCTAGATTATAACAATCGGATTTTGATTGATGCCGGCTTGAAACGGATTCAGCAGAATCAATGCCGCCCGGGAATTAGCGCGCTGTTACAAATTGCCAGCCGTGATCCCCAGCAATTACAGGCTGAAGACCTGGGGTTCGTATTGGGGCCTCGCCTGAATGCTGCTGGCCGTATGGAAACTATGGATATTGGGATTGAGTGTTTGCTGGCTGCAGATTTTGCGACAGCTTATCCTTTAGCCCAGCAACTGAATGACCTGAATCTGGAACGTCGTCAGGTTGAATCAAAGATCAAGCAGGATGCTCTTCATCACTTGGCAGAGCTTCAGTTAGACCAGCAAAGCTTGCCGGCTGCACTCGTACTCTTTCAGCCACACTGGCACCAGGGGGTGATCGGAATTGTCGCGGGACGTTTGAAAGAACAGTTTCATCGACCGAGTATTGTGTTTGCTGCGGATGAAGATGGTGAGCATATTAAAGGTTCAGCACGTTCGATTGAGGGAATTCATATCCGCGATGCGATTGAACGTGTAGCCGAGCAGTATCCGCACCTAGTGCGTTATTTCGGTGGACATGCAGCAGCAGCGGGTTTAACCATACGCAAAGCACATTTTTCTGAGTTTCAGCAGGTCTTTACCCATCTCATTGAACAGATGGATGATGATCTGTTTCAAGCAACGTTATGGACCGATGGTGTTTTACCTCATCCCGAGTTGCAGCTAGAAACCGTAGATCTACTTGAACAGCTAGGCCCATGGGGGCAAAAGTTTCCTTCTCCTGTGTTTGAGGGACACTTTCGTGTACTGGATTATCGTTGGTTGAAAGAGCAGCATCTCAAGTTACGTTTGGCGCTGGATACCGGTCAGATTGTGGATGCGATTGGCTTCAATTTGCGCGATCAATTTGATTTTGATCCGATGCAAGATCATGTGGATCTGGTCTATACCCTACAGCGTAACCAGTTCAATGGAGTGGTGAGTTTACAGCTGCAGATTTTACATTTGGCTCAAAACAAAAACCGCTCATAAAGAGCGGTTTTTGTCGTTCGATTATTAGGATTAGAAACGGTATTTCGCTGCGACACCAAAGGTGTTGTAGTCATTATTAGCCGCTGTTTCACCAAAGCCAACACGGCCTTCAAGGCTCACTTGTGGGGTGAAGAATTTACGTGCATTGATACCGAATTCATCACGATCGGTCAGGTCGTTGCTGTAATAATCTGCACCGATACTGAAGCTTTTGTCGATGTAGTAATCGGCAGCTAGATTGTATTCATCTAGATCACCAAAAGAGGCACCTGCTTCGAGATTAATATCTTTACCACCCATTTGAGTCACATATTTGGCACGGATCGTTGGGTCTACACCGTCATCATGGTCATTGTCATAACCTTTTGCACCTACGGCAAGTAAGAAACCTGGTGCTGGTAGATAACCCACTTCAGCAGAGTAGTAAGTCGTATCATCATCGGCAACGCCATAATCTACATTTTGATTGCTGACATTACCGCTCATATAAAAATCTGAGTTGGGTACGAAGTATTCAATACCTGCACCGTAATCGGTCACTTCTAGGTTATTGTCATAATCCTGATATTGCACCTGTGCTTTGACATTGCTGGCACGGTCAAGAAATGCTGCTTCGGCAAGTGGCGCATTACGGGTTTGTACTGGGTTGAAATAGTAAGTTCCTTCAGCACCAAGCGAATAGCCTGAGCTACCATTGTCTGGATCGATATAGCCGGCTGAAGCACCGATTTCTGCTTGATAGGCATTTGCTGTACCAGTGACTGCTAATGCTGATAAAAGTGCTGAAGCGATTGCAAGTTTTTTCATGGCTAAATCTCCACGTTTTTATTAATGTTTTGTTACAACTTTCAGTCTAGTGGAAAAAAAAAATGCGTCAATCTTGCTAATGTAATCAAACAGTAATATAGGTAGCTTTGTGTAAATTGTTTGCTTTAATGTGTTGATTATAAATCAGATTTTTAAAATGTTTTGTTTTATTAAGATTGTGGAGAGAATGTGTTGATGACTCATTTTCGGACTGATTTGTGAGAATTTATATCGAATGATCTCCTACTAAATCCGACGAAATTTAGCAGGAGGGTGTATTTAAGCAGGGGTAGTTTGAGATTTAGAAACGGTAGGTTCCGCGTACGCCATATACGGTATCGTCTTCAGCAAAATTCACTTCAGCACCAATCCCAACATTTTGATTAAAATATTTTTTAGTGCGGATTGAGATTGAGTCGGTATCTTCCGAACCATAATCAACAAAAGTATAGTTGCTACCAATGCTCCAAGTTGGGTTGATATAGAAATCTGCTGCTACTTGATAACTATCGGTTTCGTTAAAATATCCATCAATACCATTCAGATTAACATTCGTTTCCAAGTTAAGATATTGACCTTTTTGCCCCAACGCAGTGACGTATTTGGCACGAGCTGCCAATCCCGCCTCTTTTTGCTCTCCTGTAGCATTGTAACCCTGCACCCCGGCAGCAATCAGTAAATTATTCTGTGGCATAAAACCAAATAGGGCGCGGTAATGGGTAGCATGATCTTCACCATCCCAAATTGTTACACCATCTTCTTTCTCCGTTGCATCAAGACTAGTACGTCCAATCTCAGCATTTACATAGAGGCCATTTTGACGGTTTAAATATTCAAAGCCGCCTTTGAAATCATGACCATCAATATTCAATTCAGCACTATTGTTCGTAGCTTCAATATCTGTGAAGCTATAAGCATATGCACCATAAATATTACTAGTTTGACTTAAAAATGCAGCTTCTTGTAAAGGTACATTTTTAGTTTTTATATTCTCAAAATAAGCTGTGGCTTGCAGATTAAAATCACCCTTATCAATTGTGAGGCCAGCGATATCATCAATTTCGTGATGGTCATAACCGGCATCAATTTGATATTGATATGCTTGGGTTTGTGTTGCGCCTAAGGTTGTCCCCAATACAAGCGATAAAAATGATAGTTTTTTCATTATGTTTCCCTCAAAAAATCATTAGCTTCAGTAAGTTAAATTTTATGTAATCTTATGTTACGGTTTGTTATTGTTGATTAAAATTAAAACAGTCGCAAGGTTTATTTTGATCAAAAATTAAAATATCAAGATCATTCCCACAATATGTTAAAATCTTCGCCTCAATTTTTTCTGTAGCGAGATTAAATCCGTGGAAATCAATCCTTATCTAAACCAGTTAAAAGATTTGTCTGATCGTAGCCAAACTTTACGGGGGTATCTTTGACTACGATCTAAAAAAAGAGCGTTTAGAAGAGGTACTCCGCGAGCTTGAAGATCCGGCGATCTGGAATGACCAGAACCGTGCTCAAGCAATGGCCAAAGAAAAAGGCGAGCTGGAAAATGTCCTGAATGTTTTGGACAATTTAGCCACTCAGCTTGAAGATGCCAAAGCGATGCTGGATTTAGCCGTTGAAGCGGATGATGAAAGTTTGCTCGTTGATGTACAAAGCGAGCTGGATTCGGCTGAAGAAGCTTTAGCCAAACTTGAATTCCGTCGTATGTTTAACAATCCGATGGATCCGAATCCATGCTTCCTGGAAATCCAAGCGGGTTCAGGCGGAACCGAGGCTCAAGACTGGGCCTCCATGTTATTGCGTATGTATATGCGCTGGATTGAGCGTCATGGCTTTAAAGCTGAATTGATGGAAGAATCCGATGGAGATGTCGCGGGGATCAAGTCTGCGACAATCCGCGTTGAAGGTGAATATGCCTATGGCTGGCTGCGTACGGAATCCGGCGTACACCGTTTAGTGCGTAAATCGCCATTTGACTCGGGTAACCGTCGTCACACCTCATTCTCTGCAGTATTCGTTTCGCCTGAAGTAGATGACAATATTGAGATCGAGATTAATCCGTCAGATGTCCGTACCGACACTTACCGTGCATCGGGTGCAGGTGGTCAGCACATTAACAAAACTGACTCTGCGGTACGTTTAACGCACATTCCGACTGGTATTGTCGTGGCTTGTCAGAACCAGCGTTCACAACATGCCAACCGTGATGCAGCGTGGAAGCAGTTACGTGCCAAATTGTACGAACGTGAAATGCAAAAGCGTAATGAAGCAGCACAAGCATTAGAAGACACCAAATCTGATATCGGTTGGGGCTCGCAAATTCGTTCTTATGTTCTGGATGATTCGCGGATTAAAGATCTACGTACTGGTGTAGAGAACTCGAATACCGGTGCAGTGCTCGATGGTGATCTGGATAAATTCATTGAGGCCAGTCTGAAACAGGGACTGTAATCTCATTAGATTATTCATAAAAAGAGGCTGAAATCAGCCTCTTTTTATTTGCAGCGGATCACAAAAACGATTGCAGTAGGTCAATTATTGGTGAAAAATAAAATTTAATGAGAATTAGATATTTAAGCGGTATAAATAGCGAACAAAAAAACTTGTAACCGTCAAGCAGGGCGGTATCGATGAACGTAAAACATAAATCAGGGCAACAAAGCGTGGTGCTCTGCAATACAAGCTCTCATTTGAGATCGGGGACAGATGTGGATTTTTGCCTATGCTAAGTTCGAACTTCAGCAATTTTATTTTGGTGGCGCCACTGTGTTTAATCACGATCGGCCTGTGTTTTTCTTTGTACTGGTTTTTTCAACGTGAGTTAGTTTATCTACTCTGGTTTTCCTTCGCGGCGATGTTTGCGGGCTTTTGCCTGATGGTCTTGAGTTTTATTCCGTTAGCTGAAATTCATCATTGGGCCGTCCCTTTAGGTTTTATTTATCTCGCGACTTATATCTGTTTAGTACAGGCAATTTCACTACGTTTTTCCACCCATGTGTCGTGGCCTTTGGTCTGGCTGGTGGTGATTGTGGTTCAGATGGGCATATTTTATTACTCCCTGATCGATAACCAGTTAAACATGCGTATTGTCTGGAGTGGCTTGGGCTTTATTGCACTTTGTCTGCATAAGTTGCCTGATATTTATCGTGCTGTTGCCCGGCATCCGATTGATCAAGCCCTCAAATATGTTTTTTATTTTTTGTGTGCCTACTTGCTGGTTCGGGAAGTGGTATTGTTGTGGCAACTCTGGCAAGGCCCATTAAAACTTCATTATAGCCAGACGGTATTCTGGTTCGCTACCCAGTTGGCCAGTCTGCTGTTTTTATGGCTGTTTTCTGTCTTATTCTTGGTGGGACATATCCGAGACCGGCTGAATGTTTTAAAAACTGAACGCGATATTGATGTCCTGACGGGACTGACCAATCGACGCTGTTTTTTTGAAAGTGCTGAGGCATTTTTTCAGGCACAAAAAGTACAGCAACACGCCTTATTTCTCTGTGATTTGGATCATTTTAAAGAAATTAATGACCAGCATGGTCATCAGATCGGGGATGAGGTGCTGAAAGCCTTCGCAGCCACGGTACGGACCGTGCTGAGGGAGCAGGATATTCTAGCCCGGATTGGGGGAGAGGAGTTTGTGGGGGTGTTATGCCAGACCAATTTGCAGGAAGCACTGCTGGTGATTG
This sequence comes from Acinetobacter sp. GSS19, assembly GCF_028621895.1. Lineage (NCBI taxonomy): Bacteria > Pseudomonadati > Pseudomonadota > Gammaproteobacteria > Moraxellales > Moraxellaceae > Acinetobacter > Acinetobacter sp. GSS19. The sequence goes on along the minus strand of NZ_CP117520.1, from coordinate 2,253,611 downwards.
ATCGCATCTCTAAAGTGTTAGCAACACCACTACAGTTAGAAAGCGGTCTCAGTCAACAGGTCACCGCCAGTTTCGGCTTGGTGATGCTGAGCGATTTTAGCTCGATGGAGACAGCATTAAAGGCAGCGGATGCCTTGATGTATCAAGCGAAGGCTGCGGGTCGTAATAACGTGCAATATGTTCTGTCGTCTTGAGAAAATCCACATAGCAAGGGTTGCAAGAAAAGATGAGGAATAGTGAAAAGCAGCGACATAATAGAAACGCAGAAACTGATGTGCGATGTTAAACTAGCCTTTTAGGATTAAAACAGCGGACCTCTTTCATAAAAAAACACAAATATCGAAAAATATCGATATTAATATCGATAGAAATAGATATAATCTGTGTAGGGGATGGGGTTGCTGATGTGTAAGAGTAATACTATGGACACTGAAGCGATTTATAAAGCCTTGGCCAATCCGGTGCGTCGACAGATCTTGCAATGTTTGAAACATCCTGAACAGTTTCTGGCGTCCGATCAGTGTGGTCATGACTTTAGCCGTGGTGTATGTGCGGGACATATCGAAACGATTGGTAACCTGTCGCAATCCACCATGTCCAATCACTTGTCGATTTTACAGCAAGCCGGTTTGATTCATGCTACCAAGCATGGTCAATGGTCTTACTTTTCGCGCAACGAAGCACTCATCCAAGAATTTTTACAACATTTGCAACATTCCTTATAAGGTGTGTTTCCTGCTTGAGGAATGTTGAAGGATAAGGTTATGACCGATTTTTCAACTCCCGCTCAGTTTGGTGATTTACAGCTTAAAAACCGTGTGGTGCTTGCACCCTTGACCCGTACCCGTGCGACAGAAGACCGAGTTCCAACCGATCTTATGGTGGAGTATTACCGTCAGCGTGCCAATGCCGGCCTGATTCTGACTGAAGCCACGGTGATTGCAGAAAATGCGGTGGGTTATGAGAAAACCCCGGGTTTGTATAACGATGCCCAGGTTCAGGCCTGGAAAAAAATTATTCAGGCAGTTCATGAGCAGGACAGCAAAATCGTGGTGCAGTTATGGCATGTCGGCCGTATTTCTCATCCGGATTTGCTCGGTGGAGAAACTCCGGTGTCTGCAAGTGCCATCCAACCGGCGGGTCAGGTCAGCCTGTTGCGCCCAAAACGTGATTTTGTCACGCCACGTGCGCTGGAAACGGCTGAAGTTCAGGCGATTGTTGAAGAATACCGTCAGTCTGCTCTTCTCGCTAAAGAAGCGGGTTTTGATGGGGTAGAAATCCATGCGGCAAATGGCTATTTGATTGACCAGTTCCTACAAACCTCAACCAACCAGCGTCAGGACCAATACGGCGGTTCCGTTGAAAATCGTGCCCGCTTCCTGCTTGAAATTGTGGATGCCGCGATCGAGGTTTGGGGTGCAGGCCGCGTTGGGGTGCATTTGGCACCGCGTGGTGACTCGCATGATATGGGGGATGCTGATCCACGTGGAACATTTGGTTACGTGGCTGAGCAATTGGGTCAACGCAAGATCGCCTTTATTTTTACCCGTGAATATCAGGCGGAAGACAGCATCAGCCAGTTGATCAAGGAAAAATCAGGTGTGCCGTATATCGCCAATGAAAACCTGAACCGCGAATCGGCATTGGCATTATTGGCTTCAGGACAGGCAGATGCCGTGGCCTTTGGTCGTCCTTATATTGCCAATCCGGATCTGTATACACGTTTGGTTGAAAATGCAGCGTGGAATGAGCTCGAAGTGTCGACCATGTATGGTGCAGGTGCAGAAGGATATACCGATTATCCAAGCCTCAACGGATAAGCTCTATAGTCGTAAAGCATGATTCCAAAATCAGGGTCATGTTATAGTTGCCAGGTTCAATCAGAGGATCGATGCACTTGGCAACTCCATTTTGGTACAACGCAATTTTGGCTGTGCTTAAGCCACTTTACCGTCAACGTTTAAAAAAGCGTTCAGGGCATCTGGCGGATTTTGCTGACGAATTGACTGAACGTTTTGGGCCTTTTCAGCCACCCAAAAATCAAAATGCTCTCTGGTTTCATGCAGTTTCGGTGGGTGAAACTAATGCTGCACAACCGCTGATTGAACATTATCTGCAAGCGGGTCAAGCAGTGCTGGTCACCAATACCACACGTACCGGACAGGCACGTGCCAAATCCTTGTTCTTAAAAAAATATCCCGGCCTTTTTCAGGCAGTCTTTCTACCTGTCGATCAAAAAGACCTGATTGACCAGTTTCTTGAGCTCTATCAGCCACGCGTGTTGGCCTTAATGGAAACAGAACTGTGGCCCAACCTGCTGGAACGAGTGCGGTTGCAAGAAATTCCGATGTTGCTGTTAAATGCCCGCTTATCAAAAAAGTCTGCACAGGGTTATGCACGTTTGAAACGTTTGACTGCACCGATGTTGGAACAGTTGGACTGGATTGCTGCGCAAGATGAAGCAACCTTGCAGCGCTTTGCGGTTTTGGGAAAATCACCCCGGCAAATGAGTGTGGTCGGTAATATCAAATTTGATATTCAGCCACCGCCAAAGTTTATTCTGCAGGCTGCACGCTTACGTCAGGATTGGCAACTAGAATCGCGCCAAGTCATTACCCTGGCCAGCACGCATGCACCTGAAGAGCAGAAACTGTTGCAGATGCTGCAGCCGCATTTAAAACAGCACCCTGAACAGTTATGTATCGTGGTGCCGCGTCATCCAGAACGTTTTGATGAAGTTTTTGCCCTGATCCAGTCGATGAATCTGCAGGTACAGCGCCGTAGTCAGGGGCAAAGCATTCAAGCGGATACGCAGGTCTATTTAGCTGACAGCATGGGAGAGTTATGGCTTTGGTATGCGCTCAGTCAGGCCTGTATTGTCGGCGGTTCATTTAATACTCCAGGTGGTGGACATAATATTCTGGAGCCGATGTCGCTCCAGGTGGCGACGGTGATCGGGCCAAATTATTTCAATTTCCAGAGTATTGCAGATGAATTTTTGCAAGAGCAGGGGCTGATTGTCGCCGAAGATGAAGTGAATGCCATTGAACAGATCCAGCACCTGTTGCGGGATACCACATTCCGACAGACACAAGTCGAGCAGGCGTCAGCCGTGTTATCGCGTAATCAGGGGGCTTTACAGCGTCATATTCATTTGCTGGATCAATACCTGTGAATATCGTTTTAATTGAACCGCAGTCAAGCGACTCAAAGGTGTGGGTGATTCGCGAACCACGCCAGTTACAACATTTGCGCCAACATCTCGATATTCAGGTTGGTGATCATTTAAAGGTGGGTATGCGCCAGGGACAGCGTTATCTGACCGAAGTGCGTGAGATTAGTGCACAACAGGTGATCGTTCAGCCCTTACACCCGGAAGTCGTTCCTGCCAAATTGCCGGTCACTCTGATCGTGGCCTTGCCGCGACCTAAAGTCTTGCGCCGATTGATCATGGATAGCGTGACCTTGGGTGTGGAGAAAATCATTTTGCTGCATAGCTATCGGGTAGATAAAAGCTATTGGCAGAGTCCTTTTCTGCAGCAACTGGATGACTATGTCACCTTGGGGCTGGAGCAGGCTGGAGACACGGTGGCACCGACAATTGACTGTTACCGGCGTTTTAAACCTTTTGTGGAAGATGTTTTACCGGGCATGATCAGTCTGGAGAGACCGGCTTTTGTGGCACATCCTTATGCAATGGTTACGATGCCTCAGCAGATTCAACATCCGTGTACCCTGATCATTGGCCCAGAGGGCGGATTTATCCCGTACGAGGTTGATCTGCTGACCCGAAATGGGGCACAAGCGGTTTCTCTCGGACAGCGCATTATCCGTACCGAAACCGTAATTCCTTATGCGCTGGGACGTTTATTTAGTATCTGAAATGGGTGCTTGGGTCTGCTGCGCGTCATCACGATAGACTTTCACTTGCTGCACCGGATAAGGGATTGAGATATTGTTTTCATCAAAAGCATCAATCACGGCTTCCTGTACGGTACTAATCGATGCTGCCGTGGTGGTTTCAGTGGTATCAACCCACCAGCGCACGGTCAGATTAATCGAGAAATCTGCCAGTGCAGAGACATTGACACTAAATGGTGGTTGGCTGAGGATATTGCGGTCATTGTCCAGAATCTTGAGAATGATCTGTTTGGCTTTCTGCACATCATCTTCATAGCCGATCCCCACGATAAATTCACAGCGGCGGCGCTGATAAGCCGTATTTACCGTCACTGCACTGGTATAGACGGTTGCGTTTGGAATCACGATGCGGCGGCCATCCGGTGAGCGTAAATACGTCGCCCGAATCTGGATATCTTCCACCGTGCCTTCCATCCCACCAACAATGATGTCATCGCCAATATGAAACGGCTCGCTCAGTAAAATCAGGATGCCAGACAACAGGTTCTGGAAAATATCTTTGAAAGCGAAACCAATCGCGACCGAGCCAATCCCGAGTGCACTCATCAGCTGGCCGGGGGTAAAACCTGGAATGGCGATGACCAACGCAATCAGGAAACCAATAAAAATAATTATCGTACTGCCCAGCCGGTTCAGCACCAGCACCAGATTTTGTTTAGCATAACTGCGGTTATCCAGGGTTTTGCGGATAAAAAACTTGAACAGTTTGGCGAGTAACCAGAAAATCAGGAAAACAACGAGAGCGATACAAAAATACGGTAAACGTTCCCAGAATCCTTCCATGATCTTGTCGATTGCACGATAGGCATCATTATATTTCGCAGTATGTGCAATCACCGATTCACTGGTTTTTTGTCCCGCTTCCTGAATTAAATCTGCTGTCCCTTGTGCGACATCGCTGAGTTTATTGGTCTGTTCTGCCACCGGCTAACCTGTTTCCTAATTAAAAAATGCGCTGCCTACCCTAATCAAAGTGCACAGCGCTGTCCAGTTAAAAAATGTGAGCTTAGAAATACTTGCTGCTCTGTCGCATCATTTCCGATGGGGTCTGCAACTCACCACTGCCCATCATGTAGGACATCATGCTGCCCATACTAAGCAGGCTCAAAATACTCAGGGTAATGATCAGCCAGGCCATGATTTTTTCGGCTGCAGAGGTCATGCGTGGCGGACCGTAGCGGTTCATCCCAGGAGTACCGGGAGCAAGCAGTAAATAAAAGGCCAGGAAGAAGTTGATGACCGGCACCAACAGCAACAGGCTGATCCAGCCGGTCTGGTTCAGATCATGGAGTCGGCGAATGACCAGCACCAGATGAAAATAGAAATAGACCACAAACAGCAAGAGAAAACCTAAACCTGCCATGCCATTCAGTGCATTGGTAAAGTTCTCATTAAGCACACCATTATTCAGGCTAACAATTCCCAGCGTCAGGCTGAAGGCGATTGCGAGCAAAAAAATGCTCAGGTGCAAAAGTCCGTACCAGCCAATATAGCTTAACCGGCTAAACCGTCCTGCGGGCGACAGGGGGGAATCCTGACGTGTCACAGGTGGGCGGGAGAAAAATGGGGATGAATTCTGGGAGGTCATAGGCGTCCTCATCCGCAAACACAGCACGGATCAGCTGTAGGTCGATGAAATGAATTAAAATTATAAGGCTAAAAAAAGGGCACTGATACGTTTAACCGACATATCTGTTGTTATGCTCACTGATTTTATCTGTTAAATCTGTTTAAATAATAGACGGATTGCGCAGGTTTGTCGGCTTTATGATGCAGAAAAAATACGGACATTGGCCTGCACAGAACAACAAAAAAGACCCTGAAGCTCTCGAGAGGAGAGTCAAGTACAAGGAAGATGCTGATGAACGAACGCTATCCGGTACCAGAGGCATTTAAAAAGACCGCACGTACCTTGCAGGAAGATTATTTACAACGTTACCAATACTCTATTCAGTACCCGGAACAGTTCTGGGCTGAGCAGGCACAACGGATTGACTGGATCAAACCGTTTATACAAGTCAAAAATACCAGTTTTGACAAAGATAACTTTCACATTGAATGGTTTGCCGATGGTGAACTGAATGTCTGTGCCAATTGTCTGGATCGTCATCTAGCGGTACATCCGCAGAAACCGGCGATCATCTGGGAAGGGGATCATCCTTCACGGCATAAGATCATTTCTTATCAAGAGCTGTATGCCGAAGTTTGCCGCTTTGCCAATGTGCTGAAAAAGTACGGAATTGCTAAAGGCGATCGGGTGGTACTGTACATGCCGATGGTTTCCGAGGCTGCAATTGCCATGCTGGCCTGTGCCCGCATTGGTGCGGTGCATTGCGTGGTGTTTGGCGGTTTTTCTCCAGACTCCCTAGCCAGTCGGATTGAAGACAGTCAGGCTAAGCTGGTGGTGACCGCCGATGCTGGCATGCGGGGTGGGAAGCTGATTCCTCTCAAGGATAATGTCGATCAGGCATTGGCGATGTCGGGTACACAAAGTGTTGAGCATGTCATGGTGGTGCATCGCACGGGAAATCCGATTCAGTTCCAGCCGGGGCGAGACCTGTGGTATCACGAAGAAATCATGGAAGTCGAGGAAGACTGTCCACCGACGCCAATGGGTGCTGAAGATCCGCTGTTTATTTTGTACACCTCTGGTTCGACCGGGAAGCCGAAAGGCGTGCTACATACCACGGGTGGCTATCTGGTTTATGTGACATCCACTTTCCGTGACGTGTTTGATCTTCAACCCGATGATATTTACTGGTGTACCGCCGATGTCGGCTGGATTACTGGACATTCCTATTCCATTTATGGCCCTTTGGCAAACGGCACCACGACCCTGATGTTCGAGGGCGTGCCACAGTATCCGAGCTGGGCGCGGATTGGTCATATTGTCGATAAGCACCATGTCAGCATTTTATACACTGCACCCACCGCCATTCGCGCCATGATGCGTGAAGGCGATGCCTATGTGCGGGAAAGTGACCGCAGCAGCTTGCGCTTATTGGGCAGTGTGGGAGAGCCGATCAATCCGGAAGCCTGGAACTGGTATTACCATGTCGTGGGTGAAGGGCGTTGTCCGATTGTCGATACCTGGTGGCAAACCGAAACCGGCGGGATTCTGATTAGTCCTTTGCCGGGTGCAACGGATTTAAAACCAGGCTCAGCCACCCGTCCATATTTTGGCATTCAGCCTGCCTTGGTCGATGATCAAGGCTATGAACTGCACGGTGAAGCACAGGGCAATCTGGTGATCAAGGATTCTTGGCCGGGCCAGATGCGCGGAATTTGGGGGGACAATAAGCGTTTCTTTGAAGCCTATTTTGCTGCTTTCCCGGGCTATTATTTTTCTGGAGATGGGGCCCGCCGTGACCAAGATGGCTATTACTGGATCACCGGTCGGGTGGATGATGTGCTGAATGTCTCTGGCCACCGTTTAGGCACGGCGGAAATTGAAAGTACGCTGGTGGCCCATCCACAGGTGGCTGAAGCCGCAGTCGTCGGGATGCCGCACGATTTAAAAGGTCAGGGCATTTGTACCTTTGTGACACTGAAAACTGGTGTGCCAGAAAGTGAAGCTTTGCGCACAGAGCTGATTGAATGGGTGCGTAAACATCTCGGCGCCATTGCCGCACCGGATGCCTTGTACTGGGCACCGATGTTGCCGAAAACCCGTTCTGGCAAAATCATGCGGCGAATTCTCAGAAAAATAGCGGCACATGAACTCGACAGTTTGGGAGATACCTCAACTTTGGCCGATCCAGCCGTGGTGGAGCGTTTAATTGCGACTGTTTATCCAACAGAATAACCTTTCTTTTAGCCTATACCGTCTGACATGTGCAGGCGGTATTTTGCTGTGCCGGATAAGTTCAGCAGCGATTGAGATAAAGCCCGAAAATTTGATCTGTTAAGCTAAAACCATAGCAAGATAATGATTGAAGGCAAGATGAATACCACACCCAACCCTTTAAATTTTGATCCACAACAGATTGCCCGGCAACTCGCTGCACAGTTTGCACAGACTGCAGCTGAACGTGATAAACGTGGTGGCAATCCTAAAACAGAACGCGATCTGATCCGTGCCAGTGGACTGCTAAGCTTATCTATTCCGCGGCAATATGGCGGGCAGGCGGCGGATTGGTCCACTATTTTTAGTACCATTCGCATCTTTGCACAGGTGGATAGCTCATTGGCACATGTGTATGGTTTTCATCATTTATTGATTGCGACGGTACAGCTGTTTGCCCAACCCGAACAATATGCGCCATGGTTTGAGCAAACTGCACGGGAAAACCTGTTTTGGGGCAACGCCTTAAATCCACTGGATCGACGTACCACGGCAGAACAGATTTCTGCACAAGAATATATTTTTCATGGTGAAAAGAGTTTCTGTTCCGGCTCCATCGATTCCGACATGTTGCTGTGTTCTGCTTATGATGCTGAAGGCAAATTATTGATTGGCGTGATTCCGACGGCACGTGAAGGGGTGTGCTTTTTAGGGGATTGGAACAATATGGGACAACGCCAGACCGATAGCGGCACTAGCCAGTTTCAACAGGTCAGAATCCAGCAGGATGAATTACTGCTCAATCCTGGGCCACTCAGTACCCCATATTCCAGTTTGCGTCCGCTGATCGCGCAACTGATTTTCGTGCATTTGTTTTTAGGCGTGGCGGAAGGGGCGTTTGAGGTGGCGAAACAGGCGGTGCAAACACAAAAAGCCTGGTCAACGTCGCTGGTAGAACAGGCCGTACAGGATCCTTTTACCCAGAAACATTTTGCCGAGTTTTATGTGCAACTTGAAGCTGTGCGTTTACTGGCACAACAGGCAGTTGCGGTATTACAGCAGGCTTGGCAACAGGGTGAAACTCTGACTGCAGAACAGCGTGGGCTGGTCTCAATTGCCATTGCTACTGCCAAAATTGCCGCCACGAATACTTCACTTTATGTCACGCAAAATATTTTCCAGGTCATGGGGGCACGGGCAACTACCGCCCAACTGAATCTGGACCGTTTCTGGCGTAATGTGCGTACCCAGACTTTGCATGACCCGATTGATTATAAATATCAGGAAGTCGGGGAATGGGTGTTAACGGGGCAAGTGCCAAAACCCAGTTTTTATGCCTAACATCCACGATGAGTTTTTAGGGAGCGCTTCCTCCCTTTTATTTGGTCTGGATGAAGGGTTGCCAAAAAAAATCCCCCAAGCCAGGCTTGAGGGAGATTGGAGTGGTGGAGCGTGATTATTTTTATAATTAGGTTCTTGTTGTTTATGCGGATTTGGCTTGCAGTTTTTCGGCTTGTTGGGCTTCCAGTTCACGCACTAAAGGCAAGACCTTCTCGCCAAAATATTCCACTTCGTCAATAAAGTGTAAAAAGCCCGAAAGAATCAGATCCACACCCACATTTTTTAATGCCACGATGCGTTCAGCAATTTGTTGCGGTGTACCAATCAGATTGGTTTTAAAGCCATCGTTGTATTGCACCAGATCTTCAAGGGTTGATTTGGCCCAGTTCCCTTCACCTTCAGCTGTGGCGGCACCGGCTTCACGGGTCGCATCGCCAAAAGCCTTCACCGCTGGAAGATTGGCCTTATCAAGGATTTCTTGCAGTACAGCTTGTGCTTCTTCTTCAGTATCGCGGGCAATAATGAAGGCATTCACCCCAATTTTCACCTGATGATGGTTGGTTTTGGCTTTTTCACGAATATCATCAATCTGCTTTTTGATTTCTTCAGGCGTGTTGCCATTGGTGAAATACCAGTCCGAGACACGTGATGCCATATCACGCGCGGCACGCGAGCTGCCGCCCTGAAAAATCTCGATATGTGGTTGCTGTAGCGGCTTGGGTTTTAAGCTGTAATCGTTAAATTGATAATACTTGCCATCAAAGCTGAAATGATCCGTCGTCCAGATACCTTTCAGGCAGCGAATAAACTCCTCCGAACGTGCATAACGCTGATCATGCTCCGGCCATTCTTCACCAATCGCGTCAAACTCGCCCCGGAACCAGCCACTGACCACGTTAATTGCGATCCGGCCCTGCGTGAGATGATCAATTGTCGCCAGTTGTTTGGCGGCTAAAGCCGGTTTCCAGGGACCTGGCAAAATGGCGGCAATGACTTTGAGTTTTTCCGTTTTGGCCAGGATGCCATGGCTAAAGCTGACGGATTCATGCTGGTTTTCTGCCCCATAACCCGCAGTAAAACGAATCTGAGTCAAGGCATAATCAAAGCCATTTTTTTCCGCAGTTTGCGCCAAACGCACATTGTAGTCATAGCTCCAGTCGGTACGCTGTTCGATATTGCTGACCACCAGGCCACCACTGACATTCGGTACCCAGTAAGCGAAGTGAATGTTTTGTTCTTGTTGTGACATGTTTTACCCTCCGGATCTGCTGCTATTCTTACGCCACGTGAACGTTGCCGGATTTAGGGTGCAACCGTGATTCTGCCGCATCCAAACTTGGTACTGCTGCAGATGGAAGAACTTCTGCCTGTTCGATTTGCTTGTTAATGCCCAGATGCTGATTGGCTTGCTGGGTTTTTTCTTTCACCACTTCGGCACGTTGACCTTTGGCAGGTGCCCATTCCAGAATAGGCAAGGCCCGTGCAACCGCCAAGATAATGCGCTCACGCAGTTGTTCACTGCGCACGGTGTATTCCGGGGTGAAATCTTTATCGGTGGCATACACACCAATCGGCAAGGTTTGCGCCTGGAAAAAGCTGAACAATGGACGCAGTTGATGTTCAAGGACCAGGGCATGACGCTCACTACCGCCTGAGGCAGCAAGTAATACAGGCACATCCACTAAAGCTGTTTGTTCAACAAAATCAAAGAAATGTTTAAACAAGCCAGTGAATGAAGCACGATACACGGGTGTGCCGACAATCAGGGCATCTGCCGCTTCTACCGCAGCCAGATCATCCTGCACGCGTTGTGGAAGCTGGTTGCGATAAATTGCACCACCGAGTAACGGACCAATTTCACTGAATTTAATAAAGTGTACGTTGATTGGTGTGGCTTGACCCAATTCATTGAGGATTTCCTGCACCAGACTTTCGGTTTTAGAGGGATTATTTAAGCCACCTGAAACAGCGACAATATTGAGTGGTTTTTGTTGATGAGCAATCGACATAAGGCAATAACCTAAAATAAGTTTTGGAATGCCTTGTATTTATCAACAGCGCAAAGTGCACTGTAAAATAAGCAAAAAAAGATAGGTTATCTGATTTAACGATATATCTTTTTTATCGTGAAAACTGCGGGGAATATTCCTCTAATTATTTGAATTTTATATTTATCCTGTATGTAGCTAAGTGTTTCATTTAAGATGATTTGTTTTATAGTAAAATATGATTTGTTTTTTCATCGCCTGTAAAACCAGCGAATAAATACGGATTTGTTGATTTGATCTACGTTTAGTACAAAAAATAGGTGCGATTGGCATATCCTAAACTGCTTGAGTGTGGTTAGAATAGTAGGCACTGTGCTAGAGATTTCTCGCTCCGCTTATGAATATTTTAATCGTTGATGATCATCCCCTGTTTCGTCATGCTTTAATTCAAGCTGTTCGTTATAGCTTACCGCAAGCGCAAATTCATGAGACTGCTGCAGTAAATGAATTTTATGAACGTTTGGAGAAGGGACCTGAACCGGATTTGGTCTTGCTCGATTTAAACTTGCCAGGTGCTTCAGGTTTTTCCGCATTGGTGCATGTACGCGCACAATATCCATCTATTCCGATCATTGTGGTCTCTGCACACGAAGAAGCCTCAATTATTCAGCGTGCGATTGCACATGGCGCGATGGGTTATATTCCAAAGTCTGCACACCCAAGTCATATCGGTGAAGCGATCCGTCAGGTACTTGAAGGTGAAATCTGGTTGCCACCAAATCTGCCAGCCAACATGAGTTTTGATCCGCGTGCTGCAGATGAGACTGAACTAGCTGAGCGGATTCAATCCCTTACACCACAACAGTTCCGTGTTTTGATGATGGTCGCCGAAGGTCTGCTCAATAAACAGATTGCGTATGAACTTGATGTCTCTGAAGCTACGATTAAAGCGCATGTAACCGCTATTTTCCGTAAATTGGGTGTACAAAACCGTACACAAGCGGTATTGGCAATTAAGGCACTGAATATTGAAGAGAAAAAAGTCTGAGACAGGACTTGTTCGATATTGAGAAAGAGGCCTCGATCGAGGCTTTTTTCTTTTTGGGGTTCTCTGCGTAGAGTGAATGAGAGAAATCGTCCAATAAAAAGCCCATCCTGAAGATGGGCTTTTATTATGGTGAATTGATTTAGCTGGAAATTTTCAAACCGGACAACCAGGAGCGTAAGGACGCGGGTTTCAATGGCTTTTTCAACAACACGATATTCAGATCTTTCAGACGCTGTGGGAGTTCAGGATCCGAATCCGCGGTGATCAGTGCAATTGGAACTTCGGGCTGACGGTGCTGCAGAATGAAATCCAGTCCGAGCTGATTATGGTTGAGATGTTGATCAATCAGCCAGACCTGAATGTTCTCCTGACGAATAATCTCGGCGGCTTGTTCGGGTTCAGTGGCTTTAAACACCTGATAGCCCCATTTGCTGAGTAAGGTCGACATGCCTTCCAAAATGGTCTCATCATTGTCCAAACACAAAATCCGGTAGGCTTTGGTTTTTAGCGGTGCGGCTTGTACCGGTGCGGCAATCACTTTTGGTGCTGCAACCACGGGCACTTCAATCATGAAGCAGGAACCTTTGCCGAGCTCGGAGTAGACATGGACCGGATAGTCCAGCATGCTGGTCATGCGTTGTACAATGGCCAAACCAAGTCCCAAGCCCTGTTCGCCCCAAGGTGATGTGTGACCACAACGCTCAAATTCCTGGAATAACTTGATACGCTGTTCTTCAGCGATCCCGGGGCCTGTATCCCAAACCCCGATACGGATATGTCCGGGTTTTTCCGCTGAACGCAGAACGCCAACCACCACACGACCTTTGGCCGTGTAGCGCAAGGCATTGCTGACAAAATTCTGGATAATGCGGCGGATCCATTGCGGATCTGTGTCAATCCAGAACTGGACATCGTGGACGCTAAAGCGGATATTGCGCTGTGCGGCAATCGATTTAAATTGCAGTTCCAGATCACTGAGTAAGTCATGCAGGGGATAGGCCTGACGTTTCGGCTGTATAGTACCGCCTTCCAGACGAGCAATGTCCAGCAGGGCAGACAGCATGCTTTCTGCGCCATGCAAGGCACGGTCCAGTTGCTGTAAGGTGTGGCGATCTTCATCAGAATGCACACTTTGTTCCAATGCGGTACTGAACAGACGCGCTGCGTGCATAGGTTGCAATAGATCATGACTGGCTGCGGCAATAAAACGGCTTTTCGACATGTTGGCTTTATCGGCTTGTTCACGTGCCAATTGCTGTTCAGTCAGTGCATCGGCCAACTGTCGGGTCCGTTCACGCACATGGGCTTCCAGTACCGCCTCGTTTTCACGGAAGGCGGTAATATCGGCAAAGGTGGTCACGAAACCACCACCTTCAATCGGATTGCCGCGCATCTGAATGACACGACCATCCTTACGAATGCGTTCAAACTCATGTGCACTGCCGACTTTCATCCAGTTCACCCGTTTACGTACGTGTTCTTCGATTGAACCTGGCCCACATTCGCCACGTTCTGCATTGTAGCGAATCAGGTCGGCAATCGGACAACCCACATAGACCAGATCTTTCGGGTAATCAAAAAGCTTGAGATATTGGTTATTCCAGGCCACCAGACACATGTTCTCATCAACCACACTAACCCCTTGGGTCATATGGTCAATCATGGTCATTAGCAGGTTCTGGTTAAAACGTTGCCATTGGGAGGCCTGATCCAGAATATTTGCGACCTGACCCAATGCCAAGCCATTATTGACCATGGCTGTAGTCAATAAAGTACGTGCCGAAGCGGCGCCAATCGTACCCGCTAGATATTGCTCGGTAAAACGCCACCACATACCATTGGCTGTACTGTTTTCATTCAGTACGACATTATTCTGTTCACAGAACTGATGGAACGCTTGCGTGGTGGGACCTTCACCTGTAATGCGTTTGGCCAGGGTAATGAGATCGCCTACTTTTAGACGCAGTGCATCATGGTGCAGATAGCTGATATCACCTGAAGTTGGTTGTGAGGGTAACGGTTTGGTGTCGTAGTAAAAGAAACTTTCCGCCTGGATCTGTTCCGCCACACTTGGCCGATAAACTTTCGATACCCAAATATATAAAATGATGTTGAGACCCAAAGACCACATCACCCCATGGGTCAGCGGTGCAAAAGACTGAAAGTCTAGCAATGCTTCAGGGCGTAGCCAGCTAATGCCTAGAGGACCCGCGTTGAGGAACTCATGGGCAAAAGCCGTATATTCTGTGGGCAGGCTGCGTAATATCGTGGGCAATAGCAGGGTGTAAATCCACATGCAAAAACCAACCAGCAGGCCAGCATATACTCCTTGACGGCTGCCGCCACGCCAGTAGAGACCACCGATCAAGGCTGGTGCAAATTGGGCTACCGCACTAAACGCCAACAATCCAAAGACCGATAACTGGTCAATATCATTAAAGAAATGGAAGAACAGGAAGCCGAGTAACATCACGGCGAGAATACAGACGCGACGGGTAAATTTCAGTACCAAAGGCAGACGTTTATCGTGACGGGCCAACAAGCCCAAACGCCAGAGTGCTGGCATTATCAGGTCATTACTCAGCATAATTGACAGGGCAACCGAAGAAACCAGTAGCATGCCGGTTGATGCAGAAAAGCCTCCTAAAAAGGCTAGCAGAGTTAACCAGTCCTGATTGTAGCTGAGCGGCAGGGAGAGTACTGCAACATCCGGAATCGACAGGTATTCTGGTGCGGCATGCAAGGCCCAGCTAGCGATCGGAATGATCGCGATAGTGGTCAGGATGAGGTAAGTGGCAAACCAGCGCCGTGCACCGCGGATATGTTTTTCATCACGTAATTCGACCACGGCCACATGGAATTGGCGTGGCAGACAGATAATCGCCAGTGCAGCCAGCAAGGTTTGCACCCAGAACGTTTCCGGTACCCCAAACAGTTGCACTTCCTGGAAAGTGATGGCAACGTCATCGGAGACCTGTGCAATATTTTCCGGTGCTTCAAACAAGAAAAACACGGCGACACATAACAGCGCAAATAATTTCACAAAAGATTCAAATGCAACCGCTAACATGAGACCACCATGCTGCTCGGTATTGGCGATTTGTCGTGTACCAAACAGCATGGCTAAAATGGCTAGAATCGCAGTGAGGAACAAGACACTGTTGGTGGTGGAATGGAGGTGTGCATTTTGATCTAAAATAACGGCTGCACTGAGTGCAATCGCACGAAGTTGGAGCGCAAGGTAAGGAATAATGGCAATGACGGCCAGAATGGTCACCAGTGACGCTAAAGGTCCACTTTTGCCATAACGGGCCGCGACAAAGTCAGCGATGGAAGAAATGGCATGATATTGACGGACACGTCCCAGACGTCGCCAGATATCATAACCAATCGCGACAAATAGCAGTGGGCCGAGGTAAATGGGTAAAAAGATGATACCTTCACGTACCGCAGCACCGGTGGCACCATAAAAGGTCCAGGATGAACAGTAAACACCGAGGGTTAGACTAAAGAGTAACATTCGCCCGCGCGTGCTGAGACGGCTTGCATGTTTTTCGCCAAAAAAGGCGCAAATAAAGAGCACCAGAATATATAAGGCAAGTGCCCCAATAATAAGCCAACTGTTCATATGCCAAGATGTTCCAAACCAAGTGCTCATGATACCTCAGCCGAAACATACCTGTTGATCAAATTGATCAAAATTTAACGACCAAAGTCTAAGTTACGAATACTAGGTAACATTGTTAATTTTAACAATGAAAATACGAATTAAAAATGCGGCCAAGGTTGGTCGCAGCAAAGGAGCATGGTTATGGATGAGGTTCAAGTAGAAAGAATTCTACAAAATCCGAAATTCAAGTTACTTGTCAGCAAAAAGCGTAGTCTCAGTTGGAGTTTAACTGCGTTACAGCTGTTCATTTACATTGGTTTTATTTTATTAGTGGCATATAACCCAGCATTCTTACATAGCTCATTCAGCGGCGGTGTAATTACTTGGGGTGTTCCACTTGGTTTGGGTGTTATTGTAGCGTCATTCGTATTGTGCTGGGTCTATTCATCCATTGCCAATAGCGCTTTTGATCAGCTCAACGCAGAAGCAATGCGTGAAGTAGAAATGATCACCCACGCAGGAGATCGTAAATAATGAATTGGACTTCACTTAAAGCTTCAGCACTTGTTGCTTCAGCTGCATTACTCTCTAGCAATGCAATGGCTGCGGCACTGGAAGGTACGGCTGAGAAACAGCCAACCAACTGGACTGCGATCATCATGTTCGTCATCTTCGTTGGTTTGACGCTGTTTATCACCAAATGGGCAGCTAAGCAGACTCAATCGACCAAAGACTTCTATACTGCCGGTGGTGGTATCAGTGGTTTCCAGAATGGTCTGGCAATTGCGGGTGACTACATGTCAGCGGCATCCTTCCTCGGGATTTCCGCAATGGTGTTCAACTCAGGCTATGATGGCTTGATGTACTCTCTTGGCTTCATGGTCGGCTGGCCAATCGTATTGTTCTTGGTCGCAGAACGTCTACGTAACCTGGGTAAATATAACTTCTCTGACGTAGTGTCTTTCCGTCTAGAAGAAAAACCAGTTCGTGCAATGGCAGCGGTCAGCTCATTGTTCGTCGTTGCTTTCTACCTGATTGCACAGATGGTGGGTGCAGGTCAGCTGGTTAAACTACTCTTCGGTTTGGACTATAACATCGCGGTTGTAATCGTGGGCTTCCTCATGATGGCTTACGTAATCTTCGGTGGTATGTTGGCAACAACTTGGGTACAGATCATTAAAGCGGTGATGCTGCTCAGTGGTGCAACCTTCATGGCCTTCATGGTATTGAAGTCAGTGGGTTTCAGCTTCAGCGAAATGTTCACTCAATCGATCCACGTATTCTCTCAAGTACGTAATATCTCTCTTGAGGAAGCAACCAAGATCATGGGCCCTGGTTCTCTTGTGAAGAGCCCAATTGATGCGATCTCTCTAGGTCTTGCATTGATGTTCGGTACGGCAGGTCTTCCACACATCTTGATGCGTTTCTTTACGGTTAAAGATGCGAAAGAAGCACGTAAATCAGTTGTTGTGGCAACGGGCTTTATCGGTTACTTCTACCTGTTAACTTTCATCATTGGTTTTGGTGCGATCCTGTTCGTATCTCAAAATCCACAATACATCGATGCTGCGAAAACTGCGTTGAATGGCAAACTTGAATTGCTTGGCGGTAGCAACATGGCTGCGGTTCACTTGGGTCATGCTGTTGGTGGTAACTTGTTCCTTGGCTTTATCTCTGCTGTAGCGTTCGCAACGATTCTTGCGGTAGTTGCTGGTTTGACACTTTCTGGTGCATCTGCAATCTCTCACGACTTGTATGCTAACGTCTTCAAGAAAGGCCAGACGACAATGGAATCTGAGCTTCGTGTTTCTAAGATGGCGACTGTTGGTCTTGCAATCTTCGCGATGGTCTTGGGTATCTTGTTCGAAAAACAAAACGTTGCATTCATGGTTGGTTTGGCATTCGCTGTAGCAGCATCTGCAAACTTCCCAGTACTTGTGCTTTCAATGTTCTGGCGTGGTCTAACGACTCGTGGTGCAGTGATCGGTGGTTTGGCTGGTCTTATCAGTGCGGTAGTCTTGATCTGCTTAACCAAAGCAGTATGGGTAGATACCTTGAAGATTTCTGACCAAGCTCCACTACCATATGGTAACCCGGCATTGTTCTCTATTACCTTGTCTTTCGTGTGCTGCTGGTTGTTCTCTGTGACTGATGGCTCTGCACGTGCAAAAGCAGAACAAGCTCGCTTCAACTCACAGTTTGTACGTTCGATGACTGGTATCGGTGCTTCTGGCGCTAGCGACCACTAATCTAACCCAAACTTAACAAAAAGCCCCAAGATCGGGGCTTTTTGTTTTTTGCCTTTTATTCATCGCTTATTACAAAAATGACACCAGGTTATAAGCAGGCAGAGCTCATATTTTATGTTTCAATCCGGTCAGGATAGAAATAGAAAATAAAGGTGAGTTCTTATGCTTTGGCTGTGGAAAAGATTTGGGCAAAATTTTCAGCATTTACCTTCAGCCTGGTTGCTGCTCGTACAGTTATTCATTTTGATTTTGGCCTTGTTAACCAATGGTAGTCCTACTTATCGTGCTCTGAGCTGGTCTGTGGGAGTGCTGGCACTGTTAATTATTGCTAAAGTGATCCGGCAAACGCCCATTTATACTCTGTTAGGCCTGTTCTTTGTGATCGGGGCTTTTTTCTTTTCGCTGCTGATTTTGTTGGGGTATGCGGCTTTACCGATTCAGATTACGGCCCATGTGTTTGAAGCGAGTGCTTACTTTAGCGCGGCCTATGGTTTGTTGAGATACATGTTCCAAGACCGTTATCTCACTAAAGATGAATTATTCGCAGCAGGAGCCACATTTACTTTAATGGCTTGGGGTTTTGCCTTTTTATATAATATTTGCCAATTGTTGTTACCAGGAAGTTTTCAGAATCCCAACCAGCTGCAAAGTGTGCAAAGCTGGCTCGATCTGCTGTTCTTAAGTTTTAGCTTGCAATCCGCAACGGGGCTATCGGATTTGATGCCATTGTCGCCGCCTGCGCGTGTGATTGCCATGTTGCAGATGTTCTGTGGGGTCATGTACCTGGCTTTAATTGTATCGCGTCTTGTGGCGTTACAATATATTGTGCATTCACCCTCAAATAGAATTCCAAATGTTCAAACTAAGCAACAGAGAAATAAAAAAGGATCCTAGATGGATCCTTTTTTATGGGTTTCTAAAGAATTAGAAACGGAATTTAGCATTTAGGCCAACTGTTTGAGTGTCAACGTTATCAATTTCATCGTTAGCATTTACGTAGCTTGCACCAACAGCCACTGCTGGAGTGATGAAGTAGTTTACATTAGCACCCCAAGCTTTACTTGGAGAGAAGTCATAGCTTGACTCTGCGTAAGAAGCACCCACGCTGAGTTGTGGATTGAGATACAAATCAGTTTTTAATTCGTAAGCGGTATCTTCACCGTAGACAAGACCAGTTTCGAAACCGATCGCCATGTTGGTACCATCAATTTTGCCCACGTATTTTGTGCGTGCAGTAATTGCATCTTGATCATCAGCGATTGTAGCTGCTTCTAATCCTGCTTTAGCTACGCCGCCATTGAGGATTTTAAAAGTATCAAGTGCATATGTATCTGCAACACTAGTATATCCTACTGCAACTAAGAAGTTTGGCACAACCACTGCACCCAATTCCAATGCGTAACGGTCACCATTACCTTCAGCATCAGCAGCTAATACATTTTTAGCATCATTATGTGTGTGGCTGTAAGATGCTGATGCATATACAGGTACTACTTGAGTTGGGATGTAAGCTTCTGCTTTAGCACCATAAGTGTGTGAAACAAGATCCGCGCCATCTTCATCATACTCACCATAGTTATATGCTAAAGAAACGTTTGATGCTTGATTCAAGAATGCAGCTTCAGCCAATGGGCCTTTAGAGGTATCTACATTTTTAAGATAGTAAGTCCCTTGAACTGCCCCAGTAAAATTTTTGTCATTTACAGTATTATCGATGTATTCAGATTGACCTTGTACTTCGAATTGATAAGCTTGAGCACCGGTCATGGCTAATAATAATGCAGTGGCTAAACCGAGTTTTTTCATAGCGATAGTCCTTGTTATAAAAACAACAAAAAAGTCATACAATTTCATTTTATTGTAACAATGTATTAAGTCAATAAGCTTAAAAATGTTTAAAAATTAGATTTTTAGCTTTAATTTTGTTTGGGTTAAAAATTGTTCTATTGTAAAAAATCTTGTCAACTTGGAAAAAACGAGTTTTTACAATTAGCTAAAAGCTTTTTTGTCTTAAAACCTCTGTAATTTAGTTGTTAATCCTTGTTTTTTATCATTGGATAAAACATTTATCTATTAAAAATTGAATGTTAAAAACTATCAATGAGATGAATTTAAATTCATTAATTTAAAATTATTTGTTTCATTTTGATGAAGTAATTATTAATTTTATTTAAAAATGTAATTTTTTGTATATTAGTTATTCAACAAAAGCGTGTTTTGTGATCGATCAAGCATTCTATTCTTATTTTCGATAGAGATTTTAAATCTGATTAAATTAATCGGATTTACATTGTGTGAAGAATTTCCCATAATAGCGATGTCGAATGATTTCCAGTGACGTGGGAAATTTTTGATTCTCCAAAATGTGACTTTTCATTTTATATGCCCAACTTCCCCAAGGTTGGGCTTTTTTTTGTTTGATTGATGCAGAAAAAAACAACTCGTCATTTGGCGTGGTGCTTGATCAGTCCTGATGATTAAAGCATCTAGTGAGGATAAAAAAATCCCGGCTTAAGACCGGGATTCTGACTTAACTTAAACTCAGCTTTTACACTTATGCTGTATTTTCACCATCCGATCTATTGTGTCTGGGTATGGTAGGCAATAATCCTGTTATTTCAACAAGGGTTTCAGGAAGCGACCGGTATGAGAGATCGCAGCTTCCACG
This sequence comes from Acinetobacter sp. GSS19, assembly GCF_028621895.1. Taxonomy (NCBI): domain Bacteria; kingdom Pseudomonadati; phylum Pseudomonadota; class Gammaproteobacteria; order Moraxellales; family Moraxellaceae; genus Acinetobacter; species Acinetobacter sp. GSS19. The sequence goes on along the minus strand of NZ_CP117520.1, from coordinate 2,233,002 downwards.
ACCTGCTCAGGTGTACCTTCGGCAATAATCTGTCCACCCCCTGAACCACCTTCAGGGCCTAAATCGATAATCCAGTCAGCGGTTTTAATCACATCCAGATTGTGTTCAATCACCACAATGGTATTTCCCTTATTCCGCAGTTCATGCAGGATATCGAGTAACTTGGCAATGTCATGGAAATGCAGACCTGTGGTAGGTTCATCCAAGACATACAGGGTTTTACCGGTATCACGTTTGGCCAATTCACGTGCTAGCTTGACCCGTTGCGCTTCACCACCTGACAGGGTAGTGGCTGCCTGTCCCAGCTTGATATAGCCCAGTCCCACCTGAATCAGGGTTTCCAGACGACGGTGAATCACCGGAATAGCATCAAAAAACTGGGCAGCATCTTCAACGGTCATTTCCAGTACATCCGAGATGTTGCGGCCTTTGTAGCTGACTTCCAGCGTTTCTCGGTTATAGCGTTTGCCATGGCAGCCATCGCAAGGCACATACATATCCGGCAGGAAATGCATGGCCACTTTGATCATGCCATCACCTTCACAGGCTTCACAGCGCCCGCCGCGTACATTAAAGGAGAAACGACCGGCGGTATAACCGCGGGCTTTGGCTTCAGGGGTCTGGGCAAACAGTTCACGGATCGGGGTAAACAGACCGGTATAGGTGGCCGGGTTGGAACGCGGGGTACGGCCAATCGGACTTTGATCAATATCCACGACTTTATCGAGATATTGCAGGCCATCAATCGAATCAAATTTCTCAGCGGTGAGCGTGGTTGCACCATTCAGTTGGGTTGCCGCTAACGGAAGTAGTGTCCGGTTAATCAGAGTGGATTTACCTGAACCGGAAACGCCCGTGACGCAGGTCATCACCCCTAAAGGCAGCGTCAGATCGACATTTTTTAGGTTGTGTCCGCAAGCTCCATTGAGCTTAATGTAGTGTTCTGGATTGGGTGGCAGTTTTCGTTGCGCTGGAACCGCAATTTTGAGCATACCTGACAGGTATTTACCGGTGAGCGAGTCACTATGTTTGGCCAGTTCATCTGCAGTCCCTTCGGCGATGATATGACCACCATGGATCCCGGCACCTGGGCCAATATCAATAATATGGTCGGCAGCACGAATCGCATCTTCATCATGCTCAACGACCAAGACGGTATTGCCAAGATCACGCAGGCGAATCAAGGTCTGTAGTAGGCGGTCATTGTCACGTTGATGCAGACCAATGGAGGGTTCATCGAGCACATACATCACGCCCATCAAGCCGGCACCGATTTGTGAAGCAAGCCGGATCCGCTGGGCTTCACCACCCGATAGGGTTTCAGCCGAACGTGACAGACTGAGGTAATTCAGGCCGACACTGACCAGAAAGTGCAAGCGTTCACGGATTTCCTTGAAAATCTTGTCGGCAATTTCACCTTTCGCCCCGTCCAGTTTCAGGTTCTGGTAGTAATCTTCGGCATCGCCAATCGACATCTTGGTGATGGCGCTGATGGTTTTATCCAGAATTTTGACGTTACGGGAAATTTCATTCAGACGTGAGCCATCGCAGGCGTCACAGGCTGCATTGGAGAGGTATTGGGCCAGATCATCACGCACATAGTTGCTTTCAGTTTCCCGGTAACGGCGTTCTAGATGCGGCAAGATCCCTTCAAATGGAATCACCCGATTATGGCGACGGCCACGCTCATCGGTATAGCTCAGGTCGATTTTTTCTTTGCCGGTGCCATGAAGGAATTTTTTCTGGGTATCTTTATCCAATTCATGCCAAGGCGTATCCAAAGAAAAGCCAAAATGCTCGGCTACTTTTTGCAGCATCGAATAATAATAAGGACGCTGGCGATCCCAGCCACGAATGGCACCCTGGCTAATCGAAACACTCGGATTCGGGATCAGCTTTTCCGCACTAAAATGGCTACGTGTTCCTAAACCATCACAGACTGGGCAGGCACCATAAGGATTATTAAAAGAGAATAGACGCGGTTCTAGTTCGGCTACAGCACGGTCACATTGGGGGCAGGAATGTTTTGCTGAAAAGACCCGATCCGGATGTTCTGCATTAATCCAGGACAAAATTGCAAGATCACCGCCTAAACGTAGTGCGGTTTCAAAGGACTCCGCAATGCGGTTACCTAAGTCATCGCGTACCTTGAAACGGTCCACGACCACTTCAATGGTATGTTTTTTCTTTTTATCCAGTTCTGGAACGCTATCGATCTCGACAATTTCACCATCGACACGCGCACGAACAAAACCCTGGCCCTGTAACTGTTCAAATAGCTGGGTGTATTCACCTTTACGTTCACGCACAACGGGAGCCAGCAGCATGAGCGCTGTGCCTTCTGGCAAGCTTTTAACGGCATCCACCATTTCGCTGATGGTCTGTGCCACCATCGGCAAATCATGCTCAGGACAATACGGTGTCCCTACGCGTGCATAGAGCAAGCGCAGGTAATCATAAATTTCGGTAATGGTGCCTACTGTAGAACGGGGGTTGTGGCTGGTGGATTTCTGTTCAATGGCAATCGCTGGCGACAGACCTTCAATCGAGTCGACTTCCGGTTTTTCCATTTGTGAAAGAAACTGGCGTGCATAAGCTGACAAGGATTCAACATAACGGCGCTGGCCTTCTGCGTATAAAGTGTCAAAGGCCAGGGAGGATTTACCTGAGCCAGACAGTCCCGTAATCACCACAAATTTGTCGCGTGGAATGTCGAGTGACACATTTTTTAGGTTGTGTGTGCGTGCCCCACGAATACGGATGTGACTTTGGCTCATAATGATCCCAGTTCGTTAAATAGACAATGGATATGAGGCTTGTTCCCGCAGGTTCAAGGCATCATAGGGTTAAGTTTAATCGATCATTCCATGAAAAGGCATGTAATTCTCAAGGTATCTCCACGGAGGAACAGGCTGATATTTTCAGCCATGTCACCCATAGATTCACTTGCATCATGGCTTAAGCATAACCCAGTGGATGTGAGCATGATGTGATGAAAGTATGGCAACATTTTTGCTTTATGTGTGGCTGCGTAGCTCGAGTCGAGTGAATTTATGACATTGGCTACATTGGAAGGTTGCTGTTTTTTTAAGAATTTACACAAGTCGTATTTCGCTAAAATCCTTAAAACGCGTCATAATGGTGCCATTCAATTTTTTTAGTATCAGTGACGTCCACTGAGCTGGCTCTTTTTCTTGCGAATAGGTTTTTCTATGCAGCATTTTCGTTTCTCCATATTGTTTACGGTGGTGTGTCTCATACTCGCTGCCTATTGGGGCTATACCCACGGCCCTGAAGCAGGTCTGACTACCATGCTGACCGCACTGACGATTACGGCCATTCTGGCAGTGATGGAAGTGTCACTGTCCTTCGATAACGCCGTGGTGAATGCCTCTGTCCTTCGTGGCTGGGATCATTTTTGGAAAATGATTTTCCTGACTGTAGGGATCCTGATTGCCGTTTTTGGTATGCGTCTGGTTTTCCCGGTGGTGATTGTCGCAGTCACGGCAGATATGGGCATGATCGAAGTGGCCAAGCTGGCGCTGAATGACCCGAAAACCTATTCGGAACGTTTGATGGCGCATCATGCTGAAATTGCAGCCTTTGGTGGCGCTTTCTTGCTGTTGGTGTTCCTGAATTTCTTCCTGGATGAAGGTAAAGACACGCACTGGTTCCACTGGCTAGAGCGACGTTTATCCAGTTTGGCAAATGTACCGGCGATGTCAGTATTTCTTGCACTGATTGCCTTGTTGGTGATGGCGGCAAACGTGGCCGAAGAGGTCCGCTTGGCCGTGACTATGGCGGGGATCTGGGGTATCGTGATTTATATCGGTGTGCAGGTGTTGAGCCATTTACTCGGTGGTGAACCGGAAATTGATGAAAATGGCAATGCCGTGACCCAAGATGTGAATGGTGCAGCGAAGGGTGTGGTGAAAGCAGGTTTCGGTGGCTTCCTCTATCTTGAAGTCCTGGATGCATCGTTCAGTTTCGATGGTGTGATTGGTGCATTTGCAATTACCAGTGATGTCGTCATTATTATGCTTGGCTTGGCAATCGGTGCGATTTTTGTCCGTTCGATGACCATTTACTTGGTAGAGAAAGGCACATTGGATGCTTACATCTACTTGGAGCATGGCGCTCACTACGCAATCGGTGCATTGGCCTTTATTATGCTCGCTAGTGGTACGGGTGTGCATGTACCTGAAGTCGTGACAGGTTTGATTGGCGTAGCGTTTATCGTGTGGGCGGTAATTGCATCAATTCAATACCGCAAACAGCAAGACCGCTTGGGTTAACTGAATTGTTGTAAAAAAATATAAAATCAGGGTGCTGCAGTGCACCCTTTTTTATGCAGTGAGCATTGGCTTGAATTACAATAGCCAGATTATTTCCCCGAATCTATGACAAGCTGACATATGATGAATGCTTTAGAACGTCGCTCAACTTTTGCTTTAAGCAGTATTTTTGCCTTGCGCATGTTGGGTCTGTTCATGATTATCCCGGTATTTTCAATTGCAGGGCAGTCCTATCAGTATGCGACTCCGGGGCTAATCGGTTTGGCCGTGGGCGTTTATGGTTTGACCCAAGCCATTTTACAGATTCCTTTTAGCCTGATTGCCGATCGTTATAACCGCAAGATTTTGATTGTGTTTGGCCTGTTGATGTTTGCCTTGGGTGGAGCCATTGCCGCGATGTCCGAGACGATTTATGGGGTGATTGCCGGGCGAGCGATTGCGGGTGGGGGGGCAGTCTCTGCAGTCGTCATGGCTTTGCTGTCCGATGTCACGCGTGAAGAACACCGTACCAAAGCCATGGCCGTGATGGGGATGAGTATTGGTTTATCCTTTGTGGTGGCATTCAGTATGGGGCCTTGGTTGACCTCACTGGTGGGAATTTCCGGCCTGTTTTGGGTGACGACCATTATGGGCATTGCCGCCTGTTTTATGATGTTGTTGGTGCCGAAAGTGACGCGCCATCATCGTAATTTTGCGCAGGGCTATGGCAAACAGCTGGCCGAAGTGGTCCGTATGGGAGATTTAAACCGCCTGCATCTGTCGGTTTTTGCATTACATTTATTGCTGACTGCGATGTTTATTTTTGTACCGGGTCAGTTGATCCAGTATGCAGGTTTACCTTTGGCACATCATAGCTGGGTGTATTTGCCATTGTTGGTCATCAGCATGTTTTTCGCTTTCCCGAGTATTATCTTGGCGGAAAAATATCGCAAAATGCGCGGCATTTTCCTGACTGCGATTACGGGAATCATTCTGGGCCTCATTGTGATGGCGTGGGGTTATCAATCTAAATATGGCTTGTTGACCGGTCTGGGGCTATTCTTTATTGCTTTTAATGTCATGGAGGCACTGTTGCCTTCCTGGCTATCCAAAGCAGCCCCAATTCAATCGAAAGCAACCGCGATGGGGGTCAATGCCAGCGGACAGTTTCTTGGCGCATTTTGTGGCGGGATGCTCGGTGGTCATTTGCTCACCCTGCAAAACCAAGGACAAGGTTGGGCCTTCTTGGCTGTGCTCGCCGTGATTTGGCTGGCGATTAGTTTTACCCTGAAGCAACCGCGCTATTTATCTTCCATGGTGTTCCGTTTGCCGGAAACCCGACAAACAGATGAGTGGACTTCAAAATTACTGGCCATTCATGGTATTGAAGAAGTTGTGGTGATGCCTGATCAAAACGTCGCGTTTGTGAAGGTCGACAAGGCATTGATTGATGATGCAGCTCGACACAGCCTGACGCAGTTATTGGGGAAAGAGGTAGCCATTTAAGCATAACTCTTATAAAGTAAAAGATAGAATTGAATAGGAAGATGAAAGCAGATGCGTGGTGTTAATAAGGTAATTTTAGTCGGTACGTTGGGACGTGATCCAGAAACTAAAACTTTTCCAAATGGTGGATCTTTAACTCAATTTTCAATTGCGACCAGTGAATCCTGGATGGATAAAAATACCGGTGAGCGAAAAGAACAAACAGAATGGCACCGGATTGTATTACATAACCGTTTAGGTGAAATCGCACAGCAATATTTGCGCAAAGGTTCAAAAGTCTATATTGAGGGTTCATTGCGTACCCGCCAGTGGACAGATCAAAATGGTCAGGAGCGTTACACTACGGAAATTCGTGGTGAACAAATGCAGATGCTGGACTCAAACCGCCCACAAGGCGAGCAGGGTATGGGTGGTGATACAGGCTTTAATCAGCCTCGTTTTAATAATAACCCGCAAGGCGGCTATGGCCAGCAAAATAATAACGCGAACCAGCCGAACCCGTCATATGGCCAAAACACCGGTTATGGCAATAACAACCCAGGTGGTTTCGCGCCGAAGGCTCCTCAAGCTGCGCCAACGCCTGCACCTGCCGATTTAGATGATGATCTTCCATTTTAACTGATTGGAAGCTGATCAAAACCCTCTCTGCTGAGAGGGTTTTTTATTTGTATTGTAAAAACATTAAAATTCTAAAATATGGCGATTACGAAGGTGTAATTGAATTTAAAATCTAAAATAACGATCAAAATTATAAAAAACTACGGTTTTACCTGTTTTTAAATCTTTCGTATTCTGGCTTCACAACAGAAGCAATCCAAGTCATTTAATTGAGGAATATCGAATGAGCTTAATCAATACCGAAGTAAAACCCTTTCAGGCAACTGCGTATCACAATGGCCAATTTGTAGAAATTTCGGAAGCCGATATGAAAGGCAAATGGTCGGTGGTATTTTTCTACCCGGCGGATTTCACCTTTGTTTGTCCGACGGAGTTGGGTGATTTGGCAGATCACTATGTAGAATTTCAGCAGCTTGGCGTAGAAATTTATTCGGTTTCAACCGATACACATTTTACCCATAAAGCCTGGCATGATAGTTCGGATGAAATCAAAAAAATCCAATACTTGATGGTGGGCGATCCAACCTGGACGCTGGCTAAAAACTTTGAAGTGTTGATTGAGCAAGACGGTTTGGCTGATCGTGGAACTTTTGTGATTGATCCAGACGGTAAGATTCAGATTATTGAAATCAATGCTGGCGGTATTGGTCGCGATGCCCAGGAATTGCTACGTAAAGTGAAAGCAGCCCAATATGTGCATACGCATCCAGGTGAGGTATGTCCTGCCAAATGGAAAGAGGGTGAGGCAACCTTGGCACCGTCGATTGACCTGATTGGTAAGATTTGACTATATCCTGAATCAAAAACGACACCCGGAACCGAGATTCCGGGTGTTTTTTTATGATCAAATTTCTAGATTGGGGTGTATGGGAAATCAAAGGGGCAAGATGTCTCATTAATGACACGATGTGTGTCAGTGAATGGACTATTGCCAGAGCCTAGAAGGCTTTAGCATAACCCTCAAGTACCTAGATTCTGGCTCAAGGAACAAAACAGATGAAGAAAGTGGCGGGTCTTTACCGTAACCAGCAAATGCATTGGGTCGGGGATGGCTTTCCGGTCAGTACCTTGTTTTCCTATGACCGTTTAGGACAGGCGATTAGCCCATTCTTGTTATTGGATTATGCCGCACCGTATTCATTTGCACCGACGACAGAGCGTCATGGCGTAGGTTCCCATCCTCACCGCGGTTTTGAAACCGTGACCATTGCCTATCAGGGAGAAGTCAGCCATCAGGATTCAAGTGGCGGTGGCGGTACAATTCAAGCAGGTGACGTACAATGGATGACCGCAGGAGCAGGACTGGTGCATGAAGAATTCCATTCTGCAGCATATGCACAACGTGGCGGTTTATTTGAAATGGCTCAGCTTTGGGTGAATCTTCCGGCGAAAGATAAAATGACGCCACCCCGCTATCAGGCCATTCAAGCGCAGGATATTCCAGTGATTACATTTGAGCAGGCTGCAGGTCAACTGCGAGTGATCGCCGGAGCATACGCGCAGCAGAGCGGACCCGCTTCTACCTTTAGCCCAATCAATGTCTGGGATGTGGAATTAAAAGCCGGACATAGCCAATTGATCCATGTTCCAGTGGATCACACCGTTTTACTGGTTTTACTGGCAGGCGAAATGCTGCTGAATGATACACAAAAAGTGCAGGATCATTCCGTGGTGATTTTCGCTCAGGATGGTGAAGCAGCGATACAGCTTAATGCACAGCAGGACTGTAAATTCCTGATACTGACTGGCCGCCCATTGAATGAGCCTATTCAGGGCTATGGTCCATTTGTGATGAATAGCAAAGAAGAAATTATCCAGGCTTTTGAAGATTTCCATCGTGGTAAATTTGGTGTGATAGCGTCAACTGAATAACGCCGTATTGGCCTGTATTGGTATTGAGCTAAGTGAGAAAAAAAGCAAGAAGCGCCTACTTGGGTAGGGGCTTCTTTATTTTATGCGCTGCTAAGTTTCTTGTTTTGTCGCGTTGGTCTGATTATTTATTGTAGATAGTGTGATGTAGTTATCAATTTTTATTTTGCAGGCTATCTTAACCAACTCGGCTGACATTGTAAAATGTATGATAAAAAAATAGTTAAATTAAGTGTTCATTTTTTAAAAGTATTTTTTATAAATATGTAAATTTTTATAATTTTTCATTTATCTTTGATCATGTTATGGCACTCGCTAGATATCAGAAAAGTACAATAAAATGTAAAAAAGGCCTGTATAGGGAAAAAGAAAAAACTGGCATTTTTTAATACAGTTTTTCTAAAAAGTATGGTTCATAATCGAGAAAATAGTTCACTCACGGATAATAATTTTGGATATTGCAATTATTGGTAGTGGCATGGCTGGCTTAGCTACCGCAAGAATTCTTAAAGATGCGGGACATAATATTACGATTTTTGAGGCGCTGCCGGGTCGCGGCATGGATAGCCATAGTATCGAATTTGATGGTGGGTTGATTGATGCACCGTTGCGTGTGATGAATCCGAATTTATGGAAAAACACCCTCAGCCTGGCCACGCATCTCGGCATGAAAACCTTTCCGGTGCGCACCTATATGGCGTGCAGCTGGTTATTTGAAGATCGTACCGAGACATGGCTGACCACCAGCCGTACCCGGATTGGTAATTTGCCGATTATCAATAACCGTAAAGGCATCAAGCAATATGGCTGGCGTCTGGTCAAAGGCATGTTGCAGTTAAAGACAGCACTGCACAAATTTTTTAAATCCAAAGACCAAGACATCACGCTGAATGAATTCATTCAACAGCATGATATTGAAGAAGTGTTTTGGCACGGTGCGATCATGCCGGTGCTTTATACCATCTGTACCTGTGATCCCAAAACCATTGGTGAATGGCCTGCCAAGCCTTTACTGACTTTTTTGCGCCAGTTGACGGATGGTGAAGCATTACTGCGTTTGCAAGGTGGAACACCGGCTCTGGTCGACCGTTTGATTCAAGATATCGAGCTGCACAGCGCATCGCCTGTAGTCAATGTGGAACAGCAGGATGAACAGGTACGGGTTGAAACGATGCAGGGCAAGCATTACCTGTTTGACCGTGTCGTGGTGGCGACGCCAACAACGAAAATGGCAGAATTCCTGAATACACCACAGTTTGCTGATGATCTGGCTTTACTGAGCAAATTCCGTTTCGAGCAAGGTGATCTGGTGGTGCATACTGATCCATCGGTGATGCCACCACGCCGTAAGGACTGGTCTGCATTGAGCTATATGATGGATCGTCAATTTACCCGTCAGCAATTTACCGTATGGATTAATGCTGTTGAGCCAAGCTTGGTGGGTAAGACACCAGTATTCCAAACATGGCGTCCTGTCACTCCGATTGATCCTAAGAAAATTATTTCTTCTGTGACCTTAACTCGTGCCGTAGTTGATCGCGAAACTGTCGCTTTGAATCAAGAATTGCAGCAACGTCATTTACAACTTGGTCGTAAAGTCTTTTACTGTGGCTCCTGGTCATGTGATGGCTTGCCAATTTTAGAGTCCGCCGTGACCTCAGCGATGAAAATTGCTGAAATTTTAGGGGCACCATTGCCATTTGTCGGCTTGAAACCGCATATTGAGGTGGCACCCGAGTTAGGCTATTAAAGCAGCATGCAACTACGCAAGACGATACAGGCTTTATTTCCTCAGCATAAGTATGCGATTAATAGCACGTTGTTGGGAGATGAGTCCTTACTCGCTTGGAGTAATTTGGGATATTGGTCGGCACAGCAGCGATCATATCCCGAAGCCTGCCGCCAGTTGGCTGATCAGTTGGCACAGGCTATTGCTTTAACAGCCACAGATCATGTGCTGGATTTAGGCTGTGGCCAAGGTGCCAGTCTGCTCCATTGGTCTCAGCATTACCATTTAAGCCATTTTAGTGCCGTCGAATTACAAAAGGCCTGCGTTGAGCAAATTCAACAGCAGTGCATTCCGGGATTAGATGCAATCTATGCCTCGTCTTTTATGCAACTGAGAGAACCTGAGTTAGAACAGGCTTTCGATGTCATCTTGTGCATCGATGCGGCTTATCATCATCCCTTCAGTAAATTTCTGAACGTTGCTCACCGTATGCTTAAGCCCCAAGGGCGTTTAGCGTTCCATTATTTGGTGCGTTCACCTCGCTGGCAGACTTTATCTTCCTTTAAACAGCTTCAATATCGCTATTTACTGAAAGCGGCAGATATCGATGTGGACACTTTACCGGAGCAGCAGCAAGCGGAAGAGATGTTATTCGAGTCGGGATTTAGCCGATGCCAATTCACCGATTTGTCCGAAGCGGTATTGGCCGGTTTTGCAAATTATGTTGATCAGTTAGCAAAAACAGCACTGAAAGCAGCGGGGTTGGATGGATTTAAAATTCTGATGACAGCAAAATTGTGTGACAAGCTTTATCGTGAAGGTTGTCTAAATTATGTGCAAATTTCTGCAGAGAGGGCAGCTGAGTCATAGTGCTGAACGCGAGAGTGTTTTAGTCAAAGCAACGCGAGAAAGGAATGGTGCCGGCACACGGATTCGAACTGTGGACCTACTGATTACAAGTCAGTTGCTCTACCAACTGAGCTATGCCGGCAACGTGGCGTGAATTTTACCGAAATCGATTCAAAATACAAGCGAGTGGATTAATGGTTGGTTGTTTTTTGTTTAATTGATCAGGGGGTAGAACCGCAATTAAAATTTCACCAGATAAAAAATAAATGAATTTTCTTGCAACACATTTATTTCATTTTAAAAATACCCATAAAAACTAGGTAGAAATTTAAACAACTACAAAATAGAAAGTTTGAATGCTGGATTCAAACTTTCTGATGAGAGACTGACGTTTCAGGAAGTTGCTTAGTGATATTTGACGTAAGGACGTGATTTTTCGGGATCAGGTAAATCGGCTTTTTCTTGTGCTTCTTTTTCTTCTCGTTCTTGGTGCAGTTTTTGCCGCTCTTCAGCTTCCTTACGCTGTTCGTCTTTTTTTATATTGTGTTTGTGGCTCATACGCTTCTCCTGATGTGGATGTAATGAGAAATTTCCAAAACCATAACGACACTTTAAGCATGCAAAAAATACGCAGATTGTTCTAGTCTGAACATGTATCTAGACGTAAAAGAGAGGAGGTGAAATTTGATGGAATTTTCATTTATTTTTGATATTCGAGTTAAATCTATATTGATGAATTCCGCGACTGTGGAATTGAGGTGATGAATTATTTCTAAGTACGAGGAATTTTATTTTTTACTCAAAGAATGGATTTCAAAAGGCAATAAAAAAGCTCAAATCCTTTAGTAGATTTAAGCCTTTTTAGATTCTGAAGTATGTTTCAGAACTGAATCTTGGCGGTGAGAGAGTGTGCCGGTTTTTCGTTATAATATTATGATTTATAATAATATTTATTTTTACATTTTAATAAGTACCAACAAAAATACCAACAAGTAAAAAAGTTATGTTTGGGTTTACTTGTTTGACGAGACTCTTGAAACATTAATTTGCTAATAATTCATTTAGCCTTTTATGTGCCTCCAAAAAAGGTAATCGGCTACCAGCTGACTCCATTTGTTGATAGGCTACTTTAGCCTCATCAACTGTAATGATATTATGTTTTACCATTTGTTCTACTAGCCAAATAGTACCTTTAACGATAACGGCTTCTTTTTCTGCTACATTAACTAAGCGTCTATCACCTGTAAGCAAAGTGCATTTTTCTTGTTTCGCTAATGACAAAACTAGACAATCGTTGGTGCTAACTTTTGGGTGTTTATCGCTCAGTGTAAAAGCATAATGCATATATTCAGGTTGGATGGTTTTTAATCGCAGTCCTAATCCGACTAAGTTTGGATGGCTGGAGGCTAACTCTTCCATAAACAAAATATCTGGTGTAGCAAACTCATATGGTAGATTGAACATGTATGGCAATAATCCGCCATCATGTAAGTCAATCAGAATATTGGCATCACTGATTAAAAGCTGCATTTAACAGCTCCAGTTTGCGCACTTGACGCAACTCAATTAATGAGATTCCGAGTAGTTCTGCAGCTTTGCTGTCACTAACTATCTCTTCTGCTAAGGCGCGAAAAACTAATTGACGAAAGAAAGTGGTTTTTTCCTGTGGATATGCTTCACCAGGTTCTTGTTGGCGCCATTTATTTTTACTGAACTTAATCATGATTCTTTTATGCAGAGATTCATTAATAATGCCTAGTTCTTTGGCGCGGTAAGCACAAGCTGACATACTGATTCCGAATTCATGCTTAAGCAAATACAATTCTTGTAGTTCGATATTATGGCGCCGATTACCTAAACGTTGGTGTAACGCAATAGCAGGCAATAAAAATGCTGATGCAAAGCGGTGACATGCTTTTTCTTCATCAATATTTTCGGCTAAGTGCCCATGAATAAGTAAATGTGCCAGTTCATGTGCTAGGGTAAAGCGTTGACGATCACCGGATACGTGGCCAGAAACAACCAGAATAGGTTTATGATTTGCATGCATTTGTAAGCCATCGACAGAACCATCGGCGACAGCATTACTGACCACCACTAAAATACCTCGAGATTCTAATAAGTCAATGAGGTCAGTGATATGATCAAAGCCTAGTTGCCATTCTTGACGCAAGTTGTCAGCGAGTTGCTCTATCTCATCTAAACTTTGTATGAGATTAGGTACACAGGTTGGAAGGCTAAAGTTAGGAACAGGAAATACAGGCCACTGGTTTGATAGGTCAAACCATCGCTCAACTTGGTCAAGAACATCATTCTTGATGCACTGAAGTTGTTTTTGTGAAGCATTCGCTTTTTTACGGTATTCGATTTGTCCTAAACTAATTTTGACAGGCCGAAAGAAGTATTCCACGCGTAAATTTAAAGCTTTTGCCAACTTTAGCAATATGTCAGAAGAGGGCAAGCTATCGCCATGTTCATACTTCTTAATCATGTTGGCACTTAAACCAACTTGATTAGCCAAGTCTTTCATCGAAAGCCCATTAGAGGATCGGGCACGTAGCAATCGTTCACCAAACATGCTGACCTCCTGATGATTGTCGGTTTACGAAATATTAAAATATTTAAAAATTGTAAACCATATAAGAGCATATAGGTAGTAATTTAATGTTTCAAGTTTAATTCATTTGAAACGATCATTAGATAATAGCCATGACTTAATAATGTTAAAACCTGAAATTTAGAATTAATGGTTTCCCCTATAAAAAGATTTTTCGGAGCAGACCACGTGCTAGTGTAATTTTTTCAAAAATGGTTCGCGGATAGGTTCGCACGCAACACCATATTGTTACTGCGAACTTCTTCAGGTTTCCAAGCCTGGTTTTCATGGGAAGGTGCGTTTTTTAAATTGGAATGGTGAACACTTACAGGTGAGCAGTTAGGTGAACATGGAAAATGCTATTTTTATTTATACTTTAAAAGTTTGTACGCAAATAACTGGTGCGCAGCAACGTGCGCACGGAAAAGCCTATTTTTTTTTGCGCACTTTTTAAGGTTGCTAAGCTTTACCCGAGAATAAGTATGTTTGGATGCTGTAATTGGTTAGCAAAATACTGGTTAGTCGTTAGGTTAGTCTGAAAAAGCATCTTTTAACGACGGCATTTTAGTTACGGTTACAGTATTGGTTACGCTCTATAGACATAGTTTAATTCGGTATCCAAGCTGGTATCCATAGAAATGAATATTTTCTAGATTGAATTACATACCTCAAAAACTTTATTTTTATCTGGGATTTACCTGCTTTCTTAATATTCCATTTTTGAGTATTCTGTTTACTTGATTAATAACACAATAAATAATGGGTAGTCTCTCAGATGGACAAGAAAAAGCTCTCTGAACGTGATATTTGCAGCAAGTTTATTAACCCTGCATTAGAGAAGGCAGGATGGACTGCTCAGCAAATCCGTGAAGAGGTGACTTTCACCAATGGTCAAATCATGGTGCGTGGGAAGCTGCATACCCGTGGCGAGCGGAAGCGCGCAGATTATGTCTTGTACTATAAAAAGAATATTCCATTAGCTGTTATTGAAGCCAAAGATAACAACCACAGTGTAGGTGCTGGTATGCAGCAAGCATTGGGTTATGCAGATAGTCTTGCTGTTCCCTTTGTATTTTCTAGCAACGGCGATGCGTTCCTGTTCCATGATCACACGGGGTTGTTTGGTGCCGTTGAACAAGAGTTATCCCTCGATGAGTTCCCGTCTCCGGAACATCTTTGGAAACTCTACGAACAATACCATGGGATTGAATCAGAACAATCCAAACAGATTGTAGAATATCCCTACTATGATGATGGTACAGGAAAAACCCCTCGCTATTATCAAGTGAATGCCGTTAACAAGACCATTGAAGCGATTGCGCGTGGACAGGACCGAGTATTACTGGTGATGGCAACGGGTACAGGAAAAACCTATACCGCTTTTCAAATTATCTGGCGTTTATGGAAGTCAGGTGCGAAGAAGCGGATTTTATTCCTGGCTGACCGCAATATTTTGGTCGATCAAACCAAAAATAATGATTTCAAACCTTTTGGCCAGCACATGGCGAAAATCACCAACCGTAAAATTGATAAGAGCTATGAAATCTATTTGTCTCTGTATCAGGCCGTGACAGGTTCGGAAGAAGAAAAGAACATCTACAAACAATTTTCACCTGAGTTTTTTGACCTGATCGTGATTGATGAATGTCATCGTGGCAGTGCCAAGGAAGATTCTGCATGGCGTGAGATTCTGGAATATTTTAGCTCCGCAACTCACGTAGGTTTGACCGCTACGCCAAAGGAGACCAAAGACACCTCCAATATCACCTATTTTGGCGAACCTGTTTATACCTATACCCTGAAACAGGGGATTCAGGATGGTTTCCTTGCACCGTATAAAGTGATCCGCATCGATATAGACAAGGATTTACAAGGCTGGCGACCAACGAAGGGACAGCGAGATAAACACGGCAATGAAATTGAAGACCGCATCTTTAACCAGAAAGATATGGACCGCAATCTGGTGCTGACAAAGCGTACTGAATTGGTGGCGAAGAAGATTACCGAGTTTTTATCCAAGACGGATCCCTACGCAAAAACTATTGTGTTTTGTGATGATATTGATCATGCAGAACGTATGCGTCAGGCATTGGTGAACCTGAATCCGGAGCGAGTAAAAGAAAACCGTAAGTACGTGATGCGTATTACCGGCGATGATAAAGAAGGTAAAGCTGAACTGGATAATTTTATTAATCCTGAAGAGCGTTTTCCTGTGATTGCCACCACTTCCAAGTTGATGACTACTGGTGTTGATGCTCAAACCTGCAAATTGGTTGTGCTCGATCAGCACATCAAGTCCATGACTGAATTCAAGCAAATCATAGGACGAGGTACGCGGATTAATGAAGAGTTCGGCAAGACTTGGTTCACGATTATGGACTTCAAAAAGGCCACTGAACTGTTTAGCGATCCTGCCTTTGATGGTGAGCCAGTGGTGATTTTTGAACCCAAGGGGGATGAGTCGGTGATTCCTCCAGATGAAGAACAGATTGTCGATACAGAAGAGCAATCAGAGCAAGGTTCAACCCATTCAGGATCGGGTACAAATACAGACGATACTCAAGATGACCAAGCACCCAAAAAATATGTGGTTGATGGTGTCGCGGTCAATGTGATTGGTGAGCGTGTTCAATTCTATGATAATGATGGCAAGTTAGTCACCGAGTCACTGAAAGATTACACCCGTCAGCATATTCTTAAAGATTATCAGTCGCTGGATACTTTCCTGCGTAAATGGAAAGGTGCCGAGAAAAAGTCACTGATTATTGAAGAGTTTAAAAAGCAGGGCATTATTTTTGAAGCACTGGAAGATGAAGTAGGGAAGGACTTTGATGCCTTTGATTTGATTTGTCATATCGCCTATGACCAGCCCGCATTGACTAAAAAAGAACGGGCGAACAATGTGCGTAAACGCAATTATTTCACCAAGTATAACGAGCAAGCACGACAAGTCCTTGATGCGCTTTTAGACAAGTATGCGGATCAGGGCATTGAACCCATTGAGGATGTGAAAATTCTGCATGTTCCACCCTTCAATCAAATGGGGTCAATTGTCGAAATTATTCAAGCTTTCGGTTCGCCTCAAGATTATACAGATGCACTGAAAGAGCTCGAAAATCAGCTTTATGCCGATGTTTCCTAGACTCTCAGTTGCTACAATCCTCCACAAATTTTATTTAGTACAAATATAGTCAAGTTATGAATATTTCAGGAACAATCAAAGCAATTCAAGACACCATGCGAGAAGACGTGGGCGTAGATGGTGATGTGCAACGCCTTGGCCAGTTAGTCTGGATGCTGTTTCTGAAAGTTATCGATGACCGTGAAAAAGAAGCGGAAACACTGGCATTTTTCAATCAGGAAACCTTTCAATCACCGATTCCTGAGTCTTTTCGCTGGCGTAACTGGGCTGCCAATGATGAAGGCATGACAGGTGATGAACTTAAAGATTTTATTGATAATCAACTGTTCCCAAGCCTGCAAAATCTAACTGCCAATAGCGATGATCCTCGTGCTCAGGTGGTGCAGGCGGTCTTTTCAGATGCCTATAACTACATGAAATCGGGTGGTTTAATCCGTAAAGTGATTAACCAGATTCAAAAGGGGTTTGACTTCAATAAATCCAAAGAGCGTCACGCCTTTGGCGATATTTACGAGCAACTGTTACGTGATTTACAGGCTGCTAAAAACTCAGGTGAATTCTATACGCCGCGTGCGGTCACCAGCTTTATGGCGCAAATTCTCGACCCGCAACTAGGGGAATCTATCCTTGATCCGGCTTGCGGTACGGGTGGCTTCCTGACGTCCGCGATTGAGCATGTGCGTGAGCACTATGTACAGAATGCTGAAGATGAGAAAGTCCTGCAAAACAGTATCAATGGCATCGAGAAAAAGCCGTTACCGCACCTGCTGTGTACCACCAACATGATTTTGCACGGCATTGATGTGCCTGTGAAAATCCGTAGGGATAACACGCTGGCCCGTCCTTATATTTCATGGACGCCTGCGGAACGGGTAGACGTGATTCTGACTAACCCACCATTTGGTGGTACAGAAGAACAGGGCATTGAAAAGAACTTTCCTGCCAAGTTCCAGACCCGTGAAACTGCCGACCTGTTTATGGTGTTACTGATCCAGTTGCTCAAAGCCAATGGTCGTTCAGCGGTGGTTCTGCCTGATGGCTTTATGTTTGGTGAAGGCATTAAAACCGCCATTAAAGAAAAGTTAATGGAAGACTGCAATCTGCATACCATTGTGCGTTTACCCAAGTCTGTGTTTGCACCTTATACCAGTATCAGTACCAATATCCTGTTTTTCACCAAAGGCAAACCGACCGAGCAGATCTGGTTCTATGAGCATCAGTTACCGCAAGGGGTCAAAGCCTACAATAAGACCAAACCGATTCAGCTTAAAGAATTCGATCCTTTAAAAGTATGGTGGGGCCATGAGGCGGATGGATTTTCCAGCCGTGTAGAAAATGAACAGGCATGGAAAGTATCCATAGAGGATATTAAAGCGCGTAACTACAACCTGGATATCAAGAACCCGCATCAGGCTGAAGAAGAAAGCAAAGACCCTGAAGAGTTACTCAAGCACTATGCTGACTTACAAGATGAAATTGCGGTGATTCGCCGTCAGTTAAAAGCCATTTTAGACGAAGCATTAAGCCAATAATTCAGGATGAGTGAGATGACAGACGTTAAACAGCTCATAACTGAGCATTTGGATATTTGGCTGACTGCGGAAACCGAGAAAAAGTCAGGACGTGGGCGTAGTTCTGGGGCAAGTAATTCAATTTATGGTGTGCAAAAACTTCGTGAATTGATTTTAGATTTGGCGGTAACTGGAAAACTTTCTACACAATTAGACTCTGATACTTATGCTGATAACATCATTTCACAAGTCAATATTGAGAAAGAAAAACTATTAGCGGATGGAATTTTAAAAAAAACAAAAATTATCTATCCTCCAAAAAGTATAGATTTTTCATTGCCAGAAGCTTGGACTTTAGCTTATTTGGGAGAAATAACTTTATTAATTACTGATGGCACACATCACACACCAACCTATTTAGATTCAGGTGTTCCTTTTATATCGGTTAAGGATGTTAATGGTAAAACTGTTTCTTTCACTGATTGTAAATATATTAGTGAAAGTGAGCATACAGATCTAATTAAACGTTGTAAGCCTGAAAGAAATGATATTTTATTGTGTCGCATCGGTACTCTAGGCAGAGCTACATTGGTTGATACAGATGACGAGTTTAGTATCTTCGTTAGCTTAGGATTATTAAAAGTCTCTAAAAAAATTAACTATGCCAAATACTTACATTTGTATTTACACTCACCACGAGCTTTACAGCAATTTGAAGAAATAAAAGTTGGTGGCAGCCATACAAATAAACTGAATTTAAAGGATTTGCCTAATATATTAGTAACCTTACCTCCAATAGAAGAACAACAACGTATCGTGGCTAAAGTCGATGAGTTGATGCAGCTTTGTGACCAGCTTGAACAACAACAAAGTTTAAGTACTGAAGCACATGAACAGCTGGTAGATGTATTGCTAAATGCTTTAACCAATTCCGCAGATGCAGATGAATTCCAGCAAAACTGGCAGCGTATTTCAGCTAATTTTGATCTGTTATTTACTACTGACTACAGCATTGAACAGTTAAAACAAACGATTTTGCAGTTGGCTGTGATGGGTAAATTGGTAAAACAAGATCCAAGCGATGAGCCTGCAAGTGAGTTGCTTAAACAGATTGCTGAAGAAAAAGCGAAGTTAGTTAAAGAAGGGAAGATTAAAAAGTCTAAACCTTTGCCTGAAATTACGGATGATGAAAAGCCGTTTGAATTACCAAGTGGGTGGAAATATACAAAACTAGCTGATATATGCCGACCTATTTCTTCAGGCTCAACACCAAGTGCAGACAAGTTTGTACAATCAGGTATTCCATTTTTAAAAGTCTATAATATTAGAGATCAAAAGATTGATTTTCATTATAAAGAGCAATTTATCGATGATGAAATTCACCAAACAAAATTAAGTCGCTCTAAGTTATATCCTAATGATGTTGTAATGAATATTGTTGGACCTCCTTTGGGTAAGGTGGCAATTATTCCAGAAGAATATCCTGAATGGAATTGTAATCAGGCTATCGTATTTTTTGGTTTACTACAGCCAGAACTGTCCCAGTACGTATATACCTATTTGTGTGAGGGATCATTCTTAAAGCAAATTGAACTTATTGGTACAGCAGGTCAAGATAATATTTCAGTTACGAAATCTCAAAATATCATTATGCCTTTACCTCCATTAAAAGAGCAGAAACGTATCGTTGAAAAAGTAAATCAGCTTTTTTCTATTATTGATCAGCTTCGAGTGCTGCAAGCTAAAGCACGACAAACCCAATTACATTTGGCTGATGTTTTGGTGGCGAATGCGGTGGAGGGGGCGTGATGGAGTGGACGTCTTTTAAAGATAAAGATGGAAAAACGGATGCTTTTGAGGTTGATATAGATCAAGAGCAATTACTTAATTATCTTGAAAAAGTGCTTGGAGCAAAACCTTTAGTCGTGAATACCCCAGAGGGTGGCAATGTTACGGTCTGCTATAGGCTAATGAATGGTGTTGAAGTCGGTATTATGTTGAACTTTACTGCTCCAACATTTTATCTGAATGAACGTGTAGTGAATGATTGTCTATTGGCTGATGCCGATTTTAAAGAAATCATCGATTCTATTAAACTTAAAGAAAGTGGTGGTTGGATTTATCCACATAGTGAACATAACAATCCCAATACCACTATTTTGAGGTCAGAAGTTAAAACCTTAACACCTTCCTTGAAAAATCGTGTGTTCGTTTTAAGTCAAGTTTCATATCTTAAAGTCATCAAGTTATTTAATTTATTGATGAAATAGTTTTTAAAAATAATTTAGGGGGATTCGTGTCAAATATTAGCAATAAAATTGAAGCAGCACATCAGTCACTGTATCAGGTATTGAATGAAAAGAAATATTCGGTTGATTATTTTCAACGAGAGTATTCTTGGCAAAAAACACATATTCAACAATTAGTAATGGACTTAACGTCTGCCTTTTTAAATGAGTATACAGAAGGTGACTTACGTAAAAATGTTCAGAACTATAACAGTTACTATCTAGGACCATTTGTCGTTTCAGCAGCCGAAGATGGAAGCCTAAGCATTATTGATGGTCAGCAACGATTAACCTCACTGACACTTTTTTTAATTTTTTTAAATCATTATCAAAAAGAATTGGGCGAAAATCTTAATATTGCACCAATGATTTTTTCAGAGAAATTTGGCGAGAAAACTTTCAATATACAGGTTGAGGAACGTCTGGCTTGTTTTAATGCTTTGTTTGAAACAGGTAAATTTACAGATAGTGATGCTGACGAGTCATCTTTAAACATGGCTGCACGATATGAAGATATTGCAGAAGTTTTTCCTGATGAAATAACTCAATGTTTTGCTAATTTTATTGATTGGCTTAAAGAAAAAGTAATTCTTGTTCAAATTACGGCGTATTCGGATGAAAATGCTTACACGATTTTTGAAACGATGAATGATCGTGGCTTAAATTTAACACCATCCGAAATGTTAAAAGGCTTTTTGCTATCTAAATTTAGCGATAAAAATAAACGTAAAAAAGCGGATGAAACTTGGAAGTCTGAAATTCAAAATCTGAAAAATTTTGAGAAAAATGAAGACCAAAAGTTTTTCCAATCTTGGTTTCGTGCTCAATATGCTGACACAATTCGTCAAGGTTCAGCAGGCTCAAAAAATGAAGATTTTGAGAAAATTGGTACGCGTTTTCATAGTTGGGTACGCGATAACCCAGAAAAAGTTGGTTTAGATTACAGTGATTCAACTACTTTTGAATCTTTTGTGAATACAAAATTTAAATTCTTTTTGAAAGCCTACCGTAGCATCCTTGATGCTCAAAAGACTTTAACGGAAGGGCTTGAGCACGTTTTCTATATACATCGATGGGGAATCGCACCTACTTTAAGTATTCCTTTAATGCTGGCACCATTAAATCTTTCAGATGATGATGCAATAGTTAAGCAAAAAATAGACTTGGTTGCCCGTTATATCGAAACATTTTCTGTTAGAAGGTCTTTGAATTTTAAGTTATTTTCGGCAACTTCTATTCGATACACAATGTATAGCTTGGTTAAAGAAATTAGACAGAAAGATCTAATAGAAGTTAAAAAAATTCTTGCTGAAAAGCTGGATAAAATGCCGCAAAAGATAGAAGGAATTGTAGGATTTAGATTGCATGGGCAAAATTATCGCTTTGTGAAATTTCTGCTGACTCGAATGACTGTTTTTGTAGAACAAATATCAGGAATGCAGACTAATTTCATACAATATTATGAGCCATCTAAAGGAAAACCATTTGAGATAGAGCATATTTGGGCAAATAAATATGAACGACATCAAGGCTCTTTCACTGATAAACGTGCATTTGAAGAATATAGAAATCGTATAGGTGATTTACTTCTTTTGCCAAATGGTACCAATCAGTCTTTTAAGGATATGCCTGTTTCTAAAAAGGTTCCTCATTACTTAAAGGAAAATTTACTGGCTCAATCTTTAAGTGAAGAAGCTTATAAGA
Source organism: Acinetobacter sp. GSS19 (assembly GCF_028621895.1). Lineage (NCBI taxonomy): Bacteria > Pseudomonadati > Pseudomonadota > Gammaproteobacteria > Moraxellales > Moraxellaceae > Acinetobacter > Acinetobacter sp. GSS19. The sequence goes on along the minus strand of NZ_CP117520.1, from coordinate 2,210,916 downwards.
ATAACCCTAATTTTACTAAGGCAATACAGCTCTATAAATTGCCATTCCAGGCTTTTAAAATTCAATCGCCTAGTGACAGTGAAAACATAGAGTTATTTACTAAAAAAGATGTAGATCAAAGACAGAATTTATATCTAGAAATATGTAACCATATCTGGGGTGATTACTGGAAAATTGATCCATCAACGTGCAGTGAAACCGAAGAAAAATAACATTTGAAATAAACTAAACAAGTACCTCAAGCCGTATTTGATGACGTGTCTTTGAGGTACAGCTCGTTTTTAATGATACTTACTCAGAATATTTATGTAAGCATCCAGCAAATACCAAGGGTATGTCATATCTGATTTTATATAGGACCTGAATAGTCTAACTCTATAAATAAGCACTGTATTTCGTAACTGCTGATTATTTTAAATACCCATAAGAAGGTAAACATGAACTTTAAAATACTAGGGCTTCTACTGTTGACACTTGTCACACAAATTTCTTGTAGCTCAAAATGCTCAGACGGATGTCTGACCACACAAGGGGAAAAACTATCATTCAGTGATGCTGAGCAGCTTATGTACTATTGCGATATATTCACCCGTAACGGCGTGGGAAGAATGGCACTGCGGTTGAGTTATGATGAGGTTGCTCAAAGAACTGATAGTGATTTAAACCATCCTTTGATGATGGCCTTTTTGACGTATGAAGATTTGTATAAAAGCCCGCTGGTTTTTTATCGTGCTGATAGTGCCAAGGATGTCGATTACATGGAAATCGTACGAAGTTGCAATCAACTGAAACGAGATTTTCACAGCGACCGGAAATGGACTTATTAGTCTCATAAGATTGCGTCAATAGCGAATACCTTGAGGGCATTCTGATAGTCTGGTTTTATTCCCCAACAAGGATGTTGGGATTGGCTCAATCTTTTAAATTTATTATCTGTACCTTTGAGCAAATTGAACAAGTTGAGCAAGTTGGCTTTAAGTGTATGATTTAATTTGTAAATCAAGTTGTGCATCATGTTGCTAAAGTGTTTTTTATTTGAACGACTTGAATGTATATATACTTCAATAAGTTAGCTCCAAGTCGCTCATGTTGTTCAAGTTGCTCATTGGGTGGTAGTGTTCAAAAATGGGTTGGTTCATCCAATCTATGAATTTTTGGTAATGACCAAAACCAAACAGTTTCACCGCTTGGCCTAAATGGTTTTATATTTAATTTTACCTGAGCTCGTCTGACAGAAGCCGGACTAAATCCAGCTTCTTTAGCCTGTGCATGAACTTCTTTAGAAGGCATTTTTTCAATTGGACTTAGCAAGCCAATTAAGAACTCCATAGCCATATCGATAATTGAGCCACTACCATCATTCTCTGTAGATTCAACATCACTTAGTAGCTCCCTAGCTGATCCCTCTATTGGGCCAAGCCAATTGACTCTAGTTGCTTCTATATTGTCAGATACGGTGCATTGCTCAATTTCATATCTGATACCGCCATCCAGCTCGGAAATATTAGATTTTGCCCTAACTAAAATGCAGTCATTTTCATCCTCGCGTCTTGCTGCTGTCCACACCATACGAGCAAGGGCTGTAAATGCCTGTGAGCCGATAATTCGATCTACTGGGATCGTTCCTGCTGTACCTTTTGCAAAGTGAGTAATTCCGATGACTGCACACCCAATATCTTGAGCAAAATCAATAATAGTTTGTAATGAACGTCTAACATCATTTGCTCTGTGCATATCGCCACCAACAGCACTAACAATCGGGTCGATCATCAATAATTTTAAGTCATCGATTTTCTTTGCATACTCCAGCAATAAATCCATATCTTTTGAGGGGTCGAAAGGTTTTTTTTCTCCTTTCTCATTAACATGACCTTGAACAAAGTAAACCTTCCTCAGATTTGCGCCTGCTGCCATCAGTCGCGGAATTAAGGTGTCTGCTGGATCATCTTCGGTAGAAAAAATAATAACGCTGCCAGCATGTTTACATTGTGTGCCATCGGGAAATTGTCCCTTTGTAGTAATTGTAGCAATCAAACTAAGTAGTAAGGTTGTTTTTCCGCATCCTCCTGCACCTGCCAGAATAGTAAGTTTTCCAAGAGGTAGCCACCCTTCCCAAAGCCAATTGATCGCCTGTGCCTTAATGCTGCTCATGTTCAATATTTGAAGTGATGCAGTCTTTTTCACTGGTTGGGTCGGTTGCTCTGTTTGAGGTGTTTTGCCTGCTGTCTGGACTTCTGACTGATCAAGCAACTCAGGCTCAAATGATCTTTGGAGTTGTTGCACTTTTTGTCTGAAAAACTCTTTAAGTGCTTTGTCTGATAATGCCTTAAAATCATCATGCAACTGTATGAATAAGTCTTTATTGTATTGAGGTGGATTATATCCAGCCATCACTCTAAAGATGGTTTCAGGTAGGCCATTATTGATCGTCAGATATGCAGCATCAATGCTTTGTTGATAGACAACAGCCTCGCCAGCTTCGGCAATCTGCACAAATAATTTGATATCGTCCGTACCAATGACATAAGGCAGGCATTTTTTATTTGTGTGGCTTGCCATCACTCCCGAACCAATCGGAAAAGATACGGTCTTTTCATTGATTAATTTGTAAGGTTCTTTGCTGGCATCCCATTGTCTAGCTGTTCCAAAGATGTGATAGCCAGTAATCTGGGTTAGGTCTTTGGGATTGGTGAGTGGGTAGGCTTTGCATCCAGCACAATCATGCTCTGGATTTCGGGCATCTAAAAAGCTTTCTGCATTTATCGATTTGACATCACTTTTGGTGGTCTGGGTTAAGATGTTCTGCTCAAAGTCTGCAATATTTTTACAGATAATTTGCATGCCGCTTAAAGGGTTAGTGCTACTTGCAAACACTGGTTTCTCATCAGTGAACATATCAACGGTGGAATCCAAATAAGGTTTCACATTCATTGTTCATCCCTCATTTTATACTCATAGCGTGCATGAGTGCCCTTGTTCACTAGGTTGGGTTCATAGTGAGTCACGATGTCATGTCCAGCTTTGCGTAGACGAGAAATGACCGAGCTAAGGCAATAGCAATTGAATAACTGTATGGCTTCTGCCTGTGTAATGGTTTTGCTTTGCTTGAGATGAGCCAGGATTTGGTTGTATTGAGTGCTCTGATTCATGTTTAAGCCTCTATTCCCTTTGATTGCATCCAGGCTTGAACATCCTCAATACGCCATGCGGTGATACGCTTAGTGAGTTTTACGGGCTGTGGAAATTCACCAGAACGAACCTTATCCCAAATCGTTGTTTCACCCATTGGAAGTATTCCTTTACGAGCTGGACGTGCTTTGATGATGCGTGTTGTGCCATCTTTGGCGATGTACTTGCGTTCCTTACGCGCTGCTGTGGTTGCAAGTTGTGACATGCGGTAAAAGCCTTTTGGTGTTAAATCCCACTGCTCAATAGACATAAAAAAACCTCTAACTGTGTACCGTGCTGTTACGGCGTTAGAGGTAGTATCTGGTTCTTTGTATTTGGCTAATCCTGATTAGGATCATCTATTTCCTAATTAGGAGTCTGTTTCTTTGTATTTTTGTGCTGCCTTTAGCCAAGCTGCCACAGTATCATCATTTGGGAACCTATCAATCGCTAGTAATTGGGCTTTTGTGTTTATTGCATCATAGACAGCATAAGGTTTTGACATATCTATGTTTGCCATGTCAGACAATACCAGGATCAATTTTGCTACAGCGTTTTTAGTTTTGGTGTGAAGTTGATCTATATTATTGTTTTTTTCAATGGCATTAATTAACTGGGTAAGTTCCTCAATTTTTGCATTTTTTTCTTGAATGATATTTTCAAGCTCTTTAATTTTATCAATAAGATTTTGTATATGCGGTTCCGTTGATGTAATCGTGGAGTTGCCAATATTGAGATCTTGAGTTGTTGTATTGTTATTGATATCGGTTATACCTAATTTTTTAATTGCTTCAAATTCAAAAAAGTCTGATTTTAGCCAACAATAATTTTCAAAATCTGCTTCTAAATACCTGTTAGGTGTATTACCAAGGAATTTATTTTCACCTAAACAATTTTCTAAAATGTCATATGTAATATGCCAGGAACCATTATTCTCTTGGTGATCTACGGTTATAATTTTATCAAGATAATTCTTAAGAAAAGTTTGAGCAGTGGAATGAAAATTTTCTAACAATAAATATCTGGATATGTCGGGAATACTATTGTTTGTTTGCTCTACCAATAATTTAAAAGCATCGGATACACTTATATACTTATTGTTTTCTTGATTTAATTCTTCAAATAAATCCATTTTCATTCCACGCCACACTAGTAAAAATAAGCAGCCCAATTGAATAGCTGTCAGCGTTTTATCCCAGCATGCTGGGTGTAATGAATAAATTATAATCTAGTGTTGCTGTAGTTGTCCGTAGTGTATGGAGTTGCCTAGTAGATTAATTAAGCGATATTTTTAATATTCCTTATTATCCGGTTTGAATATGGATATATCCCCACCTTGGCGCAACGTGTCGAGATAGTCCGACCATAATTGCATCAGTTCACGTCTACGGCGTAAAAATGCGGTCCGGTTGTATGCTGTGCCATTGGGATCTTTCACTGTATGTGCTAATTGATGCTCGATAATATCTGTTCTGTATTCAAGTTCTTCATCCAGGATGGTTCGCGCGGTTGCCCGGAATCCATGTGCTGTATGTCGGCCTTTATAGCCTATGCGGATTAACCCTTGTCTGATCGTATCCTCACTCATACATTCCCGACCTGTTTTTACGCTGGGGAAAACATATTTTGAAGTTGTACGCAGATCTTCCAGTTCTTTAAGGATGTCAAAAGCTTGACGAGATAAGGGGACAATATGGTCTTGATGCGTCTTGCTGGCAGCAAATGAAAGCTGGCGTTTCTCAAAATCTACTGATTCCCACAACAGACCACGTATCTCGTTTGGACGCTGGAATATATAAACTGACAGCTTCATTGCCAATTCTGTTGTTAATCGGTTACGTGGGTTGTCTTTAGTGAAGCGCCACATTTTACGCAATAAGTCAGCAAGCTCTCTTTCATCAGTAACAGCGTTATGATTGCCCTTGATCGGTTGGGGTAGGGTAATGTCCTTAGCCGGGTTGTGGGTAATGATGCGTTTCTTTCTGGCCAGTTCCAATACCATTGACATAATTGATTTGATGCGCCGTGCTGATTCTAGTGCACCACGTTCTACAACTCTGTCAGTTACATCACGTTCCAGTTGTTCAACTGTCATATTCACGACTGGCATATTACCAATGTATGGGAGAATGTCTTTTTCTAGCTTGCGCAGGTTTTCACTATCTACCTTATTTTCTAGCTCTCTCTTTTTCAGCCATTCCTGACAAAACTTATTAAAGGTGTTTTCGAGAATTGCTTTTTGTTCGTTTCGGTTCTGGTTGCGTTCCTCTGCTGGGTCTTTGCCTTGCAAGATTAATTGTTTTGCTTCTTCACGTTTGATGCGTGCCTGTTGCAATGTGAGTTGATCAAAAGTGCCCAAAGCGAGAGTGTTCTGTTTTTTAGTTACAGGGTGGCGGTAATTTAGCCGCCAATATTTTGAGCCGTTCTTTTTGATGAGAAGGTATAGACCGCCACCATCAGAATATTTTTTATCTTGTTCTGGGTCTGCCGTTAAATTTTTAACAGTTCTTGCATCCAGCTTGTTTGATTCTTTCGCCATCACATAGCCCTCACTTGTTGGTATTTTTCTTGAGAAAAATGAAAATGAGAGAGACTCTACTCATTTTCTTGCTTGATACCAACAAATGTACCAACAAAGTTGTTGGTATACTACTGTTATGCACCGTAGTGTATCGGGCATAAAAAAAGCTCAATCCCTTTAGAGTCAAGCTTTCTATACTACGGTAAACTACCGTAAACATCGAATTTGGCGGTGAGAGAGGGATTCGAACCCTCGATACGCGTAAACGTATACACACTTTCCAGGCGTGCTCCTTCAGCCACTCGGACACCTCACCAAGGCGAGCGATGATAACGAAAAAAACATATTCTGCCAAGACCAAATAATTGATTTGCAGCAAAAGATTCATGGCAGTGTTAATATGGTAAGAAAATAGCGTCAAAATTGAAGACTGAATATGCAAAGTACTGCACAGAAAGCCGCATTGCCTGCGATTACATTGGCAGCATTAGGGGTGGTGTTTGGAGATATCGGAACCAGTCCCCTGTACGCACTCAAAGAGTCTTTCCATGCTGCGCATGGCTTGGGAATCAGTATTGGTAACGTCTTAGGGATTTTGTCCATCATCTTCTGGACCATGACCTTAGTCATTACCATCAAGTATGTCGCGATCGTGATGCGCGCCGATAACAACGGCGAAGGTGGGATCATGGCATTGCTTGCGCTGAACCTGCGGGAAAATTCGTTTACAGACCGCAAGAAGCTATTGCTGATCGCCATTGGTTTTATTGGTGCCTCGCTATTCTTTGGTGATGGAATCATTACGCCGGCCATTTCAGTGCTGTCTGCCGTGGAAGGTCTCTCGATCGCCACAGATGCTCTAGATCCCTACATTGTGCCGATTGCGATTAGCATTGTGATCAGCTTATTTGTGATGCAGAAATATGGTACAGCCTTTGTTGGCAAGTTTTTTGGTCCAATTACCTTGCTGTGGTTTCTGTCTTTAGGTGTTTTAGGCATCAGCAGTATTGTTCAGACCCCAGTAGTGTTGGGTATGTTCAGTCCACATTGGGCTTTTGATTTTATTTTGACGCATCCCTTGATGGCTTTCTTCATCATGGGGGCAGTGGTGTTGACGGTCACCGGTGGTGAGGCATTATATGCTGATATGGGACATTTTGGAGCCCTGCCAATCCGGTTGGCCTGGTTCTTTGTGGTTCTGCCATGTTTGTTGCTGAACTATGCCGGACAAGGGGCTTTATTGCTGCGTGAGCCAGCAGCGATTGAGAATCCGTTCTATCATCTGGTTCCGGAATGGGCACTGTACCCGATGATTTTTCTGGCTACGATGGCGGCTGTCATTGCCTCACAGGCGGTCATTTCTGGTGTGTTTTCATTAGCACGCCAAGCCATCCAACTGGGCTATTTACCACGATTATCGATTAAACATACCTCGGATCAGGAGCAGGGACAGATTTATGTGCCTTTGCTGAACTGGGTTTTATTGACGTCCATTATTATCCTGATCCTGATTTTCCAGACCAGTTCACGCCTTGCCAATGCTTATGGTCTTGCGGTGACACTGACCATGCTGTGTGACACTTTACTGATCGCGGCATTGATGCGTTATACCTGGAAATGGAAAATGCCAAAACTGGCTTTATTGATCATTCCGTTTTTACTGCTGGATCTGATTCTGGTGGGTGCGACCTCTCTAAAAGTCTTCTCTGGTGGTTGGGTTCCATTGTTGATTGGCGGTGTGGCTTTCTTGTTGCTGTTTACCTGGAAACAGGGCCGAGAGTTGACCTTCAGCAAACTCCAGCAAGATACTTTGCCACTTGAACTGTTTGTTCAGAGTATTGGTGAGCAGGCCAACTGGGTTGAAGGTGAAGCCGTATTCCTGACCGGTACACCCACAGTCGTGCCGCATGCCATGTTGCACAACATGAAGCACAATAAAGTGCTGCATCAAAAGAACATTATGCTTACGGTCAAAATTCAGGATGTGCCGTATGTGCCGGATGAAGCACGCTTCCAGATTGAAACCCTGAATCAGCATTTTTACCGCGTAGAAATTTACTACGGCTTTAAAGATGAAATGAATATCCCACAGGCGCTGCAAGCGGTGTATCAGGATCTGGGACTAGAATACAACTTAATGAATATCAGTTTCTTTGTATCGCGTGAACGGATCATCAGTACGGTGGGGGATGGGATGTCACCATGGCGGGAAAAACTGTTTATCTCCATGCAGCGCAATACCAGTCCGGTTAGCGATTTCTATCGTATTCCACCGAACCGTGTCGTTGAATTAGGGAGCCAGATCGAGATTTAAATTTTTTTGGATTGATCTCAAAAAAACCAGGGCTTTGACCCTGGTTTTGCTTTTTTAAGGTGTTAAAGCTGGTTTTACGCTCGTTGCTTTTTCATTCTCTGCCTCAGGTACGGGCATTGTAGTTTCAGGGCCGGGCTGCTCAGGTGCTGTCTCAAGATTGATCGGTTGCTCTGCAGAAGAAGGCAGTTCCGCAAGGGCATAAGGTCGCTTGGCTTTCTCGGCATTGTCCGATTGGGCTAAAGGTTGCTGCATTTGTTCTGCGCCATTTGTTGCCCCAGCCTGTTCCGCAGCTTCAGTTGGAACACCCTCTGCGATATTGCTGGTCTGTACCATTTCAGCCTGATCGGAGGAGCTACTTGGCAGACTGGCTTGCTCACGTGTGCTGGTGGTGATTTTGACTTTGGACAGACTCTCGAGGGTATCGCCCGGCTGAACGGGTGGTTCAGCCCATACGCCGAGGCTGAACAAACTGCCGATCAGACCGAGCATCAAGGTTTTAGAATACATATATCCTCCGGATGTGTTTTTTAGTGTGATTTATATCGCGGAAGAAATTGACATAAGCCTATTAGGTCACGCAATGAAAACTACTGAAACACAGCAAAGGGCCAGAGAAAGCCCTATAGAACCCCAACATTTCGTTACCCGGACGGTGCTGATATTCAGCTTTTCTTGTTTAAGGATTGTGCGGTTAGCAGGAGGGTGAATATACAGGACTGGGCCTGCTTGCTAAGCTCCACAAAAATAGGTGCGATCGGGATAGAAATGGCAAACAACAAGCTGAAAAAGAATGCGCCTGGTTCGAATAGCGTGAATCAGTACGGCCTGAAAATAGTTCTGGGTTTGGTGGCGATGGGTAGTTTCGCAATGGCCTTTGGTCAGGAAAAACTCAGCCAGTGGACTACAGGGAGTCTAGGGAGTTCGGCCTGCCTAAGCCAATTCTATCGAGAAGTGCCGCCCTATTTAGCTCGCCCCAGCCTACAGAAAAACAGCTATCCGCTCTGTTTTAATGGCTTCAATGTCATGTATTCCGGCGTGTCCAAAACCCCGCTGTGGGTGGCCGAGCATTTAACCCCGAAACGTCTGGCCACCAAGATTAAACGTGAAGATAATTTCCACGAAGAAACCCGTATTCCGGAGCAGCATCGGGCATTATTGGCCGATTATCGAGCCTCCGGCTATGACCGTGGTCATATGGCACCGAATGCCGATATGGGGGATACTCAAGCCCAATATGACAGTTTCTCTTTGGCCAACATGGTGCCACAAGCACCAAAAAACAATCAGCAGATTTGGCGTGAGCTGGAAGAAGCCACCCGCGCCATTGTCACCAAGCAGAAGCAGGATGTCTATGTGGTGACAGGCCCGGTCTTTATGGGGCAGAAACTGAAAACGATTGGCAAGGGGGTGATTGTCCCGAGTGCCGTTTTTAAAGCGGTTTATGTGCCGAAAACCGGGGCGATTGGTGCCTATTTTGCACCGAACAACAATTCACTGCAGGTAAAGGTCGTGAGTGTCTGCTATTTGGAAGAGCAGCTCGGCATGAATCTGTTCCCACAGCTTTCTGAGGAGCAAAAACGCAACACTTATCAGTTGCCTCTGAATGCCACAGCAGTAAAGGCCAACCAGCCACTAGAATATGCTCAATGGGATGCCGAGAGTCAATGTGCTGAAGATGTTGCCCCAGAGCAGATCAAACAGACCCAGCAGCAATTTGGCCAGCAGAAAATTGCTGCAGCGACCGGGAGTGATGACAACGGGAGCTCTCCCAGTCCCGAAGAAGCCGCACCGAGTTTGATCAAGCAGATTCTCACCATGCTGTTGCAGTTCCTGTTACAGTTTTTAAAATAGACAGTTGCGGTATTTTCACTTAAAACTAGGTGAAACTTGCTGCGATCGCCAACAGAACAATGAGAGGCAATAATGTTTAAACCATTTGAACAGGGAACGGAATCCTCTGCGATTGAGGATCTGACCTTAGAAAATCAAACCGATTATGTCAGCCTGTATGGGAATTTGCAGATTACCAAGGATCAGGCGGGATTAAAAAATGCCAAAGCTTTGCAGGCCTTTCTCAATCAGGTGGTTGCTGCACTAGAGCAAGAAGAAAATTTACCACAACAGATTGAACGTAAAGCAGAAGGCGAAATCGAAAATCCCTTTGGCTAAGCTATTTTTCCTAGCGTAAAAAAAAGAGCCCTTGTAGGCTCTTTTTTCGTGAATATGGATTACAGACGCATTTCGATACCTTGTTCAGCCAGATACTTCTTCGCTTCGGGAATCGTGTGCTGACCAAAGTGGAAAATACTGGCAGCTAAGACTGCATCTGCCCCGCCTTTGAGAATCCCATCGGCCAAGTGTTGCAGATTACCGACGCCACCAGAGGCAATGGTTGGGATGTTGACGCGGTCATTGATCGCACGCATCAGCGCGAGGTCATAACCGGCTTTGGTACCATCCGCATCCATACTGGTGATTAATAGTTCACCCGCACCATAATCCGCCATTTTTACGGCCCATTCAATCGCATCAATCCCGGTCGGTTTACGGCCACCGTGGGTAAAAATTTCCCATTTATGATCGCCGGTTTTTTTGGCATCAATCGCCACCACGATACATTGTGCGCCAAAGTGGCTAGAAGCCTCTTGTACGAACTCAGGGTTAAACACGGCTGCCGAGTTAATGCTGACTTTGTCTGCTCCGGCATTGAGCAGGTTGCGGATGTCTTCAACCTTGCGAACACCACCACCGACAGTCAGCGGAACAAAAACAGTCTCAGCCATACGTTCAACGGTACGGTACGTGGTATCACGGCCATGATGCGTTGCTGTAATGTCCAGGAAGGTAATTTCATCCGCACCCTGTTCGTTATAACGACGTGCGACTTCTACCGGATCACCCGCATCACGAATATCAAGAAACTGTACGCCTTTGACCACTCGACCATTATCAACGTCTAGGCAAGGAATGATACGTTTTGCGAGCATAAATTTTTCCAAATATAACAGCCGATTATGAAAGTTCCCTACGCAGGTGCTACACCTCGGTAGATTGAACAGGTATTCTAGCAAAAATACATCAGATTTTTTGCAGGTTTTCTATGTCGGTTTATACCCCATTGAATTTACAGCAAGTTCAGGCATTTGCCGAACCTTATGGACTGGTTGTGACTGAATTAATTCCGATTCAGGGTGGCATTGAAAATACCAACTACTTTTTAGTGTGTGAGGATGCTCAGCAGTTTGTCCTGACCGTCTTTGAAGAGCTGAGTGAACAGGCCGCAGGGGAACTGGTTCCTGTGCTGACCCATCTGGGAAAAAATGGCGTGCCGGTCGCAGTGCCTTTACAACCTGCTGGACAGGCGATTCATAGGATCGCAGGGAAACCGGCACAAATCGCCCCTCGTTTACAGGGTGAACATCCATCACCTGCAACGCTGCCTCAAGTCGAAGCGATTGCGGTGGCACAGGCGCGCATGCATGTGGTCTTGCAGGATTATCCGCTACAACGTGAAAGTAACCATGGTCAAAGCTGGTGGATAGAAACGGCAACGCGTCTGCGTCAGCGTATGAATGCAGAAGATCAGGCACTCTTGGATCAGGTCTTTGAGTGTTTCAAAACCTGTCAGTCTGAATTCCCCGATCGTCCACAAGGTATGATCCATGCGGACCTGTTCCGTGATAACACCCTGTTCGTTGGCCCGGCATTACATGGCATTCTGGATTTTTCTGAGCTCAATCGTGATGACTTGCTGCTGGATATTGCCATCACGCTGAATGATTTTTGTAGTGACTATCCGGAAGTCACCTTGGATGAAGAAAAAGCTGATGCTTATCTGAATGCCTATCAGTTGGAGCGTGAGCTGACCCCAGATGAGTTTGCCTGTTTACCGGTGTATCTGGCGATGGCGGCCTGTCGTTTTTGGCTGTCACGGTTAGAGGTGGCAGAGCGAAATGCCACAGAGGGGCGTAGCAGTGCCGATATCTTGCAAAAAGATCCGCTCGAAATGCGCAATATGCTGGTCGAACGTTTGAAATATGTTGGGTAGGAACTGTTGATGCGTGATCAAGGCCGTCTGGTGGAATGGTTTGATGATAAGGGCTATGGCTTTATCCAGCCGAATGACCCGAGCAAAGCCAAGGTGTTCCTGCATATCAAGGATTTTGCCCGTCCTGGGCCACGTCCGATCGTAGGTTGTGCTCTGGAATATCTGGTGATACTAGACGGCCAAGGTCGTTGTCGTGCCCAGCAAGCCAGTTATCTGAACGCGGCTCAGGCGCGTCATCTGCAAGGTAAAATCCAGGCAGTTCCAGAGAAAGTGGTAAAGCTGCAACCAATGCAGATCGTGATCACGGCCTATCTGCTGTCGCTGGGGATTCTCAGCCTGAGTGGTCATCTGGCAGGCCTGGTTCTTCTCGGCATTCTATTGACGAATGGGATCAGTTACTGGATGTATGCTCAGGATAAACAGGCAGCTCGCGAGGGGAAACAACGTGTACCCGAGCAAACCTTGCATGTGTTGTCGAGTTTGGGAGGCTGGCCGGCAGCCTGGTTGGCTCAGCAGAAATTTAGGCATAAAACCCAGAAACAGCCTTTCCGTCAGATTTACTTTGCCACGATTGTGTTGCATCTGCTGCTACTGGGTTGGTGGCTTTCGCCATTCAATATGTTTCAAAATTAAGCCATTGGAGTATCGTACATGAGCATGATGGATGGACAAAATGCCTATAAGAATCTGACCTTGGCCTTGTATGTACTGTATGCGCTTGCCATCTTGAGTGGGGGGCTGCTGGCGATTATCGCACTTATCATCAATTATTTGAAACGTGCAGACGTACAGGGCACGATTTATGCCAGCCACTTTCGCTGGCAGATCCGCAGCTTCTGGTGGTATCTATTATGGAATATCCTGGCCTTTGTACCTTTTCTGTTTTTATGGCGCACCGATACGGATTTAACTGCACTTGCCAATGGGCTCGTTATTTCAACATTGCTCTGTGGGATGGTGATGGTGGCGGCCTGGATCTGGAGTATCTACCGGGTGATTCGTGGCTTGCTAGCGTTAAATGAAAACCGTCCGATGTACTGAAAAAGAGACAATAAAAAAGAGGCAATTGCCTCTTTTTTATTAAAAGATTTTAGATTTTGTCTTCATCTAGCAGGATTTGGGCATCACGCAGGTTGAGGGTACCCTCGTAGATGGCACGACCGGTGATGGCGCCCAGAATGCCCGGTTTGCCTTTCAGATTGCGAACATCATCCAGATTAGTGACACCACCTGAAGCAATCACCGGAAGACCAGAATACTGTGCCAGTTGTACGGTCTGCTCAACGTTGACACCTTGCATCATGCCATCACGCGCAATATCCGTGTAGACAATGCTTGATACACCTGCATCAGCAAAACGTTTTGCCAGTTCAGTGGCTTTCACATCCGTGACATTGGCCCAGCCATCAGTCGCTACCATGCCGTTCATGGCATCGATACCCACAATGATATGACCAGCAAATTTTTTGCAAGCCTCTTCAACGAATTCTGGTTCTTTCACAGCCTTGGTGCCAATAATCACGAAAGTCACACCGGCATCCAGATAATGCTCGATAGTCTCTAGTGAGCGAATCCCGCCACCAATTTGGATTGGCAATTCTGGTTGAGCTTTGGCAATCGCTTCAACCACCGGCTTGTGAATCGGCGTACCGGCAAAAGCACCGTTTAAGTCGACCAAATGCAGACGGCGGGCGCCTTCATTGACCCAATGTTGTGCTGTGGCAACCGGATCATCAGAAAATACGGTATCGTCTTCCATACGGCCTTGTTTTAAACGTACACATTTACCGTCTTTCAGGTCAATTGCAGGGATGATCAGCATGCTTTCGCTCCTGGCTTTATCTTTTCAAGCTTGAATTAGTGGCAATCTTAACAAAGTATTGTTCAATCGCTAAGCCTCGATGTTGGGCTTTTCTGTTGAGAACCCGTTTTAGCGGCCCTTTCTGGGTGTTGTCAGCAGATTGCGACGTTTCAGTTCCTCATAGATCCGCAGGCTGGCATAGGCATCGGCGCAAGCATAGTCGATTTGGGCTTCGGTGAGTGGGAATTTGGACCAGTTGCTGAGTTTGGTGTGTTTGGACTTGGGGAGATATTGCTGCAATAAAATAGCGACCGCATTTTGTGCCCCAACCTGCTGTTTGATGCCAAAAACATGAAAACTTTTTGAAAGATCGACGGTTCCAGCAAGTTCAATCCCTTTACTGCGCAATAAGCTGACATCACTTTTTAGGGCAAAGCCGACTTTGAGTTGTTTGGGGTTGGAGAGCAGGGGAGCCAGAAAGGCTAAGGTCTCAGGATTAACTTGAAACAGGTAAGCGTGTTGATCTGTGGCCAGTTGTAGTAAATGTGGGCCAGTCGATTTTTCATTGGCGTTAAATGTGGGCTTGGATTCTGTATCAAAACCGAACACGTGTACGATATCGAGTTGTTCCTGAATGGCTCGACATTGTGCTGCAGTATTAATCAGATGGATCTGATCTCTGGGTAAATTGACGAAAGCAGGTAGCAAACGTCGTTCTGCTACGCTGGGGAAAGTCGTAAGAGAAAGTGGATCCATCATAATTTACGCTATAGAGGGATAACGAATTGAACACTTTAAATAGACAAAAATAAAGCCTAGATTGACTAGGCTTGATTTTATCGGATTAGATATCCCATTCCACAAAGTTTTTCAGTAACTGCAAACCGGCCGTATGACTTTTCTCTGGGTGGAACTGAGTCGCAAACAGGTTCTCTTTGTGGATTGCGGTGCAGAAATTCAGCCCATAATCACAGGTTGCTGCCACAATCGCCGGGTCTTGTGGCTCGACATAATAACTGTGCACAAAGTAGAAACGTGCGTCCTGTTCAATGTTTTTCCACATCGGATGGCTTGGGTCGATCTGATGCACCTGATTCCAACCCATATGCGGCACTTTGAGATGCGGAATTTCCGGGAAGCGTTTTACTTGACCTGCAAAAATCCCCAAAGCATCCACGCCATCATTTTCTTCTGAACGTTGCATCAAGGCCTGCATGCCGACACAAATCGCCAGTACCGGTTTATTGAATGCCGCTTGACGCACGACTTCATCAATCCCAGCTTCATGCATACCCTGCATACAGTCGCGTATCGCTCCGACACCCGGGAAGACAATTTTATCGGCCTGGGCAATCAATTTTGGATCATTGGTGACATCTACTGTTGCACCGACATATTCCAATGCTTTTGCGGCAGAGTGCAGATTTCCCATGCCATAGTCAAGAAGCGCAATCCGGGTCATTACAAGCTACCTTTGGTTGAAGCAATGGTACCCGCAGCGCGTGGATCGAGTTCACAAGCCATACGTAGTGCACGAGCAAAAGCTTTAAAGGTTGACTCGATCTGGTGGTGACTGTTCTTGCCTTTCAGGTTGTCGATGTGCAAAGTCATCAAGGCGTGATTGACAAAGCCCTGGAAAAATTCGGAGAACAGGTCAACATCAAAAGTACCAATGCGTGCACGGGTAAATGGAATATCCATAAACAGGCCCGGACGACCTGAAATATCAACGACTACACGTGATAAAGATTCATCCAGTGGTGCATAGAAATGGCCATAGCGACGGATGCCTTTTTTGTCACCGAGCGCTTGAGCAAAAGCCTGACCCAAGGTAATGCCACAATCTTCAACCGTGTGGTGATCATCGATTTCTAAGTCGCCATCGCAATGAATATCAATGTCAAACAAGCCATGTCGCTTGATTTGATCAATCATATGATCTAAAAAGGGAACACCTGTATTTAGAGTGCCTTGACCCGTACCATCGAGGTTGACACGAACTCGAATTTTGGTTTCGTTGGTATTTCTTACCACTTCACTGATACGTTGCGTCATAGACACGTTCCTCAAAAAACGTCAAAAATGATTGATGTAAAGTTCGCTGTGACGAATGTGACAGCATCATAGATTGCTCAGGAGGGTTAATCAATGCCTATAACCGTACATGCTTATACTTCACTAGAAAATGCCGAAGTTCGCAGCCAGCTTGAGCGACTGTATGATACCAGCCCTGAATTTGGCGACGGTCAAGATGCCCTGCAACAGCTTGAACAACATCTTGCCCAGTATACCCTAGTTTACACGGCAGAATTTAACACAAAAATCATTGGCGCAATCTGGTGTAGCGGACAGGGCGAAAGCCGCCGTCTGGAATATATTGTCGTGCATCCAGCTAATCGTGGTCGTGGCGTGGCAGAACGTTTGGTCAGTGAAGTTTGCCGTATGGAAGAGGCCAAAGGTGTCAAAGTATTTGAACCAGGCTGTGGGGCGATTCATCGTTGTCTAGCACATTTAGAGAAAATTTAATCTCTTAAAGTCATTCAGGCATAATTGAGCAGCGTTTTAAATGCTGAGTTGCTTAAATTATGGATATTTTGATTTAAAAATAGGCGGTTGAAACATTTTGATGCATCTGTGCTTGACTCAATTGTATTTAAACTGTTTAATACGCCCACATCGGCGCGATAGCTCAGTCGGTAGAGCAACGGATTGAAAATCCGTGTGTCGGCAGTTCGATCCTGCCTCACGCCACCATATTCAAAACTTTGTCAAAGTTTCAATCCCTGATCCCATCAGGGATTTTTTTTGGGTAAAAAATATTCTCTTAGCGAAAAAATGCAGAATTTCTGTTGACTAATCAGAGCAGATACGGCTTAATACACCCCATCGGCGCGATAGCTCAGTCGGTAGAGCAACGGATTGAAAATCCGTGTGTCGGCAGTTCGATCCTGCCTCACGCCACCATATTCAAAAAGCCCCAAACATTAGTTTGGGGCTTTTTTTATGCCTGTGATGAGCATATTTTGCTTTGCTAGGCTTTCAGTTATATTAGAAAAAATCATGGATTGAATAGAATAATAATGAAGGATCTGTTTTCAGCGCAAAGTGCTTTATACCAGCAGGCACGTCCAATTTATCCAGCTGAATTGCTCAAACAACTGTTGCCTTATGTACCTGCACAACAGTGTGTTTGGGACTGTGGAGCAGGTTCTGGACAATTGACTCAATTGCTGGCACCGCATTTTCAGCAGGTGATGGCGACTGATATCAGTGCGAAACAGTTGGCGCAGGCACCGATTCTGGAAAATGTACAGTATTCCGTGCAGTCTGCCGAACAGACTGATTTTCCTGCACAGCATTTTGATCTGATTAGCGTGGCTCAGGCGATCCATTGGTTCGACTTTGAAAAATTTTATGCTGAGGTACGACGTACGTTAAAACCGGCAGGGCTGCTTGCCGTGATAGGTTATGGCTTGATTCGTACCGATCAGCAGCGCATCAACCAGTTTATTGATGAGTTGTACAAGGGAATTTTGAAAGGCTATTGGGACGCTGAACGGCACTATATTAATGAAGGCTATCGTACGATTCCCTTCCCATTTCAGGAATATCCGGCACCAGAGCTGAATATGCACTTTGAATGGAGTGTTGCTCAACTGATTGCCTATTTAAACACCTGGTCCGCTGTACAGCATTTTCAACGCCGCCATCAGCAGAATCCGGTCGACCTATTATTGAATCAATTGCAAGATCATGATTTGCAGAAAAAAATTCAGGTGCATTTTCCTATCTTGTTGCGGTTGGGGCATTTATAAAGCTGAATGAACTTTTCTATATTCAAAATTAGAATAAATATATTAATTTATATTCGAATACAGGAATAACATCATTCAATATACTGCTGCATATATTGTTTTTGTTGAAGCTATATTCCCATGAAACGTCTTGTACCATTGCTGTCGGCTGCTGTGATTGCTCCACTCTTTTCATCATCTGCATTTGCTACCACTGGTTATTTCATGCATGCCTATAGTGTGAAATCTCAGGGGAATGCAGGCACTTCAATCGCGAACTTTCAGGATAGTTTAACTATTGCCAGTAACCCTGCGGGACTGAGCTGGGTTGGATCCCGTCTTGATGCGGGTGTGACCTTGTTTGCACCGGACCGTGAAGCGGAAATAGTGGGGAATACTGGAATCGGGTTTGGTAGTGCAAATGGCCAGTATGACGGTAACAGCCGTAAATATTTCCTGATTCCGGAATTTGGTTATAGTCATCCGATCAATGATCAGTTGGCTGCCGGTATTGCGGTATATGGTAATGGCGGGATGAATACCAACTATAAAAACAATCCTTATGCTGCTTTTGGCAATACGGGAAGTGCAGGAATAAACCTGAACCAGCTGTTTGTTTCACCTGCGATTTCTTGGGAATATGCGGAGAATCAATCTTTAGCTTTGGCTGCCAATATCCTGTATCAGCGTTTCCAGGCGAAAGGCTTTGATGGATTTGTTTTTGGTAGTGTTTCTAATGATTCAACCAAATTAAGTAATGGCAGTCATGATGATTCAACGGGTGTTGGTGCACGTATTGGCTGGTCGGCTAAAGTGAATGATCAACTGACGCTAGGCGCGACGTATGCTTCAAAAATTGATGCGAGCCGCTTTAAAAAGTATGCAGGTTTGTTTGCTGAACAGGGTGATTTTGATGTGCCAGAAAACTATGGTGTCGGTTTAAATTATCAGGTGACTCCAGCTTTGTCGGTTGCAGCAGATTATCAGCGCATTAACTATTCCGATGTGAAATCTGTTGGAAACGATTTTAATGCTGCTCTAGTCATGTCTGGAAATCCTGAATTGAAGTTTGGTGGCCAAAATGGCCCAGGCTTTGGTTGGGATGACATCAATGTCTATAAAGTTTCTGCAACCTATCAGGCTTCACCAAAACTGACCCTGCGTACAGGCTATAGCTACAATGATCAACCTGTACAAGGGGATCAGGCTTTCCTGAATATTTTGGCTCCGGGTGTGGTGCAGCAGCACTTAAGTGTTGGAGCAACTTGGCATATTGATCAGAAGCAGGAAGTCAGCGTGGCATATACGCATGCTTTGGAAAAAACGGTGCATGGCACAATTCCAGCAGCGTTTGGTGGTGGAGAAGCAAACCTCACTATGGATCAAAACATCTTGGGTGTTTCCTATGGTGTGAAATTCTAAGCTTCTTCAGCTAAAAATAAAAACCCAGCATCTGCTGGGTTTTTTAATATCAGGTAGATAGAGTTACATATTATAAGGGGTTGATGGGTCATCAGATTGCATTGATGACATCCATTTCGATACAGATCACGTAATAAGATTGGATAGGGTAAAACAGATGCAGAATAAATCGGGCAGGGAGCTATACGTCTTGCTGCAGCTCAGTAAAATTTTGCTTCCCGTTGCTTTGTTGTTTATCGCTTGGGTGTGGCTATTACATTTTCCTTGGCACTGGGTACTGAATACGACCATCGTGATGGAAATCTTTGCTGTAGCATTTGTGCTCTTCTGCGAATATCAGGGCCGCGAGGTAAATGGAGCGGGTGGCTGGATTAGTTTTGCCTATTTGATTTTGCATGCTTATGCAGCAGTCATTTTAGTAGGAGTGCGTTTACTGCTTTGGTTATTGCATTATGTTGTGGCTTAACCAGTCTGACTGGTTCTGTTTATACGGTCAGCCATAGATGACCGGATTTAACTTGCAATAAAAAAACGCCCTTTCGGGCGTTTTTTTATTGCTTTCAATTAAGCGGTTTCAACTTCATTGACAAGCATTTTGCCAGTTTTTTTGAAGTTTACGTGCCAAGAAAGCGCTTCTTCTAACACGTGAGGGGTTTGACCACCTTGTTCACATGCGCGTTCGAAGTAGTCATTTAACGCGTCTTTATAAGATGGGTGTACACAGTTGTCGATAATAGCGCGTGCACGCTCACGTGGAGCTAGACCACGAAGATCTGCAAGACCTTGTTCAGTCACCAAGATATCAACGTCGTGGTTCGCGTGATCCACGTGTGATGCCATTGGAACAACAGAGGAAATCGCACCACCTTTCGCAATTGATTTAGTCACAAAAATGGCAATGTTCGCGTTACGTGCGAAGTCACCTGAACCACCAATACCGTTCATCATGTGTGTACCGCAAACGTGAGTTGAGTTCACGTTACCGTAGATGTCAAATTCAAGCGCAGTATTGATACCGATGATGCCTAAACGACGCACGATTTCTGGAATGTTTGAAATTTCTTGCGGACGAAGGACAAATTTGTCTTTGTATTTTGCCAAGTTGCCAAATACGCGGTTACCGCACTTTTCAGACAACGTCATTGAACAGCCTGATGCAAAGGTCATTTTGCCTGCATCAATCAATTCAAAAGTACAGTCTTGTAGTACTTCAGAATACATTACGAGGTTTTCAAAGCTTGAGTGTTTGAAACCTGTCAATACTGCATTCGCAATTGAACCGATACCTGCTTGTAAAGGTGCAAGGTTCTTCGGTAAACGGCCTGCCTCTACTTCTTTTTCAAAGAAGGCGATCAGGTGATCTGCAATTGCTTGAGTTTCTTCATCTGGATCCGTCACGTTCGATGGAGAGTCGAGCAGCGTATCATTGAAAACGATTGCAGCAATTTTTGCTGGATCTATTTCAATCCCGAGTGTACCGATACGCTGTTCAGTATAGGTCAATGGAATTGGATCGCGGTTTGGACGTGCTTTTGGTAGATAGATGTCATGCACGCCTTCAAATTCTGGGCTGATCGCAGTGTTGATTTCAATAATCACTTGATCTGCATATTCAGCAAAGCTTGCAGAGTTACCCACAGAAGTCGTTGGAATGATGCTGCCTGTTTCAGTAATGGCAACGGCTTCAATCACTGCAATTTCTGGACGTTTAAGCTGGCCAGCACGCATTTGTTCAACAGTTTCAGACAAGTGCTGATCAATAAACATTACTTCGCCTTGGTTGATGGCTTTACGTAAGGTATTGTCCACTTGGAATGGCATACGGCGTGACAGTAGGCCAACTTCTGTCATTTTTTTGTCTAGATCGTTACCCAAGCTTGCGCCGGTAATCAAAGAGATTTTAAGTGGGTTGGTTTTAGCGCGCTCAATAAGAGCCAATGGAACGGCTTTGGCTTCACCCGCGCGGGTAAAACCACTCATCCCGACAGTCATACCGTCTTGGATTAAAGCAGCAGCCTGTTCTGCACTAACTACCTTGTTATGTAGGCTCGCTAAACGAATACGTTCTAAAGACATGATTTGCTCTCAAATTTTGCGTCAATCTTTAGGGATTGTAACGCTCAAAAATTAAATTGTGCATCTGTGTTAGGCTAAGGTCTAATTTTTTCATGAAATGTGGGTATAAAAAAAATTAATAGGTGTCAACTTATTGATTTTAAGTATTAAATTATTTGTTAAACATTCAATAAATGGAATTATTTGATTAAAGTATCGCCAATTTATTAAAAATGTTCGCTCAAAGTTTGTTTGATTTTTTCCAGTGGTGTCGCTGGAGGGTTTTCATCCGATTTGGCTTGTGTTAAAGGCAGGGCAATAATTGCCTCTAATCCACCTTGTTCGCGATTATGAATCAGCAGTTCACCTTGATGAATGTCGACAATACGTTTCACAATCGCCAAGCCCAAGCCACTGCCTTGCACCGTCCGCGCAGCATTGCCACGGACAAACGGTTGCATCAAATCCTGAATTTGATCCTCTGGAATACCGGGTCCATGATCGGCCACACTAATTAAAATATGCTCATCGGCAACTTTGGCACTGAGTTCAATTGGCTCTGCACCATAACGCTTGGAGTTATTGATTAAATTACCGATCAGGCGTTTCAGTGACAAACTGCGGGCCGGGATAATCGGTAGATCTTCAGGATGAAAGCGAATGTCCAGTGGTTTGAACTGTACCACCAGCTCTTGCAGCAAGGTATTGATATTGGTTTCACTGAGTTCTTCATCCGAGCCATCCCGCATATAGGAAATGAACTGATTGAGAATTGCATCCATATCATCGACATCGTAAATCAGTCCTTCACGGAAGAAATCATCAGGCAGCATCTCTGCGGTCAAGCGAATGCGGGTGAGTGGGGTGCGTAAATCATGAGAAATCCCGGCCAGCATGATGCGTCGGTCGCGTTCGATCTGTTCCAGGGTATAAATCATGTGATTAAAAGCCTGGTTGACCTGACGGATTTCCAGTGGGCCGTGATTAATTTCCAGATAAGGGGCTTTACCGGTTTTACTGTAACTGTTGGCTGCATTCTGTAAACGGCGTAAAGGTCGGTTCAGCTGGCGGACTAAAGTGAGAATAATAATCGAGGAAATGAGCGGCACGCCGAGTAACCAACCGAATACCAGTTCTGGACTATAGTTGGCATAGGTATTGAGGGGTTCACGTACCCAGTTACCTTGCATTTCTGGAGTTTGAATCCAGATGCGGGGACTGGGCTTAAACTGGAAGTAGACGGTAACGTCGCTGACTTCTTTGACTTTTAACTCTTTGGCTAAGGCTTTTTCAATGTGATTGGTAAAGAATTCCGCAATCACCTTGTCGCGAACATTCGGATATTCTTTGGGATTGGTGACATATTCAATGCCCATCCGGTTTTTCAACCAAACATCAATATCCAGTTCAGCCTGACCGTGATAAATGCGTAATTCGGGGTTATTCACCATTTCCAGTTCCATGGCCAAATAGCGGGCATGTTGTTGGATTTCAGGTAAATATAAGGTTCGCCAGAAAAACCACAGTGACATGATTAGGCTGAATGCGACGGTAAAACCGACCAGCACCGTGGTTCGCATGGCAGCTGACCGCGGTTTGATCTTATCCATGAAACGCTCCCAAGGTGTGCGTTTACGCTGGATATAACTGTTAATTTCAAGCAGTTCTTGTGGATCAATCGGGTCAAGTTTCACGCCAGGTGGTTCCTGTGCTGGGTATTGTGATTAGAAAGCAAATCTGGCGTTATTCAGCACCATCTGGAACAAACACATAGCCTACACCCCATACCGTTTGAATATAGCGGGCACGTGCCGGATTCTCTTCAATCAAACGGCGCAGACGGGATACTTGTACGTCAATTGAACGTTCCATCGCGCCCCATTCACGACCCCGAGCCAAATTCATCAGTTTATCGCGGGTGAGAGGTTCACGTGGGTGCTGAACCAGTGCTTTTAATACGGCAAATTCGCCCGTGGTAAGTGTTACGACCTGACCTTCGCGGGTTAAGGTGCGAGTCGATAAATCCAGTGCCCATGGGCCAAAATTCACCACTTCCATTTGCTGGCTCGGTGCACCGGGTACTTCACGGATCTGACGGCGTAACACAGCACGAATACGGGCTAACAATTCATTCGGGTTGAATGGTTTTGGCAGGTAATCATCGGCACCTGCTTCTAACCCGGCAATACGATCTGAATCACTACCACGTGCAGTGAGCATGATAATTGGAGTATCAATATTGGACTGGCGTAGACGGCGACAAATACTCAAGCCATCTTCAACGGGTAACATGAAGTCAAGCACAATCAGGGAGAACAGTTCACGTTGTAGTAAACGGTCCATTTGCGTCGCATCGTGTGCGGTTTTCACCACAAAGCCTTTGTCTTCTAAAAAGCGTTGTAGCAGGGTACGCAAACGCACATCATCATCGACAACGAGAATGCGTTCGACGCGATCAGTTTCGGTATGTACGGCATCGGTGTGTTCTGCAGGTACAACTAAACTCATGATGTGCTCCTTTTATTCTTTATTGTGATCGTATTCAATTCAGTATCTATAAGATCAGTATACGATTGATCTGAATACTTTTACCATGTTCTAAAGCAACAAATATTGCATGTAAAATCAAGCGCTAGATACTAAATATATACAGGTTAAAGTCTTAGGATGGAATAGATTTTTGGTGATTCAGTTGGCTTTTGTGTTCAATTTAGACAAAAAGCGTGAAAGTCTGTCTTCAGCCGGGATTTCAGTGCACTAAATTAAGCAAAAACAATTGTGGATTTTATGGTCTCGGTCTTTATAATCACAGCTTTTAGTATTTATCCTTGTGGAATCTAACACGATGACTGACTTAGTTCAGCAGTTGGCAAGTGAGCTTGCCGTACGTCCAAATCAAGTAGAAGCTGCCATTCGTTTAATCGATGAAGGTGCCAGTGTTCCTTTTATTGCCCGTTACCGTAAAGAAGTGACCCAGGGTTTAGACGATACGCAATTACGCCAATTAGATACGCGTTTATCGTATTTACGTGATTTGATTGAACGTCGTGAGAAAGTAATCGAATCACTGAAAGAACAAAATAAATTAAGCGATGATTTATTAGCACGAGTGCTTGCTGCAGAAACCAAAAATGCACTAGAAGAAATTTACGCGCCGTATCGTCCAAAACGTACCAGCAAATCCTTTAAAGCCAAAGAAGCTGGATTAGGACCAATTGCTGAACGGATTTTTCAGGAAAATGTTGAGCCAAGCGCAGCTTTGGCTGAATTTAGCCATGAAGACTATCCTGATCTCGACAGCCAGCTTGATGCCATTCAGCATATTCTGATTGATGACTGGGCACAAAATATTGCGCTAACTACCGAATTGAAAGCCAGTTTTGCCAAGACTGCCGTGTTAAAAAGTACGGTTGCTTCTGAAGAGAAAAAAGAAGTCGGTAAAAAATTCCGTGATTATTTTGACTTTTCTGAGAGCCTGAACAAGGTGGCATCACATCGTTTATTGGCGATGTTGCGTGGTCGTCAGGAGAATGTACTTGGTTTGAAAGTGGATGGCGAAAATGAGCCAGCACTGGCACGTATTGAAGCTGAATATCAGTTAGAGTCGGTTCAGCCACAAGCCCGTCAGGATTTCCTCAAGCAAACTGCAAAATTGTTCTGGCTCGGTAAAGTGCGTCCTCAGATTGAACACTCTTTACTGACTGAAAAACGCCTCGCAGCGGAAGCGGAAGCGATGCAGGTGTTTGCTGAAAATCTACGTCATTTACTCTTGTCTGCGCCAGCAGGTGCACGTTGTACCTTAGGGGTTGACCCGGGCATCCGTACCGGCGTGAAGCTTGCAGTGGTCAATGCATCCGGTGATGTGATGGCACATAGCACCATTTACCCATTTGCACCGAAAGAAGACAAAGAGGGTTCGATTACCGAGTTGGCACGTTTGTGTCGCGAGTTTAATGTCGAATTGATAGCGATTGGCAATGGCACGGCAAGCCGTGAAACTGAAGCTGTTGTGGCTGAGATGATGGCACAGAATGCTGACCTGAAATTGACGCGTATTACGGTGAGTGAAGCTGGTGCTTCAGTTTATTCTGCAAGTGAATTGGCTTCACAAGAATTACCGGAACTGGATGTTTCGATTCGTGGTGCGGTATCGATTGCACGCCGTTTGCAAGATCCATTGGCTGAATTGGTTAAAATTGATCCGAAATCTATCGGCGTGGGGCAGTATCAGCACGATGTGAATCAGGCAGGTTTGGTGAAAACGCTAGATGCAGTCGTTGAAGACTGTGTGAACGCCGTGGGTGTTGATGTCAACACGGCTTCTTCAGCGATTTTGGGTTATATCGCCGGTTTGAATAAAGCGATCGCACAGCAAATCGTGGATTACCGTAAAGAACATGGCCGTTTTGAGCAGCGTCAGGAATTGAAAAAAGTGCCACGTTTGGGTGAGCGTACCTTTGAACAGGCAGCCGGTTTCTTGCGTATTCAAAATGGTGCTGAACCTTTAGATGCCTCTGCTGTGCATCCTGAAAGTTATGGACTGGTTGAAAAGATTGTGGCCGCGAAAGGTACAACGGTGAAAGACATCATTGGCAACACTGAAATTATCCGTCAGGTGAAGGCTGAAGACTTTGTCGATGAGCAATTTGGTCTACCAACTATTCAGGATGTGCTTTCTGAACTGGAAAAACCGGGCCGTGATCCACGTCCTGAGTTCCGTACGGCTAAATTCCGTGAAGATATTACCGAAGTGGCACATCTGAATGAAGGTATGATGCTAGAAGGCGTAGTGACCAATGTGACCAACTTCGGTGCTTTTGTTGATGTGGGTGTGCATCAGGATGGTTTGGTGCATATCTCTGAGTTGGCGAATGAATTTGTCGCTGATCCGCACAAAGTGGTGAAACCGGGCCAAATCGTACAGGTACGTGTGATTCAGGTTGATGCTGAACGTAACCGTGTCAATTTGAGTATGCGTCCTGAAGGTTCTGAGACACCGGCAAAAGCGCCGCGTCAGCCACGTCGCGACAACGAGCAACGTGGTGAACGTAAGCCACAAAATAAACGTCCACAACAGGCAGCGCGTAAAGACGGCCAAATTGAACGTCCACAACGCCAAAAACCGGCAGCAAAACCACAAGAAAACAAAATTGGTGGTTTAGGTGCGTTATTGTTACAAGCTGGGATTAAAGGTTCCAAGTAAGTTTTAATTCTTAAATAAAAAACCTCCTGCGGGAGGTTTTTTTAATGGAAAGAGAAAGTGTTTACGCCATACAGTGTGACTATCTGGGCTGTTGAGGGTCTTTAGTAGAGGATCGTATTTCTATGAGTTTGGAATTCGCCATGCCCTTGTTTTTAAAACGATCATAAAATTTAAAACAGACATGCTGTTTTTCCTGGAACCGAGTTAGCTTGGGGTCAAAAGCAAAGGAATACTGGTAACCTGAGTGATCCATCAC
The DNA here is from genome assembly GCF_028621895.1 of Acinetobacter sp. GSS19. NCBI lineage: Bacteria > Pseudomonadati > Pseudomonadota > Gammaproteobacteria > Moraxellales > Moraxellaceae > Acinetobacter > Acinetobacter sp. GSS19. The sequence continues at coordinate 2,184,334 of NZ_CP117520.1, read as the reverse complement.
AATTTCCAGACGCTCGTAACGCGTTCCTTTGATGGAATACTGTTTGTACTGTTGGACTGTGCCACAGCCTTCAGAAATAATCAGGGGAATGGTTTTTCTGTAATGATTGGCTGTCGTGAAAATGAGGATCCCGGGTAAGGTGAAGAACAGTGCGACCAGCAGGATTTTATGATCGGGTAATTTGTCGTGAAAATAAAAAGTACTGAATAGAAAGCCAAAAAAACTCAGGACTAAGCCCAAAAACATCAAAAGTAGAATCAGGTTGGTCATTGCGGAAAGGCCTTTAATTTTTCTTTTAATCTGGTAGTCGTTATATACATATACGAAAGGGTTGGAGGTAGATTTATACCTGAAGTTGAGATAGTAAAAAACCGCCTTGCGGCGGTTTATTTTAGTCAATCATTGATTACCAGTGCTCACCCGGGAACAGGCGTGCATACGCTTTTTGTACCCAATTAAGCTTTTCCTGCTTACCTACGGATGCACTTGAACTTGGGAATAGGTTAAAGCCAATCGACATCAGTTTATTGTTGACATCAGGTGCAATCGAATAGGTCAATGATGCCAAGTAGCCCAGATGGGTGGCAATTTTCTTTGGACGTTTCACAATGGCGTAGGCGACCAGATCAGCTGCTTGCTCGGTCGAAAGAGTCGGAACGTATTTATAAATTTTAGTCGGTGCAATCATTGGGGTGCGCACCAAAGGCATATAGATCGAAGTAATCGCAATCTTATGCGAGTGCACCTCAGCAGCCAGACAGCGGCTAAAGGCATCAAGTGCGGCTTTAGAAGCCACATAAGCCGAGAAGCGGGTCGCATTGGCTAAAACACCAATCGAGCTGATATTGATAATATGGCCGTCACGACGTGCCATCATTTGCGGCAAGATGTTCATGACCAGACGTACAGCACCAAAATAATTGAGCTGCATGGTGCGTTCAAAATCATGGAAGCGGTCAAAGGATTCATGCACCGCACGACGAATCGAACGACCGGCATTATTGATCAGAATATCAATATGGTCGACAGAGGCTAAGATTTGCTTGGAGGTGTCATCAATCGCCTCCATCTCATTAAGATCACATGGAAAGATTGAGGCCTTACCGCCTTTGGCTTCAATTTCTTTTTGTACTTCTTCTAAGGTTTCGACCGTTCGTGCAACCAGAAGAACATGGGCACCCGCATCTGCAAGTTTGTGTGCAACTGTCAGACCAATACCGCTAGAAGCGCCGGTAATTAAGACCACTTTGCCGTTTACACGTTTTTTGAATTGGTTTTCAAGTTTAGAGTTCACGCTTTATTCCCTAGTCTCTGAATCTAACAAATCCTGGATTGTCATTATTGGTTTTGATGCAACAGGTTTTCAAATGATAAATGAGGTTGAGTGATTAACTCGGCCATATGATAGCGAATATGCCAAAAAAAGCTATAAAAATAAGTTGTTGAATTTACAAATCTATTTCTAAATTTTTGCATTATAACTCTTTGCAATTCTTCAGTTTTTTTAGCATGGCTGTTGAGTTTTATTAAACTCGCGTTTACATAAAAATAAAAGCCCCAAAATTGGGGCTTTTATTAAATTTTTTCGCTTAAACAGCAGCAAGTGCCTGTTCCAGATCGGCGATCAGGTCATCAATGTGTTCGATGCCGATCGACAAGCGAACCATATCTTCACTGACGCCTGCGGCTTTCAGCTCTTCGGCATTCAGTTGGCGATGTGTGGTGGTGGCGGGATGGCAAGCCAGACTTTTCGCATCACCAATATTCACCAGACGGGTAAACAGCTGTAACGCATCAATGAAGCGTGCTCCACCATCACGACCATCTTTGACGCCAAAGGAAAGAATGGCTGATGGTTTGCCTTTGACGTATTTCTGTGCCAAAGCATGTTGTGGATGGTCTTTAAGACCTGCGTAATTTACCCATTGCACTTTAGGATGCTGTTGCAGGTATTCGGCAACTTTCTGGGCATTTTCAGTATGACGTTCCATACGCAGATTCAGGGTTTCCAAACCCTGTAAAATCAGGAACACATTCAGTGGACTGATAGCAGCACCTGTATTGCGTAGCGGCACCACACGGGCACGTGCAATATAAGCTGCTGCTCCTAAAGCTTCGACATAATTGACACCGTGATAACTTGGATCGGGCGTATTTAAAACCGGAAAACGTTCAGCATGTTCGCCCCAAGGGAACTTACCGCTATCGACAATAATCCCGCCGATGCTGTTGCCGTGACCACCAATATATTTGGTGAGTGAGTGAATCACGATGTCGGCACCAAATTCAAAAGGTTTTAGCAGGGCAGGTGTGGCCACGGTATTATCGACAATCACTGGAACACCATATTCATGGGCAATTTTAGCAATTGCTTCTAGATCAATAATATTGCCAAGTGGGTTACCAATCGATTCGACAAAGACCAGTTTGGTTTTTTCATCAATTAAACCACGTAATGCTTCTGGATTTTGATAGTCAAAAAAGCGTACTTCAATGCCTTGTTTTGGCAGCGTATGGGCAAACAGATTGTAAGTACCGCCGTATAAGGTCGAAACTGAGGCAATATTGTCGCCAGCTTCGGTAATGGTTTGGATGGCGTAAGTAATTGCGGCCATACCCGAGGCCAATGCTAGTGCCCCGATACCGCCTTCAAGCGCGGCCACACGCTGCTCTAGTACAGCGGTGGTTGGATTCATGATGCGGGTGTAAATGTTCCCGGCGACTTTTAAATCAAAAAGATCTGCACCATGCTGCGTATTATCAAATGCATAAGAGGTCGTTTGGTAAATTGGAACGGCAACCGCTTTTGTTGTTGGTTCTGGTGAATAGCCGGCATGAATGGCAAGGGTTTCATCTTTATAAGTCATGAGAACGTCATCTTCGTGAGTTAAGTATTTGCTCAGTTTAGCAGCAAAACCTATGCAATAAAGCCGCATTATTCTGGATTTATTATCTTTTTACTTTATAAGGCGAATGTGTTGTAGGCATGTCATTCGGTCTGTTCATTCAACGCTGTGATTTGATGTGTGATGACAATCTGTTGAGAACGGATTGGAGATGCCTTATGTTTTGCTCGCTTTCCGCGTATAATGCCGTGATTAATTTTTCGCTCACGCGATGTTTTGATTTTTCAATTGAGGAGTCCTACGTGGCCCAATATATTTACACGATGAACCGTGTGTCGAAGATGGTTCCGCCTAAGCGCGAAATCCTGAAAGACATCTCTTTGTCATTTTTCCCGGGTGCCAAAATTGGTGTGCTCGGTTTAAACGGTGCGGGTAAATCGACCCTGCTCCGTATTATGGCGGGCGTAGATAAAGATTTCTCTGGTGAAGCACGTGCACAGCCGGGTATTAAAATTGGTTATTTAGAGCAAGAACCACCTTTAGATGATACAAAAGACGTTCGTGGTAACGTTGAAGATGGTTTGCGTGAACCTCTTGATGCTTTAGCACGTCTTGATGAAGTTTTTGCTGAATATGCAGCAGAAGATGCAGACTTTGATGCTTTAGCGAAAGAACAAGAAAAGCTGGAAGCCATTATCCATGCTTGGGATGCACATAACCTTGCCAACCAAATGGACCAGGCTGCTGCAGCACTTAACCTTCCAGCTTGGGATGCAGATGTATCTAAGCTTTCAGGGGGTGAACGTCGTCGTGTGGCACTTTGCCGTCTGTTGCTTTCCAAGCCAGACATGTTGTTGCTTGACGAACCAACGAACCATTTAGATGCTTCATCTGTATCTTGGTTAGAGCGTTTCTTGAAAGACTTTCCGGGCACAATCGTTGCGATTACGCACGACCGTTACTTCCTGGATAATGTGGCTGAGTGGATTCTGGAACTTGACCGCGGTATGGGTATTCCATATCAAGGTAACTACTCTTCTTGGTTAGAGCAGAAAAATGCCCGCCTAGAGCAGGAACAGAAGCAAGAAGAATCTTTTGCTAAGGCATTGAAAAAAGAACTTGAATGGGTTCGTTCAAATGCGAAAGGCCAGCAAAAGAAAAACAAAGCACGTATGGAACGCTTTGAAGAGCTTAACTCACGTGAGTTCCAACAACGTAACGAAACTTCAGAAATCTATATTCCACCTGGTCCACGCTTAGGTAACAAGGTTATCGAAGTTGAAGGTATTAGTAAGTCGTTTGGTGATCGTACCCTGTATAAAGATTTAACTTTCACAGTACCACCGTGTGCGATTGTGGGTATCGTGGGTGAGAACGGTGCAGGTAAAACAACGTTATTCCGTATGATGACTGGTGAACAGCAACCAGATACAGGTACAGTAACGCTTGGTGAATCAGTAAAAGTGGCGTATGTGGGGCAGATCCGTGACACATTAGACGACAACAAAACTGTTTGGGAAGAAGTGTCTGGCGGTTTAGATATTTTGAAGATTGGTGACTATGAAATTTCATCACGTGCATATATCGGTCGCTTTAACTTTAAAGGTCAAGATCAGCAAAAACGCGTAGGTCAATTATCGGGTGGTGAGCGTAACCGTTTACAACTTGCGAAAATCCTGCAAATGGGTGCGAACGTGATCTTGCTAGATGAACCATCAAACGACTTGGACATCGAAACTTTACGTGCACTTGAAGATGCAATTCTTGTATTCCCAGGTACTGTTATGGTGATCTCGCATGACCGTTGGTTCCTGGATCGTATTGCAACACACATCTTGTCATTTGAAGGTGAAACACCTGAATTCTTCACAGGTAATTATACTGAATTTGAAGAATACCGTCGTAAACGTGATGGTGATGATCTGGTTGCCAAGCGTCAAAAATATCGCAAAATTGGTGGTTGATCCCATCTAAATAAAAGACCAGCCTTCGGGCTGGTTTTTTATTACACGAGGAATCGGTTTTAGGAAAATGCGAGTTCTGCATAGGCCTGACATAAAGCCTGTTGTGCGGGATGATGGCCTTGTTGAGTGGCTTTTTTTAACCATCTTTCAGCTTGGGCATAGTTGCGATCAAGTCCTAGGTCGCCCTTTAAGTAACAAAGCCCTAATTTGTACTGTGCTTCAGCGTGTCCTCGTAATGCTGCGCGCAGGAGATACCATTTCGCATTCGCGATCTGCTTTTGATATTTTAATTCGAGTTGACTCAGTTTGAGTGGCGTCAAACCATTACGCAGCTGTGTCTGGTAAGTCGTATAGGTATTGAGTGCAAAAAACTCAGAACGTTGAGCTAAACGGTATTCAGTGGAGGCTTCACTTTTTGTAATGGCGGGTGTGGGAATGTTGAGCTGGCTCAGCTGCACAATTAACCATCGGATTAGTTGCTGTAAACGCATCATGTCACCTCCTGTGATCATGTGGAATGACTTTTATTCTTATTTTTATCCGGAAATAGAGGTGGTGCAAAGCGATTTATTGTAATTTAGCATGTGTAAACATCTAAATATCATATTTAAAGGCTATTCCAAATAAAAAATATTCAAATGGATTTGAATAGAGGAGCTACTCCATCAATCTTTTTTAATTGATCGGCTGATCTGAAAAACAATAAGTGATAAAAATTTACTTTTTATCAATGCACTTAAAGTGTGCAACTGATCCATTTAAATCAGCATTCATAAAAAACCAGCCAGAATGGCTGGTTTTTTATAGATAAACTTTAAATCACAAGAATTAAGAGTACTGCAAAGAGGAGACAAAGTTAGACAACAATAAACGAGCTTCCTGATGCCCCTGTTCGGCAGCAAGCATTAACCATTTTTTGGCTTCTCGCAGATCTTGCTGTACGTTAAGTTCACCTTTTAAATAACTGATGCCAAGTTTGAACTGTGCGTTGCAGTCACCATGCGAAGCAGCACGCAGATAAAACCAGAGAGCATTATGCGTGTGTTGCTGCTGTTCAAATGCCAAACCTTGTGCGTATTCTGCATTCGCGACCGACAGGTTAAGCAAATGGGTCTGTTCACTGGTATAGCGCAATGAGCCGTGGACAAACTTATCCCAAATTGTTTTGATTTTTGCTGGCATCATGGAAAACTCCTTGTTAAATCCATTAACAAAAGTTAAGTTCAAAAATTAATCTAAATTAAAAAGTCGAAAATGCAAATAAAAATATTGGACTCAAGCATTCGACTTTGGTGCATAGCACCTGAAAGATTTAGCAAAAAATACGCCAATCATGCATAGAGGATTTTGTAATTTTTATGCTGCGTTGCGTGAACGGTGTAGTGATCAGGTTGAATGCTATGATTTTCGTAGGATTAACAAATGATTTTAACCCGATTCATGCTGACTAGACGTGAAGATTGGACTTTAAATGTATAGGACTATACTTAAGGGCGAAAGTAATTCTTTGCAAGAATGGGGCGAATAACAGGGTCTGGGAAAATGAAAAATGTTCACATCGGCCATACTAAAGAGAAGGCCGATGTGAAGTTGAATCTGATCTTAGAGTTGCCACTCGTGATCACAGTCACGGCATTTCCAGTGTTTTTGCGATTGCATGAAGGATTGCATGGAAATTTTAAAGTCTGGTAAATCACGCCAAAAGAAGAAACCTGCGATCACACAAACCACAAACGCCACGACAGTTAAAATCTGTAGGGTTTGGCCAGCGCCGTCACCGAAAACCCACATGGCGATACTGATCACCACAAACAGCAGCAGAATGAAAATGGCAGGCACCAAGATGACCAGACTTTTTGGTACGACTGGACGAGGGGTGTTGGTCCCCTGACTGACCGGCATGATTTTCGGGCTTTGGCATTTCGGACAACGGTATTGCATGAAAACTCCACAATTCTTTTTTGCATTATGCTATACGAAGCAGACTGAAATCAAAAATATTCAGGCAATAAAAAAGCCACTGAAGTGCTCAGTGGCTTTTTAGAATCTGGCGTCCCTACGGGGATTCGAACCCCGGTTACCGCCGTGAAAGGGCGATGTCCTAGGCCTCTAGACGATAGGGACTTATGAGGCAAGTACACGATAGAGCAAGTCTTGGTGGAGTCAAGCGGGATCGAACCGCTGACCTCTACAATGCCATTGTAGCGCTCTACCAACTGAGCTATGACCCCAGTGTTCGTGTGAGCGCAATATTAGGGGGATTGCGCTCACCCGTCAATAAGAAAATCAATTAAACTGCGTCAGTTGCATCATTTTTCGGCAATTTTAGGCTTTCATTGAGTTTTTCCCACACTTTCAATTCTTTTTTGCTTGGTCCACCAACAATTTCAAGCGCATGACGCAAACGTGCAAAGGTCAAATCTGGGCCTAACGTCACCATGGATTGCATCACGGGTGTGGACGAAGTCGAACCTGCTATCGCAATAAAGAAGGTTGGCATAAAGTCACGCAGCTTGACTTCCATCTGGTTGGCCAGATCCATTAGCACTTGGCTCACCGTATCCTGATTCCAGCTGAACAGGCTTTCTAAACGCCAAATGGCAAATTGCAGGCTTTGGCGTACTTGCTCTTCGCTCATTTTTTTGTTTTCAAACTGTTCCTTGCTGATCTGTGGCATGTGGTTAAAGAAGAAACCTGCCCAGTTCACTGCTTCAGAAAGCAAGTTGATCCGTGGCTGAATGGCAGCGGCGATCTCTTCCAGTGTGGTACGGTTGCCTTTCCAGGCCAAAATGGTATCCAACAATTGGCCCGGGGTCATGCCTTTAATCCATTGACCATTCAGCCAGTTGAGTTTCTCAACATCGAAAATTGGACCACCGAGTGAGACGCGGTTGATGTCGAAATGTTCGATCATCTCAGCCAACGTGAATTGTTCACGCTCGTCTGGCATTGACCAGCCCATACGACCCAAGTAGTTGAGTAGGGCTTCGGGTAACACGCCGATGTCTTTGTAATAGTTAATGGAGGTCGGGTTTTTACGTTTGGACAGTTTTGACTTGTCCGGGTTACGCAGTAATGGCATATGGCACAGCACTGGCATTTCCCAGCCAAAATATTTGTACAACAACTGGTGTTTGGGTGCGGATGGAATCCACTCTTCGCCACGGATCACATGGGTAATTTCCATCAAGTGGTCGTCTACCACATTGGCCAAATGGTAGGTTGGTAAACCATCGGTCTTGAGCAGGATTTGCATGTCCACCTGTGACCAAGGAATTTCCACTTCACCACGCAATAAATCATTAAATTGACACACGCCTTCCGTTGGAATTTTCATACGGATCACATGTGGCTCACCTGCCTCCAGACGGCGTTGTACTTCGTCCTGGGTCAGCTGTAAGCCGCGACCATCATAACGTGGTGTTTCACCACGTGCCTGCTGTTCTGCACGCATCTGATCTAGTTCTTCCGCGGTCGCAAAACAATAAAAAGCATGGCCTTTTTCGACCAGTTCCAAGGCGTATTTTTTATAAATGTCCATACGCTCAGATTGGCGGTACGGTGCATGTGGTCCACCGATATCCGGACCTTCTGACCAGTTTAGACCCAACCAGCGTAATGAGTCGAGAATCATTTTTTCTGATTCAGGGGTCGAACGCAGCTGGTCAGTATCTTCAATACGCAGAATAAATTCGCCGCCGTGCTGTTGAGCGAAGCACAGGTTAAATAGCGCAATATAAGCAGTTCCTACATGGGGGAAACCAGTCGGAGAAGGAGCAATACGGGTACGGACTTTCATAGGTAAATTTATGTGCTGAGTCTAAATGCGAACTATTATAGCGAAAAAGCCTGCCCGCTTAATGTTTAATTCAACATCAACCGGCCAGGCCAAGAAAAGTGGGCAATAAAAAAAGAAGTTAAGAGCTGTGGCTCAAGAATAAAGACTGTACCAGACGGGAAAAACGTTCGTGTTGTGCTGCGAAAAAGTTTTGTGTTGAGGCTTCACGGATCGCATTAAGCACCTTCACTTCATCGGCACTTGGTGAGGTTGTTGAGTCACTACGTTTTTGTTGGTTGAGTGCTTTTTCAATCAGAGAAGGTTTTTCTGTTGTAGAAATTCGCTGAGCCGAAGCTTTACTTTTCACTGTTTTATTGGAGGTTTGAATTGCAGCGCCATGGCTGACAGGGATCATCATACCCAAGCAGATACTCAATGTTGCACTTTTCAAAAAAAGGCTGTTCATGGCTGATCTTTCCTCCTGATTGAATCGTATTATTTGATTTTGTTGCGTGAAGCGTTCTGAAAAAATAATTCGCCAAATCTACCTGGCGAATCCAGAACTAAATTATTGAGAGTAGCTCTCATTCTCTCCATCTTTGTTCAAACATATCCAAGAAAGCACGCAAAATCTACAGATCTACATATTTAACAAACAAATATGTAGAGAAAGTGGAGAGCATCACATTTTTTTGGATTCTATGCTCTCCGCCGATATTGCTCTAAATATCTAAGAAAATCGGTTTTTATGATATATAACATTATGATTTTATATCATTTTATTCATATAACCTGGGTGAGCTAAAGTCATTATAGTGAGAAGAAAATGATGGAGATGCTTCCCTATGAAAAAATTACTTGTTTACAGCTTGGTTCTCACAAGTGTGGCTGTGAGCAGCCTGAGTCAGGCTGCCACTGATTTTCTGAATGTCTCTTATGATCCGACCCGCGAGTTCTATCAGGAATATAATCAGAACTTTGCGCAATTCTGGAAGCAGCGAACTGGTCAGACGGTGAATTTTAAACAGTCACACGGCGGTTCGGGTAAACAGGCGCGTGCTGTGGTCTCTGGTCTCGAAGCCGATGTCGTGACACTGGCTTTATCCAATGATATTGAGGAAATTGTCAAAGCGGGTTATATCGATAAAAACTGGCAGCAGGAATTTCCACAACATTCAGCGCCTTATACTTCAACGGTGGTGTTTTTGGTCCGTAAAGGTAATCCTAAACAGATTAAGGACTGGAATGACCTGACCAAACCGGGTATCGAGATTATTACCCCTAACCCGAAAACCGGCGGTGCCTCACGCTGGATTTATTTATCAGCTTGGGGTTATGCGCTGAAACAGCCGGGAGGTAATCCTGCGAAAGCCAAAGCCTTGGTTCAAAAACTCTATCATAATGTTAAAGTCTTGGATTCGGGTGCGCGTGGTTCACTGACGACCTTTGCTGAGCGCGGCATTGGGGATGTATTGTTGTCTTGGGAAAATGAAGCATTACTCGCCACGCAAGGGTTGGATAAAGACCAGTTCCAAATCGTTTATCCTTCCATCTCTATTTTGGCCGAGCCATCTGTGGCGATCGTGGATAAAACCGTCGATAAAAATGGCAATCGTGCCTTGGCCAAAGGTTATCTGAATTATCTGTATTCGCCAAAAGGTCAGGAACTGGCAGCGAAATACCATTTCCGTCCGCGTAATGCTCAGGTCGCTGCCAAATACGCTGCGAAATTTCCAAAAATCAAACTGTTTACTATTCAGGATGTTTTTGGTGGATGGGCGAAGGCACAGCAGACCCATTTTGCCAATGGAGCGATCTTTGACCAGATTTACCAGCAACGTCCATAAATTTCTGATGATGAGAGCAGAGTCTCTCTTTATTGAGAATTGTGTTAAACAGTATTGGGGATTTTGATTGGCATTCTGTTTCCCCGCTTGGTTATATTGCGTACTGTAATCAGAGGGAAGACAAGAGCGCGATATGATATTGCAGAGCTGGGTAAAATCGGGTGTTGTTCTCCTGCTATGGGGGGTGTTTTCACAGAGTGGATTCGCTGCAGATCGACATTTGATCAATGTGTCTTATGATGTGACCCGTGAGTTTTATGCAGAATTCAATCCCTCTTTTGCACGTTACTGGCAGCAACGTACAGGAGAAGTGGTGCATTTTGAGCAGTCTAATCAGGGTTCGAGAAAACAGGTACGCGCTGTGCAGGAGGGGGTGAAGGCAGACGTTGTTACGCTGGCGCTTTCTCCGGATATCGACAAACTGGTGCAGTCCAGCCATATCCAGCCGGGTTGGCAAACAGAATTTCCTTCCCGGTCTGTTCCGTATACCTCGACCATTGTTTTTCTAGTACGGAAGGGGAATCCTAAAAACATCAGAGACTGGAGTGATCTGACTCGACCCGGGGTACAGATTATTACCCCTAATCCTAAGGTAGGGGGATTGCCGCGCTGGATTTATCTGGCCGCTTGGGGATATGCCTTGAAACAACCGCACACTACGCAGCAGAAAGCACAGAACTGGGTCGCTCAGCTATACCGTAATGTTAAGGTCATGGACTCGGCAGCACGTGCATCCTTGATCACCTTTACGCAACATGGCTTTGGTGATGTATTGCTTACTTGGGAAAGTGAAGCCTTAATGGTGGTAAAGGGGCAGAAGAATCAAAACTTTATGTTGGTTTATCCATCTATATCGATTGTGACGGAGCCCTCGGTCGCAATTGTCGATAAAACCGTTGCAAAGAATGGCCAGATCTGGCTCGCGAAAGGTTATCTCAACTATTTATATTCGCCGGCTGGACAGGAAATTGCAGCCAAACACTTCTATCGGCCACGTCATCCTAAAATCTGGCAGAAATATCAGGCTCAATTTCCGGCAATTAGAACTTTTACGGTGGAGGAAATGTTTGGGGGTTGGGATCAAGCCGAGCATGTTCATTTTTCCCCGAAGGGAAGCTTTGAGAGAATTTACCGGATGCATGAATAAAGCATCTGTGATTTTGCTGGTTTGTCTCTGAAGAGGTGAGTGGCTAATGATCAATACCAATTTTCTCCTCTTGGTTAGAGTGTGCTGTAATCTACTTGCTTAAAAGGTGATAAAGCTACAGTTCTGTAAAAAACCTCGTTTCAAAACGGTTTTCTCAATCGAAAATAATATTTTCCTACAAAAAGTCGTTTGGAGCTTGGCTGAAACAGGGTGATAATGTGCAGTTACATTTTTCATCCAGTTAAAAGCGCCTTATGTCCCATATTTCTGTATTACTCCACGAAACTGTTGATGCCTTGTTGGCAGATCGCAATACAGGAATTTATGTGGATGGCACTTTTGGGCGTGGTGGTCATACCCGCTTGTTACTCTCTAAACTTGATGAAAATGCGCGTGTCTATGCCTTTGATAAAGATCCACAAGCCTTGGCGGTGGCTGCACAGCTTGAACAGGAAGATCCACGTTTTAAAATCATTCATGCTAGCTTTGCCGATTTAAAGTTGGCACTGGCTCAGCTCGGCATCGAACAGGTGGATGGCGTGATGGCTGATTTAGGCGTGTCATCACCCCAGCTGGATCAAGCTGAGCGCGGTTTTAGCTTTATGCAGGATGGACCTTTAGATATGCGTATGGATAATTCGCAAGGTCCGACCGCTGCAGAATGGTTAACTCAGATTGATGAGCAGGATTTGGCGAACGTGATTTTCCAGTATGGAGAAGAACGTTATAGCCGCCGTATTGCCCGCGCGATTAAGCAGGCCGGGTATATTGAAACTACCGCGAAGCTGGCTGAAATTGTGAAGGTGGCGCATCCTAAATGGGAAAAAAATAAACATGCGGCAACTCGCACTTTCCAGGCCATCCGTATTGCGATCAACAAAGAATTAGAAGATATTGAATCCTTCTTACCGCAAGCGATAGAGGTATTAAAACCAGGCGGGCGATTGGCGGTGATTAGCTTCCATTCTTTAGAAGACCGTTTGATTAAACAATTTATTCAAAAAGAATCAACTTTGCCTGAAGATCATGGTTGGGGTATGCCACAGGCACAGCAGGATACCCGCCGCTTAAAGAAAATTTCGCGGGTTCGTGCCAGTGATGCTGAGGTGAAAGAAAATCCTCGTTCACGTAGTGCATGGCTTCGGGTTGCGGAACGCTTAGAATTGAAAGGCACCTCATGAAAGCAAATGTTGTCAATAAAAACGAAAGCCTACAAGCATCAGGATTAAAACGCGCAATTACTTATGCCATTTTACTGGCATTGGTATTTATCAGTGCGATTATGGTGGTGTTTCAGGTCTTTGAGTATCGCCATGATTATCGAGAGCTCAGTGCCTTTATGCGTGAAAAGGATGATCTGAATGCGGAGTGGGGGCGTCTATTGATCGAGCAGCAAACCTTCGGTGCGACGGCCCAGATTGGCACACGTGCCGTGACCCAATTGCGCATGTACTCGCCACCTGCAGCACAAACGGTGGTGATTTCTTTACCGATGAACTCTGAGAAAAAACAATAAGGCTTGCTGTATGGTCGATAAGCGAATCAAACCTGCGCGAAAAAAACAGTCTATTACAGAAAAGCCAACCCTCGCGGTCGATATGTGGCGCTTTTACCTCATGTGGGGGATTGTCCTGCTGGCATTTTTGCTGCTGGTCGGGCGTGCCTTTTATGTTCAGGTGATCAATACCGATTTCCTGCAAAATAAGGCCAATGCCAATATCTTGCGTACGGAAAAAATTCGGGCGATGCGCGGCGTCATCAGTGACCGACATGGTGTCCCGCTGGCGATTAGTACGCCAGTGATGAAAATCGTGATTGATCCACGGGATTATGTCGACAATAAAAAGCTCTATGACGACATTACTGCTGAACTGAAAAACGACCCACATAACCGTAAATTAAAGCGTCAGTTGCCCGATAAAAACCTCAACCTGGATGAACTGGCGGATGCGGTGGGTATGGACCGTGCAGCTTTACGCAAAGCAATCTATGATCGTCCACGTTCACGTTATCTTATTTTGAAAAAAGAAGTGCCACCGCAACAGGCAGAAATGATTGTAAAACGCGATTTTCAGGGGGTTTATACCGAGAAAACCTACAAGCGTTACTATCCACAACCACAACCGAATGCCCAGATCATTGGCCTGACTAATAGTGAAAGTGTCGGTGTTGAAGGCTTGGAAATGCAGTGGAATAAACGCCTGTCCGGTATAGACGGTGAACAGAAAATTGTCCGCGATAAAAAAGGCAACCGGGTGAAAGACCCTGAAGTGATTAAAGAAGTCGAGGCTGGTGAAAATATCACACTGAGTATCGATTCACGTTTGCAATATATTATGTACCGTGAGTTAACTGCGGCAGGTGTGGCGAACAATGCTCGCTCGGCAACAGCGATTGCGGTGGATGTGAAAACCGGTGAAATCCTGGCGATGACCAGCTGGCCATCATATAACCCGAATGACAAAAATGGTCTGAGTAATAAAGATGCCATGCGTAACCGTGCGGCAATTGACATGTTTGAACCCGGCTCGACCATGAAGCCGCTCACGGTGGCGATGGCGCTGGAAAGTGGCAAGTATACGGCAAACAGTGTAGTGAACACTTCACCAGGTTCGATGCGAGTGGGTAATCACACCATTCGTGATACGCATAGTTATGGTGCGCTCACTTTGGGCGGGATTATCCAGAAATCCTCTAACGTTGGGGTGGCGAAACTGGCTTTATCCCTACCGTATCCAACCTTGCCGACGTTCTATAAGCGTATTGGTTTCGGTCAGCGTTCTGCAGTGAAATTCCCGGGAGAGAGTTCCGGTTTGATTTTGCCACCGAGTAAATGGAATGTCTCTGAAGTGGCTACCATGGCTTACGGTTATGGTATCAATGCGACTGTTCTGCAATTGGCTCAGGCTTATGCCATGTTGGCCAACCATGGCGTACGTGTGCCGCTCAGTCTGCAGAAACTGCAAGAACCACCAAAAGGTGAGCAGGTACTAGAACCTAAAATTGCCGATCAGGTACTGTTAATGATGGAAGCTGTGACTATGCCAGGCGGAACGGCCACTCAGGCTAATATTCCAGGTTATCGCGTTGCGGGTAAAACTGGTACAGCCCATAAGCTGCGTGCTGACCGTCGTGGTTATTCGGACAGTGAATATCGTGCCCTGTTTGCGGGGATGGCACCAGTGAGTGATCCACGTTTGGCGATGGTGATTGTGGTGGAAAATCCAAAAGGCCAATACTACGGTGGTCTGGTGGCCGCTCCGGTATTTGCACGTATCATGCAGGAGTCTTTACGCCTGATGAATGTGCCTCTCGATAAACCACTTGATACTCCCAAAGTCCAGTAATTAAGGTGAGCTATGTCTCTTTGTTTTCAAGATCTTTATCCTGTTGAGACCGCCGCTGGATGGGTGAATCAGCCCTTTCATGGTTTTTGTCTTGATAGCCGTAAGGTGAGCCCAGGACAGATTTTTATTGCCCTCAACAGCTTTTCCCAGCCTGAAAAAACGCTGCAATTTGCCCATGCTGCTCTAGAAAATGGAGCATTAGGCATCGTGAGTGAAGCAGATCTGGGGTTGGAACAGGCTGTGATCTGTCCTGATGTGCGTCAGTTGATGGGCCAATGGCAGAAACAGTATTTGCAAGCGACCGATCCGCAGCCTTTAGCCAAACTGATTGCTGTAACCGGAACCAATGGTAAAACCACCATTTCTCGCTTGGTGGCAGAATTGATTTTATTGCAGGGGAAGCGTTGCGCGGTTTTGGGCACGACGGGGAACGGGATTTTACCCAATTTAACTCCTTCGACGCATACCACCCTGGATGCGCTACAGTTGCAAAATGCTTTGCATGATTATGCCAAACAGGGTGCTGAGTTTGCAGCACTGGAAGCCAGTTCACATGGTCTGGAGCAGGGCCGTTTAAATGGCTGTGAAATCCAGGTGGCAGTCTATAGCAATTTAAGCCGTGATCATCTGGATTATCATGGCACGCTGGATGCCTATGCGGAAGCCAAAGCCCGTCTGTTTCAGTTTGCTTCGTTAAAGTCGGCGATTATTAATCTGGATGATGCGCATGCAACCGTGATGCTGGAAGCGGCTAAGAATAATCCGGCCAAGCCTAAAATTATCACTTATGCCTTGCGTCAGGATGCGGCCTATCATGTCAGCAATTTACGCTACAGCCTGAAAGGGGCGAGCTTTACCCTGATCAGTCCACAAGGCGAATTTGACATCCAAAGCCCGTTGCTGGGACATTTTAATGTGGAAAATCTGGTGGCCAGCCTGATAGCTGCAGTATGCGCCGGTTTTGCTTTGCCGGATTTGATTGCGCAGATCCCGCATTTGAAAGGTGCGCCGGGACGCATGCAGGTGCTGCGTGATGGTGATCGCCTGTTTGTGGTGGATTATGCGCATACCCCAGATGCCTTAACTCAGGTGTTAAAAACCTTGAAACGCCATGTCGATCATGAATTGTGGGCGGTCTTTGGTTGTGGTGGCGATCGTGATCGCGGAAAACGTCCGTTAATGACCAAAGCTGCACTGGATGGGGCACATCAGGTCATTTTGACCTCTGATAATCCGCGCACCGAAGATCCAGAACAGATTTTTGCCGACATGCTTCAAGGCATAACGTTTAGTCCGTCCGAGTTGCTCGAAATTCGTGATCGCCGTGAAGCGATTAAGTACGCCGTGCAACATGCTCAATCGGGCGACATTGTGGTGATTGCGGGCAAAGGCCATGAAAATTATCAAGAAATAGAAGGCGTGCGTCATTGGTTTGATGATGTGGTAGAAGTGCAGGCTGCGATTGATGCGCAGCATTGCCAACCGAGCACCGCTTATCCTGCTGAATAGGAATTGTTATGCATACTTCAACTACCAGCACCAGTGTGCTTGAGCCTTGGACTGCCGCAGAATTGGCGGAAGCCACCCGGGGTTATTGGTATCAGCAACGTCAACCGCAGGGGGCAATCAAACGCATCCTGACCGATTCGCGTCATGCAGAAGTCGGAGATGCTTTTCTTGCCCTGAAGGGTGAGCGTTTTGATGCTCACAATTTCGTAGCTCAGGTGGCGGGAAAAGGCTGTCAGATTGCGATTGTGGAACGTCCACTGGACGTGGATATTGCACAACTGGTCGTGCCGGATACCCGTTTGGCACTGGGACATTTTGGGGCGTATCGTCGTCAGCATCATGCGCAACTGAAAGTGATTGCCCTGACCGGCAGCAGTGGGAAAACTACCACCAAAGAAATGCTCGGCAGTATTCTCGGACGCTTGGCGCCGACCTTGATTACGCGTGGTAATTTAAACAATGACCTGGGTGTACCAATGATGCTGCTCGAACTGCGTGCTGAGCATCAGTATGCGGTCATGGAACTCGGTGCCAGCCATCAGGGCGAAATCGATTACACCTCGAATCTGGTGCAGCCCCATGTTGCCGGGATCCTGAATATTGGTACAGCACATTTGGGTGAGTTTGGTGGTCGTGAAGGCATCTGTCGAGCCAAATCTGAGATTTATGCGCATATCGCGGCAGAGGGGACTGCGATTGTCCCGGCAGCTGATGATTTTGCCAATATGATTCGTCAGACGGTCCGTACTGAAAAAGTATTGAGTTTTGGAGCAGGTGGTGATGTTTTTGCCACAGAAGTTGAACTGTTGGCCCAGTCGGCAAAATTTATTCTGCATACGCCACAAGGTTCACGTCCGGTCAATTTGCCGTTTGCTGGTGTGCATAATGTACAAAATGCCACAGCTGCCACGGCTTTTGCACTCGCTTTAGGGATTGCTCTGGATGATATCGTAGCGGGTCTTGAACAGGCACAAGGTGCCAAAGGTCGTCTGAACTTTATCCAGCATCAGGGTCATTTGTTCATTGATGATACCTATAATGCCAATCCCACTTCGATGCGTGCTGCCGGTGAAGTTTTAGCGCAACAATTTGGCATTAAAGTCATGGTGCTGGGCGATATTGGTGAGTTAGGTGAAAGTAGCTGGCAAGAACATCATGATTTGGGGCGTGATCTGGCACAGTTGCCGCTTGATTATCTGGTTGCTGTCGGGGAATTTGCGCCGGCTACCGCACAAGGTGCGGCCTCAGACAAACTGCGGGCTTTCCCGAATCAGGCTGAAGCGCTGAATTATTTACTTAATCTGATTCAAACACATCAACCCCAATCTATGAGTTTCCTGTTTAAAGGTTCTCGTTATACCCATATGGAAACGTTGATGGCTGATTTGATGGAGAAACTTTAAATGCTGTTATGGTTGTTTGAACAGCTGGCGGGCTTTGATAGCTCGTTTCAGGTGGTTCGTTATTTAACATTACGTGCCTTGCTCAGTGTCTTGACGGCATTGACCATTGGTCTGGTTTTGGGCCCGGTGATGATCCGAAAATTACGGGCACTGAAATACGGTCAGGCCGTCAGCTCGTTTGCTCCAGAAAATCATGCCAAGAAAATGGGGACCCCGACCATGGGTGGGGTGCTGATTTTACTCTCGATTGGCATCAGTACCCTGTTATGGGCGGATTTATCCAATCCCTATGTTTGGATTGTGCTGGCGGTGATGGTGATCTTTGGTGCCGTGGGCTGGGCAGATGACTGGATTAAAATCCGTTATAAAGACAATGCGGGTTTACCGGCACGCAAGAAGTTTTTCTGGACTTCGCTTGCTTCACTCGGTGCCGGGATTGCCTTATATGTGATAGCAACCCAGCAGGCTAATCCGCTACATACCAGTAATATGCTGGATTTGCTGATCCCATTCTTTAAGAACTTGTCGATTCCGCTTTCTGCGATTCCACTCGGGATTGGCTTTATTGTCTTTACCTATCTGGTGATCAACGGTGCTTCCAATGCGGTCAACCTGACGGATGGTCTGGATGGCTTGGCCATTATGCCGATCGTGCTGGTGGCGGCTGGTCTGGGGGTGTTCGCTTACTTGGCAGGTGATGTGCGTTTTGCCAACTATCTGCATATTCCCTATGTCAAATATTCCTCTGAACTGGTGGTCATCTGCGCCGCGATGATTGGTGCGGGTCTGGCTTTCCTCTGGTACAACGCGCATCCAGCTCAAGTTTTCATGGGTGATGTGGGGGCATTGGCTCTCGGTGCAATGCTGGGTACGATTGCGGTGATGGTACGTCAGGAAATCGTGTTTGCCATTATGGGTGGTGTGTTTGTGGTTGAGGCGATTTCAGTGTTCTTGCAGATCGGTTCGTTGCGTATGCGTAACAAGCGGGTGTTCCTGATGGCACCCTTGCATCACCATTATGAGAAAAAAGGTTGGCGTGAAACCCAGGTGGTAATCCGCTTCTGGATTATTACGATTATGCTGGTGGTTTTGGGTCTAATGACCTTAAAATTGCGTTAAGCAAAGCATTTTGAAAGAAGTCGGCATTTGCCGGCTTTTTTATTGCATGGAGAAACTGATGAGCATGCTGATGTGTCCTGTGTGTCGACAGGCCTTAACCTTGGATGGCAAAACTTGGCGTTGTGAGCAGGCACATAATTATGATGTGGCCAAGCAGGGCTATGTCAACTTGCATGTGGTACAGCATAAACATAGTAAAAATCCGGGCGATACCCCCGAGTCCGTCCAGGCGCGTCGAGAGTTTTTAAATAGTGGCTTTTATCAGCCTCTACAGCAGGCGGTTGTTGAGCTGATTCAACAACTCGAAGTAAAAAACTTGCTGGATATTGGCTGTGGAGAAGGTTATTACACCAGTGCCATGCAAGCGGTTGTTGAGCAATGTGTCGGGGTAGATATTGCCAAGACGGCAGTGCAGCGAGCAGCAAAGCTCAATCCAGAGGTGACTTGGGTGGTGGGAACTGGTGCAACTCTGCCGGTTCTGGATGGTTCCGTTGATTTGTGTAGCAGTCTGTTCAGCCCGATTCCACAGGCGGAAATTTTACGTGTGCTCAAGCCGGAAGGATATTTTCTGGTGGTCACACCTGCGCCACAGCATTTATATGCCATGCGCGAAGCTTTGTTTGAGCAGGTCAATCCTCATGTTCCGGACAAGTTTGTGGAACAGTTGCAGGAAAACTTTGAGCTGATGGCTCAACCTGTTGTGGAAAATCACTTTACCTTAGATCAGACTCAGCTGAAAAATCTGATCGCGATGACCCCATATGCTTATAAAGCTAAACCGGAACGGCGTACTGCTCTGGAAAATCAGGCAAATTTTAGTCTGACAGCCAGTTTTCAGATTTATCTGTTTCAGAAAAAAGCCGTCATTTGACGGCATTTTTTCGGTTTACTGTACTTCCTGAATCAGATTTTCAATTGCATCGCGTTTGGGTGCAGGTTGAGAATTGGAATTCATCGGTGGTGGTGCTTTTTCTGTTGGAATCAGAATTTCTTCACCGGGTAAATCCGCAAAATCATTATTTACAGAACGTGGTGCTGTTACTGGGGCTGGGCGATATAATGGGCGCGCCATAGGTGGTGAGCTGCGATCCTGTAATTCATTGTTGATCATGACTGTGTTGTTGCGTGAAATCGGTGCTTTGGCATTTTTATCTAGGCGCACCCAGGCAGGTGCTGTACCTTTCAGCGCTTGATCCATGAAATTAATCCAGATTGGTAAAGCGGCTACACCACCGTACTCTCTGCGTCCTAATGTGGTTGGTTGGTCAAATCCAACCCAGGCCACTGTCACCAGTTTGCCATTAAAGCCAGCAAACCAAGCATCTTTAGCATCATTGGTGGTACCTGTTTTTCCACCTAAGTCACTTCGGCCAATTTGTAGGGCTGCACGACCGGTACCATGCTGGATCACATCGCGCAAGATATTGGCCATGTCATAGGCTGAGCTGGATTTTAAAATACGTTGTGCCTGTTTGTATTCACTTTGTGGCTGTACCTTTTCTTGTGCAGGTACTTGCACCCCTGAAGCAGGTGCAGTGGTTTCAAATGCCTCATCATCGGGTGTCACAGGCTCAGTTGATTCTGGCTGATCAGGCTCATTGATACAGGGAATGCAGGCATATTCAGGATTGGACTGGAAAATGACCTTGCCATAAGCATCCTCTATTCGGTCAATAAAATGCGGCTGAATGCGGTAACCGCCATTGGCGAAAGTGGCATAACCAGTGGCCATTTGCACAGGTAAAACTTGTGGGGTGCCAAGCGCAATGGTGTAGTTGCGAGGGATCTGTTCTTCTTGTAAGCCAAAATCCATCAATAACTGTCGTGCCCGCTCGATCCCTACATTTTGCAGTAAACGTACTGAAACCGTATTACGGGATAAATATAAAGCGCGACGCAACGGAATCATGCCGAGATAACGACCATCTGAATTTTTCGGTGACCATTTGCCAATGGTGATTGGGCTGTCATTAACCATGCTATAAGGGGTCATGCCGCGTTCTAGCGCCAGTGCGTAGATAAAGGGCTTGATGGTTGAACCCGGTTGACGCCAGCCCTGAAAGGCTCTGTTGAATTTAGACTGGTAAAAATTATAGCCACCCACAACGGCTTCAATCGCGCCATTGTTGGGATTTAGGGCAATCAGTTGGCCTTGCACTTTGGGGATCTGCACCAAGGACCAGGCGGTTTTGTTTTCATTCGGACGTAAACGAACAATATCTTTGATTTTTACGATTTGAGCAGCGCGACTGGGTGCAGCTCCAACACTATTTGCGCTGCGATAGGGGCGTGCCCAAGCCATACCTTCCCAAGGTACAGTTACGCTAGAACCATCCTGCAAAAAAGCTTCAAAGGAGTTACTTTTGACTTTATTCACTTTGGCTGGATAGGTGTTGGCATAAGCCACAAATTTCTCTAGAGGTTGATCATGTGCTTCAGCACCACGCCAGCCATGACGCCGGTCATAGTCTTCCAGACCCGCTTGTACAGCTTGTTCTGCATACGCCTGACGCTGGCTGTTAATGGTTGTATAGACTTTGTAACCAGAGTCGATTGCTTGTTCACCAAACTGTTCGATTAATTCGGCGCGAACCATTTCACCGACATAAGGAAAGCGGTTGCTGATGCCGCGATCTGGCATATTTAGGTTGATGGGTTCGGCTACGGCTTGCTGGTATTGCCTTTGATTGATGTAGCCCAGTTGCAGCATACGACCTAAAATCCAGTTGCGGCGTTCTAGTGCGCGTTCCGGATTTACAACAGGATTGTATTTTGAAGGAGCTTTAGGTAAACCAGCAATCATCGCCATCTGGGCAATACTGAGCTGATCTAGTGTCTTGTTGTAATAAATTTTGGCTGCTGCTGCGATGCCGTAAGCATTTTTCCCCAAGAAAATTTTGTTGACATACAGGGTGAGAATTTCTTCCTTGCTTAGGTTTTGCTCAATTTTTCGCGCCAGAAAAATTTCCGTCAGTTTGCGTTTCAGGGTTCGTTCAGGCGAAAGGTAATAGTTTTTTGCCACCTGCATGGTGATGGTCGAGCCACCTGTCTGCACATCAGAGCCGGTCAGACTTTCACTGAGTGCTCGTCCTAAGCCTTTGAAGCTGATTCCACTGTGCTCAAAGAAAGAAGAATCTTCTGCGGCCAGAAAAGCGTGGATAAAACTTGGCGGAATTTGTGAATATTCAACCGGAACGGAAAGTTTGCCACCATATTCTGCAATTAGCTGATTATCTGCTGTATAGACCTGTAAGGGTTTTAATAAAGGTGCTTTTTTGAGTGAGCTCATTTCGGGTAAGGATGGAGCGATATAGAGATACATCCCATAAAAACCTACTGGAATTGCGACAAGTAGCATAATTATGGCCAAAAAAAATGGATGAACTTGGCCCGAACGAGATAGCTTTTTCATAACAAGTAAGTTTTAATAAGAGCTAATGGCAAACTAATAGATGGTCAGTATAGCCTTTAGACCAGCGGATTGTTAGATGAGTTATTGTATCCGCGAAAAATTAAAGACCGAGACTGATTACTGGGTGCTTTTGGGGATAAAAAAATAATAGGAAGAGTATTGTGCTCAACAGGTTATATCGTAAACCAAATAAGGGGTTAGTAGGAGTAGATGTTAGTTCTACTTCTGTTAAGTTATTAGAGCTCTCTGTAAAGAACGGTAGATATATTGTCGAAAGCTATGCGCTTGTTCCTCTACCTGAAGGCAGTGTGGTCGAAAAAAACATCATGAATCCGGAAGCGGTTGGTGATGCATTAGAACGCGTGATTAATCTTGCGAATCCTCATGCAACTAATGCAGCAATTGCTGTGCCGACGTCCATGGTCATCAACAAGGTGATCGAAATGGATGCGGATATGAGCGATGATGAGCGTGAAGTTCAGATCCGGATGGATGCAGAACAATATATTCCTTTCCCGCTTGATGAAGTCAGTCTCGATTTTGAAGTCTTACCTGACCGTCTGGCAAATCCGAATCGAGTTCATGTGTTGCTTGTCGCTACCCGTACTGAAAACGTCGATGCACGTGTTGAAGTTCTAGATTTAGCCGGTTTGACTCCAAAAATCGTTGATGTTGAAAGCTACGCGATGGAGCGTGCCTTTAGTGTATTTGCGGATACGCTACCGATGGGTGCGAATACCGTGGGTATCTTGGATATCGGTCATACCATGACCACACTTTCGGTGATGCAGAACGGTAAAATCATTTATACTCGTGAGCAGGTTTTTGGTGGTAAGCAGTTAACCCAAGATGTGCAAAACCGCTATGGTTTGTCTTTTGAAGAAGCAGGACGTGCCAAGAAGCAGCGTACCTTGCCTGATGATTTTGAAACCGAAGTGCTTGAGCCATTTTTAGAAGCAGTGGTACAACAAGCTGCACGCTCATTACAGTTCTTTTTCTCCTCTTCGCAGTTTAATGAAATCGACCATATTTTATTGGCAGGCGGGAATGCCAATATTCCGGGTTTGCCAAAATTATTACAACAAAAATTGGGTTATCGGGTGACAACCGCCAATCCATTTCTGCAAATGGGTTTTTCACCCCAAATTGATATTAAGAAAATCGAAAATGATGCTTCCTCCCTCATGGTGGCATGTGGTCTCGCATTGAGGAGTTTTGATTAATGGCAAAGATTAACTTGCTGCCTTGGCGTGATGAGCTCAGGGAACAACGAAAAAAACAATTTATTATGATCTGTTTGGCTGTCGTGTTGTTGGGGGCGACAGCAGTAGCGGGGGCATGGTTTTATTATGATCACAAACTTGCCGATCAGGAACAGGCCAATCAGTTGGTGATGAGTACCAATCAAAATCTGGATGTGCAGTTAAAATCTCTGCAAGGTTTGCAAGAGCGCCGTAATGCAGTGATTGAGCGCATGAAGCTGATCCAAGGGTTACAAAGTCAGCGTCCGATTGCAGTGCGTTTAATTGATGAAATTGTGCGTGTAACACCTGCCAATATGTACCTGACGAAATTTACCCGTGCAGGCGATAAATTTACCATTGAAGGTAAGGCGGAAAGTCCAAATACTGTGGCAGAACTTTTGCGTTCTTTAGAAGCCTCGCCGTGGTACCGCAATGCTTTTATGAACTCTTTCTTGGCTGCTGAAGAACGAAAAGATAAGGCACCAAGTTCACTTGTGCCACGTGTGGAAGAAAGTTATGGCAGTTTTGTTGTAACCGTTGACTTGGGTGAAATTGCAACAACAGAAACTGCAGGTACAGAAACACAAGGTGCTTCAGAAGTGGGAGCAGCAAAATGAGCCGTGATGAATTTGACCAAGTAGAGTATGAAGCTGCTGTACCGACTAAAAAGAAAATGACGCTGGATCAATTTATTAAGCAGTTTAATACATTAGATCCTAACAATTACGGTAGTTGGCCTTTATCAGTCAAGGTGACTTGCTGGATTTTTATTTTTCTCGTGGTGGGTGCTGTTGGTTATTTCTTGGCAATTAAGCCAAAGCTTGAAGCGATTAGTAATGCTCAAGCGCAAGAACAGAACTTGCTGAACGAGTTTCGCGAGAAAGACTCAAAATTAAGAAATCTACAGCAATACCAAGCACAACTGCAGGAAATGGAGGCGAACTTTAACCAGCAGTTAGAGCAATTGCCAAAAGAAACTGAAATTCCGGGTTTGGTGGAAGATATTAACGTGACTGGTGTGAATGCAGGTCTGAAATTTAAAAACATTCGCCTTGAAGAAGAAATCAAACAAGAGTTCTTTATTGAACAGCCGATTGATATTCAGGCCAGCGGTGATTATCACTCCTTTGGTGCCTTTGCGAGCGGCATTGCAGCCTTGCCACGTATTGTGACTTTGCATGATTTTACTATCGAAGCTAAACCGAGTGCAGATAAGAAAAATGCTGATATTCCTGAAGTAAGTTATTCAGTGAAAGCAAAAACCTACCGTTATATCAGTGCAGAAGAGCAGGCGAAAAATCAACAACAAGCGCAGCAGAATGGTCAAGGAGGGCAGTCAAAATGATGAAGATAAAGCTCTCGGCAATGTTCATGCTAGGAATTGTCCTGGTGGGATGTGATTCAAGAATTGATGCGGTTAATGAGCAAATGGCAGTCATCCGTAATCAGCCTCCATTGGCGATTGACCCCGCTCCAGTTTTTACACCTGTTCCGACATTTGATTACGCCGCTCAACAGTTAAGAAGTCCATTTTTGCCTACTTCTCTGGCAACCGAACTACGAATCATGGCTGGTAAGCGAGTTTATCCGAACCTCTCTCGCCCACAACAGCCATTAGAAAGCTATGCCATTGAAACCTTGAATATGAAAGGCAGTATGCGTGGTCAAAATGGTCAGATCATGGCACTGATACAAACACCTGATGGTGAGATTGAGCGTGTCCAGGTGGGAAGCTATATGGGCATGAACCATGGCCGTATTATCAAGATTGGTCCAACGCAAATTGATCTGATTGAGATCATTCCCGATGGGCGTGATGGCTATGTCGAACGTCCAAGAAGTCTCGTGTTGATTGGCCCAGCACCATAAAATCAAGGGAATAACAATGAAAAAGAGTTTTAAAGAATTTTTAATTGGGGATAGCACAATGAACCCTTTATGTCGTCAATTCTCTCTCGGTGTTGTTGCTGCGGCTGTGATGCAAGCCGCCAGTGCACAGGTGAGTATCACTAATGTGGTTCCAATGCAGATTCCTGGGCAGGGCACAGAAATTCGTGTGATGTTTAATGGCTTGCCGCCACAGCCGCAAGCGTATCAGTTAGAACAACCTTCACGTCTCATTCTGGATTTTGACAAGGCTCAACAATCTTTAAATCAATCGACTATTCCTGTAGCAACGCAAGAAGCCAGCTCTGTTGAGGTCGCTTCTGATGCGCAGCGTTCACGTTTGATTGTTAATTTAAAAGAGGCGGGTACCTTTACCACACGCGTAGAAGGTAATACCTTTATTCTAAAAATTAATAATCTTACACAACAGCCAACACTACCTACGTTGGCTCCAGCCGCAAAGAAAGCTGCACAAGGGATTGCAAATATTGGCTTTCAACGTGGTAGCCAAGGTGAGGGTCAAGTTGTGATTGACCTGCTAGGATCAAATACACCAGCAGATGTACAGCAGCAAGGTAGCAAGATTGTTGTGCGGATGCTGGGAAATAAAATTCCAGCACATCTAGCCCGTCGTTTAAATGTGAATGACTTTGCAACCCCTGTTGCAACTGTAGATGCTTATAATGATGGTGGTAATGGTGTGATTACTATTCAGTCGAATGGTAGTTATGAATATATGGCCTATCAGGCTGAAAATAAGCTAACAATTAGCCTTAAACGTCCGGAAGAAAAGAACACAGTAAAAGCACGTAACAGCAATCTCTATACCGGCAAAAAGATTTCTCTGGACTTCCAAGATATTGAAGTACGTCGTGTATTGCAGTTGTTGGCAGACTTTACGGGCATCAATATGGTGGCTGCAGATAGCGTACAAGGTAATATTACCCTGCGTTTGAAAGATGTGCCTTGGGATCAGGCACTTGATATTATTCTAAAAACTAGAAGTTTAGATAAACGCCGTAATGGTAATGTGATCTGGATTGCTCCTGTTACAGAAATGATTAAGGCTGAAGAAGATGAGGCTAAAGCTGTTGAACAGAGTATGAAGCTCGCTCCAATACAAACGGAATATATTCGTCTGAGTTACGCAAAAGCTGCCGATGTATTGAAGTTGATTGAAGAAACGCGTAATGCTAAAGGTGCCATTTTAAATAGAACAACTAGTACAGATTCTTTAGCTCTGGAGAGTTTATTAAGCCCACGTGGTAGTGCGGTGGCAGATACACGAACTAATACTCTGATTATTAATGATACGGCAAAAAATATTGATAAAGTCCGTAAAATGATTGATCTGCTTGATGTGGCTGTGAAACAAGTCATGGTAGAGGCGAGAATTGTCCGTGCAACAACTGATTTCACTAAGGAAATGGGGGTGAAGTGGGGTGTATTATCTCAGGGAATTAACGAAAATAATGACTTACTCGTTGGTGGTAGTGATACAACTTTATGGAATTTGCGTACACCAACAGTGAATACAACCACAGGTCAATCCAAATATACGATCGAAAGACCTCAAAATTTAAATGTGGATTTGGGCGCAACAAACCCGGCTGGTCGAATTGCTTTCGGTTTAATTAGTATGTCAGATTTTATGTTGGATTTAGAATTATCTGCTTTGCAGGCTGATGGTTATGGTGAAGTGATTTCTACGCCTAAAGTCCTGACAGCAGATAAACAAGTTGCTAAAGTTGCTTCTGGTCAACAAATTCCTTATCAAACGACGACTAATTCTGCCTCTGGTTCCACTGCGAATACTCAATTTAAAGAGGCTTTATTAAGTCTGGAGGTGACACCGAGTATCACTCCTGATGGTAAAGTGCAAATGGAATTAGTTATTACGAGTGATAGTCCTGGGGGAGTGGCTCCGAATGGCGAGATTATTTTGAATAAAAATGAAATCAATACTAATGTTCTTGTTAATAATGGGGAAACTGTTGTTCTGGGCGGAATTTTTGAACAAGAAAATGTTAATAAGCAGACGAAAGTTCCTTTCTTTGGTGATCTACCTGGAATAGGGCGCTTATTCCGTAAAGATAGTAAGACCGATAATAAGCGTGAATTACTGATTTTTGTGACACCACGAATTGTTAATGACAGTGTGACTGGAAATCATTAATATAATTTTAATTCAAGCAATACAATAGGTGACTCCTTGCCAAGCAAAGAGTTTGAAACCCTACCAAATATCTATTTGGTAGGGCCCATGGGGGCGGGAAAAACAACGGTTGGGCGCCATTTGGCTGAGCTTTTAGGGCGAGAGTTCCTAGACAGTGATCACGAAATTGAGCGAAAAACAGGTGCAACCATCCCCTGGATCTTTGAAAAAGAAGGGGAGCAAGGTTTCCGTAGTCGTGAAACGAGTGTGATTGATGAGTTAACACAACGATCAGGCTTGGTTGTGGCGACGGGTGGTGGCGCGGTCACCCAAGCACCGAACCGCGAATTTTTAAAACAGCGGGGTATTGTAGTTTACCTTTATACGCCTGTTGAGATTCAATTACAGCGTACCTATCGCGATAAAAACCGTCCTTTATTACAAGTAGAAAACCCCGAACAAAAATTACGCGACTTGTTAAATGTCCGTGATCCTTTGTATCGAGAAGTGGCGGACTATATTATTGAAACCCATCAAGGTGCAGCTAAAGATTTAGCACAAAAAATCTTACAGATGATTGCTGCACAAACACTTTCTTAAATAAATTTTACTGGTTCTCTTGTCATGCAAACCCTACATGTTGAATTAGGTGATCGTCGTTATCCCATTTTTATTGGTAGTGATCTAGATCCTCAATCACTGCTAGCACCTTATATTAAAGGTCAGCAGGTAATGATTGTGACCAATACAACCATTCAACCTTTATATTTACAGCACTATGTCGATGCGATTCAGGCACTGGGTAAAAAGGTTGCTAGTTGTGTCTTGCCGGATGGTGAAAAGTATAAAGACATTCAACATCTCAATCTGATCTTTGATGCATTGTTGGAAGCCGGTTTTAACCGTGATTGTACGGTGTTGGCTTTAGGTGGTGGTGTGATCGGGGATATGGCAGGTTTCGCTTCTGCATGTTTTCAGCGTGGCGTGTATTTTATCCAAGTGCCGACAACTTTATTGTCTCAAGTTGATTCGAGCGTGGGCGGAAAAACCGGTATCAATCATCCTCTGGGTAAAAATATGATTGGGGCTTTTCAGCAGCCACAAGTTGTACTGGCGGATATGTCGCAATTAAAGACCTTGCCTGATCGTGAATTGTCTGCTGGTTTGGCGGAAGTCATTAAATATGCCTTGTTGGGTGATCTGGAGTTTCTGACCTGGCTTGAGCAGCATATGGAAGCCTTGGTTGCCCGTGATCCTGAACTGCTGGCTGAAGCTGTGTATCGTTCTTGTGCACATAAGGCGCGAATTGTAGCGAATGATGAAAAAGAGCAGGGTGAGCGTGCCTTGCTGAATTTAGGTCATACTTTTGGCCATGCGATTGAATCCTATCTAGGGTATGGGGTATGGTTGCATGGTGAAGCTGTTGCGACTGGTATGGTAATGGCGGCTGATTTATCCAAACGTATGGGCTGGATTTCTGATAAGGATGTGCAGCGTACAAAAAATATCATTCAACGGGCCAATTTGCCGATAGTATGTCCGCATATTCCACTGGATGAATTTTTGACCTATATGTCGCATGACAAAAAAGTTTTGAATGGGCAGCTACGTTTGGTGTTATTGCGTGAGCTAGGTAAGGCGATCATTACCAAAGAGTTTGATGTGGAAAGCATGCAGCACGCCATTCTGGCCAATCAACAACAGGTATAGGGTAAAGTTATGATGGCAGTCCGCAAGTCCCGGCAAAATATACAGGCTTATATTTGGTGGATTGGTGGATTGTCATGCCTAGTGCTCGCGCTGATTTTCTGGGCCATGACGGATCGTGATGAGGTGGTAGAAGTTCACCCATCAGAGGAATCTACAGCCCAAGTACAGATTCAGCCTGAAAAAGTGGCAGTGATGACCCAACTTGGTGCATTAACACGGGAGGTACAACCGCTGGATTTGACTTCTCGGGTGGTTACCGTGGGTCAGCATGAATCAGAATTTCGCGGTACCAAGTTCATACAAGCGCAGCAAAAGAAATGGACCATTGAGCTGTTTCGGGCTGCCGAAGAAGATGTGATTAAAGGTTTTTTACAGCAGCGCCCTGATCGCAAGAATTGGATCTATTTTCGTCTTAGTGGACAAAACCAAATTGAGCAATATGTATTAAGTTATGGATTATTTGACAGTCAGGCTGCTGCACAAGAAAAACTTGAAAGCTTAAATTTAAATTTGCCTGGCTCTATTCAACCACAGGCGAAAGCTATTGCCGATTATGTTCCCTACGTAAACGATTTGGGAGCAGAAGAAGTGAAAAGCGCAAGTTTATACGCTATTCAATTAAAACCAGCACCTTTACCGAAGGAAACAGAACTGTTATTTAATCGTGCAATTTCTTTGCCACGTTCTCCTCAGTCAAATTCTGCTGGCAATGCAACAACAGTCACGACCATTACTCGCCGTGATCAGAATGGGAATGTGGTTGATGTGCAACGTTCACAAGGTTCGACTATTTCCCCTCGTATATCTTCTGATCAAGAGGAATAAATAAAACTGTGGTCGGTGATCAGTAGTGGTCTAAAATAGCGCAACATAAAAACAATAAGATTTTATTTTGCACAAAAATAGTGCGAATTTGTTTTGCCTACTTTTGGGTTTTTTGTTATAAATTTATTGTTTTTCATAGAATTAAACTTGATTTTAAACAAATTTAAATATTGGCATGACTTTTGCTTTAATGATGTGCTAATTCTGCTAAGAGTCCCCATTTTGGCGCTAAAAGCGGCAATTAGTGTGCGAAATCGTCATTTTTCCTAGCTTCAAGATAGTGCACAGGAAAAGCAAAAAAACATTTTTGAGCTGAAATTACGCCATTTGTCATTAAAACAGCGTATATTTTGCTCAAGCCTCTATGTTTTCACTCGACATTTACCTGAATGAGAGTAAACAGACAAAATCGCAAAGAGCCTGTTGATTGTTTTTATGCTCGTAAGAGCCATGTTAAAAAGAAGGGTACGCTATGCACATGCCATCGCCTAATACTGTAGCTCCCGCTCAAGGTTTATACCAACCGGATGAGTTTAAAGATAACTGTGGTTTCGGTTTGATCGCCCATATGCAAGGGGATGCAAGCCATGACTTAGTCAAGACCGCGATTCACAGTTTAAGTTGCATGACGCACCGTGGGGGTATTGCCGCCGATGGAAAAACGGGCGATGGATGCGGCTTGCTGTTGGCTATGCCAAAACAATTCTTTCGTGATGAAGCACAAAAATTAGGTGCTGAACTGAGCGATGTGTTTGCTGCAGGTACGGTATTCTTAAATATTGATCCGGCGCTCGCACAGAATGCAAAAAATGTTCTGAACAAAGCCCTTGAAGCAGAAGGCTTGAGCGTTGCAGCATGGCGTGTGGTACCAACCAATAATGATGCATTAGGCGAAATTGCACTACAGTCTTTGCCAGCATTTGAACAGATTCTGGTGAACTGTCCAGTTGGTTTGTCTGAGGTTGAATTTAACCGTAAGCTTTTCATGGCACGTCGCCGTGCAGAACAACAGCTGCAAAATGACCCGCTATTTTATGTCACAACTTTAGCTACGACTGTAATCAGCTATAAAGGCTTGATGATGCCAGCAGCGATTGCTGACTTCTATCCAGATTTGGCTGATGAACGTTTAACTTCGCACATTGTGGTGTTTCATCAACGTTTCTCTACGAATACATTACCACGCTGGCCATTGGCTCAGCCGTTCCGTTACTTGGCACACAATGGTGAAATCAACACCATTACCGCCAACCGTAACTGGGCAATGGCGCGTACACCAAAATTCGAAAACCCATTGCTTCCAGGCTTGACCGATCTTAATCCAATCGTAAACCGTACGGGTTCGGATTCTTCAAGTTTGGATAACATGCTGGAAATCCTGGTCGGCGGTGGCATGGATCTATTCCGTGCCCTACGTATGCTTGTTCCACCAGCATGGCAAAATGTTGAAACTTTAGATGCAGATTTACGTGCTTTCTATGAGTTCAACTCCAAACACATGGAGGCATGGGATGGTCCTGCAGGTCTAGTGATCCAGGATGGTCGTCATGCGATCTGTATGCTGGACCGTAATGGTTTACGTCCAGCACGTTGGGTGATCACTAAAAATGGTTATATCACCTTGGCTTCTGAGATTGGTGTTTGGGGCTATGAACCTGAAGATGTCGTATCGAAAGGCCGTGTTGGTCCAGGTCAGATTCTGGTGATTGATACTCAGACTGGTAAATTGCTTGATACTCAAGCGGTGAGCAATCATCTGAAAAACATGCGTCCTTACCGTGAATGGTTGCGTGAGCGTGCTGTACGTTTACAAGGTAGCCCAGAGCTTGAAGAGCAACTGGTTGAAAAAGGCCTTGCTGGCGATGCATTAAAAGCCGCACAAAAAATGTTTATGGTGACGTTCGAAGAACGTGATCAACTGCTACGTCCAATTGCTGAAAGCGGCCAGGAAGCAGTCGGGTCGATGGGTGATGATACGCCAATGGCGGTCTTGTCACGTCAAGTGCGTCACGTATCTGATTATTTCCGTCAGCAATTTGCTCAGGTAACTAACCCGCCAATCGACCCATTACGTGAATCGATAGTCATGTCGCTTGAGACTTGCTTAGGTCGTGAACAAAATGTTTTCGAACAAAGCCCGGATCATGCAGATCGTTTGATTATTTCAAGCCCAGTACTGTCAAATTCTAAAATGCAGCAAATTCGCGATCTAAATCGTGAAGGTTATGCAATTGCAGATATCGACTTGAACTATGCTGAAGATGAAGGTCTAGAAGCTGCCCTCAACCGTATCTGTGAAGAAGCTGCGCAAGCCGTTCGTGACGGTAAGACTTTATTAGTATTGTCTGACAAGAATATCCGTCAGGGCTATTTGCCAGCCAATGCGGTGTTGGTGACAGGTGCTGTACACCATTACTTGATTCAAGTAGGCCTGCGCACAGATGCTAACCTGTTGATCGAAACCGGTCTTGCACGTGATCCACACCAATTTGCCGTTTTACTTGGTTTTGGTGCGACTGCGATCTATCCATACTTGGCTTATGACGTGATCAATGATTTGGTTGCCAAAGGCGAGCTATTAGGTGATCCGATTCAGGCACAAGCGAATTTCCGTAAAGGGATTGAAAAAGGCTTGTTGAAAGTCCTTTCTAAAATGGGTATTTCTACCGTTGCCTCTTACCGTGGCGGTCAGTTGTTCGAAGCGGTAGGTTTATCTTCAGAAGTTGTAGATAAATGCTTTATCGGTGTGCCAAGCCGTATTCAGGGTGCAACATTTACAGACCTTGAAAATGACCAGAAAAAACTGGCAACTGTGGCTTGGCAAAATCGTAAACCGATCGACCAGGGTGGTATGCTGAAATTCGTGTTTGGTAAGGAATATCATGCCTTTAACCCAGACGTGATCAATTCATTGCACAAAGCGGTACGTTCAGGCAACTACCAAGACTTTAAAGAATATGCTGAGCTAGTCAACAATCGCCCGATTGCGACGATCCGTGACTTATTCAAACTAAAAACTACTAACTCTATTCCATTAGAGCAAGTGGAATCGATCAAAGAGATTCTGCCACGCTTTGACTCTGCGGGTATGTCTTTAGGTGCACTTTCACCGGAAGCACATGAAGCGATTGCGATTGCGATGAACACGATCGGTGGTCGTTCGAACTCAGGTGAAGGCGGTGAAGATCCAGCGCGTTATGGCACAATCCGTAACTCGAAAATCAAACAGATCGCTTCTGGCCGTTTTGGTGTAACTCCTGCGTACTTAACTTCTGCTGAAGTCCTGCAGATTAAAGTCGCTCAGGGGGCAAAACCGGGTGAAGGTGGTCAGTTACCAGGTGGTAAAGTGAACAGCCTGATCGCACGTCTACGTTACTCAGTACCGGGCGTCACCTTGATTTCACCTCCACCGCACCACGACATTTATTCGATTGAAGACTTGTCACAATTGATCTTCGACTTGAAACAAGTGAACCCGCAAGCGATGGTTTCGGTGAAACTGGTTTCTGAGCCAGGCGTGGGTACAATTGCTGCTGGTGTTGCGAAAGCTTATGCAGACTTCATTACCATTTCTGGTTATGACGGTGGTACTGCGGCATCTCCGTTGTCTTCTATCCATCATGCTGGTTCACCATGGGAATTGGGTCTATCTGAGGCGCATCAAGCCCTTCGTGTTAATGACCTGCGTGGCAAAGTCCGTGTACAAACGGATGGTGGCTTGAAAACTGGTCTAGATGTGATCAAGGCTGCGATTCTGGGTGCAGAAAGCTTCGGTTTCGGTTCAACTCCAATGATCGCGTTGGGCTGTAAATTCTTGCGTATCTGTCACTTGAACAACTGTGCGACAGGTGTTGCGACACAGCAGGATCACTTACGTAAAGAGCATTATATTGGCGAGCCAGAAATGCTGATCAACTTCTTCCAGTTTATTGCGGAAGAAACACGTGAATGGTTGGCTGCTTTAGGAGTTGCATCACTGAAAGACTTGATTGGCCGTGTTGATTTGCTTGAAGTATTGCCAGGCGAAACTGAAAAACATGCACA
Organism: Acinetobacter sp. GSS19; assembly: GCF_028621895.1. Classification (NCBI taxonomy): domain Bacteria; kingdom Pseudomonadati; phylum Pseudomonadota; class Gammaproteobacteria; order Moraxellales; family Moraxellaceae; genus Acinetobacter; species Acinetobacter sp. GSS19. Next base: position 2,150,097 of record NZ_CP117520.1, on the reverse strand, counting down.
TTTGGATTTGAGTGCCTTGTTGACTTCACATCCAGCAGCTGAAGGTAAAGCGCAGTACTGTCAAGTTCAAGGCAATGCACCGTTTGATAAAGGTGTCTTGGCTGAACAGATGGTGGCTGACATGTTGCCAACCATCGAAGCAGGCGAAATTGGCACGTTTAGCTATACAGTAGGCAACTGTGACCGTTCTATTGGTGCGCGTATTTCTGGTGAAATTGCACGCCGTTATGGCAACCTGGATATGGAAGCGCATCCGGTGGTGTTGAACTTGACGGGTACAGCAGGTCAGTCTTTGGGTGTTTGGAACGCGGGTGGTCTTCATATCAAACTGGAAGGTGATGCGAACGACTATGTGGGTAAAGGTATGGCGGGTGGTCGTATTTCGATCTTCCCACCAAAAGGTTCGCCATTCCAAACACAAAATACTGCAATTATCGGTAATACCTGCTTGTATGGTGCAACTGGTGGTAAACTCTTTGCTGCTGGTACAGCTGGTGAGCGTTTCGCAGTACGTAACTCAGGTGCCTTTGCCGTAATTGAAGGTGCTGGCGATCACTGCTGTGAATATATGACTGGCGGTGTGGTCACTGTACTGGGTAAAGTTGGTCACAACTTTGGTGCAGGTATGACCGGCGGTTTTGCTTACGTACTAGATCTCGACAATGACTTTGTAGATTACTACAACCATGAATTGATCGATTTAACCCGTATTTCAACTGAGTCGATGGAAGATCACAAAGAAAATCTACTTCGCATCTTGGATGAGCATATTGCAGAAACAGGTAGTGCTTGGGCGTACAAGATTCGCAATGAGTTCGATTACTACAGCCGCAAATTCTGGCTGGTAAAACCAAAAGCAGCGAGCTTATCGTCGCTTTTGAAAACAACTCAAGCTGATCCACAATAATTCCACTACTGCATATAATCAGGCTGGCGCGGGCAAAAACTGCGCCTACCCACGGAGAGAGACATGGCAGAGCGCCTAAATAATGACTTTCAATTTCTGGATGTACCACGCCAAGATCCAGAGAAAAAAGATATTACTGTCCGCAAAGCAGAGTTTGTGGAAATCTATAAGCCGTTTACCGCGGAAATTGCGGCAAACCAGACTCATCGTTGTTTAGGTTGTGGCAACCCGTATTGCGAATGGAAATGTCCAGTACATAACTACATTCCAAACTGGTTAAAGCTGGTTGCGGAAGGTCGTCTTTTCCAGGCAGCTGAATTGTGTCACCAAACCAACACCTTGCCAGAAGTTTGTGGTCGAGTATGCCCACAAGACCGTTTATGTGAAGGCGCATGTACGCTGAACGACGGTTTTGGTGCGGTGACGATTGGTAATGCTGAAAAATATATCAACGATACTGCGTTTGCATTGGGCTGGCGTCCAGATATGTCGAGTGTGAACTGGACAGATAAAAAAGTTGCCATCATCGGTGCAGGCCCTGCAGGTTTGGGTTGTGCAGATATCTTGGTGCGTAACGGTGTTAAACCGGTGGTTTTTGACAAACGTCCAGAGATTGGTGGTTTGCTGACTTTTGGTATTCCAGAATTCAAAATGGAAAAAGATGTGATGAAACGCCGCCGTGAAATTTTCACGGGTATGGGCATTGAATTCCGTCTGAATACCGAAATTGGAAAAGATGTGACCATCGACCAGCTGTTGGCTGAGTATGATGCCGTGTTCATGGGCATGGGAACTTATACCTATATGAAAGGTGGTTTCCCGGGTGAAGACCTGAACGGTGTCTATGATGCGCTTGATTTCCTGATTGCCAACGTAAACCGTTGCCAGGGTTGGGAAAAAGATGCCTCTGAATACATTAGCATGGAAGGTAAAAAGGTCATCGTTCTCGGTGGTGGTGACACTGCCATGGATTGTAACCGTACCTCAATTCGCCAAGGTGCTTTGGACGTGACTTGTGCTTACCGTCGTGATGAAGCGAATATGCCAGGTTCGCGTCGTGAAGTGACCAATGCGCGTGAAGAAGGGGTGAACTTCCTCTTCAACCGCCAGCCAGTGGAAATTGTCGGTGAAAACGGCAAAGTGACTGGTGTGAAAGTCGTTACGACACAATTGGGTGAGCCAGACAGCCGTGGTCGTCGTAGCCCTGAGCCAATTCCAGGTTCTGAAGAAATTTTACCTGCAGATGCTGTATTGTTAGCGTTCGGTTTCCGTGCAAGCCCGGCAGAATGGTTTGCTGATGTGAGCGTAAACTTGGATGGTTCTGGTCGTGTTGTCGCACCTGAACAACAAGCATTTAAGTTCCAGACTTCAAACCCGAAAATCTTTGCGGGTGGTGATATGGTACGTGGTTCTGACTTAGTCGTTACCGCGATCTGGGAAGGCCGTCAAGCTGCTGAAGGCATTTTGGATTATCTCAACGTATAATAATCCCAAAACAAAAAAGCCCGTTACGACGGGCTTTTTTTATGCCTGTATATTTTTAAATATAAGATTTTGAAAATAATGGGATTTTGTGAATAACTAACTGGATGTGTCTAGCCAGTCTTTAGGTGATGTTTTGTGGAGAGCATTATTAAGCAAAAGCAACACAGATCACGAAATTTGGCGTTAGAATGAATTTAAAGACTGAACAATGATAAAAATAGGGGAGATTGGCGTGAGAAAGACAGTACAAAAACTAGTGATCACTTCACTGCTTGTTAGCAGCTTAAGTTTATCTGGATGTGGCTATAACACGCTGCAAGTGAAAGATGAAGCTGTAACTGCTGCATGGTCTGAGGTTGAAAACCAGTATCAGCGTCGTGCTGATTTGGTGCCTAATTTAGTGAATGTGGTAAAAGGCTATGCCAAACATGAGGAAAAAGTACTGACTGAAGTCACTCAGGCACGAGCGAATGTGGCAGGCTTGAAAGTGGATAAAGCGGTGCTGGATGATCCTGCGGCTTTTCAACGTTATCAAGAGGCGCAAAGTCAGCTGGATGGTGCCTTATCCCGTTTGATTGCCATTTCGGAAAATTATCCAGATTTAAAAGCCAATGAACAGTTCCGTGACTTACAAGTACAGCTTGAAGGTACGGAAAACCGTATTGCTGTGGCACGCAACCGTTATATTGCTTCCGTACAGGATTTTAATAGCTATTCACGCCAATTCCCACAAGTCATGACGGCAAAAGTGATAGGCATGCAGCCCAAACCAAATTTTAAAGCTGAAGCTAGCGCTCAACAGGCACCCAAAGTGACTTTTGAATAAGTCAGGAGGCTACTCATGGCACAACAATTCCGGGGTAGGCGAAAAGCTCTTTTTGATCGGTCTTTGAGTTGCCAAGGTCTAATAATTGTCCTGCTGATGTTGATTAGTCCACTCAGCTGGAGTGAACCTACGCTCAATCAAGCGGTCAATGAGTCTGTGGTGGGGCAGCCGCTTAGGGCTACGACTACGGGTACATCTAGCGTTGCCCCATCTGACTCAGAATTACAAAACCCGGAACAGCAACCTGCCAATATTCGCCAGGATTTACCTGATCTAAATCAGCCGATTATTGACCAGGCACAGTTACTTTCAGTTCCAGAACAACAGGCTTTACAGGCTAAAATTCTAGGTCTATATCAGCAGGGCAAGGCACAAATCGGTATTGTCATTGTTCCGAGTACGGGACAAGAGGATATTTTTGATTTTGCGATGCACATTGCTGAAAAATGGCAGCTGGGATCTGCACAGCGTGACAATGGCTTACTGATGGTCATCGCGGTCAATGATCATCGTATCCAGATTTTGACCGGTTATGGATTGGAAGGAGTGTTACCGGATATCGTCGTGGGTAGAATTATTCGTAATCAGATGACTCCTTATTTTAAGAAAAATCAGTATGCCCAAGGGATTGAGTCTGGCGTAAATGAAATTGAACGAATTTTAAATCTGGATCCTCAAGTTGCCCAACAGGCAGCACAAGAACTTAAACAGCAGCAGGAGCAAGCCTTGCACCAACAACAGGCACAGCAGAAAACTTGGGGTGCTGCCTTATTCATTCTGATTGCTGGCGTGATTGGTTCCTATGTGGTAGGAAACCGATTAAGTGCAGCGACAGCGAGCGTAGCGGCGACGGTTGCAGGAATAGTCAACGGTATTGGATTATTTTCGAGTCTTTTATTGGGAGTGGGCATTTTTATTCTGCTCATTAGCTCAGTTGCTCAGCTCATATTTCAGTTGTTTTTAGCTGGAGTGGGGCGTGGTAGCGGGCGAGGCGGTGGATTTGGTGGCGGAGGTGGTTATCGCGGTGGCGGTGGTGGATTTGGCGGAGGAGGTGCTTCAGGCTCATGGTAACAACAACGGATACGACTCGCATTTTGACTCAGCCTAAAGTTGCTGAACCCGTCCAGCCGAGTTTAAAGCGCTGGCTCAAACACTTTTTTTATCTCCCGCTGAGCAAACGCTATTTTAGTTCACGGGACCAGCAAGAGATTGCCCAAGCCGTACACAAAGCAGAACAAGGCCATGTGGGTGAGATTCAGGTCGTGATAGAAGGACATATTCCTTGCCATCAAGCTTATTGGCAAAATACCCAGATGCGAGCACGTCAGTTATTTGCAGAGTTGGGCGTATGGGATACGGAATTCAATAGTGGTGTATTGCTGTATTTGAATTTGTGCGAACAAAAAGTTGAGATTGTAGTCGATCGTGGAATTTGTCATTCAACTGAGCAGCAGGTTTGGAATGAGATCTGCCAAGCGATGATTGCTCGGTTTCAACAGCATCAATATCGTGATGCAGTGATTTTAGGTGTTGAAGCGATTGGAAAAGAGCTAAATTTTTATTATGCAAACTCTGTCACTGATCAGGCAAATGAACTTGATAATGCTCCAATTATGATGAAATAAGCTGGGAGGAGATCACTGTATAAAAGTGACAAAAATTGTCAGTTGATTACACAAAATTAACAATTAGATTTTTTAACACTCGATTGAGATGAATAAACTGCTGTTTTTTTGGTAAATTTGCATATAATAAGTTCTGGCATACTTACTGCTAATTATAAATTGGCTTACAAAGCTTATAAATAAACAACACATTTGTGGAGAATGTTCATGAACGCACAAAAGGGTTTTACCTTAATTGAATTGATGATCGTTGTAGCGATCATCGGTATTTTGGCTGCAATCGCGATTCCTGCGTATTCAGATTATACGGCTCGTGCGAAGGTTACAGAAGCTGTTGGTGCATTGGCTGCTGCAAAAACAAGTGTATCTGAATTTTATACTTCTCAGGGTGTTATGCCCGCTAATGCTACTTCGGCAGGTATTAGTACATCTGCATTGGGTACTTATGTAACATCTGTTGCATATGCTAAAGTAAGCGATACAGAAGCTAATATTGCTGCTACATTACAAAATATTAATGCTGATGTTAATACCAAAACAGTTCAATTGAATGCTACAGGTTCAGCTGCAGGTGTGACATGGACTTGCTCTGGCGGTACTGCACCAGCGAAGTTTTTGCCAGCAAACTGTCGTGGTTCTTAATTTGATCGCGTGAAAAAGAGAGGTTAGTCCTCTCTTTTTTATTTTTATTAGAATTAAAATAATATGTTCTATTTTTTAATTATTATTTATTTAGTCTTAGGGATATTGGGATACCAAATTGGATGGGCCGTTTATCAATATGATGAATTGCGCCTGTTACAGTTTCCTATTGCTCTATTGGCACTAATAACAATTTTCTTCAGGAAAATTGTATTATCATGGGAAACTCAATTAACTTTTTATTTAATTGGATTGGTGATATTTTTTAATTGTCTTAGGTATGGGATTTTTCAATTACAAGAATTGTGCTCAGTGCTTATTTTGTTATTCATACTCGTTGCACTGATCACTGATCAATATTATAAAAAATATTTTTATCATGCTTCAGCAGTTTTAATTTTTTCTGCAACTCTTCCCTGTTTATTTATTTTTCCTTCTCTATTTTATTTCATTACAGAGCAAAAATGGTTAGATTGGCAATTTAATTCTGGTTCTATCAGAATTTATGATAGTGTAATTGTTCCCTTGTTTTTCTTGTTGATTCTATTAAAAAATAAAAATTATCCATATTCTAAATTTTTTTTCCCTGCTGTTGTTTTCTTATTTACTTTAGTATGGTTATTTGATGGGGCAAGATCAGCATTACTTAGTGTGATTTTAGGATTAATTGTGCTTTTCTTATTCTCAAAGGCAGAGCGTGGTCTAGTTTTTTCTACTTTTTTATACATGTTTTTAGCTTTCGCGTTATATAAAGGTATTTTTGTTTTGTTTACGGAATTTAATACCGTATCTCTTGTAAATACAGTTGAATTGACAGATAAAAAAATCGGTGAATCTCAAAACCCTATAGTAGCTAGAAATCTGGAAATTTTAAGAACAGGTTCTTCCTTACGGGCTGAAATGTGGCTGTTTATGTTTGAGCAATGGAAGCAGGATCCTTTTTGGGGAGTAGGGGGCGGATATTTAGCTAAAATAGGATACCCATATGGCCATCATATACATAATTTTTATTTAAGAATGATTTTTGAATGGGGGGTTATAGGTTTAATATTTTTGTTATGGGCATTCTATAAGGTTGTTTTATTGTTTAAAGATAAATCAGTAAATATCATTTTAAAAACAGGTTTGATTGCTTTATTGGTAGATGCAATTTTTTCAGGGAATATGGTATATCCACTTTCACAAATTTCATGTATTTTATTTATTTCATTCATTTTTTCTCAGAGATATTTAAATAAAGAAAAAATTATTTTTAATGCTGAGCTGTGGACTTCGAAATTATTTTTTATTGTATGGGGGAGTATATTTATATATATTACATTGATATACTTCTATCAAGATCTGACGTGTTGGGGGTGTATTAGTAGTGGAGGGAGAATGGCACCCAATTTTTGGGAATTTGGTGCGGCTGGGCATTTGACTTATTCTAATCAAGCTAATTAATTTTTCTTATTTAAACAAATTAAGATATAAGTTGTAATTTTTTATGAAAAAATCTATTAAATTTTTTCTTTCTCATTTAGTAATTTCTCTCCTTATTGCTCTGTTCGTTATAGTGTTAGTGTTTTTTGTCTGGTATCCAGTACCCCTAGTAAAAGCAGTGGGTGTGGCTCAAATCTTTGTTACGTTAATTGCGATTGATGTCATTATTGGACCTGTACTTGGCTTTGTTATCTATAAAGAAGGCAAAAAAACACTGAAGTTTGATTTAGCCATCATCATTTTTATTCAGCTTTCAGCACTGTGTTACGGCGTATATAGTATTGCTCAGGGGCGTCCTATTTGGCTCGTATATAATATTGATCGATTTGAATTGATACGTAATAATGAATTGATTCAAAAAAATATTCAGCAAGCTCAATCATCCTACCAGCAACCTTCATGGTTCAAACCGCAATTTGTTGCTGCTCAATTTTCTAAAGATGTTAAGCAATATAATAGTGATATGTATGCAGAAGTCTTTTCTGGAATCTCTATTGCGCAACGTCCTGAACGTTATGTGCCATTGACTCAAGTTGGGCAACAGATGCAACAACGTGCCCAGTCTTTAAAAGTGCTTGAGCAATTTAATGACAAAGCTGAAGTTAAAAAAGAGTTGGCTAAATATCCGCAAGCGGATGCTTGGGTGCCTTTAAAAGCCAATGCAGTAGATATGGTAGTTTTGCTCAAGAAAGATACGGCGGAAGTTATAAAAATTGTAGATCTAAGACCTTGGAAATAACGCATCCATACTGATTTATCATTTCAAAAATGCAAAAGTTCCATTCTATTGCTAATTGTTTTGGTGTTTTATAAAACTGGTTATTTCTGTAAGAGGCCATTAACATAGCTCAAAATTATTTTGCGCTTGCTCTATGAAATTTTTTCTTTCCCTCCTCGCTAGTGTCCTGATTGCACTGGCTTGGCTATTGCCTATTCATTATCGCCCTTGGGTTACCTATACAGGTGAAACATTGGCCTTTCTTTCGCTGTTTGCCCTTACAGCCATTTATCTAAAAGAAAAAATAAGTTTGCCGTTGATAAGCTTACCCTTGGCAGGTTTGGCTTTAGTTCCTCTGTTGCAATTAGGTGCGGGCGAACAGTTTTTTTTTAGTAAGGCCTTGATGTCCTGTGTTTTTATTTTGGGTTTCTGGCTTAGTATTGTGGTGGGCTATAACCTTTCTAAAGAAAAAATTGCCCGAGAGAAGGCATTTACGAGTTTAAGTTATGTCTTTCTGATCGCTGGAAGCTTAACGGGATTAATGGCGATATGCCAATGGTTGACGATCGATCAATACCTCACTGGATTGATGGTAAATCTCAGGGGGAATCGTCCCTTCGCCAATTTTGCTCAGCCCAATAACATGGCAACATTTTTGGTCATGTCCTTGCTTGCCTGCTTATATTTGTATGAAAAGCACAAGGCAAAAACATGGATTTTAGTTCCTTCAGCCCTGATCGTGCTATTGGCTGTGGCACTCAGTCAATCACGGACATCATGGGTTGCTTGCTTATTTATTCTGGGTTATTTGGCTTATCAGTATTATAAGGGCTATATTGCGACCAAGTGGTATTACCTGATTGGTTGGTTCGCTATATTTGTTGGTTTTATCTGGTTGCTGCCATCTGCGAGTCAATGGATCGCCCAACTGATGGATGCACCGGTACAAACGCGTGAAGTGGTACAGCGTGCAACAGGAGATATGTCCCGTTTAGCGATCTGGCAACAGATGGTCCATGCAATTGCTGATCGACCGTGGTTTGGCTATGGTTGGCACCAGACGAGTGTGGCTTATGTGTTGGTGAGTGAATATTTTTCAGGCCCGGTCTGGATCAGAAGTGCACATAATTTTATCTTGGATTTCCTGTTGTGGAATGGTTTTGTTGTGGGTTTGCCATTCTTGGCTTATTTTGCTTATTGGGGCTATCGACTGCATCGTCAGGTCAATTCGACCGAATCCGTAATTGGCATTGTTATGATCAGTGCTGTACTGATCCATGCGATGTTTGAATTCCCGCAGAATTATGCTTATTTCTTGTTGCCATTGGGTTTTATTATCGGGTTGGTGCAGTCACAAAATACTCAAACAAGAGAGATTGGTTTATCTCCAAATTACATGCGAGTGTTCTATGCACTATCTGTGATTTTGTTCTTGATGATTATGCGCGATTATTCTGTGGCTGTGGAACAGATTAACCAAGCGGCGCGATATGAGAAATACAAACAACCCATCAGCAATCATCAGCCGATTTATTTGCTGTCTGAACTCGACCGTCGTGCCAAGTGGATTCGTATGAGTCCTTATACTTCTGTTAATTCAGAGCAGTTGAAAGAAATTGATGAGATGGTACTGAATTATCCAACACAGTATGATTTGTTGAAATATGCAAAATTACTGGCATTTAACGGTCATGAGCAGGAAGCTAAGCATCAATTGTGGCGTTTAAAGCAGCTCCGGCATGTCGATGTAAGTTATGCATCAATCGTAGAAGAGCAGCCTAAAACTTAAATCTGAAACATAAAAAAGCCAGCATTTGCTGGCTTTTTTATGTGTGAGTCAATTGAATTAAATCTGGCTCTGGATATAGTTTTCAATACCAATGCTTTCTACCAGATCCTGTTGGGTTTCAAGCCAATCCCAATATTCTTCTTCCTTTTCCAGAATTTCCTGAATCAGGTCACGTGTTACATAATCCTGTTCGGTTTCTGCTAACGCAATGGTCTTTTGTAGGGCTTCGATATTTTCTTTGACTTTACGTACATCACATTTCAGCACCTCTTCAGTGTGCTGACCGATATACAATTTACCCAAATGCTGCAAGTTAGGTAAACCTTCTAGGAATAAGATGCGTTCAATCACTTTGTCCGCATGTTTCATCTGGTGAATAGATTCTTTGTATTCAGCCGAGCCTAGCTTCTCAATACCCCAGTCATTAAACATGCGTGAATGCAGGAAATACTGGTTAATAGCGGTAAGTTGATGATACAACACCTGATTAAGCTGATTAATAACGTCACGATTGCCTTGCATTGTACTCTCCCTCAACAATTGATGCCTTAATGGGATTAAGGCAATCTATTTCAATATCTTAAACAACAAAATTTACCGTGGCGAGTAATTTATAGAACAGCAAATGAAAATCGCCCTCAAAATCTAGCGAAAAATGCCAATAAAAAACCGCTTAGTCGATTAAGCGGTCAAAAAAAATCATCTGAGGGGTAAGTAGAATAAAAATCAGGCGGCGACAGAAATCTTGGCAGCAATTGCAGCAAGTTCTTCATTGATAATGCTGCGGGCTTCAGGTGCACAGCGGCCACAACAGGTTCCTAAATCAAGGCGGTCGCGAATTTCACGGTAGCTTTCAGCGCCGTTTGCAACAGCATCTTTAATATCTTGATCAGTAATGCCACGGCATAAACAAACGTACATCTGTCACCTCGAAAGGGTAAGTTGTAATGCGATAAGTGATATTATTGATAATTATTATCGTTTGTCAATGAAATTCATTTAAAATAGCAGTAGTCATGATTGAAGTTTTGAATAAAAAAATACCACCTTATCGGTGGTGTTTTTTCTTTGGTATTAACTTATTGATTAATAATCACAATACCATCCATCTCAACCAGTGCACCTTTAGGCAAGCTTGCCACACCAAGCGCTGCACGCGCTGGGTAAGGTTGGGCAAAGTATTCACCCATAATCTGGTTGACCAATTGAAAATGACTTAAATCGGTCAGGAAAATGTTTAATTTGGCGATATCTGCCAGTGAGCCACCGGCAGCTTCACAGACCGCTTTTAGATTGTCAAACACACGGCGAATCTGTGCCTCAATGCCATCAACCAATTCCATACTGTACGGATCAAGACCGATTTGGCCGGAAAGATACAACGTATTGCCCACGAGGATCGCTTGTGAATAGGTACCAATCGCAGCAGGGGCATTTTCAGTATGAATTACTTGGCGGGACATCGATTTCTCCTTATATCATCATGTCACATCATAATCGATGCTGCGGACCGACAAAAGCAGCATCGATATAATTGATCAACTTACCCGAGCCATCTCGGTTTTGCCTTTGTTGAGGCGTTCGATTCGTGGAAAACCATAGTGCATGCGCAGGTCACGGATAATTTTCGCAATTTGTTTACGGTTATTCACCACGATATTGACATAGGTTTTCTCACCTTCGGAGCGTACCATTTCTACACCAGTTTTCGCTTTACGGCATTGGTAGATCAGGTCAGAAATTTGCTCGTCATTCATCCCGAGATCGATACATAGATAAGCGGTAAAGCTGACTTCATCAGCTTCTTCGTTATTCCATTGCAGTGGCATGATATTTTCAGGATGTAGGTGCTGTTCGTGCAAGAGGTTATTGCAACGCGCACGGTGTACGATTAAACCACGGCGTGAGAGATTACCTTGAATTGGGTCACCAAAGACTGGATTACAGCAGTGGGCATATTTAACATCAATCCCTTCAGTACCTTGAATCAAACGGTTGGAAGAAGCCTGTGTTTCTTCACCCTGGCTCTTCACGAAGAGATGATTGGCAACCAGTTGCGGTAACAAGTCCCCTACAGCAATTTGTTCAAACAGCGTATCTTTGGATTCAATATGTCGCCATTGCAGCAGGTCAATCCAATCTTCATTGGATAAGTCGTTGATGCAGCGATTAAAGAGTTTCAATGCGCGGTTGAGTGCTTGCTGACCGACCAAACGTTGATCTTCAATATCCTGGTCACGCAGAATATTCTGAATTGCACGACGGGCTTTTTGGGTATTAATAAAGCTGAGCCAATCCGGATTCGGGGTAGCGAGTACATCGGTAATAATCTCTACGACCTGACCACTATACAAAGGTGTAGACAGTGGGCGCATTTCACCATTGATCTTGGCACCGACCGCATGGTTACCTAGAAATAAACTCGCTGCGTAGGCAAAGTCAACGACCGTCGCCCCTTGAGGAAGTTCATGCAAATGACCATGGGGGGTATAAACCCAGATTTTTTCCTGATGCAGATAGTCGAGCAGGTCATTGAAAGTCGTCTTTGCACAGTCATCATCAATCAGCATATTCAAATTCTGCATGGAGGCTTGAATAGCTGAACGGCAGGCTTGCGGTGCATTGTCGCCGAGGACGACACCAAAACGTGCAGCCTTACGCATCAATTCAGTTTGAATGGTCAGTGATAGGGTAGTCTCTTCACCTTTTAATTTGATCAGCAGGAACTGGTTGCCTCCCGGGAGCGGACGTCGAATATGATCCTCAAAATGCAGCACCTGGAAACTTTCTCGCAAGGCTTCGACTAAACGGTCACAATCGGCGATGCTTTGCAGGATAATTTCAAAGGCATGGCTATGGGTCAACTCTTGTAAATCCATTTCATTTTTGACGAAATGGCGCAACAGCTCGATATTATTGTTCTTCTTTTTGATACGACCTGAGAGCTGATAAGTATGTAGTAAGTCAGTCAGGTTGGTTTCCCAAATCGTCTGGTACTGGCAACGTTTAGGTTTGGTTTGCAACAAGGCTTCTTGCACATTGTTGAACATATCCAGATCAAGATTTTGATAGCAGAGATGTTCCAAGTTGTCGGCCATTTCATTCATGCCAACCAGACGTGCCATCGGTACAAAAATATCAAAGGTCTCTTGGGCGATGCGTGCACGTTTATCCGGGCGTAGGGCATCGAGCGTGGTCATATTATGATAGCGATCCGCCATTTTAATAATAATGACACGTGGGTCTTGTAAGGTCGCTTGCAGAATTTTTCGGAAAGATGCGGCTTTATTATATTCTTTGTCACTGGAGTGACTGAGTTTGGTGACACCATCGACTAGTTCTGCGACGACACGACCGAATTTTTCAGTGAGGTCTTCCTTGCTAAAGTCGGTGTCTTCGATGACATCATGTAGCAAAGCAGCCATGAGGGTTTCAGGGTCAAGTCGCATATGTGCCAAAATGCAGCTTACTGCAATGGGATGCAGAATATAGGGTTCACCACTTTTTCGAGTAACACCCTCATGTGCGAGATCGGCATAATCACAGGCAGCAAGCACACGCTCGACATCGCTTGCTTTTAGATAAGCTTCGATGATGATGTGAAGTTGCTGCTTGGCTTGGCTGACCTCTTCGCCTGGCATAGAACACCCTTTTTGCATAAATAAAAATAAACAGTGATGAACCTCTTAATGAAATGCATCTTGCTGAACTTGTCAATTTTTTCAGGGAAAAAAATGAATTTTTTTTCTAAAGCAGCACCGGATCTGTAAGGTTTGCACTCATATAGAGCATAAAAGCCGTGTATAAAAAAGCCTAGTGAATTCACTAGGCTTTTTTATAGATAGGTGGTTTATTGGAAAGAGAAACCATCTAGATTCAAATTGTTTGCAGAAAGTGCTAGATCAAGACTAGAGGTTTGGTAGTCCTGCTCACGTTGTTTCAAAATGTCTTTAGAAACATGACCTGATGCGATTTCACGAAGTGCAACAACGGTTGGTTTATCGTTGTCCCATTCTACAGTCGGTTCAATACCTTGACGTGCCAATTGACGCGCGCGTTTGCTTGCCACTAGTACAAGCTCAAAGCGGTTGTCTACATGGTCTAAACAATCTTCAACGGTGACGCGTGCCATAAGAATTCTCGTTTGAATAGTAAATTTAAACAGACTGTGCAGTATAAAATGCTTTCAGTGCAGACTCAAGTTGAATCATGATTCAGGCGTGATCAGTTTTTCTATCAACTGTTGATGGCGGTGAACCTGTTGATTGAGAACCAGGCGGTTGGCTGTAATCACAGACTCTAGATCATGTAATGCCTTGTTGAAGTCATCATTGATAATTAAATAGTCAAAATTGATATATTGCTGCATATCCTCTACCGCACAGCTCAGACGGTGTTCAATCACCTCTACTGCATCCGTGCCACGGTTGGATAGACGTTGACGTAAATCAAACTGGCTTGGAGGTAAAATAAAAATCTGTTTGGAATTTGGAAAAATTTTACGGACTTGTTCAGCACCTTGCCAGTCAATTTCAAGCAACACATCATGGCCTTTATGCAGCTGTTCTTCAACGGTCGCTTGAGCGGTCCCATAATAGTTGCCAAACACTTCGGCATATTCAATAAAGCCGCCTTGTTCAACTTTGCCAAGAAACTCTTCTTTGCTGGTGAAGTGATAATGAACACCGTTTAGTTCGCCAGGACGCTGGCTGCGAGTAGTATGCGAAACAGAAACGTGCAAATTATTAACACGTTCAAGTAGGGCTTTCACCAGAGATGTTTTGCCTGTTCCCGAAGCAGCAGAAACGACAAACAAGAGACCCGACATGATATTTTTCCTGATATGATAAAATATCTTTTCTATTTTAGAGTAGCAGGCGCTTAAACTAAATAGTTAAATGCCAGAGAGCGCTGCTTTGTTCAAAATAGTCGATTGTATTGACATCAACGATTGAGGATTTTATGGAAATTGTGTTGGCCAATCCACGTGGTTTTTGTGCAGGTGTAGACCGTGCCATAGCGATCGTCAATCGTGCATTAGAGTGTTTTCAGCCGCCGATTTATGTGCGTCATGAAGTAGTGCATAACAAGTTTGTAGTGGATGATTTACGCCAGCGTGGCGCCATTTTTGTCGATGAGCTGGATGAAGTGCCTGATGGCAATATCGTGATTTTTAGTGCGCATGGCGTGTCTAAAGCGGTTCAGCAAGAAGCTGAACGCCGTAGTCTGAAAGTCTTTGATGCAACCTGCCCATTGGTCACAAAAGTGCATATTGAAGTCACAAAATATGCACGTGAAGGAACTGAAGCGATTCTGATTGGTCATCAAGGCCATCCGGAAGTTGAAGGCACAATGGGACAATATGATAAATCTAAGGGTGGAGAGATTTATCTGGTTGAGGATGAAGAGGATGTTGCTACCTTGGTAGTGAGAGATCCAGAACATGTGGCCTTCGTTACCCAAACCACCTTGTCGATTGATGATACAGCGAAAGTCATCGAAGCATTGCGTCAAAAATTTCCTCATATTCAGGGGCCTCGTAAAGATGATATTTGCTATGCCACTCAGAATCGTCAGGATGCTGTGCGAGATTTAGCTGCGCAATGTGATGTTGTTTTGGTGGTAGGTTCGCCAAACTCTTCTAACTCTAACCGTTTACGGGAGTTGGCTGAACGTATGGGGAAACAAGCCTATTTGGTGGATAACGCAAATGAGCTACAGGCCGAATGGTTTACAGAAAATTGTAAAATTGGGGTAACTGCCGGTGCATCTGCCCCAGAAATTCTGATCAAGCAGGTTATTCAGCGTTTACAGGACTGGGGAGCTGAAGTTCCGAAAGAGCTGGCAGGACGTGAAGAAAATATCACCTTTAGTCTGCCGAAAGAGTTACGTATTCCGGTAACTCAAGCGTAAAATGTGATTTAATTAACATACTGATTTTTATTAAATTAAACGGATAGTTGTGATGTGTGCAATTATCCGTTTTTTTATACCCTTTATCTGCTTTGTATTTGCTTTGTAAATCGAACGTATATCATTTTAAATGAGAAATCGTTTTTTATGGAAGAGAGGTTGTCATGCAAATTCAGCGTGGTTTTACCCTGATTGAACTCATGGTCACCATTGCAGTGTTAGCAATTATTGCGACGCTCGCTGCCCCTTCTTTTAACAATATACTTTTAAAACAGAATCTAAATAAAAGTACTCATGAATTGACGCTCGTGTTGACACAAGCGCGTGCAAAAGCGGCATTAGATCGCAGAGAAATTACAGTGCAATTAAATACTACTGCAACGGCCGATACCAATACACAATTGAACTGGATGCCACAAGGTAAGGCTATTTTGAAATCCGGTTCTCCCACCAGTCTTGTATTTTTACCGAATGGCCTTGTAAAAAATGCCACAACAGATACGAACTTTATAATTTGTGAACAGTCAGCAGGAAGCCTGTCTAAAACTGTCGGTATTTCGAGAATGGGGACAATTCAACAGATCGTTGAAGGAACATGCACATGAAAACAATATCTAGTCAGAAAGGGGTTGGTTTGATTGAGATCCTAGTGGCCTTATTGGTGCTAGCTATCGGAATCTTGGGGTTTATTGCGCTGCAATATCGATCTGTAGAGGCGACCTCGGAAGCCATTAACCGTGTGCAAGCGATTAATGTTGCCCGTGATATGGCAGAGCGAATTCGAGCCAATCGCGATGGACTGAACACTTATAAAACAGAGACTTCCACAGCAGCGAATCAGTCCGCTTCAGCAAAAAATTGTATGACTGTAACCTGTAGTGCAGCCGAATTGGCAGACTTTGATGTATCTCAGGTGACAAGTAAAGCTGCAACTTTAGGGATGACAGTTAATATGCTTAATTGCCCTGGTGAAAACAATACCGTAATAAAAAATCGTAACTGTCTCTATGTTGCATGGGGAGATACTAGTGCAACTGAGGGTACAACCGAGGGTGATTGTGCCAATGACATGATTTACAGCAGTGTGTCAACCTGTGTAATTATGGAGACCTATTAAAATGAAAAAAACACAAGTAGGTTTCACTTTAATTGAATTAATGATCTCTCTAACGCTAGGGTTGATTGTAACAGCTGCAGCAATTTTACTTTTCTTGACGGGTCAAAGAAGTGTCGCGATGCAAAAGGGTGTTGCAGAGTTGCAAGACAACGCCAATTTTGGTCTGAACTACATTACTAAAGATATTCGTCTGACTAATTTGAATGTTAAAGATGCCGTAATTAATGACAGTACTTTGTATGGTGGTGTTGTGTTGACGTCAAAGGATTCTACCGATGTTGTTAGTGCGACCAAAACTGCAGCAGATGGCACAACAACAACGATTCAATATCCGAATTTGCCTGTTGGGATTACGATTGCTGATACGCTCCTGTCACAAAGTGGTAGTCGGGTTGCAACGGGTTCGGCTAATAGCTGGACAGGTACTTCTAATGTGAACAATACAAGTGGTACCGCGCTGGTTAGCGATCAGTTGGTGATTCAATATTTGCCGCAATATATTTTGGATAACAAAAACACACCAACCAATCAAAGTGATGACCAAATTGTTGGAGGGTTTGATTGTGAAGGAAATGAATTACGTTTTAATAAATCTGATGGGTTGCAGATGGTTGTGCAGCGTTATTTCCTCAGATCTGATACTAATAAAGCCAATAATGAAAGTGCGCCTTTGGCTTTAGCTTGTGATGCAGGTTTTTATCCGGTAGATAGTCCAAATGCGATCTCTAGATATGGTGATGCTGGTGAGATTATCATGAAAAGGGTAGATCATTTTAGAGTATTACTTGGCGTGCAATATGCTAATGGGAATCTTCGTTATCTTTCTATAGCAGACTATATGGCTTTAACTGCACCACGTCCACGTATTCTGTCTCTGCAATTAGGAGCATTGGTTCGCTCAACTCAATCTGTTGGAACAGACTCTGCTGTCAAAGCTGATCAGTCCTTTCAAGTACTAGATCAAACAGTCAAAGTTAAAGCTTCAACAGACCCTAAATATATTCGACAAGTCGTGTCACAAACTATCGCATTACGAAATGCATTAGGGGAGCGCGAATAATGATAAGAAATCAACAAGGTGCAACTCTAATAGTCGTGCTTATTTTATTATTGATAATAACTGTAATCGGAACACTTGCAGTAAAAAATAGTCTAACCGCACTAAATATCGCGACCAATAGTCAAGCCCAACAATTGTTGGTGCAAAACTCGGATGCAGCGATTTTTAATGTGGAGAATCCTGCGCTTTTAACCCGAAACCTGGCTTCTGATGGCTTATTTGGCTACATCAAAGAGGTTAATAACCGCGGTAAGGAACTGGTATTCTGCTATAAGGGTACACAAAGCGAATTTTTTAACTTATCTCAAGCAAGTGTGATGATGTGGGAGTCGGGCACAAAACCATTGAATAGCAGTTTGAGTTTAGATGGTTACTGTAAGATAAATACCTCTAATAACTTTTTTACCAGTGGTCGCAAAGCTGTGATGACTCAGGTTGCCGTAAAAGTAAGAACAGATAATACAAGTTTGTCGGTCGGTATTGAGAATCCATTCGAACATATGCAACGTGGCACAGATGTAGAGTCAGCCAAAATTGACAATACTGAAAAAATCTTAGTAACAGCAACTTCAATTTTTCCTTTGTTGAGTACAGCCTCTGACGCAGCAATTGACACCTGTTTCTCAACACATATGAACCAAGTTGTGATTCCGAGTAGCGTTACGCCAGATGCAAATATGGATAAAAGCGTTTCTGAATGTTTGCAGAGCTTAGGTGTCCCTGTAAATACGCAGGTCACTGAATACAATCTGACACAAGCATTTGATCGAACTTAATTTTGAGAGATTAATGAAAATGAATAAAACATCTCAAATCGCAGCATTTAAACTCTCGGTGCTATCCACACTTATGCTGTGTGTGACCGCAAATAACTATGCAAGTGATATTGAAATTTATAAAGCTCCGACTGCGGCTGATGGTAAAGCTCGGATCATGTTGAATTTAGATAACTCATCGTTAATGGCAGGTGCACCCGGCGGTTTCAGTGGCGGTGCAACCTCGATTACCGAGGATTATGGGACAGGAATTACGTGTCCAAATGGCAATACAAAATATTATACCCAACAAATTACCCGTACCTACAATGGTAAACAATATGTTGATGATGAATATTACTGTACAGCACTAAAGACTGACGTTGATGCTGCAAAAGCAGCAAATAATAGTGGTAGTTTAAAATGGAGTGAAATTGAAAACTCCTGTGAGTTGACATTAACTGGTACGACTTACACTTATCATTGTTTTGATCGATTCACTTTAGCACGTCGTAGTTTATATAGCGTGGTAAATGATCCAGCTTTAGGAGATAAAGTCTCGATTGGTATTTCGATGTTCCCATTCTTTGGATCGCTTCAACGTCCGATACCTTTAGGTTGGTATAAAGTAGATCCGAATGATAGTAGTCGACTCATAAATTGTCCATCAGACAATACAACAGGCTGTTTGTATGGTCGCGATATCTTGAATGAAAAAATTCATCAAATTACCGCACCTGTTACAGATATCGATGCTTCTAAACTAGTTCCTGTGGCCAAGGCATATGGGATTGCAGCAAAAACATTACTGACGAATGAGAATGGCGGAGATTTGACCGCCGATCAGTGTTCGGGGTATGGGATTTTCTCAATGACAGCAGGCCTTCCTCTGCATGAGGAGATGGAGGTTGCTCGAACGAATCTGAATAGTGTCCTGCAATCTAATTTTCAGTTAACCACCGATCAATGTCCAACAACAGGGACGTTAGATGATGGTCGGGCTTGGCGCTGTATCGGTAAAGCTGCAGACTATTTAGCCGCAAGTAAAGCCAAAATCGCGATGCCGGTCAAATCTGTGGTCGTAAGTTTTGGCTCAAGCTTTGCCTTTTCTAAACATCTGTCAGACTATGATCCTAAACTGACTACTGCACAAATGATCACACAAGTCACTAATGAAATTTTGGCGAGTGCAACTGATAGTGAGAAAGCTTTATTCAATAATAAACGAGATGCTGCAATTGCTGGTGTGAGAGGTGGTGGGGGATATTATTCTGTAAAAGATACGAATGCACTTACGGATACGATCAAAAAATTTATTGCAGATGTTTCTAAAGCTGATATCCCATATTTGACTACTGGTGCACCAACCATTCCGCAAGACCCATTAAACTCTGCTTTAGTACAGAACAACGCCTATTATTCTCAGTTTAAACCCACACCAACGACTGATCCCAATGTTGGTAATAGTCTTTGGGCCGGGAATATGAAAAAGTATCATGTTGATAATTTAGGGCGCTTGCTTGGTAAAAATAATAGTGCTGTTTTAGATGACTTGGGCCGATTAGAAATTGGTACACATGATTTTTGGGCTCCTCCTGTCAGTACAAATGAAACGATTAAGATTGCCGATGAAAGTACTTGGGGGAGTGAGCTTTATGCACGTATGGGGGGGATGAAATCTCAATTGCCTTTAACATCAATTGTTGGTACTGCAAGAGTAGTTGACCGTAAATTGCTGACGAATCGTATTGTAGCAAGTGATGGTACTGTGAGTGAGGGTACTGGGTTAACAACAATCGATTTGAATTACCCAGCGAATGATCCAAAACGTTCGCAGCTTATGCAATTACTTGAAGTTCGCCAGATCGGTGCAGTGATGCATTCATCACCGTTACTGCTTTCAAATGAAGGGAAAATGTCCTACAACGCTACAACCCAAAAGATCGAGTCAAGCAACCGTGAAGACTATGTTCTTTTTGGTAGTACACAAGGCCTTTTACATGTCGTGAAAGCACCGGACTATGCTGAAACCCTAACGGATGGTGTTGTTACTAACAATGGTGGGGGTAAAGAAGTTTTTGCTTTTGTTCCCCATGAAATGATTGAGAAACAAAATCAGGCATTTTTAAACTCAGAGCAAACCACTGGTGGTACAGCGAATTTATTTTACGGTATTGATGCGCCGTGGACAGCTTACACAGAATATGTGCCGAAATCTGATGGCACACTAACAGTTGGTACAGGAAAATCTATTACAGTTGATGGTAGTACGACTAGTTTACAAGGTAAACAACTTGTTTATGGTGGACTGCGTATGGGAGGACGTAGTTATTACGCACTTGATTTACAAGATATGACTAGCCCTAAATTAAAATTCCATATTAATCCAGATGCTGCAACCACGGGTCCATTAAGTCATATGGGACAAAGTTGGTCTAAACCTAAAATTACTTGGGTTAACTGGGGGGGGCAACGTAAATTAGTCATGTTTGTGGGTGGTGGTTATGACTCTGGATATGAAAGTGATACCTATAACCAGACTAATGGCAAGGGAGCAGGTGTTTACATGTTTGATGCCCTGAGTGGTGAATTACTCTGGTGGGCAAGTAACAATGCAACTGCTACTACTCAAGCGACAACGACGAGTGGGGTGATAGCATTAAAAGATCCTAACCTCAAATATAGTGTCGTGAGTGACATTAAAACTGTTGATCGTAATAATGATGGGTTGGTTGATCATCTTTATTTTGGTGATCTCAGTGGTCAGGTTTTCCGTATTGATTTAAACAATAATGCGGCAACAATTGGCAATTTTGCTACACGGTCAACACGTATTCTGAATATGCACCATGCAACAGATGGTTCTAAGAGTCCTCGTTTTTATGCGGCACCTTCATTCTCGATTTATAAGGATGCCGATAGTGGTAACTTATTTGCAGCGATTTCGATTGGCAGTGGTAATTTAAGTCATCCTTTGGCTGAATATACATCAGGTAGAGACTATGATGCTTTGTATACAGTTTATGATAAGGATGTAACACGACCAGATTTATACACTTTGACCAGCTTGTATACTCAAGATACTGCTGTAGGAAACACCAATACGTTACTAGCATTAAATGAGATTACGACAGCGAATCGCTTTCAGCAAACAGCAACGCAATTAGCAGCTCCAGTTGCGCCATATGCTAGTTCTGCAGGATGGTATTTTAAATTTACAGGTGGGAACGGAAAAATCCAGCAAGAAAAAGCTTTCTATTCTCCAACTGTTATTGACTATGATCTATACATCAGTACCTATGACTCAAGCCGTTGGGGATTGACCGGTAAGTGTGGTGGGGGTGTACAAGGAGTCAGTAAAGTTCGTTTATTCTGTATGCCATTTGGTCAATGTTCAACAGCGCGTCCATTCACAAATGAGACAACAGCGAGTGATGACCATGGTCCTGGTATCCAAAATCATGCGATTGCAAGTAATGGTGATGGCACAACCCGTTTAATTGGTGGAGCTATTCTTGGTGGTAACTTGAATGATCAATATGCCACTAAAGTGAAACTTATCCCACAACGCTGGTATGAACGATAATAGGTGATCTATGAATAAAAATGGTTTCACCTTAATTGAACTGATGGTGGTGGTGGTGATTGTGGCAATTTTTGCCGCAATTGCCATACCTTCCTATCAGACCTATGTTCGACGTGCAGAGGCATCTCAAGCCCAGCAGGAAATGCAGAAGATTGCAGGATTACTTGAACGGCACAAAGCGCGAAATTTTAGTTATAAAGGATATGCTTTAATAACTCCAACAGTCAGAACTTATAGTTTTCAACTAAAAGAAGTCAATATGCTGAATGGTACTGAAGTGGTTAAAGATCTGACAGCGACCGATGCTTCAGGTCGTTCTTGGGTACTCAAGGCGACGACAACGGATGCAAAAAACTTTAACTATTTGCTGACTAGTTCAGGAGTACGTTGTAAAAATACGACAGCAGTAAATGTGACTTACACTGGCTGTGGTACAGGAGGTGAAGCATGGTAAAACAACAAAAAGGCTTCACCTTGATCGAACTGATGGTCGTTGTTGCAATTATTGGAATTTTGGCCGCGATTGCTTACCCGTCTTATCAAGAACATGTACGCAAGACTAAACGTGTGGAGATGCAGACTTCTTTATTGGATATCGCTGAGCGAATACAACGTTATAAGATTGCCAATTTTAAAGTGACGGGTGCAACCACTACAGATGTTGGAATTGCTGCTTCTTATCCCACCCAAGGCACAGCATTGTATACAGTGAGCCTGAGTCCAGTAAGTGGAACACCTGCTGCCTTGACTTCACAAGCCTGGGCTTTGACAGCCACGCCAATTCCCGGTTCACCACAAGAAGGTGATGGACATATTGTGTTGAATTATCGAGGCGATCGTTGCTGGAAAAAGGCGACAGATATTAATAGCGGTACAGCGTGTACGATGCTTACATCGAAAGAGCTTCAGGATACAAATCTAGTTGACCAAGACACTGATTACAATTGGGATGGGCGTACTGGAAATTAAATATAAATTCAAAATGTGGATAACTCATTTTTTGATCTTTCCCTTCTGGCGAATATATCGTAAAATATTCGCCTTTTTAGTTCATTCGAACTTAAAAAGCTTTTTTAACATGTGAGAGTATTAACATGGTCGTAATTCGTCTAGCACGCGGTGGTGCTAAAAAACGTCCGTTCTATCAAGTTATCGTAACTGATAGCCGCAATGCGCGTGACGGTCGTTTCATCGAACGTATTGGTTTCTTCAACCCAACCGCTCAAGGTAAAGCAGAAAAACTTCGTTTGGATGCTGACCGTTTTGCACACTGGGTTGCTCAAGGCGCTCAACCGTCTGAACGTGTTGCTTCTTTAGCTGCTCAAGCTAAGAAAGCTGCAGCTACTGCATAATTTTTGCGAATTAAGTAGTAGGTAGCCCATGACACCAACACAGAATGTTCCCGAAGATCGTATTCAGATTGGACAGTTACGTTCAGCATATGGATTAAATGGGTGGCTCTGGGTTTATTCCAATACTGAACCAATGAGCAATATGTTTGACTATCTTCCTTGGTACATTGAGACCAAAGCGGGTTGGCAGACAGCAGATGTAAAACGTTGGAAACCGCATGGCAAAGGCCTGGTTGTTAGCCTGAAAGGTGTGAGTGATCGTACCGCAGCAGACAATTTGGTTGGCGCTAATATCTGGATTGCAAAATCGCAACTTCCGAAAGCAGGCATGGACGAGTATTACTGGTCAGATCTGAAAGGCTTAACCGTGTTGGGCTTGGATGAGAATGAGCAGGAAGTCAATCTCGGTCAAATCCATGAACTGTTTGAGACCGGAGCAAATGATGTCATGGTGGTTCGCGCCACGCCAGACAGCGTTGACTCTGAAGAGCGCATGATTCCATGGCATAAAGATGTGGTGCAACGCGTTGATCTGGACGCAGGTCGTATCTATGTCAATTGGGGCGTAGATTACTAATCTTGAAACCTCGGTTTTAAGCGCAGGAAAATAGAGGAGTCTGCGATGTTTTTTGCAGTCATTACAT
This sequence comes from Acinetobacter sp. GSS19, assembly GCF_028621895.1. Taxonomy (NCBI): domain Bacteria; kingdom Pseudomonadati; phylum Pseudomonadota; class Gammaproteobacteria; order Moraxellales; family Moraxellaceae; genus Acinetobacter; species Acinetobacter sp. GSS19. The sequence goes on along the minus strand of NZ_CP117520.1, from coordinate 2,126,196 downwards.
TATTTCCTGAAATGTTTGAAGCGATCACAGCGTATGGGATTAGCGGGCGTGCAGCAAAACGCGACATAGTACAAGTCACTTGTATTAATCCGCGGGATTTTGCTGAAGGGAATTACCGTCGGGTGGATGAACGTCCGTTTGGTGGTGGCCCGGGTATGGTGATGATGGCTGAGCCTCTGGCAAAAGCAATCCAGCATGCCAAACAGCTTGCGCAGCAAGCAGGATGTGTTCAGGTTCCTGTGGTGTATATGTCGCCGCAAGGAAAGACCTTAAATGAACAGGCAGTGCAGCAGTTTGTCGAATATGATGGCCTGATTGTGTTGTGTGGACGTTATGAAGGGGTCGATGAGCGTTTGATCCAGCATTATGTTGATCAGGAATGGTCGATTGGAGATTACGTATTGTCGGGTGGTGAACTGCCTGCGATGGTGTTGTTGGACAGTATTATTCGGAGGCTTCCGGGTACCATGTCTGATGAGCAGTCCGCCGTGCAAGATTCTTTTGTGGATGGTCTTTTAGATTGCCCGCAATATACCAAGCCAGACCATTTTGAAGGGCTGGATGTACCGGAAGTATTAAAATCGGGACATCATGGCAATATTGAGAAATGGCGGTTTTTGCAGCGTTATCAGCGTACACTTGAACGTCGCCCAGAGTTGGTGGAAAAAGTCGAGCTGAGCAAGCAGCAAAAGAAATGGCTCAAAGATTTAGATGCTTAAGAGCGACTCTTAAGTATTCCTCAATAGGCTCTTTATTGCTTGAGAAGGTCAACAATAAAGGGAAAGATAACCGGGTTGATATGCGTTTTTAGCCTCTATCCCCAGCGGCCGTTCAGACCTCTTCTGACCCCGCACATATTGGAGATTCCCACAATGAGTGGTAAACATCCTTTAGTTCAAGCTGTTGAAAATGCACAGTTAAAAACAGATCTTCCAGAATTTGCTCCAGGTGACACTGTAGTTGTTCAAGTAAAAGTAAAAGAAGGTGACCGTGAGCGTCTTCAGGCGTTTGAAGGCGTTGTAATCGCGAAGAAAAACCGTGGCTTGAACTCTGCATTCACAGTTCGTAAGATTTCTAGCGGTGTTGGTGTTGAGCGTGTATTCCAAACTCACTCGCCAATCGTTGCTGGTATCGAAGTGAAACGTCGTGGTGACGTGCGTCGTGCTAAACTTTACTATCTTCGTGAATTGTCTGGTAAAGCTGCACGTATTCGTGAAAAATTGCCAGCTCGTAAAGTTAAAGCTTAATTTTAAGTTTTTACACGAGTTAAAAAATGCGCCGAATGGCGCATTTTTTTATGCCTGGAAAATCATCGCGCTGTTGAGGAAAATTGGTTGTTTCTCTTTGTTTAAATTAAGAAGTCTTTCATCTCAAAATTAGCATAAAAAAAGCCAAGGGCTTTTGCTAATATGGCAGCAATTTTTATCTTGTAGTAGTTGATCGGGTCATGGCGGAAAAGTCTCCAAAAATCCAGCGTCGCCACATCAGTGGTGTATTTTTACTGAATAAACCGTTGGGGATTAGCTCGAATGGGGCATTACAGAAAGTCCGCTGGTTGTATCGGGCGCAAAAGGCGGGGCATACCGGTGCACTCGATCCTTTAGCCTCGGGGCTATTACCGATCTGTTTGGGGGAGGCGACCAAGTTTTCCCATTATTTATTAGATTCCACCAAGCGTTATCAGACCACAGTCCAGTTAGGGCATAGCACAACCACCGGTGATGTAGAAGGCGAAGTGTTATTGCAAGCTCCCGTGCCAGAATTGACTGCGGAAAGCATCCAGCAAGTGCTGGCGCAATTTCGAGGTGAGATTCAACAAATTCCACCGATGTATTCGGCGTTGAAAAAAGAAGGCCGGCCATTATATGAACTGGCACGCAAAGGCATTGAAATTGAGCGAGAAGCTCGCCCGATTACCATTGAAGTGATTGAATTGTTGTCATTCACAGAGAACAGTATCACGTTGGATGTGACTTGCTCTAAAGGCACTTATATTCGTGTTCTGGGGGAAGATATTGCCCGGGCGTTGGGCACCTATGGACATTTAACTTATTTGCATCGCATCCAGACTGGGCCGTTTCATTTAATTCCTGAATATACCATTGAGTATCTAGAAAACCTGTCTGAACAGGAACGTGAGGCTTTGCTGTTACCGGCCCACGCACCTGTGCAACATTTTCCACAGATTCAGGTGCCTGAAGGCCGGGAAAAGTATTTTAGCAATGGATTGGAAAGCAATATTGAGCATCCTGCCTGTGATCAGGTGCTGGTCTTTAGTGGCGAGCGTTGTCTGGGGCTGGCTGAAATTACTGATAAAAAACGTCTGGTGCCAAAACGTATTCTAAATTTATAACTAACGATACATTACTCATATGAATTGAGCATTTATGTTTTACTTTAAGACGGAATAGGAGGCTGATATAGCCTCCTTTTTTATGTATACCATTGGCAAAGCTGGCTGGCTCACCTTTATTTTACTTCGCCGATACAAAAATAGAAACAATTGGTTGCAGAGTGCTAAGCCCATGCCCCTTAAACTCAAAAATCATCCAGCAGATCGTTATAAAGATGCACTTTGCGATTTTTCGTCATGATGGTGTGATTATTGAGATAAAAAGGGGGAAACTGGACATGAATATCTTTGAAGCGCTACGTGAAAGTCATGCACGGCAGCGTGATTTAGCTGAACAGCTGGTTCAGACACATGGTTCGAGCGTTGAGCGTGCTGAACTTTTCGCATGTCTAAAAAATGAATTATTTGCCCATGGGGTTGCAGAAGACCGCTTTTTTTATATTCCTTTGATGATGACCGATGCCGGGCTAGGGATTACCCGCCATGCCCTCTCAGAACACCATGAAATTGATGAGTTACTTGAGCAGTTGCAAGCACTGGAAATGAGCCAGCCGAGTTGGCTGATGATTGCGAAAAAATTATCGGAAAAAGTCCATCATCATTTGCAGGAAGAGGAACATGGCTTTTTTCAGCAGGCCGGAAAAATTCTGGATGACCAGCAAAAAGAAGTGTTGGCGCAGCAATATTTAAAAGAATATCAGGCTTATCAACAGAAAGAGAAAACCAGCCTGTAAGTTGCTTGCTACTCACTTGTTGAGTTTAGGCTTGTTCTTTGCGTAGGGACACACCAATCGAGGCAAACATGACACAGGCAAGAGCCACCCACTGCAACCCACTGATTTGTTCATGCAACAAGAGGAGTCCGGTGAGCGCTGCTAAGGCAGGGGAAAGACTGGATAAGGTGCCGTAACTAAGTTTGCTCAGTTGTTTGAGTGCCATGAGGTCGAGTGCATAGGGAATAGCAGTTGCAAGAATTGCGATCACCAAAGCTTTCCCCCAATACTGAGTTTCTAGTAGGGCTGGGGCATTGTGCCATAGTCCGATGGGAAGCAAGGTTAAGGCGGACAGGCTAATGGCAATGGTCAGGGCGTGCATGCCGATATTTTGCCGTACCACCTTCTGCCCAAAATAGATATAAAAAGCCCAGCACAGTCCAGCAGCCAAGGCACAGGCTGCTGCCCAGAGGGAAAAATTCCCATGGCTTGCTTGCTGCCACGGCACCATTAGCGCAATACCTGCAATGGCCAGTAACACCCACAAATAGTCAGTTTTCTGTTTAATCGAGAGTAAGGCCAACCCCAGCGGCCCAACGAATTCCAGCCCCACGGCAATGCCCTGTGGCAATTTTCCCAAGGAAAAATAAAACAGCACATTCATACAGCCGAGTGATGCGCTATACAGCAACAGATCACGCCATTTCAGGTAAGGCAGCCGAGACAGAATCCGCCAGGAACGGAACATTAACCCGACCAGAATGGCAGCAAAACATAGCCTTAAAATGGTGACCGTCAGCGGATCCAATACCGTAAACAGTTGCTTCGCAAACGAAGCACTGATCTGGTAGGAAATCATGGAGAGCACCATGAACAGAACTGCAATCAGACGGGTATGGGGCATGAGCGGCATGGTTAAAGCTGAGAAGGGCTCAGATGGAAGTGGAAGCTTGATTATAGTCAAATCGCTGTATAAAACGGGGGAATGGAAGCAATAAAAAACCACGGCTAAAACCGTGGTTTTTGATGTTGCAGCCGATCTTAGAACAAGATACGTACGCGGATCGTGCCTTCAACGTCATGCAGCATATCGAGTGCTTCTTGTGATGCAGTTGCGTCAACGTCCATCACCAAGTAACCGACATCGCCTTTAGTCATTAAAGTTTGACCAGAGATGTTGATGCCTTGCTCAGCAAACAGGTTGTTGATTTTAGACAGAACACCTGGAATGTTTTTGTGGATGTGCAACAAGCGGTGTTTGCCTTCCGTCAATGGCAATGCGATTTCTGGGAAGTTCACCGCAGAAAGCGTCATACCCTTGTCAGAATAGGCAACAAATTTTTCAGCCACTTCAAGACCGATGTTCGCTTGCGCTTCCATGGTTGAACCGCCTACGTGCGGAGTCAGGATCACATTGTCCAAACCACGCAGTGGAGAAACGAATTCTTCACCATTGGCTTTTGGTTCTTTCGGGAATACGTCAACCGCAGCACCGGCAATATGGCCAGATTTGATCGCATCAGCCAAATCTTCGATCACCACACAGGTACCGCGTGCCGCGTTCAGGAAGATTGAACCTTTTTTCATTTGCGCAAACTGGTCTTTGCCGAAGAAGTTACGGGTAGATGGTACATCTGGAACATGCAGCGTTACCACATCGGCATTTGCCAACAATTCAGCCATTGAGCCGACTTGACGTGCATTACCCATTGGCAATTTGGTGACGGCATCGTAATAGATGACATGCATACCCAAGCTTTCTGCCAAAACAGAAAGTTGTGAACCAATTGAGCCGTAACCCACGATACCTAAAGTCTTGCCACGTGTTTCATACGAACCCACTGCAGACTTGTCCCAGCCACCGCGGTGACAGGCTGCAGATTTTTCAGGTACACGACGAAGCAACAGGATCAGTTCAGCAAGAACCAATTCCGCAACCGAACGTGTATTTGAGTAAGGTGCGTTAAATACTGGAATACCGCGTACCATCGCAGCTTTAAGATCCACCTGGTTGGTGCCGATACAGAAACAGCCAACAGCGATCAGTTTGTTCGCCGCTTCAAAGATTTCTTCAGTCAATTGGGTACGTGAACGAATACCAATGAAGTGGGCATCTTTGATCGCTTCTTTCAACGCTTCACCATCAAGCGCTGTTTTACGATAGTCGATGTTGGTATATCCGGCAGCATTTAATGTGTCGATGGCATTTTGATGCACGCCTTCTAACAACAAGAAACGGATTTTATCTTTAGGTAGTGAAAGATGTTGGCTCATTACGGCTCCGCTACAAAGGCCAAATTTAGTTGCAGTATGATAACATATACCACTTACAACTTGTTTATTTCTTGCTAGGTCTGTAAACGATGAATGCTCCAGTTACTTTATCACCTGAGTTATTAGCTCAACTCACTGCAATCGTGGGTGAAAACCGCATTAAAACGGATGCCGCTAGTCTCGATGCCTGGGGCAAAGACTACACCAAGCATTTTGATCCGAATCCATCGGTTGTGGTTTTCCCATCGAGCACAGAGCAGGTGCAAGCCATTGTAAAATTTGCCAATGCCAACAATATTGCGATTACTCCAAGTGGCGGCCGTACCGGTTTATCTGCAGGTGCTGTGGCAGCGAATGGCGAGATCGTGGTGAGCATGGACAAGATGAACCAGATTCTGGAATTCTTCCCGGCAGACCGTATGGTTCGCGTTCAGGCAGGCGTAGTGACTGAGCAGTTACAAAGCTATGCAGAAGAGCAAGGCATGTATTATCCGGTAGATTTTGCCTCTTCAGGTTCTTCACAAATCGGCGGTAATATTGGTACTAATGCAGGCGGTATTAAAGTCATTAAATACGGTATGACGCGTAACTGGGTGTTGGGTTTGACCGTCGTGACTGGTAAAGGCGATATCCTGCGTCTGAACAAAGGCATGATCAAAAATGCAACCGGTTATGCTTTGCAGCATTTATTTATCGGTGGTGAAGGGACTTTGGGGCTGATTACCGAAGCTGAAATGAAGCTGGACCGCCAACCGCAAGAATTGCAGGTGATGGTACTGGGTGTACCAGATTTTGAAGCGGTGATGCCGGTACTGCATGCTTTCCAAAGCAAGATTGACCTGACCGCCTTTGAGTTCTTCGGTGAATTGGCAATGCAGAAAGTGCTGGATCATGGTCATGTACAACGTCCATTTGAAACCGAATGTCCGTTTTATGTATTGCTTGAGTTTGAAGCGCCTTATGAACCAATCATGGACAAGGCCATGGAAATCTTTGAGCACTGCATGGAACAGGGCTGGGTGCTGGATGGCGTGTTAAGCCAAAGCTTGGAACAAGTACAAAACTTATGGCGTTTACGTGAAGATATTTCTGAATCGATCGCGCCGTTTATCCCATACAAAAACGACATTTCGGTGTTGATTACACACGTACCAGCTTTCATTAAAGAAATTGATGCGATTGTGACCGAAAACTATCCGGATTTTGAAATCTGCTGGTTTGGCCATATTGGTGACGGTAACCTGCACTTGAACATCTTGAAACCTGAAAATTTAACTAAAGATGAATTCTTTGCCAAATGTCAGGTAGTAAACAAGTATGTGTTTGATACCGTGAAGAAATATGACGGTTCAATTTCTGCTGAACACGGCGTGGGCATGACCAAGAAACCTTATCTGGAATACAGCCGTTCGCCAGAAGAAATCGAATACATGAAAGCCTTGAAAAAAGTGTTCGATCCAAATGGCATCATGAACCCAGGTAAGTTGTTCGATCTCTAAGATGAGATCATGATGGCTGAACCAGCCATCGGATTTGTGAAAAAGCATAGTCTATCCAGGCTATGCTTTTTTATTTAATGAGCCTTTTAAAAAAGAAGGGCTTTTAACTGATCTCAGACTTTCAGTATTTGTGCAGCGATTTTATTGTTCTAGCTTCTTCAATTTATGGTCAAAGATAAAAGGCCCAAATGGCAAAATTGAGGCAATCAGACCCAGTAAAAAAGTAGTGAGTGACCATTTCTGTTTTTCACAGACGGTAAATAACACCACTAAAAAAGCGATAAACAGCACACCATGTCCCATGCCGACATATTTCACCAGAATCGGGTTATCCCAAACGTATTTTACTGGCATGGCGATGAACAATAACAATAAGAACGAGATGCCTTCGAGTAACCCCACAAAACGTAATGTTTTAATATTCATGTAAATTTCAACTAAAAGGTGAAAAATCTGAGTGTAACGGATTTATCCCTATTCTTCATAGGGAATTCATCATCATTTGATCTGGAACGGAAATGATGAGGCTAGCTGCTGCTGAAGATCTTGCCTGTTGTTGTGCATAAAATCATTTTATATTTCTGATTTTTATCCTATAACTAAAACTATAGGGTTGATTCAAAATAGAACAAAATCGAGAGCGGTGATGAATTTAACAACAACTATTGTACTGGGTACGGGCTTGATTCTGGTGGGGTGTGACCAGCTGCCGATGGGCAAATCAAAGATCCAGTGCAACGATGAAAATAGCAAAACCTTAGTCAAAGAAATTGTTGTCGAGCAGTTGCAACATAAAACCAGTGCCAGTGTCAAAGAGCTGATTGCTTCAGGTGGGCAAGCGGTTGATATGGCTCAATTAAGAAATACGATCACACAGCTTGAGATGAATGTGGCTGATGTGCGAACCAGTAAAGACGATCCGCAAAGCAGTAAAAAGTTCTGTGAAGCGGTGCTTTCTGTCAGTTTGCCCGCCAGTTTCATCCAGCAAGCCAATCAATCCAGAACATTTTACAACCTGCCTGATATCCAGCAGCTGGCAATATTAAATGACCTGAACCTGGAAAATTCTGTTTTGAACTATGAGGTGAGCTATGCCGTACAACCGACCGATGATGGAAAAAAAGTCTATGCAACCTTAGACAATGCTCAGCCCGTAATTGACTACCTGAGTACAGTCACGCTAGATGTGCTGCAAAAGAATGTTCGTCAAAATGAATATACCCTTGCAGTGCAGCAGCAACAGGAGCAGGCGCAACAAGAAGCGGCAGAAGCCAGTGAACAGGCACGTGTGCAAACTGAATATTTGCAGTTGCAGCAGGCGGAAGCCAAGCAGAAACTGGATGTTGCCAATAATAAATTAAATCTGGTCTGGAAGGCAGCACGCAAAGATGTACGCGATGAACTATTGGCTGAACAACGTCTGTGGCTGAAAAAACGGGATCTGGAATGTCGTCTTAAAGCACAGGATGCAGAGCCGGGTTATGCTGAAGTTGAAAGGCTGGCATGTGAGACTGAAATGACCAATACCCGGAATTCGGAATTACGCAGTGCAATTGCTGAATTGGAAGCATATGCCCCTGAATAGCAGCGAGTTTGTATTTGACAATGCATCGAGCAAGATTTTAGCGGCTGCGTAAGGACAGTGGCATAAAGGGCTCCTGATAGACCTGTCCATTCTTCTTGGTTATAGCATGCTCCGCGTGTTGTTCTATTGGGTGAGCGACTGAGTTTTTCACTTCTTCTGTAGTTAAATTTTGTGTTGGAATGTGTGGCGGTTCGGCTTGCACATCTTTACTGTTGGATACCGGTTAGCTTGTGGGTTGTGCAGCGATTTCCGCTGCATGCAAGCCATGGATTGAAATCAGCATCAGCAGACTAGGTAAAATTAGTTTTTTCATTTTAAAACCTTTTTTCATTTTAAAACCTTTTTTCATTTTTATATATCTTAATTGAAGTGCTTGATCTGATCTATTTGTATTCAGCCTTTTATGATCTTTACATGAAAATAAAAAATCCCTCATCTGGAGGGATTTGTCTAGTTCGATTGAGGATTTTCAGATTACGCCACAGGCAATGCGTGTTCCGCCACCACCCAAGGGTTTCGGTAGGTCGGAATAATTGTCCCCGTCAGCGTGGATCATGATGGCACGTCCCTGAATGTCAGCAAGTTTCAAACGCGGTGCCAGGAGCACGGTTTTGGCTTCTCCCTGAGTATTAACATGCAGTACGGGCAAATCACCGAGGTGACCGGTCATTGGCGTACCATGATGGGCAACCTGAGTCGGATTGAAATGCCCACCCGCAGCGAGGGCGGCCTGCATTTTTCCATCTTTCTCGGCCGGGGCACAGGAGCCCTGTTCATGGATATGGAAGCCATGGTCACCTGGCGGTAATTGGTGTAAATCCGTGGTGATGACCAGACCACGGGAACTATCTTGGAAATAAACCTTACCGAGACTGGCACCTATGCCTTCGGCAGTCACGCTGTGAATGCTGGTGCCGGGTTGTGCCGTTCCAGCCGGCATGCTGCTGCATCCCCATAGCAAAAGGCTGCTCAGGCTGCATAACAAAGAAATTTTGAAAAATGATGACATGAGACCCTATCCTTATTATTGTTCTTTTCCATTCAAGCAAACTGCGGAGAGGGACTCAAGGGAATTACGCAAGCGATTGTATCAGTTTCTTTACTGCATCTAGCCTAGCGTGGATGAGATGGAGGCGCTTCTTCTTCATCATCGAAATCGTAGGCCAGGGTGGTTTTCGGAATAGGTTCCGGTTCGGTGGTTTCATGTAACCATTCACGCCAGATGGCTAATAATACTGCCAAGATGACTGGGCCAATAAACAGACCAACCAGACCAAAGCTGGCGATCCCGCCGAGTACACCGAACATGATCAGTAGGAAGGGAATTTGCGTGGCACCCGAAATCACCAGTGGGCGGATCACGTTGTCCGAGGTACTGACGATGCAGACACCCCAGACAAAGACACCAATCGCTTCCATGGTTTGTCCTTGCGAGAACAGCCAGAGGGCAACTGAGCCATAAGACAGTGGAGTACCAAAAGGAATGAGTGCCAACAAGAAAGTCGCAATAGTTAGCACCATCGGGTTCGGGACATCTGCCACAAAATAGCTAAGACCCGCCAAAATCGCTTGTGCAATAGCCGTTAACCCTACGCCATAGACCACCGCTCGTGTGGTTTCTGAAATGGTGTCCAGGTAGTGATGAATCCGCGGTCCAATGATCAACTCCAGTGCCTTGCTGACCTGATGCAAAATGGTTTGGCCATCACGATAGAAGAAGAATAAAGAAAGTAAAGCGAAGCCAAGTTTGACCAGATTTTTGCTGATTTCATTCAGTACGAAACGGCCGTAACCGAGATGTCCTTGAATCCAGTTGGCAATATTCTGGGTAATGCTATTGGGATTGGTATTGATTTCACGCAGGGTGCGATTGATTTCCTTGCCGATCAAGGGCAGGTCACGAATGAACTGCGGTACATTCAGATGACCCGAGAAAATCTGTTTTTGCAGTTCATAATACAGGTTACGGCCTTCATGCTGCAGAATGAAAATAGCAAAGGTCAGCGGAACGCCAATCACCAGAATAATCAGGGTGATCATCAGGCCTGCGCCCAAGCTACGCCGCTGTTCGCCACAAAAACGCTGTACAGAGAGATATAGCGGCCAGGTCATATAGGCAATAATACAGGCCCACAGTACCGGTACAATAAAGTATTTGAGCACATGAAAGCCCAAAAACATCAGGACAAAAAACAGTCCAAATAATAAGACTCGTTGTAAAGTCGGCGTGTACTGTTGCACTGAATTCTCTGATCTATGTTCTTCTTGCGTCGCTTTTCATATTAACTGAAAAAAAAGCATCCGGAAACGAATGCTTGTGTCGCACTTTAGATTTGTTTTTGCTTAAGGCTTATGCAAAGGGTGCTGCATTAGAACCATTCGGTCGGATCATCGATAATCGCATCGAGTACAGGCTGCCACTGTTGCTGTAAGGACAGAAAATTTTTCTGGCTTTTGTCAAAAATACTCAGACCTTGCATGGCCAGCTGACCATAAGCACTGCGTTCAGAAATGTAGGCCAATGGCGACTGTTCAACTTTTTCAAAGAATTGCTGAATATCTTTCTGATGACTGCTGTTTGCTTTCATGCGGTTGGCCAGCAGTAAAGTCTGCACCTTACCTTTGCGGATGCGTTTAATGTCTTGTAAATCTTTGAGAAAACGTCGTGTACTGTCGATGTCAAAAAACGAAGGCTGCAAAGGGGTAATAATGGCATGGCTTTCGCTGATCAGCTGTTCCGCCTGTTCCCCAGACAGTGCACCTGGTGCATCAATAATCAGATATTCAATATTTTTAGGTGCATCACCGACCGACTTTCCAGGACGCCAGTCCAGACTTTGAATTGGAGCTGCGTGTTCAGGACGATGTTTCAGCCATTGCAGAGAAGATTTTTGATTGTCGGCATCGGCCAAAGCCACCCGATAGCCTTTTTGTGCCAGCGCTGAAGCTAAAGTTATTGCTGTGAGTGTTTTTCCGCATCCACCTTTCTGGTTCGCAATGAGTATGGTTTTCATGTTTCATCAATATATATTTTTCTCAACCTTAGCTTACCATCTTTTTATCTCCAGAATATGACACATGACAAAAGTTTAAAGCTTGGTTAAATTGTGTCGCAATTGAATAATAGGATGTATACATGTCGATCTGGATGGCGATGTTAATTGGACTGTGTATCGGTGTGGTCGTGACGACCCTGATACTGTCCAGTAGCCGCAATGGTCGGATCAAGGCCGAATATGAACGCTACATTGCAGAGCTGGAACTTGAGCATCAGCAGGCATTGGCTCAAGCACAAAAACGTAGTGTGAATACCAGTCGGGCGGTACTCAAAGGGAAAATGGCCGAGCAGCTGGCACCTATCCTGCCGGAATTTCAGTATCTGCCGAGTGATGCCAAATTTTTAGGTGATCCAGTCGATTATGTGGTTTTTAATGGCTACAGTGATTTCCGTGAAGGGGAAGTGGGTGCTGATCAAATTGAAATTGTGCTGATCGATATTAAAAGTGGTGGTGCGCGTCTGACCAAAGGGCAACAGGCGATTGCCCAGGCGATCCGTGATGGGCGCGTGCGTTTCGAAACCATCCGGATTGATTTCGACTAGTCTGCTTTATATAGCAAATTGAGGAGCAGCATGTCATGCCGGTTGTGATCATATTGGTAGTGCTGATTGGATTATTACAGAGCTGGTTGATGTGGTTTGCTCCTTTGCCAAATGTCGCTGAGATCCAGCAACAGCAGAGCACTCCATACCGTCTCGAGGTAGTTGAACCCTATGCGGGGGAATTTAGGATTTTAGCGAAGCAACGTTATCCCTTGGGTATGCTGAGCTATGTTTTTAATACCCCCGCTTTTGAACAGCTCTCCGGGCTGGATTTGGCTTTGGGTTGGGGACAAATGAGCCGGCCGGAGATTTATCAAACAATTGATATTCGTCAATCCAACCGCTGGTATCGCTTTCAGGTGGGCGCTCATACGCCATTGCGTGTCGATGAGATTAGTCAGCAGTCTGCCAATACACATATGCTGGCAGCGAATGCTAGGATTGCCAAACAATTACAACAGCTGGATGTTGATGATCTGGTGCTGTTAAAAGGTCAATTGGTCAATCTGTATCTCACAGATGGACGCTACATGAAAAGCTCTCTGAGTCGGGAAGACACGGGAGCAGGTGCCTGTGAAATTTTTTTGGTGCAAGAGGTAGTGTTAAAAGCCTCTGGATAAAAGTCTTGATGCTCGATCGTGTGCAAGCAACCTTCTTTTTATCTTTTAATGCTATGCCGCAGTGGTGTAGTTCACCTCTCTAATCAGTTACCAAAATTCTATTTTATATCAGTGCATACTGCGGCATATTGACGAGAAAAGAGACATTTATGAAGGGATGACGATGAAGAAAATCGTACTGGCAATCGGGCTATCCGTATTGGCGGCCGTGCAGGCAAGTGCTTCGAGCTCGGCGGAATATAATATTGCCAAAGGCTTGGCACCGATCGTGAAAAACCAGTCGATTGAGGTGTTACAGCCTTTTCATGGTGATTTTCGTATTTTGGGTTCTAAACTTTATACTCAGGATGAACAGGCTAAATTCTCTCCGATTGATTACGCGGTGAGTTGGGGGCTATTTGCTGAGCCTGAAATTGCCCGCCGTATTTCCGTGAACCAATATGACCGTTATTTAAATTGGAAAATTGACCAACTGCCGGTTCCTGTGGAGCAGGCCATGCAGATGGTGTCGAATATGCACATCATTCCTGCAGATCCAACTATCGCCCAACAGATCAAGCAAGTTAAACGTGGTGACTTGGTCCGTTTACAGGGCGAACTGGTCAAGGTGAAAGACAAAGATCTGGTCTGGATTTCATCTTTGACACCGACTGATGTAGGCGATGGTGCCTGTGAAGTTTTCCGTGTGCGTTCAATTCAGTGGATTGAAAAAGTCAAAAGTTAAGGGGTTTTCTGTCTCTGAACTTAAATAGATAGCAGGTACAGGTCATAAAAAAGCATTGTTGAGTCTGAGCCTATCCTCAGGTTGGCAATCGCTTTAAGGTGCTTTATTTTGTTGTGCTTTCCAGTGCTGGAGCTGGGCTTCGGCAAGTTGCTGTTCATTCGAGTCTGTTGCAGCAGGAGCTGAGGCCGATGTTTCAGTCGCACTGGATTTTAAATTTTTTGCCTGTTGTTCCCAGTGTTGATAGAGCAAGCCCTGAATATAACGTCCCTGTTCTGTGCTGAGCTCTAGGCCTTGCAGCATTTTTAAAGCGGATTGTGCATGATCACGTTGCCGGTTCAGGGCAAATTCTGGGGTGAGCTCACCCTTTTGCTGTAGCTGTTTTAATTCTCTGCTCAGCTCCTGATGGACTGCCGCCAAACGCTGTTGAAAATCCTCCAAAGCGGCAATATCTCGTGCATCGGTTGGCTGTGCTGGAAAGTCACGAATTGCGACACTTTTTTCTGTCGGGTGGCTCGTACGCTCATTTTGTGGAGTTTCCACAGTTTTTGGGGAGATCGGCTGCTCACAGCCTGTTAAAAGGCTACAACTCGCCAATACGCCACTCAGGATCACCGCCGCTTTCTTCATGCTGAAATTTCCTAGTGTTATCTATTGTTGTTAAAATTAAAAATTAAATGTCACACTTTTTGCCAGTGATAGGCATAGGTGACATAAGGAAATTCAATCAGGTCTTGGGCAGATTTTCCAGTGTAATCCTGCACGATCTTTTCAAACTGTTGTTTGAATTGTTGCTGCTGATGAGTTGGCATGGCGGCAATAAAGCTGGTCGAAAGTAAACGTTTTGAGACCACCTGTTCGACGCTACCGACATGCTTCTGCTCAAAGATCTGTAAGCTTTCATGATGAAACAGGGTCTGCTGTGTCAAAACCTCTCGCCACTGACCGCGATGATAGCGAGGCGTATTGCCCTCAAAAGGCTCAATCAGATCGGCCAGTGCTTTCACCCAGTCCACACCAATATCGCGCTGGTTCCAGATCAGACCTAAATGTCCGCCAGGTTTTAGGATCCGATGGATTTCCTGCAGGCTGGTGAGATCGGCAAACCAGTGAAAGGATTGTGCACATATGACGGCATCGACTGTGCCCGTGGCCAGCGGCAAATCTTGGCTGCTAGCCTGCAGAGCCTGAACATCTGGATAATATTGCTGTAATTGGCTCAGCATTTCTGCAACAGGCTCCACGGCAATCACCTGTGAGAACACGTCCTGCAGATATGGAATAAACTTGCCAGTACCAGCACCGAGATCCACCACAATGTCATTTTTTTGGATCTGTAGCTGATCTTTTAACCAATTTATCAGCTCCTGTGGATAACTTGGGCGAACTTGTTGATAAAGTTCAGCAGCCGAGCTGAAGCCTTTTTGTGCAGTTGGATGAATTTGTGTCATATTTTGTGCTGTTTAATTGGCCGGGCATCTATAAAATAAGATACCTCGCAAAAGTGAATCGGCAAACAGACGATTTACTGTAATTTCGGCCCAGTGAGCAGGGCTATCGTTCAGGTCGGTGTCGCAAATGGATAAGCAAATTCTTTTTGAAGATGAACATATCAGAGTCATTTTATTACCAGGCAATTCGTCTGAACTGGTGTTGTCTTTTGGTGACCTGATTACTCGGGCCAAAGGCTTATCCATTAATGCTGAAAAGTCGCTGATGAAGTATGAGTATAATGCGATCGGCATTATGCCGAAGCAGAAGTCCTGGTTCCCTGCGACCAGTATGGCCGAGATGGCGACCACGATTGCCCCGATTCTGGCACGTTTCCAGCGTATTGTCGGCTATGGCGGCTCTATGGGGGGCTATGCCGCGATTAAATATTCCAAATTGCTGCAGATGGATCGCGTGGTTGCGTTTGTTCCCCAATATTCAATTGATCCAGATGAAGTCACGGATATCCGCTATACCGAGTTTTATCAGGAAGATGTCAATAAAGACATGCGTATTCAGGGCGATGATATTCATCCAGAGGCTGAATATATTGTGGTTTACGATCCTTATTTTGACCAGGATCGCGAGCATTATGAAAAAATCAAGGCGGTGATTCCAGATATCCATACGCTGCATTTGCCTTTTACTGGACATGAAGCCTTGTCGGTTCTGGCCAGTTCCAGCCTGTTGAACGACTTTATCCGTCATCCGTTTGATGCGCCGTATTTTTACAAACAGATGCGTGAGGTGAAAAAGAACAGCAAGTTCTATTACCGTAACGTGATTGCCAATTTCCTGCCAGCGCACAGCAAAGCCTTGGGTCGGATTTTAAAGCACAATAATCTACAGTTGGATGACCAGTATCTCGATGCTAATCTCAAGCAGCTGATTACCCGTACTCTGTTAAGCAAGCGCCAAGTAACTGAGCAGGATTTACAGAAGTTAGGCATCAAGGTGAATTTGCCGCAGGATAACCGTAACCAGTTGCAGGACTATTTTGGCAATACCCTGGTCTTTAACCTGATTAGTCAGAAACTGGAAAGTTACCCGCAAGCAGCGATTGATCTGAACTATAAGTATCTGATCCCGTTACAGGCGGAATCGAGTGGTTTGGCCAAGATTGATGTGAATCAGGAACGCTACCTGATTGTGATGAATGACCGCCGTGTGATGCGCTTGATCAATGATGAAGATGCCCTATCGACCGATATGAATCCGATCGTGGTGAAGAAGTACCCAGATTTTTATGTGCTGAGCTATAAAGATTTGAATGTACGTAGCAGTGAGCATGGTATCTGCAGTTTTGTAGAAAGTCCGGTGCAGGATACGGAAAAATTCCGTGTGGTTTAAATTGCACTAAATCGTGAAATTTAAAAAGCCCATGCAATTGCCTGGGCTTTTTTATGATCAGCGTAACTCCTGTGGTTAGCTTTGTTCAGCGTTGAGCTCATGCATTTTGTAATAGTTGTATAGGGCGAGCAGCAGTCCACTGAGAATAATCAGACCAATTCCGGCATAGTCCAGAAAAGCCGGTTGATAATGGAATAGCCATAGGCTGAGCAGACAGGCAAACATCACCTGACTATAAGAAAATGGGGAAAGCACAGCGGCGGGTGCAAATTTGAAGGCTTGGGTCATGGCCAGATGCCCGACTGTTCCCAAAGCACCAACACACATCAGCAAGATCAACATCAGCCAGGAAAGCGGTTGCCAAAACAGATATAACGCGGGTAACAGTACAATCGTCCCCACCAGACTGGTCAGATAATTCGAGGTGATGACTGAATCCACACCATTAAGACGGCGCGTCAATAATTGGTACACCGCAAAGCTCACCGCACCCAAAAATGGGAAAACCACCATCCAGGAAATGATCTCTTTGCTAGGGCGAATGATCAGCAAGACGCCACAAAAACCAAGCAGCAACAGCGCCCAGTATTGCCAGCTAAAACGTTCTCTAAATAAAACGGCAGAAAGCACCGCAACCAAAATTGGCGTTGTAAAAATAATACTAACGGTTTCAGGTAAGGGTAAATACTTGAACCCGATCATTGCAAAAATACTCAGCCCCAAAAGTGCCAGACCGCGATAAATCTGTAAGGCCAAATGCCGGGTTTGATATAGGGTCTTACCCTGAACTGGTAAGGCGAATAGCGAAAGCAGGCTAAATTGAGAAAAGTAACGGAACCAGACAATCAACAGGATGGGTAAACTGGCTGTGAGATATTTGGACAGGGCATCATGACTGGCCATCACAGCGCTGGCAAGCAGGATCAGTAAAATACCGGGTAACAGCTTCATAACAGCTCAGCGCATTGAATGGATGATCACCTTAGCCTGTTTTTCAGGACAAGACCATGATCAAAGCGGTCATCACATCCCGCTTTAACATTTCAAAAAATAGTCAGCAGAAAGCCTCTTACATTTTGGGATGGAGGCTTTACTTCATCTGAACTTAAGCTGCGTTTGCGTTAAATGTTCTTCAGTTTATAGACGGAGTACGGCAGGATCTTCAGTTATGGTTTGAGCGGGAACAGGTTCTATAACTGGAGCGTTGGTCGTTGTGCTGTTGGACGAAGACTGACTCAAGGGTTGCTGAATGATTGGTGCGGGTGCAGCATTGGGTTCACCGATGACGGCCTGTTTGGTTTCCTGCCATTTTTGGTTGACGGCTTGTGCCGCTTTTTGGCTGTTTTCCTTGGCGATTGCAGCCTGTTCTGCTGTATAGGTTTTACTGTTTTCCCAAGCATGATCAACTTTCGGTTTGATTTTAGCGATGCCTTTTTGTGCTGCGGTATCCACTTTCTCTGCGGTTTCTTGCACTTTTTGTGCAGTTTTATAGCCTAAAACCTCCAGCAGATTAGGATTATCCCCATAAGGTGGTGCCTTTTTCTCATGATGGGAAGAGGATTGCGCCCAGAGTGAGGGAGTTGCGAGCAGGGCTGAAACCAGAAGGACAGATTTGCAAATATTCATACGCAATGGGCACTCCACAATGATTGATACACCTTGGGTTGAAGTCATAAGTGTAGCCGATGGCGTTGGAACTGTTTATGACTTGCCAACAAATAACTACATTTTAACCCGATTATCTCAAATGTTTTTATTAAGCCTAAGTGTTCTACGCTATGGTGTATCAAACACAGGCAACAAGCTGCTCGGCTGAAAAATTGTTTCTCAGTGCAACAAAATTAGCCTGTTTGGCCGGGTCATGCAGATCAAAATGTGTCACCTTGCGCAGGCCATTTTCTGTGGTGACCTGGGTGCTTGCAGAGAGTAGCTGATTGCCTTTAAAGGACCAGTGCTCGGTGGCCTGACCGGTGCCCAGATTGGCTTTAAATTCGATGGTGCAATGGTTGGTATATTTTAGCAGATTGGCCTGGTTGCTATGTGCTTCAGGGAAGGCTTCGATATTATGCACTTGTGCCAGGAGTTGTGCATTTTGGGACTGGGTTGGAAGCTGGGTGCAGGCGGTGAAGGTGAGGCAAGAAAGGCTCAAAAGGAGGAGTTTTTTAAATTTCATAATACAATTTTTCTTAGATCTAATAGAATTTAGTATAGAAAACAAAAGTAAAATAACGCTGTTGAATAAAAGTAAATTTATCAAAACCGTAGATAACCTCAATCTACGGTTTATCAAATTTAAATGATGTAATTATTGTAATTGAATGATTGTTTCAGCCCGATCGTTATGATCATAAGTAACTTCAAATGCTTTCTGTTTACCATCAAAAGCAGCTTCAGTTGGTGTTCCGACTACTTCCCATAGACCTAAAGTCGCTACATCTGCTACACCATGAAAAATGGTTCTGCTCACACGATTGGCTGTACTGTAGCCTTGATTAAATGTAAAAATTTCAACACGCTTCCCAGCTTTGACTTCTGAGGCGACTGGTGCACCAATCTCTGCAATAATTGCATTTCTTGGCATTCCAGTTGCAAAAACAGATAAATCTTTTTTCGGTGGTTGTTTTGCTGCCATAACAGCAGCACAACCATATTGTCCAACAGATAAAATACAAATGGATAATGCAAGTATATAATTTTTCATATATTTTCCCCTCATCTATATGATCAAATAAAAATGTGATTTATACTATAAATATAATTTTTAATAAACGTATTTGTTTGTTTTTAAATAAAAAACCCGCTCTAAAGCGGGTTTATATTGCAATTATTCGTCTTAGTGCTGCAACACTGAAATATCCGCAACGCTAGTAAACAAGCCACGGAGCTGTGCCAATAAACGCAGACGGTTGGCTTTCAGTTCAGCATCCTCTGCCATCACCATCACGCCATCAAAGAAAGCATCAATTGGTGCACGCAGGGCAGCCAATTTAGAAAGTGCTTCGGTATAGTCTTTGGCTGCCAATAATGGCTCAACCACAGGTGTGATTTTCGCAAGTTCAGCAAATAATGCTTTTTCAGCATCTTCAACCAGGTTGGCTTCAACCACCGCACCTTCAGGTGTGGCTTCTTTCGCTAGAATATTCGCTACACGTTTGTTGGCAGCAGCCAATGCAGCCGCTTCTGGCAAGTTGCGGAAGTGATTCACCGCATTCACACGTTTGTCAAAATCCAGTGGCGATTTTGGTGACAAGGCTTGAACGGCCTGAATCACATCTACTGCAACGCCCTGGTCTTCATACTTGGCACGGTAACGACCTTCAAGGAATGCCACTGCATCCGCTAAAGTCTTGTCGTGATCTTTCAGTACATCGCCATACGCCGCAAGCGCCAGTTTGATGAGTGCTTCAATCGAGACATCCAGATTGTTTTCAGTGACTAGACGCAAAATACCAATTGCAGAACGACGTAACGCAAACGGGTCTTTTGAACCGGTTGGTGCCTGACCAATACCGAAAATACCGGTTAAGGTATCGAGACGGTCGGCAAGGGCAATCGTGGTTCCGGTTTTGGTTTTTGGTAAGATATCACCGGCGAATTTTGGCAAGTACTGTTCGCCCAAGGCTTCAGCGACTTCATCATTTTCGCCTTCAAGACGTGCGTAATAGGTGCCCGCGATCCCTTGCAGTTCTGGAAATTCGCCAACCAGCTCAGAGGTCAAGTCACACTTCGCTAGAAGTGCTGCTTTTTCAGCATCGGCAGCCGTTGCACCGGTGATTTTTGCCAGTTCAACCGCCAGTTTGGCGATACGTTCAGATTTGTTCCAAAGCGTACCTAATTGTGCCTGGAAAACCATATTGGCCAGTTTAGTTTTGCGTGAAGCCAATGGCTGTTTCTGGTCTTGCAGGAAGAAGAACTCGGCATCCGACAAACGTGGACGAACCACTTTCTCATTACCTTCGATAATCTGCTGCGGATCTTTCGATTCGATATTGGATACGGTAATGAAGTAAGGCTGTAATTTGCCTTCAGCATTGACCAGACAGAAATACTTCTGGTTGTCCTGCATGCTAGTAATTAGCGCTTCTTGTGGCACCGCAAGGAAACGTTCCTCGAAGCTTGCACGTAATGCCACAGGCCATTCAACCAGACTGGTCACTTCATCACGCAAGTCACTTGGTACAATCGCCGTGGCATTTACTTCATCAGCAAGCTGTTTCACTTGTGTATCAATGATGGCCTGGCGTTCTTCAAAATTGGCAATGACTTTTGCAGCACGTAGTGCATCCAGATAAGCATCGGCATTAGCCAAAGTAATGGCTTCTGGCGCATGGAAACGGTGACCATAAGTCACGTTACCTGCTTTGTGGTCCTGAATGGTTGCATCAACGACTTGGTCATCTTTTAGTAATACTACCCATTTCACCGGACGTACAAACTCGGTACGGCTGGCGGCTGAACGCATGCGTTTCGCGATTGGCAGGTTATCCAATGCGTTTTGCAAGATTTGCGGTAGCAATTGATCGAGGCTTTGACCTTTCACATCTTTCAGGTAGCAGATTTTCTCGACTTTACCTGCCTGGAAAGTTGAAACCTGATCAACCGTAATGCCTTGACCACGCATAAAGCCTTCAAGCGCTTTGGTCGGTTTGCCTTCGGCATCATAGGCAGCTTGCACGGCAGGGCCGTCGAAGCGTTTTTGTGTGTCAGCTTGTGCAGCATCGACATCAATAATTTTCAGGGCCAAACGGCGGGGTGCTGCATAGGCTTCAATTGCAGAGAAGTTTAAGCCTGCATCTTTTAAGCCTTTTTCCGTTTCTGCTTTTAATGCATCACGTAAGGTTTTTAGGCTTTTAGGAGGCAGTTCTTCACAGCCAAGTTCGAATAAAACAGTATGTTTCGACATTATTTGCTCTCCGCTGCTTTTTCTGCTTGGGCTGCTTCGCTTTCCGCTTGTGCTTTGAGTTGCGCCAAGACTTCATCACGCAAATGAGGTTCTGCCATTGGGAAACCGAGTTCAGCACGCGCTTGTACATAGCTTTGTGCAATGGCACGCGCCAGAGTACGTACACGCAAGATATAGCGCTGACGTTCAGTCACAGAAATCGCCCCACGCGCATCGAGCAGGTTAAAGCTGTGCGAGGCTTTGATCACTTGCTCATACGCTGGCAGTGGAAGTTTTGCTTCCATTAAACGGTTGGCTTCAGTTTCGTAAAAATCGAACAGTTCAAACAGCTTGTCGACTGGTGCATATTCGAAGTTATAAGTCGATTGTTCCACTTCATTTTGATGGAACACATCGCCATAAGTCACAGTACCAAATTGGCCTTTGGTCCATACTAGGTCATATACGGAATCAACACCTTGCAGATACATGGCCAGACGTTCCAGACCGTAAGTGATCTCACCAGTCACTGGGTAGCATTCCACACCACCCACTTGCTGGAAGTAGGTGAACTGGGTCACTTCCATGCCATTCAGCCAGACTTCCCAACCTAAACCCCAAGCGCCTAGCGTTGGAGATTCCCAGTTGTCTTCCACGAAACGGATGTCATGGGTGAGGGTATCAATGCCGATGGCTTTTAGTGAGTCGAGGTACAGCTGTTGGATATTGTCCGGGTTTGGCTTGAGCACCACCTGGAACTGGTAATAATGTTGTAGACGGTTCGGGTTCTCGCCATAGCGGCCATCTTTTGGACGGCGTGAAGGCTGCACATAAGCGGCATTCCAGGTTTCAGGTCCCAGTGCGCGCAAGAAAGTTGCTGTGTGGAACGTCCCTGCGCCCATTTCCATGTCGTAAGGTTGTAAAACGACGCAGCCTTGTTCGGCCCAGTAATTTTGTAAGGCAAGAATTAAGCCTTGAAATGTATCAATATGAGATATGGCGCGACTCATGGTGCATCCATTAAAAATGAGAAAAAATTGCTGCTAAGTATAGGGAATTTGCATGGCAATGACAAAGTTTTCCTGCATGGATAGGGAGCATTTACGAGGGTATTTTCTTCTCATCTGGGCAGCTCTTTTTTATTGCCGGCTATAACAGCAAAGCTAATATTTTAAAGATGTAAAATAAATACACCTTATAAAGCCATCGCTTTATACTGAACCATAAATTGAGGTCAGCATAACGGGACAGTATCAGCATGCGTACAGCAGACTGGGAGTGGTTAAATCGGCTTAAGCCGGATTTTAAAATCTTGCCGCTTCGGGAGCGATTGCTCTGTGCGCTGGGTGCTTTACTGGGATTGGCGATTTCGTCCCTGATCAGCTGGTATGCACTGGATGGTCTGAATGTCTGGTATATCGCACCGATGGGCGCGTCTTCGGTGTTACTGTTTGCTGTACCGAGCAGTCCACTGGCTCAACCCTGGAATGTGCTGGTCGGCAATACCTTGGCGGGAATCCTCGGTGTCAGCTGTGCTTTATGGTTGCCGGATCTGACCGCTGCATTTAGTGTGGCAGTTGGCGTTGCGATTTTTCTAATGCTCAGTACGGATTCTTTGCATCCACCGAGTGGTGCCGTCGCAATTACCGCCGTTTTAGGTGGCGATGCGGTACATGCCTTGGGCTATCACTTTGTTTTTTATCCCGTATTGCTCAATTCCGTATTGTTATTATTATTTGCCATCGGTTTTAATCATTTACGTGGCAAACATTATCCGCATCCCGGGCAACTCAATCCGCGTTCTGCCGATCCTACACCGACCCAGAAAGTTACCATTCAGCCACAAGACATCCAGAATGTATTGGAACATCAAACCCAACTGCTCGACATTAGCGAATACGATTTACAAAACATCATCTTGCAGGCTCAGGAACAGGCCAATGCTCGTGCTGTGAGTGAATTTACCTGTCAGGACATTATGAGTAAAGATGTGATCCGGCTACATGCACAGGATGATATCCATCTGGCACTGGATAAATTTAAACAGGTTAATCTGATGAGTTTGCCGGTGGTGAATACAGAGAATCAGCTGGTCGGTACGTTGGCATTGTACGAAATCGTCGAGTGGTTCAAGAGGGCAGCAGATCCGCGGGCATCGTGGGAACATGAAGTGCAACAAATTATGAACCGGCAAGTCGTAACTGTTCAGCCTCAACAGCCGATTGATGATCTGGTGCCTTATTTTGTCGAAAGATCATTTAATTATATTGCCGTGGTGGAACAGCAGCATTTGGTGGGTATTGTGAGCCGTGCCGATATGATCGCAGCATTACAACAAGCGCTTCATCAGCAGCGCAATATGTAAAAAAAAGCTACGGCTGCATTAGGGAAACAGCCGTAGCGACCAAAAAGTATATTGTGTTAGCGACGTTGGATTTCGCGGTCATCCTTGATGGTACGGATCACCGGCGGTTCTGCTTGCTCGGAAAAACTAAACGTATTTGCTTGTTTAGGGATTAATAGCCATAACACCAAATACACCAAAATGCCTGGAAATGCGGCACTCATAACAGAAACCAACACAAAGATAATCCGCAGTAAATTGGGATTCCAACCAAAGCGTTCCGCAATGCCTCCCATCACTCCGGCAATCATGGATTGACGATTTGAGCGATACAAACCGGAAGTAGCCATTGCGTTCTCCTAAAGAAAAAAATCCACTGTCTTAATCTTTTATTGGGCGCTGCAGCTATTTTTTAAAGGGGAGTCGGGGCAAGGAACCGTTAATTTATGTAATCCAATCACTGCTTAAAATAAGCGGGTTATTGAATACACAATTTGTAGGCGATTTATTTAATATCTCTGAGCAATGAATACAAAAGCAAACGGAAGCAAAGCTTATATAAAACTAGAATAGCAACAAGAGTTGATCTGAAGTCGAATAGCGGTTCAGGTGTGGTACGGGTAGCGTCCGGCGTGATAAGGATGGTGGTATGATGCGTATAAAGCGAAGTGTATTGACGCTAGGGTGTAGTCTTGGGTTGAGCCTGGGGCTGATCGCCTGTGATACCGGGCAACCACCCCACGAACAGTTGATGTCTAGTGAGGCTGTTCATTCTGATGAAGAGAAAACCCCGCAAGCCACTCCTTCATCTGAAGGACGCAAACTGTCAGATGTTGCCGGTCAGGCCAATTTGCCACGACAACGGATCTCAATTGATAGCGGCGCCACGCGGCTCAGCGAATATGAACAGCAGTTTGTTGGGCGTTATCATACTAAAATGTCTTGTGAAGACAGTCTGACTGACTGTGAACATGGGAATTCTGAATATATTCTTAATTTACTCCCGGATGGTACGGCACATCGCATGATTGTGCATTACGGCAAGGTGTACGCGGAAAATACTTCACAGCAGAGTAGCCGCTATAATCGTGCAGCCACCTGGACCGTCAACCGTGAACTGAATGAAGTGGTGGTTTATCCGAAAGACAGTTATCCGATTTTTTACCGGATTGAAAATAACCAGCGGTTGGTAATGAATGTGGAAAAAATTCTATCTGTCGCTGAAAATTCACCCGCTGTACTTAATCCACCACTTTTTGTACCTTCACAAGATTATGTGTTACTGAAAGATCCGGTTGAGGCTGAGCACAAATAATTTCATGGCATTTGGAGCTGTAGTGTTGTTTTCTGCTTAAACTAAGCCATTTGAAAGAATCAAAACAGGATTGAAAAAGGTACTGAATAATAGGCATAAAAAAACCTCTCAAATTGAGAGGTTTTTCTAGAATCTGGTGGGTCGTCCGCGACTCGAACGCGGGACCAACGGATTAAAAGTCCGCTGCTCTACCAACTGAGCTAACGACCCATCGGGGATCAAAATAAGTGGTGGGTCGTCCGCGACTCGAACGCGGGACCAACGGATTAAAAGTCCGCTGCTCTACCAACTGAGCTAACGACCCATCTCGTTTTGATGAAGCGTATTCTAGCAAGATCTTCAGCTAACACAAGCGAAAATTCAAAAACTTTCACCTGACTGTTTATAAAAAATGCGATTTTTGCAGATTGAGCTAAAAAATAAGCGAAAAATGGGGGCGATGCCTCATGTTTGTCAAACGCTTGTCAAAATTACCCGGAACAAAATTGGAATCGAGAGACGTTTTATCGGAGAAATATCATGATGTTTGAGACGTTCTCGATCATTGATTTCCTATTTTTTTAAAATCTAAAGGGTTTAGTTTGCGACATCAACCCAGAATCGCGTTCAGGAATGATAGAAGGTACAGTGATTTAAAAGCGTTGATTGCTTAACTCTGGTGAGCGGCTTGAGTTCATGAATCCTGAGAAAGATTAGACATTAAAATGAGACATAAAAAAACCTAGCCATCAAGACTAGGTTTTTTTAGATCTACAGCTTATTCAGCGGTAGGATTGGCTTTTTTCGGTGGACGGCCACGTGGACGGCGCGGGCGAACCGGTTTGTCCTTGTCAGCAGCCTCTGCAGATGCAGCATCGTCGCTCTGCTCAGGCACGGCCACTTCTGCTGCAACTTCTGTACTTTCTGTATCGAGCGTCAGTTGTTCAACGGCCACAGGTGCTTGCTCTACAAGCGCTGCAACTTCAACTTCCGGTGATGCCTCGAGTGCTGGTTCGGCCACTTGAGCTGTACTTACACTTTCCACCACAGGTGCCGTATTTTCCGGCTCTACTACAGCGACTTCTGCAGGGGCAGCAAGAGTTTGCTCTTTTGCCTCTTCAGGCTGTGCAGCCTGTTTTGCCTGTTCGAGTGCTTGCTCAGCGGCAAGCTTGGCTAAACGGCGACGCTCACGCGGGTCGTTGGCTACACGTGGAGCAGGCGCCTGCGGTGGTGTGAGTGGGAGTACCGGAGCCGGCTCAGCTTCTGCTACAGCCTTACTTGGTAACTCAACATCACGCGTGACCGGCTTTTTCTCCTGCTCAACAGTAGCAGGTTGTTGCACGAGGCTATTTGCATACTGCTCAGTGAACTTCATCAAGGCACGGTTGAAGGTTGGCACTAAACCAAACTGCTCGATCAAGACTTTACAGTCTTCACCGTAGACATGACGAATCAAGCTACCGATCGTATATTGCGCCAGTAAAGGCACTTGAGACGGGTTGAGCTTCGGTGTTGACTGTTGTGCTGCACGTTGCCCCTCACGCTGTTGGCGACGACGCATACGCGGATCGTTGCTGGCACGTTTTGGCTGCTGTTGTACTGCTGGAGTCAACTTTTCTTCTACAACAGGTGCCTCAGCGACTTCTACTTCAACCACAGCGGGTGCAACAGGTTCACTGATTGCTTCAACTGCGCTTGCAGCTGTTTCAACCACACTGGCTTCGGTCGCTGCAGTTGCTGCTAAAGTGACGATTTCACTTTTGGCTTGATCAACATTCACCACCAGAGCTGTTGGCAGGAATTCATCATGTGGCACATCGACAAGATCAACTTTAACCTGTTGCTGATCAACTACGACCGGTGTCGGTGCCGCTGGTTGTTCATTTAAAACGCTCTGGTCACGATGACGGTTTGGTCGTTGTGGGCGTTGCTGCTGGTTACGGTCGCGACGTGGAACAGGTGCATCGACGTTTTGGCTTTCAGCTACAGGCTCTGGCTGCTGGCGTTTTTGCTGACGTTTCTGTTCACGGATTTCCTGGCGCGACAGTTGTACAACTTCTTCGTGAACCTGAGTCGAGGTTTCTACAGCATTGTCACGTGGTTCGCGATTCTTGTCGCGGTTACTGCGTTTCTTGTTGTGACGTGGTTGCTGTGGACGATCTTCTTTCTCAATCGGTTCACGCACTTCTTGTTTGGTGACAACAGGTGCATTCGACAGGTAGACATTGCTGCTAGCGGGTGCTGTAGCGACAGCGACTTCTGCAGTGTGGTTGACCTGCCCAAACTGGCCACGGCTTACTGCGCCATTATTGACCATCTGTTCAATCGCAGCTGCTGCATTGTTGGCAGTACGTGCTTGATCGACGGTATGTGCCTGTTTTTGTACAAACAGGTTCTCTAGCCATGCACATGGGCTGGCTGATTTTTCTGCGACTGGCGCAGCGACCATCGCAGGAGCGGCTGGTGCTTGGGTTTTCTTATCGCCGTTTCTTCTTGGTTGTGCAGCTTGAACTGGAGCAGCAGCGGCTTCCGTTTCTTCTAAATGCCATTCAGAAGATTCATAACCCAGTTCTTTTTCACTTGAACGTGTGGCTTCCGTACGTTCGTAGCTGGTTGGTGCAAAGCCTTCCGGATTATAGGAGATTTCGTAGTGTGGTGTTTCCAAGTGTGGGTGAGGCAATACGGTCACACGCACTTTCGAGGTTTGTTCCAGGTAGACCAAACTATGGCGTTTTTCATTCAGCAAGAAGGCTGCGATTTCCACTGGCACTTCAACCTGAACTTCACCGTGACGTTCACGCAGTGCGATTTCTTCCACTTTACGCATGATCGAAAGAGAAAGAGAGCGCAAGTCACGTACCATACCGGTACCATGACAGCGTGGGCAGACATAGCCCGTGGCTTCTTCAAGCGATGGGCGTAGACGCTGACGGCTCATTTCCATCAGGCCAAAACGTGACAACTGGCCAAACTGGATACGTGCACGGTCACTTTGTGTTGCTTCACGCAGTTTTGCCTCAACCATACGCTGGTTGCGGTCTTTGGTCATGTCGATAAAATCGATGACTACCAGACCACCAATATCACGTAAACGTAGCTGGCGAGCAATTTCTTCCGCTGCTTCTAGGTTGGTTGAAAGCGCAGTTTCTTCAACGTCATGACCACGGGTCGATTTGGCTGAGTTGATATCGATTGAAACCAGTGCTTCGGTTTGGTCAATTACAATTGAGCCACCCGATGGCAATTTGACTTCACGTTCGTAAGCTGTCTGGATTTGGCTTTCAATCCCGAAATGAGCAAAAAGAGGTTCATTCAGGGTGTAGGTTTTTAGCTTGTCGAGTTGACGTGGCATCACGGCTTTCACGAAGTTATACGCTTCGTTATAAGCTTGCTCAGAGTCAATCAGGATTTCAGCAACATCATCACGCAGATAGTCACGGATCGCACGGGTCACGACACCGGCTTCTTGATGCACCAGCATTGGTGATGGACCCGAGCTAGCCGTATTTTGGATTTGTGCCCATAGGTCGAGCAAGTGTTGCAAATCCAATTGCAATTCTTCTTGTGAACGGCCAATACCGGCAGTACGTACGATCACGCTCATACCACGTGGCACGTTAAGAGATGCCAGCATTTCTTTCAGTTCTTCACGGACTGAACCTGAAATCTGACGGCTGATACCACCGCCTTTCGGGTTGTTTGGCATGAGAACGAGATAACGGCCAGCAAGTGAAATGAAGGTCGAAAGCGCAGCACCTTTGTTGCCACGTTCTTCTTTTTCAACTTGAACCAACAATTCAGTGCCTTCAGTGATCAATTCACGAATGTTTGAAGTTTGGCGTGGGTCGGCCTGGAAGTAAGAGCTGGCAATTTCACGCATGGACAAGAAGCCCTGGCGATTGGCGCCATATTCAACAAACACCGCTTCTAAAGACGGTTCTACACGGGTCACATGACCTTTGTAGATGTTGGATTTCTTTTGTTCACGGGTGCGGTTTTCAAGGTCGAAATCGTAAAGACGATGACCGGTAATGAGGGCAACGCGTACTTCTTCAGCATGTGTCGCATTGATCAACATACGTTTCATGGGTGTAACACCTAATAGTGACCCACATCAACAAGTCGCGAGAGATTGCCCGGCGAACATCGAACATAACGGATCAATGCTCAGATCTCAAATAAACCGATTGTGGTCTGAGCGTTTGTGACCGGCCAAAGGCAACGGTTTTGATTCTCGTATTGATGCTGGCAATACGCTTTAATCTTTAAACGATTAAAGTCTCCCGGGTGATTCACTGGCAAACTAGCGGTGTACTGGATGGAGAGCTTTCACTGTCACATCGCTGGAAGATCCTTCTTTAGAGGTCTTGATACGGAATGATCATCGTATCGCTGCTTGAGAGGTGCAGTTCCAAATACATCAACGCTTTAGCCTGAATACGACCTCAGGGTGCGACTGGTCTGATGTGTATCAGTTAACGTTTAAAAAGCCAACACAGTGTTGGCAACATATTTTTTTCAGCAAACTGATCTCTGTACAAAAGCACAATTAAACGCAACAGTTTGCTGTTTTGCCGATATAATAAGCCTTCGGCGTCGGCATAATCCTTTAGGACCTTTCCGCGCGAGTAGAAGCGTCAATCCATGTTCGGCTGCAATCTAAGACTGCTTGGAACCTCTTGGCGTCCACTGAACGGCGGTATCCGTGCGCTGACTATATCAAACCTTGCATCATCTGCCTATGGGCTAAGCTTATGTTTCTTGTGAAACGAATAGCCTAAATGATCAATTTTTAATCGAATTTCGTGTTTTTGGGATCGAAGTAACTGTATGAATTCTACACAACAATGGCAAAGTGTCACTTGGTTTGACGTGGATGAGCATCAAGCGGGACAGCGTATTGATAACTTTCTGTTTAGCCGTCTCAAAGGCGTACCGAAAAGCCGGATTTACCGTTTGATCCGTGAAGGTCAGGTACGGGTGAATAAAAAGCGTATTAAGGCAGAAACCAAACTGGCGATTGGCGACCAGATTCGTGTCGCACCGATCCGCTATGAGCCAAAAGATGAAACCGCGGCACCGGTGTCAGATAAAGTGGCACAAGGTTTGTTGTCGCGCGTGGTGTATGAGGATGAAGGCCTGATGGTGGTCAATAAGCCTTCAGGCATTGCTGTGCATGGCGGTAGTGGCGTGGCTTACGGTCTGATTGAAGGTTTGCGTGCGGCAACCGGGAAAAAATACCTGGAGCTGATTCACCGTATTGACCGGGATACTTCCGGTTTGGTGATGGTCAGTAAAAAACGCAGTACCCTGAAGCATCTGCAAGATTTACTGCGTGAACACAAGATTAAAAAAACCTATGCCGCGATTGTGAAAGGTCAGGTGAGTCTGGATCAACAGTTGATTGATGCACCTTTGCACCGCTATGAGCTGGCCAATGGCGAGCGTCGTGTTCGCGTATCGAAAGAAGGTAAAGACAGCAAGACCCAGTGGAATGTGGCAGAGCGTTTTATGCATGCAACATTGGTTTATGCATCACCGCTTTCCGGTCGTACCCATCAAATCCGTGTGCATGGTTTAAGTATTGGTCATCCTTTGGTGGGTGATGATAAATACGGTCATCAGACTGAATATAAAGGTCCGGCACCACGTCGCTTATGTCTGCATGCGATGCGTCTGGAGATCCCGGGTTATGCGCCGATTGAAGCGCCTTTACCTGAAGATATGCAAAGTCTAGTTGCCCAACTGCGAGCACAATCGAAATGAGTCAGAATGTAGAATTGGTGGTGTTTGATTGGGATGGCACGTTGTTTGATTCGGTAGGTCAGATTGTGGCCAGTTTGCAATATGCAGCGCAGCAGTTTGAGCAACCGCTAACCGATGAGGCGGCAAAAAGCATTATCGGTTTGGGCTTGCCGGAAGTGATGCAGATTCTGTTCCCACAGGTGCCACACTTGCAGCAGGAGATTTTGCAGGTGTATGCCGATCACTATGTGGCCAACTCAAAATCCGATGCTTGGTTTGATGGAATCGCTGGATTACTCTATGGTCTGAAAGAGCAGGGGTTTAAACTGGCAGTGGCTACAGGCAAAAGCCGTAAGGGACTTGACCGTGTCCTGAGCCAGACCAACAGCCATGACCTGTTCGACATTACCCGTGCAGCGAGCGAAACCCGATCCAAACCGCATCCGCTGATGCTGCAAGAAATTTTACAGTACACCGGTCTGCACAGTGCCCAAGCCATTATGGTCGGGGATACTTCTTATGACCTCGAAATGGCTCAGGCGATTGACATGCCACGAATAGGGGTCAGTTATGGCGTGCATAGCCGGGAAGTATTGCAGCAATTCGCCCCGATTGCGATTGTGGATGATGTCCCGGCGTTACAGCAGCAGTTATTCCAATCCGTTGCCAGTCTGGCTTTGGCGGAATAAAGCGATTAAGCAATATCCCCTTGATGGAAAATCATCGTGAGTTATAAGCTTTTTAGGTGATCTGGCTAGTGCCGGATCATTTCTCTATTTCCCTTCAGTAAAATAGATCTGTGTCGTCTTTTGGTCTTATGTGCTTTAAATTAAAGCCATTGACAGTAAATGATCTGTTATGGTCCAAATGTGAAATACTGGCTAAATGCTTCTGGTTGTTTGATTTTGAGTCAAAATGTGCCAGAGAATTTATAGGTATTAGCTATTGTAAAAAATAAAATAAGTATTGGCATTCAAGGCCGGTTTTTTTCATCCTTAATCAGTTTATATAGATACACGTTTCCCCACGATGGTCCGGTGCAGTACAGCTGTACAGGTGGATCCAATCTGTCAGATCTTTTCTTGATGCTCTAGTGTAATCATGTCGCCATCTGGAACGGTATACGCTCGTTTTTTGCAGTTTAAGGAAACATTGATGTCGAATTCTGCTGTTGTTGAGTCAGTTGCTCAAGCCCTACGGGATGCTGAATTATCACAAACTGCGATTGCTCCAATCCGCCCGCAATTGGGTGGTGAAGGCGCAGATGTGGATATTGCTTACGCGGTTCAGGAAATCAATACCCAGCGCGCGCTGGCTGAAGGCCGTCGCCTGGTGGGTCGCAAAATTGGTCTGACTTCTAAAGTGGTTCAGGCGCAATTGGGTGTGGATCAACCGGACTTTGGCATGTTGTTTGCCGACATGGCCTATGGCGATGGAGAAGCCATTCCTGCCGGTTTATTGATTCAACCGAAAGTTGAAGCTGAAATCGCCCTGGTGATCAAATCTGATCTGACCAAAGACAAACATACTTATGCCGACATTATCAGCGCGACCGATTATGCGTTGCCAGCGATTGAAGTCGTGGATAGCCGGATTGAGAACTGGAAAATCAGCTTGATCGATACCGTGGCTGATAATGCGTCAAGTGCTGCCTTTGTTTTAGGTTCACGTCCAGTAAAACTGGAAAATCTGGATCTGGTGAACTGCAAAATGGTCATGACCCGTGGTGAAGAAGTGGTTTCACAAGGTGTCGGCAAAGCATGCCTAGCCAATCCATTGAATGCAGCCATTTGGCTGGCAGATGAAATGGTACGCCGCGGCCGTCCATTGTTGGCGGGTGACATTATTTTGACTGGTGCGCTTGGCCCAATGGTGGTGGCGCAACCGGGTGACGAATTCAAAGTGGAAATTGAAGGCTTTGGTTCAGTGACAGCTGCTTTTGCTGCGGAATAAGTCTGAATTTTACCAGAACGCTTTTAAGAGAATTGTTCATGAAAAAGATTAAATGTGCATTGATCGGACCGGGTAACATCGGTACAGACTTGCTGTATAAATTGCAACGCAGCGAGTTTTTGGAACCGGTTTGGATGGTGGGGATTGACCCAACTTCAGAAGGTTTGGCGCGTGCAGCGAAAATGGGCCTAAAAACCACAGCGGAAGGTGTGGATGGTTTATTGCCACACGTAATTGCCGATGACATCAAGATTGCGTTTGATGCAACTTCTGCTTATGTACATGCGGAAAACAGCCGCAAGCTAAATGAACTTGGCGTACAAATGATTGACTTGACGCCTGCAGCGATTGGCCCTTTCTGTGTACCGCCTGTCAACCTTGAAGCATTGCTTGAAGCGGGTGATTTGCCAAACGTAAATATGGTGACATGTGGCGGTCAGGCAACCATTCCAATGGTCGCTGCGATTTCACGGGTACAACCAGTGAATTACGGCGAAATTATTGCGACCGTATCGACCAAATCAGTGGGTCCGGGTACGCGTAAAAACATTGATGAATTTACCCGTACCACTGCAGGCGCGATCGAGAAAGTTGGCGGTGCTAAACAGGGTAAAGCCATCATCATCATTAACCCGGCTGAGCCACCATTGATCATGCGTGACACCGTACACTGCCTAGTGGAAGGTGAGCCGGATCAGGCTGCGATCATTGCATCAGTCGACGCCATGATCAAAGAAGTACAGAAATATGTACCGGGTTACAAACTGGTGAATGGCCCAGTCTTTGATGGCAACCGTGTGTCCATCTTCCTTGAAGTGGAAGGTTTGGGTGACTTCCTGCCGAAATATGCCGGTAACCTGGACATCATGACTGCAGCCGCTGCACGTACCGCAGAAATGTTTGCAGAACGTTTACTCGAAACCGCTGAAGCTTAAAAGGAATACCACATGTCTAAGATTATTATTAATGATATGACCTTGCGTGATGGTATGCATCCAATGCGCCATCAAACCACACCAGAGCAAATGGTTGCGATTGCAACTGCCCTGGATGATGCAGGTGTTCCTTTAATTGAAGTCACCCATGGCGATGGTCTGGGTGGTAACTCAGTGAACTATGGTTTCGCTGCTGCTACCGATGAAGAATACTTAAAAGCAGTCATTCCAAACCTGAAACAGGCCAAAGTATCTGCACTGTTACTGCCAGGTATTGGAACTGTTGATCATCTAAAAATGGCACATGATGTGGGTGTCGCGACGATTCGTGTGGCAACCCATTCAACGGAAGCCGATGTTTCTGAACAGCACATTACCGCTGCACGTAAATTGGGTATGGATACCGTGGGCTTCTTGATGATGGCGCACATGGCTTCCCCGGAGAAACTACTCGAAGAAGCACAAAAAATGGTGTCCTACGGTGCAAACTGTATCTATGTGACGGATTCAGCAGGTTACATGTTGCCGCAAGATGTGACGGATCGCGTTGGTATCTTGCGTGCTAACTTGCCTGCTGAAGTGGAAATTGGTTTCCATGGTCACCATAACTTGGGTATGGGTGTTGCCAACTCTGTTTCTGCAGTGACTGCGGGTGCTACACGTGTCGATTTAGCTTCTGCCGGTTTGGGTGCAGGTGCAGGCAATACACCACTTGAATTGTTCGTTGCGGTTGCCAATCGTATGCAGATTGAAACCGGTGTGGACTTGTTCAAGGTTCAGGACGTGGCTGAAGACCTGATTATTCCAATGATGACGCATCAGATTCGTGCCGACCGTGATGCTGCTACATTAGGTTATGCGGGTGTGTATTCTTCATTCCTGTTATTCGCCAAACGTGCTGAAGCCAAATATGGCGTATCTGCGCGTGAAATCCTGATGGAATTGGGCCGCCGTGGTACTGTTGGCGGTCAGGAAGACATGATTGAAGATTTGGCATTAACCATGGCAAAAGCTAAAGAATTGCAAGCCTAATCTAAGTGCAAACAATTTGATAAAAAGCACTCCTGAGAAGGGGTGCTTTTTTTCTTTGAATTACGATTTTTTTATTTAAATTTAGTGACTTAATTAGTAGTTTTTTTTTATAAAGAAGCTAAGTTCTGGCTATTAAAGCTTAAAATTTGACTTAAACTTAAAAACACTTAATGGAAGTCATAAAGTGTGAAAAATATAGTGATTTTTTATAAAAATTAATATTAAACAGTATGTTGTAAATATTTTTTTTTAAAAAATAAAAAATTCTTATTGTTAAAAACACTTAAAAACAATTCGTAAAAAGAAAATCAGAGCTTCTCACTGGGGAATTGGCCAAATCTTCAGACTGTGGTCGGATTTTTTCAAAGACTTGAGTTGCGCATCATGTCGTCCTGTATTGTTTCAATCATTAGGGAATTTAGCGATGCGTCGTCACTCATTATGGATAGCAATGGTTTGCACTTCAGCCACATTGGCAACAGCGGCTCATGCAGACTTCGTGAAAGACAGCAATGTGCAGTTAAAATTTAAGAATTTTTATTTAGACCGTCAATATGATGATCTTCCTGCTAAGAATTGGGGAAGCTGGTCACAAGCAGTGACTCTGGATGCTAAATCTGGGTATAGCGAAATTGGTGATACTGGTATCCAGGTAGGGGTTGATCTGTTGGCACAGTATGCGGTTCGTTTGGATGGTCGTGATACTGATGACTATGTGCTTCCATATAATAAGGCTGAGAAAAAACAAGAGCGCCAGTTTGGTAAAGTGGGTGCAACGTTAAAAGCCAAAGTGAGTCAGACTGAGTTACGCATTGGTGAATTGTTGCCGATGACACCGGTACTCTTCTTTGATCCATCACGTCAATTACTCACAACCTATAATGGTGCATGGTTAGAATCAAAAGATATTAAAAACACTAAATTAACCCTAGGTTATATCGATAGCATTAATGCACGTTATGAAAACCAGCCAATGGATTTGGGGCTTTGGCCAAAAGCATTAAACAATGATGGTAAGGTCGATGGCATGTACGTGGCGGGTGTGGATTATCAATTCAATCCAAACTGGTCAGCCAGCTATTTCTATGCTGATGTTGATAACCTTTATCGCCAAAATTATTTAGGAATCAATTATAAAACAGCATTCAAGAACCAGGCTAAGTTTGATACCCATGTGCGCGTATTTGATAACCGTGAAAATGGTGATGCATTGTATGGTGAAATTGATAACCAGGCGTTGTCACTGGGTGCGAATCTGAATTATGGTCCACATAGTTTTGGTTTGGGCTACCAGCAAATGTTTGGTGATCATGGCTCTAATCCAAGCGCGAAGACGGGAGAGCCTTACTTCCCTACATTAGCTGGTTGGGTGCCGCAGCCTTATCTGGATAACTGGGGTGTAGCGAGCTTTATCCGTAAGGATGAGCAATCCGTGGGAGCTACCTATAGTTATGACTTTAAGGATGCAGGTATCAATGGATTAAAAGCGACAGCGAAATACTGGTATGGCTGGAATGTGGATTCAGCTTATGAATCTGTAAATACTTTAACTGGTGAAGGAAAGGAAAACGAATTCAACTTTATTTTGAATTATGTCGTTCCTGAAGGGAAGTTAAAAGGTCTCGGATTCCAATGGATGTTTATTGATGTCAACTTTGACAATATCAATGGACAAACTAGTGATCTGCAAGAACACCGTATTGCAACCACTTATACTTATAAATTCTAATCCTATGTGTTGTGAAGAGAGCGGTCTTGATGACCGCTCTTTTTATTTACAATACAGCTTCATAAAACTCAAAGGGGATAAAGTGGTTTTATTTAAAATAAATCATTATAAAACAATAGTTTGAATTATCGTTTTTTTATTTAAAATCATCGTAATTTTGTATCAGTTTGCGGCTTCTGAACGGTTAATATGAGCAAGCATAAAAGTCGATTTATTCAATATTGGCCGGATACAAGCCCCGATTTTGCTGGGCTTTGAAGGCAGCATACGCTGTACGAGGAGCAAGTATGAGCACAGTTCAGATCCCTGACTATACAACGGATTCTTTTTTTGGTTTGGAAGACAAATGGCTTGAAACTGCAGAAGGCGAATTAACCCATTACCATGAAATTGGTCAAGGTACCCCAATTCTATTCTTGCATGGTTCAGGTACAGGTGTATCTGCTGCGGCAAACTGGTGGCTCAACCTGCCACAAATTGGTGAGCAGGCACGTTGTATCGCGATTGATTCGATTGGTTATGGCCAGACTGTGGTTGCTCCAGGCACACAATATGGTATTCGTGCCTGGGTAGACCATGCGATCCGTGTATTGGATGCTTTGAACATCGAAAAAACCTGGTTAGTGGGTAACTCACTCGGTGGTTGGTTGGCATTCCAGTTGGCCTTGGATTATCCAGAGCGTGTTTTAGGGATTGTTTCCATGGGTACAGGTGGTGCCAAGCAAACTGCGGCATTGAAAGCCCATGCGAATCCAGAATTGACCGTTGAAGGCATCAAGAAAACGCTTTCGATGTTTGTTGTGAACAAAGATCTTGTGACTGATGAATTGGTCAAAGTGCGTTTTGAAGCGGCAAAAAATGACTATGCATCTGATCGCTTGATGGAAGTGGTAGGTGCGCGTGACCGTGACCGTTTTGAGTTCCCGTTAGACTTTGAGAAAATGAAAGACATCACTGTCCCTGTGTTATTGATTCATGGTGTACAGGATGTAGTGATTCCAGTATCGCGTACTTGGGATATCTTGAATACGGTTCCACATGCGGATGCGCACATCTTTAGCCAATGTGGCCATTGGTCACAGGTTGAAAAAGCAGATGAATTTAACACCGTGATTAAAGAGTATTTAAAAGCGCGTGGCGTTGCTTAAACACGTGTTTTAAGACTTAAAAGGATGGCTTCGGTCATCCTTTTTTTATATAGATCATTCCGGACGAATGAATGCCGGATAGGCTGTAGTGAGCTCTTTGGATTTATCCTGAAAATGATGATGTGACCTTGGATGCTCAACCAGACTCAGAGCATAAAAATATCAATCCGGCCTTATTAGACTTAAGTTGTAGATCTGCGGGATTTATGTGCAAATTTTGCAGCATTTCATCAAATTGAAAAAATCGTTGAAAGTTTCTGCATTTTGAAGAATGGAGGGTGATGGCCCAATTGAGCAATAACCTTGCAAAAAGTAGGGGATTCAACTCAAGAAAAAACAACCATTATTTTTTTGCTAAATAATGGTGGGCCATCGCTAGGGAAGGAATAGCACAAAGTAGCATTTACTCTGCGCGATTAATGTCCAAATAAAATACTTTGGTCAGCAGTTCCATGAATTTTTGTACCGCAACAGAATTGCTGTTCTTGCGATAGCTGACATACAGGTCGAGGAACGGCAGTTCAACATCTAGGGGACGGATGACCGTATTGTTCATGGTGAGCGGTGCAATATAACCCGGCAAAATGGTACAGCCGAGACCGATCCCGATTGAATTGATATTGAACAGGATATTATCCGCTTTTTGCACGATATTGAATTCAATGCCATTATTTTTGGCAAAGTCTAAAATCGCATGATGCAGAGTGTGTGACTGTTCTGCTGCCGGAATAATAAAATCAATGCCATTTAAGGCTTTCACCGGAATACGCTCATATTTTGCCAAGGGATGATCTTTTGGCAAAATAAAAATCAGCGGTTCGCGTAATACAAACTGGCTTTCGATTTCTTCATTGTGAAAGTTGTGCCGGGTAAAGGTAATATCCAGCTCGCCTTTCTTCAGGGCACGCATTTGTTCGGAATTGTTCATACTGAGCAATTCGATCTTCAAATCCGAATTCTGTACTCGCAGATTGGGTAAAACATACGGAAAAATCTTCATCTCCGCCACAGGCACAAAGCCAATACGTAGCAATTGTTCTTTGGCTTTAGAAACTTGGCGTGCCATGGCAACGGCTTTATCTGCCTGAGCCAGCGTTAGACGAGCTTGCTCTAAAAAAACCGCGCCTTCTTCCGTGAGTTCCACTTTGCGTTTGGTGCGATGCAGTAGCTTGACGCCCACATCCTCTTCGAGATCCTTAATCTGCTGGCTCAGCGAAGGTTGTGCGGTGTAAAGTTTCAATGCGGCCTTGCTGAAATTTAATTCTTCAGCGACCGTAATAAAGTAGCGCAGGTGGCGTAATTCCATAAGACTAATCCAAAAAATGTCTTACTATCATTTAGAGGGAGTATAATCTATAAACAACTATCGCGTGAAGATTATTCTGTCATTTAGAAAATAAATGAATCAATGTGAAGAGAGAGTGATTAAATATAGCCTTGTATGCTTAAAATAATTCATAAAAGATATTAATTAAAACAAAATAAATATTTCCCTAAAATCCGTGAAAAAATCATCATCCTGCTCAAGTTGAGTCACTTTACTTTGTGCTGTCTTAACGGTCACAGGAGAGCTTTTCATGAGTGGAAAAATTGATGTACGTGAAATCGATGCACTCGTCGATGCACAACATGGTCGCATTTCACCATCTATTTATACAGATCCAGATATCTACGAATTAGAACTAGAACGTGTTTTTGGCCGTACCTGGTTGTTCCTTTGTCATGAAAGCCAAATTCCAAAGGCGGGTGACTTTTTCAATACCTATATGGGTGAAGACCCGATTATTGTGGCACGTCAAAAAGATGGTTCAGTTAAAGCATTTTTGAACCAGTGCCGTCACCGTTCTATGCGTGTGAGCTACGCAGACTGCGGTAATACCCGTGCCTTTACTTGTCCATACCACGGTTGGTCTTATGGTATCGACGGTTCACTCAAAGACATCCCGTTAGAAAA
This sequence comes from Acinetobacter sp. GSS19, assembly GCF_028621895.1. Lineage (NCBI taxonomy): Bacteria > Pseudomonadati > Pseudomonadota > Gammaproteobacteria > Moraxellales > Moraxellaceae > Acinetobacter > Acinetobacter sp. GSS19. Next base: position 2,086,973 of record NZ_CP117520.1, on the reverse strand, counting down.
TGTTGCCTTCCCTCAAGGCGCATGCAAAGAGCAATGGGGTCTAGTAGAAGTTAACCGTGTTGAAAACTATAAAGGTTTGATCTTTGGTTGCTGGGCAGAAGACACCCCTGATTTACGCACCTATATGGGTGATATCGCTTGGTATCTGGATGCATTGATTGACCGTCGTGAAGGTGGTTCAGAAGTCATTGGCGGGATCCATAAATGGGAAATCAACTGTAACTGGAAATTCGCAGCAGAACAGTTTGCCTCAGACCAATACCATGCACCGTATTCACATGCCTCTGCAGTTCAAGTGTTAGGTGGTAAACCGGGTGATGATTCATCAAAAGCACTTGGTGCAGCGCAAACTGCGCGTCCAGTTTGGGAAACCGTGAAAAACTGTGTGCAATATGGTCAACGTGGACATGGTTCAGGTTTCTTCTTGACCGAGAAGCCAGATGCTAACTTCTGGGTAGATGGTCAGGTTGCTGATTATTTCCGTGAAACTTATGAAGAAGCCAAAGAACGTTTGGGCGATATTCGCGCGTTACGTTTAGCGGGTCATAACACCATGTTCCCAACTTTATCTTGGCTCAATGGGATGACCACTATGCGCGTTTGGCATCCACGTGGTCCAGATAAAACTGAAGTTTGGGCATTCTGTATTACCGACAAAGCTGCACCACAGCACATTAAAGAAGCGATGGAGCTGAATGCTTGCCGCGCATTTGGTCCTGCAGGTTTTGCTGAAGCAGATGATGGCGAAAACTGGATTGAAATTCAGAAAGTTCTTCGTGGTTACAAAGCACGTAATAGCAAACTCATTATGGAAATGGGTATGGGCAATGAAAAGCTACGCGATGACGTGCCAGGCATTACCAACCACATTTTCTCAGAAACTGCAGCACGTAGTTTGTATAACCACTGGGCAAACTTGTTGATCCATGAAAAATGGGAAGATGTAGAAAAAGCTACAGCAGCCTATGAGCAAGAGCTTTTAGAGAAAGGTCGTTCAGCTGACGCTATGGCAGATGAGAAGGAGATTGCGAAATGAATCATGCCGTTGATGCAGTAAAACCACAACCAGCATGGCGTTCGATTAGCTTGGAACTCCACCATGACATTAGCCAGTTCTTATATGCTGAAGCACAATTGTTAGATGACTGGAAATTCCGTGACTGGCTCGATATTTTGGGTGAAGAGATGCTCTACACCCTTAAAACGGTGACCAATGCACAGACGCGTGACCGTCGTAAAAGTATCGCACCGCCTTCAACCTGGATCTTCCACGATACGAAAGCGGTATTAGAGCGCCGTATTGCGAAAGTTGAAACCGGGATGTCATGGTCGGAAGAGCCTCCGTCACGTACCCGTCATTTGATTACCAATATTCGTGTCGAGCCAACAGAGCAGGCAGATGAATATGTAGTCCATAGCAACTACATGCTTTATCGCTCGCAAAAAGAAAAAGACGTATTGATTTATGTGGGGAAACGGGTTGATTTGATCCGTAAAAATGACGAGAGCCGTCTAGGTTGGACGATTGCCAAACGTGACATCACGCTCGATCAGGCAACTTTAACTTCCCACAACATTACGGTGTTTTTCTAATGCAAAAGATTTTTGTTTGCCAAGTTGACGAATTAGACGAAGGCGAAGCATTGAAAGTGGATTGCGGCGTAAACGGTATCGAAGCGCTTGCTGTATTTAACAATGGCGGTGAATTCTTCGCGATGAATGATAAGTGCAGCCATGGTAATGCATCGATGTCTGAAGGCTATCTTGAAGAAGATGGCACCGTTGAATGTCCATTACATGCCGCCCGTTTCTGTCTAAAAACTGGTCAAGCATTATGTTTACCAGCAACGGATCCAATTCAAACATTCCCTGTAGTGGTTGAAGATGGTGCGTTGTACGTCGAGATGGCAGGAGCGTAATCATGGGTTGGCTAGAAGGCGAAGTTGCCCTGATTACCGGTGGTGGTTCAGGTCTCGGTTGGGCTTTGGTGGAGCGCTTTCTTGAAGAAGGTGCACATGTGGGCGTGTTACAGCGCTCACAGTCAAAAGTCGATGCTCTGAAAGAACGTTTTGGTGATCGAATTGTGGCTGTCGCTGGTGATGTTGCCAACTATGCAGACAACGTCCGTGCCGTTCAGGCGACTGTGGAGCGTTTCGGGAAACTGGACTGCTTCATCGGCAATGCCGGGATCTGGGATCACTATGCCGATATCGTCAACACTTCGGGTGAGCAACTGGATAAGGCCTTTGATGAAATCATGGGCATTAATACCAAGGCGCTCATCCTGGGTGCAAAGGCGGCTTTGGATGCATTGATAGCTTCTGAAGGTTCTATCATATTTACTTTGTCTAATTCCGCGCTGTACTCAGCCGGTGGAGGCCCCGTATATACAGCATCCAAGCATGCGGGTGTCGGGATTATGAAAGAACTGGCTTATGAACTTGCACCTAAAGTACGAGTGAACGCGGTTGCCCCATCGGGTATGAATGTGAACATCAAAGGCGCTGCGTCCTTGGGTCAGGAAAATCTTGGCCTGTTGGATGCGCGTGATCCCGAGAAGATCGCACGCGGTATGCCGCTGAACTTCTTACCCGAACCTGAAGAAATGACTGGTTCCTATGTGTTACTGGCTTCTCGCCAAAATAACCGTCCTTTGACTGGTGTTCTGATTAATGCGGAATGTGGTCTGGGTATTCGAGGCCTACGTCAGCCTCGTGCCGGTTTCTTTGACGAGTAAGCAACGCCTTTAACATTGAAAGGACTATCCTCGGCAGCCTTTGGGCTGCCTTCCGTTTAGGAGTCACCTATGGCCGTTAAACTTATTTGTGCATCGCACAGCCCTCTGATGGAATTTGCCTCACCGCAAGATTCTGCCCAAGAACAAAAAGTTCGTGAAGCCTTCAAAAAATTGTCTGCAGAAGTCAAAGCCTTTGATCCGACACTGATCATTACCTTTGGTCCAGACCATTTCAATGGGTTCTTCTACGACCTGATGCCAAGTTTCTGCGTGGGCATTCGCGCGACTGCGGCAGGGGACTGGGATTATGGTCCGGGCGCATTGAATGTGCCGGAACAAACTGCTTTGGCAATGGTTCGTCGTGTACTGGATGAAGGTGTGGATACTGCCTATTCTTACCGCATGCAGGCCGACCATGGTGTGACTCAACCTTTGCACTTCTTGTGTGATGGCCAATTGGATCGTTATCCAACCATTCCCGTGTTCATCAATGGTGCCGCTGCGCCAATGCCAACCACCAAGCGCACCATCGCTTTAGGTCGTGCCGTGGGTCAGTTCATCAAGTCACTGAACCTGGAAAACGAGCGCGTTTTGGTATTGGGTACCGGCGGTTTATCACATGATCCACCAACGCCACAAATGGGTTCAGTACCACCAGAAGTGGAAGAATTCCTGATCTGTGGTCGTAACCCAACCCCTGAAGCACGTACTGCACGTCAGGCCAAAGTGATTGCGGTCGGTCAAAAGCTGGCAGCGGGTGATACATCAGTGTCTGTACCGTTGAATCCAGAGTGGGATATCGCACTGCTGGAAAAATTCAAGAATGCCGACTTTGCGGCACTTGAAGCCATGACCGAAGCTGAAATCCGTCGTGATGGCGGTCGTGGTGGCCAGGAAGTTCGTGCCTGGATGGCAGCATTTGCCGCACTCGATGAGCTCGGGGCTTACGAAATGACGACCCATTGCTACGAAGCGATCAGTGAATGGATCGCGGGCTTTGGCATCGTTTCTGCTGAACTGAAGTAATAAGGATTTAAGCAAATGAGCGTTTCAACCATCGTAATCGTTGGTGCTGGTCAAGCTGGTGCAAGTGCGATTCTAGAGCTTCGCGCTAACAAATACGAAGGTAAAATCATTTTGGTCGGTGATGAAAATCACCTGCCATATGAACGTCCACCTTTGTCAAAAGACGTGATTTTAAAACCTTCCGAGACCAAGATCGAAATTTTATCGGCTGAGAAATTGGCGGATCTTGGTGTTGAGGTCATCACAGGTAATGGTGTTGAGCAAATCAACGCAGAACAACACAACATCGTGCTGAAAGACGGTACAGTTGTGGCCTATGACAAATTATTGCTGGCGACAGGTGGTGCAGCGCGCCGTTTACCAGAGCTTGATGCCTTGGGTAAACACGTTTATACCTTGCGCAATCTGGAAGATTCTCAAGCCCTCGTTCCGGTGTTGCAACCGGGCAAACGCATCATCCTTGTGGGTGGTGGCGTGATCGGTCTGGAGCTGGCATCTAGTGCACGTTATAAAGAGTGCCAGGTCACTGTTCTGGAACAGGGCCCGATGGTGATGGGTCGCAGTTCACCAAGTATCTTGAGTGAATTCCTGTTGGCACAGCACCGTGCACGTGGCATCGACGTTCGTTTGTCAACCAAATTGCAAAAAGCAGAACTGCGCGGTGAAGAAGTGGTGATCACTTTGGACAGCGGTGAAGCGCTGGTGGCAGATGCGGTGATTTACGGAATCGGTATTGTGCCAAACGCTCAGCTTGCTGTTGCAGCAGGTCTGGATGTGGACTTCGCGGTGAAAGTGAATGAAAACTGCCAGACTTCAAATCCGGATATTTATGCAGCCGGGGATGTGGCGACGCAACTGCGTGAAGATGGTGAATACCGTCGTATCGAAACCTGGGAAAATGCCAACAACCAGGCGGGTGTGTTTGCACGTCATGTGATGGGCGTTGAACAGCCAAAAGCTAATCCAGCTTGGTTCTGGACCGATCAGCTCGACATCAACTTCCAGTTTGTTGGTGATATGGCTGCAGCAGAATGGCACGTTCGTGGTGATATGGATGTAGCGCAAGGTTCTGCCGCTTCATTCGTGCTGTTTGGTGTGACCGATGGCGTGATTGTTGCAGGTATTACCGTAAATTCTGCCAAAGACATGCGTCATTTAAAAAAAATGATTGCTAAAGCTGCATCGTTTGAAGTTGAAAAGCATCTGGATTTAGGTTTGGATTTGCGTAAAGCCGCTTAAACTGCTTCAATCCATTCCTGAACAGACCTATAGCCTCGCGTTATAGGTCTGTTTTTTATTCAGTCTCGTTTTCCATAGTATTTTTATGCAATCAACCTCTCCTTCCATGGTGTTTACCTCTTCCATTTATGCCTTGCTGGTGCTGATCTGGGCGACCACTCCCTTGGCGATTGTCTGGAGTGTGGCGGAAGTGCATGCCATGTGGGTGCTGATCATCCGTTATTTCGGTGCCTCTTTATTGGCTTTGCTAATCCTGAAGCTGCTGCGTGAGCCTTTGCCTTTTGACCGGATTTCCCTGAAAAGTTATCTGGCGGGCAGCCTGAACCTGATTGGTGCCCAGTTATTTATTTATCTGGCCGCCAGTTATTTGACTTCGGGCTTGATGGCATTGATGTTCGGCTTTTCACCGCTAGTGGCCGGACTGATGGGGCATTTGATCTTGAAAACCCAAAAGCTGGTGGCGCTGCAATGGTTGGGCATGCTGGTGGCGGTGTCCGGGTTGAGTTTTGTCTTCGCCGATTCAGCGGATAGTCGGGTCAATCCGCTGGGGATTGTGCTGATGCTAATCAGTATGGTGTCGTATATCAGCTCGATTTTCTGGGTGAAACAGATCAATGCCCCGTTAAGCCCGATGACGCAATCGACCGGTTCATTGATGGTTTCGGCACTGGGTTCCTGCCTGCTGATCCCGTTTGTCTATCAGCACATGCCAACGGAGATGCCGGGCATGAAAACCATCATCGGTTTTCTGTTTACCATGGTCATGTCGTCCATTGTGGCGATGCTGTGCTATTTCTGGCTGATCAAACGTCTGAACGCCTCCACGGTATCCCTGAGTAACGTGATGACACCTCTGATCGCACTGGTACTGGGTGCGATGTTAAATCAGGAAAAAATTACCTCAGGCGCCTTTATCGGCATCAGTATCGTGATGCTCGGCATCGTGATGTATTTCTGGAAAGACTGGAAACGACAATATTTTAACCGCTGCTGATTTGATCTTTGTAGGGAATGTAGATAGGAGCAGCTCATCCACGAGCGAATTATTGTAAAAATTGCCTTCAGATGCTTTAAAATTCAGCAGCCGAGCGCATATTGAATTCAGCAATCCTGCTTTATCAATACGCTTGCTGATTGAGGAGAAACCGAAAGATGGCAAAACGTCAGTCCGTTGGGCCGCAACCACTTCCGAATTTTGTCGCGAAACACATGCATGAAGTCCAGCGCAGTCAGGTCTTTGTGGATCGCAAAAAGAACCTGAAACGCGGTTATGAAAAACATAAAAAAGGGCGAGATTCCATGGAAGATCGCCCTTTTTTATGCTCTGTCATTTCATCTTGCTAAGGTTTAGGCATTGACCAGACGTGAGGTCTTCACCATGTCACCCAAGCCATGGGTTTTAAAGTAATACTCAATCCAGCTCTTCACAATCAGTGGATTATTCATTGTTAAGGCATGGTCTAGCAGTTGTTTGGCATCACTCATCGGCACATGGCAGATGGCTTTACGTACCCGCAGAATGTTGCTCGAACTCATGGACAGGGTATTGAAGCCCATCGCCATCAATAAAACCGCTGATAATGGATCACCGGCCATTTCTCCACAGATACTGATAGGTTTTTGATACTTGTGACATTCGCCGACCAGACGTTGCAAGGCACGTAATACCGACGGATGGAAATGCGAGTAGACGTTGGCCACACGCGGATTGTTACGGTCTACCGCGAGTAAATATTGTGTCAGGTCATTGGAACCGACCGAGAAGAAATCTACCAGTTGGGCAAATTCATCAATCTGCAGCAAGACGCTCGGAACTTCAACCATGATGCCGAGTTTCGGTTTGTTAATCTTGACCTGTTCTTCTTCCTGCACCGCATGCCAGTCTCGATCCAGCAAATACAGTACTTCTTCAACTTCACTGACACTGGTCACCATCGGCAACAAAATATGCAGATTGTTCAGGCCAATACTGGCTTTTAGCATGGCACGAATCTGTGAGGAGAAAATCTCCGGATGATCTAGGGTAAAGCGTAGACCACGCCAGCCCAAGGCCGAGTTTTCTTCCTCGATCGAGAAGTAGGGCAAATCTTTATCCGCGCCAATGTCCAAGGTACGCATCACCACCGGTTTATTGGCAAAGTGACTGAGCTGCTGCCGGTAGATGGCACGTTGTTCTTCTTCACCCGGGAAGCGATCGCGCAGCATGAACGGAATTTCTGAGCGGTACAGGCCGACTCCTTTGGCGCCGCGCTGTACACCACGCACCACATCAATCATCAAGCCAGTATTAACGTACAGTTGTACCGCAACACCATCCGGCGTGATCGCATCTTTGCTTTCGTATTGTTTCAGATCTTTGGCGATCTGTTCTTCTTCTTTCTGGATCTCTTTATAACGCTGACGTAAACGCCGTGGCGGATTGACAAATACACGCCCCTGATAGGCATCGACAATCATTTCCGCATCATCCAGGGTGTTCACAGGAAGTTCCGTTACACCCACTACGGTTGGAATCCCCAAGGCACGTGCCACAATCACCATATGCGAGTTGGCTGCCCCTTCTGAGGTGACAATCGCGGCAATTTTATCTACGGGTAATTCGACCAGCGCAGCAGTACTGATTTCATCACCAATCAGGATGCTGTCCACACTGAGTTCGCGATGGCTGGCATCGGCTTCTTGCAAATAGGCCAGAATACGGCGTCCCAGATCTTTTAAATCCGAGACCCGTTCCCGTAAATAGTCATCTTCCATTTGTGCAAACAGAGCAATATGTTTGTCGATGACGCGGCGCACCGCACCTTGTGCCCAGTTGCCTGCACGAATCAGTTCTTTGATTTCACATGGTAGTGCATTTTCATCCAGCATGCGCAAGAACACGCTGAACAGGGCACGCTCTTCAGACATCAAAGAGTCTTGCATTTTGTCATCGAGGGAAGCGATTTCTTCGCGTACGGATTCGACTGCATGATCGAGCAATTCGAGCTCTTCGCTGATGTCATCGGCTTCACGGTCAGGAACCGCTGCCAAATCTGCAGGGGGATAGAGCACCATGGCACGACCGAGGGCAATACCACCGGCACCGGAAACACCCTGGAAGGTCTTATACAGGGGAGAGCTGCTCGGTTTACGGAATACGTCAATATTACCCACAGCATGAGCATGGGCAATTACGCCAGAGAGCTGCGCGCACAACGTCACCAAAAAAGATTCAGCCGCTTCACTGAAATCTTGTGGCTCTTTCTTTTGCACGACTAGCACGCCCATCACCTTACGGCGATACATCACCGGGACACCGAGGAAGGAATTATAAATTTCCTCACCGGTTTCCGGTAAATATAAGAAGCGTTCATGTTTTGGCGCATTGTCGAGGTTGACAATTTCTTCACGCTGACCCACCAGGCCGACCAGACCTTCACCGACCTGTAACGAGACATTGCCGACAGATTCCGGATTCAGACCTTTTGATGCCATCAGCAGATAGCGCTGGTTGCGTTCATCCAGCAGATAAATGGAGCACACATCAACTTTCATGGCTTCCGCCACCTGGTTGACCATAATGTCGAGAGATTCATGCAAACTCACCGAAGCATTGATCTCTTGGACAATGCGTCTGAGGGTGTCTAGTTGCATATTCGACATCGAAGCGCGCTCCAATTTTTACCTATTCTTTATACTGTAGTTATAGCAGCAGTTGTTTTAAAAAGCATTCACCAAAGTGATGATTCTTAATACGATTGCTGCGGTAACTGCATACAGAGTTCCATCATGGCGCGGCGGTAAACATCACGTTTAAAATTGACCACCTGGCCCAGTGGATACCAGTAACTGACCCATTGCCACTGGTCGAATTCAGGCGGATCGGCCAGATCCAGCTGAATATGACCTACTGAGGCGGTCAGCTTTAATAAAAACCATTTCTGTTTTTGTCCAATACATACCGGATCTGAATCAGACCGGATATATCGATGCGGCAAACGATAGCGCAACCAGCCTTTGGTTTGCGCAATGATTTGGACATGTTCGGGCAACAAGCCGACTTCTTCTCTCAGTTCACGGTAAAGTGCCTGTTCAGGGGTTTCTCCATACTGGATACCTCCTTGTGGAAATTGCCAAGCATTGTGACCAATGCGTTTTGCCCATAAAACCTGTCCGTCATCGTTTGCCAAAATGATCCCGACGTTGGGTCGGAAACCTTCGGAGTCGATCATCTGGCTACCTAAAATTTATCTATTTCGTTGACTTTGAAATCGGGGAGAACCAATATCTGTCTCCAGCTCGAAAAAGATCAAAGTAAAATGTGAAAAAATTGCTATGATCTTAACGAATTTCTATCGACTAGCGGAGATAGATTTACATTTTTTTTCTTTATTTTCAGTTTGTACGAGAATTTTCATGAAATTGGCTTTGTTTGATTTAGATCATACCCTGTTAAATACCGATTCCGACCATTCTTGGGGCGAGTTTCTGGTCAGCGAAGGTTTGGTCGATCCGGTTCGACACCGTCAAATCAATGACCAGTTTTATGAAGACTACAAAGCCGGTCAACTGAATCCGTATGCCTATAACGAATTTGTTTTCCAGTTTCTCACCCAGCATGACAATGATTATCTGAGCGATTTGCACAACCAGTTCATGCAAAAAGTGATTCGTCCCAAAATGCGTCCGAAGGGTTTTGCAGCGATTCAGAAACATAAAGATTTGGGTCATGAAATTGTGGGTATTACAGCCACCTCAGACTTTATTACCGCACCGATTTTCCGGGAGTTTGGCATCAGTGAAATTATTGCCACCAATGCGGAAGTCATTGATGGTCAATATACAGGTAAGGTTGCGGGGCTTGCCTGTTATCAAAAAGGTAAGCTGGACCGTTTAGACCAGTGGCTCGAAGGTCGTCAGGTTTGTGAATCCTGGGCCTATTCTGATTCAATTAATGACCGTTTTTTACTAGAACATGCCACGCATGCGATTGCCGTGAATCCTGATGAACAGCTGGCACAACTGGCGCAGCAGCAGGGTTGGGAAATTCAGGACTGGTCGATTTAATCAGCATTAAGGGTCAGTACAGTCAGTAAAAACGGTGCTGAGGCACCGTTTTTTGTTGCAGCACAGAGCGGTTTGTAATCGACAACCGGCTTGTTGCTTAGAGTTAAGCAATACGTTGCCAAAAGGTGACTTGTGCTAAGGTGTGCTGAAATTTACGCTGGGTTTCCCGAATCACAAAAGGGAGCTCTTGAGGTTCGGCCATTAGACGGAAATACGGTGCCAGTAAGAGCTTGAGCCCGTCGAGGGTGGTCAGGCTTTCCCCATCTTTTTTAAAGCCACCGATCCATTCACTGCGTGCGGTGTGTTCCTCCAGCCAGGTATATGGTGAGGTCAGCATCAGTACACCACCCATATTCAGACGTTCATGAATGTTGCTCAAGAACTGTGCCGGGTGATGCAGGCGGTCAATGAGATTGGCAGCCAGAATCAAGTCATAACCCCGGAAGATGGCTTTTAGATTGCAGGCGTCCCCCTGATAGAACTGCACTTTATCCCGAATGTCGAGCAGGCCGTAATCATCTAAATGACAGGCCTTGTACTCGACCAGTTCACCTTCGGTCGGGATGGTGTAATGCAGGGTTTCTCCTTGGGCCAGCCGTACGCCGTTCTGGATAAAGCGTGCAGAAAAATCAATTCCCACGACTTCATCAAAGCTGCGTGCTAGTTCGAAACTGGCCCGTCCAGTGGCACAGCCGAGATCCAGTGCTTTACGTTTTGGTTGATCCAACAGCGTGTTGAGTGCCAACTGCACCACACGCTGGGCAAAATTGGCTACACCAAAATATTCAGCGCCATACTGAAATTCCAGATATTCCGAGACCAGTTTGTCGCTTTCATATTGTGAGACCATCGGTTGCAGTTCCTGATTAGACACCACATAACGAAAACCGGCATGCTGGAAAAAATGCCGACGGAAAGCATAACGTGAGGAGGCTTGGGCTTCATTACCACAGGAAATCCAGGAACCTCCCTTGATCAGATTATGCCGTCCATCGAAAGTCGGGGTACTAAAGTCATCATAGATTGGATGCACCACAAAACCGGAAAACGGATAAATTGGGGTTTCCGTCCATTGCCAGACATTGCCCTGCACATCGAAGAATTCACCGTGCTGGAAGTGATTGACTGGACAGGACGAAGCACCATAGTTGAGTTGAATATTCGCCTGTTGGCTGAGGTCAATCGCGTTTAGGCCGGAAACGGTATAGAGCCTGTACCATTCATCTTCAGTGGGTAAGCGTACTTTCTGTCCTGTTTGCTGGGCTTTCCAATTGCAGAACGCCTTGGCTTCATGGTAATTCACCTCGACTGGCCAGTCCCAGGGCATCGGGACTTCTTCGGTCATCAGACGTAGATACCATCCATCTTGTCGTTGCCGCCAGAACGTCGGATACATCGCTTGACTATATTCACGCCATTGCCAGCCTTCCGTTTCCCAATACTCGGCAGTGCTATAGCCCTGATCCTCCACAAAAGCGCGATATTCCTGATTGCTGACCAGATAACGGCTGGCCATAAAGGCATTCACCGTGCTGTGATGCTGTCCATACTCATTGTCCCAACCGTAGATCGTGTCCTTATGGGTTTTCTGCAGGCGTACTTCACCCGCAGGAACACTCAACAGTTCATTCGCGGGAGCTGTTTGACTCAAATGATTCGGCTGCCACTGCGGATGGGGTTTGACGTAGTGCAATGCATGCTGGCGAATCAGCACCGAAGAGGTTTCCAGATGAATCCGTTCATGTTCAATACCCATTAAAATTGCCCACCACGGATGCTGCCAGTCAATGGGCAGTACCAACGGGGTATGCTCAATAATGCCCAATACGATCACCTTAACCTGATCCCGGTAGGTTTTAACCTCCGCAGGTGTCGGCCAGTCATAATGGCTGTCATCCAGATCATCCCAGCTCATTTCATCCACGCCGACAGCAAAAATTGATTCAAAATGTGGATTCACCCGTTGTGTAATCAGTTTGCTTAACAGCAGTTTATTGATCAAAAAGGTTGCAGTATGACCATAATAAAAAATTAGCGGATGGCGTAGGGAAATCGGTTTGTGGTAGAAGGCTGCATCACTGTTTAGACATTCAAATAAAGATTCATAACATTCAAAGGTATGTAAGAAATCCTGACGTAAACGCTGGCGCATCTGCTCGGGATCACTGAGATTCAAGCTTGGGGTGGGCGCAAATGCATGTGCAGACCGGATGAGTGCATTTTCTGTTGGGGATGTGGGCGCATTTAGATTGTTATTGTCATAAAGTGGGGAAGCGCTATGTGACATCACTCTGCTCCTTGACGGTATAAAAGTGGATGTAGCTCCGTGCTTAAAATGCCACGGTTTTCTTTCCAACTTACGCCAAATTTTCCCCGGATGTTTTATGATTCGGTAACAACTTGATGCTGCATGACTTATTTTGATGTTTGCATGGATTGAACTAAGGCTTGTGCCGCTTTAGATTGCGTTCTTCCGGGATGCCAGACCATGCCGAGTTGGCGGTTCATTTCTAGTGCAATATTCAGACGTTTTAAGTCATGGTTGAGCAGGGTTTTCGGTAAAACTGACCAGCCCAGCCCAATGGAGACCAGCATGCGGATAGATTCCAGGGGATTGTTACTCATACTGATTTTGGGTTTGAGTCCTTGTTTCTCAAATTCGGCCAGGGTGATTTGGCTGGTATAAGTCTGCGCAGAAGGTAACAGACTGGGATACTGGCTCAGATCCTGCAGGGTCAACTCAGCTTGCTGCGCTAAAGGATGAAATGGGGCCGCGACAAAGACCAAGGGATCTTCCCACATCGGGATATATTTCAGGCGTTCATCACCAATCGGAGGCAGGGTTAAAAACGCCAGTTCCAGATCACCATTCAACACCTGTTCATGCGCCTGTTCTGAATCGACAAAATGCACATCTAGCGTCACGTCCGGAAACTGCTGCACATACTGCTTTAAATGCTGCGGCAAATGATGCAAGCCAATATGGTGACTGGTGCCAATGGTCAAGCGGCCTTGTACCTGTTTCTGTTCATGACTCAGGGTATGCTGGATATCGCCGAGTTCATTCAGCCAGTTTTTCACTTTGGGCAGCAGTGAACCGGCAGCATGGGTCGGCTGGATACCACGCCCGGCCGATTCAAACAGTTTGACTCCAAAATATTCTTCCAGGCTATGAATGCGTTTGGTGACAGCGGGTTGGGTAATAAACAGCTGTTCGGCCGCTATGGAAATGGAGCCGGTTTCCATCACTTTCACAAAGGCTTCAAAGGCAGCAAGGTTCATGCATGATCCATGGATAAAATTTTTTTATTGATTTTGTGATTATTGAAAATTTTTAGAATGAATTAAAGAAAATCGTAAAATTTTTCTATAAATTAGTGCAGTTAGAAAATTAATTGAATCAATGGTAAAGGAAATAATTCTATTCAGTGTAATGTCATGCTTATTTAAAAAATCAGAGCTAATTTACTAGATGAAAACAGGATTAGAATTTTAAATAAAAAAATAAACTTAGAAGGATTTTATTCAATATGCAGCAATCACTCAGGTTAATTGAAGGAGTGGTAGGAGAAATTCGGATTATTGATGAGGGTATTGTGATCTGGTACAAGAGCAGATCTAGCCAGAAATCTATTGCGGTCAAGCAATATTTAATCAAAATTGGATTACAGCAAGTCAGACTGACCTCTAGCAATCTGGACATACAAATTGGCGACCAAGTTCGAATGGTCATATTGCCTGTCGCTCAAGCAGGTGTGTATATAGGCTTTGCGCTGCAAAAAGATCAATGTCTGTACCTCAATCCAAGACTAAACCCAGATTGTGCATCCCTTCAAGCGATGGGTGAAATTTCTAAACGAGCAATCTTCATCGGACTGATTTTAGGTGGTTGGATCGGATTCTACGATTTCAACTTGGGTCTCGTGGTCGCATTTAGTGTGATGGCTTTTAGTGGCTTTAAAACAGGCCTGCACAGATATATACAGTATGTAAAAGAGAAGCGAACCGCTATTTAACTACCTTATGTCAATTGTTCAATTTACCGAAAGTAAATCTGTTTCATAAGTGTTATCGAAAAACCCGACATGAAGGAATTATTGATTTAACGACTTTAAACTCAATCAGCAACTCAACAAGAAAGAGGATGTTTAAAGGAACATCGATTTAAGGTCATTAAACCGTGATTTTTTCATTGCTTATGGGGGCTTTTTTTTCCCAAATACGTTCATGAATAAAGAACGCCACTGCCTGCACAGTCGGTTCTAGCAAACTCAAAGTCATCGCCACCCAGATACTGCCTGTCACGATATAACCCACCAACATGGCTACTGTGATGTGCATGATGTAATAGCTGAAGGTTTTCTTTAAGGTTCTTTGGTTATGATTCACAAAGCGTTGAATTTTAGCCATCAGCCTATCCTCCATTTCGCATCCGTTTGTTGTTGATTTTAGATTATGAGAATTATTCTTATTTGTGAAATGGGGAAATTTTATGCTGTCGATTCATTTTTTAGATGAGAAGGAAAAGATGAGAGCAGATAAAATCATTCCAAAAAGTTTATGAATTAATAAAAATGATAAATTAGTTTTATGTAAAACCCGCGTTATAATCCATTAAATTCACAAAATACCCAGTCCAATGGAGCACGTCCGACATGGCAGGCAAAACATTATATGACAAGTTGTGGGATGACCATTTAGTCAAGCAGCGTGATGATGGTTCAAGCTTAATTTACATCGACCGTCATTTATTACATGAAGTGACCTCACCACAGGCGTTTGAAGGCTTGCAATTGGCAGGCCGAAAGCCATGGCGTCTGAGTGCTAACGTGGCCACGCCAGACCATAACGTTCCAACGTCAAAGAAAGAGCGTGAACAGGGCGTTGCCGGGATTGAAGATGATACTTCACGTATCCAGGTACAAACGCTGGATGATAACTGTAAGACCTTCAATATTGTTGAATTTGACATCAATGACATCCGCCAAGGGATCGCTCACGTGGTGGGTCCAGAGCAAGGTTTGACCCTGCCGGGCATGACCGTGGTGTGTGGTGACTCGCATACGGCAACCCATGGTGCGTTCGGCTGTTTGGCCCATGGTATCGGGACCTCTGAAGTTGAGCATGTCTTGGCGACCCAGTGTCTGGTTCAGAAGAAAATGAAAAACATGCTGGTGCGTGTTGATGGCAAGCTTGGCAAAGGCGTTACTCCAAAAGATGTGGTATTGGCGATCATTGGCAAAATTGGCACGGCAGGCGGTACTGGTCATGCGATTGAATTTGGTGGCCAGGTGTTCCGTGACATGTCGATCGAAGGTCGTATGACTGTGTGTAACATGGCGATTGAAGCCGGTGCACGTGTCGGTATGGTGGCTGTGGATGACAAGACCATCGAGTATGTGAAAGACCGTCCATATGCACCAAAAGGCGAACAGTGGGATCAAGCAGTAGCCTATTGGAATACCTTGCATTCTGATGAAGATGCGGTATTTGATAGCGTGGTGGTATTGCAAGGTGAAGAGATCGAGCCGCAAGTATCTTGGGGGACTTCTCCTGAAATGGTAATTCCAGTGTCACAAGCGGTACCGACTTTGGAACAGGCAAAAGACGACGTACAGCGTAACGACTGGACGCGTGCTTATCAGTACATGGGCTTAACGGCAGGTCAGTCTTTGGCGGACATCCAGATCGACCGCGTATTCATTGGTTCTTGCACCAACTCGCGTATTGAAGACATCCGTGCTGCCGCTGAAGTGATTCAGGGCCGTAAAGTGGCACCAACCATCAAACAGGCGATGGTGGTTCCAGGTTCTGGTTTGGTGAAACAACAGGCAGAAGCTGAAGGTTTGGATAAAATCTTCCTTGAAGCTGGGTTTGAATGGCGTGAGCCAGGCTGCTCGATGTGCTTGGCGATGAATGCCGACAAGTTACAACCGGGTGAGCATTGTGCTTCGACCTCGAACCGTAACTTTGAAGGTCGTCAGGGCAATGGTGGCCGTACCCATCTGGTCAGTCCAGCCATGGCTGCTGCTGCGGCATTGGCAGGTCATTTTGTTGACGTTCGTTCATTCTAATTGGGGAAGAGCAATATGAAAGCTTATACCGTTGAACAAGGCATCGTGGCGCCATTAGACCGTGCGAATGTCGATACTGACTTGATCATTCCAAAGCAGTTTTTGAAGTCTATCAAACGTACCGGTTTCGGTGACAACCTGTTTGATGAATTGCGTTATCTAGATGAAGGCTATTTGGGACAGGACATCAGCAAACGTCCTAAAAATCCGGATTTTGTGTTGAACCAGCCACGTTATCAAGGTGCGAGCGTATTGCTTGCCCGTCAAAACTTTGGTTGTGGTTCTAGCCGTGAGCATGCGCCGTGGGCATTGAATGAATACGGTTTCCGTACTGTGATTGCGCCAAGTTTTGCTGACATTTTCTTTAATAACTGCTTCAAAAACGGTATGTTGCCGGTGATCTTGTCTGAAGAGATTGTTGATCAGTTATTCAAAGAGTGTGCAGCAAGCGAAGGCTATCAATTGACCATCGACCTTGAAGCACAGGAAGTC
Source organism: Acinetobacter sp. GSS19 (assembly GCF_028621895.1). NCBI lineage: Bacteria > Pseudomonadati > Pseudomonadota > Gammaproteobacteria > Moraxellales > Moraxellaceae > Acinetobacter > Acinetobacter sp. GSS19. The sequence goes on along the minus strand of NZ_CP117520.1, from coordinate 2,070,359 downwards.
CGTACTCCAGCGGTCGAAGCCTTCAAATTTGAAATTGATCCATTCCGTAAACACTGTTTATTGAATGGCTTGGATGATATTGGTTTAACCTTGCAGGATGCGGATTTGATCCGTGCCTATGAAGAAAAAACCAAACAGGTGCGCCCTTGGGTTTTCCAGGAAATCCAAGCTTAAAAGCACAACATTTAAGCATGGCGATGCAGTCCAACTCTTGCTAACATGCGTAGGGATATAAATATTTATCGTTTGCTCTATTTAGTGAGGTTGGGCCCAGACCATGATCAAGATTTTAGGTCACAGCATTGCTTTGCTGGTATGCGGCGTAGCGCTGAGCGCCTGCCAAAGTACCCAGCACATGGTAGACACCATGCGTCTCAAACAGGCGAAAAATTCGACTACTGAGCAAGCGAATGTCACAATTTATTGTTCAGGTACCGAAGACTGTCAGTTTGAGCGCGTGGACAATTTAAAAATTGTCGACCCGGTATCACGCCGTATCAATCATGAGGCGATTAAGCGTGGTTATGTGCATTTGCAAGCCAGCTCCTCGAGCCAGCCGAATGCCCTGTATTTAACCGTTCCGGCTAAGCAGCAGGAAGTCGTGGTGCGCTTCTATCCGATTTCACCGGATCGTGCAGAAACCATTCATGTGATTCACAAGTTTGTGGCCAATCAAAAGTACACATTCAAGATGTACCGTGATCGTTCCAAACATGCCGGAAGCCTGTTGAATGTGTCAGTTCCTGATCCCCTGTGTGTGGACTTACAGCAAGGCCAGCGTACCATTCGCCGCTTTTGCCGACCTTATGATGCACTGACCGGACTCGGTGAGTTTGTCGAACAAAAAATTTAATCTCTGATTGATCCTGAACGGATCAATTTTGCAAAATGGAAACCCTCATGTCTAAACATATTCTGATTTTGGCTGGTGATGGCATCGGTCCAGAAATTGTCGCTGCCGCAGAACAGGTGTTGACCCGTGTCAACGAAAAATTCAACTTGGGTCTCAGCTGGGAACAAGGTCTTTTGGGTGGTTCGGCAATTGATGCGCATGGTGAACCGTACCCATCTGTAACTTCTGAACAGGCGAAAAAGGCGGATGCGATTCTGTTAGGTGCTGTGGGTGGGCCAAAATGGGATACGATTGAGCGTTCCATTCGTCCAGAACGTGGCTTGTTAAAATTACGTAGTGAATTGAACCTGTTCGCCAACTTGCGTCCAGCGATTCTTTATCCGCAATTGGCAGATGCATCTAGCTTGAAACCAGAAATCGTCGCAGGTCTGGATATCTTGATCGTACGTGAATTGACTGGCGGGATTTACTTTGGCCAGCCACGCGGAATCCGTGAATTGGAAAATGGCGAGAAGCAAGGTTTCAACACTGATGTTTATTCTGAGTCTGAAATCAAGCGCATCGCGAAAGTGGCCTTTGAACTGGCTGGCCTACGTGGTGGCAAAGTGTGTTCAGTAGACAAAGCCAACGTATTGGAAGTGACCGAACTTTGGAAACAGACAGTGACTGCGATGCAGCAGGAACAGTATCCAAATATCCAGTTATCCCATATGTATGTTGACAATGCGGCGATGCAATTGGTTCGTGCACCAAAACAGTTTGACGTGATTGTGACGTCTAACCTGTTTGGTGACATCCTGTCTGATGAAGCAGCGATGTTGACTGGTTCAATCGGTATGTTGCCATCAGCGTCATTGGATGAAAATGGTAAAGGCATGTATGAACCTTGCCATGGTTCTGCACCAGACATCGCAGGTCAAAACTTGGCGAATCCATTGGCGACTATTCTTTCAATTGCGATGATGTTACGTTACACCTTCCGTGAAGAGACTGCAGCAAAAGCAATTGAAGATGCCGTTGGTAATGTCTTGGATCAAGGCTTGCGTACAGCGGACATCATGTCTGAAGGTATGAACAAAGTCGGTACTCAAGAAATGGGTGCAGCTGTTGTAGCTGCTTTGGGTTAAGTTAAACCCAGTAAAAAAACGCAGCTTATGCTGCGTTTTTTATGTTCAATTTTCGAGATCTGTGTCATATGGGGTCGCTTGAAAAAGCCAAAAGCGCCAAATCACAGACATAAAAAAAGCCACGTGACGTGGCTTTCTTGCTTGCGCTAAAACTTAGCGTGCACGATAAGTGATACGACCTTTGGTCAAATCGTAAGGTGTCATTTCAACCTTTACACTGTCACCAGTTAAAATACGAATATAGTGCTTACGCATTTTACCTGAAATGTGAGCAATCACTTCGTGACCGTTTTCTAAACGTACACGGAACATCGTATTAGGAAGCGTTTCGGTGACAACGCCTTCGAACTCAATGAGTTCCTCTTTATTGGCCATAGCCTACCTGATAATCAAATTGGAAAGGCGCAAATTATATACAATTTCCTCGAAAAAAACAAGGTGGCAGGGAGGTTCCACTGTACACATGACAGGCAAATAAGCGAATGTTGAGGTTAAAGTTTCTCGGCAAAATTCTTTGGGCTGATGTTGTCAGTTCGGCCAATCAAAGCTAATCTAAATTCTATTTTTTCAATATTTAACTTTTTTATTCATCAGCAAGGAGTAGCTGTGGCTCAACGAACGGATGCGTCAATCGTCTTAAGATTTGGTTATCAGGCCATGCGTCGCGCCGGCTTGCCAACCGAGGAAATATTGAGCAAAGCCGGTGTTGCCTTAAATCAGGTTGAAGCCAACCAGCGCACACCGCTGAGCGCCCAGCATGCATTCTGGAGCGCAGCACAGGAGATGAGCCAAGATCCGGATATCGGTCTGCATTTGGGGGAATATTTGCCCTTGTATCGTGGGCAGGTGATTGAACATCTATTTGTCAGTAGTGCCAATTTCGGTGAAGGCTTGCAGCGGGCACTGGCTTACCAGCGTTTGATCAGTGATGCTTTTCAGGCCCGTTTGGTGATGCAGGATGGACGTTGTTATTTGACTAATGGCATCCAGGACATCAAAGATCCACTGGTTAACCGACATTTTACTGAAAGTGCCATGTGCGGGATTTTGCGGTTTTTTAAATTTATTACTGAAGGTCAGTTCCAGCCCATTTATATTGACTTTGATTTTGCGCAAGGGGCAGCAGCCGAGGAATATCAGCGAGTCTACCAATGTCCGGTCAGTTTAGGTCAAAAAGAAACCCGGCTGTACTTTGATCCGGCGATTTTGCATCATCCGCTCTGGCAGGCCGAACCTGAACTGTCGCAATTGCATGAACAACTGGCATTAGAAAAACTGCAGGAACTGGCACGTTATGATCTGGTCGGTGAAGTCCGCCGTGCAATTGGTGCCACACTGGAAAGTGGAGAGACTACCTTGGAAACAGTTGCTGCACAGTTACAGATTACTCCACGCCGTTTGCGCACCCAACTGAGTGAAGCTCATACCAGTTTTCAGCAGATTTTATCGGATTATCGCTGCAGGTTGGCCAAAAAACTTTTAGCCAATACCCATGAGAGTGTGGAGCGGATTGTCTATCTGACAGGATTCTCCGAGCCAAGCACATTTTATCGGGCTTTTAAACGCTGGACCCAAGAAACCCCGGTCGAATACCGTAAGCGTAAACAGCAGATCTAGACCCAGTCGAGATTACAGTGCTTATTCCGGCATATTCAGCCAGTGCGGTCCTAAAGGCTGTACGGGTAATTGGGATTGCCATGGTTCTGGATAGTAGGCCTGAATAAAATATAGGCCATGCGGTGGCGCTGTAATTCCAGCGGCCTTGCGGTCTTGTGCTGCAAAAATCTCGTCAATATGATCGATATCATACATCCCTTGGCCGATTTCCAGCAGACAACCCATAATGTTGCGCACCATATGGTGTAAAAAACCGTCGGCTTGAATGTCCAAAACCAGATACTGTCCATGCTGGGTCATGCGGCAATGTGATACATGACGGACGGGCTGATTTGATTGGCAGGCTGCGGCACGGAAACTTTCAAAGTTATGTGTGCCTTCAAATTTCTTGGCAGCCTCGATCATTTTTACGGCATCGAGGGGCTGGAATATATGCGTGACCTGTTTATATAGTAAAGCCGGACGATGGGGGGCATTGTAGACCACATAACGGTAACGGCGCGCACAGGCTTTAAAGCGGGCATGGAAATCTTCGCCCATCGGCTGAATCCATTTCAGTGCAATATCTTTGGGGAGCAGGGTGTTGGCGCCCATCATCCAACCACGTTCTGGACGGATGGCATTCGTATCAAAATGAGCCACCATATTCGTGCCATGCACACCGGCATCGGTACGGCCAGCACCATGTACAATGATGGGCTCATCGGCGATCTTGCTTAGCACACGCTCTAAGGTTTCCTGTACGCTGGGAACACCGGGCTGCTGCGTTTGCCATCCACGATAACGGATCCCACAAAACTCAATCCCGATTGCATAACGCTGCATGTTTACCTCGATGTCGATTACGGATGCTACCAGTGTGCAGCCCATTGTTCTGCAGTTGGGTATTGTAAATACATTTGCAGTGCTTTGGCATACAGATCGGCATGGCTTAGGGTGTTATTCAGCATAATTTTGCTGGATTGTACCCATTGGCTGACGGCATAACGTTGATCAATGCCGCCAAATGGAACCTGAGTGGTCAAAATACTCAGACAGCCCTGAGCATAGAGCTGTTCCAGACAGTGCTCGATTTCAGGCGTGACCTGCAAATTACCTGTACCATAAGCTTGCAACACCAGAAAAGCAGGTGGGTGCGGTAAAAGCAGCTGTAGATTCTGTAGCAGCAGTTCAGGCTGGATAGGCTGTACATGCCAGCTTAACAGGTTGAAATCTCGGGCACGAACTAGATAATGCTCATTGATGATAAAACCACTACAAGGTTCTTCGGGGAGAGACTGTTCCGCTGCTAGGCCACGAAAGGCATCTAGCTCAGTGCTATGCATTTTTATTGCAGTTTGGGCATGCCAGACCTGATGATGGAAGGCGAGATACACACCTACAGGAAGTGTTAATACGTGCTCGAGTGCAAGATTCAAATTGTCATGTGCATCACTGAATTCACGAGTATTGTCGCCTTGCGTGTTGAGCAGCGGATACTGACTGCCGGTCAGAACGACGTGGCAGGAGGTGCCTAGACAGCGTGCCAGCACAGCAGCAGCATAGCTTAACGTATCTGTGCCGTGCACAATGACAAAATGCTGGTAGCCGTGTAATTGCAATTGCTGGATGTATTGTACCAGTTGTAGCCAGTCTGCTGCCGTGTAACGGCTACTATCGAGGATACAGGGCGCAGCTATGCAGTCGACCTGCAAATGGGGCGGTAGTATTTTTTTTAGCTGAGGCAGGAACAGCTCAGCTGGCATCGGCATTAAAGGCTCACCTACACAGCCAAAAGTGCCCCCCATATACAATAAGGCGATTTTTTTCATGCATAAAAAAAGCAGTCGGGATGGACTGCTTATAGTAGAACGAAGCGTGCTTAAGAAGCTATTTGTTTGAGTAAAAGCTCAGATTGCTCACGTTGTTCTGGATTGAACTGTGCTTCATTTTCGCTGAGTAGGCGGCGCGCTTGGGCATAAGCACCGAGCTGAATATACTGTTGTGCCAATTGTAAATTCAGGTTGATCTCATTGACTTCCAGCAACTCAGGGAAAGATTGAGTCAATGGATCATGTTGGTCCACTAAAGTGGTCGTCTGCTCAACTAGAGCTGGCTGTGCAGGAACATTGCTTTCAGCTGCTGTATCCAGGCTGATGGCAGGGGCGTCCAGATTGAATTCCAGACCACTGGCTGGTGTTGCTGTCAGTGTTGGAACTTCAGGGATGAGCACAGCTTCAGATACTGGTGTTTCAACTGCTGTAGCTTCAGGGCTGCTACTTGGTGTCGTCAGGTCAAAGCTAGCAAAGTCTAGTTTAAACTCAGTTTCTGCTGGAGCACTGTCAGCTTTTGGCTCTACTACAGGAGCTTCAGCAACAATGACCGGCCCACTCGCTTCAACTTTATTGGCACTCTCTAGTGAGAACGAAAACTCCAGAGGTGCTGGTTCTGCTACAGTATTTTCTGGCTCTGCTTCTGCAACTTTCGCTGTTGGGGCAGACTCGATGACAGGTGTATCCAGTTTGAATTCAAGCGCCTGAGAAAGATCTTGAACAGGCTCTACAGCTTTTGGAGCCTTTGTTTCTTCGATGATGGTTGCCGGGGTATCAACAACAATTGCTGTTTCAGTCTTAACAGCGGTTTTTGAAAAATTGAATTCAAGAGGTGTAACAGCTGCCGGAGCAGGTTCAGGCTCATTTTTGACCGAAGAGAATTCAGATTGAAGTTCATCAAATGAAGGTTTGCTGTTTTGCGGTTCAACTAAAGCATCAAAGCTGGCTGCAGTGACACGATTTTCAGTCGGTTGTACGCTTGGTTTTACTGTTGAACTCAATTCAGCAGCTTCTGCGGTCACTGGTGTTTCAATGCTTTGTGCTGCAGTAATTGATCGTACTTTGTCTTGGTGGGCTTGCTGTTGTGCTTCTGCCTGCTGCAAGATGTCATCTAGGCCTAAATCACGCAGTTGATTCATTAACTGGCGGATGGCGAAATCATCTTTTTGTTCTAAATGAATTTCAAGGAGCAACAAATATAATTCATGCTGCGAGGCGTCACGGTTTAAAGCCTGGTTAATTTCAGCTTCTGCTGCAAAGAAATTGCGTGACTGGATGCGTTGACGGATTTGCTGGCGGATTTCTGGTGCCAGCGGTGTTGTTTGGTTCGCAGCAGCTTGCTGTGTGGTTGGAAAATCGAGTGCTGCAGGTGTGCTCTTTGCGGTATTTTTAGCGGTCGTTTTTTTGCCAGCTTTTTTGTTGACCGTTTTGCTGCTGGTATTGTCTTCTTTCTTGCTGGCTTCACGTTTCTTAAGGACGATGGCCACAACCAACAACAATATAAACGGAATCACATAGAGCATCATATTTTAAACCCCTTGAACGTCTAGCCGTGAGCTCGGTCTAGTTCATCCCAAAATTCTATAAAAACAGTTTAGTGAATTGACTTCTGCGCTTTTTGTTGCTGTTGCAATTGTTGTTGCAGTTTTGCCAGCCGTGCATTTAATAGTTGAATTCTCTGATCCTTTTGACGTAGAGCCAATTCTAACTGTGTCACGTTTTTTTGTAATTTAACGGTTTTTTCACGAGCTGTCATAACTTTTAATGACAACTCTGCACTGGTTTGGTTTTGTTGTGTGCGCTTTTTAGCACTTCCTTCTGCTGAATCTTGTGCACTGTCAGCCACCAAGCTCATTTCGGCTTGATTCAAGCGATATTTGGTGCTTCCCGATGCAGAAGGCTTGCCTGATTTCTGAACCTTTACCGGTGCTGCAGTACGGGCTTTGGGTGAAATGGCTACACCCAGATTTAGGGCTGCACCGCGGCGTAAACGGTTTGCATCTCCCTGAATAAAGGCATGGCGGTTGTTGGCCTGTATTTCTTTCATCACTTCAGCAATAGGGCGATTAGTTTGTGCTGCGATACGAGCTGCAATGCTCCATAAGGACTCATTATTGCTGACCACATGCTTGGTATTGGCTTCAGCAGTTTTGTTTTTTTCTATTTCTTGCTTTGCAGATTTTACTTTGGCCTGTTGGGGTGTTTTTTCTACAGCAGAGTTTAATGGCTGCTCTTTGACATTCTCTGGCTTGGCCGGGGAATTGGCTGTAGTCGTCTTGATCGTAGCTGTATTGTTCTGAACGGTTTCTGTTTTTTTGCTTGCTTGTGGCGCAGGTGGAACAATGCTGACAGTAAGTACATCAGTGCTCTTTGCGATATTGTTATCCTGAAGGCTACTGACTTTTGGAGCGGTATAGCTGGTTGTGACCGGCAGGTTCAGTGCAATATCTTTTTCACTGACAATCAATTGTGGTTGCAGTAAGCGTTCAGTGCTAGAAAAAGGCACGTTGGCTGTATGAGCACTACGTTTCAGGCTGCTCTGGATATGTTGTAAACGCGTCGCTTGGCCTTCTTTGATTTTAACAACGAAGTTCAGTTCAGCTTCAGTCATCGGGCGTGATGAGGTAATCACGATGACACCACTACCTTGACCTGTACGGCGGGTAAAAAAGTTCAAGTGCTCAGGTGGGCGGTGTTGAATGCCTAAACCTGTTAAATCCTCACTTGAGGCCAATGCAACTTGCAGTGGAACTTCAGTGTTGGCTTGGCTGAAATTCATTTCGGCATATAGCAATTCCCCGGGAGCTGATTGAATCTGAATCGGATCAATCAAAATTGCATGCGTAGTCTGTGAGGCAATAATCGTTAAAATCGCAGTTTTTAGTTTGTTATATACAGTCATCGTGATCCGTTGCTCAGGTGTTTTTTTGGCAGCGCTCTATAAAGGTTATACCTTACTCAGGTGTAAGTGAATTGTAAAACGTTTACACATGTATTACATAAAAAAGCCGATCAATTTGACCGGCTTTTTGGCTCGAATTTAAAGATGCTTAAGCATTTTTATATTCAATCAGGATACGTAACATACGACGTAGAGGTTCTGCAGCACCCCAAAGCAACTGGTCACCCACTGTGAATGCACCCAGATACTCTTTACCCATATTGAGTTTACGCAAACGGCCAACAGGAACAGACAGAGTGCCTGTCACAGCTACAGGCGTAAGATCCGTCATAGAGGCTTCACGGGTGTTTGGTACGACTTTGGCCCACTCGTTTGAATTGCGAATCATGTCTTCGATTTCATCCAGTGGAACATCTTTTTTCAATTTCAGCGTCAATGCCTGAGAGTGGCAACGCATTGCACCGATACGGACGCAGTGACCATCGATTGGAACGATCTGGGTATTGCCCAAGATCTTGTTGGTTTCGACCTGACCTTTCCATTCTTCTTTCGACTGACCACTTTCAAGCTGTTTGTCGATGTACGGAATGAGGGAACCTGCAAGTGGCACACCGAAGTTTGCAGAAGGGAAGCCTTCACCGCGCTGTAATGCTGCGATTTTGCTATCGATGTCAAGAATCGCGGACTTAGGATCATCCAACAAATCTTTGGTGTTGTTGTACAGGTAACCCATACCTGTAATGAGTTCACGCATGTTTTGCGCGCCCGCACCAGAAGCCGCTTGATAGGTCATCGCGGTCATCCATTCCACCAAGTTGTTTTGGAACAGTGAACCTAGACCCATCAACATCAAGGAAACTGTACAGTTACCGCCCACGAAAGTTTTCGTGCCATTCACGAGACCGTCTTTAATGACATGCATGTTCACTGGATCAAGCACGATAATTGCATCATCCGCCATACGCAAGGTAGAGGCAGCATCGATCCAGTAACCATTCCAACCTTCTGCTTTCAGTTTTGGGAAAACTTCAGAGGTATAATCACCACCTTGGCAAGTCACAATGACATCCATCTGCTTCAGACTGTTAATGTCCGTTGCATCCATAAGTGCTGGGGCAGTTTTACCACCAAATGCAGGCGCTTCACCACCTGCATTACTGGTAGAAAAATAAAATGGCTCGAAATGAGCAAAATCATTCTCTTCAACCATACGTTGCATCAAGACGGAACCAACCATCCCGCGCCAACCGACCAGACCTACTTTCATGTCACTTTGCCTCGGTGCGTAATAAAAAATAAAGGGGCTTGAGTGTACCAAATGAGTACACAACTGCAAGTATAACCTAATCAAAATGGCGTGATTTCTACGTTAAATTTTAAATCAGAGTGATTTGAATCAAATTATTTCCTGGTCCTGCAATTAAACAACCCTAATACGGATAAGAACTGGTAAAAATGCATGCTATGGATTGAAATCATGGCTATTTTGGTCATTTGGCTGAGTTTCTGGTCGCTGATTCCTCGTGATGAATGGTGGATTCGAGGCGCAGATTTTCCACGGTTACAGATTTTGACTTTGGGTACAGGGGTTTTGTGCTTCCTGCTATTTTGGCCGCATGATTGGAACTGGCAGCGTGAACTAATTCTGGCGGGACTGATTGCCGCAATCGCTTATCAGTTAAAAATGGTGCTGCCTTATACCTTTTTCTGGAAAAAACAGGTTAAAAAGGTACGACCTCCGCAATTGAATCCTGAACAGCAGATTTCTCTTCTGGTGTCGAATGTACTGATGCCGAATACGCAGTATGATTTACTGATTGACCATATTCGAGATTACCAGCCTGATATCATTTTGACGCTGGAATCTAATGCAGACTGGCAGCAAGCTTTGCAGGTGATTGAAAAAGACTACCCTTTTCGCGTGGCGGTACCGCTGGAAAATTTATATGGCATGCATTTATATAGCCGCTTGCCATTACAAAACACCGAAGTCAAATTTATTCTGAGTGATGACATCCCTTCGATTCATACCACCGTGTTGTTGCCTTCAGGTCAGCCTGTACAGCTCTATTGCTTGCATCCCAAGCCACCTAGCCCAACCGAAGCCAGTGAATCAACCCTGCGTGATGCTGAATTACTGATTGTTGGAGATCAAGTGAAAGATTTGCAGCAAAGCTGCATCGTGATGGGAGATCTGAATGATGTGGCCTGGTCTAGAACGACGCGTTTATTTCAACGGATGAGTGGTTTGCTGGATCCCCGGGTGGGGCGTCATTTTATTAATACTTTTCATGCAAATTATCCGTTATTTCGCTGGTCACTCGATCATATTTTTCATAGTGCTGATTTTGCCCTGATTGACATGCGTCGTTTATCCCATATTGGCTCGGATCATTTCCCGGTTTATACCGTATTGCAGAGCGGACGTAAGTTTGAGCGTATCCAGCAGCCTTTAGCGCAAACGCCTGCGGATGAGCATGAAGCACAGCAAGCCATACAGCAAGGGATTGAAAAAGCCGAAGCTGAAGAGAAAATTGTGACGGATGAGATTGCACGTGGTTATAAAAATCAGAGTGAAAATTCCGAGAAGAATTAATCTAAAAGTGTACGAAAATGCTCACACGGATTGCAGCCGATGACGCATGGTCATAGGGGGGAAAGCAGATTAATCTGAAGACATCAGCACAAGGAACGGGAATGGACAGTCCCCTTAAGGAAAGCCAACGCTGAAGGATGAAAATCAAGGATTGGATGGTGACAAGGACAGCAGGCGAATAATAACAATAAACCTGAAAGCACAACCTCATGTACCCGAGTTCAGCAGGAAGCGGAACTCGGGTTTATGATTTTAAGTTTTTCTCATTTTCAGCTTGTCGTATAAAAGGGGGAACACTTATTCACCCCGAATCACTTGTTGATAGAGTTTTAAGGTCTCATCACACATCTGCTGCAAACTAAACTGGCTGACTGGAGCAACTACCTGTGGCTGTTCAACATGTTGTCTAACCGCTGACAATAGAGCTGCATGATCATCGACCTCAATGAGCCCTTGTGGATAGAGCTGTGACAAGATTTCAGCCACGCCACCACGGTTCCAGCCAATTACTGGTGTTCCAACCGATAAGGCTTCTAGAGTGGTACGGCCAAAGGTTTCTGCCTGACTGGATAAGGAGAACACTACATCACTGAATGCCAACCATTCACGAATATCCGAGCGATGCCCAACAAAGGTAATTTTGTCCCGGAGTTCCTGTTGTTGAATCTTGTGCTCAAGTTCATCGAGATAGGCAGCTTTTTTCGGATCGGCACCCCCAACGACAATCGCGTGTAAATTCGGATAATTCTGCTGGAGCTGGCTGACCAGTTGGATCAGGGTTTCATGGCCTTTTAAACGGGTAATCCGCCCAGGCAGACAGAGTAAGAATTTATTTTCCAGTTGTGGGAAATCTTTGAATGTTTGCTGCAACCATTGGGCTGAAGGCTGATAGCCATGTGGGAAGGCCTGCGGGTCAATGCCACGGTAAATCCGAACAATATGCTCTTTGGGACAGGCCGGATAGTTGTCGTGAATGTAACGCACCACGCTATCGGAGACGGCAATCACTTTTTCTGCCTGAGTCATGATGGCACTATAACGGTTGACTGAATAAAAGCCATGCACAGTGCTGATCAGGTGCGGGTGTTGTGCCACTGGAATGCCCTTGAGTGCGAAGTGCGTGAGCCAAGCCGGAACGCGGGAACGGACATGCACAATGTCGGGTTGATGCTGTTGGATGAGACGACGTAGTGGTGCAATCTGCCACAAGCTGGACAGCGACTTTTTATGAATTGCGAGGGTTAAATGGGTAGAGCCTTCAGCTTCGAGTTGAGCGACCAGACGTCCACCATTCGAGACCACCAGTGACTCATGCCCTTGAGTGACCAGTGCTTGGGCAATTTCCAGCGTGCCACGTTCCACGCCACCACTATTCAGTTCTGGAAGAAGTTGCATCACTTTCATGGATTGCGCTCTCAAGATTAATAAATTTTATCGTAGCCTTCAGGCCGTGTTTTAAATCGGCGATGGAACCACATGTATTGTGTGGGTGCGATACGTAGCTGGCGTTCAATGATCTGGTTGACCCGGGTGGCATCCGCGACTTCATCTTCACTCGGCAGATGATCCACTGCGGGTTCGATCAGGATACGATAACGCGGATCGCTAATATCGCCTTCACGATAAAAATACAGGGGAATTGCAACGGCTTTGGAAATTTTCAGCAAACGGCGATGTGCCGTAACGGTTGCAGCCGGAATACCAAAAAAGGGTGCCATGATACCTTGTTTCAGGCCGTAATCCTGATCGGGACTGTACCAGATCGCACGGCCGTTTTTTAGGTGGCGGATCAGGCCACGCATATCGTCATGGTCAATCTGGTGTGTGTAGATGGTCGCGCGGCAACGGTAAATCAACATGTCGAGCAGAGGGTTGTTCTGCGGGCGATAGACAACATCAGGATCAAAATACTGGCTGCAGAGATAGCCCCCAGCGTCTAGCAAGGTACTGTGCGTTCCTAATAGCAGGATGCCTTTGCCTTGTGCCTGGGCATCCGTCAGATGTTGCAGGCCTTCAATCGTGATGCGTCCTTGAAACCATTTCGGCGTGTACCAAGCATTCAGGGTTTCAAATACGCCGAGCATCATATCCACAAAAACCTGTTTAGCTTGGGCTTCACGCTGTTGCGGTGACCATTCCGGAAAACAGACTTCCAGATTGCGTAACGTGGTTTTGCGGCGTGACTTTAAGCGTTTAAACGCTACAGCCCCGAGAAATTGAGCAAGTCGATATTGCACTGCCCAAGGTAAAATGGCGAGCAGCATCAACAAGACAATGGCAATCCAGATTCCCCAATATTGAGGCAACAGGAAAGACCATTGAAATTCACCGGGAGTGTAGTTTTGATGATGTTTGCTCATAGGTTTTGATGATACTGAAAGCGCGAAATCTGCACGCAGTGTAACAAGCGTGTCCACATTTGGAAAATACTAAGCTTCCGCAGGTGAACATGCAGAAGCTCACAATCAGGGAGATTAGTTGCCTTGGCTCAAGGCTTCAAGTTCGGTCCAGCGATCTAGTTTTTCCAGAAGCAATTCGTCAATTTCAGCCAAACGCTCACTGGCTTTGGTTGCTGCTGCTGCATCCTGCACAAACCATGAACCGTCAGCCAATTTTGCATTTAACTCGGTTTGCTCGGTTTCTAAGGCTTCAATCTCTACGGGCAACTGGTCAAGTTCACGCTGGTCTTTGTAGCTGAGTTTGACCTTTTTTGCGGGAGCCGCAACGGGGGCACTGGCTGCTGCTTCAGCTTTCGCTTGTGCTTTTTTAACATCACTTTTTTGATCCACGACTTTTTGATCAGGGCGCTGCAGCAAATAGTCCTGATAACCGCCGATATATTCATCGATATTGCCTTTGCCATCGAATACCCAGGTCGAGGTGACCACATTATCCATAAAGGCACGGTCATGGCTGATCAGTAGTAAAGTCCCTTTGTATTCCGACAGCATGTCTTCGAGCAATTCGAGAGTGACCATGTCCAGATCGTTGGTCGGTTCATCCATCACGATTAGATTGGATGGTTTCAGCAAGAGTTTTGCCAACAGAATCCGGTTACGTTCACCACCGGATAAAGCTTTCACTGGGGTACGTGCACGTTCGGGGGAGAACAGGAAATCCTGCAAGTAACTGAAAATATGGCGGCGCTGACCGTTGACATCCACAAAGTCACTACCTTCGCTGACGTTGGCTGCGACTGATTTTTCCAGATCCAGCTGGTTACGTAGCTGGTCAAAATAGGCGATTTCCAGCTGGGTACCGGTTTTTACTGAACCGCCATGTTCGATTTCACCCAGAATGGCTTTGATAAGGGTAGTTTTACCCACACCATTGTCGCCAACCAGACCAATACGGTCACCACGTAGCACCAGTGCCGAGAAGTCTTTGATAATCGGATGACCATTATACTCAACGCGTAAATGTTCAATATCAAAGACCAGTTTTCCAGAGCGGTTGGCTTCTTGCGTTGCCATGTTGACTTTGCCTTGCTGAAAGCGGCGTGCTTTAGACTCTTCGCGTAACGCTTTTAAGGCACGAACACGACCTTCGTTACGCGTACGGCGTGCTTTAATCCCTTGGCGAATCCAGGCTTCCTCTTCAGCCAGTTTCTTATCAAACAGTGCATTCTGTTTTTCTTCCGCTTCCAGCTGTTGTGCTTTCAGCTCAAGATAACGTGAATAATTGCCTTCAAAACTGCGCAACTGGCCGCGATCGAGTTCGACAATTCGTGTCGCCAGACGATCGACAAAAGAACGGTCATGCGAAATGAATAATAAAGTCAGGTTGTTCTGATCAAGCAGGAATTTTTCCAGCCATTCGATGCTTTCCACATCCAAATGGTTGGTCGGTTCGTCCAGCAACAAGACATCTGGCTGTGTCAGCAGGGCACGTGCGAGTAGTACGCGACGTTTACGACCACCGGATAAATCCGCCAGGTCAGCATTTGGATCCAGGCCCATTTTACCCAGAATGGTGTTGACCTTGTTTTCCAGGGTCCAGCCATCAAGCTGATCCAGTTTATGCTGCAGTTCTCCCATACGGTCACAGGCGGTCATGTCACCGAGTACACAGGCATCACTGGCTTCATGATACGCTTTGAGCACTTGCGCGGCTTCCCCGGCACCTTCAGCGACGATATCCGCCACTTTACCGTGATCCATTGGGACATCCTGTGCCAGCATGGAAATCGTGAGGCCATTTTGAATCGAAACTTCACCGCGATCGGGCAGTAAACTTCCCTCGATCAGCTTAAGTAAAGTAGACTTGCCTTCACCATTACGGCCGATTAAACAGACTCGTTCGCCACGCTCTAGAGTGAAGTTCGCGCCATCGAGTAGGGCCGGTCCACCAAATGCCAGCTGGACGTCCCTTAAAGTAATATAGGCCATAATGTTTCCTAAGATCCCGATTGAGGAGGGTTAAATGACTAAACAACCATACGATGATGATCAAGCGTCATTTTCCGCACCGATTGAAGATTTGCAAGTGCGAATTGCATTTTTGGATGATTTAGTCGATCAGCTTAACCAGCAGATGGCTTTGCAGACACAAGAAATTGCCATTTTGAAAAAACAGATGCAGTTGCTCTATCAGCGTGTCGAGTCGGCAGATCTGTCGGAAGGGATTGCACCTTTTGATCCGTTGACCAACCGACCTCCGCACTATTAATCGGTTCCGCTGCAGTATTTTTCAACTGTGTTAATCTCTCTCGTCTTTGATTGATCGATCTTGAATACCAATGAATAAAGTGATCCTGTTTGACCTGGAACAAAATATGCCGACAGCGACCGTGTTGCGTGAGCTGTTACAGCATTATCACACGGTGTATCTGTTCAATTGTCAGGGAAAATTTGACTATGCATTGGAAGACCTGACGGAGTTTGCCAGTTGGCTGAATAGTGGACAAGTGATCGTGCTGGATGTCCCGCAAGTTGAGCATCAGGAATATGCCTATGCTGTCGTGGTCGGACAGTTGTTGGCTTTGCTGGAAGCTGAGACCCAGATTGAAGTCCTTTCTGCGATGTCCAGCATAGAAGTGTTGTTGCAACTCATGCAGGGGGCCGGTCTGTTTGCTTCACTGATCCAGCTGGAAAGCCAGACGGAATCCGCATCTAGCGCGAGTAGCTATCGCTTGCCGAGTGCTCAGGCCTTCCAGCGTAAACCGGCACTACAACTGGTCAAGAAATACTGTGATGCTTTAGGGGAAATGGCTGGAAAACCCGGCACCATTGAAGGGTTAAAAAATTCGATCGGTAATATCCTGCACGTATTGCCAGAGCAGGCTCAACAACTGTTGGGGATGCTGATTAAGTTAAAAATAGTCAAACGTTATGACCAGCAGGTGAGTTACCGTAAAAAAATCTTGAAACAGTGGTTACAGCTGAAACTGGATCATCTGTTACAGGAAACGGTTGTAGACGTTCAGGAGAATAATGCTACGAGCCCAGCAGAATCATCCTCAGTAAAGTCGTTTCCCTCCGTACAGGCCCTGTTGCAGGCTCAGCAGAGCGCTCGTCAAGAGCAACCCGATGCTGTGCAGATTGATGCCTTGCAATGGGAAATGGTGCGCGCGCTGAGCCAGTTAAAAACGGAAAAACCCAAAGATATTTTTGAGCTGCGTGATTTGCTGGAAAAACTCTATCCGGACGCGGATGTGAAATTGCTGCTGAAAGAACTTCTAGAAAAAGGCTATATCTACTGGA
Source organism: Acinetobacter sp. GSS19 (assembly GCF_028621895.1). NCBI lineage: Bacteria > Pseudomonadati > Pseudomonadota > Gammaproteobacteria > Moraxellales > Moraxellaceae > Acinetobacter > Acinetobacter sp. GSS19. The sequence goes on along the minus strand of NZ_CP117520.1, from coordinate 2,053,751 downwards.
ATGGCCATGAAGTTTTATATAGTCATGAGATGTTACTGCAATAAACCTATCATCTCTTGATTTCCATGACTTTCGGTGTCTTGAGTGCCATGATTCAAACTTCATGTTGATCCCTGTTTGGGAAGGGTCCAGTTGTGTGATAGTGCGGTAAATATTGTATGAACCACTCACAAAAAAACTAAATTTTTCGCAAGAAACTTGCGCATTGAATACTTTAGACATCTAGGTTTATCGACTTTCTCTTTTACTCAACTGATGAAAATCCGCCGACAAACTTGCGTTTTAGGTTGGCCTTGTGCAACTCTAATAAAGGAAGAAAAAGGTGAACTATGGAAAATACCGGAATTTGGGTCGCAGTCGTCATTATCATTTTTGTCTTGGGATCGATTTTTGGTCTGCGGGTCAGCCCACGTGAGAAAGCCTTGGGCATGATGCGCGACAGAGCACGGAAAATGGGATTACATCCACGTCTTGTCGTTGCACCAGACTGGACCAAAGTTCCGATGGCTACTGAAAATCGTGCCAGTATGGTGGCTTACTATAGCGTGCTGATTCCAGATGCCCGTTTGCCTCTAATGCGTGCCCGTGTGGAGAATCAACAACTCAAGGTTATCCAAGGGGATGACAAATTGAATGATTCGCCCATTGCATTAAAAGGGATTTATGCTATTGATATGCAGGCAAACTGTGTTGGCCTGTACTGGGATGAGGAATCCGATTTGAGAGGAACTCAATTGGAAGAGATCAAAACCTATTTACACAGCTTGGCACAAGTCTGATTTTTACACTTCAAAGGAATAATGGTTCATTATGGCGAATGCTCCTCGATCCACATCCCAAAGCACCACAGCAAAAGCCTCTGGTGCGGCCAACAAGCGTGCCTTAGTGATTGTGGAGTCGCCTGCAAAAGCGAAAACTATCAACAAATATTTGGGTTCACAATACATCGTGAAATCTTCGGTGGGTCATGTTCGTGACTTGCCAACAGGCGGGGGCAGTAAAACGGCCGAGAAAAAACCGGGGACCCGTACCAAACTGACCGAAGAACAAAAAGCCCAAAAAGCCCAGCAAGCACTGATTAACCGTATGGGGGTTGATCCTGAACATGGCTGGGAAGCACATTATGAAGTTTTACCAGGTAAGGAAAATGTCGTTTCCGAACTGAAAAAACTGGCTTCACAGGTCGATGAAATCTATCTCGCAACGGACTTGGACCGTGAAGGGGAAGCCATTGCCTGGCATTTAAAAGAGGTGATTGGTGGTGATGCTTCACGCTATCAACGCGTTGTCTTTAATGAAATCACCAAAAATGCCATTCAGGAAGCTTTTAAACATCCTGCACGTCTAGATACCAATAAAGTCAATGCACAACAGGCTCGCCGCTTCCTCGACCGTGTCGTGGGCTTTATGATTTCTCCTCTCCTTTGGGAAAAGATCGCCCGTGGTTTATCAGCCGGACGTGTACAGTCTGTTGCAGTAAAATTGGTGGTTGAGCGTGAGCGTGAAATCCGTGCCTTTATCCCTGAAGAATACTGGCAAGTGTTTGCCGACACTCAGGCACAAAAAGAGCAGATTCGCCTTGAAGCAGTCAAACAGGCCGGTAAGACCCTGAAGCTGCGCAATAAAGCTGAAACTGATGCGTTGCTTGCCGTATTAAAAGACGCCGAATATAAAGTTGCACAGCGCGAAGACAAACCGACCAAAGTCAATCCAAGTGCGCCGTATATCACTTCAACCTTGCAACAGGCCGCCAGTACCCGTTTAGGTTTTTCAGTGAAGAAAACCATGATGCTGGCACAACGTCTGTATGAGGCTGGTTTTATTACCTATATGCGTACCGACTCAACATTCCTGAGCGATGACGCGGTAAATATGGTGCGCAGCCATATCGAGCAGCAGTACGGCGAAAAATATTTACCAGCCAAGCCAAACCGTTATGGCAATAAAGCCGGTGCACAAGAAGCGCATGAAGCCATACGTCCGTCCAGCGTGGCTTTAACGGGTAACGATTTGGCAGGTGTCGAGCGTGATGCACAACGCTTATATGATCTGATCTGGCGCCAATTTGTGGCGTGTCAGATGACACCAGCAGAATATTTATCCTCGACCATTTTAGTCGATGCCAATGGGGTGGAGCTGAAAGCCAAAGGCCGTACCTTGGTATTTGATGGCTTTACCAAAGTCCGTGGTGCAAACAAATCCGATGATGATGTGTTGTTGCCAGCCGTCAAAATCGGCGAAATCCTAAAACTGGAAAAACTGGATCCAAGTCAGCACTTCACCAAACCGCCAGCACGTTTTACCGAAGCTTCTTTGGTGAAAGAGCTGGAAAAACGCGGTATCGGCCGTCCATCCACCTATGCGGCGATTATCTCGACCATTCAGGATCGCGGTTATGTCAAGCTGGAGAACCGCCGTCTGTTTGCCGAGAAAATGGGTGAAATCGTTACCGATCGTCTGGATGAAAGCTTTAACAACCTGATGAACTATGCGTTCACCGCTGATCTTGAAGGGCAGCTGGACCGGGTAGCGACAGGCGACCGTAACTGGAAAGAACTGCTGGACAGTTTCTATGGCGATTTCAAACAGCGTTTGACCACGGCTCAGGGCGAGCATGGCATGCGCCGTAACCAGCCGATTGAAGTGCCAGAAGTTAAATGTCCTGAATGTGGCCGCCCGATGCAGATTCGGACAGGAACGACCGGAGTCTTCTTGGGATGTTCAGGTTATAACCTGCCGCCAAAAGAGCGTTGTAAGGGCACATTGAATTTAACTCCAGTAGAGTCTTTGGCTGCCTTGTCGGATGATGATGCTGCGGAAACTGCGGACTTGATGTCGAAAAAACGTTGTGCCAAATGCGGCACGGCGATGGACAGCTATGTAATCGACGGTGGGCGAAAATTACACATTTGTGGCAACAATCCAGACTGTGATGGTTCAGAAGTCGAAGAAGGCGAATTCAAGATCAAGGGTTATGATGGCCCAACCATCCCATGTGACAAATGTGATGGGGAAATGCAGCTAAAAACTGGTCGTTTTGGTCCATATTTTGCCTGTACCAGCTGTGATAATACCCGCAAGGTACTGAAAAATGGTCAGCCAGCACCACCGCGTGTTGATCCGATCAAGATGGAACATCTGCGTTCAACCAAACACGATGATTATTTTGTATTGCGTGATGGCGCTGCCGGTCTGTTCCTAGCAGCCAGCAAGTTTCCGAAAATCCGTGAAACCCGCGCACCCAAAGTGGCTGAGCTACGTACGGTCGCGGAGCAGTTGGATGCCAAATATCAGTTTCTGTTGCAAGCGCCAGACACCGATCCTGAAGGCAACCCGACTGTGGTGAAATTCAGCCGTAAGAACCAGTCTCAGTATATCGGTTCGGAAACTCCGGAAGGTAAACCAACCAAGTGGAGTCTGGTCTACCAAAATGAAAAGTGGGTTGAAGGTTAAATTCCAATAAAAACAAAAATGCTAGCTGAGCTAGCATTTTTTATTTTAAAAATTTGATTTTTTAAAATGAAAAAGTTTAGAGAGAGGGGGCTATGGACGTTCATGCGAAAAAACTAGCAGTTCTAATCGATGCTGATAATTCTTCAAAAAATTCAATCTCTTTAATTTTAGAAGAGGTAGCAAAATATGGGATTGCTAGTGTTAAGCGAGTATATGGGGATTGGAGTAGTGATGCTCTAAAAAGTTGGCGTGAGGTATTACTCCCACATGCTATTACCCCTGTTCAGCAATTTGCTTACACTACGGGCAAAGATGCGACAGATATGATCCTTATCATTGATGCAATGGACTTATTATATAGTGGTGCACTTGATGGTTTTTGTATCGTTTCTAGTGATAGTGATTTTACACCTTTGGCTTCTAGAATTCGTGAAAGCGGTTTAATGGTTTATGGTTTTGGTCGTAAGAAGACACCCGAGCCTTTTAAGAAAGCATGTGATAAATTTATTTCCGTGGAAAATTTAACTGTTGATGAAAAAGATGAATTAAAACAAAATCCATTCTTAAAGAAAGAAGTTGATTCTAAAGAGGTAGTCAAAGCTGGATCAGTTGAAAAAGAAGAAATAAAACAACAAATAGATAAAGCTACCTTAAACTTGATTTATAAAGCCGTCAAAGACAATTCTGATGATAGTGGTTGGGCATATCTAGGTGCTATAGGTACGTATATTAGTGCTGTAAAGCCAGATTTTGATACACGTAATTATGGATATGACAAATTATCTGGTTTGGTAAAAGCATTAGGAGTATTTGAAATAAAAATGCAAGGTAGCCAGATGTATTTAAGGAAAAGTAGTTTTAGTACCTTTATTAGGCTAGTACAAAAAGCAATTAATCAAAGTGCTGATAAAAATAATTGGGCAAATATCCAAGATGTAATTAACTTTTTAAAACAATCAGATTTAAACGTAAGGAATTATGAAGAAGCTCTAGATTCAATTCATAATGGTTGGATTGAGTCCAAGCAGGTAGGAGACACAAAGTTTATTAGAGTAAATAAAGTCATGCCCTGAACTTTTAAATTAAAAAATAAATAATTAAAGGAGAGGGCTATGTGGAAACAGGTTCGGATTTTAATTCTCTTGCTAGTGCTGCTGGTTGTGGCGGTGAATGCCTATCGTGACCAGAATCAGGACTGGTCACGACCAGTGGTGGTACTGTTGCATCCAGTAAATGCCGATGGTCACGCGAATACCCAGCGTTATATCCAGCAGCTCTCGCTGGACCAGTTACAAGATGCCCAACAGTATTTGAGTGCTGCTGCTGCCGAGTATCGTGGCCAACCCGTACATTTTTATTTCCAGCTGGGACGTGAGATTCAGCAGTTACCGCCAAAAGTCCCAGAAAATGCTTCGATGCTGGACGTGATGTTGTGGAGTCTGAAATTCCGTTACTATGCCTGGAAACACAGTGAATCCGCCGATGGCTCACCGAGCGTACGTCTGTATCTGAATTATTATGATCCTCAATATGTTCATGTTCTAAAGCATTCCACGGCACTGGAAAAAGGCCGCATTGGTTCCGTCAACCTGTTTGCATCTGTCAAACAGAGTGATCAGAATAAAACTGTATTGGTGCATGAACTGCTGCATGCTTTTGGTGCTAGCGATAAATATGACTTAAGTAACGGGCAGCCGACTTATCCGATTGGTTATGCTGAGCCAGAAAAACAGCCGCTGTATCCACAGCGCTATGCCGAGATTATGGCTGGGCATATCCCCTTGTCTGAAAATACGAGCACAATGGCAGAAAATCTGGCACAGACTCGCCTGAATCTGGCGACGGCAATGGAAATTGGCTGGAAAAAGTAGTGAATGTGGATAAAAGGATAGTTATCCACAGTTTGATTCATTTTATTCACAATATGCGGTATCTCGCCGCTAGACATGGCCCATGATCTATTGAAAAATCTAAGTATAAAAGGGCTAGGCGTCGAGAATAAGAATGAAAACCATCGGCAATGATTTAATCCGACATCAACTGCATGAAAATCGCAAATGGTATCTGGCACTGGGAATTCTTCTAGTGCTCTTTTCCTTGATACTAGTGTTCACATTACCTGTTGCCACATTGTCCGTGGTGTTGCTATTTGGCTCGTTGATGATGCTGGCCGGAATCTTACATTTATTTGCTGCCATAAAGATTTTTAGCGGTGCTCTGCGCGGACTAGGCATCTTGTTTGCACTACTGTACTTTCTTGCCGGTTATTATGCTTTTGCAACACCAGTACAAACAGCCATCGTACTGACCCACCTGCTGGCCATCGTTTTGATCGTTGCCGGACTCATCCGGATGATGAAAGCTTTTTTCTGGAAACCTTGGGCCGGTTGGGGTGGGCTGTTATTGTCCGGGTTTTTGACCACTTTGATGGGTATCTTGATTTTTCTTTCTCCTGAAGCACCGTTCTGGTTACTCGGGTTGTTACTGGCATTGGACTTGATGTTCCAAGGTATCCACTATCTGACCCTGGCACTGTATATCCAACAGCGAATACCTAAAAGTTCTGCAGATGTCTGATTGGATCAGTTTAAAGCCAGTACCTGTCGTGTTTTATATGGACTATGATGTTGAAAAATCCAACTCTGGATCTGTTTTCCATGCATAAAACCTTTGTTCTTGCTCCCGATTCATTCAAAGAAAGCATGAGCGCTGAACTGGCGTGTCAGGCCATGCAGCGTGGCATAGAAAAAGTATTTCCCAACGCACATTTTATTCACGTTCCGATGGCGGATGGTGGGGAAGGCACCGCAGATGCACTGGTTTCAGCATTAAATGGTGTAAAAGTTCCTTGTGAAGTCACAGGACCGCTGCCACAGCAGCGTGTTGCCAGTTATTGGGGATGTGTGGAGCAGGGGAAAACCGCAATCATTGAAATGGCCAAAGCCAATGGCATGCATTTATTGCCGGTTGCACAGCGGAATCCATTAGTGACCACGACGCTAGGGACTGGAGAAATGATGAAACAGGCCCTGGATCAGGGCGTCACCAAAATGATTATTGGTCTGGGCGGAAGTGTGACCAATGATGCAGGTGCCGGGATGGCACAGGCACTGGGAGTGAAATTTTATGATGCTGATGATTTGGAAGTCACGCTCGGTGGTGGGCAGCTGCATCGAATCAAACGGATTGATCTGACAGGATTGGATCCGCGTCTCAAGCAGACTGAAATCATCATTGCCAGTGATGTAAATAATCCTTTATGTGGTGAGCGGGGAGCCTCCGCGATATTTGGCCCCCAGAAAGGGGCAACCCCAGACATGGTGCAGATACTGGATGATAACCTGCGGTATTTTGCCGATCTGGTCGCAGCACAGCTGGATATCCATGTGAAAGATCAGGCCGGAGCCGGTGCTGCGGGCGGATTAGGCTTTGGGTTGATGGCTTTTGCAGGTGCACAGATCCGTTCAGGGGTAGAGATCGTCATCGAACAGACCCGACTGGCAGAGCATATTGCACAAGCCGATGTAGTTTTGACCGGTGAAGGGGGGATTGATTTTCAAACCGGGCTAGGAAAAACCCCATATGGGGTAGCACAAGTGGCCAAACGTTTGCATAAACCGGTCATTGCCTGTGCCGGTTATGTTGGAGCAGACATTGATGTCTTGTATGCAGAAGGTTTTACTGCAATTTTCAGTATCGTCGATGGAGCGTGTGATTTATCGAGTGCTTTACAGATGGGTGAGCGCAATCTGGAAAGAACCTGTGAAAATATTGCCCGATTGTTAAAAATGAGCGAGAGGATTGCCTGAAGCAAGGCAATGTCATCTTTTGCAACAGGAGATCTTTGTTAAAACATTCTGATCACTGATGTGAGGCAAACCTTTTAGAAGTGAAAAAATTCGGTATTCGGTATTTATCTCTGTTTCACTCATGCACAGGATGGATCAGCTTTTCAGTGGTTGCTCTGCTAAACTAACCCTGCAGTCCACAAGATGAGATGTTATGAGTTTAGCCACCCTGATCGATGAATTGAATCCTCAGCAGAAACAAGCAGCAACCACCACAGCACAAAACTGTCTGGTTTTGGCGGGGGCAGGCTGTGGCAAAACCAAAACCATTGTCGCCCGTGCCGCGTACCTGATTGCTCAAGGTATTCCGGCGAATCAAATCCAGATTCTGACCTTTACCCGCCGTGCCGCGAGTGAAATTGTGGCACGCGTGGAATTGGCTTTAGGGGCTGAAGCAAAAGGTTTGCGTGCTTCGACCTTTCATACGTTTTGTATGTATCTACTGCGTCGTCAACCGAAAGCCTTTGGGTTGGACAGTTTTTCGATTATTGACCGTGACGACCAGTTGATGATGTTCCGTTTGCTGCGTGGCAAGGATGACAAGAAAAATCCCAACCAGTTGCCCAAGCCTCAGCAGCTGTGTGACCTGTATTCTTATGCACGGAATACCCGGCAGAAGCTCAGTATAGCTCTTGAAAAACAGTTGCCGGAATTTCTCGGTTTTAAGGCTCAGATTGCGGAAATCATGCAGGAATATGAAACCCGTAAACGTGCAAGAGCCTTTCTGGATTATGACGATATTCTGGCGATTGTGGCATCTGCACTGGCACAATCAGAAGGACTGCGGGATTGGGTGAGCGGTTTGTGCCGTCATTTATTGGTGGATGAGATGCAGGATACCAACCCGTTGCAATGGGCCCTGCTGGAACCTTTGCTTGGCCAAACCAGCCTGTTTTGTGTCGGGGATGATGCACAATCGATTTATGGTTTTCGCGGGGCGGATTTTGAAAATATTCATCATTTTAAACAGCGCGTTCCCGATGCTGAAGTCCTGAAACTTTCCGAGAATTACCGCTCGACCCAAGAAATTCTGGATCTGTCTAACTGGCTGCTAGATCAGAGCCCCATCCACTATGACAAACATTTGCAAGCCTATCGCGGTCCAGGTTTGAAGCCCCGACTGCATATTTTCCCCAATGAATTTGATGAAGCCAAGTGGATCGCGATTGATATCAAGGAACGCCATCTGATTGATGGGGCACCTTGGCAGGATCACATGGTGTTAGTGCGTTCGAGTTTTGCGGCACGGCATATTGAAGCGGCGCTTATTCAGGCCAATATTCCTTACCGATTTATTGGGGGAATGAAGCTGTTAGAAACCGCACATGTCAAAGATCTGCTCAGTTTGCTGCGCGTGGTGGCCAATCCACGCGATGATATTGCCTGGATGCGTTTCCTGACCTTGTGGAATGGGGTGGGGGATGTCAGTGCCAGCAAATTGTCCCAGCAGTTACTACAGCAAGATGATTTCGATTTAATGATCAATTTATTACTCAAGTTTGGCCGGATTCCGGAGCAAAGTATTGCCCTGATGCAGCAGATGATTGCCTTGCGCCATGAAGTGATACGTTGTGTCGAGTTTGGACTGCAGGCGGTGCTGACGCAGCTCGAGGAAAACTATGCGAAAAAGGACTGGTCAAAACGCCTGAATGATTTTGAGCTGGTCAAACAGCTGGCAGCTAAACATCAGCTGTTGAGTGAGTTCTTAGAGGAATATGTCCTTGATCCGATTTCGATCAGTGAAATTGAACGACAGTCTGAAGAAGATGTGGTGACTTTAATCACCATTCACTCGGCTAAAGGCACCGAGCAGAAGGTGTGTTATGTGGCCAATGTTTCTGCCGGACAATATCCGCATGCACGTGCACAAGGCGATTTTGATCAGGTTGAAGAGGAACGTCGGGTACTGTATGTGGCCTTAACTCGTGCACAAAATGAATTGATTCTGACCAAGCAGAATCTCAATCTCTGGGCACGGGATCAGATTGATGAACAGGGACGCACCGTCAGCAGCTATTTTCTGAATGACCTAACTCGGGATTTATGTAGCAGTGAAACCCATTATAAAACCCGGCAGCAGACCGTGAAGAGTGCACTGATTGAACGTCAGGCCTTAAATTTAGATTTTGGCATCGATCTGGATTAAACTATGTCAATTACGCTTCGGCGTTCAAAAAGTGGAGTAGGCGAGTGCTTTTTGATGGTTTTGCCTATTTTGAAGGTTAGTGTATGAAAATTTTAGTTCGCAATCTGGAACGTTCTGTGGCAGAAGCCGAATTGTTGGCTTTATTCAAACCGTATGGCAAGGTGGATAGCTGTACCTTGGTGATGGACCCAGATACTGGAAAATCCAAAGGCTTTGGTTTTGTTGAAATGCCGAATCCGCGTGAAGCAATCAAGGCGATCAAAGGCTTAAATACCTTACGTGTGCATGGCATGGGAATTCGTGTTAAAGCTGCGGAAGATTCGGCCAAATAAGCCCGATGTCGTGAAGTCATAATCAGAGAAGGAGCGCAGGCTCCTTTTTTGGCAGTGTGTTGTAAAAAATGATATTCAAAAGCCGATGGGGTGGTTAATCTATGCACCTGCATTGCTGTTGATATTGCCAGATTAAGGAAAAACTATGTCCCGCGTTGCTCGTTATCATGCTGACCGCACCAACCAGAAACTTTATTTTGCACGCTTGTCGTGTCAACAAGCCGAGCAGACTGAACATATCCAACAGGCACAAGCCCATCGTGAAGCGGCAGTGTTTCATTTGCATGGTGCCGTGTTGGCTTTTTTACAGGAACTGGTGCGTTACTACCGTTTAAATGACTCGCAACCGAGTTTGAAGTCGATTGAAGAGCTCATGGCAGCCAAGGGGCAGGTATCACCTGAAGTTTCGGTGATGCAGCAGTTGGCCAAAGACGGTTTTATTGCCGAGTTAAAACGTGCCTATCGCATGTGCCAGTATGCACCGGAGCCTACTGAGCCGACACCTGAAGAAGAAACGTCATCAAACCTAATCATCAAAGTCACCCAAGGACCACAATCTTGGTTGCCCGATGTTAAGATTCTACGTGAATGGCACCGCGATCTCACTCATTTGATTGATGGTTTCCGTAACGAAATGGTTGAATTCTAAGTTCTAGCTTGGACTTGAAATTCAGGCCCGTTGTGCCTATATAAAATTCTAGAGAAGCAAAGTGCAGGTGTGCTTTGCCACCATGTTGAACATGGAGGATTTATGTCTATACAACAGTTAAAAGAACTCTTCGGGAGTCAAGACGCGATTTTAGAGTTGGTTCAACTTGAAGGTGGCGAGCTCGCATTGCGCAATGCAGGTTCCGAACAAGAACCTTTAGTGAAAATTCAATTCAATGATGAAGTCAAGTCGTTATTGGGTGACCAAACGGCATTGGTCGCGCAGCATATGATTCAGGCGGCGCTATTTGGATTGTTCGAAAAGCAGATTCACCAGTGGCAGGCAGAAGTCGTAGATGAGCCACCGAAATATCTCAGCTAAAAAAGCGGCTTTAAAGCCGCTTTTTTATGTGCGGGTGTTAATGTGAGGTATGGCTTTGCGTATGGGCGAGTGCGATTCGATCCAGAATATGACCACTCATATTGCGTGCCATTTCTTCTTTGGCATAGAACACTTCACCAATCTCATCCTGACGGATGACTTCCGCTTCTTCCTTGCTTTCGGCACACACCAGTACCTGAATTTGTGGATTCAATTGTTTGGCAATATCGACAATACGATGGATATCCAGAATATCCATTGGAGAAATCACCAGCAAACGTGCGTGCATGATGTGTGCTTGGATCAGTACACCAGGTTCAGTCGCTACCCCGCTCACGGCAGCAATCCCTTTACTGCGCAGCTTTTCCACAATTTCACGGTTTTCTTCCGCGATCACCACCTTGATGTCTTGTGCCATTAAGGTCTCGGTAATGCGCCGACCGACTTCACCATGCCCCACAATCACCACCTGATCACGCAGGTAATCTTGCGACACTTCATCGGGTAACATGGCCAGTGGATCTCCACTGCGCTCTAGAAGACGGGCCAAATGAGAGCGTTCACGAATCCAGCGTTGGACGGGTTCAATTGCCGAAAAAACGAAAGAATTCAGGGTGATCGAAATCAATGCCCCTGCCAGAATCAGGTTCTGTCCTTCGATACTGAGTAACTGTAATGATACGCCGAGTGTGGCCAGGATGAAGGAGAATTCCCCAATTTGCGCCAGACTGGCACCGACCGTGAGTGCGGTATTGATCGGGTAACGGAAGAACAAGACCAATGCCATCGCTGCCAGTGTTTTACCCACCATGATAATGGCAACAACAGCCAGAATATGCAGCGGTTGTTCCACTAAAATACGTGGATCAAACAGCATACCCACCGACACGAAAAACAGGATAGAGAAGATTTCCCGTAGTGGTAAGGTTTCTTCTTCAGCCCGATGGCTAAAGTCCGATTCTTTCACCACCATCCCTGCAAAGAAGGCTCCGAGTGCCATGGAAACCCCAAAAATGGCATAAGAGCCGTAGGCAATTGACACTGCAGCCGCCACTACGGTTAAGGTAAACAGCTCTCTCGAACCCAGACGGGCCACAAACTGCATGATCAGAGGCACCAGACGTTTGCCGATAATCAGCATAAAGGCAATAAATCCTGCCACCTTGAGCAGGGTGAGACCTAAGGTCACTAACAGATTACTATCCGTTTCCGCACTTAAGGCTTTGCCACCAAGCAGTACAGCCGTGGCCGGTAACAGTACCAGAACTAGAACCATCACCAGATCTTCAACCAGTAACCAGCCAACTGCGATTTTACCGTTGACGGATTCAAGTAAGCCACGATCACCCAAGGCCTTAAGCAGCACCACGGTACTGGCACAGGATAGGCTCAGACCAAACACTAGGGCAGAACCAAAGTCCCAACCCCATAGCATGGACACACCCACACCGAGTAGCGTGGCAACCGCGATTTGCAAAATGGCACCGGGCAAGGCAATACGCCGTACCTGAAGCAGGTCATTCAGTGAAAAGTGCATACCGACGCCAAACATCAGGAACATTACCCCGAGTTCCGCCAGCTGATTGGCGAGATGGATATCAGCCACAATACCGGGAGTGTTCGGGCTAATCACGATTCCGGCAATCAGGTAGCCAATGAGGGGGGGCAGGCGTAAACGGGCGGCGATATAGCCAAAAAACAGTGCAATACCAAACCCCACCGCCAGTAAAATAATCAGATCAACATCATGTGGCATTCAACACTCCTTAAGTGGGGGTTAAGGTTAGGAAACTGCAAGCATAAATAATGCCAACAAGTGAGACAGGAAAAATTTTAACAAGCTGAAGAAAAAAAAGGCAAAAAAAAACGACCTCGAACGAGATCGTTTTTTCCTGAACGGCTAAAATTATTTGATTTTAGCTTCTTTGAAAATCACGTGTTGACGAATTTTTGGGTCAAACTTTTTGATTTCCATTTTTTCAGGCATTGTACGTTTGTTTTTGGTCGTGGTGTAGAAATAACCAGTACCAGCAGTCGAAACTAGGCGAATTTTGTCACGCATTGCTATGACTCCTTAGATCTTTTGGCCTTGAGCACGAAGATCAGCTACAACCTTTTCAATGCCCAATTTGTCGATGATACGCATACCTTTAGTTGTAAGGCGAAGACGAACGAAACGTTTTTCGCTTTCCAACCAGAAACGGTGGTGATGCAGGTTCGGCTCGAACCGGCGCTTGGTTTTGTTGTTGGCGTGTGAGACGTTGTTACCAACGACTGGACGCTTGCCGGTAACTTGGCAAACCTTAGACATGGTGGAACTCCATTGATTTAGCCAGCAGCAAATGTGTGGCCAGTCATAAAATAAACGGATGAATTCATTCAAGGGGCGTTTTATACCAAAAATACGATTAAAAGACAAGCGAATTTGGCTAAAACCCGACAGGAACTGGTGTAACAGATCATGCCTTGATCATTTACTGGAGAAGCCATTTTGAAATCAATTTGTGCAAGGGTTTGTTAAATGGTGGAAGAATAAATTTTAAACTATACAGTTTAGGCTTCGACATCATTGAACGTTCATGTGACAAACTGAAAAAACCTTCCGGGCCATGATATTTACCCATTCCAGAGGCACCAACACCGCCAAAAGGCAGGTCATCTTGTGCGACGTGGGTCAATACCGAATTCTGGCCAAAATGCCCCGAATGTGTACGCTGGGCGACATAGTCGGCACGCGTTGCATCGTAATCGAAATAGTATAACGCAAGTGGACGTGGACGTTGATTAATAAACTCAATCACCTCGTCAATTTGATCATATTCCATGATCGGCAAAATTGGGCCGAAAATCTCGTTCTGCATCAGGGCCATCTCTGGTAGCACCTGGGTGACCAGGGTTGGAGCAATCTTGCGTACCGCGATCAGGTCTTCCTCGTGCGGGTTAATGCTCAGGATCTGTGCACCTTGCTGGCGGGCATCCTCCAGATAACCTTGCAGACGCTGATACTGTTTGTCATTCACAATTGAGGTGTAGTCTTGGTTTTCAGCCAGTTGCGGGTACATCTCCAGGGCAAATGCTTTAAATGTTGCGATGAATTCATCAGTTTTACCACGGGGCAGAAAGATGTAATCTGGTGCTACACAAGTTTGCCCGGCATTCCATAGCTTACCTACCGCAATACGTTGTGCCACGTCTTGAATCGGCATCGAAGGATGGACGATGACCGGAGACTTACCCCCCAATTCCAAAATCACGGGCACCAGATTTTCTGCGGCGGCGGCCATCACGGTTTTGCCCACCGTGGTTGAGCCGGTAAAGACCATTTTGTCAAAAGCCAGACGACAGAATGTATCGGAAATAATGCCCCCGCCATTGACGACGGCGACTTCATGTTCAGAAAAGGCTTCAGCCAAGGCTTGTGCCAGTATCTGGCCAAACTGTGCCGAAGCACTGGAAATCTTCAGCATGGCATGGTTGCCTGCAGCCAAGGCACAGATTAATGGACCGATCGAGAGCAGCAGCGGATAATTCCACGGCGCCATAATGCCAATCACCCCAAGTGGCTGATATTGCACCCAACCCTTGGCAGGTTGATGTAGCAAGCTGATATGGCGTTTGGAGGGTCGCATCCAGCCACGTAAATGCTTGCTATAATATTGGATGTGCTCTAGGCAGGTGAGCAATTCGCCAATTTTGGTTTCACCCACTGAACGATTGCCATAATCCTGATTGATGGCAGCCGCAAACTGATCCTGATATTTGATCAGTACGCGTTTCAAACGGTCCAGTCGCTCCATGCGGACTTTGGCACTCGGCATGGGCTCACGTTGATACGCGGCCTTCTGCAAGGCTAAAAGATGATGCAAGCGCTGAACCTCGGCTGAGCTGTCTCGCATAATGCTTGGGGTTGAATCATGATTCATGACCGGCTGCCATTTTTTGATCGATCAGACTTGATTTTTAGAGTAAAAGCTCTAATGAGTCAAGGGGTGAATGTGTTAGTCTAGTAAGTGATTGAATCAACGGGTGTCTTGCATGTCTGATCCTAAAACAATGAAAACCAGAGACCGCATCCTCTATATTAGCCTGCAATTATTTAACGAACGTGGCGAACGTTTTGTCACCACCAATCATATTGCGGCAGAATTGGGAATTAGTCCAGGCAACCTGTATTACCACTTTCGTAACAAGCAGGACATTATCAAGGAATTGATGCAGGATTATCAGCAGCAAACGCTGGATATGCTGGCCGTGCCGAAAGATCGTCCTTTAAATGCCAATGATAAAATTCATTATTTTCAGGTTTTGAGCAATCAGCTCTGGACCTATCGTTTTTTGCACCGTGACGTTTATCAGCTGATTGAAAGCAACAGCGATTTTCGCCAGACCTATGCCCATTTTGCTGGTCAGGTCATGCAGCAGGGGCAAAAAATTTATCAGGCTTTTGTTGCGGCTGGACTGATGAAAATGACTCCTACAGAAATTGAGGCCTTAATCGTCAATGTCTGGATTGTGCTGACCAACTGGACCAATTTCCTCTATATGTCCGGACATGTCAGTGACAATAATTGTCTGGAAGAAAAATGGATTGGGCAAGCCCTAAGACAAATGGTGTTTTTGGAAGGGCCGTACTTGGTGGGAGAAAGCCGTGAGACTTATGAACGCCTGCTGGAAAGCTTTGGACCTTCCGAGTTATTTTCCAATCCATCCACTGGAAAAATCACGCCGTAGTGCAGTATTTAGTCCGCAGTGAAAAAACGCTAGAATAGTCGGCTTATTTTTAAATTTAACCCATTAGTGATAATAAAATGAATATGACCACCGCGAATACAGCACGTTTATTGATTACTTGTGAAGATAAGCCGGGTATTGTGCAGGCTGTATCGAGCTTTTTGTATCATCAGGGTGCCAATATTACCGCACTTGATCAATACGCCACAGAGGCTCAGGGCGGGCGTTATTTCATGCGTGTCGAGTTTGAACTGGAGCAGCTGAAAACCCGTAAAGAAACCTTGCTGCACACCTTTGCCAGCAATGTCGCCGAGCGCTATGACATGCAGTGGCGTTTAACGCTGGTGAGCGATGTTAAGAAAATGGGGATTCTGGTGTCTAAGGTCGATCATGCTCTGTTAGAACTGTTATGGCGTCATGCCCGTGGTGGTTTGCCATGTGAAATCACCAAAGTCGTGTCCAACCATGAAACCCTGCGTGAAGCAGTGGAAAATTTTGGTATTCCCTTTGAAGTGGTTCCGGTGAGCAAAGATAACAAAGCTGAAGCTTACGCCAAAATTGATGAGTTGATGCAAGGCAATGATTTGCTGGTCTTGGCGCGTTACATGCAGATTCTGAGTGAAGATTTTGTTGCCAAATGGCCGATGAAAATTATCAATATTCACCATTCATTCTTGCCGGCCTTTGTCGGGGCCAACCCTTATAAACAGGCGTATGACAAGGGGGTCAAACTGATTGGTGCTACGGCTCACTATGTGACCGCTGATCTGGATCAGGGCCCGATCATTGAGCAAGATGTGGAGCGTGTTAGTCATGACTATAATGTCGAACAGCTACGCGAGCTGGGTGAAGATGTGGAGCGTAATGTGCTAGCGCGTGCAGTGAAATGGCATTTACAAGACCGTATTATTGTTGATGGTAATAAAACAGTGGTATTTCAATAAATTGCTTTTAAGCAGAAAAGAAGCATGTGGTTACACATGCTTTTTTTGTCTTGGTAGGTATTGTTGTTATATTATAACGTATAGAAGTTGATTTCAGTCTTGAGAAAGTCATTATCTTTCTCTATGAAAAAATCGATGAAAGATAGTATGTGCAACGGCTTTTCAGCGTGATTGAGTTTGAAAAGTAGTTGCAAATGAAAACACTTCTCATTTATTATTGCGTGAGTTTATGACACACGCCGATAGGCTTGATCTGCTGAAGTGATTAGCAGGTGATCAAGCTTGGCCTTAGGTAACCGATTCCAATGAGTTCATCTTCCGCTCTCAGCCCGCAGCCTCCTCATCCAATGAAGAAAAAAATCATTGCTGCACTCGTTTCCGTTGTGGTGGGCCACCTCGGTGTGCTTTGGGCAGTGAGCCAGATCAAAACTGCTGAACTCAAAAAAATTGAAAAACAGCCCTTACAGGTTCGGTTTGTGAAAATTCAGCAGCAGCCTAAACCTGCCGAACCTGAGCCACAACCTGAACCGAAAAAGGCTGAGCCACCGAAACCGGTGAAAGAAGTTAAAGTGGTTGAAAAACCTGTGGTCAGCCCACCGAAAAAAGTAGAAAAGATCCAGCAGGTGAAACAGGCCGAAACGGCTAAGCCCGTCGTGAAACCGGTACAAACGCCAGCAAAACCAGTCGTGGCTCCGGTGGTAACCGAAACTAAAGTGGTGAAACCAGTACCAGTTCCACCACCTGCAGCAAAACCCGTTGCACCGCCAGCACCTCCTATCCCTGCTGGGCCAAAAAGTGTTTCGATCGGTGGTTCTGGCGTGCAGTGGAGTCGTACACCTCGCCCAAGTTATAGCAATAAAGATCTGCAAGGTGAAAGTCGCCGCGTGGTCGTGCTGATTGAAGCCAATGAACAAGGCAACATTACTAATGCCCGGATTACCCGTAGCAGCGGCCTTGCAGCTCTAGATGAAAAGATTTTACGCGCAGTGCGCAATGCAAAATTCAAACCGTATAAGGAAAATGGTGTGGCCTATCCGATTCGTGCCGAACAGCCATTTGAATTAACGTTGAATCCTAACGGCTAACATTTTAGGAGTTCGAGTATGAACTTTTCAGTTTATTGGCAACATGCCGATGCGGTCAGCAAGACCTTGTATTTCATCCTGCTGGCGATGTCGATCGCAACTTGGACCCTGTTTATTTTACGTGTCATGGGGACACGCCAACTCAAACAGCAAGCTTATGCTCAACTGAACCAGTCCTTGGCACAGCTCAAGTCAAAACTAGCGCCTTTAAGTCTGGAGCAGCGTAAATCAGTGGCTGAACAAGCCTTGTTACGCCAGATTTCTATTGAAAAAGCCAATGCAGAAAAAGGTGTATCGGTTCTCGGTACGATCGCATCGATCGCACCCTTCGTGGGTCTGTTTGGTACGGTATGGGGAATTTTCCACGCCTTGGTCGCGGTCGGTAAAAGTGGTCAGGCGGGCTTGGCTCAGGTCGCTACCCCAGTGGGCGAGGCTTTGATCATGACTGGTTTGGGGCTGGCTGTCGCGATTCCTGCAGTATTGGCCTATAACATCTGTGTGCGTGCCAATCGTACCCTGTCGCACGAATTGCAGGATCAAGCGCATCGTTTGTTGATTGATACCATGTTGCAACAAGATAGCAGTGAAAAAACTGCCGATGTGAAAGCAGCACAACAAAACTTTGTTGGAGGTCAAGCTTAATGGCTTTTCAATTGGGTGAAGACAACGATGCTGGCATGAATGAGATGAATCTCATTCCGCTCATCGATATTATGCTGGTTTTGATGATCATCTTTCTGGTGACCGCAACCGTTGCCAACCCATCAATTCCATTAACCTTGCCAAAGACTACAGCAGAGATTATTGATCCGCCGCCTAAAGCAATTACTGTTAGCATTAATGCCAAGGGTGAGATTGCCTGGGATACAGAAATGATCAGTATGCAGGAGCTGGAACGACGCTTCCAAGAAGCGGGTCAAGCAGAGCGTAAACCAACGGTACAACTGCGGGCAGATAAAGAATCACGTTATGACAGTGTTGCACAGGTGATGTCACGCGCGAGCGAAGCCGGGCTCAGCGATATTGCCTTTGTCAGTGATAACTGATTTCATCTCTCCCCATAAAAAAAGCAACCATCAGGTTGCTTTTTTTTATGGAGAGGGGACTCAGGATGATTTGAGTAAATTTTGGAATTTACTTTGTAGTTTCATTAACTTGGGTGGAATCACAAAGTTGCAGTAGCCTTGATGAGGATTACGTGCATAAAAATTCTGATGATACTCTTCAGCTGGGTAGAAAGTCGGTGCAGGACTCAACTCTGTGACAATGCCTAGACCTTCGGCCTTCAACTGTTCGATCATGTACTGGGCTTGCTGTTGCTGTTCTTCATTAAAATAATAAATCACAGAACGGTACTGCGTTCCGACATCATTCCCTTGACGGTTCAGAGTGGTTGGGTCATGAGTCGCAAAAAACACCTCAAGCAGCTGTGCATAGCTGATCTGGCTTTCATCAAAGTCGATCAGAATGACTTCCGCGTGTTGCGTGTCACCCCGACAAATTTGTTCATAGGTCGGGTTGAGGGTATGGCCACCCGCGTAGCCGCTCACCACCTGGGTTACACCCTGAATCTGTAAAAAGACCGCTTCAACACACCAGAAGCATCCACCCCCAAATAAAGCCTGTTGCATCGTGATATCCTGTTTTCTACTTGGTTAAATCTTAAAATATTTCAGTGTAGTATCGCTACATCTGGAACCTAAAACTGATCTATTTTGCGGAACCTATCGCTAGGTTTAATCGGCTACCTGGCGATTATTCAGCTGCATCAGTACCTGTCCCTTTCGATCCAGGAGTTGCAAGGTGTGTGCTTCAATTCTGTAAGAGGTCACTTGCTGCAAAGCCTCGCTGAATTGTGAGGCAAGCAGCATGTTGGCATCCCGACACATCATTTTGGTGCTGGACAGTTGGCTGAAGTGCAGCTGATTTTGGCTCAGTTGATAGCTTGCCATAATTCGGTTACAGCCATCTGACCCACGGATTTGTTTGCTTGCTGCATCAAACTGTAAATAGGGCTGAACCTGTAAGTTGGCAGGCAGCACATTCGTCCCTAAATGGGTCAGTGTCCAGCGCTGGGTCTGTAATTGGAGACTTTGTAGCGGATGGGTGTTGATCGTTGTGGTGTGACAGGCAGTCAAGAGCAGGCTAGCCGAGAGCATGGCTGCACTAAAGATCGGCTTGAACATGTGAACTTCCCGTAATCATCAGTATGGCAGTTATCAAAACAGAAAATGGCGGGGCTCTAGTGCCAATGGTAGGAATTTGTTTGTCTTAATATAAATGACGTAACGATAGCGGGAGAGTCCGACCCGCCATCGGTGATTTGCGATTTGATAACGATGCTTTCGAGCGCTAAATGTGCGAAGAGCATACCTGACGGGGCTGCTCTTCAGAGAAGGTGTTTTTTAGTCCGAAGTCCGTTTCTCATAACGGGCGAATTCAAAATGAATGCCGTTATTTTCGTCTACATGTTTTTCACTGCTTACTTGCTCAAACTCAGCCGGGATTTCCGGATAGTAGGCATCCCCTTGAACATCCAGCTCAACATGGGTCAATTCTAGACGGTCTGCAATCTCCAGTGTTTGCTTGAAAATTTCACCGCCACCGATAATAAACAGAGTGTCTGGTTTTTCGCTGGCTTTGACATCTGCAACGGCTTGTTGCAAAGCTGCTTCAATACTATATGCCACCTTAACGCCCGGAAAAGACCAGTTTCGATCACGGGTAATGACCCAGTTCACCCGGTTCGGCAAGGCGCGTCCCATCGATTCCAGCGTTTTACGGCCCATCACCACCACACCACCTTGGGTAATGGCTTTAAAATGTTTTAAATCGGCTGAAATATGCCAAGGTAAATCATTGCCTTTGCCAATGCAACGCTGCTGATCGAGTGCAACGACATGCACGACTTCTAAATCTTGATAACTCATACGGCCACCGGTGCCTTGATTGCGGGATGGGACTGATAATCCACGATTTCGATATCTTCAAATTTAAATTCAAACAGGTCTTTTACTGCAGGATTGAGTTTGAGCTGACAGAGTGGCAAAGGCTCACGTGACAACTGCTCTTTGGCCTGTGCAAAATGGTTGGCATATAAGTGAGTGTCGCCGCCGGTCCAGATAAAATCCCCAACGTCCAGCTCACAGACCTGTGCAATCATATGCGTAAGCAGGGCATAGCTGGCAATATTGAACGGCACACCCAAAAAAACATCGGCACTGCGCTGATACAGTTGGCAGGACAACTTGCCATTTTGTACAAAAAACTGGAAAAGGGTATGACAAGGCGGCAGTGCGACTTGGCCCGCTTCATTCGGATTCCAACCAGAAACAATCAGGCGGCGCGAGTTCGGATTGGTTTTAATCTCGTTGACTAACCATTTAATCTGATCAAAGCCATCCTGATTATATGAACCCTCGCTATTTTTTGTGGCACCAAAGTTACGCCACTGATGACCGTAAACCGGGCCCAATTCGCCTTCAGGACGGCCAAAACGGGCGGTCTGTTCGGCAGTTGCCCATTCATCCCAGATCGTGACTTTATGGTCCTGCAAATATTGAACGTTGGTATCACCTTTCAGGAACCAGAGCAGTTCAATCACAATGGAACGGAAATGAACTTTTTTGGTGGTGAGTAACGGAAAGCCTTTGGATAGGTCAAAACGCATTTGATGACCAAAAACAGAACGGGTTCCCGTCCCGGTACGATCGCCTTTGTCGCCACCATTGTCGAGGATGTGCTGGAGTAAATCTAAATATGCGCGCATAACAATCCTGAGCGCTCATTGGTTTTTTCCACTTGAAGGGAGCTGAAAAAGTTCCTAGGTGAGCGCTGTATTTAAATCTTTAAATTGCTTTGTATCATACCCGTTTCGTCTTGTCTGCGGAAAGAAAATATGAATCGCAAGATAAAGCCGGTCGGGAAGGTTTTAGTACCGAGGGGTGCGATTTGCATAGATTGACACGATATAAAAACCAGTCAAACTAAAGCCAAATAATTGTACGGCTTGAGCCAGTTGCTGTTCAGTCGGTAACTGTAGCAATAGCACTGCCCACCCCATCAAAAAGGTCAGATCGAGTAAAATTTTAAAACTTTGTGACCAGGCGCTATTTGGTTGTGGAAGCTTCAGCAAGAGCGAATAAAGCCCGTGGATCACCATGCCTAACAGAAGACTCAGCAAAGTCAAACTGGTTGAAAGTTTGGTCATTTCTGAAAAATATAAGGTCACCGCAACAGTGACAATACAGATCAACAGCTTAATTGGTCGTGTACAGCGTTCTGAATACCAAAAATGCAGCATAACCGTTACTTCGATTCTGAATCGGAGGAAGAGTCTCTCGCTGGCAGAAACAGATATTGGGGAGAAAACAGAAAAATACCCAGTGCCATAAAGCCGACACCCTGAATGCCAAAAAGCAGCAGGTCGCGTTGTTGCTGCTGGCTAAAAATCACGGCAAATAGCGCCGCCAGTGGAATCCAGGTGAGTAGACGTGCCAGTAGCCCCAACGGTTGATGTTGGGTAAATTGCACTTTGATAAAGCGGCAGATGACAAAAAGCAGGCCGGTGGCCAAAAACATCAGGACTGTGACCGGTGCGATGGGAAAGCGCAGATACAGCACAATACTCAGCAGTAAAATGCCAGTAGCAATCAACAGCTTTTTGAATGTTGAGATTTGGGGCGAAAACCAAAATTCGAGCATGGGAGGTCGGTCTGATGGCCAAGAATAGAAAGACTTTAGCATAAAAAAGAGGAGCCGAGGCTCCTCTTCAAATTAACGGGATGCCGTTGGTCCCCAATCATAAACTTTCTTCTGGTAAGCGTACCACATCATCCAGATGCCGATCAGAATCATTGGCAAAGTCAGGAACTGCCCCTTACTCATCCAGGCAATAAACAGCTGACCATTGTCCGGTTCGCGGAAGAATTCCACTACAAAACGGGCAATCCCGTAACCGATCAGGAACAGCGCTGAAACGGCCATACGTGGACGTGGCTTGGAGCTAAACCACCAGAGCACGATAAACAGGATCAACCCTTCGCCGAGTGCCTGATAAAGCTGTGACGGATGACGTGCCAGATTGTCGACATGCGGAAAGACCATGGCAAAAGGATAATCTGGATTGGTCACCGGACGGCCCCATAATTCACCACCAATAAAATTGCCAATGCGGCCAAACATCAGACCGGTGGGTACGCACGGGGCAATAAAGTCCAGGGTCTGGAACCAGGTTTTCTGATATTTACGGCACCACAGCAGCATCGCCAGCATGACCCCGATGAAACCGCCGTGGAAACTCATGCCACCGGTCCAAACCTGAAACAGCCAAAGTGGATTAGCCAGGAATTGCTCGAAACCGTAGAAAAAAACGTAGCCGACCCGGCCACCAACGACTACGCCTAAAGCACCATAAAAGATCAGATCAGAGACCATGTCGGCATTCCACCCGGTGCGCTGCTTGGCACGGTAGGTAGCGAGTCCCCAGGCAAAAAGGAACGCCAGTAAATACATCAGCCCGTACCAGTGGACGTTTAACGGACCGAGTGAGATCGCGACAGGGTCGATGTGGGGATAGGTCAGCATTCCTGCTCCTCGTCATATGTTTTGTACAGATTTTAGCGGAATGCCATGAAAAATGTTGTACATTCAATGTGTAAAGATCAAGAGAGTGCTTTATGTGTATTGTCGCGCTGGCCTGGCAGGTATTAGAGCAGGTTCCGTTATGCCTGATTTCCAATCGTGATGAATTCTATCAACGCCCCACAGCTCCCTTACATCCTTGGCCGGACAGTCCGATTGTGGCGGGTCAGGATTTGCAGTCTGGTGGCACGTGGATGGGCGTGACGGCAACAGGGCGCTGGGCGGTGATTACCAATTTCCGTGATGGCACAGATCAGCAACAGTATCCCACCTCGCGGGGTCATCTGGTGCAGGCTTTTTTAGAATCAAAGCAAGCTCCGATTCGCTTTGCACAACAACTGGCAAAACAGCAGCGAAATTACGCCGGCTTTAACCTGATCATGGGTGACCGGCAACACGCCGTGTATATGAGCAACCGTGGTGAAGCACCGCAGGTCTTGGCCAATGGCGTGTATGTCATTTCCAATGGTTTGCTGCAGGAACCTTGGGTGAAAACCCAGCATTTGCGTAAACGCTTTACTCAGGAGTTTTTACCGATGTTGCAGTTACCTCAGTTGGCGGAAAGCGAACTGCAGGCTGCAGTTTGGGATCTGCTGGAAGATGAACGCAAAGTCCCCTTGCAACAATTACCCCATACCGGTTTGAGTCTTGAAAAAGAACAGTTGCTGTCTTCCACGTTTATTCAGAGTGCGGATTATGGTACGCGCTGCTCCAACTTTTTACGGATGACACCGCAGCAATGGATCTGGCTGGAAAAAGCTCAACAGGGCGAGCAGCATGGCATGATCCGGCAGCAACAGATTACTTTGCAGTAAATAGCACCATGCCGATGCGGACACCGGCATTTGCCTGAAAAAGGTTAGTTTTTCTTTTCAACTGAAGGCATGATCCGGTCAGCGGTCAAATAGCCGACACTGGCACTATAGCCTTGATTATAGTTGGCCAAGACCTGGGCTTTTAACTCCGCAGGCAGCTTGTCATTGTCACCCGGGTGCTGGAAATTGCTCATGATGTAAGTCCAGCCATGGATGGAATCAACCGCGTGTAAACCGGTCGACTCCGCACCTGCCGGGGTCGAGAGAATGCGTGTCAGGGAACCGGTATCGACCTGATAAGCCCAGAGAAAATTGTTGGTGTGCTGGCCACTGTCTTCACCAATAAACAGGGTGCGCAGTGTTTCCGAAAATTTCAGGTTATCAGGACTGGCGATCTTATCCGGATGGGCGGTGTTGCCTAGTGCATCTTTGCCGATGTCTTCACCTAACAGCAGGACTTTGGACTGGTAGGGCACCCATTCACTGTGAATCGGTTGATTATCCGTAGTCCGTTGTCCTCCTGCCAGATCATGTGCCAGAATGCCTCCGGCCTTGATCGGGCGGCTAAATGAAATGTTCAGTTCTTTCTGCCAGGAAGGGTCGCCTTGCACCATACAGTCCTGAATGTTGGCGAGTGCCGAGTAAGCAACTTTATCCCGGATGTTGACCGTCGTGCCTTCCATTTTGGTAAAACCCAAGCTGCCACCACGCATTGTTGCATAGCGGTGGGTTTCCAGAAAGGCAGCCGCTTTTTCTTGCCCCGGTTTGAGTTTGACCCAGGCCTTTTTCTTGTTGAGCACAATCGGTATATAACTTGTCAGATCGGCCGGTTTGCCCGGATCCGTATCCAGATAACTTTCCATGATGTCCCACGGTTGAATATTGTCCTGATTCACCAGCGTTTCAATGTCATGGCTGCGGGCATGACCCAGTTCAATCCAGCGCAGGCGAGCTGTCGAGTGTTCATTCAACACTTGGGTGTATTTCGCCACATACAGCGTACCGGCAGACAGGTCTCGTTCCCGGTCGGCAATAAACATAAACAGCCCGCCATTGGTATAGTCATCCCCCATGAGCACCGTACGCTGATCCGGCATGACTTGAACCAGTTCATGGGAAATGCGGCCCAGACAGAAATGTTTTTGAATGCTGGCATGGCCATCGGGATGAACAACCACTTCTGGCAAATGACCATAGTTATAGGCCTTGGCTTTGTGGGCATCGGCAAAGAACTTCTGGCCAAATCCCCGTAGAGTTTTCAAGGACTGGCCCAAGCCCTGATCAAAGGCATCCGGTTCATATTCCTCGCTGGAAAGATGTGTATTCCAAGGAGACAGGCTGGCACCACAGGTAATCCATAAGCCATGTACCGGAGCCGTATCGACATTGAAGTATTTCTTGAATTCGAGCTTGCCCGTTTGCGGATCTTGGTCCAGCGTCAAAATGGCAATCGGAGAGGGCAAAATGCCGTATGGATCCTCACCATTCAGACTTTTTGACGTGTATTCAAACTGCACCACAAAAAAGACCGGATGTTTGACGCCTGGGACTTGCGCATTTTGCAGTGCAATCAGTGAAGAACCATCCGGACAATCCGAGAAATACTGGCGTGTATCATCCAGAATAGGTTGGCCTTGTGCGTCAAAATAACCACCCGCCACAATTTTTCCGCCATCTAAATGCTCGACTAGGGTGCCTGTGCGCAGCAATTCATGATAGCCGAGTTGATAGTCGTCGCTGCTATTGTCTTCCCAGGTAATTTTCAGACGCGAGTTCACCTGTGTTTTGGCCATCTCGGCAACATGGATGGGTGCCTGCATCGCGCTGAAGGTGGCCTGTTTGAGCCGCATTCCAGAGTTCTGTACCGTGCTGAGTGCAGGATTGTGTGCACAGCCGCTTGTCATCGCACCTAAAGGCAAAAAGGGTAAACCGATTAACCATTTCAGCACATCGCGGCGGCTAGCAGAAGGGGAAGTCATTGTCATTTTCAGATCCATTCAAAATGTTGTTCGTTATCGGGATGGGACGTGATCATTCTTTTGGCAGTCCATGTTTTTTTGTTTGATTTGTCACTTGGGGGAGTCGTGTGTTGCCACCTTGATCAGTTCTTCTCATTCCGAAGGAATGGATTCATCTTGGCCCGAACGTGAGGCTTCCAACAATTTGCCCAGCCATAAGCCGAGTTCAAACAGCAGGCACATCGGAACGGCCAGCATAATCATCGACAATGCATCGGGTGGCGTCACAAACATGGCAATGAAAAAACAGCCGACGATAATAAAACGACGTTTTTTGACCAGACTTTGTGTACTGACGATGCCCATCAGAATCAGTAGCAACGTGACCAGTGGAATTTCGAAGGTCAGCCCAAAGAGCATGAACAGCTTCAGGCAAAAACTCAGATAGCTGTTGATGTCAGTCATCGGTGCCACGGTTTCCGGAGAAACACTGACAAAAAAATGCAGAATGGCCGGTAAGGTAATGAAATAGGCAAATGCAATCCCGGCATAGAACAGCAGGATGCTGGCACCTAGCAAGGGCAAGGCCATACGGCGTTCTTTTTGATACAGGGCGGGGCGGATAAAACACCACAACTGATACAGGATAAACGGCATGGCCAGTACCACGGCCACAAACAGGTTGAGCTTGAACGGTGCCATAAAGGTCGCGGTGACATCGGTGGCAATCATCGAGGAGCTTTGTGGCAACTGCAGACGTAAGGGCGCCGAGAGTCCCTGATAAATCGCATTGCGAAAAGGCAACAGACAGAAAAACAGTAACAGAGTGAGCCCTAACATTTTGATCAGATGCTGCCGGAGCACCATCACATGCTGCATCACTGGCATTTGGGTCAGCGTTTCAGTGTCGGAAGATGATGAAGATGGGGATATTGGGCTCATACGGCAATCTTGAAGTGAGGGGAGATATTGTCAGGAGGGCAAGTAATCATGCTGCTCGCACAAGGCTTTAGGAAAGGTGGTATATGTCGTTTTGCCGTGTAGAGATATAGCGCGGCGTGTGGCCTTGTTTGTCGGCTTTGTGGCTCCCTGCAACTTGTTTCCCCAAACAAATGCTGTTTATCCAGTTGCTGTTGCAGACGTCGTTCTAGTTCCGTTAAGCGTTGGATTTCTTGTTGGATTTCTTCACGGAACTCGGACAGTTTGAGTTCCTGATCAATTTCCTGCTGGATCGTGGTGATGGCTCGTTTGAATTTGCCATACCATTTGGCAATAAAACGCGCTGCCTCAGGCAATTGTTCTGGGCCTAAAATCACCAAGGCAATCACAGAAAAACAGAAAATTTCAGTCATTCCCACATTGAACATGTGTTGTAGCCTATTAACCTTTCACTGAATTTTCAGAGGCTTTAGTAGTAGTCGCGGCAGAGGACGGTTCAGCTGTTGTGTTCGAACGGTCTTCCTCTTCACGGATGGATTTTTTGAAATCTTTTACTGCACCACCCACATCTTTACCTAAGTTTTTTAATTTTGACGTGCCAAACAATAAAATCACCACAATGGCAAAAATCAGTACATGCCAAATCGACAAGCCTGCCATCACGCTTTCTCCCGAAGTTTTAGCTGCTATCTGAACAGGCTGAAATGACAGATCAGTGACATTCCGGTTGCAATTTCAAGACAGCTCAAGAGAAGCAATCGCCTGCCAAGAAAGTGGTAGCATAGCCGCAGAGAAATGAGGGGGACAAGATTGTGGCGATGCTAGTTGCCCTGGTGGCTTTTTGTTGTGGCTGGTTGCTGGCTGCACAGGACTGGAGTAACAGGCTCAAGCCGATACTGGCGAGCCTGTTGGCATGCTGTTTGATCCCTGTGGTCATTATTTACAATATGGTGTTTTACCAGCCGGGCAGTCTGGGGCTGATGCTATTCAGTTTTGGCTCGGCACTCGTGCTCTATGCACTGTTTTTCTATTTTAGTCATGATCGCCTCAGAGCCTTGTGCTTTAGTTATGTCAATCTTGCCTGGCTGGGATTTCCGTTTGCAATTGCACTGTTCGGACCAGAGATCAGTGCCGCCATGGTTGCTCTTTATATCGGGGGCTCCATTTTCGGCAATATCTGGGCGGTCACTGCAGTCTGCTCCACCCCTCAACCCTGGACGGCGATTGCAGTTAAAGTGCTGCGATCTCCGCCAATGATTGCCCTTGCTGTGGCTGGGCTGGCACGCCTATCTGGGCTGCAACATGTGCAGGATCCGCATCTGTTGCAGTGGGTATATTTTTTCTGCAAGTGGGCTATGAGTTTTGCCGGAATGTGCGTGTTGGGGATGTGGCTCAGGCACACCAAGGTCGCTTGGGACGATGTTCTGCACAGCAGTCAGGTAGCCGGGATAAAGCTGCTCTGTGGTGCTGTATTGTGTGGCGTTACCTATCTGGCATTTGCAGCGTTGCGGCCGTTTATCGGGGTAATATTTTTGTTATTTTGCCTGCCCCCGGCGGCTAATATTGTGGCATTAGAAACCCATTATCAGGGGACGGGACGTTCTGCTGCCTATATTGCAGCAGGAACGATGGTGAGCTGTGTAATTGTGCTGCTATATGCGGTCGTACTGCATATTTTGCGCTGATGCCATGTGTGCATGACATCAGATTGCCTGACAAGAAATTACTCTTGCAGTAGGCTGGCACGGAATTTCTGCATGGCCTGGCCACGGTGGCTGATCTGGTTTTTATCCTGTTTTGACATTTCCGCGCTGGAAATCCCCAGTTCAGGCAGCCAGAATAACGGATCATAACCGAAACCATTTTCACCGCGTGGGGCTTCAAGAATTTCACCTTGCCAAATTCCTTGGAATACTTGCGGTAATGGGTCTTCCGCGTGTTGTACCAGCGCCAAGACACAGACAAACATGCCTTCAATCATTTTGCCTTCCTGGCGGAAAGGTTTCAGGTCTTGCAGCAATTTCTCATTGTTAGCCACATCATTGCCATGCTCTCCAGCATAGCGTGCCGAATAAATCCCTGGTGCACCGCCCAAAACCGGCACACAAATGCCCGAATCATCGGCAATGGCCGGTTTTCTGGAAATACGGGAAGCATGGCGGGCTTTAATAATGGCATTTTCCACAAAGCTCAGACCATCTTCCACGGCATCTTCAATATTCAGTTGACCTTGTGGCACCACTGTCACCGGTAGGGCCAACTGCTCGAATAGTTTTTCAAATTCAGCGATTTTGCCTTTGTTATTGCTGGCCAGAACCAGCGTACCTTGAGATAACCAATCGTGTGCAAACATTATTTCGCCCGTGATCTGAAAAAAAGAATGGCCACTATTTTAGCGGATTTATCCATGCAATGAGGGCATAAATACAAGGGTGGTATGATCAGTCTAAAAGAGGGAGCTGAAAGCTCGACTGGAAGTTGAGGCAGGTAAACTTTACATTCATTAATTCTTTAGTCGGTATTCAAAATGGGGACACAAAGTCATGATTTTGAGTGTGGAAAACGTCGAGCGTAGAGCAGTGAAGAGAATAAAACGGTTGTATATTTGGCTTATAGTAAGAATGCAGTCATCGAGTTGATCTGTTGATTCAATTTGGAGAGAGTCTTTTAACCGCGTCACAGCCTGGTTGGTTTTGGTGCGAGGTGCAATCTGGACAATAAAAAGCACCCGAAGGTGCCTTTTAAAAAGATCAAAATTTTATTGTGCCTGAATCCATTGATCAGCACGGTCACGTGCCATACGAATTTGCTCTTGGGTTAGGTTGGCAGCCAAAGCGGTTTTTTTACCTTCAGAGAGATTAATCACTTTGGTGTCGAGCATGCCATCACGGGTAGAGAGTTCATACCATTGATATGCACCCACGTAGTTTTTCTTCTGTTCTTCCATCATCGCTAGGTTAAAGCTGGCACGGTTATCGCCATTACTGGCTGCTTTTTCGAAATATTTGCGTGCGAGTGCTTCATTTTTTTGTGTGCCGATCCCATCTGCATACATACGGCCAACGTTGAGTTGCGCAGCAGAAAGGCCCTGATCAGCCGCGAATTTGAACCAGGCAAAAGCTTGTTTGTCATCTTTTGCGATTTCTCTGCCTTGTTGATAACGGGTGGCCAAATAGAATTGTGCACCTGCCTGCCCAGACTTCGCGGCCTGCATCAGGTCATTGACTGACATGGTGGAGTAACGAGCTGCTTGAGAAGACGTTGATTGCGGCTGGGGAATATAGTCTGCGTGGGCGTGAAGGCTAAAAAACCCCATTAAAAGTGTGCTAAGTAATAGTTTTTTCATAGTGCGCTCACTCGATAAATTGCAACTTCACCAAACAAATTTGGAAGATGTTTACTGAGCAAACTTCCTTGTTGGTTCCCATTCACGGCAAGTCGATTAATAATACGAATATTGTTTTCTGCACAAAGTGCTTCAAAATCTTTAAAGGTACACAGGTGAATGTTGGGAGTGTTGTACCACATATACGGTAAAGCCTCAGAAACCGGCATTTTCCCTTTCAAAGCCAAGAAAGAACGTGTCTTCCAATGGGCAAAGTTTGGAAAGGTAATAATCGCCTGTTTCCCCACGCGCACCATGTCTCGTAATAAAACATCGGGTGCATCTACAGCCTGCAAAGCTTGTGCCATCACCACATAGTCAAAAGACTGATTGGCAAATCGGCTTAAGCCTAAATTTAAGTCCTGTTGAATAATATTTAAACCGCGACTGACCGCAATTGCAATCTTTTCTTGATCGATTTCTAAGCCATAGGCCCGGATTTGATGTTTGCGGCTCATATGTGCCAGTAATTCGCCATCGCCACAGCCCAGATCCAATACGCTTGAACCTGGTTTGATCCATTTTTCTGCCAACTGTTGATCAATACGCATTACGCGGTCTCCACACGTGTTGAGGCCAAATCGTCTGCACCACCCAAAAAGGCACGCAGGGCTTTCACATACAGCGGAATCGGGAACAGGAAGGAATCATGGCCCTGTTCGGCATCAATATCCAGATAGCTCACCGGTTTGTGGTTGCTGATCAGGGCATTGACGATTTCCTGTGAGCGGCTTGGGGTAAAACGCCAGTCAGTGGTGAATGAAACCACCAAGAAGCGGCATTTTGTATTGGCCATGGCTTTTTTCAAGGAGGATTCGTACTCACGCGAAGGATCAAAATAATCCAGCGCCTTGGTCATGATCAGATAGGTATTGGCATCAAAGTTACGGCTAAATTGCTCACCTTGATAACGCAGGTAGCTTTCGACCTGGAATTCGACATCAAAGCCATACATGAATTTGCCGGATTTGAGATCACGGCCAAATTTCTGTTTCATGGCTTCTTCGGACAGATAGGTGATATGACCGACCATACGTGCCAGAATAAGACCGCGTTTTGGGTAGCTGTCATGCTCTAGATAACGGCCATTATAGAAATCCGGATCCGAAAGAATTGACTGACGTGCCACTTCATTAAAGGCAATGTTCTGTGCCGATAATTTTGGTGCACTGGCAATGATCACACACTTCTGCAAGCGCTCAGGATAATCGACTGACCATTGTAAGGCTTGCATGCCACCGAGTGAGCCACCGACGATGGCATACCAGGTGGTAATACCCAGACGGTCGGAAAGCATGGCTTGGGTTTTCACCCAGTCACGCACTGTGACCAAAGGAAAATCTGGGCCATAAGGACGGTTGTCATTTTCTGGATTTGGGGAAATTGGACCCGTTGAGCCATGACATCCACCAATATTATTCAGGGCAACCACAAAGAATTTATTGGTATCCAGCGCTTTTCCTGGACCAATACAGGCATCCCACCATCCTGGTTTCTTGTCATCCGCATGGTGATATCCCGCCGCATGATGATGACCTGACAGGGCATGGCAAATGAGAATCGCATTGGATTTTTCTTCATTCAGCACACCATAGGTTTCCACCATCAAGTCAAAACGTGGCAGCACGCGTCCACATTCTAGTTCTAGCGGTTCTTCGAATTGGAACTTTTGCGGGGTGATCAGACCCACGGAGTCGGATGGAAAAGACACGGGAACAATTCGCCTTAAATCTTTAGTAAGAATAATAAAAGGATACCAACGAAGGGTATCCTTTCAAAAGGGTTTTTTGTCAATTAAACGGCAGCAGCAACAACTTGTTCGGTGCTGATCACGCCTTGTTCAATTAAACGGTTGGTTGCAGCGATGATCGCTTCGATTGAAGATGTCACGATATTGTCATGCAAGCCGGCACCAAAAGCAGATTTACCGGTACCTTTCACTTGAATTTCGATCAAGGCCAAGGCTTTGGCATTGGCGCCTGAACCAATACTACGCTCTTCGTAGTTCAACACGTCGATTGGCAAGTTCAAGGCATCCAAGATCGCTGAGATTGGACCATTGCCTTCACCACGAAGTTGTTGGCTCTGACCATTCGCCACAACATCAAGCTCAATCACCTGATTGCCGTTGTTATCCGACAACTTGTAGTTTTTCGCTGTGTAGTTGGCATTCTTCACTTCAACATAAGTTTCTTTGAACAAGTTCCAGATTTCTTGTGCTGAAATTTCGCTGGCCGTTGCATCCGTATGTTGCTGAACCACTTGTGAGAATTCGATTTGCAAACGACGCGGCAAGACCACATTATAATTTGATTCCAACAAGTAGGCGATACCACCTTTACCTGATTGTGAATTGACACGGATCACGGCGTCATAGTCACGACCCAAATCTTTTGGATCGATTGGCAAGTAAGGCATATCCCAGATTTCTTCATTTTTCTGGTATTCAAAACCTTTTTTGATCGCATCCTGATGCGAGCCAGAGAATGCAGTGAACACCAAGTCACCGGCATATGGGTGGCGTGGATGCACTGGCAAACCGGTACATTCTTCCACAGTCGCAATGATTTCATTGATGTTGGAGAAGTCCAAGTTTGGTGCAACACCTTGGGTGTACATGTTCAAGGCTACTGCAGCAACGTCTACGTTACCGGTACGTTCACCATTGCCAAACACACAGCCTTCGACACGGTCTGCACCGGCCATAATCGCCAATTCAGTCGCTGCAATACCACAACCACGGTCGTTGTGACAGTGAACAGAGATGATTACACCATCACGACGTTCGATATTACGGTGCATCCATTCTACTTGGTCGGCATAGATGTTCGGTGTAGAAACTTCAACAGTCGCTGGCAAGTTCAAAATGACTTTGTTGTCTGGAGAGGCTTCCCAAACTTCAGTCACCGCATCGCAGGCGGCTTTGGCAACTTCCAATTCAGTTGCAGAGAAACACTCTGGGCTGTACTGGAAAATGAAATCAGTTTCAGGGTAGTTCGCCGCGTATTCTTTCACTTTTTGTGCAGCATTGATTGCCAACTGACGTGCACCTTCCACATCCACATTCAAAACTTTCTTGCGGAATGTTGGAGAGTTGGAGTTATAGATATGCACGATGGCACGTTTCGCACCTTCCAAGGCCTCGAACGTACGCTGGATCAAATGATCACGGGCTTGTACCAAGACTTCGATATACACGTCATCCGGAATATGACCTTCTTCGATCAATTTGCGCGTGAAGTCAAAGTCAATTTGCGACGCTGATGGGAAGCCAATTTCGATATGTTTGAAACCAATTTTGACCAACATCTGGAACATTTTAAATTTCTGTTCCATGTCCATCGGTTCAAAAATGGCCTGGTTACCATCACGAAGGTCAGTACTCATCCACATCGGCGCTTGGGTGATTTCGTTATTTGGCCATTGACGGTCAGGCAAGTCCACACGCTGGTACATGCGACGATATTTTTTACTTGGATCAGCCAACATCATGAGGGAACTCCTTGTGTAGTCTCAGTAGTTTAGTTCTTACTCAAACTACCGTTCTACTAATATAGATTGTGTCTATGCAGTCAATTTCCAAGCTTTTTGGGCTATCGCGTTGAGCTGGATCGAATTGATGCTTATCTGTTCATTTATAAGATAGAGTTTAACCAGAATAAAGGGAAAAAGTTTTTCAATTTTTAGTCATTTTTAACTTTTTTGAAAATAAATTTTCATTATTTTAATAAATATGAGAAATTTTTCTGTTTTTCTCAGTTTGGTAAATGCTTTTTGAGTAAAAGCAAATGATCTCTAAAATAGAATGTGGCTGGATTGTACGAGCATTTTAGAGATCAAGAGCACTTGGACAGCATTAAAGCTCGGCCCACATACGAATAAGATTGTGATAAATGTTGGTCAGTTTCATCACTTCGGGATACTGATCATCATGGTCTTTGCGTAACTGGCGGATACTTTCATCTAAAGTGAAAAGCAAATGACGTTTGGTATCCTCACGAATCATACTTTGAATCCAGAAAAAAGACGCAAAACGGGTTCCCTGCGTAATGCTGCTGACCTCATGCAGACTGGTCGCCGGGTAGAGTACAGCATCCCCTGCGGGTAGTTTGACCTCATGATAACCGTAAGTATCTTCAATAACGAGTTCACCGCCTTCGTATTCTTCTGGTTCGCTTAAAAATACGGTGCATGATAAATCCGTACGTAACTGTTGTGATGTCCCACGGATCAGCCGTATCGAATTGTCGACATGGAATCCAAAGCTTTCTGAAACATCATAACGGTTAAATAGAGGCGGAATCACTTGATGCGGAAGAGCCGCGGCTTGAAACAGAGGATTCTGCCAGATGGCTTTGACCAGCACCTCGCTAAGGTGATGCGTGAGTGGATCATGTTCAGAGAGTTGCTGATTCTTTTTGACTGAGGCGGAGAGGGTTCCCGCTGTGACTTTTCCGCCTACCCAATTGGCAGTTTCCATCAGTTGACGAAATTCAGCGACCTGTTCTTTGCTTAAAACATTTGGAATATGATGAATCATAAGCAAGCTTCTTTTTTTTGTGATGAAAATAAAAGACCATTTCTAGTCTACACGAGAAATGGTCTTTTGATTGTGGCTAGGCCCAGTATTAGTATTTGAAGTTCACGGCTAATACTGCATTACGACCTTCACCTTCATTGGCATAGTGTGCAGCATGCGCGCTGGTGAAGTAACGTTTATCAGAAATGTTGTTCACATTTAACTGTAGGTTGACGTTTTCGTTCACCTGGTACTGTGCCATTGCATTGTAGATCGTGAATGCAGGCAAGATTTTCGTTGACGTAGTGGCAGTGATCGGGTTGGTATTGGCATAAACCTGATCACGATATTGCGCACCCGCGCCCAGTGTGAATTTTGGTGACACTTTATAGGTGGTCCATAAATTAGCACTGTTTTTCGCTACGAACGGTAATGGCTTGCCTTCTTGTGCGACCGCGTTATAAGCCGCTTTCTCTACTTCGCTGTCTAGATAACTATAGCCAACCGCCATTTCCCACTTATCCGTCAGATGTCCGGTTAAGCCAATTTCAAAACCATCCACTTTACTTTCACCGGCATTCGCGGTGGTGTTTGCATCGACAGAAATACGGGTATTCTGTTTTTCAGTACGGAAAATTGCTGCGTTGACATTCGCACGGTTCTCCCACAGGCTCCATTTTGTCCCTAACTCATAAGTACGGGCTTCTTCTGGATCTAAAGACTGATTGGATACTGAAAGACCGTCAACATCTGCATCCATCCCGACAGGGTTGGCTGAAGTGGCATAGCTTGCATAAATGCTACCATGCTCGGTTGGACGGAAGACCACTCCTGCTTGGTAAGAGAAGAAATCTGAGTCGTTGCTAAAAAAAGTTCCTGCAGGGGTGGTGGTACTGCCAGCCGTGTAATCTTTGTTGAATTTTAATTCCGAATCGAATTTATCCCAGCGCGCTCCAAGGTTCAGTAACCAATATTTGTTAAATTCGATGCTGTCCAATGCATATAAAGAAACAGTTTCATTGATGGAGTTTCTTTGCTTGGTATTCGGTGTGGTTGTGCCTAACCAGGCATCATTCGCATTCGGGTTGGTCAGGCTTGTGCACCAGCCATCAGTATTTGCACAGTTTGAGTTAAAACCGGATGTTGTTGTACCTGTATAGCCTGGGTAGGTGATGGTGTAAGTACCACGGTCCGTTTCTTCATGGCTATATTCTGCACCGACGTTGAAGCTATGTGCGAGTGAACCAGTTTTGAATTTACCAGCTAAAGACAATTGGTTACTGAAAGCATCAGTTTCACGGATGGACTGAGTTGCACGACGGTACACCTTGCCATTATAGATGTTACCTTTAGAGTCATCCGGATTGGTATAAATATAATCAGCTTCTGAATGACTATACGTTGTTGTATTGCTCAGGGTTAGATCATCATTGAAATCATGTTCTAATTTGAGTGAGCCAATATGGTTTTCACGTTTGTCAAAGTCACGTGCTTTCCAGCCATAGTAGCTGCCTTGTTTAACGGCAACAGGTTTACCATCACCCTTTACGGTGCCCTCAGGTGCTGTCCCTGGAATATTCGGGTTGTTAAATGGAATACCTGAATCCGGCTCATCATTGCTGGCTAGGAAGTAGTAACCCAAGGTTGCACGGTTCGGAGTGCCTAGTCCAAAAGCGATACTAGGTGCCAGACCGACACGGGCATATTCTGCACCATCCGCTTGTCCGGGTTTTTCATTTTCATGACCCATGGCAATAATACGACCGGCGATGCCATTGCCCAAGTCTTTGTTTGCATCAAGTAAAATGTGTTTGTAATTGTCCGTACCACCAGCGACCGTACCTTGATATTGGTCACCTTCATGTGCCAACTTAGGAATCAGATTGATGCTGCCACCCACGCCGCTACCTCCGGTGAGGGCAGAGCTAGAACCTTTAGTAATTTCAACTTGCTCAATCGCAAACATGTCACGTGATTGTGTTGTTGAGTTACGTACACCATCGACATAAATGGCACTTTGACCGTTATAGCCACGAATATAAGGGATATCCGTATAAGGAATACCCCCTTCACCAGCTCCTAGAGTAATGCCTGGCTCATTGCGTAATGCTTCAAGTAATGTATTGGCATTGGTTTCTTGTAATAGCTTTTGCGACAAGATTGACACGGTTTTAGGTGTATCTTTTAAGGGTGCGACATACTTCGCATTTGCAGAAGTGTCTACTTTTAAAGTTTGCTGTTCCTGAGCATTTGCAGCCACCTGAATTGTTGGTAGCTGGGTAACATCTTCCTGCGCAATTGCGGCTGTTGCCATCACTGAAAGTGAAGAAGCGATCGCTGAAGATACAATCTTTTTGCGTGTTTTGATGAATGACATAATTGGCTCTAAATGAGAATCAGTTGATGTTGCAAATAATAGTAATTCTTATTTGTAATACCAATTGCTTTTTATTGGAACTAAAGATGGATACTTTGGTCTTGATCATTTTTGCAAATGATATGTTGTAACAAAAAACAAGTAACTTACTGTTTTTAATTATAAATAGGATAAAACTTTGTATTGTTTGTTTTTGATCAGTATTTCAAATGTAAGCATCTTTTTGAGAAAGATTTTCATTACGGTTTCATTTAAAAACGTTAAGTCTTGTTTCAAAGTCCTATTTTACTTGCCTAAACTAATCAAAATCCCAGGGCATCATTTTATTTGGCCGTTGCAGTCGATTCATAATGGAATGAAACAAAGCGTATGCTAAAAGTGCCTATGCCTGCTTTACTTAGTACAGGGATCAAGGGAAGTTTTCACGTTGTGAGGCTGATTCATCCACATCTTTGGCTTAAGTCCTGTAGGCGTTATTCAATCATGCTCTGATTTTAAGTGAATATTTTTAATCTCTTGATGTTTTTCTCAGTTATCTCTGCATGAACTGGAGAAGATTTTGGGGATTTTAGAGTGTTTGGGAGGGAAGTTTGCTGTTATGTGGTTGAGCAGGGCTGAAATGAGTTTTGCTCAAAGCATAAGACGGAAGTTTAACTTGTTGTTTAATCTCGATATCTGCAGTGATATTCAGATTTGAATCTAATTCAACGATTCTTATAAACAAAAATAACACTAAAAATCAGGTGATTTTGTATATCTTGAAATGTTGGCATATAATATGGCACTTTTTTATAAACTGTTATTACTAAACATATCGAGGAAGCCATGCAAGTAACTTCTGAAGCGGTTTCGGGCGTTGCCCGTCGTTTAAACGTATCTGTACCGACGAGCCGTATTAACGAGCAATTTGAAGCTCGCTTGAAACGCACTGCCAAAACTGTGAAGATCAACGGCTTCCGTCCTGGTAAAGTGCCAGTGAATGTTGTACGTCGTGAATATGGCGCCGGCATCTACCAAGAAGTGGTGAATGACATCATTCGTGACACTGTATTTGAAGCGATTCAACAAGAAAAAATCAATGCTGTAGGTATGCCTAACATTGAGAAAGTTGAGCATAAAGAAGACGCATTGACTTTTGAAGCAACTGTTGAAGTTTATCCTGAAGTTGAAGTAAAAGCGTTTGATGCTCTTGAAATCGAACGTAAATCTTCTGAAGTAAAAGATGCTGATGTTGATCAGATGATCGAGAACTTGCAGAAACAACGTCAAACTTGGGTTGAAACCAAAGGTATGGCGAAAAAAGACATGCAAGTGACTTTCGACTTCGAAGGTTCAATCGATGGCGAAAAATTTGAAGGCGGTTCTGCTGAAGACTTCAAACTTGTGTTGGGTTCAGGCCGTATGATTCCAGGCTTTGAAGATGGCATCGTAGGCATGAAGAAAGGCGAAGAGAAAGTTATTGATGTAACTTTCCCTGAAGACTACCAAGCTGCGAATCTTGCAGGTAAACAAGCACAATTCAAGATCACTGTGAAGTTGGTTGAAAAAGCAAAACTTCCAGAAATCGATGCTGAATTCTTGAAATTGTTTGGTCTTTCTGAAGAAGACGGCGTTGAAAAGTTAAAAGCTGACGTTCGTAAAAACATGGAACGTGAAGTGAAAAACGGCTTACGTAACCAAGTGAAAGGCGCTACTTTTGACGCGCTTGTAGCAGCAAACGAAGTTGAACTTCCAGCTGCAATGGTTGCTCAAGAAATCGACCGTCAACGTCAACAAATGATCCAACAGTTCACCCAACAATTTGGTGCACAAGGTGCGAAAGCATTTGATTCAAGCATGCTTCCAGATGAATTGTTCAAAGAACAAGCTGAAAAATCTGTAAAACTTGGCGTATTGGTGAGCAAGGTCTTGGCTGATGCGAAACTTGAAGTAGATCAAGCCCGTGTAGATGCTTACATCGAAGATATGGCTTCTTCTTACGAAGATCCAAACGAAGTGATCGAATTCTTCAAAAATGACAAGCAACAACGCGCGCAAATTGAAGCTGTTGTACTTGAAGACCAAGTTGTTGACCACATCTTGGCAGCAGCTAAAGTCAGCGACAAAGCAGTAAGTTATGAAGACCTATTGAAAGAGCAACAAGCTCGTCAACAAGGTTAATTTGACTTGAATGAAAAAAGGCGCGTAAGCGCCTTTTTTTATAGGATTGTTTGTGACTGTAACTGCCTCTAGCATATGCACAAATTATCTGACATTTTACTCGGAATAATTTTGCAATTTTGCGCATTATCCCGCATATTGTTGCGATGGGTTGAGTCACAAAAAATTTAGGAATAAATAAACGTATGTATGTTCCAGGTATTGAAAATGCTTTAGTTCCTGTGGTTGTTGAACAATCATCTCGTGGTGAACGATCATTTGATATTTTTTCTCGCTTGTTGCGTGAACGGGTTATTTTCTTGACTGGTGAAGTCGAAGATAACATGGCGAATTTGATCGTCGCACAAATGCTCTTCTTAGAAGCAGAAAATCCAGATAAAGATATTCATTTATATATTAACTCACCGGGTGGTTCTGTGACCGCAGGTATGGCGATTTACGATACCATGCAATACATCAAACCTGATGTATCCACGATCTGTATGGGTCAAGCAGCTTCTATGGGGGCTTTCCTGTTGAATGCAGGTGCCAAAGGCAAGCGCTATTGCCTGGAAAATGCCCGTGTCATGATTCACCAGCCTTTAGGCGGTTTTCGTGGTCAGGCATCAGACATCGAAATCCATGCGCGTGAGATCCTGTTTATTAAAGAGCGTCTAAACCGCTTGATGGCAGAGCACAGTGGTCAGGATTACGAAACGGTCGCACGTGATACCGACCGTGATAACTTTATGACGGCTCAGGCAGCGAAAGACTACGGTCTGGTCGATGCCGTATTAAGCAAACGTCTGTAAGCTCAAAAGATTAGATTATTGGAGAAAGTATGTCCGAACATCCTCAAGGACAAAAGCATTGTTCATTTTGCGGTAAAACGCAGGCCGAAGTCGGGAAACTGATTGCAGGCGAGGACGCATATATTTGTAACGAATGTGTGGACGTATGCTTAGACTTGGTACAAACCAGCCAGCAGGTGGAATCTGGAGATTGGGCGAGCCGTCCTCTGCCAAAACCACATGAAATCCGTGCTGCACTGGATCAATATGTGATTGGTCAGGACTTGGCCAAGAAGACCCTGTCTGTGGCAGTTTATAACCATTACAAGCGTTTGAAAGTTTCCCATCATGGCCATCATAAAGCTGAAGATGGGCTGGAAATCGCAAAAAGTAATATCTTGCTGATTGGTCCAACCGGGTCAGGTAAAACCTTATTGGCACAAACACTGGCACGTTTGCTGGATGTGCCTTTTGCCATGGCGGATGCAACGACTTTGACCGAAGCCGGTTATGTCGGTGAGGATGTTGAGAACATCGTACAGAAGCTGTTACAAAAAGCCGATTACGATGTCGAAAAGGCTCAAAAAGGGATTATCTATATCGATGAAATCGACAAGATTACCCGTAAGTCGGAAAACCCATCGATTACCCGTGACGTATCGGGTGAAGGGGTGCAGCAAGCCTTACTGAAAATGATTGAAGGAACTGTGGCTTCTATTCCACCACAAGGTGGCCGTAAGCATCCACAGCAAGAGTTCATTCAGATTGATACCTCAAACATCCTATTTATCTGTGGCGGTGCTTTCTCTGGTTTGGAGAAAATCGTACAGCAGCGTCAGGAAAAAGGCGGAATTGGCTTTAATGCTGAAGTGAAGAAAAAAGACGAAAGCAAAAAAGTCACTGAGCTGTTCCGTCAGGTTGAAGCGAATGACCTGGTCAAATTTGGCTTGATTCCTGAATTCATTGGCCGTTTACCGGTGATTGCAACGCTTGAAGAGCTGGACGAAGAAGCCTTGATGCAGATTCTGACTGAGCCGAAAAATGCTTTGACTCGTCAGTACCAGTATTTGTTCAGCATGGAAAATGTAGACCTAATATTTGAAGATTCTGCATTGCGTGCAGTAGCGAAAAAAGCGCTCGAACGTAATACAGGTGCACGTGGTCTGCGTTCTATCTTGGAAAATGTCCTGCTTGAAACTATGTATGACTTACCAAGCCGTAGCGATGTTGGCACCGTGGTGATCAATGAAGCGGTGATCAATGGAACAGCTGAGCCAGTATTTAAGCCAGAGCGTTTGCCCAAAGTAGAAACTGAAGAAGCAGTCAAATCAGATCTTAAAGTGATTGATTCTAAATCGGCTTAAGTTTTGATTGTGTGCTGAAAGGACGTGTAGTGTCGAAAGGATGCTACACGTTTTTTCTTTCTTGTAGAAAGAAAATATTTCTCTGCAATAAAAAAGCACCTGATTCAGGTGCTTTTTTATATCTACTCAATGATTACTGAGCAGCAGCATCTACGACTGGAATTTTACCAATCTTGGCTTGCCAGATTTTTGGTGCAATCGCGTGGATGGAAGTACCATTCACATCTACAGCAACAGAAACCGGCATATCTTCTACGACAAATTTGTAGATGGCTTCCATACCCAAGTCAGCAAAGGCAACA
The DNA here is from genome assembly GCF_028621895.1 of Acinetobacter sp. GSS19. Lineage (NCBI taxonomy): Bacteria > Pseudomonadati > Pseudomonadota > Gammaproteobacteria > Moraxellales > Moraxellaceae > Acinetobacter > Acinetobacter sp. GSS19. The sequence goes on along the minus strand of NZ_CP117520.1, from coordinate 2,011,950 downwards.
ACTTCAGCCTGACGTACTGCTTTAGATACCAGGTAAGCTGCACCACCCACGGCCATCAAATAAGTGGCTTTGTGGTCTTTGATTGCTTCAATCGCAGCAGGACCACGATCCGCTTTACCGATCATACCGAACAGACCTGTATGCTCAAGTACTTTGCGAGTGAACTTGTCCATACGTGTTGCAGTTGTAGGACCTGCAGGGCCAACCACTTCGTCACGGACCGGATCAACTGGACCTACGTAGTAAATGAATTTACCTTTCAGATCAACAGGCAGCTCTTCACCATTGTCGATCATTTCCACCATACGTTTATGTGCTGCATCACGGCCAGTGTACATGGTACCGCTGAGCAACAGGGTATCACCTGGCTGCCAAGAGTTCATTTCTTCTTGAGTGATGGTATCCAGGTTCACACGCTTAGATTTAGATGCATCCCAAGTCACTTGTGGATAGTCTTCAAGTTTAGGCGCTTGGATATGCGCAACACCTGAACCATCAAGCTGGAAGTGCGCGTGACGGGTTGCCGCACAGTTCGGGATCATGCCGACTGGTTTGCCTGCCGCGTGACAAGGGTAATCTTTGATCTTGATGTCAAGAACAGTCGTTAAACCACCGAGACCTTGTGCACCAATACCGAGTGCATTCACTTTCTCGAAGATTTCGATACGAAGTTCTTCCATCTTGCTTTGTGGACCACGACGAAGCAATTCGTCCATGTTGATCTCTTCCATCAATGCTTCTTTCGCAAGCATCATGGCTTTTTCTGCAGTACCACCGATCCCGATGCCGAGCATACCAGGAGGACACCAACCTGCACCCATGGTTGGAACCGTTTTCAATACCCAATCCACGATGGAATCAGATGGGTTCAACATCGCCAGTTTAGATTTGTTTTCTGAACCGCCACCTTTGGCTGCAACGGTAATATCCACTTTGTTGCCTGGAACAAGTTTGTAGTGGATCACTGCAGGCGTGTTGTCTTTGGTGTTTTTACGGCCAAAAGCAGGATCTGCCAAAACAGAAGCACGAAGTACGTTGCTGTTTTCGAGGTAACCTTGGCGTACACCTTCGTTGATCGCATCATCCAAGCTCATAGTTAAATCAAATTTAACGTCTAAGCCCACTTCAAGGAATACGTTCACGATACCAGTATCTTGACAGATCGGACGATGGCCCTCTGCACACATGCGAGAGTTGATCAGGATTTGTGCAATTGCGTCTTTGGCCGCCTGGTTCTCTTCGCGATCATAGGCACGAGACATTGCTTGAATAAAGTCTTGTGGGTGATAGTACGAAATGAACTGTAGCGCGTCCTTGATCGATGTGATCAAGTCATCTTGCTTGATAATAGTGGTCATATCAGAATTCTCTTGAGCGGGCTGAAAGCTAGCGGGCAAATTATAAGATAAAAAGCAGGATTTGTGGGCGTTTAAACTGCTTTTTGGGCAAAAGTTTAATAAATTAATCAGACTGATAAGTGACCAAGAAGCCTGGAAATAGCTGGCGCGTCGGTATCTAAAGAAAAGGAATAAATGGATAAAAATGCAAGATCATAATGCACTTGCCGCACAGATCATTCCACTGTATCAAAGCTATGCCCGGCAGTGGGATGACGTACGTCGTGAACAGGATTATCAGCAGGGTTGGCTGGAGAGATTTATGGCCTTGTTGCCTGCACGGGGAGCGTTCTGGGTGTGGGCTGCGGTTCCGGATTGCCGATCCAGAAGTGTTGATTCAGCATCATTTTCAGCTGACAGGCATTGATAGTGCGCCGGCCATGCTGGAATTGGCGCAAGCACGCTTTCCTCAGCATAGTTGGCAGCAGGCCGATATGCGGAGTCTGAATTTAGTACAGCAATTTGACGGCATTCTGGCTTGGGACAGTTTCTTTCATCTCACTCATCAGGATCAAAGAGAAATGTTTGGCATTTTTCAGCAACATGCCAAAACAGGTACAGTTTTGATGTTTAGCAGTGGTCCGGAACATGGTGAAGCGATTGGCGAGTTTGGAGGAGGACTGTTATACCATGCGAGTCTGGCACCAGCAGAATATGAGCAGTTACTTTATCAACATGGTTTTCAGCTGGTTGAGCTGCGAATAGATGATCCTGAATGTGCCGGACATACGGTGTGGCTGGCACAAGCTGTCGAGAGGTTGAGAGTAGAGGGAGTGCCATAAAAAAAGCCATTCAATTGCAAAATTGAATGGCTATCAGCGGAGTTAAAGATTATTTTGCTGCGGCTTGTTGTTCTGATTGGATCGCAGTCAATGCAATGGTAAACACGATGTCATCCACCAATGCACCACGAGACAAGTCATTCACAGGCTTGTTCAGACCTTGTAACATCGGGCCGACACTGACCACATTCGCAGAACGTTGAACTGCTTTATAGGTGGTATTACCGGTATTCAAATCTGGGAAGATGAATACGTTGGCGCGGCCTGCTACTGGAGAGTTTGGTGCCTTAGAACGGCCCACACTTTCCACAGAGGCTGCGTCATACTGCAATGGACCATCGATTAATAGATCAGGACGACGCTCTTGTGCAATACGAGTCGCTTCGCTGACTTTTTCAACATCTGCACCCGCACCAGAGGTGCCGGTTGAGTAGCTGATCATCGCAATGCGTGGATCAATACCGAAGGCTTTTGCAGAATCTGCTGATTGAATGGCAATTTCAGCCAGCTGTTCTGCTGTTGGGTCCGGATTGATCGCACAGTCACCGTAGACATACACTTCGTCTGGGAGCAGCATGAAGAATACTGAAGACACAAGAGAATAATCCGGTGCAGTTTTGATCAGCTGGAAGGCAGGACGTACAGTGTTTGCTGTAGTATGCACTGCACCAGAAACCAAACCATCCACTTGATCAAGCGCTAACATCATGGTGCCTAATACAACGGTATCTTGGAGCTGGTCTTTGGCTTGTAAGTCGTTTAACTTGCCTTTACGCAATTCCACCATCGGTGCAACATAGTTGTCACGAATCGTATCTGGATCAATAATTTCCAAGTCTTCTGGCAACTCGATATTACGAGCTTTTGCCACTTCAAATACCGCTTCTGGTTTGGCCAAAAGAATACAGTGTGCAATACCACGAGACTGGCAGATCGCTGCCGCTTCAATGGTACGAGGTTCATCACCTTCCGGTAATACAATACGTTTTTTCGCTGCAATCGACTTTTGAACCAACTCATGGCGGAAAGCTGAAGGAGACAGACGAGGTTTAGCACCTTTCTCGCTGTAACGTTGTAACCAGGCAGAATCAAGATGACTGGAAACAAAGTGTGTCACTTGTTCAGCACGTTCGATATCATCGGTCGGGATTTCGCTGCAGAAGTTGTTTAAACGAAGCGCAGTTTCAAGCGGGCTTAATGCGGTATGCAAAATTGGCAAGCCTTGCTTGATGGCATTTTGGCAGAAGTCCAGAATCTGGCTGCTTGGTGCATCACGGTCACTCAACACAACGCCCGCTAATGGGATACCATTACTGGTTGCCAAGCTACTGGCCAGCAACACATCGGTACGTTCTGAAGCACTGATCAGCAATTCACCGGCAACAAATTTATCCAATTCGTTTTCAATATTGGATGCAATCAGGCTGGTATGTAGTACGCGGCGGTGTTTTGCATCACCTTGATAAATCCATTCAGCTTGAATGAGCGGGGCAATGTCCAAAGTACGCGGCACGCTTAAAGTGTTGCTGAACGGAACCATTCCAATAATTGGTAAATCCACACTGCCGATATAACGGTTATGTTGCTGTAGTTCAGTTGTGAAGCGTTCGATTTCTGCAGTCAGACGTAAAGATGGATCCATGGTGACTGGAATCTGGGCAGACTCTTCTGGTAAGCCTTTGGTACGCATAAATAGTACGCCGGCAGTACGGGTAGAGGTTGCGCCACCAAACTGACGTAAATTCGCTTCAATTTTTTCTACGGTTTTACGTGGATTTTGAATATCTGCTGTGCTGACCAAAACGACTTTGGCATCGAGTGCTTGCGCGAGGCAGGCATTCATTTCATTGACAAAGTGATCTTCACTGTTCGGCATCAGGCCTTCAACAATGATTAGGTCATAATTGCGTGCAACCTCGCGGTGCAGGCTCACGGCTTCTTCAAGTAGCTCGTCAGTCTCACCGAGTGCCATCAATTGCGATAATTTTTTATGGGCGATTGGTGTTGCAGTTTTACCTTGGAACAGGTGTTCAAACAAAGCCGTTGTGCCATCACGGGTGTGCTGCGGGCTTTGAGAAAAAGGTTTTAAGAAACCGGCTTTGATGCCATTACAGTCTAGGGCATAGATCATGCCCAGACATGCAGAGGTTAAACCTACGCCTTCCCCGGTTGGAATCAATAGAATTGTATTCATAATGACCTTAAATATCGCTGTAATTTAATTTGATCGTCGTGGTCAATGGTTACGCAGAGGTAACCATTGCTTCAGGCTTTTTTGCAGCGAGAACCTCTTGCTCAACCACTTGTTTGGTTTCTTTGGCAATACGGCCTTCTTCATCGGTTGGGATCACCCAGATTTGTGGACCTGTACCTGCATCGATACGGCCTTCAGTACCACGTTTCAGGCCACTGTTTTGCTCTTTGCTGAGGTTGAAACCGAAGTGTGGCAAGTAGCTCATGGTTTTTTCACGGATATACGCCGAGTTTTCACCAATACCACCGGTGAAGATCAAGCCATCAAGACGTGGTAAACCACAGCTGAGCGCAGCAAGTGATTTTGCAAGACGGTAGCAGAATACTTCAATCGCGAGCGTTGCGTCTTCATTACCTTTTTCAGATGCTTCAATCAGAGTACGCATGTCGTTTGACAGGTTGTCAGACAAACCAAGCAAGCCGCTTTCTTTGTTCAGCATTTTGTCGATTTTGTAGATATCCCAACCCAAATTAGAAGCTAGGAAGCTGTGCAGGCTAGGGTCTACATCACCACTACGGGTACCCATAACCAAGCCTTCAAGTGGCGTCAAGCCCATAGAGGTGTCTACGCTTTGACCATTCCAGATCGCGCAAGTTGAGCTACCATTGCCCAAGTGAGCTGTGAGCCAGCCACCTTGCTTGAAGCTGCCTGCCAACTCCGTACCGCGCTCTGAAACATAAGCATGGCTTGTACCGTGGAAACCATAACGGCGAACATTGTGTTCAGTGTATAAGAATTTTGGTACAGCATAGCGGTAAGCATGTGCTGGCATGGTTTGGTGGAACGCTGTATCAAATACTGCAACCTGTGGTAGGTCTGGGAACAGACGCATGGTTGCATCAATACCTACCAAGTGAGCAGGGTTGTGCAGTGGTGCAAGGGGTGTTGCTTCACGAATACGTTCAACAATTTCTGGGGTAAGCAGTTCTGCTTTGGTTAACGTGCCACCATGGACAACACGGTGACCAATCGCTTGTGGTTTGTATTGTGCTAAACGTTCCAAGATGGTTTCGAGCGCTTTTTCGTGATCGGCATTTGGAATAGCAAGCTCGAGCGGTTGACCACCGACAGTCACACCTTTGATACGTGCATCAGCAGAACCTAAGTTTTCTGCCAAACCATAGATTCGATCATCAGAGTTCTCAGATACCAATGCATATTTGAGAGAAGAAGATCCGCAATTAATTACTAATACTGATGTAGACACGTTAAATTACCCAAATTTTAATTGAAATAGTCGTCCTAGATGATCTTTTATGCAGTGCAAACGGATGCAATCTAGATCAGTTAATGATGTTGTATCATGTGTTGTTTTTCTGTCCAAGCTAGACTTTAGCAGATTAGACTTAAGCACTATCGACCCGAAAAGGCTTCATAGCTAATATTTATGAGTTGATCACTTTTAGTTATTAAAGCTTTAAAAATCAACTATTCATTCAGTTTAATCAGTTGTTGCCTGCTGTTTCTTATTGCTCATTATTCTAAGTTTTCTCACCTCATTTTGCTTCATTGGATCATGTTTATTTTTGTTCGTTAGCGCGATGATATTTCATTTCTGACCAGCGTACGATGACATAAGCGATCAAAGCAACCATAAAAAATACCAACATCATCCAGGCCAGACCTTGTAGGGTTTCGATAATCGTTCGGTAGATTTCCAGAAACCAGCGTTCGGTGGTGAGCTGGATAATCATGCCTTGCTCATTTTTGGCATTGTAGGTGATGGGATTGATATATTTTTCCATATCGTAAATCCGCACGCCTGAGGAAATACCAACGACCATGCCCGCGAATTTGGTGTATTTCGCCCATGAGCTATGAATCGGATCATGGATAATGCGGGCCAGAATATTGTTGATCGAGCCGGAAAATAGCTGCATCACAATCAATGAAACCACAAAAGCTAGAATAAATGTGCTGATAATCAGATAGAAGAACATCGGATTCTCCTTTTATTATTTTAATTGAGAGCCCTGTTGGTTGGGGGAATCCGGCTTCTACTGCGAAAAACCGGATCGGAATATTTACGCTTGAATATGAGGCTTATTTACGGATTTGTCCATCGCCCAGCACGATCCATTTTTGCGAGGTCAGGCCTTCCAGACCGACGGGGCCACGAGCATGAATCTTATCAGTGGAGATACCGATTTCAGCGCCCAAACCATATTCAAAACCATCTGCAAAACGGGTAGAGGCATTCACCATGACCGAGCTGGAGTCCACCTGAGCAAGGAACTGACGTGCTAGGCTAAAGTTTTCAGTAATGATGGCATCGGTATGATGTGAGCCATATTTGTTGATATGTTCAATCGCTTCGGCCATGCCACTGACCACTTTCACTGCCAGAATCGGCCCGAGGTATTCGGTATACCAGTCTTCTTCACTGGCCGCGATTACGCTACTGCCTAAAATACGGCGGGTTTCCAGGCAGCCGCGCAGTTCCACCTGTTTTTCAGCATACAGTTCGGCAATACGAGGCAAGAAAATTTCAGCGATTTTCTCATCCACCAATAAAGTTTCCATGGCATTACAGACACCATAGCGATGGGTTTTGGCATTCAGCGCAATCGGCAGCGCTTTCTGCAGGTCGGCCTGTGCTTCCACAAACACATGACAGTTGCCATCAAGATGTTTGATCACCGGGATACGGGCTTCATTGGTAATCCGTTCAATCAACCCTTTGCCACCCCGCGGTACGATCACGTCCACATATTCAGTCATGGTGATAAGGTGACCCACTGCTGCACGGTCAGCTGTCGCAATCACCTGCACGGAGGCTTCAGGCAGTCCCGCTGTTTTCAAACCATGCTGGATGGCTTCGGCAATTGCTTTGTTGGATTCGAGTGCTTCAGAGCCGCCGCGTAAAATAATGGCATTTCCCGATTTTAGTGCGAGCGAAGCGGCTTCCAAGGTTACATTTGGACGAGATTCATAAATCATGCCCACGACACCCAACGGTACGCGCATCTTGCCGATCTGGATGCCGGAAGGACGATATGCCAGGTCGGTGATTTCACCAATCGGGTCGATCAGGCTAATCACATCTTTTAAGCCCTGCAACATGCCTTGAAAGCGTGCGGGGGTAAGTTCTAAGCGATCAAGCAAGGCACTGTCGAGATTGTTGTGACGGCCTTTGGTCATGTCGACCTGGTTAGCAGCCAGAATCTGGGTTTCGCTATTTTCCAAAGCGGTATAAATAGCAGACAAAGCATTGTTTTTTACAAGGGTAGAGGCACTGGCCAACACGCGTGACGCTTGACGTGCCTGTTGTCCTACCGTTTGCATGTACTGTTCAATCGAATCTTGCATAGCGGTTTGATCACTTAGACATTTTTACAGAACGATAGTAGCAGCCTCTCGGCAGACCATAAAGCACTTCCCGGAAAAAACGCGTATTCGCTTGTAAAATGCAGCAACGGGCTCTGCTGTGTTTGAGGTCGTGATCTCGGATCAAAAGCATGATCAATAGAATTTAACAGCTAAAAATCATAGATTAATTTATAAAGAAAAACCCGAGCAATCTGGCTCGGGTTGATTTGCTGGAAAAATGTGAGGAGTATCAGTCCGCGACAATCTCCTGCTTAAACTGCATTTTTAAATGCTTCAATCGTTGCTTTGACCTGTTGCCATTCTTGGCCAAGCTCCAATGTATCAGCGATACGAATGGCAGGAATTTGCCCCCGCATACGTTCTAAACGGCCTTGGTTGGGTAGCGCATAGCTTTGAATGGCATCCAAAGCCAGGCAGGCTGCAGCACGGTCATTGCAGACCAGTCCCATATCACAGCCGGCATCGAGTGCTGCACGGATACGGGCATCGGCACCACCGGCGACACAAGCGGCTTGCATACTGAGGTCATCAGAGAACAGCACACCATCAAACTTGAGCTGTTGACGGAGAATTTGCTGAATCCAGTAGGGAGAAAAGCCCGCAGGGTTTGGATCGACCTGCTCATAGATCACATGGGCTGGCATGAGTGCATCGAGTTGTGGCATCAACTGGATAAAACTCTGCATATCTTGCTGATAAATCTCTTCGTATGAACGCGAGTCAATGGCCGCTGCAATATGTGAGTCTGCTTTGACTGAACCATGTCCTGGGAAATGCTTGCCTGTACTGGCCATCCCTGCACGACGCATGCCGCTTAAAAAAGCCCCTGCGAGTGGAATGATCGCTTGTATGGTCTTGGCAAAAGCACGGTCACCAATCACATCGCTGATCGCATTTAGATCCAGAACCGGGGCAAAGCTAAAGTCGATGCCCACCGCCAAAACTTCTGTGGCCATCAACCAGCCACATTGTTCAGCCAGTTGCAGAGCCTGTTCTGGTTGGGTTTGATATAACTCACCGAAACGTCCCATGGCGGGGAGCAGGGTAAAGCCCTGTTTTAAACGTTGTACCCGACCGCCTTCCTGATCGACAGCAATCAGAATATCCGGGCGGATTTGGCGCATATGATCGGTTAGAGCACGCACCTGAGCTGGAGATTCGATATTACGCGCAAATAAAATCATGCCGCCGACTTGCGGAGCCTGTAAGAGTTCAATATCTTCTTGGGTAAGGGCTGTGCCGGCGATGTCCAGCATCAATGCGCCAATCATATCGGTATCCGTGTTCGAATTTTTAAAGAAAAACAATACCCGAATTTTGCAATGATTTGCTACATTTTGTCAGTACAGAATATGATAAAACTACACGAGATAAACAGAATCAACAGGTTAAGATGAATCATCGTTTTTGATGTATCTCCATCACAGCGTGTTGTGTTATTGGTGAAAAACCCAGGAAGTACGAATTTTTATGAAACTTCAAACTATAGCTTGTGCGGTTGCCATCGCAACAGGTGGACTTTTCTTTAGCCATGCGATGAATGAGGCGATTGCAGCAACCAATGCTGCTTCAGTTAGCCAGTCGATTCAACCGAGTCCAGAACAGGCTTTAGTTTCCCGCCAGTTGGCAACCCTTGTTGACCGTCAGCATTATTTAAACATGCGCCTGGACGCAACGACATCGCAGCGTATTCTGGATATGTATCTGGACAGTCTTGATCCGGATCACTCCTTGTTCCTGGCTGCCGATGTAGAACAATATAAAAAGAAATATGGTCCAACATTTGGTGCAGCCTTAAAGGCGGGTGACCTGTCTGGTCCGTATGCGATTCATCAGCAGTATCGTCAGCGTTTAAAAGAATATAACCGTTTTATGTTGGCCGAATTGCAGAAGCCGCAAAATCTAAAACAAACCAATGTGTATATTGACGCAGAACGTGAAAAAGCACCTTATTTTAAAAGTGCAACAGAACAGCACGCACACTGGCGCAAGATGCTGGTCTCGCAGCTGATCAATTTGACCATTGCCAAAGAAGAAGAACTGGCCAAACAGCAAGCCCTGAAAGACAATCCAGAATTGGCCAATGGTCAGGATGTGGTCAGTCCGGAAGATTTAACCCCGGTACAAACTTTGGTCAAACGTTATACCCGTCAACTCGAACGGATTAACCGAATTAAGAGTGATGATGTGCTTGATAAAACCTTAAATGCCATGATGGCGACTTATGATCCACACAGTAACTATTTCCCACCAGTGGATGCGATGGAGCTGAACCGTCAAACCACCTTGCAACTTGAGGGAATTGGGGTTTCGATTCGTCCGGATCGTGGCAATGAAGACTACACCAAGATCGAGACCATCGTAGAAGGTGGTCCGGCCAGCAAGTCCGGCCAGATCAAATCGGGTGACCGGATTATTGGAGTGGCCCAAGATGGCGAGAAAATGGTTGATGTGATTGGCTGGCCAAGCACGGAAATTGTTGGATTGATCCGGGGTAAACGCGGCACCAAAGTCACTTTGAGACTTTTAGGTCCAGGTGCATCGATGGGACAGGTACGCAGCGTGACATTGGTGCGTGATGTGATTAAGGAAGAAGATGCCGGCGTGCGTGCACGTACCGTCACGGTGAATCGTAATGGCAAAGACCATCAGTTTGGTGTAATAGAAATTCCTTCATTTTATTTAAATTACCGTGCACGTCGTGCCGGAGCAGAATACCGCTCTGTCGCTGAAGACACTAACAATGCCTTGAAAGCACTGGCTGCACAAAAAGTTGAAGGGATTATCATCGATTTGCGTAATAATCCAGGCGGCTCATTAGAAGAAGTGGCTCGTATGTTGGGGCAAGTCATTAAGTCCGGCCCTGTGGTGCAGATTCGTGATGGCAATGGCAATGTCAGCGTGTTTGAAGATAACGATGGTGGTGCACAGACCTATGCCGGGCCATTGGCAGTTCTGGTGAATTTGGCCTCTGCATCCGCGAGCGAGATTTATTCTGCGGCGATTCAGGATTATGAGCGTGGTATTGTGATTGGCAGTACCACAACAGGTAAAGGCACGGCACAAGTGCAACTGGATACCTTGGCGCATGGTCAAGCAACGCTCACTCAGCGAAAGTTCTATCGGGTGACCGGTGGCAGTACCCAGAACAAAGGCGTCGTGCCGGATATCCAGCTGGTCGATATCTACAACGATGAATTTGGTGAACGGAAATCTAAAAATGCACTGGCGTGGGATACCATCTCGACAGCACCGTTTAAACGAGAGGGTGTGGTGCAACCTTATGTAAAACAGTTGAGTACTTTATCGGCACAGCGGGTGATGCAAGATCCGCAATTTAATTATCTCAATCAACGCAAGCAGATTGCTGAAGAAACAGCTGAGCAAAAACGTCTGGTGCTGGATATTGATCAGCGCCGTGCAGAATTGCACCGTCTAGAGCAGCAGAGTCTAGAGGCGGAGAATAAGCGCCGTCAGGCATCTGGACAAAAACCATATGCCAATTGGGAAAGTTATCAGGCGGCGTTGGAATCCCTTGCTGAAGCTCGGGCCAAGATGAAAGCTGCACAACGTCCGGCACTGCCAGAAGAAGAAGCCTTCGTGACCGAAGCGGCTCAAGTGCTGTTGGATTATGCTCAATTGCACAAATCCTGATGATTAAGCCGTGATAAAAAAGCCTATTTTGATAGGCTTTTTTTATGTCTGACCTATCGGCGTCCAAAATACTGAACGTGTGTTTGAAAGCTATTTTGGAATGCAGTGAAAAAGTCACTAGCGTGAAGAATAATAACTCGATGATGAAAAATAACGTGAACAGGAAAGTATTTTTGAATTATAAAATAAGGTGGTTTTAATGAAGGTCACGCTAAAATCAAGAAATGAGAATTATTACTCATTTTTGTGTGATGTATTTCAGTGCTAATCGGCAAATAAACCTTGACCTGCAAGAAGATGATGCTATTTTCGTAGCAGAACAACATAGGGGGAAACTTTTTTCCCTCTATCCTTATGTAAAATACTAACTTTTTAAAGCAGTGTATTAAAAAAAAAGAAAATAGATCGGGTTTTGGAAATTGGGATATGGTGGAAATACATTATGATAGCAACCTGGTGATTGCGTCGATTTTTGTCGCATTTCTAGCCAGCTATCTCGCCATTTCTGTGGAACAGCTGCTATTCCAAAAATTTTATAAAAATTACCGGAAAATGATTATTACAATCAGTGGCATGATCTTAGGGTTTGCTGTCTGGTCGATGCATTTGGTTGGTACGCTGGCGGGTCATTTACCGCAAGATTTTTATTTTGATCCTGCGCTGACATTTTTATCTTATTTGATTGCGGCGATTGCCTCGATATTCTCTATTAGGCTAACAACACGTCCAACTTTACCTTTAGCCCGCTTGCTGACGGGTGCCATTTTAATGGGACTCGGCATGTCGGGGATGCATTATGTGGGTATGATGGGGCTGATCATCCCAGGCTATCATTTGCATTATGATCTGTTCTTGGTTGTGGTGTCGGTTCTGACCGCAATTGCCGGTGCAGCATTAGCGTTCTGGCTAACCTTTAAATATAAAATCGCTCAATCAAATCATCATGTGGCTCTGAAAATGATGGTCACCCTGATCATGGCTATGAGTATTGTGGCGATGCATTACCTGGGGATGGGAGCTGCCTATTATCATCCTGAAATGGCAGAAGTCGTTTCAGTCCTCAGTCCCTACCAGTTAAGCAAAGGCTTGTTACTGTTGACCATTATCGTGATTGCCAGTTTGATTATTTTGATGGCTTTGGCTGTCGCTTCCCTGGAATTACGCCTTGAGCAGCGTGATTTTCAGCTTTCCGAAGTCAGTAAGGAACTGGCCACGCAGGCTTTACAGGATAATCTGACCAAACTGCCGAATCGGCTGTTTCTGCTGGATTATGCGCAGATGCTGTTTCAGCAGCATCAGGCTTGTGCGCAGAAGATTGCCTGGTTGTATATTGATCTGGATCGCTTTAAAAGCATCAATGACGCCTTTGGTCATTCCGCGGGGGATCAGCTATTGGTGCAGATCGCCAACCGGATTCAGCGACATTTAACCGCCCAGCAAAAACTGCTGCGAATCGGTGGAGATGAGTTTCTGTTGGTTGTCGAACAAACTGATGCGGATGGTGCGAGTGTGCTGGCCGAGAGAGTCTTGCAGCATTTGCAGGATGGTTTTTTGATTGCTGGCAAAGAGATCAAGATTTCGGCCAGTATCGGGATTGCCATTTACCCGGAACATGGCACGCAGCTGCAAGACTTGCTGATGCATGCCGATGCCGCGATGCTGATGTCCAAAGAACAGGGACGCAATACCCATTCCGTGTTTCATTCCACGCTTGAACAGCAAGAGAGTCACAGTCAGAGCAAGCTGATGAATGATCTCTATAAGGCGGTTGAAGAAGAGCAATTTGTCCTGTTCTATCAGCCCAAATTCACCACAGATTACCGGATTTGTGGAGTAGAAGCCCTGATTCGCTGGAAGCATCCCACCTTGGGATTACTCACCCCCAACCTATTTATTCAGGGAGCGGAAAAGACCGGCCTGATTATTCGGATGGGTTATTGGGCGTTGGAACAGGCCTGCAAGCAAATTCAGCAATGGCAACGCTTGGGTAAGCCTTTTTATCCGATTGCGGTTAATCTCTCCGCGATTCAGTTTGAACATAAACACCTGTTTACGACCCTGGAAAAATTGCTGAAACAGTATCAGGTACAACCGCAGCATCTGGTGATTGAAATTACCGAATCTACCGCCATGCATCATATTGAACTGAGTATTCGCAGTTTTGAACGTTTACGCCAGATGGGACTTCGTATCGCGATTGATGATTTTGGCACCGGACATTCCAGTTTTATGTATTTGAAACGATTACCCGTGGATGAACTAAAAATTGACCGTGGATTTATCAATGAGTTAAAGCCAGGCTCCAAGGATGAAATGATTCTGGAAAGTATTATTCATCTAGCCCTGAAACTTGGCCTGACCGTAACGGCAGAAGGGGTGGAAACACCCCTACAGGCGGAAATTCTCACGCGTTTGGGGTGCCAGCAATTACAGGGCTTTCTACTCGGTATGCCGGTAGATGTCGAACGTCTGGATATGTATCTGGCTGAGACTGATCCTGGTGCTTATGCGCTGTTGCAGAGCAGTTGATCCATTTCAAAAACATGCCGATCTGCTACAATATCGCCAATTTTTGCTATTGATCAAATCTTGATCCTCTACACTGCCTTCTGCAGTAGGTGTCTTTCATGAGTTTTAAAGATGAATTAGCGGCGCAGGTCGCGCAGCGTCGTACTTTTGCGATTATTTCCCACCCCGATGCCGGTAAAACCACCATGACCGAAAAGCTGCTGTTATGGGGGCAGGCGATTCAGGTGGCGGGGATGGTAAAAAGCCGTAAATCAGATCGTGCCGCCACCTCAGACTGGATGGAAATGGAAAAAGAGCGTGGGATCTCGATTACCACATCGGTCATGCAGTTCCCCTATAAAAATCATGTGATCAACTTACTGGATACTCCAGGGCATGAAGACTTCTCGGAAGATACCTATCGCACCCTGACGGCTGTGGACTCCGCGCTAATGGTGATTGATGGGGCAAAAGGGGTCGAAGAACGAACCATCAAATTGATGGATGTGTGTCGTATGCGTGACACACCAATTATCTCCTTCGTCAACAAGATGGACCGTGAAATTCGCGAACCATTAGAGCTGCTAGATGAAATTGAAAACGTTCTAAAAATCAAATGTGTTCCGTTGACCTGGCCATTGGGTTCAGGTCGTGACTTTGCTGGCGTGTATAACTTGCTCGAAGAAAAGTTATATGTGTATAAAGCCGGCTTTGGTTCGACCATCACGGATATTGAAGTGCGTGAAGGCTATGATTATCCGGACATCCGTGAAAAAGTCGGTGATCTGGCATGGGCCGCTTTTGAAGAATCTCTAGAGTTGGTGCAAATGGCGAATGAGCCTTTGGATCGTGAGGAGTTTCTTGCGGGTCGTCAAACCCCGGTCCTGTTTGGTACTGCTTTAGGGAATTTCGGTGTCGATCATGTGCTGGATGCCTTTGTTCAATGGGCACCAGAACCTAAAGCCCATCCTACGCAGGATCGTGTCGTCGATGCCAAAGAAGAAGGCTTTAGTGGTTTCGTGTTTAAAATCCAGGCCAATATGGATCCGAAACACCGTGACCGTATTGCCTTTATGCGGATCTGTTCAGGCAAGTATGAAAAAGGCCTGAAAATGAACCACGTGCGGATCGGCAAGGACGTGCGGATTAGTGATGCACTGACCTTTTTGGCAGGGGATCGTCAGCATCTGGAAGAAGCTTGGCCGGGTGACATTATCGGTTTGCATAACCATGGCACCATCCAGATTGGTGATACCTTTACTTCGGGTGAAAAACTGCAATTTACCGGGATTCCGCACTTTGCACCGGAAATGTTCCGTCGTGTGCGTCTGAGAGATCCTCTGAAATCTAAACAGTTACAAAAAGGCCTGAAAGAACTGTCTGAAGAAGGTGCGACACAGGTCTTTATGCCACAAAACAGCAATGACCTGATTGTTGGTGCTGTTGGTGTACTGCAGTTCGAGGTAGTGGCTTACCGTCTGAAAGAAGAATACAAAGTGGATTGTATCTACGAGCCGGTCAGCATTAATACCGTGCGTTGGGTGCATTGTGATGATGAGAAGAAATTTAACGAATTCAAGAAAAAAGCACATGATCAGCTGTCTTTGGATGGCGGCGGACACTTGACCTATCTGGCACCGAGCCGCGTCAATTTACAATTGATGCAAGAACGTTATCCCGATATTCAGTTCCGTGCCACTCGAGAGCACTAAGCCATCTCCAACAGCTTCCTCGTGAAGCTGTTGTTTTATGCTGGATGTATTCCAAGTCAAAGGAGCAATACATGTTTAAACCGATACTGATCACTGCAGCGATTGTGTTGGTACTGAGTGGATTGACGGCCTGTGATTCCTCGCAGCAAGCAGATTCGGGCAAACCAGAAGCACAGCAGCAGAACAGTCAGGCGTTACCTGCACTGAAGATTCAGGAACGTCCGGCTGAATATGCTTTGCCATTTTGTGAAAATAAAAACTGTATTGAAATCGATATCCAGAGCTTGCAAACACAGGATCACTGGCTGAATGACTGGATTAGCCGTAATCAGGCCAATGTTATTCAACAGCAGATCGGGCTGAAACAGAACCTGAATTTGCAGCAGGCGATTGATGCTTATGTAAAAAAATCTGATCAATGGCAGGATGAATATAGCGCGCATCGTGCCTATGAATTGCATATGCGAACCCGGATTGCTTCACAGCGCCATCAGTATGTATTGCTGCAGATTGCCTTAGACTCCAAGCAGGAAGAACGTACCGTAAAAGAGCGGCATTACTTTTTTGTGGCGGATCGTCAGGCACAAAAAAACTTGGCCATTTTGGATGTCTTGCAACCGCAGCAGCAGACTCTGGTCAATGAATGGGTGCAGCAACATTATCAGGCATGGTTAAAGAAACAAACGCCAGAAATTCAACAGCAGGCACCGAAAAAACTGTATTGGGGGCAAACGGACTGGTTTTTTGATTCTGAAGGCATTGGATTACATTATCGTGCCGCTCAGATCGCCCCAGATGCCAGCCAACTGGATATCTATTTGAGTGCCGAGCAAAGCAAGCAAGTCCTGAAACCCGAAATTTATCAACAAATGTTTTGATTTAGATACAAAACATGATTGAGTCTGACTGCACATCGTTTTAGGCTTAAAGCATTATGAAATGCTCTACACTAAGGTTGGTGTAATGTCGAATTCTGCAAAACTTTTGGCTTTGACGATCTTGGCGAGTACGTTAGGACTGAGTGCTTGTCAACCTAAAGCAGATCCCGAACCGGAAAAACCGGAAGCCTCTGCTGTTGAAACAGCGAAGCTACCGAGCCTGGAAGGCGAGATCGTGAAGTTGCAATTGGCGCTTCCCGAATGTGAGGGGCACAGTTGCCCAGAAATTAGTATTGAGCGTTTGCAGAGTAATCAGCCCTTTATTGATCGGGTGATTGATCAGGGAATTTTAAAACAGCTACAACAAACGTTAGATCTTGCTCCACAAGATCAGCAGGTTGCGAGTGAACCTACCAGTGCGATTGCCGCCAGTGCAACGGTGGCAGAAGCCAGTGTACCGGCGACACCTCAGCAAAACCTGGAAACGCAGGTACAACCTTATCTGCGCACATTTCTGCAGATGGATCAGGAGCTCAAGCAGTTGGGTGCGAGTCACTCCATCAACCTCATGATTAAACCCAAAATCCTGATTGCGCAAAGTCCGGTAGCCACCGTGGTCATGAATAGCAGTAGTTATCTGGGCGGAGCACATGGTGCTGCGGCACAGCAGTACTATAATTTTGATTTAAAACAGCAAAGGCAGCTGCAATTGCAGGACATTCTGCAACCGAACCAGCGAGCAGCCCTCAGACAGGAAGCTCATCGCGTCTTTCAACGTTGGGTTGTCGATTCTAAATTGGCCACAAGTGTTGAAGAATATGAACAGGTCTGGCCATTTCAGTTGTCCGATAATTTTTTCCTGAGTCAGCAGGGTTTAATTCTGCAATATGGCGAATATGAAATTGGTCCTTATGTGGTTGGGTTGCCACGTCTGGTGGTTCCGTATGAGAAATTGCAGAAGATTCTAAAACCCCAATATTTGCCGCAAGCAGCGAAAGCCGCAGACCAAAAGGCAGCGTCCTAAACGATGTCCGTTTGCTCCCTGTTTGATACCCACACCCATTTTGATGTCGCTGAGTTTGATGCAGATCGGATTGAACTGGCACGACAGGCCAAGAGGGTGGGGGTAGAAGCTTTAATCTTGATAGGCTTTGTTGCAGAGCGCTTTCCCCACTTGTTGGCGGTCCATCGCGAATTGCAGCAATTCAACACGGCTCCACAAAGTTATCTGGCACCGGGATTACATCCGGTTTATATCGAGCAGCATCAGCCCGAACATCTGGATCAATTGCAGCAGATTCTGCAAACACAAGCGTGTGTTGCAGTGGGCGAAATTGGCCTGGATACCTTTTTGCCACAGCACAAACAGCCGGAAAATTTGGCTAAGCAACGCGAGTATTTTGCTGCACAGCTTGAATTGGCACGACAATACAACAAGCCGGTTTTGTTACATATTCGTAAGGCACATGCTGAAAGCCTGCAACTACTTAAGCAGCAACGCTTTCAGCTCGGCGGTATTGCTCATGCCTTTAGCGGTGGTATTGAAGAAGCAAAGGCTTTTGTTAAGCTGGGTTTCATGATTGGTGTGACCGGGCAAATTACCAATCCAAATGCCAAAAAGCTGCGTAACGTCGTTCAACAGCTGGGTGCTGAACATCTGGTACTCGAAACTGATTGTCCGGATATGACGCCGTTATGCTGCCAGCTGTCTGACCAACAGCGCACGCGTAATACCCCGGTGAATTTACCGTATGTCTTGAAAGGACTGGCTGAAACGCTCGCGATGCCGGAAACGGACTTGGCGGATATATTGTGGCAGAATTCATTGGCGGCCTTGCATTTAACACGCTAACATAATCGAATAATAAATATTCACCAATCAATAACAATCCATTCACCCAGTTGGCATACAGTAAATACAGACGTAGTTCGCTGGGCACAGAAAAATAACATGCCAAGCCGGAGGGTAACTCGATGGCCAAGTATAGTAATCTAAATAGTTTTAATAGCTTAGAAACACTGACAGTCGATTCTAAACATTATCAGATTTATAACCTCAATAAATTACAGACCCAGTGTCCGGATGTGACACGCTTGCCGAAATCACTTAAGGTTTTGCTGGAAAATTTATTGCGCTTTGAAGATCAGCTGACCGTAAAAACCGAACATATCCATGCGCTGCTGCAATGGCCTGCCACCCGAAGTTCGGAACAGGAAATTCAATATCGCCCTGCACGCGTCCTGATGCAGGATTTTACCGGTGTGCCTGCTGTGGTGGATCTCGCAGCCATGCGTGCTGCCGTTGCCAAAGCCGGTAAAGACCCAGACAAAATTAACCCGTTGTCACCGGTTGATCTGGTGATTGACCACTCGGTTATGGTCGATCATTTTGCCACACCCCAAGCCTTTGAACAGAACGTGGCCATCGAAATGCAGCGCAATGGCGAGCGTTACCAGTTTTTGCGTTGGGGGCAATCGGCGTTAAACCAATTTAGGGTTGTTCCTCCGGGAACCGGGATTTGCCATCAGGTCAACTTGGAGTATTTGGCACAAGCCGTCTGGACGGATGACGTTGAAGGCCAGACCTTTGCATTTCCAGATACGCTGGTAGGTACAGATTCACACACCACCATGATTAATGGTTTGGGTGTGTTGGGTTGGGGAGTAGGTGGGATTGAAGCAGAAGCTGCGATGCTAGGGCAGCCGATTTCCATGCTGATTCCAGAAGTGATCGGTTTTAAACTGACTGGAAAACTGAACGAAGGCATCACTGCAACCGATCTGGTGCTTACCATCACTCAGATGCTGCGGCAAAAAGGCGTGGTTGGAAAATTTGTCGAATTCTATGGCGATGGCTTGGCAGATTTGCCTTTGGCTGACCGTGCAACGATTGCCAACATGGCTCCGGAATATGGGGCAACCTGTGGCTTCTTCCCGATTGATGATATCACTTTAGGTTATTTACGTTTAACTGGACGTCAGCCGGAACGTATTGCCCTAGTTGAAGCGTATAGCAAGGCACAAGGCTTGTGGCGTAATGCGGGCGATGAACCCGTCTTTACTGACACACTGGAACTGGATATGAGTACCGTGGAAGCGAGTCTGGCTGGACCTAAACGTCCACAAGATCGTGTGCCACTCTCACATGTACCACAGACCTTTAAAGCCTTAATGGAGTTGACCTTGAAACCTGCTAAAGAGGAAAAAGAGCGTCTGGAAAATGAAGGCGGCGGTGGAACGGCGGTAGAAGCTAAACAGGCCAATCTGCCCCATGAAGAAGCTTTCTGCATGATTGAAGGGAAAAAATACCCCTTGCAGCATGGTGATGTGGTGATTTCCGCGATTACATCCTGTACCAATACCTCTAACCCGAGTGTCATGCTGGCTGCCGGCTTGCTGGCCAAAAAGGCAGTAGAAAAAGGTCTGCAGCGTAAACCATGGGTAAAAAGCTCACTGGCACCGGGTTCCAAAGTGGTGACCGATTATCTGAATGCTGCCGGCTTAACTCCCTATCTGGAACAGCTAGGTTATCACTTGGTCGGTTATGGCTGTACCACCTGTATCGGGAACTCAGGTCCTTTACCTCCCGCGATTGAAGAGGCGGTGCAATGTTTTGATCTGAATGTGGCAGCGGTGCTTTCGGGTAACCGAAATTTTGAAGGACGGGTGCATCCGCTGGTTAAAACCAACTGGCTGGCCTCACCGCCATTGGTGATTGCCTATGGTTTGGCTGGCAATATCCGTACCGATTTAAGCCAGCAGCCAATTGGCGAAGGCTTCAATGGTGAACTGGTCTATCTGAAAGATATCTGGCCAACTCAGGCTGAAATCGAGGCGGCCCTGCAAAGTGTCAATACGCAAATGTTCCATAAGGAATATGCGGCAGTCTTTGAGGGGGATGCCCAGTGGAAAGCCATTCCTATTCCACCAAGCAAAACCTATCTCTGGGATGAGCAATCGACCTATATCCGCCATCCTCCATTTTTCCAGGGCATCGATCAGCCAGCTCCACCGATCCAGAATATTGAAGGCGCGCGCATTCTGGCGGTATTGGGAGATTCGGTCACCACAGACCATATTTCTCCGGCGGGTAACATCAAGAAAGACAGTCCGGCGGGGCGCTATTTGCAGCAGCAAGGTGTGGAACCGCAGGACTTTAACTCCTATGGTTCGCGTCGAGGCAATCATGAAGTCATGATGCGCGGGACCTTTGCCAATATCCGGATTAAAAATGAAATGCTCGGTGGCGAAGAAGGCGGCAATACGATTCATATTCCAACCGCAAGCAAAATGTCGATTTATGATGCTGCCATGCGCTATCAGACTGACCAGACCCCTTTGCTGATTATTGCCGGAAAAGAGTACGGAACAGGTTCGTCACGTGACTGGGCTGCGAAAGGAACCAACCTGTTAGGGGTGAAAGCCGTGATTGCGGAAAGTTTTGAGCGGATTCATCGCTCTAACTTGGTCGGGATGGGAGTCTTGCCTTTGCAGTTTATGGACGGACAAAACCGGCAGAGTTTGGCCTTGACGGGCAATGAAATCCTGTCGATCCGTGGTTTGTCGGATCAGTTACAGCCACATCAGGTTTTGGAAGTGGATGTGCAAGATATCACGGGCCAGCAACGCAGTTTTCAGGTGTTATGCCGTATCGATACCTTAAATGAAGTGGAATACTTCAAGTCGGGTGGTATTTTGCATTATGTGCTGCGCCACTTGATTGCATCCTGATATTTTTCATAAATAAGCCCAGCGAATGCTGGGCTTATTTATGAAATGAAAGACAAGACGCTTAGAGGGAAAATCAGTAAAATAGCAGCGAATTTCTTATGCTGATATGCACCATGACAGACCTTCTTCAAGATGATGAATATGAACGCCGTTTTGCCGGAGTTGCCAAAATCTATGGGGAAAATGCGTTTACCCATTATGAAAACAGTCATGTAATGGTGATCGGGATCGGTGGCGTGGGCAGTTGGGCGGTTGAAGCACTGGCCCGTACGGGTATTGGTGAATTGACCCTGATCGATATGGATGTGGTGGCGGCTTCCAATATCAATCGTCAGCTGCCTGCACTGACATCGACCTTGGGTTGTGAAAAAATTGAAATCATGGCGGAGCGCTGCCGACAGATTAATCCGCGTATCAAGGTCAACCTGATTGATGATTACCTGACACCGGACAATGTCAAAACCTTATTGGCAGGTCAGCCGGATCTGATACTGGACTGTATTGATGATGTGAAAGCTAAACTGGCCCTGATGTTGCATTGCCGTTTTAATAAAATTCCGCTTATCGTTTCTGGCGGTGCAGGTGGTAAGCTTGATCCATTAAAAATTCGAGTGGCCGATTTATCCAAAACGGAACAGGATCCGATGCTGGCCAAGTTGCGTGCCCAGTTGCGTGCCAAAGGCATTTGTAAAAAGCCCAAAGACAAATTTGGTATTACCTGTGTCTATTCCATCGACAATCCGTTTTCCAGTGCTGAGGTGTGTGCAAGTGCTGGTTTGCGTTGTGGGGGATATGGTTCTGCCGTGGTGGTGACATCTAGTTTCGCCATGATTGCCGTTGCCGAGGTGCTGAAGAAACTGGATAGTCTTAAAGCTAGAGCTTAATGCCCTAGATAGATTAGTGAGGCAAGCCGCATTCAGTTTTATAAAATGTGATGCTATTCAAATAATTGAAATCCCGATAGACTGATCTGATGAGAATAACAATGGATTTGGAGTATTTATGGCACGATTGCAACGAGTTGCGGCGACACTGATCACGACATGTCTGGTTTCTTTCCTGTCTAGCCTGACTCAGGCAGCATCAGCTGATCAGGTGATTTTTTCCTGTAAAACTGCCAGCGGCAAAACAGTACAGTTTTTAAATGCAGGTAAAGTCATTCACTATCGATATGGAAAGTCAGTGGCAGCACCAGATTTGGCATTTTCCGTTCCTCGTTCTGCCAGTTCCATTGATGATGGTAGTGAAAATTTGGGTAGTGGGAGCTGGTGGATGACCCAGCAAATCATACTGAAATTTAATGGTAATACCTATACCGGCTGGTGGTCCTATCATCGTGCCAGTGGCGAAGAAGAAGCGGGTATTCGGGTGAGCCGTGGCGATCAGGTTCTGGCAGAAACCCCTTGTGTGGGCCAGGCCAATATAAATTTGACTGCCTACTAAGCCTTGATTAAGGTTAGCCGTAAGCCATCTTTTAATGCTGTTGATACTGCCTGATCCGTTGCCTGAAACCATCTTTCAGGCAACTTAAGATTGCTGTGGTGTCGTGAGTCAATCTGCAACTTAAACTTGATGCTCGCGTAAATAGTCTTCAGTGCGTTGCATCGCGGCCTGAATATTGACGAGTGCGGTTTCCACATCTTTTAAGGTTTTGGCATTGCCACCACTCAGCGCCTGACGCCATTTGCGTGCACCGGGTAAATTCTGGAACAGACCAAGTATATGCCGGGTAATAATCGACAATGGCGCACCCTCTGCAACCCGTTGCGCAATATAAGGCATCATCTGCTGCATAATGTCGAAGCGGTCTGGCATCGGCAGATGCCATAATTGCCCGAGCTCTGCCAGCAAATACGGGTTATGGTAGGCTTCGCGGCCAATCATCACACCATCGACATGTTTCAGGTGTTCGACGGTTTCAGCATAGGTCTTAATGCCACCGTTAATTTCGATGGTGAGCTGTGGACGATCCTGTTTTAAACGATATACATCTTCATAACGCAGCGGGGGGACTTCACGGTTTTCTTTCGGTGAGAGGCCTTGCAGTAAGGCAATTCGCGCATGCACGATGAAGTGCTTGCAGCCTGTTTTTGCTACGGTATCTACAAAGTGCAGCATTTCTTCATAAGAATGCATATCGTCAATGCCGATGCGGTGTTTGACCGTGACAGGAATCTGTACAGACTGTTGCATGGCGGCAATACATTCCGCCACCAAATCCGGTTCCGCCATCAGACAAGCGCCAATTTTGTTATTTTGTACCCGATCACTTGGACAGCCAACATTGAGGTTGACTTCGTCATACCCCCAATCCTCCGCCATTTTGCTACAGGTGGCGAGGTCTTTTGCATTTGATCCACCTAGCTGTAACACAATCGGATGTTCTTCCTGATTGAAATCTAGATGACGTTTGGCATCACCGAACAGGATCGCTCCCGTTGTGACCATTTCGGTGTACAGGACGACATTCGGGTTAAACAGGCGGGCAAAATAACGGTAATCCTTGGTGGTCCAATCCATCATCGGGGCAACTGAAATACGAGGCTGAAGAACTGATGTGGATTGCATGCGAAAACCTAAACCGCGAAAGGAGAGGGCGAAATTATACGGACTTTGGCTATAATACAATAGCCTGATCCTGAAAACTGCTGATCGGGTGGTGATTGGATGGTAACCCGTAGATGTTTCAAAGCGGTTTTTTGCTGAAATTTAAGTGTAATTTTTTTGATGTCTATGCTGCATCAAACTAGAAAAATAAAGAAGATAGAGGTGTTCATGTTAGTGCTAGAAATGGTGTTCCGCAGCCAGAAAGCGCAACATTCTGAGTATTTTAATCTGCGCATGCAACGTACGCTGAGCTGGTTTAAGCAGGCTTTGCAGTTAGATGCGAGACAACTGGATTTAAAATTTATCAGTTTGTGGGTGGCATTCAAAGCCATGTGTGCGCGCGAAACAGACGCTGAAGAAACAACCTTGCAGCCTTTTTTGGATCAGATGTTCCAGCATGATGCACCGCACCGTATTGAGTACATGATTTGGAGCCGATTTCCACAAGCAATCCGTTTTTTATTGCAGTCTCCTTATGCCTTTCAGTCTTATTGGGATTATCAGAACCAAAAGATTAGCAAACTGGCCTGGCAACAGGCTTTTGAGCGCGATCAGCAACAATGGCAACAAGCTTGGCAAGAACAAGACGCCTTGCATATTTTGCATCGTCTGTTCCACTGCCTGCAGACTTTAGGACAACAGTTGTTGCAAGGTGGTAGTAGTTACCACAGCAGTGTGAACCGGACACAGTTGTCGGAAGCCTGTAGTGTTTTATCGGGTCTGCTTTCGGGCTTTATGTTTATCCTGCTGGAAAATGCTCAAGCGCTGGATCAACCGCAACCCTTTTATCCGGTTGTGCAATTTTCCTGACATGTTTGGGTTGTTAGGCTGGTTTCGTGACAGGTTTGATGAGTCGGTCCATCATGGCAAAACCGGCAGAACAGAGCGCCAAAATGAAACCGGTTAAGCAGGTTGCTTGCCAGCCGCCATACTGCCAGGCAAAGACGCCAAGTGCTGAACCGGTAGCTGCACCGGCAAAATATAAGGTCATGTAAATGGCATTTAAACGAGATTTTGCATCGGGACGCAGGCGGAAAATTACGTTCTGGTTGCAGCTGTGTAGCATCGCCAGCCCTAAATTGATCAGTGCAAAGCCCAGTAGGTAGAACGGTAAACCCAGTTGTGAAAAATAAAGTAGTAGCCAGCTGAGTAACAGGATCGCTGCACCGATCCAGGTCAAACGTTCAGTATGACCCTGATCGGCCCATTTGCCAATCCATGAAGTGGATAGGGCACCGAGCATACCAGCCAGAGGTACCAATCCAATCCAGAAATCACTGAGCTGAAAAGGCTTGTTGGATAACAGCAGGGCAAAAGTCGAAAAGAGGTTGCTCATCGAGGCAAAGGCGCAGGCACCCAGTAAAGAACGCAGAATTAAGCGTTTTTCATGACGCAGTAAATTGGCCATGGAGTGAAAAATCTGGCCATAGCTTAGATTCAGGCGCAGCACATAAGGTAGTTTGCCGTGTAGGAGGAACGCCAGCCATAACATCAGTATGCCACTCAGTGCGTAAATGGCTTTCCAGTGCAACAGATCGGACAGCAGGCCGGCCAGAGTACTAGATAGCAAGATGCCGACGAGCAGGCCGCTCATTAAGAAGCCCACCACTTCACCGGTTTTTTCCGGTTTAACTGCCATGGTTGCTAGGGGAATCAAGACTTGGGCCGCCACAGAAAACAGCCCAGTGAGAATAGTCCCTATCCATAACATCGGTAAATTGATTGCAAAGGCACAGAGAAACAAACCACATGTAGTCAGCACCATCAGTCCCGGGATTAATTTACGTTTGTTGCTCACATCACCCAGCGGGACGATGAGTAGCAGTCCAAAGGCATAAGAAACTTGGGCAAAAGTGACCGTGAGAGCGGCTGAAGCTGCGCTGACCGAAAAATACTGCTGGATTGAATGGATTAGTGGCTGACAGTAATAGTTGGATCCGGCACAGAGACCACAGGCAATAGCCATCAGCCACAGTAATGCTTTGTTGTGGCTAATATCGTAGGCTACGGACATGAGAACTCCTGAAAAATAAACCAACTGGTCAAATAGAGTGTGCGGAACTATAGCAAAAATAACCGCAGGATAAACACTGCTTTGGATTGGTGGAATATATACTGAGTTTATATAACCTGAGCAAATATAACGGCTTGGATCAGAGTTTACCGGGTGCTTAATGTTTCAGTTTGTTTTTATTCAGGGTTACCATCATCACCCCGACAATATTCAAAATACAGCCCAGCCATTGCCAGCCATTCAGATGCTCATTTAAAAATGCCACCGCCAGTAAAATGGTCAGGATCGGACCGATGGATGCAATCATGGCAGATTGAGCCGCCCCCAACCGTTCAATGCCTTGCATAAGTAGCACAGTGGGTAAAACGGTGACCATAAAGCCTAATCCAACGCCATACCAGATCACGCTTGCCGGTAACTTGAGCAATAGATGCAGTGGGTCGGGAGTTACCACGACATAATGCAGCAGCGTGCCGATACAAGCCACACTCAGGGCTAAACCGGTAAAATTCCAGGAGCCAAATTCCTGGATGAGCCGTGGTGTCAGCAGTAAATACACCGCAAATGCCACCGCACTGGCAAACACCAAACTGGCACCCAACCAGAAATTGCCCTGAATTGGTGCGTTATTGTGTTCCTGCAACAGCACGAGTAGCGTTCCACCATAACTCAACAAAATGGCAAACAAAGTTTTTACATTTAATTTTTGTTTATAAATAACACTCGAACCCAGAACGGTCAGGGTCGGGTACAAAAACAGAATAATCCGTTCTAACGACGCACTAATAAACATCAAACCCAAGAAATCCAGCCAGCTGGCAAAGTAATAGCCCAGAAGGCCAGACAACACTAATAACCCCCATTCTTTAGCCTGAATGCCCCGGTTGCGGTGACGGCAGAACCAGCAGATAAGCAGGAAAAAAGGTAAAGCACTGGCCATACGAAGTGCCATCAGAACTGTGGCATCGACCAGAGGAGATAGGGCATAGGTTTGTTTGATGAGGATGGCTTTGCTGCTAAACAAAAAGGCAGCGGATAAGGCAAACAACGAGCCGAGTTGCGTGCTAGAGAGAGCTGGTTTCATGCACAGAAAATTAGGGTGGTGTTTGCTTAAAAATAAAAAGCTTAACTAAAAAATTATATATCGCATCATAATTTTTAAGAATCATTGTTTGAAAATGTCATCATTTATTAAATAAATACTGGGTAGCATTTTCAAAAACTTTAATTAGAATCCAAGTGAGTCAATAAGAATAATCCTGGGGGAAACATTGCTTAGCGCGATGTTTACTTGAGAAAACACAAGCTTGAGGAATGCTCATGCAGATTGGAATACCTGTTGAAACTGTCGCTGGTGAACACCGCGTTGCTGCAACACCAGAGACAGTCAAGAAGTTAATTAGCGCCGGTCATAGTGTCTTGATTGAACGCGGCGCTGGAGTCAAAGCCGCTTACCTGGACAGTGCCTATGAGCAGATGGGTGCCAAAATCACCGAGGATGCCTATACCGGTAGCCAGCTGATTTTGAAAGTTCGTGCTCCACAGGGGGACGAGATTGCGAAACTGGCAGCGCAAACTGCGGTGGTTGCGATGTTTGATCCCTATCGCAACCCTGAGCTTGAGCAATTTGCGGCACAGCAGGTGTCTGCGTTTGCATTAGAGCTGTTGCCTCGAACCTTGTCACGTGCACAAAACATGGATGTGTTGTCTTCTCAGGCGAACCTGGCGGGTTATAAAGCCGTGTTACTGGCAGCCAATGAATACCAGCGCATGTTTCCGATGCTGATGACTGCTGCGGGTACGGTAAAACCGGCCCGTGTGGTGGTGATGGGGGTTGGCGTGGCAGGTCTGCAGGCGATCGCAACGGCGAAACGTTTGGGGGCGGTGGTTGAAGCGACCGATTTGCGTCCAACGGCTAAAGACCAGGTGGAATCCCTCGGAGGGAAATGGCTCGATGTGCCCATGTCTGCTGAAGAACAGCAGCGTGCTGCGGATGCGGCCAAGAATGGTTATGGCTGGACGCCGGGTGAGCAATACATTCAGGATCAAGCCGCGATTGTGGATAAGGCTGTTGCCAATGCAGACATCGTGATTACCACGGCACTATTGCCAGGACGTAATGCACCCCGCCTGATCAAGGCAGAAACCGTGGCCAAGATGAAACCGGGTTCGGTCATTCTGGATATGGCAGTGGAAACGGGCGGTAACGTGGAAGGATCTCAAGTGGGCGAAACCGTGGTGACTGCGAATGGTGTCAAGATTTTAGGGGTTCCGAATATTCCGGCAACTGTCGCGACAGAGGCATCTGCGTTGTATGCGCGTAATGTACTGAATTTTGTCGATACCCTGTTTGATCAGGAGAAAAACTTTGTCCTGAATCAGGATGATGAAATTCAGAAAGCCCTATTAGTGACCCATGCGGGTCAAGTGCTGTTGAAGCGTGGTTAAGGAGAACAACCATGGTTGAAACGATTACGATTTTTGTCCTGGCCATTTTTGTCGGGTATTACGTGGTTTGGGGAGTGACGCCTGCGTTACATACGCCGTTGATGGCTGTCACTAATGCACTTTCCTCGATCATCATTGTAGGAGCCATGATCCAGACCGTCGGTCTGCCTGTATTGGGTATGGATGCCAATGTGCAGTTTCAGAGTGTCAATGTTGTCAGCGTTTTAGGCGCGATTGCGGTGTTCCTGGCGAGCATTAATATTTTTGGTGGTTTCGCAGTGACTGCCCGCATGCTTGAAATGTTCAAGCCAAAGCAGAAGAAATAAGAGGACGACACAATGGAATTTATTCGAGCGAACGCGGATTGGTTCTACCTGATTGGTGCAGTCCTGTTTATTTTGACGCTACGTGGACTGTCGGGGCCTAAAACCGCGATTGCGGGTAACCGTTATGGCATGATCGCGATGGCGATTGCTGTCCTGACGACCTTTTTTGTCGCGAATCATCCGGTGATCTGGATGATTGTTGGTGCAATGGTGCTCGGTGCTGTGGTGGGGGTTACACGTGCACGTACCGTCCCGATGACACAAATGCCGGAAACTGTGGCACTGATGCACTCTCTGGTCGGTTTGGCAGCCGTCTTGATTGCGATTGCCGCAATCCTGCATAACAATCAGCTCACGACTCTATTTGCACAGAATCCACAAGCATTGACTGCTGCAGGGGTTGAAGCTGCACATATGAGCAAAGTGCATTTGTTTGAACTCTTTGTGGGCTGTTTTGTTGGTGCGATTACCTTTACGGCTTCTGTGTTTGCCTACGGTAAACTGGCGGCTAAAAAATGGGCAAAAACCATTGCGGGTGCCTGGGTTAAACCTGTGCAGGCAACGATTTTTATTGCCATGCTGGCGTGTGGTTTCTACTTCTTTACTACAGGCAATATGACTGCATTCTGGGCCATGACCGCACTGGCATTAGCTTTTGGTTGGGTTTGGATTGCACCGGTGGGTGGTGGTGATATGCCGGTGGTGGTGTCTTTACTGAACTCATTTTCGGGTTGGGCTGCCGCAGGAATCGGTTTCACTCTAGAAAACAACATGCTGATCGTTGCAGGTTCCTTGGTCGGTTCCTCGGGTGCGATTTTGTCTTACATTATGTGTAAGGCGATGAACCGTTCCATTATCAACGTATTGTTTGGTGGCACCATGGGTGCTGCTGCACCTGTGGCTGCAGCAGGTGCGCAGGTACAACGTAACTATCGTTCCGGTTCAGCAGATGATGCAGGTTTTCTGATGTCGAATGCGGACAGTGTCGTTATTGTGCCAGGTTATGGTATGGCACAAGGTCGTGCACAAAATGCCGTGAAAGAGTTGGCCAACTTGCTAAAAGAGCAGGGTGTGACTGTACGCTTTGCTATCCACCCGGTGGCTGGTCGTATGCCAGGTCATATGAACGTGCTGTTGGCAGAAGCGGATGTACCGTATGAAGACATTCTGGAGATGGATGAGATCAACTCAGACTTCCCGGCAACCGATGTTGTCTTGGTGATTGGGGCGAATGATGTGGTGAATCCGGCTGCCAAAGATGATCCAAGTTCACCAATTTATGGCATGCCGATTCTGGAAGCACATAAAGCACGCACGATTATGGTGATCAAGCGTTCGATGGCAACCGGTTATGCGGGTCTGGACAATGATTTGTTCTACCATGATAAAACCATGATGGTTTTTGGTGATGCCAAAAAAGTGGTGGAAGATATGACCAAAGCCATTAATGGAACTGGGCACTAAGATTGTTCGAGCTGATCTAAAACCACCTTCGGGTGGTTTTTTATTGCGCTCATTTGATTGGTTTTTGAGAGAGGGATTTAGCAATATTCTGATGATATTTTAATAAGTTGGCATTTTACTTGCATTTCCCTAATTAAGCTTAGGGGTGCTATATGAAAAAAATAATTTATCTCATGTTGTTTTTATTTGGGGTGGTCCGTCCAGTATGGGCTGAAGGAAATCTAACACCAGCAGCCAATATTCAGGAAATCCGCTTGTCACTGGATAGTGTCTGGGTGGTGGTGGGCGGTATCTTGGTGTTTTTTATGCAAGCCGGGTTTGCCTTAGTTGAAAGCGGCTCGGTACGCAGTAAGAATACCGTCAATGTATTGATGAAGAACTATATGGATGCCTGCTTGGGTGGGTTGATTTTCTGGTTGTTCGGTTTTGGCCTGATGTTTGGTCTGAATCAGACTGGTTGGCTGGGCATGAGCCATTTTGCACCGAATCAGCTGGATGACTGGCACTGGAATTTGTTGTTCTTTCAAATGATGTTTGCTGCTACAGCCACCACGATTGCTAGTGGGGCGATGGCAGAGCGGATTCATTTTGTAGCCTATGTGGTCAGTGCCATTATAGTCAGTGGCTTGATTTACCCGATATTTGGCAGCTGGGCATGGGGCAGCTTGTTTGGCGGCGAAGGCTGGTTGAAAGCCTTAGGTTTTATCGATTTTGCCGGTTCAACCGTAGTGCATTCAATCGGTGGTTGGGTAGCGCTGGCAGGCATTATGGTCTTGGGACCGCGTCTCGGGCGTTTTGGTCGACATGGTCAAAGCCATTATTTGGCAGGGCATAATCTGCCATTGGTAGCTTTGGGGGGATTCATTTTATGGTTGGCCTGGTTTGGTTTTAATGCAGCATCTACTGTGCGTGCAGATGTCAGTATTGGCCGGATTGCATTAAACACCCATTTGGCGGCCTGTGCAGCAGCAACAGCATATATGTTCTGGGCATTATTGCGTGGCAAAGCCATGTTGATGCGTTCGAGTATTAATGCCTCACTGGGTGGTTTGGTTGCAGTGACAGCTGGCTGTGCCACCATGACACCTTTGTTCGCGATTGTGACTGGGTTGGTGGCGGGGCTGCTGGTAAGTATATTGCCCACCATTTTAGAGAAATTTCAGATTGATGATGTGGTGGATGCTGTAGCGGTTCATGGCTTTTGTGGTGTGTGGGGAACACTGGCTGCCGGGATCTTCTTTGAGAAGCAGATGTTTAATCCTGGAATTATTGGTGTGCAGGTGTTAGGTGTGGGCGCGGCCTTTGTTTGGGGATTTGGGGTGGCATTCATCGTATTCAAGATTCTTGATAAAGTGCTCGGTGGATTGCGGGTCAGTAAACAGCATGAACAACGTGGTCTAGACTATACCGAGCATGCCGAGCTGTGCTATCCGGAATTTCAGCGTGACGTGACCTTTGAAACCGACGATATGACAACACGACATTAAGGAGGTCAAGATGTCTGTAGACGTTTTATCGGTTGCACAAAAGAAGCAGGCGATTGCCAAAGGCCTGAGCCGTTTTGTGCAGGGCAGTGTTCTGGAGCAGATCGTACAATATTGGGAACAGTGCTATGGCAATCAGCCATCCTTTGTGCTGAACCGTTTTTTGCAAGACATTTGTACGACGGACCTCTTAAAACAGCAGCGTAAAGAAATGCTGCGGGAGCTGCTGTTTGAAATTGCAGAAGTGGAAAAACAGGTACGTCTTCAAGGAAAGTCTCCAGCTGAGCAAGGGCAAACGAAACACGAAACCTTGGTTTCCGGTTATCTGACAGATGCTTTTATCCAGTTTATCCAGCAGGTGGTGCACACTGTCACTGATGTGGATCGTGCAGAATTTGATGCTGAAGTGAAAGCCCAGCTGCGCTTACTCAAGCTCTCGGTTGATCCGTTACAGCGAGTGGATGCGCTAGATTTTCTGGAGTTTGTGCCGTTAAGCAGTTATGCCAAAGTGATTACGGCGTTATATGAAGTCTATTGTGAGTTTTATGGACCTGCCAAGGCTGACCAGATATATGCACGCACTAGGTTGCAGGTGAAAAATACCTTTCCCGATGTTGACCTGCACCAGCTGTTGTAGCGAGACCTTAAAAAACAGAAAGCGACCTGATGGTCGCTTTTCTATTCATTTGAAGTGTGTCGGGTCCTTAAGTCACGGATTCCGGGGCGACACGCCACAAGCTTTCAAGATCGTAAAATTTACGTGCTGTTGGCAACATGACATGAACGACAACGAAACCGAGATCGATGAGGATCCATTCAGCATCACGTTCGCCTTCTACGCCAATCGGGCGGAAACCGGCTTTGCGTGCTTCTTCAGCTACATTGTCGGCAAGTGCTTTGACGTGACGGGTAGAGGTACCGCTGGCGATTACAATCGCATCGGCAACATTGCTGATATTGCTGACATCAAGTTCGATAATATCTTTGGCTTTTACATCAACTAAAGCTTCACGCACGACATTGAGGCAAGCTTGAACGTGTTGATTTTGGGCATTCATGGCGAGATCGTAAGAATTAGAAGCGCTGGGCGATGGTTCTAAATTCATAAAGGTGGTAATTTCCTGACAATAACTCATGATCTAATATAGCGTCTTTACCCTTAAATTTCAAATCAAGCACCGACATTAAAATTGTAAATGATCGGCAAAATATTTCTGTTTCCAGGCGAAAGAATGACTGGAGTGTGCTTGTGGACGATACTCTGCTGCGATATAACCTTGATAATTGCTTTGCTTGAGCCAGTTAAAAATTGTTGCGAAGTCGATTTGTGCGGTGTCTGGTTCATGGCGACCTGGGCAGTCAGCAAACTGGATATGTCCAATCTGTTCGATGTTTTCCTGTAATCCTGCTAACACATCCTCTCCCATCATGGCCATATGGTAGCAGTCATATTGCATTTTTAACGCCGGATGATTAACAGCCTCGAGCATTTCTTGTGCCTGGGCAATATTCTGTACCAGAAAACGGGGCATATCAGTGCCGTTGATCATTTCAAAGACCGGCTGAATTCCAACATCGCTGAGCATATGGGTCGCTAGCTTGAGATTTTTGGCTAAGGTATTGAGGCAAGGGAGCAGGTCGGCATCGAGTGGCTGCTTGCCGGCGAGAATATTCACATTCGGGACCTTGAGTGCACTGGCATAAGCAATCGCTTTCTCAACGGCCTGATAAAATGCAGCTTCTTGCCCTGAGACACCAGCCAGTCCGTTACCCCCCTGCATCAAGTCCCCGGCAGGTGCATTGATTAGGCATAGGCTCAGGTCATAACGAATCAACTGAACCTGGATCTCTTCAATGCTTAACTCATAAGGAAACTGGATTTCTACATGTCTGAAACCGTGCTCATGCGCTTGCTGAAAACGCTGAATGAGGGGAACTTCAGTAAAGATCATGGACAAGTTGACTGCCAGTTTACTCATGTGTCGCGCTCCATTGTGAGGGTGAGTTTATTGTTCGATGTATTCAATGATGCTGGCGAGGTCTTTTTGACCGTTGCCGCTGTCTTGATGGGCCTGTAGCTGCTGCAATGCACGCTGTGCGACTGGAATCGACAACTGATAACTTTGCGCCAGACGAACTGCATTGTTCAGATCTTTCGATAAAGTTTGTACCTTCCATTGAACTGGCTCAAAGGTATGGGTCGCCATACGAGGTGCCAGAATCTGGAAAGGTTTGGAATCGGCAAAACCACCAGCCAAGGCCGGAGCAAGCAGGCGGGTATCCACGCCAGCTTGATCAGCCAGTGCCACCGCTTCAGCAATCAGGGTACTGTTAGCTGCGACGATCAACTGGTTGCAGATTTTGGTCGCCTGTCCTGTCCCGCTGTCGCCCATACGGGTCACACGTTGTGACAGGACATTATAAATCAGGCTTAAATTGTCGATTGTAGCTGCATGACCGCCGGCGAAAATCACCAGCGTCCCTTGTTCTGCACCTGCCGTGCCACCCGAAACGGGTGAGTCAATCCAGGTGACGTGTTGTTGATGGGCGGCTTGTGCCAGTTGTTTGGTTTTTTCCACAGATAAGCTGGAGAAATCCACAATCACCTGATTGCGTTTGAGGTGAGGTTGCATGTGCTGGTAAACAGATTCAACAGCGTGATCATCTGCCAGACAAAGTAAAATCACCTGATATTTGCCAATATTGGACAGGTCAATGGCTTCCGCCCCCATATTGACCAGTGGATCACAGGCGGAAGCCGTGCGATTCCACACGCCCACCTGAAATCCTGCTTGTACGAGACGGCTGGCCATGCGGCTTCCCATCAAGCCAAGTCCTAAAAATGCGATTTTGGTATGACGATCGAAAATCATATGGCCTCTCTTATGAATATTGGCGTGGAAAAAATGTCAGGTCGGATTGACGGTCTTTTTGTCTGGCTCGACGGCTGTTTTTTCCCAGCAACAATTTGAACTGCCAAATTTTTTCTAGGCGTAGGGCACGTTGTGGTTGCAACAGCATGGCATTCAATACCTGCTTGGCCGCCACAATTGCATCGGGCGAACGTTGGGCAATTTCTTCTGCCAGCAGATAGGCACGGTTTAAGGGTGCTGTGTCCAGATGGCTGACCAAGCCAATGCTGTGAGCATATTCTGCGTTAAATGTACGTCCGGTAAATGTCAGTTCTTTGGCCTGGTCAATGCCGATCAGGCTTTGCAGCGAACGCGTCAATCCCATGTCGGGCACCAGTCCCCAGCGGCTTTCCATGATCGACATTTGGGTGTGGGGATGGGCAATCCGTAAATCTGCAGCCAACGCCAACTGCATGCCTGCACCAAAACAGAAGCCTTCCAAGGCGGCGATCACCGGTACGGGAAGTTCCTGCCAGATCAGACAGGCTTTTTGAAAGAGGCTAGTGCCGGGTTTTAATAATTCCCATGCGGCATAAGCACGATTTTTCGGATGATTCAGATCGCTCAGGTCGATCCCCGCGCTAAAAACCTGGCTTTCACCGGTGAGGATGACACAGCGTAAGTGGCGGTCTTTTTTTAATTGTTGGGCGGTCTGGATCAATTCCTGCAACAGGGCGAAACTCATAGCATTGCGTTTTTCCGGTCGGTTCAGATAAACCGTCGCAATGCCGTTGTGCTGTTCAATTCTTAATAATGCCATGGGACGCGACTCTTATTCTTCTCAGGCCTGAGCATAGCATGAGCAAGAACAGCATACATGACAGGCGAGTCACGATAAATGTGTGACTCACCTGACTTTAGTCGAGTCGTGGTCTTAGGCGTCCTGTTTGGAAAGCAGGTGCTGGGCAGCTTCGGTGACTTGTTGAATGACCAGTTGCAGGTCGTCCAGACGACGCAGGGTTTCTTGAATAAAGGCCTCATCGGCACGGCGGCGTTCTTTGCGTAAGGTAGAAATAAACTGCTCAAACTCCCCACTGATCCGTTGTAATTTTGGCGTTCCAACATAACGTGTTGCGCCATATAAGCGATGCAGGACGTGTTCAAGTTGAGGAAAATCTTCCAGTTCGATCAATTGCTGCATTTCCGTCAGTTCCGTGGCGAAGCTGTCAATCAGCATTTTGAGCAGATCCAGTGCCAACTCTTCCTTGTTGGCCGCCAGCTGTACCGACTGCTGCCAATCCAGAATGTCGGGGTCGAGCGCGGCAATCATCACAGCATGATCATTATTTTTTTGCTGCTGATTAAAACTGTTATGTGTCCATTCGGTCAGAATCTGAATAATCTGTTCAATCTGGATTGGCTTGGTCACGTAATCGTCCATACCGACTTTTAGTAATTTCTGTTTTTCATCAGCCAGCGCATGGGCGGTTAAGGCAATAATCGGATGACGGACATTTTCCAGCGTCGATTCGAGTGAACGGATGGCGCGGGTGGTATCTATACCCGACATGACCGGCATTTGGATGTCCATAAAGATCAGATCGAATGCTGCTTCACCACGTTTTAGACGCTGTTCAATCAGCGCCAAGGCTTCTTGGCCACTTTGTGCCTTGCTGGTGGTGACATTCAGTTCACCCAGCAAAGCTTCCAAGACAATCAGGTTGGGCAAATGGTCGTCGACGGCCAGAATGTGTAAGCCCTGACCATCAAAGGCCTTTTGCTGAAGTTCATCGAAGACCGGTTCATTGCCGAGTAACTGAATCAGCGCATGACGGCTCAGTGGCTGATACAGTGCACGTGCACGGTAATCATTCAGCATAGTCGGAGACAATTCCATCTGGTAGCCATATACCGCCAGATTGCCCGTATAACGGTGACGAATTTCACGCAGCAGAGCCTCACTGTCACCACTGTGGTCAACAATCAACCAGGTATTTTCAACCTGTTGCGGGAGCTGGTTGAGACGGCTGAATAGGTCGAGAATAGATGCACTTTCAATATGCTGTACCTGATAATCTTCCAAATAATGCCGCAAAATATTCGCCGTTGCCGGATGGGCCAGATAAGAAATCACTTTTAATTCGGCAAAGCTTGGATGCTCGATGCCGTGATCTTCATCTACTGCAAACCGGGCGGTAAACCAGAAGGTTGAGCCTTTGGCCGTTGGCGCACGTTCCTGATTGTCTTCAAAACCAATCTGCCCCTGCATCAACTGCACCAGTTGTTTTGAAATCGCGAGGCCTAAGCCGGTACCGCCAAACTGACGCGTTACAGACGCATCTCCTTGCGAGAAGGATTCAAACAGTTTCTTGCGATCTGTTCCGCTTAAACCGATACCGCTGTCCTGCACACTAAAGTGTAGTAGGCATTGTCCGATATCATCATGTTCCATCCGCGCACGCACAATAATTTCACCATCCGGGGTGAACTTGATGGCATTGGAAATCAGGTTGGTTAAAATCTGCTTGAAACGTAAGGCATCACCAATAACTTCTTGTGGGACATCATCGGCATAATAGAATGCCATATTGATATGTTTTTGTGCTGCCAGCGGTGACAGCATGTCCATCACATCAAAAATGGCTTCTTCCAGGTCAAATGGTGCAGTTTCCAGTTCCAGTTTGCCAGCATCAATCTTTGAAAAGTCTAGGACGTCATTGATCAGAGCCAACAGATGTGCTGAGGATTTGCGAATGGTTTGCAGGTAGAGTTTCTGTTCATTGCTGAGGTTACCCTGGCGTAGCATCAGATGGATGAAGCCATCAATACTGTTTAGTGGTGTCCGCAATTCATGGCTGATATTGGCCAGAAAAACCGATTTGGACTGGTTGGCTGAAATCGCCTGATCCCGTGCCTGACGATAGGTAATGTTTTGCACTTCCAAGGTGTCGAGGGTGCGACGCAGGTCATCTTCAGTCTGTTCGGTATGTTCTTTCAGTTCCAGAAAACTGTAATGCAGGCGTTTAACCAGATTGGCAATATCACGCTGCAGCAGGCGTAACTCACCGGTACTGTTAATCACCATGTGCTGATCCAAGGTGTCGGCATTGACCCGCTGTAACTGCATTCGAATTTCGTACATCGGGGCAATCCAGCGCCGTGAGTAAAAATTCAGACACAGCAGTAACAACAGTAGGGTAATCAGACCGGTCGCGATCAGGACAATCAAAATTCGATAATGTGAGATAGTCAGGGGCTGGTTGTCCAGCTCAATCACCAGCCAGGCTGGATGCGGAATTTTATTGTTGATGCGGATGCCGTAAACATGGTTGCCATGTGAAACTATCGGACCGAAAAAAGTTGCATCCTGTTTAAATAGTGGCCATAAGCGTTGAGTTTGTAATCCGACACTGACCCGGTTCTTTCCATGCTGATCGATAATGGCGGCACGTGACAGGAACTGTTCGTGCAACATATTTTGTAATGCGATTTCAGCATCACGGCGGCGCTCGGGTTGGCTATCCAGCATGTTGAGCAACTGAGTTGCCGTGGCCTGATAGCGGGTCAAAATGACCAGCGCCGTTTGCCGCTGCTGGGAACGTGCGGCATTAGACGTCTCGCTCAGCACCAGTTCCGTCCCGACGGCGGCCAGAATCATAATGGGCACAAAAATCAAGGCAATCAGCTGTCCATAGGCATGATTTAAGTGCAGGCGCTTTAGTAGTTTCTTATCGAAATTTGACATGGTTAAAGCAATTGGATCCCTATGCGCCGCATCTTAACATGCTTTGTTGCCAACTGATGATGCTTTAAGCAGTTTTGAAATAAAGCCCGGGAAATGTGTGCAGCTTTAGTCATTTTTTCATACAATACCGGTCACCTCGATATCGGTGCATATAATGAGTAATACACATCCTGATTTCCTCGCAGATGAATTTTTGTTAGACCATTATGTTGGCAAAACACCTTTAGTCCGTTTACAGCGACTGGCAGCAGATACCCAGGCCACGGTTCTGGCAAAATTAGAAGGAAACAACCCGGCCGGATCCGTGAAAGACCGACCTGCCTATAATATGATCATGCAGGCGGAAAAGCGTGGTCAGATTAAACCGGGTGACACCTTGATCGAAGCAACCAGTGGAAATACCGGGATTGCGTTGGCCATGGTAGCGGCGATGCGTGGCTATAAAATGAAACTCATCATGCCAAGCAACATGAGTCAGGAACGTAAAGATGCCATGTTGGCCTATGGTGCCGAGCTGATTGAAGTGACCCAGCAACAGGGCATGGAAGGTGCGCGTGACCTGGCTGCGAAAATGCAAAGCGAAGGTCAAGGACTAGTGTTAAACCAGTTTGGTAATCCGGACAATGTTGAGGCGCATTATCTGACTACAGGTCCTGAAATCTGGCAGCAAACTGGTGGTAAAATTACTCACTTCGTAAGTTCGATGGGTACGACAGGCACCATTATGGGTGTGTCAAAATACCTAAAAGAACAAAATCCCGATATTCAAATCGTTGGTTTACAGCCATCGGAAGGTTCAAGTATTGCGGGAATCCGCCGTTGGCCAGAAGCGTATTTGCCGACCATTTTTGATCGTAGCCGCATTGACCGCATTATTGATATTCCACAAATCGAAGCGGAAAAGACCATGCGTAAATTGGCGAAGGTAGAAGGCATCAGCGCGGGAACTTCATCCGGTGGCGCAGTTTGGGCTTCGCTCAAAATTGCGCATGAACAGCCGGATGCGGTGATTGTCTGCATTATCTGTGACCGTGGTGATCGTTATCTTTCGACCGGTCTGTTCTCGGTTCAAGATCCAGAATAAAGGAAATCTGAGCAAATGCGTTTCCCTGTATTGGTGTTTGATATCGAAACCCTGACGGATCTTAAGGCCGGGGCGCATTTGCATGATCTGGATTTGCCTGAGCCGGCATTGGAACAGGCCTTGATCAAATTGCGCCGCCAAGAAGCTGGAACCGATTTTCAGCGTCTTCCGCTGCATGAAATTGTCTGTATTTCCGGGCTGTGGATTGATGAAAACGGCATGAAGCTGTTTTCTTTTAGTCAGCAGCACGATACTGAAGCAGAACTGCTCAGGAAGTTCCTGTCGATTTTTGACAAGCGTCATCCGGTGTTGGTGAGCTGGAATGGTTCGCAATTTGATTTGCCGGTGATTCTGTTCCGTGCCATGTATCATGGCCTGTCAGCGCCTGCACTGTTTGACCAGGGCGAAATTGATACGCAAAAACGCTATAATAACTACCAGAATCGTTATCATCAGCGCCATGTGGATCTGATGGATGTGATGGCGATGTTTAATGGGCGTAACTTCCAGAAACTGGATGATATTGCACAACTGCTCGGTTTTCCTGGCAAGCGTGGTTTAGGTTATCAGGTGCCGGAATATGTTCGACAGCAACAATGGCAGCAATTAACCTCTTATTGTGAAGGGGATGTGCTGAATACCTGGCTGGTTTATCTGCGGTGGCTGTTGCTGAAAGGACAGTTGCTGAGTGAGGATCATCAGGCTTGGCTGCAAGCCACCTGGCAGTATTTAACCACGCAACCGCAACATGCTGAATTTTTGTCCTTATGGCGGCAAAGTGCAGCACACACACCGTTTACCCAAACATTTCTTTCCTCTTTGCCGGATTAGGTTATTGCTTTGAAACACCGTGCCCCATCTCGTCGGCTTCCTTCCTCCGTTTATACCTTTCAGGTAGAGTCACTCTCTCATGAAGGTCGCGGAATTGCACATTATGGCAGTCATCCTGAACATCCGGCAGACAAGCAGGGCAAGAAGGTTTTTATCAGCTATGCATTACCCGGTGAAACGGTTCGTGCCAAAATCACCCAGGTCAACAAACGCCTAGAAGAAGCTGACTGCATTGAACTGCTCAGTGCGCCTGCAGCGACGCGTATTGAGCCAATTTGTCCGCATTTTACGCTCTGTGGGGGCTGTAATTTACAGCATTTACAGGCAGATGAGCAGATTCAGCTGAAACAGCAGGTTCTGGCTTCACACCTGCAACATTTCGCCGGAATTTGCCCAGAAACCTGGCTTGCTCCCTTGCGTTCAACCCGGGAAGATTACCGCCGTCGAGCACGTATCGGGGTGCGCTATCTACCGCAGAAACAGCAGTTGCTGATGGGGTTTCGTGAGCGGCAAAGCAACCGGCTGACGCCAATTCAGGATTGTGCTGTACTCGATACGGTGCTGAGTCAGTCACTTCCTGAGCTGAAGCTATTACTCGAAAGTCTTAAAGGCAAAGCGGCGATCGGTCATATAGAATTGGCGATGGGAGATCGTGAAGTCGCACTGCTAGTGCGGCATACTGAAAAATTGTCGACATCGGATGTCAACCAATTAAAACAATTTACGTTACAAAGGCAGTGGCAACTGTATTTGCAGCCCGGTGCTGCAGAAACGCTGCATCGTGTAGATGATCCGACAGCCGCGATGCGTCTGCATTACCGTCTGGATGCCTTTGATATTGAATTTGGCTTCTCGCCGCTCGATTTTACCCAAGTCAATTCCACAGTGAATCCACAAATGGTGAAGCTGGCATGTGAATTGCTTGAATTGAAAAAAGGCGAACGGGTGCTGGATCTGTTTTGTGGTTTGGGTAATTTCTCCTTGCCTCTTGCACGTTGTGTGGGAGAAACCGGTCAGGTGGTGGCAGTTGAAGCCAGCGATGACATGGTACA
Organism: Acinetobacter sp. GSS19; assembly: GCF_028621895.1. Classification (NCBI taxonomy): domain Bacteria; kingdom Pseudomonadati; phylum Pseudomonadota; class Gammaproteobacteria; order Moraxellales; family Moraxellaceae; genus Acinetobacter; species Acinetobacter sp. GSS19. Next base: position 1,970,797 of record NZ_CP117520.1, on the reverse strand, counting down.
GCGAGGTCAGGAAAATGCTCAAAAGAATCAGTTGTCGAACGTGAGTTTCTATTCACAAGATTTAACAAAAGACTTTTCGCATCATTCTTGGGCCAATCAGGGATTTGATGCATTATTGATTGACCCGCCACGTTCAGGCGCGGAGCAAGTAATGCAGTATATTCCGCAATTTTCCGCCACAAGAATCGTCTATGTTTCATGTAATCCAGCTACACTAGCGCGAGATGCAGGGATTTTGGTTCAGCATGGTTACCAGTTAAAAAAAGCAGGGGTCATGGATATGTTTACACATACCGGACATGTTGAATCGATTGCTTTATTCGAAAAAATCCAAGAGATAAACGATTAAAAATATGAGTTTTAAATTGACAGGAGAATGGTATGGTCACAGTACGTGAACAATTGCCTGGACAACTCACTGAGCTGTCTGAGGACGCGACTGTAGAACATGCCGCAGAAGCCCAGATGGGATTGGCTTCTTGGTTAGACCGAGTGCGCGTAATCTATGAAGGGGCAGCCCTACAGCGTTTAGAAAAAGTGGCGCAACTGACCTTAAAAAAAGAGCTAGAAACCACCGTCAGTCATCGTAACAACACCTTTACCACCGGAATCGGTATGGCCGATATTCTGGCACATTTATATGTCGATGAAGACACCTTGTCCGCGGCTGTGCTGTACCGCAGTGTGCGCGAAGGCATTACCCCATTAGAAGAGGTCAAAGCCCTGTTTGGTGAGCAGGTTTATAACCTGGTCAAGGGCACTCTGGCGATGGGTAAACTCTCTGAACTGATCGAAAAAAATAAACGTCTCGAAGATCATTTTAATAATAACCAGCGTGAGCATTTAACCGGCATTTATAAGATGCTGATTTCGGTGACAGAAGACGTTCGTGTCGTCCTGATCAAGCTTGCAGAACGTACTTTTGCCCTGCGTGAACTGGCCAAATCTAGTCGTGAACGTCAGGAACGTGTGGCCCGTGAAATTCTGACGATTTATTCGCCGTTAGCGCACCGTCTGGGCATCGCACAGTTGAAATGGGAGCTGGAAGATCTGGCATTCCGTTATCTGGCACCGGATCGTTATAAAGAAATTGCTTCTTTGCTGAATGAAAAACGTCTGGAACGCGAGCAATATATTCAGTTTGTCATTGATAAACTGAAAAATGAGCTGGCCAATTATGGCATTGAGGCGGAAATCACCGGACGGGTGAAACACATTTATTCGATTTATCGAAAAATGAAAAGCAAGAACCTGAGTTTTGATCAACTGTATGACATTCGTGCCGTGCGCGTATTGGTCAATTCTGTACCCGAGTGCTATCACACGCTGGGGATTGTACATCAGATCTGGCGTCATATTCCGCACCAATTTGATGACTATATTACCAATCCTAAAGCCAATGGCTACCGCTCGTTACATACTGCTGTCATTGCGGAAAACAAATCGCTGGAAGTGCAGATCCGCACCAAGGAAATGCACGAAGAAGCCGAGTTGGGTGTGTGTTCGCACTTCAACTATAAAGAAGGTGCCAAGAACACCGACCACTCCTTTAACCATCGTTTGCATTCGTTGCGTGCAGTGCTGGAGCACTATCAGGAGCGCAACGAGGCCAGTGCCCACAAGATTGAAGAGGAAGGCGAAAATTTCGAGCAGATTCAGGAGTTCGAAGATTTTGAAAAAATCTATGTGTTTAGCCGTGATGGTGACATTAAAGAGTTGCCACGTGGCTCGACCGTTCTGGATTTTGCCTACCATGTGCACACCGAAGTGGGTAATAAATGCTATGCCGCACGGGTCAACCAACGTTATGTGCCGCTGACCTATACCCTGAAAACTGGCGAACAGGTTGAGATCCTGACCAAGAAAGACCGTGAGCCGAACCGGGACTGGTTGGTCAACTCGCTGGGTTACATCAAGACCGCACGGGCACGTGACAAGTTGCGCCACTGGTTCCGCCAGCAGGACCGCAGCAAGAATCTGGAAGTCGGACGTGAAATTCTCAACAAGGAATTGTCCCGTTTAGCCATTCACCCGAAAAGTATCGATTTGAGTGATTATTGCAATCATTTCAATGTGAAAACGGGGGAGGATATCCTGATTGGACTGGTCAATGGTGATATTAGCCTGCATTCTCTGATCAATCAGGTGAACCGCCATATGCATCTGGATCAGGATGAGCCTGAACTGGTGCTGAAGCCAACGTTGAATCCACGTGCGAGCCATACCTTGTCCGCGCATGGGATTCTGATTGATGGTTTGGACAATGTTGAGCTGCATATCGCGCAATGTTGCCAACCGGTGCACGGCGAATCCATCGCGGGATACATCACCTTAAATCGTGGTGTGAGCATCCATAAAATTGGCTGTGCTGATTATCAGCGTATGATCGGGCAGGAACCAGAACGTGCAGTCGAAGCGGATTGGGAAATGCAGCCGACCCGTGGTCAGAGTGTGCAGATTGTCATTGAGGCTTATGACCGCCGTGGTCTGCTCAAAGATTTGACTCAGGTGATTTTCTCAGACCAGATCAATATCCGTCAGGTGAATACCATCTCTGAAGCGGATGGGATTGCCAATATGAAGTTGCTGATTGAAGTCAAAGGCTTGGCGCAGTTGTCACGCTTGTTGGCTCGTTTAGAACAGCAGCCCGGAATTATCAGTGCCCGCCGCCTGGTACAAGGGAATTAGAATTAGTTCAGTCTAAAAAAAACCTGCTGCGGCAGGTTTTTTTATCACGGGATGATTGTCAAAAGATCATCGATGGCGCTATCCCGATCATTTTAAAGCCTATAAAGAACAAGAGGACTCCATGGAAAAGTTATTAAAGATTATGCAGCAGTTGCGTGAACAATGCCCATGGGATCAGGCACAAACGCCTGAGAGTCTGACCAAATACGCCATTGAAGAAGCTTATGAAGTAGAAGCCGCAGTCCGTTCTGGCAATAGCGATGATGTGCGCGATGAGTTGGGCGATCTCCTGTTGCAGGTGGTGTTCCAGTCACAAATGTATCAGGAGCAGGGCGCCTTTAATTTTCAGGATGTTGTTGAGGCGATCAGTACGAAATTGATTCGCCGTCATCCCCATGTGTTTCAGGCAGAACAGTTTGCTCATTTGAGTGCTGAAGATGTCGCAGCATTGTGGAAACGCATCAAACAGCAAGAAAAACAGGGCAAACCGCGTGCGCGTCTGGATGAAATTAAGCCGGGACCAGCACTCTCTCAGGCCGAGCAGATTCAGAAAAATGTGGCAAAAATCGGCTTTGATTTCCCTGATGTCCAAGGGGCTTATCACAAACTGGAAGAAGAGCTGGCAGAGTTGCGTGACGCTATGCAGACAGGAAATTCCGATGAAATGCTAGAGGAATTTGGTGATTGTTTGTTCTCTTTAGTGAATATTGGTCGTAAACTGGGTTTGTCGAGTGAACAGGCTCTCTTGGGAACGATCCATAAATTCCGCAGTCGCTTTGCATTGATGGAAGTACAGGCTCAACAACAAAAACAAAATTTAGAGGACATGAGCTTAGAAGACATGGATCAGCTTTGGGAGCAAGCAAAACAACAATTAAAAACAAAGGCGACAGAACATGAAAAATTACCAAATCTTATGGGGAACACCCACAGCTAGCCTCATCCTACTAATTCTTTTTGGATGGAGTTTGATGGGGACATGCGTATACGCCCAATCCTTTGATCAATCTTATCTGAAATGGAAAGCTGAGCAGTTGGCTCATGATGAACGCTTAAAACAAAAACAGCTGCAGGACCATTACCTCGCTCGACCGACCCAGCAAAGCAGCTCCAATGACAGAATTCGCCTGAATCAGGCCTCTTTGCAGCAGCTGCAGCAGTTAAGCGGGATTGGTGAGAAGAAAGCACAAGCCATTTTGGATTACCGGCAAAAAAATGGCGGTTTTAAAAGTGTCGATGAGTTGCAGAATATTAAGGGAATTGGGCCAAAATTATTGGCTAAAAACCGTGACCGTTTAAGCCTGTAAATAGGTAGAGCTGCAACAGCAGTCACCTAATGAACAAATACGGATTGAAGCCAGAATCAAATTGCCCTTTGATTGTGTTAGAGATATGATTAGGCATCTTGAATTTTACGTCCAGACGTAGGAGACAGCGTCTTTTGCAAACTTTGCGCGCGTCAAAATGTGGTTTATCAACCGCTCAATTACCTTCTTCCATTTTAGATGTGATTGATACCCTCACCAAAGCGGGCTTTGAAGCCTATATCGTCGGTGGAGGTGTCCGTGACATGATGCTTGGGCTTAATCCCAAGGATTTTGATGCTGTGACGAATGCAACCCCGGCACAGGTCAAAGAGGTGTTTGGACGCCGCTGCCGGATTATTGGACGTCGTTTTGAGCTGGCCCATGTCTACTCTGGGCGAGAGTTGATTGAAGTGGCAACTTTCCGTGCACCACCGAAAAAGACCATGACCAGCGCTGCAGGCATGATTCTGCGTGATAATAACTGGGGAAGCATCGAACAGGATTTTGCACGTCGCGATTTCTCGATCAATGCTCTGTACTATCAGCCACGTAAAGGTATCGTGCTGGACTTTTGTCATGCTGTAGAGGACATTGAAAACAAAACCTTGCGTTTACTGGGTGATCCTACGGTTCGTTTTGAAGAAGATCCAGTACGCATGCTGCGCACATTGCGTTTTGCAGCAAAATTGAATTTTGATATTGACCCTGAAATTCTCAAAATTTTCACCCCGGAAATGACCCAGTTATTACGTGATGTGTCGCCACATCGCCTTTATGATGAGTCACAAAAACTGTTCACGATGGGGCATTTGCATCGGGTTTTGCCGATGCTGATCCAGTTTGATATCTGGAAACAACTTTTTGCCGATATTCGTCCTGATATTACGCCGTTTATCGAGCGTGCAGCTAAAAATACCGATCAACGTATCCAGATCGGTAAAACCATTAACCCGGCATTTTTCTATGCAGTGCTGTTATGGCAACCTTTCCTGGAACGCTGTGATTTCTATTTGAGTAAAGGGATTGTGCCTGCTGAAGCACGTGCCCAGGCGGGTCTGGATGTGCTCAAACGCCAGGCGACTCGAACCGTTATTCCGCGCTTTGCTGAAACCTTTATTCGCGAAGTCTGGGAAATGCAGACCCGATTGCTCAATCCAAAGCCACAACAGATTGAAGCACTGGCTGGCCATGCACGTTTCCGTGCCGGATTTGACTTTTTATTATTGCGCGAAAAATCTGGCGATGAGACCACTCAAGGCATGGGGCTATGGTGGGAAAATTATCAGGAAATGAGCAGCGACCAGAAAGAACAGGCGATTGCTCAATATAACCGCCAACGTGCCAAGAAACGCCGTAAAGCGAGCGAAGAAATTCCGGATCTGCCAGCAGCAGTAGAATTGGAACCATTGGTGAATGAGCCTGAGCCACGCAGCCGTCGTGCGCGTAAAGCCCGTGCAAATGAGCAGCAGCGTTCTGAACGCCAACCTACTCAGTCGGTTGAAGTTGCACCGGGCATCCGTTCGGATCATCCAATTTTAAAACGTAAGCGTGTTCAGCGTGATCTTAGCCAAGTGATTTTTGGACCGACTCAATGAGTATTCGTAGCTACATCGGACTCGGTAGTAACTTAGGGGATTCACGCCAGATTCTTGCAGAAGCTGTCGCCAAGTTGGCCACCTTAGGATCCGTACAGGTCTCTAAACTCTACCAAAGTCCGCCGATGGGGCCACAAGATCAACCCCACTATTTCAACGCTGTTGTGCAGCTGGATACGACGCTACCAGCACTTGACCTGCTCGATCAGCTACAGCGCTTTGAGCAGGAAGCGGGGCGGGTTAGACTGCGGCATTGGGGTGAGCGCACCTTGGATCTGGATTTGCTGCTTTATGGCGATGAGCAGATCCAGCATGAACGTCTAACGGTACCGCATGTTGGCATTTTACAACGGGATTTTGTACTCATCCCATTGCTTGAATTGAACCCCGGTCTTCAGATTCAAGGACATACACTACAAAACTTGGCACCCGTTCAGCACTCGACACTTCAGGTGATTGCTGAGCAGGATTGGACTGATTGCTAAAATATTTCCAATGTTGGAAGGAAATCCTGTAGAGGAACATCTTCATGATTAGTCTCAGTGACTTAAGACAATTCAAAGCTGAAGGACGTAAATTTTCTTGTTTGACTTGCTATGATGCAAGCATGGCCAAAGCCATGGAAATTGCGCAAATTGACAGTATTTTAATTGGCGATTCTTTGGGGATGTCAATACAGGGACTCGATTCTACCCTCCCGGTCACTGTTGCCGACATGGCGTACCATACGGCAGCCGTACGCCGTGGTAATCAGCATGCCTTTATCATGACTGATCTGCCTTTTATGAGTTATGCCACGCTGACAGATGCTCTGAACAGTGCCAAGACAGTCATGCAAGCCGGTGCTCAAATGGTCAAAATGGAAGGTGGTGCTTGGCTCAGTGAGTCCATTCAAGTGCTAGCACGCAATGGGATTCCTGTCTGTGTGCACTTGGGTTTGACACCACAATCGGTTCACATGTTTGGTGGCTACAAGTTGCAAGCGCGTACCCGTGAAGCTGCAGACCGTCTGATTGCTGACTGTCAGGCTGTAGTGGAGGCGGGTGCTGCCTTGCTGTTGCTCGAATGTGTGCCCGCGCAGTTGGGCAAAGAAATTGCCGAGCTGTTCCCGCAAGTGCCGGTGATTGGTATTGGTGCAGGTGCTGACACCGACGGTCAGGTGCTGGTCGTACAGGATATGCTGGGATTGACTTTCGGTCGTGTAGCACGTTTTGTGCGTAATTTTATGAAAGAACAGGCGGGAGAAACTGCCATTCTGGATGCTTTTAAAGCCTACCATGCTGCGGTACAAGATCAGAGTTTTCCCGCAAAAGAACATACTTTCCAAGTTGAGCTGTAACAGATGAAAACAGAAACGACCATTCAGGGACTTATTGCTTCACTTAATCCGGCTCGTACGGCTAGAAAAATTATTGGCTTTGTGCCGACCATGGGGAACCTGCATGAAGGTCATCTGAATCTGGTCCGTGAAGCACGTAAAATTTGTGATGTGGTTGTGGTGAGCATTTTCGTCAATCCCATCCAGTTCGGACCGAATGAAGACTTTGCCAACTATCCACGTACCTTGGAGCAAGACAGTCAACTGTTAGCGGATGTAGGTTGCGATATTATTTTTGCCCCAAGTGTTGAGCAGATGTATGGCAATCAGCCGCGTCTGACCAACATCAGCGTCAGCGGCATTACGGATGATTTATGTGGTCAATCGCGTCCGGGGCATTTTGATGGGGTCGCGGTTGTGGTGACCAAACTGTTTAATATTGTACAGCCAAAATTTGCCTTTTTTGGCCAAAAAGACTATCAGCAGTTAGCTGTAATTCGCCAATTGGTGCGTGATCTGAATTTGCCGCTGGAAGTGATTGGTGTGCCGATTGCTCGCGCAGAAGACGGTTTGGCTTTGAGTTCGCGTAATGGCTATTTGACTACAGAGCAACGCCAGATCGCTCCGACCATCTATCAAAGTTTGAAAAATGCACAGCAACAACTGCAGCAAGGTATGGCTTTAGCCGAAGTGCTCGAAACGATAAAACAGCAGTTGACAGAAGCCGGCTTTGTTGTGGACTATGTAGAAGCACGTACCCCAGACTTAAAACCGATTGATGAGTTTAATCAAGATCTTGTGTTATTTGTGGCTGCTAAATTGGGCACGACACGCTTGATTGATAATTTGCAGGTGAAATTACAACCTGCTTAAAACTAAAAAAGGAATATGCGGCCATGAAGCGCATTTTGATTGTTACAGGACAGTCCGGCTCGGGAAAATCCTCTGCATTGCAGATCTTGGAAGATTTAGGCTACTACTGTATCGACAATTTGCCATTGGCCCTGCTTCCCGAAATTGTTGATAAGCTGGACCGTGAGAATAATCTGGAACAGCTTGCCCTAGGGGTCGATGTCCGCAGTACCCGTCAGGATATGCAAGAATTCGATCATGTCTTTGAACAGCTCAAGAAGCATGGCTCGGTTGATGTTATCTATCTGACTGCTAAGGATGAAGAGTTGATTGCACGCTTTAGTGCATCGCGCCGGCCTCATCCGCTCACCAGTCGTTTTAACACGCTGGCACAATGTATCCATGAGGAAAAGGCACTACTACTGCCGATTCAGTTGCGTGCAACTGTGCATATCGATACCACTAGCAAGAGTGTGCATGATCTCAAGCATACCTTGTTGTCCAGATTGGGACAGTCCGATAATCTGATTGTGATCTTACAGTCATTTGGTTATAAACACGGGATTCCATTGGATGCGGATTATGTGTTTGATGTCCGCCATCTGCCGAATCCGCACTGGGATTTAGAATTGCGCAAATACAGCGGTTTGGATGAACCGGTTCGCAATTTTTTACAAGCCAGTGCACAGACCAATGATATGTTTCATGATATTTATCACTTTCTGGATAAATGGTTACCGGCATTCGCTGAAGGTCACCGGCATTATATGACGGTTTCGGTAGGTTGTACGGGTGGACAGCATCGTTCAGTATATATTGTGGATAGACTCAAAAAGGCTCTTGAGGCAAAATGGTCTATTCAGGTCTTACATAGAGAAATGAAGCACTGGTCATGATTGACACAACGATTGACGTAATTAATAAACTCGGTTTACATGCACGCGCATCTGGCAAACTGATTGAAGTTACCACCAAGTTTCGTTCTACCATCCAGATTGGTAAGGGCGATAAATTAGTTGATGCGAAAAATATCATGTCCTTGCTTATGCTCGGGGCCGGCAAAGGAACTACTTTGCGAATTGTGATTGAGGGATCGGATGAAGCGCAGGCTTTGGCTGAGATTCAAGCATTATTTGCAGCAAAATTTTATGAGGCTGAATAACTGTGGCGCGTCGTCCAAAACGTTTTACTGATGAAGATTTCGAAATTTTAGAAGGGCGGGCCAGTAAAACGGAACAAAAAAAAGCTGTGCAACGTATGGCAGCTTTAGGGGAGCAGCTGGCAATGCTGAATCCCAAACAGATTCAAAAACTTCCGGTCGATGAGCGTCTGATTGATGCATTGATTGAAGTGCAGAATATCAGCTCACATGAAGCACGTCGTCGTCAATTTCAGCGTGTAGGTAAATTGCTGCGTAACGAAGATGAAACGGTGATTTTGTCGTACCTGACACCACAGCAAGGCGCTAAAAAAACCGCACAACTGCAGCGCTGGGTAGACCGTATTATTGCTCAGGGTGATCCAGTAATTAATGAATTTGCCAAAATTTATAATGCTGCAGAACGTCATACATTACGTCAGCATTTGTTACGTATTCACCGAGATATGACCAAGGAGCTGCCAGAAGAAGAGCTGGCTGCATCTAAGCTGAAATTATTTAACTATGTGCAGCAGGTCGCTTTGATTTCCGATAATACCTAAGTACCAGATTCGATCCCATCAAAACGGCCAAACATGGCCGTTTTTTATTGGTTAAAACCCACTAAAAAACCGACGTATTGGATGCGACAGATCTGCTGGTCTGAACATAAAAAAAGCGAGCATTGAGCGCCCGCTTTTTATTTGAGATTTTGATTTAAGAAACGATACTTTCTGCAAACTGGCGGTTGGCACGTTCTTTAGCCCATTCCCGCAGGACAAATTTTTGCAGTTTTCCGGTCGACGTTTTTGGAATCTCCGTGATGATGATATCTTTCGGAACTTTAAAACGTGCCAGACCTTTCATGCAGTGTTCAATCAGTTCTTCTGGTGTTGCAGACACACCGGTTTTGAGTTCAATGAAGGCACAAGGGACTTCTTGCCAACGCGGGTCAGGTTTTGCTACCACGGCAGCAGTGAGTACAGCTGGATGTTGGTATAACACCTCTTCTACTTCAAGTGAGGAAATGTTTTCTCCACCTGAAATAATCACGTCTTTAGAACGATCAGTAATCTTGGCATAGCCATCCGGTTGGCATACGGCCAGATCGCCGGTGTGGAACCAGCCACCTTTAAAGGCTTCTGCCGTAGCTTCCGGATTCTTGAGATAGCCTTTCATCACGATGTTGCCGCGGAACATGATTTCCCCCAGGGTTTTACCATCGTGAGGAACAGGTTGCATGGTTTCTGGATCCAGAACTTTCATGCCATCTTGTAATGGGTAAGGCACCCCTTGGCGTGAATGTAGCTGCGCCTGTTCCTGAATAGACAGATCGCTCCAGCCTGCTTGAGACGCACAGAGTGCAGATGGGCCATAGGTTTCAGTCAAACCATAAACATGCGTGACATTAATGCCAATATGGCGCATTCCTTCGATAATCGCAGCCGGTGGTGCTGCACCAGCAACCATCACTTCAACACGGTGATCAAATGCAGTTTTTTTCTCAGCTGGGGTGTTGATCAACATAGATAACACGATCGGTGCACCACAGAAATAATCGACTTTATGTTCTGCAATCAATTTGAAAATCTGTTCAGCATCCACCTTGCGCAAGCAGACATTGGTGCCTCCATTGGCAGCGATGGTCCAGGCAAAACACCAGCCATTACAATGGAACAGGGGAAGTGTCCATAAATAGGTGGCCCGTGGCATCATGCCACAAGCAATGATATTGCTCGCTGCATTGATATAGGCTCCCCGATGATGGTAGACCACACCTTTCGGATTGCCTGTGGTTCCAGAAGTATAGTTCAGGCTAATCGCATCCCATTCATCTGCTGGTAAGTGCCATTCGAATTCGATGTCTCCTTCGGCCAGCCAGCTTTCATATTCAATTTGCCCAATTGGCGGAGTCAAGCCATCGTTATATTCATGGTCATTGACATCAATCACAAAAATCTTGTGATCGACCATCGATAGGGCTTCTTGTGCTAACACTGAAAATTCAGGATCAACCAGCAAGACTTTGCTTTCTGCATGGTTCAGCATAAATGCCAGTGTTTTGGCATCGAGACGGGTGTTGAGGGTATTGAGTACCGCCCCAATCATTGGAACGGCAAAATGTGCCTCAAGCATTGCGGGAATGTTTGGCAACAGTACGGATACGGTGTCATTACGGCCGATTCCCATTTTATGTAATTGATGAGCAAACTGACGGCAGCGTTGGTATTTTTCACGCCAGCTAATCACGCGTTGACCATGAATAATCGCAGCTTGATTTGGATAGATGTATGCTGCACGTTCCAAATAGCGCAAAGGCGATAAAGTCACAAAATTTGCCGGTGTACGCGGTAATTCGTCGTAAGCACTCACCATTTTTATTTACTCCATGTTCATTATTATTTATTACCCTTGGCTAAAAGATATTCATTCGTCGGGATAAGAGCATTTAGGCTTTAGTCTTAGGTTCGATATTATTTTTGTAACTGGTAAATTTATAAAAATTTTAAAAATTATATGGTTAATATCTTTTTTTGATTTTTTGATACCTAAAATGAGCGGCGACCCGTCAGTTCAGTCAAGTTGCTTGTCAAAGTTTAAGTTTTAGGTTTCTTGGCTTTTTCATAGTCAAAGAGTTTCATCCCCCTGTTAACCTGTGTAAAATTCTAATTGATATGTTCTCTATCCACCGTTTTTATCTTTTGAGGTTCTCCTCGATCATAATCTCGCGGTGACATGCTCCATGGTACGGGGCATCACTCCTTAAGGATTTTCTTATGCCAATTATCACTTTGCCAAATGGCGATCAAAAACAATTTGATCATGCTGTATCTGTGATGGACGTTGCTCAAAGCATTGGTCCAGGTCTTGCTAAAAATACGGTCGCTGGCCGTGTGAATGACCGTTTGGTTGATGCATGTGACTTGATCACTGAAGATGCTACCCTGCAAATCATTACCCCTAAAGATGACGAAGGTGTCGAAATTATTCGCCACTCTTGTGCACACTTGGTTGGCCATGCAGTAAAGCAACTGTTCCCAGAAGCAAAAATGGTGATTGGCCCAGTTATTGAGGAAGGGTTCTACTATGATATCTGGATGCCACGTCCTTTCACGCTAGATGATATGGCTGCGATTGAAGAGCGCATGAAAAAGCTCATTGATCAAGATTATGATGTCATCAAAAAAATGACGCCACGTGACGAAGTAATTGCAGAATTCACGGCGCGTGGTGAAGAATATAAATTACGCTTGATCGCAGACATGCCAAATGAAACCCAAATGGGCTTGTACTATCATCAAGACTATTTGGATATGTGCCGCGGTCCGCACGTACCGAATACCAAATTTTTAAAATCGTTCAAGCTCACCAAAATTTCTGGCGCTTACTGGCGCGGTGATGCGAAAAACGAACAATTGCAACGGATCTACGGTACAGCTTGGGCAGACAAGAAACAGCTGGCTGCCTACATCAAACGCATTGAAGAAGCGGAAAAACGCGACCATCGTAAAATCGGTAAGGCACTTGATCTGTTCCATATGCAGGAAGAAGCGCCGGGCATGGTGTTCTGGCATGCCAATGGCTGGACGATTTATCAGGTACTTGAGCAGTACATGCGTAAAGTGCAGCAGGACAATGGTTACCAAGAGATCAAAACGCCACAGATCGTGGATTTCTCTCTTTGGGAAAAATCAGGTCATGCGGCCAACTATGCAGAAAACATGTTTACCACGCATTCAGAGAGCCGTAACTATGCGGTAAAACCGATGAACTGCCCATGTCACGTTCAGGTATTTAACCAAGGCTTAAAATCTTACCGTGACTTGCCAATCCGTTTAGCCGAGTTTGGTTCATGTCACCGTAACGAACCATCAGGTTCATTACACGGGATCATGCGTGTACGTGGCTTTACCCAAGATGACGCGCATATCTTCTGTACCAAAGAACAGATTGGTCAGGAAGTGGCAGACTTCATCAAGTTAACTTTGGACGTTTATAAAGACTTTGGTTTTGAAGATGTGCAAATGAAACTCTCGACACGTCCGGAAAAACGTGTGGGTGATGATGCACTTTGGGACTTGGCGGAAAAATCTTTAGCGGATGCTTTGGATGCTGCCGATCTAGAATGGGAGCTGCAACCAGGTGAAGGTGCATTCTATGGTCCTAAAATTGAATTCTCATTGAAAGACTGCTTGGGCCGTGTATGGCAGTGCGGTACCATCCAATGTGACTTCAACCTGCCTGTACGCTTGGATGCTTCTTATGTGACTGAAGACAATGACCGTGATCAACCAGTCATGTTGCACCGTGCAATTCTTGGCAGTTTTGAGCGTTTTATTGGTATACTTATTGAACACTACGCAGGCTTTATGCCGCCATGGTTGGCGCCAGTACAGGCTTGTGTCATGAATATTACTGATGCTCAAGGTGTAGCCTGTGAACAGGTGGTCGCTAAACTCAAAGAAAATGGCATTCGCGCTATTTCTGACTTGAGAAATGAGAAAATCGGCTTTAAGATTCGTGAACGTACACTCGAGCGAATTCCTTACCTATTGGTACTTGGAGACCGTGAAGTTGAGGAGGGCACCGTGAATGTCCGTACTCGCTCAGGAAAAAATTTAGGTACTATGTCAATTGAAGCATTCGTTGACCTAGTGAAAGTCGCCGTAGCCGAACGCGGCCGGTACATTGTGGAGTAAGAAAGATTAAACAGCCTGACCGTAACCAGCAACAAGGTGTTAAGAGTAACCGTCCTGCGATTAACGACGAGATCCGTGCAAAAGAAGTACGCCTCGTTGCTGAGGATGGCGAACAAAAAGGGATCGTTTCTTTAGCGGAAGCGTTGCGTGCTGCAGAAGATGCCGATCTTGACCTTGTTGAGATCGTGGCAAATGCCGAGCCACCTGTTTGTAAGATCATGGATTACAACAAGCATTTGTTTGACCTAAAGCAAAAGCAAAAAGATGCCAAGAAAAAGCAACATCAGGTGCAAGTCAAGGAAATCAAATTACGTCCGGCAACGGATGTAGGCGATTATCAGGTGAAGTTGCGTGCCATTATTCGTTTCCTTGAAGAAGGTAACAAGGTGAAAATTACCTTACGCTTCCGTGGTCGTGAAATGGCGCACCAACAGCTAGGTCTTGCTCAATTACAAAAAATTGAAGCGGATGTCGCTGAAATTGGTGTAGTTGAACAGGCACCAAAAATGGAAGGTCGTCAGATGGGCATGTTGCTTGGACCGAAAAAGAAAAAGTAACGTTCTCATTAAAAAAAGCACTGCATTTGCAGTGCTTTTTTTATGTGGGTTAATTGCCTACTGGCCCTGTGGTGCCTCATCATGATTCTCGGAAGTATCAATTTCAATTTTACGACCAATCGGAATCTGTCGGGATTTTTGACCTTCAGGAACCACACGTTTTAACTGGATTTTGAGCAAGCCATGTTCATAATCGGCATCTTCAACTTCCATATGGGGATCTAGACGTAAAGATAACTGAAACGAACGGTTAGAGATGCCTTTATAGAGATATTCTGCAGTCTTATCGCTGCTTTCATTTTTAACTTTTCCACTGACTGTTAACACTTGATTATCGAGATTGATTTCGAGATCTTCCGGCGAAAAACCAGCAGCAGAGACACTGATGCGATAGTCATTTTCTCCAATTTTTTCAATATTGTAGGGAGGGTAATGGGCATTGTCGCTTTGCATGATCGAGTCAAAAAAATCATTAATGCGGTCAAAGCCTAAACTGCGTCGAAACAGTGGGGGTAAATGGGTGTTATTCATTGATATGACCTCCTGATCAATGTTCAGCCTAGAGTCAACAACAAGGAAGGTTTAAGGTAAGGTTTCACGGTCACCTTGATGAGCGGTTCTCTGAATGACAACTGAACCTAATCTCTACTATTCAATATGCGGGAAAATTTTCAATAGGCTGGATGTTGTAATTTGTTCTTTATTGTAAATATATGATTTTTATATCAATTATTAATATTTAAGTTGCACTGAATTCTAAAAAAATCAATGGGGAAAGCACTGCGAAGCCATACTGATTCATGGTATAAAATCTCACAGAACAATCAATGCATATTAAAAAATACGGTGTGATAAGGAATCTACATGATCGATTTATATTATTGGGGCACCCCCAATGGCCATAAAATCACCATTGCCCTGGAAGAAATGAAACTCAACTATCAAATTTTCCCCATCAATATTCAGGAAAATGACCAGTTTCAGCCAGATTTTTTAAACATCTCTCCCAATAATAAAATCCCTGCGATTGTTGATCAGGAGGGTCCCCGTGGTGAACCGATTTCAGTTTTTGAATCTGGAGCAATACTGCAATATCTTGGCCGGAAAACCGGGCTATTTTATCCTGAAGATGAGCAGGAACGGGTCGAGGTCGAGCAATGGTTGATGTGGCAGATGGGTAACTTTGGTCCGATGCTCGGACAAAACCATCATTTCAGCCGTTATGCGCCTGAGAAGATTCCTTATGCGATTGAACGCTATGTTAACGAAAGCAAGCGCCTTTATGCGGTACTGAACAAACAGTTGATTGGACAGAAATTTGTGGCGGGCGAATATTCGATTGCCGATATGGCAATTTTACCGTGGATTCTGCGGCATGAATGGCAAAGTATCCAACTGGAAGACTATCCTTATGTACAAGAATATGTGGAGCGTTTAATCGCACGTCCCGCCATTCAGAAAGCTCTATCTATTCAAGTGAGCTAAGATTCAGCTCATCCAGCAATCCGCTGGAAGAGCATTAGGTTTAGAACAAATTATTTTTCAGCCTGACAGTTTTGCAGGTTAAATGTGATTTGGTCTTTCAGGGTAGAGGGACGATAGATCCAGAATTTGCGAGCAACCTGTACTTGCTGCTGTTGGAGTGACTGGATAATCTGTTGGTCCAGCTGCACATCGCCTGAACGCTTATCCAGTTTGACTTTGCGGATGTATCCTTGATCATTCACCTTGAAGCTGAATTTAACCAGACGCGGCTTTTTTTCAAGCAGGCTGCGTTGAATTTGTAAATTCTGTGGTTGAGTCAGATATACAAAAGTCCGGTTTTTTTTATCTTGTTGTGCCTGCCAATTGCGAGACATAAAAGGGGTGTTACAAACGGCAGGGAGTGCAGCATTGTCCTCATTCTGTAAATTCAGGCTAAAGGTCTGATAGCCAACGATAGGTAAAGCGATGCCATCTTGCAGATAAGGTTTAACCTCAGCTTGCATAACGGCATTGACTAATAGCTGATCCAATTGTGTGAGCCCTGTGCTTTCCTGCACGGTGGCCTTGCTGATCTGTCCTTCTTCATCTGTCACAATACGCACGATTGCGGCACGATTTTGTTCTTTTAAATCTTCGTTTTTATACTGGGGCTTGGGAAACTTGTTCCATTGGATCCGGGTGGTCAGATGGGCAGGAAGTGCTGTACTTTTTTGTATACTGAGTTGTTTTGTTGTGTTCGGCTCAGCTGCATGTAACACCGAAAGGGGGATGCTGGACAAAAAGCAAAAAGCAAGGACAGGTTTCATAAAATTCATATAGTTGTTCATATTTGAGAATGCAAGATTACATTGTGCTGGCCTAGATCAGGTTGCTAAGTATTCACTGATTTCAAATATTGAGCAATATAAACAGGCACTCGAAGGCGCCTGTTTTTTTGATTTTTTTGATTATTTTTTTGTCTCTAAAGTTTGGCTAATATCCACTTTGAACAGATCTGAAGTACGCATTCCAACTGAATGCGACGACCAAAAGAGTGGTACAACCACCAAACACCGTGGCCATTATGGTTCCCATGTATTTCGCCGCAAGGCCAGATTCAAAAGCACCGAGTTCATTGCTTGAAGACACAAACATACCATTCACAGCAGCGACCCTGCCACGCATGTTCTCTGGTGGATAAAGCTGCAAAATCGTCTGGCGTACCACCACGGAAATACTGTCACAGGCACCGGTCATTGCAAGTGCAAACAAAGAGAGCCAGAGCGTATTTGAAAAAGCAAAGATAATGGTGAACACACCAAAACCGGCAACCGCGAGCAACATGTTACGCCAGGCATGTGTTGTGGGAGGGAACCGGGTTAATGCAATCATGGTAAGGAGTGCTCCGATCGAAGGAGCGGCGCGTAAATATCCGAGACCCTCCGGCCCTACTTTTAAAATATCTTCGGCGAAAATAGGCAATAACGCAATTACCCCACCAAATAGCACTGAAACCAAATCAAGTGAAATGGCCCAGAGCACAATTTTGCTGTTCCAGATAAAGCGGAAGCCATCACCAAGAGATTCAAAAACTTTAGTGGTTTCGATGGCAGGAAATGAACGTTTCTGTAAGAGATTGATCAGCACAAAACAGATCACTAGTAAGCATGCCACACTGAGTAGGCTGGTTTCCCGGCCTAAAAATGCCAACATGAAGCCACCCAGCATAGGACCCAAAATCACGCCACTTTGCCAGCCAATCGTGGTCCAGGTGGCACCGTTGGTATAGAGTGCTTTAGGAATTAAAAAAGGTTTAAGTGAGGTCACAGAAGGATTGTAAAAACCTCGTATGGTGCCTAGCCCAAAAATCACCGCATAAATGCCCCAAGATAAGCTATCGGTGCTGATGTGTCCTAAAGCATGACGGTGGAACAGTTGCCACAGCACAAGAGGAAGCGGAATGGCAAAAAACAGACAGATTTTCATAATGGTCTGTTTGTTAAAGCGATCCGCAAAGTAACCACCCCAAAGTGCGAGACCAATAAAAGGGATGGCTTCCGCCAAGCCAATCAAACCCAGAGTGAGCGGATTCTTGGTCATCTGATACAGTGAATATGCCACAATGATTTCCTGAGTCAGGACAGCGATAGTCAAACAGAATTGGTTGAACGTAATGATCGAGAAATCGCGAAAGCGTAAGGCCGCAAACGCGTCATGTTGGGCAGACATAAAAAAATTCAACGGATAAATGCGTGTTGCTATTATAGGCCCGAAGCTCTATACGCTTTTAGATAAATTACAGATGTATCCTGAAACACTTGTCTCTTGAGCTGAAAAGTTCATTGTAAAATTGTCCAGATATGCTTTTGTTTTATACAAACTTGCTATAAAATGTTTCCTCCCTTACCTGCAGGTCGTTTTTGCAATGGTGCAAACGAGCCGAACAGGTGCTTAAAGAGGTTGTTATGGCTAAGTTAAAAACTCGCCGTGGTGCAGCTAAACGTTTTAAAGCGACTGCTAACGGTTTCAAGCGTAAACAAGCGTTCAAACGCCACATTTTGACCAAAAAATCTGCTAAGCGTATTCGTCAATTACGCGGCTGTGTAATGGTTCACGTGAGTGACGTTGCTTCAGTTCGCCGTATGTGCCCATACATCTAAGGAGATTTATAAATGGCTCGTGTAAAACGTGGTGTACAGGCTCATCGCCGTCATAAAAAAATTCTTGCTCGTGCTAAAGGTTACTATGGCGCGCGTTCACGTGTTTATCGTGTAGCGTTCCAAGCAGTAATCAAAGCAGGTCAATACGCTTACCGTGACCGTCGTCAGAAAAAACGTCAATTCCGTGCTCTATGGATTGCGCGTATCAACGCGGGTGCTCGTCAAAACGGTTTGTCTTACAGCCGTATGATCGATGGCTTGAAAAAAGCTCAAGTGATCATCGACCGTCGCGTACTTGCTGACATCGCTATGCATGATGCAGTTGCATTTGCTGCTTTGGCTGAAAAAGCAAAAGCTGCTCTTGCTGCATAATTCTGTATAGAATTAAAAAAGACCGCTCATGCGGTCTTTTTTATGCCTGAAAATCAGCTTTAAAGGCCAAAATAATAAGCCACTACACAGATGATGATCGTGACTAAGATCAGTTTGATCACTCCTGAGGCGCCTACTTTGTGTGCGTGGGGAGTGGCTTGCGCTGAGGATATTGCAGTACTCTCAACAGCAGGTTGTGCAGAAAGATTGGTGGTGACTTCTGTATCGAGTGGGATTGGGGTTTCCACTTTGACTAGACCTGCAGACTGGTAGTGATTCGCTGCCTTCACAATGAGTTTGGCAAACAGATCATCAATTCTTTGTGCAAAATGTCGTAGGTTAAGCTGTACCTCGGGAGCAAGGATTTCTCCATTTTCGCTATAAGGATGTTGTTTCTTGTGTTCAATGAAAATCGATAGGGTTTCTATACGATGCAGCAATTGATGGGCTAAGTCTGCTGAGTAGTCTGTCGGTAATACGGCAAGAAATTGGATTTGTTCCGGAACTTGTCCTAGAACGGCCTCTATCTGCTCACGTGAAATTCCGTAGTAGGGCAAATAGCATTGTTCAGGCTCCTGATAACCTTGTGCCAAAGGATGCTGGAACAATTCTTGGCTGGTATATTTTTGAATCTCTGCCCAAGCAGCGGTTTCTAAGTCAGCATCCACTTTTTTGGCTAATTTTTGGTTTAATTCAAAACGCCAAAAACATGATTGTTGGATGTTGCTACGTTGATGCAGCGGAGCCACAAACGCTTCTTCTGCGCTGTACCATTCCGCCAGTTCTTGTCCGAGAATCCAGGCAGTTTTTTTATTGCCCTGATGACTGACAATAAAATGAGAAAAGGGTAACAGCTCGACATTGCCATTTGGATTTTTTTCTTCATTTAAAATGGCTGACAAATGCAGGCTTAAACGTGATACACCTTGTTTTTTTAAGCCTTCCAGCCAGACCTGAAAATGCTGTGCCAGTAAATGCTGGGAGAGCAGGTCGCGAAATTCAAATGTATGCTGAAAAAAGATCGCATGTTGTAACCAGCGGCTGAACGGTAAATTTTGTTGCAGATATTCATTGCCATAACTCACTAGCGTGAGTTGCTGTTTCCAGATCTGATCGAGAGCCATAGTGTTTCATGAAAGCAAGATTGTACGTATCTTATCCTGTTTATAAATCATCGTGCTAATAAATTTTCCTACTGCTGAATCTTCATCACAGCACAGAAAAACTGTTAGAATGTAGAGTTTTATTATATTTCTAACTTTGTTGCTTTGAGAGTTACTATGTCACTGGAAGCCCTGACCACTGAAGCGCTAGCTGCAATTGCAGCGGCTCAAGACCTTGCTACACTCGATCAAGTGCGAGTTCAATTTACGGGCAAAAAAAGCCAGCTTGCAGAGCAGTCAAAAGCACTCGGAAAAATGGATCCCGAAGAGCGTAAAGTTCAAGGTGCCGCAATTCACGCCGTGCGTGAAGCGATTAACGGTGCCTTGACTGAGCGTCAAAGTGCATTGCAACAAGCCGCATTACAAGAAAAATTGGCCAGTGAAACCATCGATATTACTTTGCCTGGCCGTGGCCAAAATATGGGAAGTATCCATCCAGTCACTCAGGTTCAAGAACGGATTTGCCAGTTCTTTACCAAAGCAGGCTTTACCGTAGCGACTGGCCCTGAAGTGGAAGATGATTATCACAACTTTGAAGCACTGAATATCCCGGGTCACCATCCGGCACGCGCGATGCACGATACCTTCTACTTTGATGCGACGCATTTGCTGCGTACCCATACTTCGGGTGTGCAAATCCGTACCATGGAAACCTCGGAGCCGCCAATCCGTATTGTCTGCCCGGGCCGTGTCTATCGTTGTGACTCGGATCAGACTCACTCGCCGATGTTCCATCAGATCGAAGGCTTATATGTGGCTGAAAATACCAGCTTTGCTGAATTAAAAGGTCTGTTGGTGAACTTGCTGAATGAGTTCTTTGAAAAGGATCTTAAAGTCCGTTTCCGTCCATCTTATTTCCCGTTTACTGAACCAAGTGCGGAAGTGGACATTATGGATGAACGTGGTCGCTGGTTAGAGGTTTTGGGTTGCGGTATGGTGCATCCAAACGTACTACGCGCTGCGGGTATTGATCCAGATAAATACAAAGGCTTTGCTTTTGGTTTAGGGGTTGAGCGTTTTGCCATGTTGCGTTATGGCATCAATGATCTACGAATGTTCTACCAGAATGATGTGCGTTTCTTACGCCAATTTGCTTAAGACATTTTCCAGGATTGTATAAGGTTTAATAGATATGAAAATTAGCGAAAATTGGTTACGCACTTGGGTCAATCCAGCCATTAATAGCGACACGTTGTCCAATCAGCTCACTATGCTCGGACTGGAAGTGGATGACATGGCACCCGTGGCCAAACCGTTTACCGGTGTGGTAGTCGGTGAAGTCCTGACGGTTGAACAACATCCAGATGCAGACCGCTTACGTGTCACGACCGTGAACGCTGGTTTAGAAGCACCGTTGCAAATCGTTTGTGGCGCACCGAATGTACGTCCAGGCATGAAAGCACCAGTGGCTTTGATTGGTGCGGTTCTGCCGGGCGATTTCAAAATCAAAAAAGGCAAACTACGTGGTATTGAATCACAGGGTATGCTTTGTGGTGCTTCAGAAATCGATTTAGAAGACAAAATTGATGGTTTGCTTGAGCTTCCGGTTGATGCTCCAGTCGGTGTAAATATCCGTGAATACCTCAAATTAGATGACCACGTGATTGACATCAGCATTACCCCGAACCGTGGTGACTGTTTCAGTATCCGTGGCGTGGCGCGAGAAATTGCGGTGATTAACCAGTTGCCTATCAATGCTCCGGTCATCACACCAGTTACTGCGACTATTGCAGATGAAAAACCTGTGGTTGTGACCACACCGGGTGCACCGCGTTACTTGGGCCGTGTCATCAAGAATGTCAATGTGAAAGCAGTAACTCCAGAATGGATGGAGCAAGCTTTATCTCGTTCAGGTATCCGTACGCATAGTCTATTGGTCGACATCACTAACTACGTATTAATGGAGCTTGGTCAGCCGCTACATGCCTTTGATTTGGCTAAAATCGAAGGTGCCGTACAGGTGCGTCAAGCCAAAGCCCAAGAAAAACTGCAATTGCTGAATGAGCAAGAAGTTGAGTTGTCTGACGATGTGATGGTGATTGCGGATGATGCCAAAGCTTTGGCAATCGCAGGAATCATGGGTGGCTTGGCTTCTTCCGTGAGTGATGAGACTCAAGATATCTTCTTGGAGTCAGCATTCTTTGCACCGCTTGCGATTGCAGGACGTGCGCGCCGTTTCGGCTTACATACCGATGCCTCACAGCGCTATGAGCGTGGTGTTGATTTTGAATTGCCTCAACTGGCGATGGATCGTGCTTCACAACTTATCCAAGAACTGGCAGGTGGTGAATTCGGTCCGATTACCACGGTTGAGCAAATTGAGCTTTTGCCAAAGCGTGAAGCGATTGCCTTGAACCAGGCGCAAGTGGATCAGTTGCTGGGTTATCCAGTGGACAGTGCCTTTATTGGTGATGCATTACAACGCCTAGGTTGTCAGGTGGAGAGCAAAGCTGAAGGTGAATGGCTGGTTGTGCCTCCATCACACCGTTTTGACATGGCGATTTATCAAGACCTGATTGAAGAAGTTGCGCGTATTCATGGCTACGACAACATCCAGATCAGCTTGCCACAGATCGATGTACAGTTAGCAAAATATCAAGACCGTTTTGAAGTGGCACAATTGCGTCAAACGGTTGCAACCTTGGGGTATCAAGAAGCGATCAGCTTTAGCTTCGCGGATGCAAAACTGGAAAAACAACTTAATCCAGCGGTACAGCCATTGATGTTGGCCAATCCGATTTCCAGCGATCTAGCAGCGATGCGTAGCACATTATTGTCAAGTCTGATTCCATGTGTGCAATATAACTTGAACCGTCAGCAAGGCCGTGTACGCTTCTTTGAGTTGGGCCTACGTTTTGATTACCAGAATGCACAGGGTGTTGAAGATCTTAAACAGATTCCAACCTTGGCTTTAATTGCAGTTGGTTCACGTGTTCCTGAGCAATGGCATGCCAAGGCTCAGGCGATGGATTTCTTTGACCTGAAAGGCGAAGTGGAACAGATTTTGGCTGCTGGTCGTGTCAAGGTAGAGTATGTGCGTTCGGAACGTGCTTGGTTACATCCGGGCCAATCAGCAGAGATCCTGGTGAATGGTCAGTCTGTAGGTTACCTCGGTCGTTTACACCCTTCTTTGGAAAATGATCTGGATTTGGGTACAACTTGGGTGGCTGAACTGGACAAAGATGCTGTTTTGCAATCTTATGTATCTAATTTTACAGAATTATCACGTTTTCCGTCGGTTAGACGTGATATTGCGCTTTTAATCAATGATAAGATTAATGTGAGAGATATTCAGCAGTTAATTGAACAAACTGGTGGTGAACTTCTTGATTCAACCTGGTTGTTTGATGTGTATACTGGACAAGGGGTTGAAGAAGGCAAGCGTTCACTTGCATTTGCATTACTGTGGCAACACCCATCACGTACGCT
This sequence comes from Acinetobacter sp. GSS19, assembly GCF_028621895.1. NCBI lineage: Bacteria > Pseudomonadati > Pseudomonadota > Gammaproteobacteria > Moraxellales > Moraxellaceae > Acinetobacter > Acinetobacter sp. GSS19. The sequence continues at coordinate 1,947,554 of NZ_CP117520.1, read as the reverse complement.
CGAAGATGCTGAAATTAAATCGGGTATGGATCAAATTATTGAAGTGTTGCAAAACACTTACCAAGCGACATTGAGGGCCTCATGACAGCATTAACAAAAGCAGAAATGGCGGACCATTTAAGCGAGCTCACGAGCTTAAATCGTCGTGAAGCAAAGCAGATGGTGGAGCTATTTTTTGACGAGATTAGCCAGGCATTAATCGCGGGTGAACACGTCAAACTTTCCGGTTTTGGTAACTTTGAATTACGTGACAAGCGTCAGCGTCCGGGTCGAAATCCAAAGACTGGAGAAGAAATTCCAATTTCAGCTCGACGTGTTGTGACGTTCCGAGCTGGACAAAAATTTAGACAGCGCGTTGGAACAGAGCAGATCGATTGATCTGCTTTTTTTATCAGCAGAATTCTGTAGCAATCTCTGGCTTATAAAATTAATTTTTATGATCTGGATGTTTTTGAGTTGAAGTAATAAGAAAAGACGTAATTTTTCTAATGTTGAGACAATAAAAAAGAGAGCCAGAAGGCTCTCTTTTTTGACTAAATAATCGTAATGATTATTTAGCAGCTTCAGAAGTAGCAACTTCAGAAGTAGCAACTTCAGATGCAGCTTCAGATGCAGCAGCAGCAGCGTCAACAGCAGAAGCAGCTTCAGAAGCAGCTTCAGAAGCAGCAGCAGTAGCTTCAGATGCAGCTTCAGAAGCAGCAGCAGCAGGAGCTTCTTCTTTTTTAGCACAGCCAACGAAAGCTAGAGTAGTAGCAACTGCAGCAGCAACAGCGAATTTTTTGAATAACATGGCATCACTCTCATAAAAAAATTGAGATTAAAAAAAACCCGAGTCAGACTGTTTGTGCTTTTATTATTCCTAACGTTCGATAGGTAAACAACGCATGGAGCAGGCTAACTGGTCTGCAAATATGCTATCACTGCACATGCGGAAATACCACTAGGGAGAGTGAAAAAAATGCAAAAAAATCGGTAAATTAGTCTATTTTTTAACAGAAAATAACAATTAAAAAATTGGTTTATATTGGTTAAATGCTAAATAAGTCTATAAAAAGCCTTAAATTTTTACTCTTCAAATTTTTTATAATCAAAAACTTGCACATAAACTTAACATGATGTGCAGTCAACTGTTGGATTTCGGTAAATCTTGTCAACCCAATAAAAAGGCCATCTTGAAAGATGGCCTTTTGGTGAATTATTGCTTGCGCTTCATTTGATCGAAGAAATCATCATTAGTCTTGGTTTCTTTCATACGATCAAGCAGGAATTCCATTGCGGCCAATTCATCCATTGGGTGCAGCAATTTACGCAGGATCCAGACTTTGCGTAATTTATCTTCATCCATTAGACGTTCTTCACGACGTGTTCCTGATTTCTTGATGTTCATGGCAGGGAAAACACGTTTTTCAGCGATACGGCGATCTAGGGTAATTTCCTGGTTACCTGTACCTTTGAATTCTTCATAGATCACATCATCCATCTTGCTTCCGGTTTCAATCAGTGCAGTGGAAATAATGGTCAATGAGCCACCTTCCTCGATATTACGTGCCGCACCGAAGAAGCGTTTTGGACGTTCAAGCGCATGAGCATCCACACCACCGGTTAACACCTTACCTGAAGATGGAATGACGGTGTTATAGGCACGTGCCAAACGGGTAATCGAATCGAGCAGGATCACCACGTCTTTTTTGTGTTCAACCAGACGCTTGGCCTTTTCGATGACCATTTCAGCGACTTGTACGTGACGTGCTGGAGATTCATCAAAAGTGGAAGCCACAACCTCACCACGCACGGTACGTTCCATTTCTGTCACTTCTTCTGGACGTTCGTCAATCAATAGAACGATCAGAAAAACTTCTGGGTTGTTACGTACAATCGACTGCGCGATGTTTTGTAACAGCATGGTTTTACCGGCTTTTGGCGGCGCCACAATAATAGAACGTTGACCTTTACCAATCGGTGCGACCAAATCAACCACACGTGCGGTTAAATCTTCAGTTGTGCCATTGCCGAGTTCCATGACCAATTGCTCAGTTGGGAACAGCGGTGTCAAGTTTTCAAACAGAATCTTGTTACGCGAGTTTTCAGGCGTATCGTAGTTGATCTGGTTCACTTTTAAGAGGGCAAAATAACGTTCACCTTCTTTGGGTGGGCGAATGGTACCGGTAATGGTATCGCCTGTACGTAAGTTGAAACGTCGAATCTGTGATGGGCTGACATAAATATCGTCCGGACCTGCCAAGTACGAACCTGCAGCTGAACGAAGGAAGCCGAAACCATCAGAGAGAATTTCCAGTACGCCATCACCAAAAATTTCTTCGCCATTCATGGCGTGGCGTTTCAAGATGGCAAAAATGATGTCTTGCTTACGGTTACGGGCCATGCCTTCTAGGCCCATAAACTCAGCAATTTTGATGAGTTCGCCAATCGGTTTTTTCTTGAGTTCAGTTAAGTTCATAGGTGGTCAAGGTGATATAAGGACGTGTAGATGACAGATGGGAAAAATGCAAAAGTCGGCCGCATGCAATATGAAGTTGAGCATCGTGTAGGCACGATTACAAACTCAAATATCTGATTCATTGTTTCGAAGAGAAATGTTGAAAACAATTTCTGTTGCCGAGCGGCGATCTTATGTGTTGTGTCTTTTAAGAAAGGCAAGTCAGGGATAAGCCTTTAGCTTTCTTGAGGGTTGAATATAAGTGACTCAGGGAAATTTGTCAAATAATCGACAAAAAATACGCCATACAGGGTATGGCGCAGGATCGGGAGGTATTGACTTAGATGTTTTGGTCAATAAACGCCGCCAATTTTGATTTCGGTGCAGCACCCACTTGCTGAGCGACAACTTCACCATTTTTAAACATCAGTAAAGCAGGAATGTTGCGGATGTTGTAGTTTACTGCGGTTGCTTCGCAAGACGTCACGTCAACTTTAACGATCTTGACTTTACCTTCATATTCAGTGGCTAAAGCTTCCAATACTGGAGCGATCGCTTTACAAGGGGCACACCAACCTGCCCAGAAATCAACAAGTACAGGAACTTCTGAATCTAATACATCAGCTTGGAAGTTGGCATCGGTAGTATTTACGATATTGGCAGACATGCTGTGGCTCCGAGAATGGTTTTCAAAGATGGAGATGATCTCTTAAATATAAGTATTACATAGCCATCTAGAACAATATAGTAGAGGGATATCTAAATTTTCCTGTTTCGCGGATCGCTTGTCCAATTGATGTTGACGATATTTTTGATCGTGTTATGTAATGATCGGTAATAATACCGATAAAAAACACATGCAAATCTTAGGGTAAATGACTTTTCAATTCAGGACGGGTGAATTACTCTAGGCAACAATTCTGTATGGGTTTGTTTGAGTAATGTCTGATTTTTTGATTGATGAAGAACTCCTTGCTGCGATTGATATGGGGTCCAACAGTTTCCACCTTGCGATTGCGCGCGTGGATCACGGCGAGGTTAAAAAAGTTGTTTCAATGTCAGAAAAAGTACAGTTGGCAGCTGGGCTAGATGAAAATAAAAATCTAACTGAAGCGGCGCAACAACGAGGACTGGCTTGCTTAGCACGTTTTGTTGGTCGTTTGGGCTCGGTACAACCGAATCGCTTGCGTATTGTTGCCACCAATGCCTTGCGTCAGGCAAAAAATGGTCATGAATTTATTCAACAAGCCGCAGAAATCTTACCTAAACCAATTGAAATTATTGCGGGTCGTGAAGAAGCCCGTCTGATTTATCTCGGTGTATCACATACCATTGCCAATGGCGGCCGCCGCCTGGTAATCGACATCGGAGGCGGCTCAACAGAATTTATTATCGGTGAACATTTTGAACCGATCCAGACCGAATCTTTGCAGATGGGCTGTGTCGCGTATAGCAAGGCGTATTTCCCCGAGGGTGAAATCAGTGCCAAAGCTTTTGATAAGGCCGTTGTGGCTGCACGCAAAGAATTGACCGCAATCGCTGCCTTATATAAAGCTGAAGGTTGGGACACCGTGGTTGGTTCGAGTGGTACTATCAAGGCCTGCCGCCAGATTATGGTGAATATGGGCCTCAGTGACGAACAGGAAAATGTCACACGTGAAGGTTTGGAAAAACTCAAAGACAAGCTACTGAAATTTAAGCATGTTGCCGAAATCAATTTCGAAGGCCTGAAAGATGACCGCCGAGCAGTTTTGCCAGCCGGATTGGCCATTTTGTACGCTGCTTTTGAAGTTTTACAGATTGATAAACTGACTTATTCGGATGGTGCCTTGCGTGAAGGGGTCATGTACGACCTGCTGGGCCGTTTCAAACATGAAGACATTCGTGACCGCAGTGTCCAAGCCCTGATGGGACGTTATAACGCGGATCCAAAACAGGCAGAACGTGTCGTTAATACAGCTCAGCACTTATTTGAAAATGTCGCAAAGTCACTGAATTTAACCAGTGAAGACAGTGATTTACTACGTCGTGCGGCCTATCTACATGAAATTGGTCTGGCGATCAGTCATGGTGGATACCACCGTCATGGTGCATATTTGTTACAACATTCCGATATTCCAGGCTTTTCACAAATTGACCAAAACCATTTATCCCATCTGGTTGCTCATCACCGTCGCAAGTTGCGTAGTGATGCTAAAATTGATGTGTTAAAGGTCGGTGGTCAGAAATTGCTTTACCTTTGCCTGTTACTGCGCCTAGCGGTTTTGCTCAATCATAGTCGTAGTGATCAGATGCTTCCTGCCATTGAATTAAGTGTGATCAATGCGCAACAATGGCAACTCAGCGTTTCTGGTGATGCCAAACAATGGCCATTGCTCGTTGCCGATCTACATGATGAGCAAGTGCAATTTAAGCATTGGGACATTGAATTGAATATTCAGTCGGAACAATTTATCGATTAACTCGATTTGATGAATTTAGGGATAGTGCTCGACCTATGAAAAACAAAGCTCAATCTAAAGCATGGAAAACGGTTCAAATCGCCCGTCATCCAGAGCGTCCGCAATTTTTGGATTATGTGAATGAATTATTCACAGAATTTGACGCACTACATGGTGACCGTCTGTTCGGTGATGATGGTGCCATGGTGGGTGGGCTTGCCCGTTTTGAAGGTCAGCCGGTAATGATCGTGGGTCAGCATCGTGGCCGCAGTACACGTGAAAAACTACATCACAATTTCGGTATGTCCAATCCAGAAGGTTATCGTAAGGCACAGCGTTTGCTGGACATGGCAGAACGCTTCAATATACCTGTACTGACCTTTATTGACACGATGGGTGCCTATCCGGGTGTGGGTGCGGAAGAACGTGGTCAGGCAGAAGCGATTGCGACGAGCTTGGCACAATTGTCTAGCCTGAAAGTGCCTGTGATTGCAACTGTGCTAGGTGAAGGTGGTTCGGGTGGTGCACTCGGTATTGGTGTTGCAGACCGTGTAATCATGTTGTCTCACAGTATTTATTCGGTGATTTCACCTGAAGGTTGTGCATCGATCTTGTGGAAAACTGCTGAAAAAGCCGAACAGGCGAGTGATGCCTTGGCATTGACAGCAGACCGTTTACAACAGATCGGGATTGTAGAATATGTTGTAGATGAAGGCGAAGGTGCTCATCTCAACCCTGAGCAAGTCATGCAAAACCTAAGCTTGGTATTGCGCGAAGCCCTGAATGAATTAAAAGCGATGGATGCGGATGAGCGATGCGAAGCGCGTTATCAACGTTTAATGAAATTTGGCAGTCACAATTTAGGACTCTCTTCTTAAGCGAGTTACAGCGGTTTCCAGCGGGAACTGCATTCCTGATTGGCTGTAGCGGGGGCATGGATTCCATGCTCCTCTTGCATTTTATGGCAATCCTCTGTCCACAGCACGTTCGTGCGATCTATGTGGATCACCAATTACAGCAGCCGAGTCAGGCTTGGGGGCAATTGGTGGCCGAGCAATGCCGGCAACTCAATATTCCCTGTATTATTCAGCCTGTTCAGGTCGCTTCCGGTAATCTGGAAAATCAAGCACGTTCAGCACGTTATCAGGCCTTTCAACAACATTTAAAATCGCATGAGGTTTTAGTGTTGGCTCATCATCAGCAGGATCAGGCAGAAACCGTACTGCTCAGACTGTTCTCGGGCGCAGGCATTCATGGTTTGGCTGCGATGCGTGAGGTTGAGCAGCGTGATCATTACACGCTCTGGCGTCCCTTTTTGTCCCTTTCGCGGGAACAGATTGCTGCTTGGACGGCCCAGTTAAATTTACCTTATGTCGACGATCCGAGTAATCAGGACACGCATTATGACCGTGCCTGGTGCCGCAAAGACCTTTGGCCCATGCTGCAGTCACGTTTTCCCCAGATGCAACAGGCTGTGGCCCGTAGCAGTTACCTGATGCAAGATGCTGAAGACATTTTGCAAGACGTATTGCAAGACGACTGGCAACGGTGTGGTGATTCGAATCAATTGAATTTACAGATGCTTGATCAACTGTCTGTAGCAAGGCGGCGGCAACTGTTATCGGCCTGGATGAAAGGTGAGGGACAATATCGACCTCCATTTGAGATGGTACAGTGCCTTCAGGCTGAAGTGATTGAGGCTCAAGCTGATGCACAGGCAGCCTTGCATTGGAATCAATATTACTTTGTACGCTTCCAGGGGCATATCTACCGTTTGGCTCAATCCTGTTATTTGGCCTCAAAACAACAGCCACCCGCAGATCAGCAGCAAATCTGTTTTTCTCCAGAGCAGATGATCAGCTTGCCTGCTGGTAATTTTCAGATTCAGTCCGCGCAGGTGGGCTTGGCATGGAATTTATTGGGTCAGAAGTTACAGTTGAGTTTCCGGCAGGGGGGAGAAAAAATTCATCTGCATGGTCGGGTCGGGCGTTGGCCCCTGAAGAAGGCGATTCAAGAGGCACAAATTTTCCCCTGGTTGCGTCATACAATACAAATAATTAGCATAGATAATGTTATGCTTGGTGTCTTCACACCCAAAGGATTCTGGTTGGCCCAATCGGTATATTGTGAGGCTGGGGGCTGGCAACCGAATTTAATCTCTCAGCCATAAGAAAGTAAGTTTCGAGCGTTCATCATGAGTACAGCATTAAATTGTAATATTGGTTTTATTGGCGGCGGCAATATGGCGCAGGCTTTGATTGGTGGCTTGTTGTCACGAGGCTTGCCAGCAACCCGTATTACAGTGGCTGATCCGGTCGAGAAAGTCCGTGAGTTATTAAAAGAAAAAGATGTGCACGTGACGGATAATAATGCGGAAGCTATTCGTGATGCTGATGTGGTCGTACTGGCAGTCAAACCACAGGTCTTGGCCAGTGTACTGAAACCATTAGCAGGTTTGTTTAATGATAAATTGATTGTTTCAATTGTTGCGGGTGCTGAGATTGACACCATTTCTCAGTTGGTCGGTGGGGTTGAGCGTATTGTTCGCGTTATGCCAAATACCCCAGCATTGGTGCAAACTGGTGCGCATGGTCTATATGCGACTGATGCAGTTTCAGCCAAAGACCGTGAACTAGCAGGGCAAATCCTGGCAGCGACCGGTTTGACGATTTGGGTGAATTCAGAAGCACAAATTGATGCAGTGACTGCCGTTTCCGGTTCAGGCCCAGCTTACTTTTTCTATATGATGGAAAGCATGATCCGTGCGGGCAAAAACTTGGGGCTGGATGAAAAAGTAGCGACCGCTTTGACCCTGCAAACGGCACTTGGTGCGGCACAAATGGCAATTACCAGTGCCAGTACACCGGCAGAACTGCGTAAAAATGTCACCTCTCCAAATGGCACCACGCAAGCGGCTTTGGAAGTATTCGACCGTGCGCAGATTTCACAAAATATTCAGGCTGCTTTGGCTGCAGCACAAAAACGCAGTCAGGAACTTGCTCAAGAGCTGAGTGACAGCAGCAAATAAATTGATTTAATTAGGAAAGTTCAGATATGGGTGCAAGTTCTGCGCTAATTTTTGGCATCATCATTAACGTAGCGATTTTGCTCGTATTCTTCCGTTTCTTAATGCAACTGGCCGCAGTCAGTCCTTATAATCCGGTTGTGTTATCCACAGTGAAAGCCACCAAGATTGTAGATGTTTTTGGACGCATTCTGCCAACCGTTGGGAAGGGCCGAGTTAATCTGGCGGCTTTGGTACTGTTGGTGGTGCTGTATCTGCTGAAAATCTTTGGGGTGATGTATCTCAATGGTGCGATGCCAAGCAGTCCGGTACATTTATTGATCCTGACTTTTGTGACCATGATTCAGGATCTGATCCGTTTCTGTCGCTATTTGATTTTCGCCACCATTCTTTTGAGCTGGGTGGTGATATTGACGCAATCACGTTCACCGTATATTGAAGTGATTCAGGAGTTGGCGGAGCCTTTATTGGCACCTTTCCGTCGTTTACTTCCGAATATGGGGGTGATTGACCTGTCACCCATTCTGGCATTTTTGGCGCTCTATATCGCCGAGATTCTGATGAATGAAGTGGCTAAGGTGCTGTTGACCGGACTTTGATTGATTGAAGACATAAAAAAGGACCTCAATTGAGGTCCTTTTTTATGGGTGGAATTTAATGGGCTTCATCCCAATTTCGGCCTTTACCGACTTCGACCACCAGCGGCACGGAAATTTCCAGTACCGATTGCATGACATCGGCCAGTTGTGGTGCCAATTCATCGGCAATCGCTTCATCCACTTCAAACACCAATTCATCGTGGACTTGCAGCAAAAGCGTCGCTTGGGACTTAGGCAGCATTTTATCAACGGCGATCATCGCTAATTTAATAATATCTGCGGCACTGCCTTGCAGCGGCGCATTAATTGCAGCCCGTTCCGCACCTTTACGCACCATCATATTGCGTGCAGCAATGTCTGGGGTGTATAAACGTCGACCCAAGATGGTTTCAACAAAACCCTGTTCCAGTGCAACCTGGCGGGTACGTTGCATATATTCATAAATGCCCGGGTAGCGCTGAAAATACTGTTTGATATAGTTCTGCGATTCTTCACGGGTAAAACCGAGCTGGCGGATCAGACCAAACTCTGACATACCATATAACAAACCGAAATTGACGGCTTTTGCTTGACGGCGTTGGTCGGCTGTCACTTGTTCGAGGGGAATCCCCAATACTTCTGCAGCAGTACGGCGGTGTACATCCTGACCATGCTGGAAGGCATGGACTAGGGCATCATCCTGTGAAAAATGGGCCATCAAGCGCAGTTCAATTTGCGAGTAGTCGGCTGCCAGCAATACACGACCTTCAGGTGCGATAAAGGCTTTACGAATCTGGCGGCCAATTTCATTGCGGATCGGGATGTTTTGCAGGTTTGGATCAGAAGATGATAAACGGCCGGTCGCAGTCAGCGCCTGATGATAGCTGGTGTGTACTCGGCAGGTTTCAGTATGGCATTGTTTAACCAGTGCATCCGTATAGGTACTTTTCAGCTTGGACAAACTACGGTGTTCCAAAATGACTTCGGTAATCGGATGCTCGATTTTTTCCAGTACACTTTCACTGGTACTGTATTGTCCGGTTGCGGTTTTTTTGCCGCCTTTCAGCCCCAGTTTGTCAAATAGGATCTCACCGACCTGTTTTGGCGAGGCAATATTGAAATGCTCTCCAGCCAGTTGCATCGCCCGATCTTCCAGTCCTTGCATGCTTTTGGAAAATTCCACACTGAGCTGATCCAAAAAGGCCAGATCCAGTTTAATCCCGGCTTCTTCCATATCCGTCAGGATGCGTGCGACCGGCATTTCGATATTGTGTAGGATATTTACCAGTTCCGGGAAAGTCTGCAATTTTTCCGACAGTACTTCATACAGGCGATAGGTTACATGTGCATCTTCCGCGGCATAATGCGCTGCAGTTTCAATTTCAATCTGGTTGAAAGTTTTCTGTTTGGCACCTTTGCCGGCGATCTGTTCAAAGGTCGTCGTGAGGTGGCTGAGGTACAGACGGGCAACATCATCCATGCCATGACGGGTGGCGACTGAGTTCAGGACATAAGACGCCAGCATGCTGTCGAAGTACCAGCCGCGTAGCTCAATTCCATGGTTGGCAAAAATATGAGCGTCATATTTGAGATGATGACCAATCTTTTCGACCTGCTCATTTTCCAGTACAGGCTTGATTTGAGCCAGAATAGTTGCACGATCGAGTTGCACGGGCGCACCGGCATAATCATGTGCCAGCGGAACATAATAGGCATCCTGAGCATCGAATGCGAGCGAGAAGCCGACCAGTTCGGCCACGCGATAATCCAGACTGGTCGTTTCGGTGTCAATGACAAAGCGTGAACTGCTGGATAAGCGTTGCCACAAGCTTTCCCAAGCTTCCTGGGTCAGGACGGTATGATAGTTGGCATTGCCCAGATGATCATCCTGACTGCTCAGGCTGGCGTGATCTTCAGTTTGGATGGGCGCTGGAGCAGAGGCTTGTTCAATGGCTTGAGCACTTTGTTGATAGGTGCTGTTATTCGGGTTATTTGGATGATCGAGAGATTGCAGCTGGTTTCGGAATTCCAGTTCAGTATATAGATGACGCAGTTGCTCGACATTCGGATGGCCAAGTTTTAGGTCTTCCCACGATAGGGCCAAATCCAGATCACAGACAATACTGGCTAGTTGATGGTCAATCGCAATACCATCGGTATTATCTTTGATGTTTTGACCTACTTTACCTTTGATCTTGTCGACATTTTCCAGAATACCGCCGATTGAACCATATTCATTCAGTAATTTGGCTGCAGTTTTGGCACCGATGCCCGGTACACCCATAATACCGTCAGAGGCATCTCCCATCAGGGTCAGGTAATCAATGATCTGGTTCGGCCACACGCCAAACTTGTCATAGACGCCCTGAATATCCGTGACCTTATCTTTAAAGCTGTCTTCCAGTTTGACATGCTCATTGACCAGTTGAGCCATGTCTTTATCACCGGTGGAGATCAGCACATCATGACCTTCCTGCACAGCTCGTTTGGCGAGCGTTCCGATAATATCATCGGCTTCTGCACCCGGTAACATATACAGCGGAATGCCTAACGCACGAATCAAGGCATGCAAATAAGGAATTTGCTCGGCGAGTTCCTCGGGCATACTTGGCCGGTCGCCTTTATAAATCGGAGACAGCTCGTGACGAAAGGTGGGTTCTGGCGTGTCAAAAATCACTGCCATATGGGTTGGCTGCATGCGGCGCATTAATTTTTGAATAGCGGAAATCGCGCCACGGATGGCATTGGTATGTAATCCGGTTGAAGTGGTGAGTGGGGGCAGGGCGTGATATGCACGAAATAAAAAATAAGACCCATCGACCAAAACAAATGGTGGCATTGCAACTTTCCTGACTATCGAATGGGCTTATTCTACGTGATTTTTTGTTTGCCTGCTGAACAGGAATTTAGCGTAGTGCATCGTGTCGAGATGATGCGCTAGGCATGGAATGCGCTAAGATAGAATCAAATGGATAGAAGCGAACCCACCCCATGTATAACAAAGATAAATTGGGACTTTGGAGCATCATCGCCATCTCTGGATTGTTGCTACTTGTTGTGCTGTTACTGTTGTCATCAGTTTTGGTTTAACCATAAAACCGAATTTTTATCAGATTGCTGCTGTGGTACTGAGTATTTTGGCGATCGCAATCATTCAATTTATTGCTGCCTTACAAAAGCGCGTGATGCGACTGGAACAGCTTCAGACACAGCCGTATCCAATCACGGATTTGACGGGTCAAAACATTATTTTCTACAGCAGTTTTTTGATTGGAATGCTGGGCTATTTTTTCTTGAATTTCTGGTTGAGCAGTATCGGTCTGCTGGTATTTGCGATCTGCCTGGTACAGACCTTGTCGCAATTACATCTGAGAATTACCCAACTGGAACAGCAAACCCCGGTTGAGAAACAGGGGCATATTCTAGCGACTGATCTCCCAAGGCAGCAAGATATACCCGCTTTAGCCACACAGGTGGCAGGACCGAAAGCACCGGAATGGATGCAACAACCTTTGGTGCAAGATCAGGTTGGAGTGGAAGACCTTGTGCAACCGAATGTCAGCTCCATGCAGGCTTCTGCACGAATGACATTCCCTAGTTGGGTGCAGAAAACGCTGCACTGGTTTCAACATGGCAATCCCATTTTACGCATTGCAGTGCTGGTGTTATTGGTCGGGGTCATCCTCTTACTACGTTTTGCCAGTGAGCATTGGCAGCTGAGTTTGGGTATTAAACTGTTGTTTGTGGCAATGGCGGGTGTCGGTCTGACGGGGCTGGGCTATTATCTGACTAAGCGTAATGCTTTGTTCGCAGTCAGCTTGCAAGGACTGGGACTGGCAATCAAATTTTTAACTCTGGTGTTTGCACATCACTATGCCGTAGTGGCTGATTTGACATTGGCTGGTTTTTTATTTGTGCTCTTGTTACTGTTAACAACCTTCCTCAGTTTAAAGCAGCAGAGTTTATCTCTGGCCATTTTGGCCCTGGGGATGGCCTATCTGGCACCGTTACTGATTCCGCAAACGCATCCGGATGCCTTGTTTTTGCTCAGCTATTATCTGTTGGTCAATATTGCCGTTGCGATCGTCAACTTTATCCAGCCTTGGCGCATTTTGAACCATATCGCTTTCTTTGCCAGCATGCTGATTGGCGGCATCATGATGGGACTTTATCTGCAACAAGCGCAAAAAGTCTGGCTAGATGGCATTTTGTGGTGTCACATCATATTATTTATCTGGTTGAGTGTGCGCTATAGCCAGCTCATGTCTGGTCTTCAGCAGGAACTGACGCGCTGGCAACCTGTACTGGATGTGAGCCTGATTTTTAGTGTTCCGGTCGTTGGTTTTTCCTTACATGCCTTCTTGATGCATGACTCAAGGTTCGCCATGGCCTCGGGAGCGGCGGGGCTGGCACTTATTTATAGTGTTTTAATGCTCTGGATTCGCCACAAGCAACCTGTATTGTCCTTATTGTCAAAAATCTTTTTTATTTTAGCAGTAGCGTTTACGGCCCTTATTTTTCCTTTAGCACAGGGTGCACATTGGAGTTCAATCGGTTGGGTAGTACAAGGTACGGCATTATTGGTCTGGGGAAGTAGTGAGCGTGAAAGGCTCAGTCTGTACAGTGGTGTTGTGCTGTTACTATTCAGTTCAATCACGCTCTTTTATCAGGTCTGGAATGAGCCCCAATTTCCGCTGTTCAGTACTTCGATTTATTCGTTTTGTCAGTTTGTTACGGTGTTCTATCTGTCACAGGCTGGTCAGGATGCTGAGCGTTCCTTTACTGCAACTTCGCTCAGTTGTATTTTTCTGCCTTTAGGGCTGTATGCGGGGGCGATTTCAGGGGTAGAGTTATTCAACTGGAAGGCTCAAGGTTTTAGTCCTTACCTGATGATTGCAACGGTATTGTTCGCACTATTTTATGCCGTCATGCAAAAACAGGTTAAAATCAGCTGGATTTTTCTCCAGTTGTGGGTACACAGCTTGCTTTTGCTGTTTTTTGTCTCGGAGCTTGCTTATCAGCAGGTGTGGACGAATTGGGGATGGAAGCATCCTTTCGCGCAGATCTGTTTTCTTTTGGCCACGGCCTTGAATAGTCTGTTGCTGATACGCAGTTTGCTCTTACCGAAACACACCTGGGCGATGACATGGACCGCCAGTTTGCTCTGGCTGATGCTGGCATTTGTTGGGCTGGCGGTGTTACCAGAAAATCCCGTGATTGCCTTGAGCCTCATCCCCTTGCTGTATGGGGGCTGGGAAATCAAAACGGCGAAATTTCAGCTTTTGCAACAACCCGCCGTTTGGTTACTGACTGCCTTGTGGTTAATTATGGCCAATCTCGATCTGCACGCAGCAAGTTCCGGTTATGTTTTTCCTTTACTGAACTTAACGGATTTTATGACCCTCTCGATGACCTTAGGCATGCTCATCATGATTTACCGTCATCATTTTGATCAGGATCGTCTGGCTTGGGGCTTTAAGTTCACTATGCTAATCATCAGTCTATTTGTACTGAGCAGTGCGCTGCTGCGCGGCTTGCACCATTATCTGCAGACCCCCTTATGGAGCTCCGCGGTGTGGGATAATGGTACGGTACAATTGAGTTTTACCTTGCTGTGGATCTTACTGGCCTTTCTTTTGATGACCTTCGCAAGTCGCAAAATGGTTCGGGAAGTTTGGTTTGTAGGCGCTGGATTGCTGGGATTAGTGGTGGCCAAGCTGGTCTTGCTGGATTTTGCACAAAGCGCCACTTTAACTCGGGTGATTTCTTTTATTGGTGCGGGGGGCGTAATGCTAGTCATCGCGTATCTGGCACCCCTTCCACCGCCTGTTTCACGCGAGCCTAAAGCTTAGGTTCGCGCTTGATTTCTGCCGCATTCGCATATAGATCCAGTTCTTCGTTACTTAAGCGGGGCGGTAAAGGCGGACGATCGACAAAACCCATTTTCGGTACGGGAATCTCAATGTGATTGTCGAGAAAGCCGTTACGAATACGCTCCTGCATCTCATCACGGACTTTCAGAAAATTTTCTCTACGGCACCAGATGGCAAACAGCAATTCAATCGAGGATTCACGAAATGCGGTCACGGTAACCGCAGGTTTAGGCTCATCCAAGACCCAAGGATGTTTTTTGGCGACATCCAGCAAGACTTCACGGACTTTGATAATATCTTCATGAAAATCAATCGACAGTGTAATCGGAATACGCCGGATGGGGAATTTAGACAGGTTGTGGACTGGGGCACGAATTAGCTGTTCATTCGGCAAACGTACGTAAACGTTATCCAGTGTTAAGAGCTTGACCGACAGCAGATCGATGGAAATGACCTCACCTTCAATGGTATGACCACGGATTAAAGTGATCTGGATGGTATCGCCCACTTCAAAGGAGCCTTCACCGATCAGGAACAGGCCACTGATCAGGTTGGTTGCCGAGGTTTGTGAGGCGAAACCCAGAGCCACAGTCAGAATGCCTGCTGCACCAAGGAAGACACTGAGTTTAAATCCGGCTTCTTTCAGACTGGCCATCACAAACAGCAGGAAAATAAAATAGAAAATCCCGCGGCGCCAAACCAAACGCTGGTGGGCATTAAAGCGCATCCCCATGGTGCGGATAAAGGTATTGGAGACGACCCGAGCCAACAAAAAACCGATTAGAGCCAGGACCAGTGCGACCAGAATTTCACTGAAGCGCTCGGTATTAATCCCGGTAAAAACACTCTTCAGGCTGTCGATAAGATCTTTACTTAAATTTGATTCTGCCATGATCGCCTCTTAGAAGAATGAATCAAACATATTGAACAACGGACTGCCTGGGTCGCGTGGTGGGTGGACATACATCACTTCACCAGCCAAAGGTGGTGTGCGGTTTTCAATACGGATTCGTGGTGGGCGATCAGAGCCTTCATGTAACACCTTGATTTGTGAGGTCCAGAGTCGTCCAGTATCTGGACTATAAAACAGCGGTAGTGCTGGAACCGGCACGTTCATGCGGTCAAAACGCAATTGCTGGCTGCTGACGTTGTGGAAATCAACCGGGGTAATCGCACGGAAGGCCCGAGGTTTAAGTAATTTCAAATCGGTACGACCATCAACCGAAGTGGCATAACACATTTCACCGGTTCGATGGTTGGGGCCAAACCAGGTATCTTTCGGCAGGATCACCGGTAAATCGAACAGGGGATCGCGCTGTCCTGCAACAAAACCGGCAATCCATAAAGGGGTACTGATATACAGTGTGCCACGTTGTCCTGCCGGGATATAAATCGGATCGACAGGTTTGATGACTACTGACCGGTCAGCCAACCGAGGCATTAGTTGGAAGTTTGGTTCAGTTTGCGCAAACATATACCGTTCAATTTTGATCGGTGCCGGAAATGCCATATCGGTTTCATTGATGGCCTGCCATTGCTGCTCATAATCATACTGAACCTGAGGGCGATGATACTCCAGACGCCATTCTTGCAGGCTACGGGTCAGGCGAAACAATAGCGAACCAAATTGCCAGGCACGAGATTGATTGAGATCAAAATGCTGATCACCCCACCATTTTAACTCCGGGCTATCTCGCTCAATCATTTCATTTATAGTAGACAACTGTACATTTCTCTCATCAATGGATCAGATGGGATGGATTCGAATCTACCCATCATCGAAGCGTTATTCCGCGCGTTGTGCTTCAGCATCATGAGTTCTGAGCATTTGGATAAACGCATCCTTTGCATCGCTCGGTATGGCTAAGCCATGGGTTAACAAAAAATTGTGCACAGGAGGATGCTACACAGCAATCTCACAAACGGCTAGATCGGCTGTCATGATGGATTTGATACTGAAGTAAATCCTGTGCTTTCGCAATATTTTTGCTGCTATTGAAGTCGAAGATAGATTGGATTGGTTAGCTTACCAAAGCTCGGCGATCTTTTTGAGTAAGCGTGCCCGAGACTTAGCTGCTGGATTGCTGAGATTGCGGATGGTTTCATTTTCATAATAGGTTTGCCAGGCGCGAACCATCTCTAAACTTGTGCCTTGCTTTTTGATTGTTTCTACATCATCACTGTCGAGATGATCCATGCGATGGCGTGCAGCCTCTGCACCAATTCCCCAACCAATCACTTGCAGGCCAAATTCTGTAACAGACATCCCTTTCGGAGTGAGGGGAACGGGTAACGCTGCGATTCGAGGGTTGATTAAGCTATGGATCGGGTAAGTGGGTTCTGCGATTTTGACTTCGGCATAACTAGAAGACGCCAAGCTGAAAACAATCGCACAGCGCAGGAGAAACTGAATCATAAAAAAGTTTAGTACTGAATAATTTTGCGATGTTGCATTAAAGGCATAGATTGACGTACAGCCTGTTGCTGAGCCAGATCAAATTCAACGGTAATCAGTCCGGCACCGTCATGATTGACCATATCTAGTAGTTGCCCCTGGCTATTGGTCGCTGCAGCATGTCCCCAAGTTTGGCGTTTCGGGCCGTGCCACCCTTGTTGTGCAGCGCCTAGAAAAAAACACTGGCTATCCATAGCACGTGCTTGCAATAATAATTGCCAATGCATTTGACCGGTTGTATAGGTAAATGCTGCTGGGGCAGTGAGCAAATTCGCTCCTTTCTGGCGCAAGCTAAGGGCAAGTTCCGGGAAGCGTAAGTCATAGCAGACCATCAGACCAATCTGACCAAAAGGAGTACTGGCGATCACAAGATCCGTACCGGGTTCAAAAAATTGAGATTCCTGATAACCACCCACTGCATCACCGACCTGTACATCAAACAGATGAATCTTGTCGTAGCGTGCTTCTGTTTTTTCTGGGCTGATACACAAACTGACGGTCCGTACACGTCCATCCTGAATTACAGAACCATCTGGGCGAAATGGACAAGGTAATGTACCGGCAATGATCCAGATTTGGTATCGATGGGCAAGTTGTTCCAGACGTTGTTGCAGTACTTCGAATTGTGCTGCTGTTTCGCGCTGTTTTCCGGCAGCGAAGCAGACAAAATTTTCGGGGAAAACGATCAGTTCAGCCTCTTGTGCTTTACTTTGCTGGATGAGGCTCTCGATGGTTACGAAGTTTTCTTCGATATCATTTTGCGAGTTCATTTGCGCAACAGAAAGTAAAGTCATTCTTGATCCTGATCTAATGAGCTAAGCGTTTTGCTTGTCAGATACCTTTTCCAAAGTATCCTGTTCTTTCTGCAATTGTTTCACTAGCGGTTCAAACATATTCTGGTTGTTCTCATTCAGCTTCATCAAGGTTTGATGCGCATCGAGCACTGTGGTGAGCATGTTTTGATGGGTCACATGTTCTTCCATTAGTTTGAGTGTGCAAACGTTAGGATCACCACAGTAATCCAGAATGACAAAAACCTGTCCTAGACCCATGCTATTGGCTAGCGTCGTGATATCGGGATTGGTCGATAGCATTACGGCTTGAATGTGATGAGCTTGTTTCAGTTTCAAGCCGAGTTTCGCGAGTATGCCGAGTACTGTACTGTCAATAAACGTGGTTTTGGTTAAATCAACAATTGCACCAATAACATTGGCTTGCTGTTCAATTTTTCCCAGTAGTTTGTCTAGACTAATACAAGATTGGGCGCGTACTTCGCCAATAAGTTTGAAGATATGCGTTCCATTCAAACTTGCATATTCAACATGACCTGTTGACATATAAATGCCATTTTCAGAGAAGGATGTGAAAATTATCACATACGGGAAACCTAGACTCAAGTATCCGAGAGTCTTAGATTTTCTGTAGAAGAATTAAATAATTGATTTTTTGATTAATTCATTCGACGCAAACTCAGGATCGCAATGTCGTCTGCTACATGTTCGGGTGCCTGAAAAGACTGGTGCTGCAAATGATAAAGGAGTTGTTCAAACTGTTCATTCAACCCACCATCATAAGGTTCTAAGGCTCCATCTGAACAAATAATAAACCGCGCATTCGGTTTTAAGGTGCATTCATATTCTTCAACCTGCAAATCTTCGGTTAAACCGAGTGGGAAGCTACTGGTTTTTAAAATGCGTGGTGGTTGGTTGGGTTCAAAAATAATTGCAGGAGGGTAATGTCCAGCACTGGACCAACGGACGGTATGTGTTTCGAAATTCAGGATACCGGCAATCATGGTGATATGCTTTTCAATGTTTTCCTGCATCAGCATCCCATTGAGCTTCTGGATCAGCTGTCTTGGGGTCTTGGAACGGCCATGGAAAGCAGCCATCCAGGAGGTCAATAAACTGCTGGTGACTCCATGACCTGACACATCAGCCAGGTAAAAAATGACTTCTCGATCATTCAATTTCCAGTAATCGTACCAGTCGCCTGATAAATAAGCTGAAGGCTTAAATAGAGTTTCGACTTTATAGTTAGGTAAATCGATGGGATTTGGGAGTAAGCGTTTTTGTAATTCTGCTGCTGCGGGTAAATCGCGACTGTCTTGATTACGTTTATATTGTGCATCAATTTTTAATAGCGCTTGAGCGGGTTCTGTGGGTAAATGATTCCATACCCAGCCTGCAAGTGCGCCTGCTTCCCACGCTTGTGCTAAGGCTGTGCCTTCATTTTCAAAGGCCATGACGACAGTGGGAAAACGCCATTGATGGGTTAAAAAATCCTGTACATCGCCAATTGCGATGATCGTGGGATCATATAGATCAAGGTCTTCTATGTGAATCAGTTGCAGACTCGGCAATGCATTTAGAACCTGGTCTAAATAAGGAATGGTGCGACTAGGCTGAATGAAATACATAGAAAGGTCGTGTATCCCGAATAAAAGCAGAAAGCAATAATAGTAGATGTACCCTATAAATCAAACTATTGCTAGAGAAAGTCCATTTTCTCTTAGTTGATTTTTTTACAAATTATTCCTCAGGTGTACTGGATTCATCAGTTTGTTCTGGTTCTTCTTCTATTTCAGATTCATCGTCTTGAAACGCGATTTCCTCTAGAGAGATGCCTTTCTTCTGTGAAATTTCAAAATGTTTGCGTTGCAGGTAAATGTCGCGGATGAGGGCGTATTTATCACCTTGCAACACGCTTTCTGCATCGAGCAAGCGTGCTCTTAAATCCACAACAGCGGTCAGGTTGTCTGCCCAATAAAGCTCTGGATCATCTTCAAGCAAATATTTTTGAGGTTTTGCTTGGCGGTCTATGGCCAGACCAAGACCATCGCGGAACGTACTTGGACCAAAGAAAGGTAGCATGACAAAGGGTCCTGAGGCGACACCATAATAACCCAACGTTGTACCCAAATTTTCCTCTTCGGCAGGCAGGCCTAGGCGTCTTGCCGGATCGGCAAAACCTAAACTGGTGAGTGTGTTAATGCTAAAGCGTCCAAGCGTTTTGGCTGCACGACCCGGACGCCCCTGGATCAACTGGTTGATCGCATTCCACGGTTCGCTCATGTTGTCACGAAAGGCTCGGTAAGAATTGCGTACAGGCTCTGGTGTTTTTTCTTTATATTGCACAGCCATTGGACGTAAGAAGTTGCGGTCTAGGAAATCATTGAATTCGTACACCTGACGATTAAGAGGTTGTAAAGGATCCTTGACTTCCTCGGGTTGAGAAGCTTTTGCATCTACTTTGAGTTGTGCTGCTTTAAGCGTACTTAATTCTTTAATTGCCTGTAAACGAGAAGGCTTATTTTCAACGACTGTAGTAGTGGAAGATATTTCCGTGGATGCAGATGGCACTTGAACATGATCTGAACTTTCTTGGGCAAAGGCAGGACTGAGCAATCCTGTAGACAATAAACCCACCCCGAATAAAGAAGAATAACGCATAGGAATTCCTGAAATTTTTTTCATATTCAAATCATGGTACTCAAAATGGTTCCGCGTGAGAGCAGCATTTCAGCTTATTAAAAGCAAAATAGAGCAAGATTGGTAGGAAAAAAACGGAAAATGTGCAAAAAAAAGACAAAAAGAACTTTTATTTCAAAAAGGGGTTGTGCTCCTGATTTTATCGTCTATAATGCGAATCCATCGGCGGCGCTGTTGAATAAAACTTGTTGAAAATCAATCGATTGGAAATAAGTTAAATTTAAGAGTTGACATTCTGGATAAACAGAGTAGTATAGCCGACCTAGCTTGATGCTGACGAAGCATCGAGAAGATCATTAAGAGATTATGAAGAACAACTTGTGTGGATTTTTACTGGTTGATTGATCGATATATTATCATTGATTGAATTGGTAGAAATTACTCGAAGTTTATTTGAGCGAATTTTTAGTCAGTAAGATTAATGAGCCAGATTTGGCCACTTCGAAAAAGTGGCAAATGATTTTAAACTGAAGAGTTTGATCATGGCTCAGATTGAACGCTGGCGGCAGGCTTAACACATGCAAGTCGAGCGGAGCGAGGGTGCTTGCACCTTAGCTTAGCGGCGGACGGGTGAGTAATGCTTAGGAATCTGCCTATTAGTGGGGGACAACGTTTCGAAAGGAACGCTAATACCGCATACGTCCTACGGGAGAAAGCAGGGGATCTTCGGACCTTGCGCTAATAGATGAGCCTAAGTCGGATTAGCTAGTTGGTGGGGTAAAGGCCTACCAAGGCGACGATCTGTAGCGGGTCTGAGAGGATGATCCGCCACACTGGGACTGAGACACGGCCCAGACTCCTACGGGAGGCAGCAGTGGGGAATATTGGACAATGGGGGGAACCCTGATCCAGCCATGCCGCGTGTGTGAAGAAGGCCTTTTGGTTGTAAAGCACTTTAAGCGAGGAGGAGGCTTACCTAGTTAATACCTGGGATAAGTGGACGTTACTCGCAGAATAAGCACCGGCTAACTCTGTGCCAGCAGCCGCGGTAATACAGAGGGTGCGAGCGTTAATCGGATTTACTGGGCGTAAAGCGTGCGTAGGCGGCTTTTTAAGTCGGATGTGAAATCCCCGAGCTTAACTTGGGAATTGCATTCGATACTGGGAAGCTAGAGTATGGGAGAGGATGGTAGAATTCCAGGTGTAGCGGTGAAATGCGTAGAGATCTGGAGGAATACCGATGGCGAAGGCAGCCATCTGGCCTAATACTGACGCTGAGGTACGAAAGCATGGGGAGCAAACAGGATTAGATACCCTGGTAGTCCATGCCGTAAACGATGTCTACTAGCCGTTGGGGCCTTTGAGGCTTTAGTGGCGCAGCTAACGCGATAAGTAGACCGCCTGGGGAGTACGGTCGCAAGACTAAAACTCAAATGAATTGACGGGGGCCCGCACAAGCGGTGGAGCATGTGGTTTAATTCGATGCAACGCGAAGAACCTTACCTGGCCTTGACATAGTAAGAACTTTCCAGAGATGGATTGGTGCCTTCGGGAACTTACATACAGGTGCTGCATGGCTGTCGTCAGCTCGTGTCGTGAGATGTTGGGTTAAGTCCCGCAACGAGCGCAACCCTTTTCCTTATTTGCCAGCACTTCGGGTGGGAACTTTAAGGATACTGCCAGTGACAAACTGGAGGAAGGCGGGGACGACGTCAAGTCATCATGGCCCTTACGGCCAGGGCTACACACGTGCTACAATGGTCGGTACAAAGGGTTGCTACACAGCGATGTGATGCTAATCTCAAAAAGCCGATCGTAGTCCGGATTGGAGTCTGCAACTCGACTCCATGAAGTCGGAATCGCTAGTAATCGCGGATCAGAATGCCGCGGTGAATACGTTCCCGGGCCTTGTACACACCGCCCGTCACACCATGGGAGTTTGTTGCACCAGAAGTAGCTAGCCTAACTGCAAAGAGGGCGGTTACCACGGTGTGGCCGATGACTGGGGTGAAGTCGTAACAAGGTAGCCGTAGGGGAACCTGCGGCTGGATCACCTCCTTAACGAAAGATTGACGATTAGTAAGAATCCACAACAAGTTGTTCTTCATGACGATGTATCTGAGGGTCTGTAGCTCAGTTGGTTAGAGCACACGCTTGATAAGCGTGGGGTCACAAGTTCAAGTCTTGTCAGACCCACCATGACATACTCATACGATACATTGACTAATGATATAGCTGGGGACTTAGCTTAGTTGGTAGAGCGCCTGCTTTGCACGCAGGAGGTCAGGAGTTCGACTCTCCTAGTCTCCACCACGTATTTCGGTACGAGGCTAAAGCTAAAGATTGCAGAACTTAATGAATACGATGATGTTTATTAATTTCTGTGATTTAAGTATCACGGTATTAAGCATGACCTGACGAAGGCGTGTTTATTCATTAACAGATTGGCAAAATTGAGTCTAAAATAAATTGTTCACTCAATTCAGAAGACAGTAGCAAGCAATTGTGAATGTTGAATGAAATTGAGAACTAGCAAATTAACTGAATCAAGCGTTTTGGTATATGAATTTAGATTGAAGCTGTACAGTGCTTAAATGCACGGGCAACAAACTGTGGATTGACTAAGTAATTAGTTAATCTGTCTTGATCCTACTTGTAGGGATTAACGACTGTTTGGGGTTGTATAGTCAAGTAATTAAGTGCATGTGGTGGATGCCTTGGCAGTCAGAGGCGAAGAAAGACGTGATAGCCTGCGAAAAGCTTCGGGGAGGCGGCAAATATCCTGTGATCCGGAGATATCTGAATGGGGAACCCACCTATCATAAGATAGGTATTGCATGATGAATACATAGTCATGCAAGGCGAACGAGGGGAAGTGAAACATCTCAGTACCCTTAGGAAAAGAAATCAATTGAGATTCCCTTAGTAGCGGCGAGCGAACGGGGACTAGCCCATTAAGTTATCTAAGTTTTAGTGGAATGCTCTGGGAAGTGCAACCATAGTGGGTGATAGTCCTGTACACGAAAGGGCTTAGATAATGATGTCGAGTAGGGCGAGGCACGTGAAACCTTGTCTGAATATGGGGACCATCCTCCAAGGCTAAATACTCCTGACTGACCGATAGTGAACCAGTACCGTGAGGGAAAGGCGAAAAGAACCCCTGTGAGGGAGTGAAATAGATCCTGAAACCGCATGCATACAAGCAGTGGGAGCACCTTCGTGGTGTGACTGCGTACCTTTTGTATAATGGGTCAGCGACTTATATTCAGTAGCGAGGTTAACCGTATAGGGAGCCGTAGAGAAATCGAGTCTTAATAGGGCGTCTAGTTGCTGGGTATAGACCCGAAACCGGGTGATCTATCCATGAGCAGGTTGAAGGTTGGGTAACACTAACTGGAGGACCGAACCCACCGTCGTTGAAAAGCCGGGGGATGACTTGTGGATAGGGGTGAAAGGCTAATCAAACTCGGTGATAGCTGGTTCTCCCGAAAGCTATTTAGGTAGCGCCTCGGACGAATACCATAGGGGGTAGAGCACTGTTTCGGCTAGGGGGTCATCCCGACTTACCAAACCGATGCAAACTCCGAATACCTATGAGTACTATCCGGGAGACAGACTGCGGGTGCTAACGTCCGTAGTCAAGAGGAAAACAATCCAGACCGCCAGCTAAGGCCCCAAAATCATAGTTAAGTGGGAAACGATGTGGGAAGGCATAGACAGCTAGGAGGTTGGCTTAGAAGCAGCCACCCTTTAAAGAAAGCGTAATAGCTCACTAGTCGAGTCGGCCTGCGCGGAAGATGTAACGGGGCTAAAACTATGTGCCGAAGCTGCGGATGTATACTTTGTATGCGTGGTAGGGGAGCGTTCTGTAAGCCGATGAAGGTGGATTGAGAAGTCTGCTGGAGGTATCAGAAGTGCGAATGCTGACGTGAGTAACGACAAAACGGGTGAAAAACCCGTTCGCCGAAAGACCAAGGGTTCCAGTCCAACGTTAATCGGGGCTGGGTGAGTCGACCCCTAAGGCGAGGCCGAAAGGCGTAGTCGATGGGAAATTGGTTAATATTCCAATACTTCTGTGTAATGCGATGAGAGGACGGAGAAGGTTAAGTCAGCCTGGCGTTGGTTGTCCAGGTGAAAGGATGTAGGCATGTATCTTAGGCAAATCCGGGGTACTCTATGCTGAGATCTGATAGCAAGCTGTACTTGTACAGTGAAGTGGCTGATACCATGCTTCCAGGAAAAGTCTCTAAGCTTCAGTTACACAGGAATCGTACCCGAAACCGACACAGGTGGTCAGGTCGAGTAGACCAAGGCGCTTGAGAGAACTCTGCTGAAGGAACTAGGCAAAATGGTACCGTAACTTCGGGAGAAGGTACGCTGCCGGCGGTGATAGGACTTGCTCCTTGAGCTGCTGGCAGCCACAGAAACCAGGCCGCTGCAACTGTTTATTAAAAACATAGCACTCTGCAAACACGAAAGTGGACGTATAGGGTGTGATGCCTGCCCGGTGCTGGAAGGTTAATTGATGGGGTTAGCGTAAGCGAAGCTCTTGATCGAAGCCCCAGTAAACGGCGGCCGTAACTATAACGGTCCTAAGGTAGCGAAATTCCTTGTCGGGTAAGTTCCGACCTGCACGAATGGCATAATGATGGCGGCGCTGTCTCCAGCAGAGGCTCAGTGAAATCGAAATCGCTGTGAAGATGCAGTGTACCCGCGGCTAGACGGAAAGACCCCGTGAACCTTTACTGCAGCTTGACATTGAACTTTGACCTTACTTGTGTAGGATAGGTGGGAGGCTTTGAAGTTGGAACGCCAGTTCCAATGGAGCCGTCCTTGAAATACCACCCTGGTAATGTTGAGGTTCTAACTCTGACCCATAATCTGGGTCGAGGACCATGTCTGGTGGGTAGTTTGACTGGGGCGGTCTCCTCCTAAAGAGTAACGGAGGAGTACGAAGGTGCGCTCAGCGTGGTCGGAAATCACGCGTAGAGTATAAAGGCAAAAGCGCGCTTAACTGCGAGACCCACAAGTCGAGCAGGTACGAAAGTAGGTCTTAGTGATCCGGTGGTTCTGTATGGAAGGGCCATCGCTCAACGGATAAAAGGTACTCTGGGGATAACAGGCTGATACCGCCCAAGAGTTCATATCGACGGCGGTGTTTGGCACCTCGATGTCGGCTCATCTCATCCTGGGGCTGAAGCAGGTCCCAAGGGTATGGCTGTTCGCCATTTAAAGAGGTACGCGAGCTGGGTTTAGAACGTCGTGAGACAGTTCGGTCCCTATCTACCGTGGGCGCTGGAAATTTGAGAGGATCTGCTCCTAGTACGAGAGGACCAGAGTGGACGAACCTCTGGTGTACCGG
Organism: Acinetobacter sp. GSS19; assembly: GCF_028621895.1. Taxonomy (NCBI): domain Bacteria; kingdom Pseudomonadati; phylum Pseudomonadota; class Gammaproteobacteria; order Moraxellales; family Moraxellaceae; genus Acinetobacter; species Acinetobacter sp. GSS19. The sequence continues at coordinate 1,921,952 of NZ_CP117520.1, read as the reverse complement.
TTGTGACGCCAGTCGCATCGCCGGGTAGCTATGTTCGGAAGGGATAACCGCTGAAAGCATCTAAGCGGGAAGCCTACCTCAAGATAAGATTTCCCTAGGACTTTATGTCCTCTAAAGATCCGTTCAAGACTAGGACGTTGATAGGTTGGATGTGGAAGCATAGTGATATGTGAAGCTGACCAATACTAATTGATCGTGAGGCTTGACTATACAACACCCAAACAGTTGTTGTATCAAGCTAGATTCATCATAAATACTTGATTTAGTTAAAACTAAAGCTAAAATGAACACCTTAAAGTAAGATTCAATACAGCCCAATCTGTTCAAGATTTGGTAACTAAGTGGCATCAAGTAAGACCACTGAAAACCATAACAGTTGTGCTGGCGACAATAGCAAGAGTGAACCACCTGATCCCTTCCCGAACTCAGAAGTGAAACCTCTTCGCGCTGATGGTAGTGTGGGGTTACCCATGTGAGAGTAAGTCATCGCCAGCTCATTATTCCTAAAAACCCCCACCATTAAATATGGTGGGGGTTTTTATTTTGGGAAATTATTTAGAAAATAATTAAAATCAAGTCTAATTTTGTGTATTAAGAAATTATTCAAGCTAACTTTAGTTGTATTGATCCCTTAAGTTTCTCATAAGCTTAGGATTCCTAAAAAAAATAAATCATGGTTCATTATTTTGGTTGTGTTTTTCTCTAAAATTGGTTAAAAAATATCAGATGATATGAAGCTGTTTATCAGGATAAAACAGCTTTATGCATTTAAAGTATAAAAATATACCTTTAAGGTTTTAGACAGTGTGTAGCAGTTCGCACATTGTTAGATAAATAATAAACTCTCACAAATAGGAGGTGAGTGCATATGACAGCTCAAACAATAAATGTAAATGCTGTAATTGATAAGGCCAAATTCACGCCATTTCACTTAAGTGTCGTTTTATGGTGCTTAATGATTATTATCTTTGATGGCTATGATCTGATTATTTATGGGGTTGCATTACCTCTGTTAATGGAAGAATGGGCATTAACCTCAGTCCAAGCGGGTATGTTGGCAAGTGCCGCATTAACCGGGATGATGTTTGGTGCCATGCTCTTCGGTATGCTTGCGGATAAAATTGGCCGTAAGAATGTGATCTTGATTTGTGTGGCCCTATTTAGTGGTTTTACATTTTTAGGATCTTTTGCTTCAGGTCCTGTTGAGTTCGGTCTATTGCGTTTTGTAGCTGGTTTAGGGATTGGTGGGGTAATGCCTAACCTTGTTGCCCTAACCTCAGAATACGCACCGAAAAAGATGCGTGCAACGCTCGTTGCTGTGATGTTTAGTGGCTATGCTGTAGGTGGTATTTTATCTGCAGTATTAGGCAAATTATTAATTGCAGATCATGGCTGGCAAATTATGTTTAATCTTGCGGGTATTCCATTGCTGCTTTTGCCAATCATCTGGAAATTTTTGCCTGAATCTCTGACCTATTTGGTGAAAAAAGGTCATACAGAGAAAGCGCATACTATTTTCCAGAAAATTACACCAGAAGTTGTGGCGAAGGATACGCAACTTGTACTGAATGAAGAGCAGACTCCTGAAGGTGCACCAGTAAAAGCATTATTCCAAAATGGTCGTGCAATCAGTACATTCTTGTTCTGGGTTTCCTTCTTCATGTGCTTATTGATCGTTTATGCACTAGGCAGTTGGTTGCCAAAATTGATGATTGCAGCAGGTTATTCTTTAGGAACAAGCTTGTCTTTCTTGCTTGCACTAAACGTTGGAGCGATGTTAGGCGCAGTGGGTGGTGGTATCTTGGCAGACAAATTCCATCTTAAGCCAGTGATTATCACCATGTTAATCTCTGGTGCACTTGCTTTGGTTGGTCTCGGTTTCAATTCACCACAACCTGTACTGTATCTCTTGGTTGCAATTGCTGGTGCTGCAAGTATCGGTTCACAAATTCTACTATATAGCTATGTTGCGCAATTCTATCCACTCAGCGTGCGTTCAACCGGTATTGGTTGGGCATCTGCGGTAGGCCGTATTGGCGCGATTGTTGGTCCAGTTTTGACCGGTGCTTTACTTGCGATGAAACTGCCACACCAGATGAATTTCTTGGCAATTGCGATTCCATGTATCTTGGCTGCAGCGGCTGTGATCCTGATCAAACGTAAAGCATTTGAAGATGGTAAAGCACCCATAGCTCAACCGCATGTTGTGAGTTATTCTGCTGAAAAATAATCCGTAGTTTTGATATCAAACAAAAACCAGTCATCATTGACTGGTTTTTTGTTTATACAAAAATAAAGGCTCCTGTTGAGGAGCCTTTGAGCCATCATATTTTTAGTTAAACAACTGGCTCATTTGGCAATACAAATAGGCAATAATGGCTAAAGCGACAACAGGAGCCAGGATATTTGACCAAACAGGTACAAGTGGGCTGTTTTCTGTTGAATTAACTTCTTCGTGGTGGGTATCGGCTTGTTGAACCATTTGATGAAACTCCTTCATTGTTTCTTCCAATGATACCGTTTCTTGAGCAATCGGTTTAGAGCCGATCAGTTCGGTTAGTTCATTTGTTGACCAAACCCAGTCATCTGCTTGGCCAGCAAGATGTTCGATTTGTCCAAGCAGCAGCTCCGCTAAACCCGCTGGACCAAAGTGGGCGGTATCATCAAGTTGCTTGATTTCGGCCAATTGCAAGGTCAAGACTTCAGAGATCAGATGCTCAAGCTGGATTTTATCCAGAGATGACTGGTTTTTAGGGGTTGTTGTTAAGCGACGCGCAATTTCCTGAATGTAGAGCTGATCCTGTGAGCGAATCTCCTGATAAAGAGCATTTTCATCATGTCGCCATAGGCTGATCAGTTTGCCTAAAGTTAGGGCATTAATATCAGATACATATTGATGTTGTTGCTCAGGTGTGAAATCACGTAGCAGCTGAGGCTTTTGGATTTTAATCTGCTCCGCAAAATATTGTACTAAATCAAAAGCCATCATTTACTCCGCTGTTATTGTTAATCGAGAATTCTTAAATTTGGTTTTTTCTTTGCTGTATCAGTCTCTTCGGCTGATTCTGATTGTAGAGGATTTTCTTCTGACTGAATATGTGCATATTCTTCAGGATCAAAAAACAGTCCCTGACTGTTTTCCCGGGCATAAATACCGAGTACTGCCTGGATCGGAATATAAAGATCACGTGCAACGCCGCCAAAGCGTGCTGAGAAGCTGATGGCTTCATTACTTATGTGGAATTGATGTACGGCATGAGGGGCAATGTTGAGGACAATCTGACCATCCTTCACAAACTGTTCAGGTACCATGGTGTTGGGTTGTGTAGCATCAACCAGTAAATAGGGGGTGAGCTGGTTATCACAGATCCACTCATAGATTGCACGTGCCAGGTAAGGACGGGTTGGGCTGAGATTGAATTCTTGTTCTGACATGAGGTTACTCGTTTACGAAGCTAATAGATCACTATAGCGGTTTTTTTCTTGCAGGGTCATGGATTTGATAAAAGCCGGACGTTGAAATACCCGTTGGCAATACAACAGAATCGGGCGACAGTGTTGTGCAGGCAATTCGATGCCCATCTCTTTTAAACGTAGAAAAATGGGTGCCAGCATGCAATCTAAAATTGTAAAGGTTTCTGACATAAAGTAAGGATAATGCTGAAATAAGGGGGTCAGTGAGATGAGTGTATCGCGTAATTCTTTTTGTGCTTGGCTTTTAGCAATAGGATCAAGACTGTCACGGTGTTTGAGCATAATATCTGCAAGACGCAGCCAATCTTGCTCTAGGCGCCAGATATACTGACGTTGTTCTGCACGTGGCATTGGCGCATCAGCATAGAGTTTGTTTTGTCGGTAACGGTCGTCGATATACTCGGCAATAATACTGGTGTTGAACAGTTTAAGGTCTTGCTCAATCAACATCGGCAGCTGATTGTAAGGGTTTAAGCTGGCAAGGTCTTCATCTTCATGATCGACCAGAATGAGCTGGAATTTGATTTGTTTTTCAGCGAGCAGGAAACGGATCCAGTGGCAACGAAAATCATCTGCATGACTATACAGGGTAATTCCTTGAACCGGGGTGTTTTCTAAAGACATAATCCAAAGGAGCCGAAAAATCAATACACTAGGATACTAAAAATCAGCGATAAAATCATCTTAGATTGCTGAGGGGGAGATCAGGCTGTACGAGTAGTGCAATGATGTTCAGCCATAAAAAAAGCCTTGGAATAATCCAAGGCTTTTTTGGTCCGATTCGGTAAACGAATTAACGTTTAGAGAATTGAGGACGTTTACGTGCTTTACGTAAACCAAGTTTCTTACGTTCAACTTCACGAGCATCACGAGTAACGAAACCAGCTTGACGAAGCGTTGGTTTTAGCGTTTCGTCAGAAGCGATCAATGCACGAGTGATACCGTGACGGATTGCACCTGCTTGACCACCGATACCGCCACCTTTAACAGTGATGTAAAGGTCGTACTTTTCAGCTACGTCTAGAAGTTCTAGAGGCTGACGTACAACCATACGAGCAGTTTCACGGCCGAAATATTGCTCTAGGGTGCGGTTGTTGATAACAAGTTTACCAGTACCAGCTGATAAGAAAACACGTGCAGTTGCGGTCTTACGGCGACCTGTACCATAATTAGTTGCCATGTGCTTTATCCCTTAGATGTCCAAAACTTGTGGCTGTTGAGCCGCGTGTGGATGTTCGCTACCAGCGTACACTTTCATCTTCTTGATCATTGCATAACCAAGAGGACCTTTTGGCAACATGCCTTTCACAGCGCGTTGGAAGATTTCTTCAGGCTTGTGAGCAACTAATTTTTCGAAATTAGTTTCTTTTAAACCGCCTGGGAATTCAGTGTGGCGATAGTATTTTTTATCAAGTGCTTTGTTACCAGTCACTTGAACTTGCTCAGCATTGATTACAACGATGTAGTCACCGGTGTCAACGTGAGGAGTATAAGAAGTTTTGTGCTTACCGCGTAAACGACGAGCGATTTCAGTCGCTAAACGACCAAGAGTTTTGCCAGAAGCATCAACAACATACCAGTCGTGTTGTACTTCAGCTGGCTTCGCGCTGAGAGTTTTCATTCAACCACTACCTATTATAGTTGGTTTGGACAAGGAAACAGTCCAAACAAAAAGGAGAGCGAATTCTACCCGATAATCGGTAGAATCACAACGAAAATATCACATTTTCAGGTCGGTTATTATAAAAGCCTAACGCTACAAAAGGAAGCCATTCGACACCGCATTCTTTTCTATTCAGCCGTATAATAAAATAGTCTAGAGAATTCACGGAATCAAGTCGTGCTGCCACTTTATGTTACTAGCGGGGAACCGGCCGGGATCGGTCCAGATATTTGTTTGAGCCTAGCACAACGTGTCGATGAACGCCCAATCGTTGTATTGGCAGACCGGGACTTGCTGCACGTGCGTGCGGCACAACTGGGTTTAAAGGTTGAGCTGATCGATTACGTTGGCCAGTCTGAATCCGCAGCACAGGGCACGTTATATGTGGAGCATGTGGCTTTGGCACAACCGGTTCAAGCTGGGGTATTAAATGCCGAAAATGCCGCTTATGTATTAGAACAACTGCATCGTTCAGCAGACTATGCCATGTCCGGGAAAAGTGTCGGGGTGGCAACGGCGCCGGTACAAAAATCGGTGATTAATGAGGCAGGGATCGCTTTTAGTGGTCATACCGAGTATTACCAGGAATTTGCCGGTGTACCACGTGTGGTCATGATGCTGGCCACCAAAACCTTGCGTGTGGCACTGGTCACCACCCATTTGCCGCTACGGGCAGTTCCTGATGCGATTACGTCTGAGCGTCTGCATCAGGTGATTGATATCTTGCTGCATGATTTAACAACCAAATTTAAAATTGCGCAGCCTCGAATTCTGGTGTGTGGCCTGAATCCACATGCAGGAGAAGGCGGTTATCTGGGCCGTGAAGAGATCGAAGTGATCAATCCGGTACTGCAAGCCTATCGTAAACAAGGCATGAATCTGAGCTTGAGTCTGCCAGCTGATACCCTATTCACTGCAGAAAATCTAAAACATGCAGATGCTGTTTTGGCCATGTACCATGATCAGGGTTTACCTGTGCTAAAATCGCAAGGCTTTGGTGAAGCAATTAATATTACCCTCGGCTTGCCGTTTATCCGGACTTCGGTCGATCATGGCACAGCACTCTCACTTGCAGGGAGTGGACAGGCTAAAAGTTCTAGTCTGAATGTGGCTGTTGATTTGGCTTTGGATCTTGCCCGTCATTAATTTCATGTTGGAAATGTTGTATGTATCAGATTAATGCCCTAAACCCTAAAGATGAAGGGCATCAGGCTCGTAAACGTTTTGGCCAGAATTTCTTGCATGACCAGCGGGTGATTGCCAAGATCGTGCGCTCGGTGAACCCTCGTCCGGGGGATAATGTGGTGGAAATCGGCCCCGGTCTGGCTGCATTGACGTCACCACTGATTGGTGAATGTGATGCCCTGACTGTGATCGAACTGGACCGTGATCTTGCGGCGGGTTTGCCGGGACGTGTGCCTTATCCAGAGCGTTTGACCATCGTGGAAGCCGATGCGTTGAAATATGATTTTTCCGAGCTGTATCAGGAAGGCCGTCCACTGCGTATCGTAGGAAACCTGCCGTATAACATTTCTACTCCACTATTGTTTCATCTTTTGGACTTTGGTGACAAAGTCAAAGATATGCACTTCATGCTGCAAAAAGAAGTGGTGGATCGCATTACCGCAGAACCAAATACCAAAGAATATGGTCGCTTATCGGTGATGATTCAGTATTTCTGCCAGCCAACGTTTTTATTTGAAGTACCTCCGGGTTCTTTCAATCCACCACCGAAAGTGACCAGTGCCGTGTTCCGCCTGGTACCGCATGCAGTGAAACCGGTGGTGGCCAAAAATGAAAAAGCCTTGGCCCGTTTGGTAGCGCATGTGTTTACCCAGCGTCGTAAAACGCTGCGTAATAGCCTGAAAGGTATGCTGGTGGAAGATGGTTTTGAAAAAGCAGGGGTAGACCCAATGGCGCGTCCGGAAACCTTGAGCTTGAGCCAGTTCGTGGCACTTTCAGATCAAATGGTGGCTTAACATGGCAGCACGCTACAATTATGTGATTGGGGATTTGCAAGGCTGTTTCGAAGCGCTCAAAGCCTTGCTGAAAGAAATCCGCTTTGATCCCGCCCAGGATTTTCTCTGGTTTGCCGGTGATCTGGTGGCACGGGGTGAGAATTCTTTGGGGGCTTTGCGCTTTGTGAAAAAACTGTCCGAGCAGGGCGCAGCGGCCACCGTACTCGGCAATCATGATTTAACCCTGATCGCTTGCGCACGTGGACTGAAAAACATCAAGGACAAAGACAATACCCGTGATGTGATTGATGCGATAGACAGTGATGAGTTGATTGACTGGTTGCGTCGCCAGCCGTTGTGCCTGTTTCCGAAAGATAATGTAATTTTGACCCATGCCGGTGTACCCAATATCTGGACGGCGGATCAAGCTGCTGAGCTAGCTCGCGAAGTACAGCAACATATCGGACATGAGGATTTATCGGTTTTAGACCGTTTCTTGGTAGAAATGTACGGGTCACAACCGAACGTCTGGACGCATGACCTGAAAGGTAACGAGCGCTTACGTGTCATTACCAATTATTTGACCCGTATGCGTTTAACCGATGCCGAAGGCCGTCTGGAATTCAGTTTTAAAGAATCTCTAGATGACCCAATGCCAGAAGGTTTCCAGCCTTGGTTTGAATTCGACAATCGTGCAGCCAAAACCCATCAACTGGTGTTTGGTCATTGGGCTGCACTTGAAGGCAAAACCATTAATGAACAAATCCAGAATGTTGATGGTGGCTGTGTCTGGGGTAAAGACTTGATTGCCTATCGTTTGGAAGATCAGCAGCTGTTTAAAGTGAGTAACCCACTGGCTTGATGTGAAATGGATGAATAAGAAAAACCCGTTGCTGAGCAACGGGTTTTTTTATCCCAGCGAGAGCATAAAGGTGGGCAGCCAGATGGCAGTAAAGACGCCATTCAGTGCCATACCAAAAGCGGCATAACGACCGGCAACGGCTCCACGCTGCCAGGCTTGTGCCGTACCAATCGCATGTGCCGCCAAGCCCAAGGCCAGCCCCGAGGCACGTTCATCATTGATATGACGTAAAATCCACGGTGAAAATGCGGCCCCAATCACGCCGGATAAAATCACGATCAAGGTCACCATGGCCAATGGGGCATGTAGCAAGGTTGCAATATTGATGGCAATCGGTGTCGTGACGGCACGGGTGGCGAATGCCAAAATCGTTGGTTCAGACATATGTAGCAGATAGGCGAGTCCCATCGGCAGGGCAACTGCACTGATACTGGCAAAGACCAGAATTCCCGCCAGTGCTTTCAAGGGCAAATCATCATAGCGCATGGCGGCCAGCGGAATAGCCAAAGCCACCGTGACATAACCCAGCAGATGGTTAAACAGCGGATCGACCTGTTGCATATATTGTTGATACGGAATGCCCAGTAGGGAAAGAGCCAGAATGACCAGGCACATGCCGATCACGATTAAAGGAATTTGCGGAAACTTACGGTTTACCGGTTTGGCTAGCAGATAACATACGAGGGTGATCAGAAAGCCGGAAAAAATTGTCAACATGAGGGATATTTCCTATAACCACTGTTTCGCCATGCGCGCATACAGCCACAACGGAATTAAGGTGCTGACAAACATGACCAGCAGGAACAAGGGAATTTCTTTGCCCATCTGCACCAGCATCAACAATGAGCCAGCACAGATCGGTAAAAAGGCAAAGCCACTTTCTTTCATGAGGCGGTTGTTGGTATCGACCAGACGCAGCGGGAGTTTTTTGAATTTACGCCATGTGCCGAGCACGATCAGTAAGCTGATCAGCCCGACCAGATTGCCCAGTTCAGGATGATGAAATAACCCCATCAATGCCACTGCTGCTTCGCGAAAAATCACGATCAATGCCAGTGTGCCAATCCAGGCTGGCCAATCCAATTTTTTTATTGCATCCATGTCTGCTGCTACTTTTAAACCTGACGTTTCACGTTTTAACCGATCTGATCCTGGATTTCAAATTCTTCTAGTGGTCTTTTGAATTGCTGTGCTGCCGTGCCAAGAATTTCATCAATCGGTAAATTGGCCTGCCGGATCAGCTGCTGCAATTTATCGGGCGCCATGCTGACTTGCAGATGCAGATTGCCAACCTCATCATACTGTTCGGATTGAATGACGTTTAGCGTATAGAGTTGGGTACGTAACTTGTTATAAGCGGGTTGCAGCACCAGATCAAAGGTCTGCAACTGGCCAAGCAGACATTCCTGCACGGCCTGACGCAGTAAATCCAGACCTTGACCGCTATGGGCAGAAACATAGACACGATCAGGAAGGTGCGGACCACGATAGACGATTTTTGCTTCTTCGCCACTCTGGTCAATCTTGTTATAGACGCGTAGTACCGGAACATTCGCACCAATTTCTTTTAGCACTTTTTCGACGGCTTCAATCTGCTCCAGCATGTCTGGACTGCTGCTATCAATCACGTGCAGGAGCAGTGTCGCCTCAAGTACTTCTTCCAGAGTGGCTTTGAAAGATTCGACCAGACCGTGCTGCAGGTTGCGGACAAAGCCTACGGTATCGGCCAGTACGACGGTACCAATCCCATCCCACTGCAAACGGCGTAGCGTTGGATCAAGCGTGGCAAAGAGCTGGTTAGCGGCATAGACATTGCTGTTGGCCAAGGTGTTAAACAGGGTAGATTTACCTGCATTGGTATAACCAACCAGTGAGACGGTTGGCACAGCGGCTTTTTGTCGTGCTGCACGGCCCTGAATACGGGTTTTCCGGACTTTTTCCAGACGTTCTTTGAGCTGTCCGACACGAATCCTTAACAGACGTCGGTCTGTTTCCAGTTGTTTTTCACCGGGACCGCGTAAGCCGATCCCGCCTTTTTGTCGCTCTAGATTGCTCCAGCCCCGGACCAAACGCGTCGACAGATATTCCAGTTGTGCCAGTTCGACCTGCAGTTTACCTTCATGGGTGCGGGCGCGCTGGGCAAAAATATCCAGAATTAACCCCGTACGGTCAATGACGCGGCATTGCAATACCCGTTCCAGATTACGCTCTTGTGCAGGGGACAAAGTGTGGTCAAAAATGACCAGACTGGCTTCCTGCTGTTTCACCAATTCGGCAATTTCATCGGTCTTGCCCGAGCCAATAAACAGTTTTGGGTCCGGCTTGATGCGTTGCACCTGCAGATGCTCGATGACCTCTGCACCTGCAGACTGTGCCAGTAGATTGAATTCTTCTGCATCAATATCTTCCAGCATTTGTACTGATACGCTGACCAGGATAGCGCGTTCTACACCTTGAGGTTGCTCAATTGGTTCCACGGATGTTTAGACTCTGTACGAGGTGAAAAATCTTATTCTAGAGGAAAAGCAGCCTGTTCAGGAGCTTTTCCCTGTTTGTTTATAGGAAGTAAACAAATATACGTGAGGTGAGGAGCAGTGCACCGAGGTAAAGGATGCTACCGCCAATCAAAACTTTACAAAGACGAGTAGGTTTCATGTACAGACTCCTCTTGTTTCAGTCAACTAATACAGGATTGACAGTTTTTGTTCTTATTGATGATGTTAGGCGAGGTGGAGATTAAAGAAAAATGGAGAATTTTAATGCAGATATTCGGTTTTTATGATCAATGCATCTTGCAGGTAAAACGTATAAGATATGTAGCCATGATCCTTCGCCCGCTTTGTGCCTGACAGTGTTATGAATCCAACCCCAACGGTTTTCTCGTCTAAATTGCATGGAATCACGCGATTTTTTTTCTACAGTAAAAAGCTGTTCATGACCGTGTCGGTAATTCTGGAAGGATTTTATCTGGTATTTCGCCATCGCATGTATAAAGAGCCGAACAATCCGCATAACACACGTTATGTGCAGCATTTTTGCCGCCGTCTCTGTGAAGTCTTTAATATTCAGGTCGAAATGCATGGGCAGATTTCTCACCGCCCATCTTTATGGGTGAGTAATCATGTGTCCTGGCTGGATATTGCAGTATTGGGGTCTGGTGCACGTGTGTTCTTTTTAGCGAAAGCTGAAATTGCCGATTGGCCCTTACTCGGTAAACTGGCCAAAGGTGGCGGTACCCTGTTTATTAAACGCGGTTCGGGGGATTCTGGCCGGATTCGTGAGCAGATTACGGATTTCCTGAAAAAAGATGTGCCGGTTCTATTTTTCCCTGAAGCGACCACGTCAAATGGTCGAGCGATCAAAAAAATCCATGGACGCCTGCTCGCCGCTGCGATAGAGGCCCAACGTCCAGTACAGGTCACGCTGATCTGTTATGTGAACCAGCAGTGTGAACTGGATATGATCGCACCATTTATTGATGAGATGACCTTTATTGATCATATTAAGCGGGTGCTGGAAATGCCGCAGGTAACGGCACATCTGATGGTGATGCCAGAAATTGAGGTTGCTGGCCATACGCTTGAAACCCTGACCGAAGAAGTGCATCAGCGCATGGTGCAGGGGTTGAATGAATTACATCGCAAGGTGTTAAAACCCGTTCCGGCGGCAGAGCCGGAGTCGGAAGCCAGTTTTACATAAATCCTTCGAAAGGCAGCCAGGAAATCACTTTCATACTGGCTTTTTGCCACCATTTCATATGCGGTTCTTTTTTATAAATCTTACTATGTTGTGCGTTTTCTTGCCGCCAGATGATTTTCTGCTCAGCATTTAACAGCAGTTGATAGGCATATTTACTGAGATTCTGATCCATGGTCTGATGCACCTGACTGGCCAGTGCCGGGCTATTGAGGAGCACGCCAATTTCGGTATTGAGATAGGACGAGCGCGGGTCAAAGTTAAAAGAGCCAATAAACACCTGCTTTTCATCCAGTGCCATCAGTTTGGCATGTAGACTGGAATGACTTAAACCTTTCAGGCTGACCTTGGCTTTCTTGGCAATCTCTTCGGTGTTTGCATTCAGGTCTTCAGCTGCCAGCACCGGCAAGAATTCATAGAGTTGCACACCGTTGGCCAGGAGCGGTTTACGGTATTTGGCATAGTAGGCATGTACAACGGCAACGTCATTGGCCGCAAAAGAATTGGTCAATACCCGTACCTGGACCCCTTTTTGCGCGATCTGATTCAGCATTTCTGTACCTTTTTTCTCAGGGACAAAATAGGCTGAAATAATATCCACGCTGTGAGCCGGGGTGTCTAAGTGATTGATTAGCTGGAAATTCAGGTAGTCTTCTTTGCGTGCACGCGATTTGATTTTTTCAGGCGAGTCTTTTACTACTTCAGCTTTAACCCAGTCGAACTGAAGACGCTGGTTTAACCATTGTTCAAAGGCATTCGAGCGTTTGGCCAAATCCAGATAATTCTGTACGGTAATGTCCTGAGCGTGAGCATCCAGTTGTTGTCTGAGGCTGTTATAGCTCAGACGGTGCTGTTCGGGATGCACAATATGTTGCACTGAATAGGCATAGTCGTGATTCCAGTATTCATCGAATGAGTGAATAATCTCATCCACTGCCTGCCCAACCAGCATGACATCGACATCCGAGAACTGATAATTGTCACTGGCATTGTAGTACTGGTTACTCATATTGCGCCCGCCAATCAGGGCGATCTGGTTATCGGCAATAAAGCTTTTATTGTGCATGCGGCGGTTGATGCGTTTCAGATCGAGCAGCATGTCCATTGCACGGTATTTGCGGAAGCGGTAAGGGTTGAACAGTTTGACCTCAATGTTCGGATGTTGGGACAACGCCAGATAGATGCCTTCCATTTTTTTACTGTTATTGTCATCCATCAGAATCCTGACTTTTACTCCGCGGTCGGCTGCCTTCAAAATCGAATGTAAAGCCAGGGCACCGATTTTATCGTTATCCCAGATGTAATATTGCAGATCCAAAGTCTTTTCAGCACGGTCAATCAGGCGTAAGCGCGCTGCGAGTGCTTCGAGTGGATCATACAGGACATGATAACCGGTCAATCCTGGATTCTGGCTGCGAAGCGGATGAATCAGTTTGGACAGAGAGGCTTGTGAGGTATCGACTTGATAGGCGTAGTGAGGTCTTTCAGGTCCGGGTGTCGGTAAGGTGCTACAGGCCGGAATACCCAAGACCAAGCTGCAGCTGAGCACCAGTGCCGTTTGACGGGAACGGAACCGGGAAAATGATGAGCGGTTGGCAGCAGTGAAGTGCTCAGCGGAATGCGACATAATGCGGATCAGGTCAAAAATAGAGCTAGAGTATAATCAGGTGTTGTGCAAAGATAAATATTGATGACAGCACCGACGTCTGCATCAGCTTTAGAGAATAAATATGTGGGCAGCCAATTCAGTGATTTTGTACTTTTACTTTAGTTTTATTTTGTTGGCGCTATGGGCCGTGAGTCAGGCCTGGATCAGTCAGTCTCGTACCGAGACCATTCATCCATTTAAAGCCTTTGTCCATCTTCTGGCATTTTATCTGTCTTATTTATTGTTTCCTTTGTTCTTTTTTAGTTTATATGCCGGCTGGAGTGGTTATTATTCTGGCCATCAGACCGTATTTGTATTTCTACTCACCAGTGTATTGATCTATGCACGGTTTATTGAACCGCATAGCGTGCGGATTCAGAAACACCGTTATCAGCTCAATCCGCAGCAGCCTTTTCAGAAACCGGTGAAAGTTGCCTTGATCGCCGATTTGCATATCGGGTTGTTCTCCGGCCATGAGCGGCAACTGAAAATTATTGTAGAAAAGATTAACCAGCAAAACCCTGACCTGGTCGTGGTTGCCGGTGACTGGACCTATGAACCGGAAAACAAGCTGGCGGATGAGCTGCGGATTCTGCGGCAGATTGAGGCTCCCGTGTATTCAGTGCTCGGCAATCATGATGAAGAATATCCAGGCCCACCGATTCGTGAGCTACTGTGTCATGCTCTTGACGTCAATGAGGTCATCGATATTGAAGGAAAAGTCATCGATTTTGCTGAGTTTCGTCTGATTGGTATTGGCGATTTATGGGCGGGAAAAACCGATATGCGCCATATGCCTGGCTTGCCACAAGATAAGCCCTGGCTGATTCTGTCGCATAACCCGGATACCGTGGATATGGTGCCGCAGCTCCCGACACGTCCATTGATGCTGTCAGGGCATACGCATGGGGGGCAGGTCGAGTTGCCGTTTGTCACCAATTACATTATGAAAAAAGTTTCCATTTTAGGTCATAAACATGGCTTCTATCAGCATGAGCATGCCGATGTGTTTGTTACGGTTGGTACCGGAATGGTCGGAGTGCCATTTCGTTTTCGGGTACCGCCGACTATTGACATTATTGAGCTGGTATAAGCATTGTAAAAAACAAAAAGGCGGTCATGAAGACTGCCTTTTTGTTGTGTCAGATCAGCTTAAATCTGATTATTGACATCTTCATTTTTGGTTTCACGGATCATTAAAAAGGCGATCAGGGAAAGCAATGAAGCAGCACTCAGATAATAACCCACGGCATATAAGCCATAGGTTTCGGCCAGTTTGGTTGCAATCAGGGGCGCGAATGAGGCACCAAAAATCCCGGCCAGGTTAAAGGTCAGTGCCGAACCGGTATAACGAACCGAGGTCGGAAAAATCTCAGATAACACGGTGCCAATCGGGCCATAGGTCAGACCCATAATCGCCAGACCAATACACAGGAACAAAAAGACGATCAGGGTATTGCCGGATTCCAGCATGTCGGCAAAGAACAGCCCAAAAATAGCCGAAATCAGGCAGACTAAAATTGAGGTGGTTTTGCGGCCGAGCTTTTCTGCAAAGACGGCAGACAGCGGAATAAAAGCCGCAAAGCACAGAGTGGCGATCAATTGTAAACGCAAGAATTCACTGCGTGCATAGCCCAGTTTGGTGGTTCCCCAATTCAGCGCAAATACCGTGGTCAGATAGAACACCACAAAGGTACAAATCGCAGCAATGGTACCGAGGATCAGCATGCGTAAATGTTTGCTGAAGACTTCCTTAAACGGCACATTCACTTCTTTCTGTTTATCCAGCACTTTCTGGAAGGCCGGCGTTTCATGCAGTTTTAAACGGATATAAAGTCCGACCATGACTAAAATGGCACTGGCCAGGAATGGAATACGCCAGCCCCATTGCATAAAGGCTTGTTCCGACATGAGTGCACCCAGCGTGAGGAAAGAACCGGTTGCCAGAATAAAACCAATCGGTGCACCTAACTGCGGAAACATCCCGTACCAGGCACGTTTGCCTTCTGGTGCATTTTCAGTGGCCAATAACACTGCACCACTCCATTCACCCCCCAAGCCGAGACCTTGCCCCAAACGGCATAAGGCTAATAAGAGCGGGGCAACCAAGCCAATCTGTGCATAGGTCGGTAACAAACCGATACACACAGTTGAAATCCCCATGGTCAATAACGCAGCGACCAGTGTGGCTTTACGGCCGATACGATCCCCTAGATGGCCGAACAGGGCTGCACCAACCGGGCGCGCAATGAATGCAATTGCAAAAGTGGCGAGGGATTGTAAGACCGCTGCACTGTCACTACTGGCCGGGAAAAACAGATGCGGAAAAATGATTACCGCAGCAGTCGCATAAATATAGAAATCAAAAAACTCGATAGTGGTACCCACCAGGCTGGCAAATAACACACGTGCCTTGGAGTTGGTCGCAACACCCGCAGGCATCGCGTCAGGAGAAGAGGCTGTCATGGGAGAACCTTAAATTGTATAAGAACAAAAGCCACCTGAACTGGAAATTCTGGTGGCTAAAGCGAAGAGTGAGGCTGTTTTTAAATGACGTAACAATAGATCGCGAGGAAATGTGCTGCTGCGCCGATGAGGACAAAAACATGCCAGATGGCATGAGTATATCTGATCCGTTTCAAAGCATAAAACACTGCACCGATGGTATAGGCCAGTCCTCCTATGATCAGCAGGGTTAAAGTTTCTTTGGAAAGGTAACGCTGCATGTCGTCAATCACTAGCACAGCCAGCCAGCCCATCACAATATAGGCAATTAATGAAACTTTATGAAAACGGTGGATCAATACCAGCTTAAACAGGGTGCCGATCAGGGCAATCACCCATAAGGCAATCAGCAGATACTGCGCTTTGGCTGTAGGCAAAGCAATACTGAGGAAAGGGGTATATGTTCCGGCAATCAAATAATAAATCGCCGTGTGATCAAGTTTTTTCAGCCAGAAACGACGGTCTTCGGTTTGTGCCAAATGATAAAGCGTTGAACTGCTCAACAACAGAATCAGGCTCAGGGCATAGACCCACAAACCAATCCACAGTCCGGTCGAAAGATAAGACCCTTTGACCAGCAAAAAAATACCGGCAATGATGGCCAGCACTGCTCCGATCGCATGGGTAATGACGTTGAGTCGTTCTTCTAATGCGTCATAATTCTGTTGTAGAGGTGATTTCATAGACATTAAAATATAAAAATACACTTGTATAGTAATGTAATTTTGCTTTTAGGGTAAGAAGCTTTAAAATTTAGTCGCAAATTTATTCAGGTTCTGATTATGTCTCAAGGCGCTTCTCCCTCACTGCAAGAACAACAATTTCTGCAAGCCCTACAACAAGCAATTGAAACACAAAATTTTGATCGGCTGGTGTTAAGCCAGTACAAAGGAGAGCTGGAGCAGCTGGAAAAAATGACTTGGCGCTTGATTGAACTGCAAGGACAAACGGTTTTGTCTTGTGTGTATCGTTACCAAACGCAAGATGTCACCAAAAATTATCCGCTTGAAGAAGCCCTTAGCCAGATTGAGCAGCTATTACAGTGTTGTAAGCAAGCCAATTTATTCAGCCTGGATCAGGAATGGCAACTGAAAAAGAACAAGAAAAAAGCCATACTGACTCAATCCAAAATCAAAACCGTGAAAGCCGCTTCGAATACTCCCGTGCAGGGACATGATCGCATCAAACAGCGTTATGTCGAGCAGGACCGTCTGTTCTTGCAACGTTTGGGCATTACTGACGAGAAAGCCGAGATCATTCCGAGCATGGCACGTAAATGGAAGCAGATTAACAAGTTTGTAGAAATCTTTTCCAATGCCTGGGAGCAATTACAGTTAGAACAGCAAGACATTCATGTGGTGGATTTTGGTTCCGGTAAAGGTTATCTGACTTTCGCACTGTATGACTATCTGCAGCATCAACATAAAACCCCCTACGTGACCGGCGTTGAGCTACGTTCGAATCTGGTGGAATTTTGCCAAAAAGTTGCCGAGGCTGAAGGTTTTAGCCGTCTGGACTTTTTCCAGGGCGATGTGCGCACCTACCATCCGGAGAAGCTGGATGTGATGATTGCGCTGCATGCCTGTGACATAGCGACTGACTTTGCCATTCATACCGGTATCCGCCTGAACGCCTCGATGATCATGTGCGCGCCGTGTTGCCATAAAGAATTGCGCCCACAACTGCAAAGCCCGGCAGTGTTGCAGCCGATGCTGCAATTTGGGATTCATGCTGGACAGCAGGCCGAGATGCTGACCGATACCATTCGTGCACTGTTACTCAAAGCCTATGGTTATGAAACTAAAGTCTTTGAATTTGTATCTCTGGAGCATACCAGCAAGAATAAAATGATTCTGGCAATTAAGCGCAGAGATTATCAGGCACCTGATGCCAAAATTCTGGCACAAATTCAGGCTTTAAAAGAGATGTACGGTATTCAACAGCATTCACTGGAATTACTACTGGCAGATCAGTTGGAGATTCAGGATGTCGGCTGTAAATGCTGATCTCAACAGACCAATGGCAGCCTGCGGGCTGCTTTTTTTTTGTATGATATTGAAGATAAATATATTTAAAAAATAAACGCAATCATGCAATTAAAAACAGCAGAACAATCACAGCGCTCTCGTTATTCGATTTGGTGGTATGCCTGTGTGGTCGGACTTGGACTGTATATTGGTTGGCTGGATTTTATCCCCTCTGCAGCTTGGCTAGACTTTAGCTTTTATACGGCCATGATCCTCAATGGTCTGATCGTGGTGGTCAGTGTGATTTATCTGAAGCGGCGACAGATCACTTGCCGTAAAGAAATACCGTCCTGGGTGTTACGCCAGGGCTTTTATCTGTTTTTGAGCTTTTTGCTTTATCTAATTCTTTGGGCGGGTTTGACACATGGTCTTGGGGCGATCTTGCATCAGGCGGTTGGCCAACCGGCACATATCGAGATGGTGGTTGAGCGTCAGCACACTAGCCAAAAAAATTGTCGTTATCAGCTGCGTGCTATAGCATTACAGCCTGACCATCCCACCTATGTTTGTATCTCAAGTACGCAATATTCGGCTTTCCCTGCACAGGCAACGCCAGTGAGGCTCTCCAGCAGAAAATCCGTTTTCGGTTTTACCGTGTCAGAATGGAATATTCTTTCCGCATCGGGAAAGTGAAAAATGAGCTGCATAAAATACAAAGGCAGTGCTAAATGCAGCTGCCTGTGATGATGAAATCTGAGATTTTAGGGTGATTTTAGCTGGGTTTAGTGACCAGCATGTGATGTCGGTGCGGTGTGCTGTTCTGCCGCTTCAAGTTTGGCATGTTCTTCGGCACTCATATTGCCATGTGAAGCAGGCATCGCGATTTCAGCTTCAGCCGCTTTTTTCTTTTGCTGGCTTGGCATGTAGTCGGGTTCATTGCTGACAGCGAGATAGAAAAAGCCAAGGAATACAAAACCTAACAAAATGACGATGCCTGTCGAGATCCAAGGGAATTTTTTAGCAGTTGAAGTAGGAGCGTTTGACATACCAGTACACCTGAAAAGAAATGGCAAAATCTGAAGGTATTCAAATTGAGCAAAATAAGAACACTGCAATTTATAGCATAATTTTAGTGTAATCGGGCATGCAGCTGGAAAAATAGAATTCGACTCACCTGTGTGCAGATGGAAATTTCAGGATCTGATCAAAGGGGAGGAGTCATTGAACGCGTATTTTGTGTTGAAAAAATAGGCTGCAGTAGATCAGGCAACCGATAAAAAAAGCCCAAGATCTTCACTTGGGCTTTTGCGGTTTGCTCAGGCTGATTTAGTGGTAACCGTGCAATTGGCGATATAGTCCTGGCGTCACTCCTGTCCATTTTTTAAATGCGCGATGGAAGGTACTGGTTTCACTGAAACCGACTTGCTGTGCCACGTCTTCTAAAGTGAGCTCTGGATTCAGCAATAAATGAATCGCCGCATCACGACGTAAGGCATCTTTCACGCCTTGATAGCTTTTGCCTTCAGCGGCCAGACGACGACGTAGGGTCTGCGGTGACAGATACAGCATTGAGGCAACGTCGTTCAAAGTTGGCATTTCTTCGCCAATCTGGCTTTTCAGGACATCACGGATCCGTGAGGTCAGGGAATTGGTATTTTTAAATTTCACCAAAAGATCGGCAGGGGCGGTTTTTAAAAATTCTTCCAGTGTTTCTTCGTTTTGGCGGATCGGTAAATCCAGATAATCCGCGGCAAAGGTGACTTCGGTGCGCGGGGCATCAAACTGCATGACCGGTGCAAAAAATAGCGCATCATATTCATCTGCATGTGCCGGACGTGGATAGCCAAAGTGTACACGTTCCAGAGGTAAACGACGGTCAATCAGCCAGGAGGCCAAGCCATGCCAGATCATCAGAATACTTTCAGTAATAAAGTGGTCAGGATCGCGATCAACGGGCACCTGTGGTACAAAACGCGCTTCGTGTTTGTCACGTTCTAAATTGACATTCCAGTCATCGCCAAACAGTTTATAAAACTGAGAAGACAGATCCAGTGCATCACCGAGGGTTTTGGCATGAATGATCAGCTGGCACATGATGGCAAACGTGCCCAGACGGCGAGGTTGATCGGCAAAACCGACATGTTCATCCTGCGTGACCATCCAGAGCATTTTCACAAAACGGGTATATTGTTCTGGCGAGATGCGGGCTTTCGGTTGGCGCAGCAGCTCCGCCTCAATCCCGACATGCGAGAGCAGGGTTTCGACATCCATACCGAGACGTTTGACGCCAGTTAAAGCCGCGTTGACAAAATGGATACTGATCGTGTCACGGCTCATATTTAATCCTTCAGTCTCTTTGATGTTCACTGCTGTTTGACCTAAATGACGCTTAAAAATGATGAATAACAGGCTGGCATTTTTTGCCAGGATGTCGATGATGCTTTTACAACAATTTGCCAAAATGTTCAAGGCAAATGGCAGAAGCGGGCATTGTCGAGGCACAGTGATCTTTATAAGATGTCTAAAAAAACAGGATTAAAAAAGGAAAAATACAATGACAGGCGCATTAAATGGACTCAAAGTACTGGATTTTTCAACCTTATTGCCAGGGCCTTTTGCCAGCATGTATCTGGCCGATCTCGGTGCCGAAGTCATTCATATTGAATCACCGACCCGGCCGGATTTAATTCGCCTGTTTCCACCCTATGCAAATGGTCAAGCAACGTCGCATAGTTATCTGAACCGCAATAAACAGTCGATTGCCTTGGACCTTAAGCAACCTGAAAATATCGAACGCATTAAACAGAAAATCGCGGAGTTTGATATTGTCATTGAACAGTTTCGTCCGGGTGTGATGCAGCGTCTGGGGCTGGACTATGCCACCTTGGCGAAATTGAATCCACGCCTGATTTACTGTTCGATTACCGGTTATGGACAAACCGGAGAGTATAAAGACCGTGCCGGGCATGACATTAATTATGTCGCCATTTCGGGCATTGCCGGGCATTGCGGTCGTGCAGAGAGTGGCCCCCCTCCGATGGGAATCCAGATGGCAGATGTGGCAGGTGGCTCCTTGCATGCCTTGGTCGGTATTCTTGCCGCCGTGGTAGAGCGGCAGCACAGTGGTCTGGGGCAATATCTCGATATTTCTATGACGGACTGTGTGGCCAGTCTCAACAGTATGGCTGCAGCTGCAAGTTTGGCTGGACAGGTTCCACAACAGCCTGAACAGGAACTGCTGAATGGTGGTTCGTTTTATGACTATTATCAAACCCAGGATGGCCGCTATTTGGCAGTGGCCAGTTTGGAGCCACAATTTCTCTCGGGGTTGGCCGCTGTGCTGGATCTGCCGATTTTACTGGAAAAAGCAGCCTCAACCGAAACCCATGATCGGCAACTAGTGAAACAGGCTTTAACTGAAAAGATCCGACAAAAGACCTGGGCAGAATGGCGGCATATTTTTCAGGCCTTGGATGTCTGTGTGGAACCGGTTTTAAGTTTGGAAGAAGCTTTAGATTCTCCATTGGCGGAGCAACGCGGCTGGGTAGTGCAAGTACCCTTGCATCCGGGCAGCAAAGAAACGGAAGCACAACTGGCCTGTCCGATTAAATTTTCCCGCTCTCAGTCACGTTATCAGTTTATTGGCCAAAAACTGGGTGAAGGGCAGTGGGAATAGCAAGATAGGCTCTACCTGTTGCCTGATTTCAGTGGGAACTGATCAGGAGTTTTTTCATGGAAATGAAGTCTAGCTATGCTTATCAGTAAAACCGCTATTAAATATGTAAAAAACGCATTTTATTGATGAGTAAAAGCTCGTTATGCTAGCGATCATTATTATGAATCTAGCTGTACGCCATGTATTTATATACAGATTTCGATCAACAACTGGTCAATGAACGAGTTGCCCAGTTCCGTGATCAAACAGAACGTTATTTAGCGGGTAAATTAACAGAAGACGAATACCGTCCGCTGCGTTTGCAAAATGGTCTTTATGTGCAACGTTATGCACCAATGTTGCGTATTGCAGTGCCGTATGGCCTGATGAATGCCAAACAGTTGCGTAAAGTGGCACAACTGGCGAAAGACTATGACCGTGGTTATGCCCATATCTCAACCCGTCAAAACATCCAGTTTAACTGGCCGGCGCTTGAGAATGTGCCTGATATGCTGCAAGAGCTGGCTACGGTTCAGATGCATGCCATCCAGACTTCGGGTAACTGTATCCGTAATACCACAACGGATCAGTATGCAGGAGTGGTTGCCGGTGAGATTGCCGATCCACGTCCAACCTGTGAATTGATCCGTCAGTGGAGTACCTTCCACCCGGAATTTGCATTCTTGCCACGTAAGTTCAAGATTGCTGTGTCTGCACTCGAAGAAACTGATCGCGCTGCAACATCGTTCCACGATATTGGTGTTTATATCGTGCGTAATGCGGCAGGCGAGTTGGGCTATAAAATCAAAGTAGGTGGCGGTTTGGGCCGTACTCCGATTATTGGTTCAGTCATCAAAGAGTTCTTGCCGCGTGAAGACCTGATTGCTTATCTTGAAGCGGTATTGCGTGTCTATAACTTGCATGGTCGTCGTGATAACAAGTACAAGGCGCGGATTAAGATTCTGGTCAAAGCCTTAACCCCTGAAGTCTTTGCACAGAAAGTTGAGGCTGAATTCGCCTATACGCGTGAAAGCCTGAAAATTCAGCCAGAAGTTTTACAGAAATTGGATGATGTTTTCACACCATTTGCTTATCAAGATTTACCTGATGAAGATTTCAGTGCGTTATTTGCTGAATATCCGAAATTCAAGCAATGGTTCAATATCAATACTCACGCACACAAAGTGACGGGTTATCGTATTGTCACCATTTCACTGAAACGTGCAGGGGTTGCCCCAGGGGATGTTTCTACCGAAGAAATGAACCTGATTGCGGATTTGGCTGATCAATATACCTTCGGTGAGTTGCGTACCACCCATGAGCAGAATATTGCTTTGGTGGATGTTCCGCAAAAAGATCTATTCACCGTATGGCAGACTCTGGAACAGGCTAATCTGGCACGTGCTCATATTGGCTTCTTGACCGATATTATTTGCTGTCCGGGTGGTGATTTCTGTTCATTGGCGAATGCAAAGTCGATTCCAATTTCAGAGGCCATTAGCCGCCGTTTTGATGATCTGGATACCATTTATAACTTGGGTAAACTGGATCTGAATATTTCAGGTTGTATGAATGCCTGTGGCCATCACCATGTCGGAAATATCGGGATTCTCGGTGTCGACAAAAAAGGTGCTGAATTCTACCAGATTACCTTGGGGGGCAATGCAGACCACGATGCTTCAATTGGTGACATTCTTGGACCATCATTTGCAGCAGAAGCCGTACCGGATGTGGTCGAAGAAATCTTGAATACTTATCTTGACTTACGTCAGGAAGGCGAAAGCTTTATTGACACTTACCGCCGTGTCGGGATTCAACCATTCAAGGAGCGTGCATATGCTTAATATTGCATTGCCTGTGCTGTATAAAGATGGCACGGTTCTCGAGAATACTTACCAAGCAGTGCCAGAAGATGCGGTATTGCCACAAGGTGATGTGGTACTCACCACAGCGCAGTTGGAATTGTTGCCACAAGTACAAGCTAAAAAAGCGTTGTACTTGACTGTGAATGATTCACCAGAAAACCATCAATACCCACTTGATCAGCTGGATACGATCTTTATTGAGTTTGCTGGATTCAATGATGGTCGTGGTTATTCGTTTGCTGCGCTACTACGCCGTCAGGGATTCCAAGGGGAATTGCGTGCGATCGGTGATGTCTTCAAAGATGTCTTGAATTATATGAAGCGTTCAGGGTTTGATAGCTTTGTGATCAAAGAAGGTAAAGATATTGTCGAAGCCGCTGCTGGTCTCTCTGACTTTACTCATCCTTATCAGGCTTCAACAGCCGTACAGCAAGCACACTATCAAACGGGTGCTTCTGCTTAATAGTGATGCCTCAATAAAAAACCGGACTACTGTCCGGTTTTTTATACTTTAAACTTTTTTAAAGTGATGTTTCTATTTAAAACTCATATATTGAAATACTCCATATTCACATCTTTTAGCATGTTGTGGGGTGTTCGACACGTGTTTGCCCCATCATACTGAGCACCAGCTTCTGATGCTGTTCGATTTGATGTGCACAGTAATAAAAGCTGCCATTGGAGCCGCGTGGTAAACCACTATCTCCTTGAAAGGTGACACTACTGCTATTGAGTGTTCCTTGCCAGCTTAATGCACCATATTTCAATGGATCCTGATGTTGACTTAGAACGGGTTCATTTGTATCGACTTGCCGATTTTTGTTGTAGTCGATAAAAACCAAAAAACCTTGATTCCAGTGGTTGCTTTGGCAACTGCTCTGATCAGGTGATGAACATATCACGACATTGGTGCGATAGATAGCGGCTGAGTTCTTGGCTTTTTGAATATGAAAATCCAGTAGGCGAGTAATATTTTTTGCTTCTGCTTCCGCCATAAACCGATGGTAATACGGCATTGCAAGGCTCGCGATAATTGCAATCACTGCAATCGTAACGATGAGTTCAATAAGCGTAAAACCATTATTCTTATTGTTTAACATGGTCGAGACCTGATTATAAAAAACAAGAAAAGAAAGATGAATTGTTGAGTTTTTACTGTTTATCTTTTATTCGTCAGAGATACTGTTAAGATAGAGCTGCAAAAACAATAAGTGAACTCGCGGCTGAAATTGAGTGAATATTTACTGAAATACAACGGAAATTGTAAGTAATTTTGTCAATAATTCGCTTGATTAGAATTATCAAACACTTGGAAAACCTTTTAAGTGTTTGTATGATGCAAAGTGAGTAGCTTAAAAATAATACTGAGATGCGAAAGTGATCTCAGAATGTAAAGAAAAATTTTAGGCCGAGCTTGAAAACAAATGTTATCTCTGGAGGATAATCCATGAAAATGAATCGTATTGCACTTGCTCTATTAGTTGCTGCACCATTCGCTGCTGCGAATGCAGGCGTTACCATTACTCCGTTAATGGCTGGTTATACTTGGAACGAAACTCAGCATAATAATGGTGGAAAATTATTATCCGATGTAAATGGGGTTGATTGGTCAAATATTGATGAATTACAAGATGATGTATTTGTTGGCGCTGCTCTAGGCGTAGAGTTGACTCCATGGTTAGGTTTTGAGGCTGAATATTCGCAGGTTAAAGGCGATATTAAATGGGCTGCCAACAACAATGACGTCGATGGTGAATATAAGAAAAAGCAATTGGCTGGTAACTTTTATGTAACGTCTGATCTTATTACTAAAAATTATGACAGCAAGATCAAACCTTACGTATTATTAGGCGCAGGTCATGTAAAATATGAAGGCAAAGCTGCAAATGGTTATACTGACTATGCAGGATGGGAAGAGGAAAGCACCATTGGTAATGCTGGTGTAGGTGCATTCTGGCGTTTGAACGATGCACTGTCTTTACGTACCGAAGCACGTGGTACTTATAATTTTGATAATAAATTCTGGGATTATACTACGCTTGCTGGTCTAAACGTTGTGCTTGGCGGTCATTTGAAGCCGGCTGCACCAGTAGTTGAACAAACTCCAGTAGTTGCGCCAACACCAGTAGTTGAACCACAACAACCACAACAGTTGACTGAAGATTTGAACATGGAACTCCGTGTATTCTTCGATACCAACAAGTCAAACATCAAGCCACAATACAAGCCTGAAATCGCGAAAGTTGCTGAAAAATTGGTTGAATATCCAAATGCAACTGCACGTATCGAAGGTCACACAGACAACACTGGTCCACGCGCATTGAACGAACGTTTATCTCTTGCACGTGCAAACTCTGTGAAATCTGCACTTGTAAACGAATACAATGTTGATCCATCTCGTTTGTCTACTCAAGGCTTCGCATGGGATCAACCAATTGCTGACAACAGCACTAAAGAAGGTCGTGCGATGAACCGTCGTGTATTCGCGACCATCACTGGTAGCCGTACTGTCGTTGCTCAACCAGCAGCACAACAACCAGCTCAATAATCTCTAACGAGATTATAAAAAACGGCTCTTAGGAGCCGTTTTTTTATTGTGGATCAGGCAAAACGTGATCTTGCCAATTTTATAAAATCAAAAGCTTTAATCGGTTGTTGTAAAGCTAAAATTCACAGGGCATCGCTAGAGGTGGATGATGGAACTTATTCTTGTCCATCAATTTCAGAAAATGAGAGCACCGATTATTTTAGTGTCTGATACTTGCATATAACACTTTAAAGCCCTGTGTATCAGTCAAGATCTGGCATTGACCGAAGCTACGCTCCAATAAAGGTGGGTAATTTAAAAATCGGTTAGCGACAATCCAAAGTTCACCAGATGGCTTGAGATGCTGTTTGGCCTGCTGGCACAGTTGCTCACTGGCATCATAATCGGTATGAATTCCCTGATGGAACGGTGGATTGCTCACAATTGCATCCAGATCATCAGGTGCATCTGCAATTCCCGTCACTGGGAGTACCTGTAAACGCTCTGGATTTAGTTGATTGATTTCGAAGGTTAATTGAGTCGATGCCAGCGCAAAGGCATCCACATCGAGCGCATAAATCTGGTTTTCCGGATTCAAACTGGCCAGATAGCAACTGATGACACCCGCCCCACAGCCAAAATCCGCAATTTTTCCAGCTTTGACCTGAGTCAAATAAGGCAACAAGACTGCTGTTCCGATATCGAGCTGTTTCTGGCTGAATACCCCCGGCAAGGTACAGATGGATAATTCTTTATGCGCCGTATGTACCGTATAGGTTTTTAACCAGTCTTGTAGAGCCTTTCTTTCAGGTTGCTGAGCACTTTGCATTTGCCACATTTGGCAGTGTCGAGCACTGTCGATTTTGATGGCTTTGCCAAATACCTGTAGCTGTTTGGCTGCACGCTCAACCCCCCCTTTCTTCTCACCGATGAGAAAAATCTGGGCACCTAGTTTAATTTGGCTTAAAACTTGATTGAGCAGATAGTCGAGTAGTTCTCGTGATTTGGGTACAAAAATCACAGCCTGATTGAAATCAGCTGTTGGACATTCAATCAAAAAATGCGAGGTGATTTGCTGGCCAAGAAAGTATTGGTGATCGGCAAAATTCCAGGTCCAGACTTGCCCAGTGATCGGCAAAGGCAATTGTTTGAGCAAGCTATCACGAGGCGGATTAATAAATAAAACCTCTCCATCAAGCAGATCAATTTGTCGCAACACCACTTCACTTCGAGGATCCATACTTTTCCATTCTTTCATCTAACGGCCTGTGCTAGGCATATAAGGTTTCTTTTCGCTGAATAGCTTAATTTGAATTGACAGAGGCGGGAAGGGATAAGTGCAAGATTCTATTCATTTGTGCGATGAACCGCTTCAGGATTGTAAATAGATTGAGCCAAATGGCCGATGAGATGATCTAGACCATTCAACAAAGATTGGATGAGTAGCCTGTTTTTATGAGGTATCCTCATTTTATTCATATGTCTGTTGAAGCATAAGAAGGGCTGACGTTATATACCTGTTTGGATGTACAGCGTATGTTTGTTGATCATTTTTGAAGGTGGCCATTCAATTTGCCAGGCAAGGGATTTAAAAATTTGCTGTTGAACGCAGCCGAGTTATGATCTTTATTTTCTGAATTGCAAGGAGATGTTACAGCATTTTTGGCTTAAATTATGATCAAAGTCGAAGGAGATTGATAAACAGAGGAGGGGGAGTCAGATTATTTTTTGTTGAATCCCAAGCATTAACAGACATTTCGATCAAAATATCGATGTTAACTGTCCTGAAGATAAGACAAATTAGGCAATTAAACACCTCAGCAAAAAAATCAGGTTTCGTCAATAAACTGTCACTACTCAAGAGTAGTGTTTTTTTGTATAATTTGCCCTCAAAATTTTAAACGTATCGAATTTCATGTCAGATATCAAAACTCTCCGCAACATCGCAATTATTGCGCACGTTGACCATGGTAAAACCACTCTTGTCGATAAACTTCTTCAACAATCAGGTGCACTCGGTGAACGAGCGGGCGAGATTGAGCGTGTCATGGACTCAAACGCGCTAGAATCAGAGCGTGGTATTACGATTCTTGCAAAAAATACGGCCATCAAATGGTTAGACAAGCGTACTGATACTGAATACCGTATCAACATCGTGGACACCCCGGGACACGCCGACTTCGGTGGTGAAGTAGAACGTGTATTGTCGATGGTAGACTGTGTACTGCTCCTTGTAGACGCACAAGAAGGTCCAATGCCACAAACTCGCTTTGTAACACAAAAAGCGTTTGCTCGTGGTTTGAAACCAATCGTGATCATTAACAAAGTCGACAAGCCAAGTGCACGTTGTGACTGGGTAATCGACCAAGTATTTGACTTGTTTGACAACTTGGGCGCGACTGACGAACAGTTAGACTTCCCGATTGTCTATGCTTCAGGTCTACGTGGTGTGGCTGGTCCAGCACCAGAAGAACTTGCTGAAGACATGACTCCGTTGTTTGAAACCATCGTCGACATCGTAGAGCCACCAGCGGTGGATGTTGATGGTCCATTCCAAATGCAGATTTCATCGCTCGACTATAACAGCTTCGTGGGTGTTATCGGTGTGGGTCGTATTCAGCGTGGTTCTGTAAAAACCAACACACCTGTAACTGTGATTGATAAAGATGGCAATACACGTAACGGCCGTATCTTGAAAATCATGGGTTACCATGGTCTAGAGCGTGTTGATGTTGAATCTGCTGCTGCGGGTGATATCGTATGTATTACCGGTATTGATGCACTCAATATTTCTGACACGATCTGTGATCCGAAAAATGTTGAAGCATTACCAGCACTTTCTGTAGACGAACCAACCGTATCGATGACCTTCCAGGTGAATAACTCACCATTTGCGGGTAAAGAAGGTAAGTTCGTGACTTCACGTAACATCCGTGAACGTCTGGATCGTGAATTGATTCATAACGTGGCGCTTCGTGTAGAAGATACTGACAGTCCAGACCGTTTCAAGGTTTCTGGTCGTGGTGAGCTGCATCTTTCAGTATTAATTGAAAACATGCGCCGTGAAGGTTTCGAAATGGGCGTATCTCGTCCGCAAGTAATCATCAAAGAAGTTGATGGTGAAAAACAAGAGCCTTATGAAAACGTAACCTTTGACGTTGAAGAACAGCACCAAGGCGCTGTAATGGAGCAAATGGGTCACCGTAAAGGTGAAATGACCAATATGGAAGTGGACGGTAAAGGCCGTATCCGTATTGAAGCGACTGTTCCTTCACGTGGTTTGATCGGTTTCCGTTCTGAATTCTTGACCATGACTTCTGGTACAGGGATCATGACGTCAAGCTTCTCGCATTATGGCCCTGTAAAACAAGGTAGTGTTGCGAAACGTCAAAACGGTGTATTGATTTCGATGGTTCAAGGTACTTGCTTGGGCTATGCATTGTTCAGCTTGCAAGACCGTGGTCGTCTATTTGCTAAGCCACAGTTGGAAGTTTATGAAGGGATGATCGTGGGGATTAACTCGCGTTCAGACGATATGGTGGTTAACCCAACTAAAGCGAAACAGTTGACCAACGTTCGTGCATCGGGTACTGATGATGCATTGACCTTGACTCCGCCAATCGAATTCACGCTTGAACAAGCACTTGAATTTATTGAGGATGATGAGTTGGTGGAAGTAACACCTAAATCGATCCGTATCCGTAAGCGTTATTTGACTGAAAACGAACGTAAGCGTAACCGCGACAAATAAGTTATTCAGTGAAGTTGAAAAAACCGCTAACAGCCGTTAGCGGTTTTTTTGTGAACATAAGTTACAAAATGAAACTGGCGTGTGATAAAAAATTGCTAAAGTAACAATAACTACTGACTAATCATCACCCTATAAAAACACTGAAAAATGGTGTCTGGAGTTTCTATGAGTATCATTCAAGAATTTAAAGAATTTGCTATTAAAGGCAATATGATGGATTTAGCCATCGGGGTCATCATTGGGGGGGCATTTGGTAAAATCGTCGACTCTCTGGTGAAAGACATTATCATGCCGATCATTACCCTGATCACTGGCGGCGGCGTGGATTTTACCCAAAAATTTATTGTCCTTGGGGATAATCCGAATAATTTGCAGTCTTTGGATGAATTGAGCAAAGCGGGTATCAACGTATTGACCTATGGAAACTTCTTGACCATTTTAATTAATTTCATCATTTTGGCTTGGGTGGTATTCCTGATGGTGAAAATGTTGAACCGCATGCGTCGTACTAAAGAAGAAGCACCGGCAGCACCCGCAGCAACGCCCGAAGACATCCAGTTGTTGCGCGAAATCCGGGATGAGTTGAAGAAAAAGGCTTAATGATTTTAACGTTGAAAAACGGTGCTCAAAGCACCGTTTTTTATTCTTCGGATGATTGTAGGACTGGTGTTTAGACAGATTCCATTTTAACATGCGGCCGATTCGCAAAGGGATGAGTTGTTGATGAACCGATTATTTGTCTATGGAACACTGTGTCCAGGTCGTGAGAACGCCCATATTTTAGAGCCGATTGGCGGAACCTGGAGGAAAGGTTCTGTGCGGGGTGAGGTGCATATTCTGGATTGGGGACCAGATCAAGGTTTACCAGCGATCGTGCTGGATCCTGAAGCCGGTAAAGTGGAGGGTGATCTGTTAACGACTGAACAGCTGGCTCAGCACTGGGAGCGGATTGATGCGTTTGAAGGGGCACAATATGAACGTGTACCGGTACAGGTTGAACTCGACACGGGTGAAAAGACCGATGCCTGGATTTATGTCATGAAAGAGATGAAGTAAAAACAGTCCGTAAAGACAGCCATCCACTGATGGCTGTTAAGTTTTGTGATTAAAAATCCATACGGAATTTGATTTCCAGTAAATGCCAGCCAAACTGGCTTTTGATCGGGCCATGCAGTTCGCGTTCCTTTAAGCTAAACACGGCTTTGTCGATCGGGCCAACCAGTTGCCCTTTTTTGACTTCACCCAGTTCGCCACCACGTTTGGCTGAGTTACAGGTCGAGTGCTGCTTGGCCATTTTGGCAAAGTCTGCGCCGTCCCTGATTTTCTTTTTCAGCTGTTCCGCAAGTTCTTTATCTTTGACCAAGATATGACGCACAATTGCGGTTTTCATGCTTTTCTTCCTCGGCTGGATTTAACGGCCAGTGTTTTGCTTTTCTTTAAGGGTTGGCATTGCGGGCAGAACACACTGGCTCGCTGGCCCAGTTTTAGGTTTTCTAGCATGGTTTCACAGTTCACACACATCTCTCCGGCACGGCCATAGGCCAGTAGGGTTTGCTGGAAATAGCCATTTTCTCCCATGGCATTGGTGTAATCGCGTAATGTTGAACCACCGAGCTCAATCGCGAATTTCAGGATACGTTTGATTTCCTGCACCAACTGTTCAATCTGTTGCATATTGAGCGTGGAAGCCGGTTGTGCCGGGTGAATCCCCAAATTAAATAGACTCTCGGTCGCGTAGATATTGCCTACGCCGACCACGACGTGGTTATCCATGATGGCAACCTTGATCGCCGTCTGTTTGTTTTTGAGTTTCTCGGCTAGATAGCCAGCATTGAAGGATTCAGATAAAGGTTCTGGCCCCAAGGTATCCAACAGCTTGTGCTGTGTTTCCGGATTGAGCCAGAGAATGCAACCAAAGCGTCGCGGGTCATGATAACGCAGCTGGATATCATCAAATTGCAGAATCAAGTGATCATGTTTGCGTAGTTTATCCTCTGCCGCACATAAGCGAAAACTGCCCGACATGCCCAAGTGCCAGAGCATGCTGTCCTGTTCAAACTCGGCCAGAATATATTTGGAGCGACGCGTTAACTTCAGCAGTTTTTGTCCTTGCAGCTTGTCTAGATCCTCCGGAATCGGCCAGCGTAGACGTGATTCACGTACTTGAACATGCTGAACGGTCTGTTCAAGCAGGGGCAATAAACTGGTTTTCGTGGTTTCGACTTCAGGTAATTCAGGCATGATCAGTTCAGCAAGCGAGGATGCAGAGAAAATTGGGGCGGAAAGCTTATTTTACAAGAAAATATAGTCGATTTTGCAGTCCTGTGCCTATTTGTAGTAGATGCAGAGGATTTGCTCATTCCCTCGCTTTGCCAAACATCAATGACACAACCGACTCACGTGAATCCAGTTTCTAGACCGTTAAAAAGTGCTATAACAGAAGACAATCAGGCCCGTTAATGAGTGAAGGATCATGAGCTTACTTTTTCAACCTATTCAATATGGGGAATTGGCTGTTGCCAACCGGATTGTGATTGCCCCGATGTGCCAATATTCGGCCAATCTGCAAGGAGAGCTAAGTTACTGGCATGAACAGCAATGGGCGAATTATGCCTTATCCGGGGCAGGTTTGTGTATTGTCGAGGCGACAGCCGTACAGCCAGAGGGACGAATCAGTTATGCCGATTTGGGGCTTTGGAATGACCAGCAGCGAGATCAGATCAAAGCATTGTTACAAAAAGTACGTAGCCTGTCACCGATGCCATTTGCCGTCCAGTTGGCACATGCGGGGCGCAAAGCCTCAACCGATAAGCCATGGCTAGGGAAAGGGCAATTGCCACCGGATGATCCGCATGGCTGGCAAACCGTGGCTCCGAGTGAGATTGCCTTTGGCTCGGATGATTTGGCACCACAAGCATTAACCCTGCAACAGATCGAGCAGGTTCAGGCGGATTTTGCAGCAGCCGCAAAACGTGCAGTAGAAGCCGGTTTTGAGCTCATAGAAATTCATGCTGCACATGGTTATTTACTGCACCAATTCTTGTCCCCTTTATCCAATTTGCGTCATGACCAATATGGAGGTTCTCTGGGAAACCGGATGCGGATGACTTTAGAGGTAGTACAGGCAATCCGTGCAGCAGTACCGGAAAACTTCCCGGTCGGAATTCGGATTTCTGCCACTGACTGGATGGATGAGCAAAACGGTTGGAATCTTGAGTCTAGTATTGAACTGGCCAAAGCATTGCAACAGTTAGGTGTTGCTTATATTCATGTTTCCTCTGCAGGTTTGCATGAAGCACAAAAGATCCAGATTGGTCCAAATTATCAGGTACCATTTGCTGAAGCGATCAAGCAGGTGGTCGAGATCCCTGTCATTGCCGTTGGACTGATCACGGAAGCTGAACAAGCAGAACAGGTCTTGCAGCAGGGCAGAGCCGATGCTATCGCACTGGCACGGGCTATTTTATATGACCCACGCTGGCCTTGGCATGCTGCGGCACAACTCGGGGAACAGATTGCAATTGCACCCCAGTACTTGCGTTGCCAGCCACATGAGCTGAAAAACCTGTTTGTCCCTTTTGAAGGGAATTAAACAGTTGTTGTTTTCAATATAAAAATGGGCTGCATGATTCAGCCCATTTAGTTTGCAATTCTGTTATCAAAATTAACTTTTGCTTTTGGCTGCTGCCGGTTTGGCTTTTTCTGCCATCATTTTTTCTACAAGGGCTAAAGATTCTTTGGCATTCGGGACATTTTTTTGTGCCAGTAAGCTAAAGATTTCTTTGGCTTTCACTAGATCTTGATCGATGATATTGCCATTGGTAAACATGTTGCCGACGGCCATTAGGGCCGGAATGTAACCTTTTTCAGCCAACTGCTGGATAGCAGTTAAACCACTTTTGACACTCTTTTCATCTTTGTTTTTAAAACCCAGATTGATGTCATACAGTGCTTTGGCATAAATTGCTTGAGGGTGATTTTTCTTGATCAATGGTTCAAGTTTGGCCAGACCTTGTTTATCTGACTCAGCTTTATTTTCCGAGAAGAATAGCACGGCCAAATCGACATTTGCATCCTCAAAACCGGCTTTGGCTGAGGCCTGGAAATATTCCTTGGCCTTTTGTACATCCGGTTTCAATCCTAGATTGCCACCCATCATATAGCTTTTCGCCAAGGTATAATTGGCGAGTGGATCACCTTTTTTAGCAGCTTGTTGGAACAGATCCAGTGCTTTTTTCTCGTCTTTTGTGGTGCCTTGACCGATCTGGGTGAGCACCGCTAGATGATAAAGCGCTTGCGCATTACCTGTTTTGGCAATCTTTTCCAGTTCTTTATAGGCTCCCGCATAATCTTTGGCTTGAACCAATTTTTCGACTGAAGCAAAGACAGGATTTTGTGCTGGAGCAGCCGTTTCTGCAAAGGTGAGTGTGCTGGAAATGCTGATCAGGGCGGCCAATAGAATTTTTTTCATCGTGTAAAACCTTGAGAATAACCCGCATCATTCCATTGATGGGTAGAGAAGATGATTCATTCATCATAAGAGCTTTTTGTAGAATGTAAATATCGCCAGTGGTCGAAAGCACAATAAAATCAGGTAGGAGGATCGAAGGGTTAAACTATAAAAAAGAGCGGTCAAAACCGCTCTCTATCGATATGAATTGTGCTGTTATTGTGAGCGTGCCACGTCTCCGTTGAGGGCTTCAGGTAATGGCAAGACCACTAAACCGAGCTCTTCCAGTGCAGCTGGCTTGGCAACCACCAAGGCTTTATAGCCAGCCTCGATCGCGACGCTATTCACGACTTGGATATCGTTGTGTAATTTTGTTGCAGGAGCTGGAACTTCACCTGTGCCTTGTACCAGATGCAGCCAGTGTTTTGGTTTGGCTTTAAACCATAAACGCGCCACGATCTCCTGTCCAAGGTAACAGCCTTTGTCATAATGCACG
This sequence comes from Acinetobacter sp. GSS19, assembly GCF_028621895.1. Taxonomy (NCBI): domain Bacteria; kingdom Pseudomonadati; phylum Pseudomonadota; class Gammaproteobacteria; order Moraxellales; family Moraxellaceae; genus Acinetobacter; species Acinetobacter sp. GSS19. Next base: position 1,887,435 of record NZ_CP117520.1, on the reverse strand, counting down.
CCTTCACGCTGATGCAAACGTAATTCCTGGGGCTGAAACTCATGTTCGGTAGCTTGACTGATCCATGCCTGTCCTTGTTCAATCGCCTGTAATTGCCAGTTTACGAGATCTGTCGAGCTTTCAGTAAAGTAGGTACTCTCTCCTTCGAGAATAGGGAATACCGTACCTGCTTCTTCCAGTTTCATTTTAGAAAAGGCCCCAAACTTGCGGATATGTTTGGCAAATTCTTCCGCCTGATCCTGCATAACCACAATTTCAAAACTTTCAGGGCTTACTTTTTTCAGCCATAAACCGAACTGAATCCGGCCTTTCAGGTCACAGATTGCAGTATAACGCGTGACATTTTCTTCTAAACGTTCAACATGCAACGTAACTTGGCCTTGCAGAAATTTTTGGGCATCAACACCGTTCAGGGTGAAACGAGAGAAAGCAAAGTCGTTCATGGGATGGTCTCGAATGTCAATCTAGTACTAAACAATGAGGCTTATTTTGCTTTATTTTGACAAAAAAAACACTGTTTAGACTGCAAATGGCAGATCTCCAGGCCAGTAAAACTACACCACTGGTTTTAGCTTTTAACCCATGAAAATTTATGCTGTTTTTTCAAATAGCGAGTCTCAGCATGAAAATGATGAAATCAGCCACTCAATGATATTGAAATAGCCGGAAAAGGCTTCTAACAGCAATTACGTTATAAATAACACCTCTCATAAACCGTGATAGATATAAAAATGTCATGCTTAACTGAACCCATTGAGTAAGAAGAAAAATAAACACATCAAATGTAAATAAGGACGTTCATCACTCGAAAAACATCCTGCAAAGGCGTAAATTAGCCACTTCTTTTGCTCTCAGCATTTCAAGTTATGGCAATCAGTTGGGTTCTTTTTACGCTGATGGCGGCATTTATGCAGGCCTGGCGCAATGCATTTCAAAAACAGCTCAGTACTAGTGTCGATATTTATGGAACAACGCTGGCACGTTTCCTGTTTGCGCCAATTTTTGCTTTTAGCTATTTGGCAATCTTATATAGCCAGCAACCGATTACAGCCCATGTGACTTTTTCAAATAAATTCTGGCTGTATGTGGTAATTGCCGGCATGAGCCAGATTTATGCTACGGCCTTGATGGTCAAATTATTCCAGCAAAAAAATTATGCAATTGGGATTGGCTTGGCGAAAAGTGAAGCCATTCTGGCTGCCTTAATTGGGGTTGTGTTTCTACAGGAGCATTTAACCGGCTGGGGCTGGCTTGGGGTGTTGATCGGCGCGATTGCGGTTTTCTTGTTGAGTAAAGGCAGCCGACATACTGAGTTATCTGTTAAAACGCTCATGATTGGATTGGGGAGCGGGCTGTGTTTTGCTGTTACTTCTTTGCTGGTGCGTGAAGCCAGTTTAGAACTGAATATGCTACCTTTTTTGCATCGTGCGGCATGGGTGTTGTGTTCACTGATCAGTTTTCAATGTGTGGCCTTGTTGCTGTATTTAGCTCTCTTTAGCCGAAAAACGCTATATCACATGTGGCAACGTCTGGGCTTGACCTTTAAGGTGAGTGTCTGCAGTTTTCTGGCGTCATTAGGCTGGTTCAGTGCCATGAGCATGCAGACCGTTGCGATTGTGAAAACCTTAGGTCAAGTCGAGATTTTGTTTAGCTTATTGATCTCGGCATTCTTCTTTAAGGAAAAACTGGCCCGATCTGACCATCTGGGTTTATTGCTCGTGATTATGGCGGCCATCATGGTGATCTGGGCTTAGACGGCCTTTCACTATCTTTTTCTTTGGAATCACTCAGCGCTAAGCTATGACGCAGTACGTCCAGAAAAAGTGATGAGATCCGGAAGATCAATCAGTGAATTGGTTTATTGTTGTTGATTTTTCCATTTTTTAATGTCTGTGTGAAAATATTTTTTGAGGTTTTGGGTTGATTGGCTAATTTTCGGGAAACAATCCCGGTAAAGTTTAGTTAAATTAATACTTGAGGGTGAGATAGAAACCGAAAAGATGAATATGCACCAGCACTGATCCCGTGCAGGTGTATTGACCCACAAGGTCTCGATTCGGCAGACAGGCCAATGATGTGATCCATCAGAATGCCGAAAGTTTTGTTTATCCAGCAAAACGGGTTGTGACGCAACCCCAATCTTCTATACACCCTTATAACTTTCGTTTGGCAATTCATGATCTTTTGAGATCGAGAATCTGACCGTAAAACCGCTGTAGCAGTGCACATCCTGCAAGAATAAGAACACTCTTCTGGACTTCGACTACTCACCATTTGAGTCAGCCTACCATCGCAATTGTTGCGAAACCTTATATAATCTTTTTCATTCTTTTTATGCCCAGAGAATGCTCATGGACAGCCAGGTTGAATGTCGTGAATGTTTGGTTTGCAAGAAACAGTTTCAGCGTGATCAGCTCATGCCAATTGAGGCGATTCGTGAGGTGATTGCAGAACGGATTATTCATGATTATCCCGAAGGTTCTCTGGACAGTTATATCTGTCAGTCGGATTTGGCCAAATACCGGATTCAGTACGTGCATGCCTTACTGAAGTCTGAAAAAGGTGAACTGACGGATCTGGAAAAAGAAGTTGTTGAAAGCATGCAAAAGCATGAGCTCATTACGAAAAATGCCGAATCAGAGTTTGATGAGCAGTGGAGTTTTGGCGAACGGCTGGCGGATAAAATCGCGACTTTTGGTGGAAGTTGGGCCTTTCTGATCTGTTTTGCTTTGTTTTTGCTGATCTGGATTGTGATCAATACCATGGTGATGAAAGTTCATCCCGCAGATCCATATCCATTTATCCTGCTCAATCTATTACTGTCCTGTCTTGCAGCCATTCAGGCACCGATCATCATGATGAGCCAAAACCGGCAGGAAGCCAAAGACCGTTTACGTTCTCAGTATGATTACCAGATTAACCTTAAAGCTGAGTTGGAAATTCGACACTTACATGAAAAAGTTGACCATCTGTTGTCACATCAATGGGAACGACTAGCGCAAATTCAGGAAATTCAACTCGATTTATTGGAAGAGATGAGTAAAAAGCAAAATAAATAAAGAATACTATTTTCTTTATAGTGAAAATGTAATTTAAAATCAAAAATGTGGTGTTTGTGTTGATTTAAAGATGAATTTATTTATTCTTTAACGGATATATTTAAGAATTTACTGCTAGTTATAATCATCAAGATAAATAAAATTGGAAAAAGTCACGCCATTATAAAAAATGCTAAAAGATAAACGCCTTTCTAGAGAGCTATGTTAAATAAGATCAATAATGTAATCATTTAAATTGCTAATGAACGTGATTCTCTTGATTTAAAACACATAATTTTTCTGCCCGCTTACATTTAAAAAGACTGTAACAGCCGATGGGTGGGGAGTTGAATTTTTCCATGCTACTTATATGAATGTCTGAACGATTCAGATCTTATGTGTTCCACTTGATGAGGTAGTGAAAATGATGAATTCAAATCAAAAGCAGCAAAAGCAAAATAACCAGCAGCAACAACAGAATGATCAGTTCAACCAGCAGAATCAACAGAACCAGAAAAATCAGCAGCCTGGGCAGCAACGTGACCAAGATAATGGTGGTATGGGTAATCAACAACAGCAGCAAAATGAAAACCGTCGTCAATCTGGCTCTAACCAGAAAAATACGCAACAAAATCAGCGTGATCAGTCAAATTCGCAAAATAACCAGCATAAATAAGTACTGGTAAAAATTTTGTCTTAATTTCGATCTGAAGTTAAGGAGAATATCTGATGCTTCTCCTTAACTTCAAAACAAAAAATTTGGAGTTCATTATGAATAACATTAATACCAATAATCCAAGTCCGTCATATAACAATTCAGATTCTGAACAATATTGGCGTCAAAACTATGTCGATCGCCCATATTACAGCGATTTTCAAAAAGAAATTCCTGATCTGGATTATGACCGTGATCTATCTTCAGCCTATGCTTTAGGGAGCCGTGCTCGTGCAGAGTCAGGTCAGGATGCCCGTTTCGAAGAGCAAGAGACAGGTTTACGTTCAAAATGGGAAGAGTTTAAGGCGGAATCTCGTTTAAAATGGGAACACGCCAAACATGCAGTAAAAGATGCATGGGACAGAATGTAGTTGCTATTTTGTTATTTCAACTTAAACATTTTATAACTTTATGATAAACCTAACTAATAATACGTAATAAATAATAGTTAAATGAGAATAGGTTTATTTACATGGATGTTTTTAAATTATTTATACATGACACTACTTGGCCTTTTATTCTGGAAATAATGGTTCGTAGCTGTGTCATGTATATTTTAATTTTGCTCTTTTTACGCATTTCTGGAAAAAGAGGAATTCGCCAGCTTTCTATTTTTGAGCTGGCGATTATTTTATGTCTGGGGTCGGCTGCGGGCGATCCTATGTTTACTGAAGATCTGCCGATTGTTCAGGCCTTTCTGGTCATTTTCACCATTCTGTTGCTCTACCGGTTTACCACCTGGAGCATGATGAAAAACCAGAAAATTGAGGAGTTACTTGAAGGAAAGCCCCTTTATATTGTGGAAGAGGGGAAGCTGGTCATTGATGATGTCGCAAAAGAAAAATTTTCCCATGATGAATTCTTTGCTGAAATGCGTCAGTACAACATTGAACATCTGGGGCAAGTTCGGGCGGCTCTACTGGAAACTGATGGTAGTCTGAGTGTGCTGTTTTACACTGCTGAGACCGCCAAATGGGGATTGCCAATTTTTCCTAAGGCCTATGTCAAAGTTGAGCAATTTCATCCCTATACTTTTTATGCCTGCATGTTTTGTGGCTGTACACAAATTTATGAACAGATTCAGGGGCAACGTTGTCCACGCTGCAATCATACCAGTTGGGCTCAAGCGATTAGAGATGCATACTGGAGCCTGTAATGATTGATAATTTTCGGATGGCAACAACTTTTGACTTGAGAGCAAAAATAACGGTCACCTCTGCAACTCAGCCTTTGATTCTGAATGGTTTACATTTCTAGGCAGATGCTTATGACCCTGATAGGCTCAGCTAGACACACGCAGTAAAAGACTGATTATATGAGTCATCCATAAAATAGAATTATGCGGTTTTCCAGTTGCCATCCTAACCTTATAGGAGAGCTGTTCAGGCGTGCTGCACTGTTGACAGCCCGTAGCCACATTGCTAACGTCCATGCGCTTTTCAGTTTTTAGGATTAAACCGTTAATGTCCGCCCATTCTTCATTTGTCTACGCACCTCCGCAACATGCGCTTTGTACGATTTATGAAGATGATGATCTGATCGTGATTGATAAACCCGCTGGACTGTTGTCCGTGCCAGGGCGTTTACCAGAGCATCATGACAGTGCTTATGCGCGTATTCTGCGTGATCACCCTGAGGCCAAAGTTACCCACCGTTTGGATATGGCCACTTCAGGCTTGCTGATGTTTGCCAAACACCGTACGGCAGAGGTCGCGATCAGTAAAATGTTCCAGGCCCGAACGGTTGAAAAGCACTATATTGCGCTGGTGCAAGGCCAGCTTGAAGGAGAGGGAAGTGTGGAGGTTCCCCTGATTACCGATTGGGAGAATCGCCCCCGACAGATCGTGCACTTTGAATTGGGTAAGCCCGCGAAAACGCTGTATCAGGTACTCGATTATGGCATTGAGCAGGACATCAGCCGGGTACTTTTAACGCCGATTACCGGACGTTCACACCAGCTCCGCGTGCACATGCAGTATATTGGCCATCCGATTACTGGCGATAAACTCTATCACCCGGAACCTACCCGTAGTCCATTACAACGTTTGGCTCTACATGCCTGGGATCTGGTTTTTCAACATCCCCTGCAGGGAAATTTGCTGAAATTGCAGTCACCGTTGCCATTTTAAATTCATTCTCAATCGCTTATTTTTAGCGATAGTATCAGTTTGTTGCATGTTGCTGATTGATCTCGCGCTGGGCACTCCTTATGCTGGATAGATGAGCAGAAAATAATCCAGATAACAACAAGCAACCGGGCTTCACCAACGCTAACGTCCAAGGAGTCTAGAATGAATCACGAGCCAAAAGCTGCCCTGATTTTGGGTGTTTTGATCAGCCTCGGATTAATCGTCATGGGCTGGATCTTGGGAAACAGTGCGCTGCGTTTCAAAGAATATGAGCGGGTGGTTTCGGTAAAAGGGCTTTCCGAGCGGGAAGTGCGGGCCGATGTTGCGGTTTGGCCGATCCGTTTCTCTGCGGCTAGTCAGGATTTAACAGAACTGTATGCCCTGATGGAAAGCCATGCCCGTGACGTGCAGCAATTTTTGCTGAATTCGGGTTTTAAACCCAGTGAAATTACGACCGCCGTGCCTGTCGTGACCGATAAATATGCACAGCAATATGGTGGAGAGGGTAATGTCGCATTACGTTATACCGCACATCAAACCGTCACGGTCTATACCCATCGTATTGATGCTGTTCGATCTGCGCAAAATGGTTTGGTAACGTTAGGTAAAAAAGGCATTGCCTTTGGCGGTGAAGAATACGGTCAGAAAACCGAATATCTATTTACCCAGCTCAACAGCATTAAGCCCGTGATGATTGAAGAAGCAACACGTAAGGCGCGTGAGGTGGCTGAAAAATTTGCTGCTGATTCCAACAGCCAACTGGGCAAAATCAAATCCGCCAATCAGGGGCAGTTCAGTATTGAAGATCGCGACAGCAATACCCCTTACCTGAAGAAAGTCCGGGTAGTTTCGACAGTCGACTATTATCTGTCCGACTAATTAGAGGCGTTGCAGATCATGATTTGTATTCATGATTTGGCTGAATCTTGCTTAATTGTGGGTACAGATTTAATCGATAAAAATAAACAGGAACCGGGCACACAATTGACATATAACTCTGCTAGTATCAGGACAAACAAAATTTAAAATTAGTAAACAACAACAAGGAATAGAGCAATGACACGTGACTATACCCAATATCCTGATGACGATAACGGCAACCTGCTTTGGGAAATGTACGAAGATGGTGATGACCTGAATGAGCCACATGAAATTGAATTTTCGATTGTTTTTAAAACGCTAGAGTTGGCAGAAAAATGTGCCCTGCATTTATTACAGCAGGAACAAAAGATTTCTCTATTTCAGGAAACCGAAGGCAGTAAATTGTGGGTGCTGAATGCACATGTCAACATGATTCCTGAATATCAGGACATTCAGGATCTCGAAGAGTGGTTTACTCGCATCGCGACCGAGTTTCAAGGTGAATATGATGGTTGGGGCTGTATGACTTATCTCTATGATTTAGACGAAGAAGTAGAAGACTAAACACAACCTCTTCTCATCAAAAGCATGTTCAAATGAAAAAGCATGTTCATTTGAACATGCTTTTTCATTTCATTTTGTGGTTCACGGCAGAGGGATATACCAAAGCGCTACACAGCAAACGGTGGGCTGTCCTACACGACAACTGAAAAGAATAATAAAAGGAAAAATGATGAATACGGTCAAATTACATCGTGTATTCGCTGCGCCTCCAGCACGAGTGTTTCAGGCTTTTGTTGATCCTGATGCTCTGGTGAAATGGATGGCACCGCATGGTTTTGTCGCCAAAGTCAGTCATTTTGATCTAAAAATTGGGGGTGGCTATCACATGTCTTTTCGTAATTTTTCTACCGGCACGATTATCTCTTTTTCTGGCGTGTATCACGAGATTATTCCTCATCAGCGCTTATGCTATAGCGACCAGTTTGATGACCCAAGTCTTGCTGGAAGCATCCAGGTTACAGTGGATTTTAAAGAAGTTCCCATCGGAACAGCCCTTTATATTACTCAAAGTGGCATACCCGAGCAGATTCCCTTGGACGGCTGTTATCTGGGGTGGCAAGAATCCTTGCAGCTGCTACAGCTCTTGGTGACACCGGTTATTCCGGATGCGTAACCAGATGGGTGATCATGGATGAATATTGTGATTAAACGTGTTTATGTTGCTGCAGATGAATCTGATGGTCAACGTATCCTGGTAGATCGGCTATGGCCTAGAGGTGTGAGTAAGGCTGAGGCACATATTGATTTGTGGCCGAAGGAACTGACTCCATCGACAGAACTCAGGAAATGGTATGCACACGATCCTGAACGCTGGGCTGAATTCCAGCAACGCTATAAGGCCGAATTGGCCTGTTATCCTGAGCTGATACAGCAGCTGCAACAGATGGCGCAAAAACAAAAGATCAGTCTGATTACCGCTGCTAAAAGTGAGCAATATAATCATGCGCTGGTGTTGAAACAGGTGATTGAAGCAGTTAAATAGACAGCACTATTGACGTTCGGTCATAAAATTGGCTTAGTATGAAGACCTATAATAAACACACAACAATAAGGATGATCATGCAACGAGATCCGCAACAATTTCCTGCAGATGAAAATGGTGATGTGCTATGGCAGATGGCACTCGATGGCGATGACTTGACCGAAATCCGAGAAATTGACTTTACCCTGATTTTTCCTGATCAATCTCAGGCTGAGCAGAGCGCTTTGCATTTATTGCGTCAGGAACAGAAGGTTTCACTCTATCAGGAAGATGAAGAGGGCGACTTGCTGTGGGAAGTGGTGGTTCATATCACGATGCCACCGGACTATGCTGAAATTGTGGAAATTGAAACCTGGTTAAAGCAGGTGGCGCTACAGTTCTCCGGTCAATATGATGGCTGGGGCTGTATGGCTTGGGTAGATATTGAATCCTAAAAATAAAAAAAGAGTTGATGTGGCCTCTCACATCAACTCGAAGTGATCTGATTGTGCATCCTATTCAAATCCGTGAAAAATATAATTTTAGACTGTTGCGTCAGATCGGGTTTGATCTGCTCAAGCTCTACTTATTAAAAACATCAAAATTTTAAAAAATTATGAATAAACAGTAGGTTAGGTTTTTAATTTTTTGTTTTCTCAGTAAAAAATGGTTACGTTTTAAACCTTTAAATTCATAGCAAAATGCCTCAATGTGAACGTAAAACAAGATAGAACGTGACAAAACTGTCATATTCGATTAATTTTGTGCGGCTCAAAAAGGAAAAGGCAAAAGTTATGTCTTGGATGTTTATTGCTTTAGTCATGACAATCCTGCTCACTCCTGGACCGACCAATACCTTATTGGCCTCTTCTGGAATACAGGTGGGATTTCAAAAATCTTTACATCTTATTCCTGCAGAAGCACTAGGCTACTTGATCGCGATTAGTATCTGGGGGATTTTTGTGGATCGTGTGGCTGAAACTTTGCCCTTTTTACCCGCCCTGCTGAAATTACTGAGCGCAATGTATATTCTTTTTCTCGCTGTGAAGCTGTGGAAAAGTGCAGCGAATACCGACCTGAATAAAGTCACTATCATTGGGCCGCGTCAATTGTTCCTGGCTACGTTACTCAATCCCAAAGCTCTGTTATTTGCTTCAGCGGTTTTTCCGTTAGCGACCTGGAATAGTGTGCCTGTCTATATGCAGAATATGGTGGTATTTCTGCTGCTGTTGGTTCCTATTGCATTTTTCTGGGTCTTTATGGGGTATCTGTTGACCTCAAACAGGATCAGTTGGCTGAACCAGCGCAACCTGCAGCGTACAGCATCATTGATTCTGATCAGTTTTTCGGTTCCACTCAGCTATTCAGCGATGACCTCACTTTAATAACGCAAGGCTGCATAAAAAATTGAGCGTTTTCTTTAACGCTCAGTATGCTGTTTTGGAGATACTTGGCAGCTGCTAGACCGTCTCAGCATTAGCCGGCCATCCCACGGCTAAAGTGCAGTTTCTCAACAATTTCGTCCAGCTTTTTCAGCCGTTTGATCTCATCCCATAGGGCTTTGGCTTCCGGATAATGCTTGCTCATCATCCCCAGCCACTGTTTGTAACGGCCGACCATCCCGATTTCAGTTTTGCTCGATCCACTCAAAAAGCGAATTTGCAATTCAATGAGATCAGTCCAGTGCAGTACTGGCTCATCAAGGTTTTGCCGGATACATTGGCTCAGGTCTGGGGTGGTGACGGCTCCCCGACCCAGCATCAGGTCTTCGCAACCTGAATCGCGTAAGCATTTCAATGCATGCTGGTTGTTCCAGATTTCCCCGTTGGCGATTACATTGATGTTTAATGCTTCACGGATGGGTTGGATCTTTTCCCAATACGCCGGGGGAGTATAGCCATCTGCCTTGGTTCGGGCATGCACCGTCAGCCAGCTGGCACCTGCTGCCTGAATGGCATAGGCATTCTCCATCGTATGATTTTCGTCGAGGTAGCCCAAACGCATTTTAGCCGAAACAGGAATATGCGCTGGAACTGCATCACGGACCGCTTTGACTAACAGGTGTACAACGTCCGGTTCATCCAGCAGGATCGAACCACCGCGATGACGGTTGACGGTTTTTGCTGGACAACCAAAATTCAGGTCTATTGCGGGTGCACCCAGTTCGACTGCACGGACGGCATTTGCTGCCAGCATTTCCGGGTTGTTACCGAGAAACTGTACGTGAACCGGAGTACCTGCTGCTGTCTTGCCTGCGTTTTTTAGTTCAGGGCAGTAGCTATAATAAATATGATCGGGCAATACGGTATCTGTAACCCGGATAAACTCGGTCACGCACCAGTCAAAACTGCCGACATGCGTCAGCACGTCACGCATGATGGGATCGGTTAAACCTTCCATGGGTGCAAGGATGAGTTTCAAGACAGTTTGTCCTAGCGATCAAAAAACAGCGTTATACGTTTTTTTAACAGGGATGGCAAGTTCAGTAGGGTGCTTTCAGTGAGGGATGGTAAAGTGGACATTTCTACTTGGTGCCGACAGACTTTTTTCAGATAATGCCCATGGTATTAAATAGGGGTTTTTTGAATAAAAAATGATTTTAATACTTGTCTTAAAATCAAAGAATATAGGTTACAGATAGTTGTTCAATTACATATTTTTTGATTTATAGTTCAAATGCCACATCGCTAAATAACCAGCAAACCAAATTCCTGGAATTAAAAGCAGCCCTAAACCGAATGCCAGTGTCAAGGAGAGAGCTAACGATGAAAGCAGAATTCCACAAAAAGATCCGATGCAAACAATAATAGGATTAATTCTTTTATTCAGTAACCAGCCAATATTCATAGCAAATAATACTAGGATGGAAATCCAAACACTTAATGGAAAATAAAATTCTTCAAATAGTTGCTTGGATGTAAGCTCTGAAAGATGTGATAAGTTGGTGAGATGCTCAAAAAATATATAAATATTTCGTTTAGGTCCACCACCTGTTAAAGCTATATAAAAAAAGGGAAGTGTGGTTAACCAAGCAATCCAAGTAATTCCAACTTTTTTATTATCACTCATATTATTCTGCATTTTTATCTCATTTTATACGTTTAAGCTTCAGATTATTAGGTATTACGCAAATTAATATAATACCTGTTATGCGAAATATTTTTAATTATTTATTTTAAATCAATTGGTTATGATTTTTTATTAATCAACCCAACCCGATGGGGCTTTTTTATGAATTGATTGTATTTAATGATTGATAATTGATCAGTGTTCCAAGGTCAATCTATCACAAAATTAAAGAAAGCAAATTAACGTCCCAAAATCATTTCCAAGACAAATTTGCTACCAATAAAGCCGATCGCCAACAGCATAAAGCCACTGAGGGTAAACCGGATGGCTTTTTGCCCACGCCAGCCTAAACGGTAATGACCAATCAATAGGATACCGAAAACAAACCAGGACAGAATACTGAAGGTGGTTTTATGTGCCAGATGCTGGGCAAAGAAATTATCAATGGTGAAAAAACCGAAGCCGAGTGCGATGGTCAGCAGGGCAAAACCAATCCCCAGCATGTCAAATAACAAGGATTCCATGGCCTGATAGGGGGGTAATAAATTGACCCAGAGGCGTTTTTGCTTTTTCTTTAACTCACGGTTTTGTACCCAAAGCAGAAGGGCATGCAAAGCAGCCATCAGCAAAATGGCATAGGCAGAAAGCGACAGCAGAATATGAATGTCCAGACTGAGTGAGTTTTCACTCATCAACTGGTTGGATTTACTCAGACCAAAGCCCAGAATCAGGCCCAGTGCAGCCACCGGAATACCGATCAAATTCAGTGCCATCACCGGGCGGTAATGACTGAACAATAGGCTGAGCAGCAACATCAACCCTGAGGTAAATGACATCAGGTTAAAAACGTCATAATTTACGCCCAACGGGGTGAGCATATCGCCAGATAAGATCAGGCCATGTAAAATGAGACCCAAACTTAACAGGATACTGATCAGTCCATGGTGGGGATGACGTTTTGACATCAGTTGCATTAACAAGTACCAAAATGCAGAGCTATAGGCAACAAGGGCCAAAACGAGATAAACCAAGGGGAGACTGATCATGTCAAACCTTTTGCGGGATGATGAAGATTCGTGATGTTAGAAGATATAAATTCTACGCGAACTAAAGTATCCTATAGCATCTTATGCATAAATTTTCTAATTGAAGAAAGATTTTTTTGCAACTAGCCATTTTAAGCGGATTTTGCAATGTTTGATACCTTAACAGAACGACTCACGCAGAGTTTAAGAAATGTTACTGGCTCAGGGCAGCTGACCGAAGATAATATTAAAGATACGTTACGTGAAGTACGTATGGCCCTTCTTGAGGCCGATGTGGCGTTACCTGTAACTCGTGAATTCATCGCGAAAGTTAAGGAACAGGCATTGGGCCAAGAAGTGATGAGTCAGCTTTCTCCAGGCCAGGCCTTTGTCAAGATCGTCTATGACGAATTGACCAAGATGATGGGCGAAGCCAACGAAACACTTGATCTTGCAGCTAAACCTCCTGTAGTGATCTTGTTAGCCGGTTTGCAGGGGGCGGGTAAAACCACCACGGCAGCGAAACTAGCCCGTTTCCTACAAGAGCGTCAGAAGAAAAAAGTAGCGATGGTGTCTGCCGACGTGTACCGTCCTGCAGCAATCAAGCAGCTACAGACCGTTGCCGGTGAAGTCGGCGCAATTTTCTTTGAATCCAGCGCGAATGAACAACCGATCACGATTGCCAATCGTGCGATTGAACAGGCCAAAATCCAGTTTGCCGATGTCCTGATTGTCGATACTGCAGGTCGTCTGCATGTCGATGAAGACATGATGGGTGAAATCAAGGAATTACACGCCGCGATCAAGCCGACTGAAACCTTGTTCGTGGTCGATGCCATGACTGGTCAGGATGCGGCCAATACTGCGAAAGCCTTTAATGACGCCTTGCCTTTAACCGGTGTGATCCTGACCAAAACTGATGGTGATGCGCGTGGTGGTGCTGCACTGTCTGTGCGTGCGATTACTGGCAAGCCAATCAAGTTCCTGGGGATGGGGGAAAAACTCGATGCCTTAGAGCCATTCCATCCGGAACGTGTGGCACAACGTATTCTCGGCATGGGTGACGTACTTTCTTTGGTCGAAGAAGTTGAACGTAAAATCGACAAAGAAAAAGCCGAAAAAATGGCGAAAAAATTGCAGAAAGGCGGCAGCTTCAATCTTGAAGACATGCTGATGCAATTTGAGCAAATGAAAAAAATGGGCGGCATGATGGGCTTCCTGGACAAACTTCCAGGCATGAGCAATTCCGGCATTCAGCAGGCACTTGAGCAGGCGAATCCAGAAAAGCAAGTGAAAAAAATGGAAGCGATTATCCAGTCGATGACGCCGAAAGAGCGCCGTAATCCGGACATCATCAACCCAAGCCGTAAAAAACGGATTGCAGCGGGTTGTGGTATGGATGTGTCGGAAATCAACAAACTGTTGAAACAGCACAGCCAGATGGCCAAGATGATGAAGAAATTTGCCAATCCATCAGGCATGAGCAAAATGATGCGTGGACTGGGCAATCTGCAGAAACAGTTTGGCGGTGGTGGTGCAGGAATGGGTCCATTGTTCGGTAATAACGAACCGAAAAAATAAGCCCAGTTCTTCCCCATAAAAAAGGCGCAATGTGCGCCTTTTTTATGGGCTGAATTTAGCTGATTTCGTTGAATTGTGGATGATGGCGCAAATAATGCTTTAAGCCATAGAGCAGTAAATCGGATTCAACCCGAGGTTGATACGGTTGCAGGAATTTGGCAAACAGTGTGGCGTCACCACCGGTGAGCACGAGCTGTTTCGGGGATTGCTGCATGATGTGTTCGATGGTGCTCAGCAGACCCAGCAAGATGCCATGATGCACGGCATCAATGGTATTTTGACCAGGGCTAAGATCATCGAAAGCGCAATCCGGAATTTTAATGCCTTTGGTATTCTGAATCAGTGCATCACGCTGCAAGTACAGGTTGGGTAAAATATAACCGCCGAGATGCTGTAAACCTTGTACCAGATCAATGGTCAAAGCGGTGCCGCAGCCAATCACGCAAAATTCCTGGTTTGGTTGAGCGACTGCCAATACCTGTAGCCAGCGGTCAATCCCCAGTTGTTGTGGTTCTGCATAACCGCAGTGTAGGCCGGCATATTCGGCATGCACTTGGGCAAACACCACAGGAATATTCAGCTGGCTTAAAATCAGGCGAATGCGCTCGTTATTTTCACTGTCCAGAACTGAAGAGATGCCAACATTTTGTAAATGCTGAGTTTTAAAATGTTGAATTAGACCCAGCAGTAAATCAGCAGGGGATTGTAAATGCAGCTCTGCACCCTGCTCGATGACTTGCTGCTGTTCAGTAATCCAGTATTTGAGGCGAGTGTTGCCGATATCCAGCCATAAATTTTTCATCTGTGTATCCATTCAGTTCAGGCTAGCCGGCGGAGGCGACCCTGATAAAACAGTTCAATTCCGTTTGTGGTTTCGAGTTGTACCGCACCATCATCCGCAATCCCACGGAAAATGCCGGTGCTGAGGCCGTGATGGTGTTCAAATTCTACGCTATCTCCCATAAAGCTGGCATGATGATTGAAACGTTGTGCCAGATTCGGGCAGCCATGATTAAACCATTGACCGGCCTGCTGAATCGCCAGATATAGTTCGGCAATCAGTTTTACCCGGTTGGGCTGCAACAGTCCAAGTTCAGTCAGTGAGCTGACTTGCTGATCCAGTTGATGATCTGACATCGGGGCAGTATTGATTCCGACACCGACAATCACCTGCTGCGGGGAGAGTGGTTCAATCAGGATGCCACCCCATTTGCCTTGTGGACTGTACAGGTCATTTGGCCATTTCACTTGCAAGTTGAGGGGCCGCAGACTCGGCATTTGTAGAATATTTAAGGCAATTTCCAATGCGAGGCGTCCGTCTATGGGTGTTCCTAAGGACAGCAATGTGCTTAAATAAATATTCCCTTCCGGTGACACCCATTGTCGTTGTCGCTGTCCTCGTCCCTGAGTCTGCTGGGCACTTGAGACGAGTACAGATGTGATTCCTTTTTGTGCAAACGCCCGTACATCATCATTGGTGGAGGTGGTGGTTTGTTTGAGTAATAAGACTTCAGGAAGCTGATGCTGCTCACTCAGTAATTGTCGAAGCTGGCGGGTCTCTAAATCCATTTGAATCTGAGAATAGTGGAAAATATTTATGGAGTTAATCATATATTTACTGATTGGTGCAATCGCTGGTTTTGCCGCAGGCTTGTTTGGCGTTGGTGGTGGCCTGATCATTGTCCCTATTCTGTATATCGTTTTTACCCAGTTGAATTACGATCCTTCCGTGCTGATGCATATGGCCGTGGGGACTTCACTCGCGACGATTATCGTCACCTCGATCAGTTCAGTCTTGGCTCACCATAAACGTGGCGCTGTTATGTGGACGGTGTTTCGCAATCTGGCTCCTGGTCTGGTCATTGGTTCGTTTATTGGCGCAGGGATTGCCGACCGGATGGGTGGGCAACAGCTGCAGTTGGTCATTGGAACATTTGCCGTCTGGATGGCTTATCGGATGTTTAGTGGCGCCAAAGCGGCTGTAGACACGAGCCGTCATTTACCCTCTGCACCTATGCAAACCCTGGCGGGAGGTGGAATCGGTATTGCTTCTGCGATTTTTGGTATTGGTGGCGGTAGCCTGACAGTGCCGTATCTGAACCGTCATGGCGTGGTTATGCAAAATGCCGTGGCCACTTCAGCAGCGTGCGGTTTGCCAATCGCGGTCGCTGGTGCAATTGGCTTCATGTGGTTTGGTTCCAATGAGCCAATTAATGTGCCGAATGTGATTGGCTATGTGCATATTTATGCCTTTATCGGCATTAGCGTGATGAGCTTTATTACGGCGAAATTTGGTGCAAAAGTTGCACATGCTTTATCACCCGTTATGTTGAAAAGATGTTTTGCAGGTTTGCTGCTGACCGTGGGCAGTTATCTGGTCTACCAAGGTTTGACTCGATAATGAGGGTAGTGCTGGTGCGCAATGTGCCAGCACATTGACCAAAAACACACAAAACTGATGTGACAAAGACATAGCTCACCCACTCTGAAATCAGCTACAACACCTTTTCTCACGCTAATACTGAAATAGTTCATAGCACATCGAATTGAGCGGAGTAGTGATGTAATTTCAAGACGTAGCAAGTCTGTCCGAACAGATTGCCCAGCAGATCAGTGAACAGATCATGACGGTGAATTGCTGGAAGGTGAACGCATTCCAGAACTGCGGATTGCGCAAGCGCTGAACGTCAGTCGGGGTTCGGTACGGGAAGCCTTGCTGCTCTTGGAACGTACCCATCTGATCCAGATTTATCCGCGCCGCGGTGCGATGGTGTCGGAAATGTCACTGCAGCAGGTGCATCTGCTGTTTGACAGTAGTGCTCTTGTGCTCGGTTATATGGTGCAAAGGTTGAGTGAGGGCTATAGTCCTGTGCATGTGCCAGATCTACAGCAGCTTCGGCTGCAATTGCAGCAGTATGTGCAGGCCGGCCAAAGTGAATTTTTCTACGATGCGATTTTTCAGTATCTACAGCAGCAGGCTCAGCTGATTGATAATCCGTACATGATGCAGTTTTATCAGCAATTGTTACCCTCCCTACGCCGTAGTTATTTTTTGACCCTGAACAGGGCACGGCGTGACTTGCAACGATCATTTCATCTGTTCCAGCAGGTAATTGATGCAATTTTGATCCGAAAAACCGCTCAAGCCACTTTATTTATGCAGGATTTTTGCCGACACTTGCGTAACCTCGTGTTGGACTCCCTGACACGAATGAAACAAATTGAATTGGCTTGGGCGCGTTGTGCGCGCCAATGATCTGGACACTATGCGTTTAAGCAGTTTAAAACTTTCGGGCTTCAAATCCTTTGCGGACAGTACGACTTTACATTTCCGTGATAACCGGACCGCTGTCGTTGGCCCGAATGGTTGTGGTAAATCGAATGTCATTGATGCCATCCGTTGGGTGATGGGTGAGTCCAGCGCACGGCAGCTGCGCGGTGGCAGCATGCAGGATGTCATTTTTACTGGGACAGCCAAACGCAAGCCGGTTGGCATGGCCAGTGTTGAACTGCGTTTTGAAAATACCTATGGTCAATTGGGGGGTGCCTATAATGCTTATACCGAGCTGGCAGTACGCCGGCAGGTCAATCGGGATGGTAGGTCTGAATATTTCCTGAACGGGACACGCTGCCGCCGTCGTGATATTACCGACATTTTTCTGGGGACCGGTCTTGGGCCACGCTCGTATGCAATTATTGAGCAGGGCATGATTAACCGTCTGGTGGATGCCAAACCTGAAGAATTACGAGTATTTATTGAAGAGGCTGCTGGCGTATCGCGCTATCAGGCACGTCGCCGTGAAACCCTGCAGCATTTGGAACATACCACGCAGAATCTGGCGCGTCTGGAAGATATTGCCCAGGAACTGAAGTCGCAGCTGAAAACCCTGAAACGTCAATCAGAAACAGCACTGCATTACAAACAGCTTGAGCAGCAGATTCGCAGCTTTAAAATTGAAATTCTGTCCTTTCAATGCACGCAGAGCCAGCGTTTACAGCAGGAATATACCCTGCAAATGACAGAAAGCGGTGAGCAGTTCAAATTGGTTCGTTCCGAGCTGAATACCGTTGAGCATGACTTGGCCGCGACCAATGCGCTATTTCAGCGTTTGATTCAGCAATCCACCCCCTTACAAAGCGAGTGGCAGCAAGCCGAGAAAAAGCTGGCTGAACTGAAAATGAGTCTGGAGCAGAAACAGTCTTTGCTGCAGCAGAACACTGGAACGCTAGCACAACTGGAACAACAAAAAGCCCAAAGCAAAGAGCGGCGCCAACTGATTGATCTACAGCTTGAAACACTGCTACAGCAGCAGGAAGTATTGGCCGAGCAAGTGCAAGATCAGGAACAGCAGCGTGAACAACGTGAACAGCAGTTGAAGATACTGAATGTGCAAAAGCAGCAGACAGTGCAGCAATTCGAGCAGATCAAGGCTCAGGTTGAAAAGTATCAGCAGCAGAAACTGCAGATGCAGGCTCAGATCGAACAGCTCAGTAAAAATATGCAGCGCTTGGAACAACAAAAGCAGACCTTACAACAGCAAAGCAGTCAGCTCGAACAGCAATACCAGCCGGAAGAACTGCAGCAGTGGATGGATGAAAAGCTACAGTTGACCCAGCAAGTGCAACAACTCGAACAGACGCTACAGCAGGATAAGCAACAGTTAGAACAATTACAGGCAGACTATGCCCAGCAGAAAGCACGCTGTGCCGATCTGAAAGCTGCTGTTCAGGTACTGCAATCTGAACAGAAAAATCTGCAGCGTTTAGTGGTGAAGAGCAGTCCACAACAGCAACAGCAGGCCACACAACTGATACAGGTGTTGAAACTGCAAGAGGTAGCCAAACCGCATGCAGCGCTGATTGAAAAACTATTGGCACAATGGCTGGCGGCACAGGTGCTAAATATTGAAATGCCTTTTCAGCCGCAAGTCGCACGCCAGTTAAAACCTGGCATGACTGAACAAAGGCTGCAACTGGGTCATTTGGCCTGTCTAGCGGATTGGATTGCTGAACCTACCCATTCACTGTGGCAGCAGATTGGGGTGGCAGACACTTTGCAACACGCTTTGACCTGGCAAAATCAGCTACAGGCTGGCCAGTCCATTTTAACCTTGGATGGTTATCAGGTGGGGCCGGATTGGGTGATTGGCTTGCTTTATGATGAAAATAGCCAAGCTGGGCAGGGTGCTCTCAGCCACCGCATCCGCCTGCAGGAAATCGAGCAGGCGCTGACCGAGCAGCAACCGCAATGGCAACAGGCTGAGCAAGGCCTCCCCGACTATGCTGAGAAAATTAAAGCAGCTCAGCAGACATTCACTACCCAGCAGGCCCGCTTGCAACAGCAACAGCAGGCTGTACAGCAGCTCGAAATGCAAATCGTGAAATGGCAGGCCAGTGCCGAAGCCTTTAGCGTGCAAAAACGTCAGCTGATCGAACAGTTGCAACAGTTGGATGTGCAGTACGAAGAAGATGCCATGCAACGTGATGATCTGGAGATTGATCTGCATGCAGTCGCTTTAAAATTGGAACAGCAACTGCCAGATTATAAAGCCCTGCAGTATCAGGTTGACGAGCTCAGTGAACAGGCTGAGTCCGAACAGCGGGATTACCAGCAACTGCAACAGAATGTCGAACTGCAGCGCCGTCAGCTCAGTCAGATCCAACAGCAGATTGAATTGCTGGAAAAAGACCAGTCTTTTCTGCACGCCCAGCAACAACAGATTTTGCTGCAAATGGAGCAGGCGAAAAAATTTGTTGACCCGATTCAGCTGGAATTACCTACCTTGCAAGGTGAGTTTTCCGAGCAGTACCAGCAAACCGAAAAATTGCAAAAACACTGGAAGGAATGGCAGCTTGAACTGAACAGCGTGCAGGAAAAACAGCAACAGCTGACCGAACAGCGCCACCAATATCAGCAGCAGGATGAACAGCTGCGTGAAAAACTCGAACAGCAGCGTCTGGCTTGGCAAGCCAGCAAATCAGATCTGGCACATTATCGCGAACAGCTGCAGGCACTCGAAAGTGAAATTCTGCCAGACTGCAAGATTGATCTGGTCCAGCATCAGCAACAACTGGAAAAAGCCCAGCAACAGTTCGCAAAACTCGGTGCGGTGAACTTGGCCGCATCGCAGGAATATGAAGAAGTTGCTCAGCGTTATGACGAGTTGAACCATCAGATTCAGGATCTGGAAAATACGGTTGAGCAGCTGAGACAGGCCATGAAAAGTATTGATCAGGAAACCCGTAAGCTGTTTATGTCAACGTTTGAGCAGGTGAATGCCGAACTACAACAGCTGTTCCCGAAAGTTTTTAATGGCGGAGAAGCCAGCCTGACACTAGAAGATGATTGGCAATCCGGGGTAAAACTCATGGCCCGTCCTCCAGGCAAACGTAACAGTTCCCTGGCCTTACTGTCAGGTGGAGAAAAAGCATTGACTGCACTGGCCTTGGTGTTTGCTATTTTTCGGCTGAATCCGGCACCGTTCTGTGTACTGGATGAGGTGGATGCTCCACTGGATGATGCCAACGTACAACGGTTTTGTAATTTGGTAAAAGAACTTTCTGAACAGGTACAATTCATTTACATTACACATAATAAACTTGCAATGACGATGGCAACCGATTTATTGGGTGTTACCATGCCTGAACCGGGAACATCAAAATTAGTCACTGTAAATTTGGAACAGGCAAAAGAATACGGTTTAGTCGTGGAGGCATAAAAAAATGGAAATCAACACCATCATTGGCATTGTGATCGCAGTGATCATCATTCTGCTGGGTCTGAGGATGATACTGAAAAAGCCGAATGATGCCGCCCCTTCGCTTGATTCTGAATTATACGTTGATCCTGACAGTAACCAGCCGGTGATTCCGCGTCATGTGCGTGATCAGCTGCCGGTTGCCGAGCAGCCGGAGAACCACATTGAACCGGTACTCAGCGAAACCAAACAAACAGAAGAAGCTGCTCCACCTGCCTCTGTTCAGACTGAAACGCCAGTTGCTCCGTCTTCTACAGCAACCGTCGAAGGCTATACCCCAGAGACTGAACCAGCCAAAGCAGATGCTGTAGATCAAGAACCAGATGTAGCGGTGAAAAAAAGCGCGAGCGAAAAAGTTGAGCCGGAACTTAGCCTCAATCCCGAGTTGGAAACAGCACAAATCTCTGACTTTGATGGTGATAGCAGTATTCTGGATGTGCATTTGCATGAACAACAACGCCAGGATGATGAAAGCGCTTTGGCCAATGCCCAGTACATTATCGCGCTGAATGTCTATCCGAACCCACGTCGTGCTTTATCGGGTGATAAGACGCTGAAAGTCTTGATGAAATATGGCCTGCGTTATGGCGAGATGTCCTGTTTCCATCGTTATCTGGAAACGAATGAGCCAAGCCCGCTAATGTTCTCGGTCTTGCGTATTACTGATGAAGGCCCGGCTGGTTTTGATTTGGAAACCCTGTCGACCGAACAGGTACAAGGCTTGGCATTCTTTCTAGCGTTACCAAACCCGCATGCACAAACCGGTTTTGATATGATGGCCAGCATTGCCGGTCTGATTGCCCGTGAAATTGAGGGCAAGGTGTATGATGAGAATAATCTGGAATTCACGCCACAGCTGAAAGAACACTGGCGTCATCAAGTGATTGATTATCGACCAGCTCAGGAAAACGTTTAAACAGTTCACAGCATCTTCTTATATAATGCTGGGCAGTCAAATTGAGGGCGGATTATCCGCCCTTTTGTATGGGGAACACTATCATGACATCCGCTGTGGTCGCGCAAATGCGCCAACTGATTCAACTGATTGCCAAGCACAATCACGCTTACTATGTCATGGATCAGCCTGTTATTTCCGATCACGAATATGATGCCCTGTTTCAGCAGTTGAAAGCTCTGGAACAGCAATATCCAGCACTAATCCAAGCCGATACGCCAACGCATAAAGTTGGGGGTAAAGCGCTGTCGAAATTTGAAAGTGTGACCCATGCCGTACCGATGCTGTCATTGGGCAATGTCTTTAATCAGGATGAACTGTTTGCTTTTGCCCGCCGCGTAGAAGAACGGCTGCCAGGGCAAGAGGTGACTTATGATGTCGAGCTGAAACTCGATGGGCTGGCCATTTCCTTGTGGTATGAAAATGGTGTGCTGGTGCGTGGGGTAACCCGTGGTGACGGAGAAACCGGAGAAGACATTACCCAGAATGTCAAAACCATCCGTAACTTGCCGAAAGTGCTGACTTCGACTGACATCGAAATCCCGCGTTTACTGGAAGTACGTGGCGAAGTACTGATGCCAAAGTCCGGTTTTGAAAAGCTGAATGCGGATCAGCAGGCCAAAGGTGAAAAAACCTTTGCCAATCCGCGTAATGCCGCTGCAGGAAGTTTGCGCCAGCTTGATCCTGCGATTGCTGCTGCACGCCCATTGGCCTTTTATGCCTATGGCATTGCACAATGTGAACCTTCGAATGGTTTACAGTCCATGCATGAAAGTTTGCAGTGGCTATCCCAACTTGGTTTCGAGATTGCGGAGCGCCAGTTCCTGTGTCCTTCGATTGTTGAAGTGCAGCGGTTGTATGAGCAGATTCATCAGGAACGGCCAAATCTGCAGGTTGAAATTGATGGCATGGTGATTAAGGTCGACAGCCTGAAACAACAACAGCAGCTCGGTTACTTAAGCCGAGAGCCACGTTGGGCCACCGCCTACAAATTTCCGGCTGTTGCAGCCTTGACCATTGTTGAACAGATTGACTGGCAAGTTGGGCGTACCGGTGTGTTAACACCAGTTGCACGTCTCAATCCGGTATTTGTCGGTGGGGTTACAGTGTCCAATGTGACCTTGCACAACATCGGTGAAATCCATCGTCTGGATGTGCGCGTGGGCGATACGGTCAGTGTTTACCGTACCGGTGATGTGATCCCCAAAGTGGAAAAAATCTGGCCAGAGTTCCGTCCAGATGATGCACAGGTGGTCCATTTGCCGGCTGAATGTCCGGTTTGTGCTTCTCCGGTGGTGATGCCTGAAGGTGAGGCATTGGCGCGCTGCTCCGGCGGTTTGTACTGTGCGGCACAGCGTATTGAAGCTATTCGCCATTTTGTATCGCGCAAGGCGTTAGATATTGAAGGGTTGGGTGATCGTTGGGTGGAATCATTACTCAACCTTAACTTGCTGAATAATGTTGCAGATATCTATCATTTGCATGAGCATCGCCAGACTTTGCTCGGCATCGAAAAGATGGGAGAGAAATCGGTTCAGAACCTGATCGATGCCATTGAGAACAGTAAAAAAACCACGCTGGCACGTTTTATCTATGCGCTCGGAATACGCGGTGTCGGGGAAACCACGGCACGCATGTTGGCCAATACCTTCCAGACCTTTGAAGCCTTACAGCAGGCGGATATTGATGCTTTGAAAAAAACCCCCGATGTGGGGGATATTACGGCGGAGTGGATTGTCGACTTCTTCCAGGCACCGCATAACCTGGAAGTGATCGAACGTCTGCTGGCTGCCGGGATTCACTGGGATGCGCCAACGGCACCGAGCCGCCAGCCCCTTAATGGTGAAAGCTGGGTATTGACCGGAACTTTAGCGCTCATGACCCGGGATCAGGCAACGCAAATGCTACAGGCTTTAGGGGCACGTGTTAGTGGTAGTGTATCCAGTAAAACCAAATGTGTGGTCGCGGGTGAAAAGGCGGGATCCAAACTGGAAAAAGCTGAAAAACTGAATATTCCCGTACTCGATGAAAATCAGTTTATCGAGTTGATGAAAACTTATGGTCAAGAACTTTAATGTAATTCCTGTTACCCGAGTCTTACATAATTTCTTCACTTTTCAATAAACTTTATAAGCTTCAAAGCCTTATTCCATAAGGCTTTCGTGGTTACAAAAAAGTCTAAAAATTTGTGAACTGATTGATGTATTAAGTTTGTAATTGCGTATAATTTCGCCATCAACCCTTGCTGGGATGTAGCTATTTGAGGCTGCAGGACAGTAGGGGTTTTTCTATGGAAATTTTCTGCTTCAGTCGCTGAGGCAAAGTCAAGATGGTGGCAGCCATGATCTTCTCTTCTAAAACAACGCTAGTCGATCAAACCGCACAAATCGGTACGCAACGGCTGGCGACCCGTTTGAATTTTTTTAGTTTGGGATTTGCTACGGCTGCCTGGGCACCTCTGATTCCTTATGCGCAAAGTCGTTTGCATTTCAATCATGCTGATTTGGGTTTATTGCTGTTGTGTATGGGGATTGGTTCAATGCTGGCGATGCCGGCAACCGGAGCCTTGGTGCAGCGTTTGGGTAGCCGCTTCATGATTGGTCTGGCTGTCTTGATTTTACTGACGCTTTTGCCAAGTCTGGCCGTCCTGTCTTCCCCAGTGCCTATGGCCGTGGCTTTATTCCTGTTTGGTACTGCAGCCGGCAGTTTTGGTGTCGCGCTGAATTTGCAGGCAGTGATTGTTGAAAAGAACAGTGCACGTCCATCCATGTCGGGCTTTCATGGCATGTGCAGCTTGGGGGGGCTGTCTGGAGTGATGTTGATGACCGGATTGCTGGCCGCAGGAATCTCACCGCTATTGGCGACGTTACTGATCAGTGGTCTGCTGTTACTCATCGCTGTTATAGCATTGCCAGGCTGTTTGAGTCGTATCGAAAAAGAGCCGGAAAATGTTCGGAGCCAGCAGGCCAAACCCGCACGTGGTCTGCCGCCAATGACGATTCTACTGATCGGCATGATGTGTTTTATTGCCTTTTTGTCCGAGGGCGCTGCGATGGACTGGAGTGGTATTTATCTCACCAGCCAGTATCAGGTCAGCACGGCTTTCGCTGGATTAGCCTATACCTTTTTTGCCATCACCATGACCTTGGGGCGTTTTTCCGGACGCCATCTGTTACAACTGTTGGGTGAGCAAAAAATTGTCAGCTATAGCGCTATCTGTGCTGCGGTTGGACTATTGGTGGTGGTCACTGCACCGCACTGGATGGTGGTGTTATTGGGCTATGCATTAGTAGGGCTTGGTTGTTCGAATATTGTTCCTGTGATGTTTTCACGGGTTGGACGACAGAATTTGATGGGTAAAGCCGCTGCTTTATCTTGTGTTTCTACCATGGCTTATAGTGGTTCACTTATGGGGCCAGCATTGATTGGTATGATTGGTGAGTTGACCAGTCTGATGTTTATGTTCAGCCTGATTGCTCTGTTACTCTTGGTGATTGCATTGCTGAATAAATTCACCCAGGTAGATCATGCTTAACAACTAATGATGAAAAAAACCGGTTAATTGACCGGTTTTTTATTGGAATGGGTTAACTGGCATGTGGAATAAACAGATGGGGTAATGCCGCTGCCTGATTTAAATCGCGTAAAAAACTGTTTCGCCAGTCATGAATATCAAATGCTTTCAGACCCTGCATTAACTGTTCATAACGGCGTATACGTTCTTTTTTGGACAGTTCCAGTGCCTTTTTCAAGGTCTGGATCATGTTGTTTGGATCTTGCGGATCGACAATCAGTGCCTGCGACATTTGTTCTGCTGCTCCGGTATATTTTGACAGGATCAGCACGCCAGGATCCTCTGGATTTTGTGCAGCAATATATTCCTTTGCGACCAAATTCATGCCGTCACGCAAGGAGTTGATCCAGCAAATATCACTCAGACGGTACAATCCCATCAATTTTTCATGTTGGATGGTTTGATGGGTACATTCAATTGGGTGCCAATAGTCCTGTCCCAGTTCACTGTTGATCTGGCTGACAGTTTCCGTCAGTTGATCATACAGTTGGTGATAGACCGGAATTTCCATTCGGCAGGGACAAGCGACCTGTAATTCTGTCACGCGTTTCCGATACTCGGGGTATTGTTCCAGAAAACCGGCAAAGGCCTGAAAGCGTTCTAAGAGACCTTTGGAATAATCAATTCGATCTACCCCTATAATCGTTTTTTGCTGTTGCAACAGAGCTGGGTCAAAGATATCTTGTGGCTGCTCAACTTGCTGCTCGGCCACATGCTGCAGTTTTTCAGGATCTACCCCGATCGGATAGCATTTGATGGTTTTAACATGAATTTGTTCACTGAACAGTAATTGCTGGATCGTGGCGGTTTTTAAATAACTGCTGAGAACCTGTTGGCAACGGCTTTCGTCTTGTTCAGTTTGTAAGCCAATCACATCATAACAGCAGAGATCCTCAATCAGTTTTTGTGCACTCGGAATCGCTGACCAGATGCTGAGTGGCGCAAAGGGGATATGCAAAAAGAAGCCGATTTTGTTTGGCATGCCCAGCTCGCGACAGTAATGTGCCACACTCAGAAAGTGGTAGTCATGTACCCAGATCATATCGTCCACAGCGGCAATTTGTTGCAATTTTTCTGCAAATAGACGGTTAACCTGTTGATAGATCTCAAACTCTTCGTGCTGGTATTCAATTAAATCCCGACGTTCATGCATGGCCGGCCACAGAGTATGGTTGGCAAAACCACAGTAATAGCCCTGATATTGCTGTTCGGTGAGGGGACAGGTGAGATACTGTACCTGACCCTGCACCAGTTCGTTAAATTCAGGTGACTGGTCATGACTGATTTTCTCTCCATTCCAGCCCAGCCAGATGCCACCGCTTTCCTGTAAAGCATCCTGTAATGCGACAGCCAAACCACCCGCGGCTTGTTTTTCCGGGTTAGGTAAGCTGACCCGATTGGATAAGACGATTAATTTAGACATGCTTGTTCTCCCTCACTGGCGCGATTCTTTGAGCAAACACGCGCTTTTAATTGTTGTACGAATAATTCGAGAAATTGTGCGACTGCGCTGATGTCCTGCAGGCGATGATGCGCTTCGGTTGCGCCGGAACCTACTTTGATACTGATCCCTTGCAAGGCATTAACCACCGCAAAGCCAGGTTCATCCGTACGGTCATCGCCAATAAAAATGGGTAAGTATTCTTCTAGCTGTAAATGCTGCATCAAGGTTTTAATGGCATAACCCTTACTCGCTTGAAGCGGTAGTAACTCCACCACACATTTGCCCTGATGCAGTTTCAGTTGTGGATATTCGGGTTGAAGCTCACGCATGATTTGTTCGGCAATTGCTGCCAATGCAGGACACTGTCGGTAATGCAGCGCTATGGCATGGCCTTTATCTTCGATGAGTAAATCAGGGTAGGGCACACAAGCCTTGCTGATCTGTTGTTTCAGCCGGTCAAAATTGATAGCGCTTAAATCCGGACGCAGTAATTTTTGGGCATCAATTTTGATGTCTACACCATGTAAACCGGCAATTGGAATGGGTAATGAGGCCAAGAGTTTCTCGGCTGTCCTGAGATCACGTCCGGTCACCGCAATCACCGGGGTAGCCAGTTCGATACAATGTCGTAAGAGCTGTAACGTTGCCGGTGGAATAAAACTGTGTTGCGGATTATCTTGGAAAGCAGCCAAGGTGCCATCAAGGTCTAAAAACAGGCAATAGGTCTGAGTAGTAAAGTTTAGGGTGTCAATCAGATCGAGAGGATGAGAACAGTTTGGCGCTAAAAACGTATCATCCAGCGGGCTAGCCATAAAATTGTCCTGATCATTTTCTAAAGCTGTTGATTTCTTTTAGCATTAGAAAATGTGCTCAGGTCAGAATTTAGTATTTCGCCTACACAATATTAACTAGCCTTACATAGTCGGTTCATATTCATAACATCCTGCTTGAGGAACTCGGGATGTGAGTGTCAGCTTTTTAAAATATGCTTGGAAAATGAAGGAATTAAACATGATTGAATAGAAATTGGATCAGGTTAAGTTGTGTAACCGATTTAAAATTTACTTACATTTATATGGCGGCTGCGACCGAATGCTATATTTCTTCCACATTCTTGATGGGTTTGTGTAACACGATGTCATCCTGATAAATTAGCTACAAAAAAATCCTGAGTAAAATAATATGCAAAAACAAATGATTAAAAGCTTGTTGCCGATCTAAATGCGTATGTTTCTCATTTTAATTTTATAAAAATCATAAACTTACATAATTTTAATTTTGCATTTGTGCTTGAACTTACTCATAATAAAGAGCAAAACAGTTTGGAGATGAGCTTATGCGTGGCAATCCAGAGGTCATAGACTATTTAAATATGTTGATCGGTGGCGAGCTGGCAGCCCGGGATCAATACCTGATTCACTCACGCCTGTATGAAGATTGGGGTCTCACTAAAATTTTTGAACGTATTGATCATGAGATGCAGGAAGAAGCTTCCCATGCTGATGCGATCATCCGCCGTGTGCTGTTTTTGGGTGGTACACCCAATATGAAGCGTGAAAACATTAAAGTCGGTACCGATGTTGTGAGCTGTTTGAATGCTGATTTGGCACTCGAATATCACGTGCGTGAAAAACTGGTCACCGGTATTCGCTTATGTGAAGAAAAAGGCGATTACATCAGTCGTGATATGCTGAAACAACAGTTATCTGATACGGAAGAAGATCATACCTATTGGCTGGAAAAACAGTTGCGTCTCATTGAGTTAATCGGATTACAAAACTATATTCAGTCCCAGATTTAATCCAGTTTTTTGCAATTCAGGCCCAATCTTGTATTGGGCTTTTTTACGGCTGCGTTTTAGCAAAAAACAGCGTATAGTCCCAATAAAAATGCGCCGCAAGAAAGGAAGAGAGCACATGCTAAATATCTTGTTGATCACCGGTTGGGGAATGGGAACGGCTGTGTTACATCCCTTAAAACAGGCACTGGAACAACATGATATTCAGGTTGAGCTGATCGATATTTTTCCTGCACAAAAGGCTGAAGTTCTCGCACAATATATCGAGAAAGCGCGCGGTGCCGATGTGCTTATGGGGTGGTCGTTGGGGGGCGAGTTGGCCATGCTTTTGGCCGATGCCATCTATCAACAGCATGGGGAGGCTAAGCCACTGATTACTCTGGCCAGCAACCCTTCTTTTGTGGCCCATTCGCATTGGCATTGTGCGATGCCCAAAGAGACCTTTCAAACCTTTCAGGAATCCTTCCGGCGCTTACCGGCACAAACCCTGAAGCGTTTTATTGCCCTAGTCGCTATGGGCAGTGCTAGTGCTAAAGAACAGCAGAAAATGCTGCAACAATTACAGGATCAACCCGATCATCAACTGTTACAGGATGGGCTTGAACTGTTGGCTCAGTTAAATCTGGTGGAAAAACTCGAACATTATCAGGGTGCTCAACTTCATTTATATGCCGAGCAGGATGCACTGGTTCCTCACCAGATCGTCGCGAAAATGCAGAAATTGCCTGCAAAAAATCTGCAGGTAAAAGTTCTTAAACAGGCTGCACACAGTTTTCCCTGCTTTGAAACTGACTGGACAGTACAGCAAATTTTGGCTTTTTGTGCAGATTGGCAGAAAAATTGATATGGCTTGGAGTTTCTGGCAATTTCTTTTCCTATCCTGCAAGTTTAAGATGTATGGCATGAATAAATGTCTTGAAAAGCAGCGTGTGGGTTAAGGATGACCGATCTATTTGACCAGAACCATCTATGGCATCCCTATACATCGATGCTGAATCCTTTGCCGACCTTTAAGGTAAAAAAGGCGTATGGTGCGACAATTGAACTGGAGGATGGCACTACTTTAATTGATGGCATGTCCTCATGGTGGTGTGCGATTCATGGCTATAACCATCCTGAGCTGAATCAGGCAGTACGTGACCAGTTAGACAACATGGCACATATCATGTTTGGTGGCTTGACGCATGATCCTGCAATTGAACTCGGCAAACTACTCCTGGAAATTACCCCGCCCAGTTTAGACAAAATATTCTATGCCGATTCTGGCTCTGTAGCGGTTGAAGTTGCCCTGAAAATGGCGGTGCAATACTGGGCTGCACGGGGTTTCAGTCAGAAGAGTAATTTCATCACCACACGTTCCGGCTATCATGGTGATACCTGGAATGCTATGTCAGTATGTGATCCTGTGACTGGCATGCACCAGATTTTTGGCTCAAGCCTACCGAACCGGTTTTTTGTGCCTGCACCGCAAAGCCCGTTTCATGGTGATTGGAATGCTCAGGATATTCTGGAGCTGGAACAAACTCTAGCCCAACATCATGACAGTATCGCAGCGCTGATTATTGAGCCGATTGTGCAAGGTGCAGGCGGGATGCGTTTTTATCATCCTGAATATTTGCGTCAGGCCAAACGGCTCTGCGAAAAATACAATATTCTGTTGATCTTTGATGAGATTGCTACCGGTTTTGGTCGTACCGGTAAACTGTTTGCCTGGGAGCATGCCCAGGTTGAGCCAGATATTATGTGTATCGGCAAGGGACTCACCGGGGGATACATGACCCTGTCCGCAACCTTGACAACACAACATGTGGCCGAAACCATCAGTCAGGGCGAAGCCGGTGTGTTTATGCACGGCCCGACCTTTATGGCCAATCCACTGGCCTGTACAGTGGCATTGAAAAGCACGCAATTGTTAGTGTCACAAAACTGGCAAGCCAATATTCAACGCATTCAACAACAGTTACAGCAAGGCCTAACCGCCTTGGCTCAACTGCCACATGTGGCGGATGTCCGCATTTTGGGGGCAATTGGGGTAGTGGAACTCACGGTTCCCGTAGAGATGAAAACGTTGCAACAGCAATTTGTCGCGCGTGGAATCTGGGTGCGCCCATTTGGCAAACTGGTCTATGTGATGCCACCCTATGTGATTACATCAGCTGAGCTGGACAAGCTGCTGCAGCAGCTCGTGGCGGTGGTAAAAGATATGCAAGGAGAAGTCATCCATGAGTCTGCTTGATCATTATGCAGAGCAGCTTGATCAGCTGAAACAGCAGGGGAATTTCCGTCAGTTTACGCCGCACCAACAGGCCGGCAAGCAGATCCGGATTGCCGGGCAAGACATGCTGAATCTGTCATCCAATGACTATTTAGGACTGGCAGCAGACCTCCAGTTACGTGAGCAGTTTTTTGATCAGTTGCCTGTGGAACAGCGCCGTCTCACCTCATCTTCATCTCGTTTGCTGACCGGTAATTTCCCGGAATATGAGGCGTTCGAGCAACAGCTCAGCCAGGCATTTCAGGGGCGCGCCGCATTATTGTTTAACAGTGGCTATCACATGAATATCGGCATCTTGCCAGCGTTGGCGGATGCTAGAACCCTGATTTTGGCTGATAAGTTGGTGCATGCCAGCATTATTGATGGGATTCGTTTATCTGCAGCCAAATATGTACGTTACCGTCACAACGATTTGGTACATCTGGAACAGTTATTACAGCGCTATCAGGATGATGACAGTTTTGACCGTATTATCGTGGCGACTGAAAGTATTTTTAGTATGGATGGTGACGAAACTGATCTGGCTCAGCTGGCTCAGCTCAAACAGCGCTATAGTAAAGTGATGTTATATGTCGATGAAGCGCATGCTATCGGGGTACGTGGCGAGCGTGGACTGGGCTGTGCTGAACAATATCAGGTGATGGATCAGATTGATTTTCTGGTGGGCACCTTTGGTAAAGCATTGGCTTCGGTCGGTGGCTATCTGATTTCAGCGCCAGTCATCCGTGATTATTTGGTTAATAAAATGCGCCCGCTGATTTTTAGTACCGCACAGCCGCCTTTATCGATGGCCTGGGGCAATTTTATTTTTCAGCAGATGCAGCACATGCCAGAAAAACGTCAGCATCTGGCCCAACTCAGCCAACAGTTAATTCAATCCATTCAGCATAAGGGATTTGCCTGTCCGGCCAGTTCTCACATCGTACCGGTGATTATTGGGGATAGCCAAAAAGCCGTGGACTATGCCAAACAGGTACAGCAACAGGGCTTTTACGTCATGCCTGTACGTCCACCGACTGTGCCACAAAATAGCGCCCGTTTAAGGATCTGTTTAACCGCCTTGATCCAGCCACATGACCTAGAAGCTTTGGTTACTTGCCTGTGATTTTGGATAAACACAACATCGCGCAACGTTTTGCGCGTGCCGGGCAGAGTTATCAGCGCCAGGCTGTCGTACAGCAGAAAATTGCCCAGCATCTGGCAGAGCAGATTGCCGTGTTTTGTCCCGAGTCTTGGTCGAAGGTATTTGAAATGGGTTGCGGTTCCGGATACCTCACCCGGCAACTGCTGAACCAACGCAGCCTTCCTCATTTGTACTTGAATGATCTCTATTCACAGGTACAACTGCATTTCCAGGACCTTTCATCCGTACAGTGGTATCTCGGTGACATTGAGCAAATCCGCTGGCCTGATGCGCTGGATGCGATTGTTTCCACTTCGGCTTTGCAGTGGATGGCTGATCTGGATGCGGTGTTCCGTCATTGTTATGCCAGTTTGCTGCCGCAAGGAGCTTTGTGTTTTTCTAGCTTTGGACCGGAAAATTTACTGCAAATCAAGCAGTTGACGGGACAGGGTTTGCATTATTTCACTCTGGAACAGTTGCGTGAAAAGCTACAGGCAGCCGGTTTTGAAATTCTGTACCTAGAGCAACAGCGACAGCAGCTGTATTTTGCTCAACCACAAGCGGTATTGCAGCATCTCAAGGCGACGGGTGTGACGGCAACCAACCGCAGCTATCGCTGGACTAAACAGAGTCTGCAACAGTTTTATCGAGGTTATCAGCAATTCAGTACTACCGGTGATCAGGGAGAGGTGTTGTATCCACTGACTTATCATCCGATTTATTGTATTGCCCGGAGACGTGTATGAGTGCGCAGTTATATTTTGTCAGTGGAATTGATACCGGAATTGGCAAAACCTATACCACCGGCTATTTGGCCAAATTATGGAATCAGCAGGGGCTGCGCACCATTACGCAAAAACTGGTGCAAACGGGCAATATCGATGTGTCTGAGGATATTGAAGTTCACCGCCAGGTGATGGGAATGGGCTGGTTTGTGGAAGACCAGGAAAAATTGACCATGCCTGAGATCTTTAGTTATCCGGCTTCACCGCATTTGGCCAGCCAGATTGATGGTCGTGAGATTGACTTTAGCAAAATCAGCGCCGCGACAGAGCAGTTGGCCCAACGTTATGATGCAGTGTTGCTGGAAGGTGCTGGCGGTTTGATGGTGCCGCTTACACAAGACATGCTGATGATTGATTATATTGCCCAGTATGATTTTCCTGTGATTCTGGTCAGTTCAGGACGTTTGGGGAGTATTAACCATACCTTACTGAGTCTGGAAGCCATGCTGGCCCGTGGTTTGAAATTGCATGCTTTGGCCTATAACCTGAAAGATGAATCACAAGACAAATTGATCTCGGACGACACGCGTCAGTATTTGCACAATTATGTGGCTCGTCATTTTCCAGAGGCACAATGGATCGATATTCCCGTGTTGGCAGTAGCCGAATAAACTTGGCATAAAAAAGCCGCAATTCGCGGCTTTTTTATTACAGCATTCAACTCAGAACTTTTTAAAGGTCTTATTGGTGCCGAATGGCTTGCGTGGTGCATTTTCATCACGACGCGGCTTAAAACCTTGCTGCTCATTACGACGTTCACGATTGCCAGCATAACCATTCTGGTTATTTTCATCAGTGTCACGGCGTTGCTGACGTAAAAAACCACCACGGCGTGCAGCCATTGGTTTTTCTTGCATACGTTCATTACGGCGTTTTGCCATGCCGTACAGACCTGTGCCTTGACGTGGCTTCAGCTCGACCAGTTTGGTCAGTGCATCAATGTCATTTTTATCCAGTTCCATCCAGCGACCGGTACGCAATTCACGCGGTAGAATTACAGTACCATAACGGGTACGCAACAGGCGGCTGACTTTCAGACCCTGAGATTCAAAAATACGACGGACTTCGCGGTTACGGCCTTCTTTTACCACCACTTGATACCAGCGGTTAATACCATCACCGCCAATTTCAGAGAAAGACTCAAACTTGGCCGGGCCATCATCCAGTACTACGCCATTGAGCATGTTGTTGCGAATTTGTGGTGTCACTTCACCCATCACACGTACTGCATATTCGCGTTCGATTTCATTCGATGGATGCATCAGGCGGTTGGCCATTTCACCGTCATTGGTAAACAGTAAAAGACCAGTGGAGTTGATATCCAGACGACCCACCATGACCCAACGGTCATTAGAAATCGGAGGAAGGTGATCAAACACGGTTGGACGTGATTCCGGATCGTTACGTGAACAGATTTCACCTTCAGGTTTGTAATAGATCAGCACACGACGACGAATTTCATCTTCAATCTGGAACTGAACTTTACGGCCATCGATGCGAAGTTCATCACCGGGTTCGATCCGTTCACCCACTTGAGCAATCTGACCGTTGACACTAACGCGACCTGCGGCAATGACCTCTTCCATATAGCGGCGAGAACCCAATCCAATTCGCGCTAATACCTTTTGCAATTTTTCACTCATGACAGCATAACCTTAGAAATAATCATCAACAGTTCACCTATTCACGACTTGGATGCATGTGCATCTAGCGCCATGAAAACTTCCTTGGCATCCTGCAGGGGAGGCAATTGGCCTAAAGAGGTCAGGCCAAACGCATTTAAAAATTGTGGCGTTGTGATTAACAACGCAGGTCTTCCCGGGAGTTCACGGAAGCCAGATTCCTTGATCCAGTTCCAATCAAATAATGTTTTCAGAATTTGACTATTATTCGAAACTCCACGAATTTGTTCAATATCTGCGCGAGTGACCGGCTGGTGATAAGCGATCACGGCAACAGTTTCCAGTAATGATGGGGACAGTTTGGTCGGACGTTCCGGCCAGGTTTGTGCAATTACATTACGATATTTTGCCCGTACTTGGAATCGAAATCCTTGTGCGGTTTCTACCAACTCAATCGAGCGGCCGTGTTGTAATACTGCAAGTTGCTGTAAATACTGACGTAATTGCTGTTTGTTGTATTGGTTCTGAAAAGCTTCTTTCAGACGAGCGAGAGAGACAGGCGCATCGCTAGCAAAAACAATCGCCTCAATCTGCATCAATACTTCATGATGTAAATCGCCTAAAGACAATGCGGCATTCTGGTCAATGCTCATGCAGCCGCTCCTTGAATTGCTAGAGGTGCTTCTACGCCACTCGCCACAATACGAATTTTTTGCTGGCGGGTGAGTTCGAGAACGGCCATAAAGGTCACAACCATGCCCATTTTACCCTGACTCGGTTTCAGTAATTCTACGAAGCTTAAAACCTCACCGGACGCTATTTTGTCTTCAATAAATGCCAGACGTTCTTCGAGCAGAACAGGTTCCTGGTGGATTTGGTGAACAACAGGTTCCGGACGGTTAAACACACAAAACAGCGCATCGCGCAGGCTGTTGACATCATAGCCTTCATACACCGGCGTGTTATGTCCTAAATGGACATGGGTGCTAAAGATATCGCGATCTAGAACGGGCATTTGTCCCAGACGTTCAGCAGCCTGTTTAATACGCAGATAAGTTTCTAGACGGTCAATCAGCTGCTGCTTCGGGTCTTTTTCCAGCTGGATCGTACTTGGTTTGGGGAGGAGCAGCCGGGATTTGAGATCTGCCAGCAGCGCAGCCATGACCATGTAATCGGCAGTGAGTTCAATATTCAGCGACTTCATGCTGTCCATATAGGACAAGTATTGCGTTGCAATTGGTGCAATATCGAGTTGCAGCAGGTCAAAACCATTTTTTTGAATCAGGTAAATCAGGAAATCAAGCGGGCCTTCAAAATGCTCAAGCAGAATTTCGAACGCGGCGGGAGGGATGTATAAGTCCTCCGGCAGGGTTTCTTGCCATGCATCCAAAACACGGATGTGAGGAGCTTGTTCCATAAGAGGCTGGATAGCTTGATTCATGACAGTTATAGGCCACGCGAATTTTCAAAGGCATGTTGGAAGCAACTTTGGCACATCTTGTGGTGCAGAGTGACACAGATGAAAAGGAACCAAAGAGCACAGATAGAGTGCGTTTATTGTAACCGAAAAGCCGGTTTGAAAACATGACTTATACAGGGAAAAGTAAAAAAACATCGAAATAAATACCCGTTATTTATTTCGATGATACGGTGCTATGGCTGAGTAGCGTATTTATTCAAAAGCACTGACATCACCAACACCACGACGGATCACTTGTGGATACTCACCAGATAAGTCCACAACACTCGTGGTGGTAAGTGTGCCAAGTCCGCTGTCGATAAACACATCAATGCGTTTGCCTAACTGCATTTCAATTTCATAAGGGTCATCCAGCGGATCTTCCTGTCCAGGTAGAATTAATGTACTGGTCAGTAGGGGCTCACCTAATTCTTTCAATAAGGCTTGGCAAACCGGATTGCTGGGGATACGCAGACCAATGGTTTTCTTTTTGGGGTGCATCAAACGTTTGGGTACTTCACTCGTTGCCGGCAGAATAAAGGTGGTAATAGCAGGCGTGTTCGCTTTCAGCAAACGGTACATGGCATTGTCTACCTTGGCATAGGTGGCAATATCCGATAAGTCGCAGCACAAAATTGCATACTGGTGTTTTGGGCCCAAGTCACGGATATGCGCAATACGCTCCATGGCGTTTTTATTCCCAATCTGGCAGCCAATGGCATACGCTGCATCTGTCGGGTAGACCACCACATCGCCCGCACGAATGCGCTCAACGGCTTGTTGGATCAGGCGCGGTTGAGGATTATCCGGGTGTACTCTCAAATGTAGCATCGGTGCCTCCGGTATTTTTGAACATGCTTATAGTTTTATTATGGAACCAGGCCTTAGTGTGATGCAATCTTTAGCAAGTTGATTTTCTGTGATTTAATCCAGTAACTCGCGCTGAAATTCATCTGCTTGTAGCATTTTTCCCTGTCGTGTACATAAACAGATACATTGAATCAAGCGTTCAGCATCACGTGGTAATTTTGCTGTTCCGTTAAAGTAGGCTTGTAGCTGTGTATAGACATTGTCTTTAAAGCTACGACCATTTCCTCCCTCACCGGTGAGATTGTCTAAAGAAACTCTAAACTTGCGGCCAAAGGCTTGGGCAAACAGCCATTCAATCGCCTGCGGTTTAATCTCGACTTTTTCGAATTCCGCCTGCTGTTCCTGACTGCGGCCATCGGGTGCATACCAGTATCCCAAATCTGGTAACAGGCGGCGTTGTGCACCGGCAATCGTCCAGTGGCTGATTTCATGCAGGGCACTATTAAAAAAGCCATGAGCAAATTCAATCCTTGCAGGCTGGCCATCCTGTGCAGGGAAATACTCGGGTTCACCACAGCCTTTGACTAAAACGACATTGTGGTGGGAAAACCAGTGATTAAAGTGTAAGATAAGCCAGTCAACTTGCTCTGCTTCTGTTTGCAAACTAGACCATGCCGAAAGTTGCACCGGTTCTAAACCCGCTCCAGAATCAGAAGTTGGCAAGATGCGAACGAGAGACGAAGTTGTGACTTCTGGTTGCGGTTGCAACGGATGCATAACGAAATAAACCCAAATGTTCTGTCTAAATAAGTGCAAAATTGTATCTTAATCTTTGACAGAGTACTGATGAATTTGTAGAATTGCCGCCTTAATTATGTCAGCAAATACCTTTCCGGCACAGATTGAGCCGTTTAAATGGGCTGAACAGGGCTTTACATGGTCAGGTACCCTGCCATTGTCTCGCTTTGCTCGTATTGCTCGTGAAGCTGTTGGATCAATTGATGATAAATTGATCAACATAGACTGTAAGCTATCAATGGATGCTTATCATCGAATCGTGTGGTTAGATGGTCACGTTGAAACGAAAGTACCAATGGAATGCCAGCGTTGTCTGGATCCTGTTGAAGTTCCTCTCGTTTCAGACTTTCATCTTGCGCTTGTCGATGACGAGTCACTGATAGAGCGCTTGGATGAGGATGCTGATTTCATCGTTTTAGGTGAAAGCGAGTCTACGACGAAAGGAGATTATCTCACGCCGTCGACCATAGATTTGCTCGCACTGCTAGAAGATGAACTGTTATTGCTGTTGCCACTTTCACCTAAGCATGACGCTTGTGAACTGAAGCATCAGCCTGCCATTCAGGACATTGTCGAAGAAAAACGGGATAATCCGTTTGACGTTTTGGCAAGTTTGAAGGGTAAACTTAACTCGTAAAACATGTTATACTTGTAGAGTTAAGACATCTGAATTTGTTCTGATCCATTGTTTTCGATTTTTGTAAGGAGCCATCATGGCCGTTCAGCAAAACCGTAAAAGTCGCTCTCGCCGTGACATGCGCCGTTCACATGACGCTTTAACCGAGAATGCATTAACTGTAGACCAAGCTACTGGTGAAACTCATCGTCGTCACCACGTAACTAAAGATGGTTTCTACCGTGGTCGTCAATTATTCGCTAAAGCAGCTGATGCTGAATAATTGTTGATACGCATTAAGCTTAAAGCTTAGTGGAAAAAATGGGAGCGTTTCGCTCCCTTTTTTTGTTGTATTTCGCAATTACTAATCGCCTTATTAAATGTTAAATTTCCGCTCCATAAATGAGCGAAGACGAAAATAAAGGATTTTTATATGTCTGCTAAACGACTCGAGCAAGTGGCCCAAGCAACAAAAACAGCATTTGTGTTCCCAGGCCAAGGTTCGCAAAAAGTCGGCATGCTCGCTGAACTTGCAGAACAGTTTAGTGGTGTGCGTGACACGTTTGCTGAAGCTTCTGATGCGATCGGTTTTGATTTATGGCACATTGCACAAAGTGGTGAAGGTCTGGATCAGACTGAAAATACTCAGCCTGTATTGTTAACAGCCAGCATCGCATTATGGCGCGTATGGCTCGAATTAGGTGGTTTGGCACCAAAATTCTTGGCAGGTCACTCTTTGGGGGAATACAGTGCCTTGGTTGCAGCTGAATCCATGAGCTTAGGTGATGCGGTTAAGTTGGTGAACCTGCGTGGCAAATTGATGCAAAGCGCTGTACCACAAGGTCAAGGTGCGATGGCAGCCATTTTGGGTCTGGCAGATGAAAAAGTCATTGAGCTGTGCGAGCAAGTAAACAATGAGGGTCGTGGTTCTGTTGAAGCTGCGAACTACAATGCGCAAGGTCAAGTTGTGATCGCAGGTGACAAGATCCTGGTTGAGGCGGTTATGGCTGCAGCAAAAGAACAGTCCGGTAAAGCGATTGCACTACCAGTTTCAGTTCCATCACACTGTTCTTTAATGAAACCTGCAGCGGAAGAATTTGCTGAAGCATTGGAACAAACTGCCATTGTGATGCCTAGCCTTCCTGTAATACAAAATGTCAACGCAAAAATCGCGACAGATGTGGCGCAATTACGCCAGGCATTAACGGCGCAATTGTATCAATCCGTGCAATGGACCAATACCATGCAGTACCTGCAAGATCAGGGGATCCAGTATGTGGTTGAATGTGGTCCAGGTAACGTATTGGCCAATCTTGCGAAGCGTTTACCTAATATTGAAAAAGCATTCCCAATCGACAGCAAGAGTCGTATGGAAGATGCCTTAAATGCCGTTTTAGTGGCAGAAGGGAAAATTGCATGACACAAGAACGCAAAGTCGCATTGGTAACAGGCGCAAGTCGAGGCATTGGTGCTGCCATTGCTCAGCAACTGATTCAGGATGGTTATTTTGTCGTAGGTACCGCGACTTCTGAGTCTGGCGCTGCGAAATTAACTGAAAAATTTGGGGAAAACGGTGCGGGTGCAGTGCTCGATGTTCGTAATGGCGACGAGATCGAAGCATTAGTCACTGATATTGAGCAAAAATACGGCTCAATCTTGGTTTTGGTAAACAATGCCGGCATTACCAAAGATAATTTGTTACTGCGTATGTCAGAAGATGACTGGGATGACATCCTTAACATCCATTTGAAAGCCGTTTACCGTCTTTCTAAGCGTGTGTTAAAAGGTATGACCCGTGCACGCTTTGGCCGCATTATTAACATCAGTTCAGTAGTTGCGCATTTTGCCAACCCGGGTCAAGCGAACTACTCTGCTGCAAAAGCGGGTATCGAAGCATTCAGCCGTTCATTGGCAAAAGAGATGGGTAGCCGTCAAATTACCGTGAACAGCGTAGCACCTGGCTTTATCGCAACTGAAATGACAGATGCATTAAGCGAAGACTTACGTAAAAAAATGAGTGAACAAGTGGCACTTCAACGTTTAGGTGATCCACAAGATATCGCGAATGCCGTGAGTTTCCTGGCAAGTGATAAGGCAAGTTACATCACCGGTACAGTTTTACACGTAAATGGCGGTTTATACATGGCTTAAGGCCGACGGATAAACTTTCAAAATCTTTAAGATTCAATTAAACTAACGGCAATTAAAACGCCACAAGCAATGAGGAGAATTCCTGTGAGCGATATCGAACAACGCGTTAAACAAGCGGTTGCAGAACAACTTGGCATGAAAGCTGAAGACATCAAAAATGAAGCGTCTTTCATGGATGATTTGGGTGCAGACTCTCTAGACCTAGTTGAACTTGTTATGTCTTTCGAAAATGACTTCGACATCACGATTCCTGATGAAGATTCTAACGAAATCACAACTGTTCAATCAGCAATCGACTACGTAACTAAGAAACTTGGTTAATGCGTCGAAATTTTCAGTGATTCACTGAAAAATAAAAAGCCGCCTGTTGAAGGCGGTTTTTTTATGCATAAAAAAACATAATTTACCTGTGCTTACTGTTTTTGCACCAATGCTGTTTATATTGCTGCCCAATTCTCTTTTATAAAAATAATCACAGCTGTGAAACTCTTTACTTCAAAAAATACAGGAGAAGATTATGGGTCTTTTTGATTTCGTCAAAGGTATTGGTAAGAAAAATACTGCTGCACCTGTCCAGCAACCTCATAACACAGCACAGCCTACACCTGCTCCTGCAGCGAAACCTGTGCAATCGGATGAACCCACCGCCCAGGAAATGGCAAACAAGCTGTTAGGATTGATCAAGAGTTTAGGATTTGCAGTAGAGGGGCTCTCTGTAACCTATAATGGCAGTCAAGACCTTGCCACGATTAAAGGGCAGGTCAAAAGCCAGGCAGATCGTGAAAAAATCGTCTTGGTTGTCGGCAATGTGGATCATGTGGCCAAAGTTGATGATCAGATGACGGTGATGGAATCTGCGCCAGCAAGCCAATTTTATACGGTGAAAGCAGGGGATACGCTATCGAAAATTGCCCAACAGTTTTATGGGGATGATGCTCAATACCAAAAAATCTTTAAGGCCAACCAGCCGATGTTGAAAGATCCCGATGAAATCTTTCCTGGACAAACCTTGCGTATCCCTCAATAAATAAAAAGGTGCGATGAGCGCCTTTTATCCTGTATTGATAAACAAGTTTAATTAGTAAATTACGGTATTTAAAAATATATGTACCCACAAAGGGTTGGTGTAATTATTTCTTCTGGCTTGAATTCAGCAGTTGTTGGCGAATTTCTCTGAATAATTCTGCCTGATATAAAGCATCTTCCAAGGCATGGTGGCTTTTTGTCTGCTGGGGGTGAAGCTGCTGATCCATATGTCTTGAAGTGGTTTCAGCCCAGTTACAACCTGTTGCACCCCTATAATACGCTTTAATGTCTAGTCCACTGATACCAAATGGATTACGGCCAAGGAATGCCCAGAAATAATAATTAATAAAGGACCAGTCAAACGTTGCATTTAAACCGACAAAGACCAATCTTTCGTTATTAGGTGTTAAGGAGGTGAGCCATTGCTCAAAGCTATGCATGGCTTGAGTTGGAGCCACACCTTGATGCTGTAATTCGGTGAGTGAAAAACCACTGACTTTAAGTGCCTCAGCGATGAAATTATCATTCAGTGGACATAATTCACGATAAAAGGTTTTTGTCGGGTCACCAACGTGGCAAGCTCCAATTGAAAGCATGCTGTACAGTCCGGGAACGGGACCAGAAGCCTCGATATCCACAGAAACGTAACATTCTAGGCGCTTACTCATATGATTGCTTTTTTCTAAAAATCAGCCGAGTTAATCGAGCGAGAATGCAAGTTACCCTCAATATTCTCTTGGAAATAGATTTGATGGCCCATAATCCTCGTACGTGTTGTATTTGAAGATAAAGTTTCTATTGACCTGTAAAAATTAAAAAGATGTTCAAACTCTTTATAGCGTGTTGTAGTTCCAAATAAAAGTTCGTCACCATACCATTCATCCCCTGCAGCGACCCGAATGATGAACTCACCTAGAGGAACCTTGACCTGGATGGTCTGATGGCTGGGTACCTTAATCGTCATGATGATTTGTTTGGTGTGTTTATCCAGTAATTTGAGATAAATATTTTGTTGCGCAGTATGCAGCGTA
Organism: Acinetobacter sp. GSS19; assembly: GCF_028621895.1. NCBI lineage: Bacteria > Pseudomonadati > Pseudomonadota > Gammaproteobacteria > Moraxellales > Moraxellaceae > Acinetobacter > Acinetobacter sp. GSS19. The sequence continues at coordinate 1,845,267 of NZ_CP117520.1, read as the reverse complement.
AAAGGAGCTTCTAGTGGTGCAGAGGTATAAATTTTATCGATGCCTTGAGTGAAAGGTTGTACAGGTAGGTTCCGAGTTTCCGCTTGGACAGCATGCTGCATAACTGGTAACGTTGAGTTCGGGACTTTTTTATCCTGAAAAGTAAAAATTACTGTGATAATACTGACAGCAATCACAATGCCAAATACATTATTTTGTAGGAGTGATTTGGTTTTATTGTGCTGTTTAGAAGGGAATCTGCGGTTCATATTTATTTTTTTGATTAAGTAATAAATGTAACTTACAGATTTAAAATGATTTAATCAAGAAAATAAAAAACCCACCGAAGTGGGTTTTTGCATCCAGTAAAAGACAGATAATATGAGATTGATTTTTTTAATTAAATCAAAGCCATTTAAGTTTTTATGACATTCAATCTCAACTTGTTTTTGCCACATAAGTTAAGATTTTCTTGAAATCTATGACACATAAGTTAAGATTTTTCTGATGGTGTTTGAACACCATATCCTTCTCTTAGTAATTTTTTCACATCTTCTTTTTTAAATAATCTTATGGAGTAATTATGATTGCCATAAAAATGTGGTTTGATTAACCCACGTCTTACTAAATTAGTAATGTGAGTTCTATGCATACCTAAATAGTTATTGGCCTCCGAAGCTGTAAAAAACTCTTTATGAATTTCTAATACATGATTGAATTCTGTTTTGGAGAATGATTGCCAATATCCTATATGCCGGAGTTTCAAATAGCCTGTCATAATCCAATTTTTTTGTAGCTGGTTAGATGAGCAATTTAGTGCTTTGAGGACTACATCTATATCCACAAAAGAAGGATCATTCTTTTGTTGAATTAAATTGTCGATACTTCTTCTCGGAATACGATAAGGACGTATCTCTAAATTTTCTACGTTAAGCCATTTATGTTGAATAAGTTGAGCTGTTTGAGATGGGGAAATACCTAGAAGTTTAGCTGCTTCACTAAGGCTTATATAAGCATCTTTTTTCCTCTTATCTACAATTCCAGCTTTTTTACGCCCTGAATTATTTTTATAAGTAACTATATTTTCAATCATGGAATTATCTAAATGCTTTATATCTTTTCTTGCATAATAGGCTGGATAAAGTTTGTTTATATATATTGGTTCAATATTTAAACTTGAAAGTTTGGCTCTTAGTGTGAGATGAGAAACGTCTAAGTGTTCAGCAAGTGGACTTAAAAAAATATATTTTTTATGAAAACTATTAACAAATTCTTTGGAAAGACAATATTGAGTATAATGATTTAGATATTTCTTAGTCGTTGGAGTATCTGGTATTTTAAGAAATAAACGTGCATTACGATTATTAATATTTAGTATTTCCATAATTTCCGGAATAGTAAAATAATCATTAGATTCATCGGCTTGTGGTGGTGGACGATGATATGTATAGGTGCCATTGATGTTTTTCTTTTCATTAATTAGCCATTCCTCAAGTATAGAAGCAGGAAAATTAGTTCTATCACTCACACTGAGTTGATCGTGATATAAAATTCCCGCCTTCAGTCTTTTATGAAATGCTGCAAAACTAACCCCAAGTATATGAGTAGCTTCTTTCTTATTAAATTTCCGTTTAATACATTTTGAGGAAGTAGAGTTATAATCTCTAAAATAACTTAGAATTTTATCGAGAATAGGTTTAAATCTAGATTTATTTTCTAAAAAGGGAAGAAGTTGAATTCTTGGAAGAGCGTAATCTAGGTTATTTTTGATCATATTTTGGACTGCCACCACTCTCCTAGACAAATTTCGTCTATTCTTTTTGCATAGGAGAGAACATTATGAGTGGACAACGATACACCCCAGAATTTAAAGATGAAGCTGTTAAATTGATTACCGAACGTGGATATTCTGTCACTGATGTGGCTGAACGTTTAGGTGTATCACAGCACAGCATTTATAAATGGCTAAAGGCCGTACAGCCTTTACGCAACAACCCTGATGAACATGAACTACTCGAAGCAAAGAAAGAGATCCTTCGTCTTAAAAGTCAGCTTAAGCAAACTGAAGAAGAGCGAGATATCTTAAAAAAGGCCGCAAGGTACTTTGCAAGCCTGCCCGAGTAAAGTATCAGTTTATCCTTGAGTACAGCCATCAATTTAAGATTAAAACGATGTGTCGGGTTCTTAAGATTGCTCGTGCTGGCTATTACGCCTGGCTACATGAACCCGAATCAGGCAGAACAATTGAAGACAAACGGTTATTACAACTGATCCGCTCTTCTTATGATGCCAGTTATGGCATCTATGGTTATCGTCGCATCACGCTGGATCTTAAAGAGCTAGGTGAAAGCTGTGGCCCCAATCGTGTGCTGAAGATCATGAAGAACAATGGCATTGCCGCTGTTCGAGGATATAAAAAGCATAAAAGTTATGGTTGTGGCCGTCCTCCGATTGTGCCACCAAATCACTTAAATCGAGAGTTCGCTGTGAGCACCCCTGATACTTCCTGGGTGACTGATATTACCTACATCCGTACTTGGCAAGGCTGGTTATATCTGGCTGTGGTTCTCGATTTATATTCAAGGAAAGTCATCGGTTGGTCAATGAAACCTACGCTTGCCAAGGATATCGTTTTGGATGCACTTTTAATGGCGGTATGGCGACGCAGACCCAATGAACCTGTGATCATACACTCAGACCAAGGCTCACAATACAGTAGCGGAGACTGGCAGAAATTCTGTCAAAAGCATAATTTAGTTCCGAGTATGAGTCGTCGTGGAAACTGTTGGGACAATGCTGTTGCTGAATCCTTTTTTAGTAGTTTAAAGAAGGAAAGAATTAAAAAGAGGATCTATAAAACACGAGAAATGGCCCGTGCGGATGTGTTTGATTATATCGAGATGTTTTACAATCGAATCAGGCGTCATTCGCATCTCGATGGGATGAGCCCAGAAGCATTTGAGACAGCTTCAAAATGAGGCGGTCTCATGTCTAGGATACTGGGAGCAGTCCAAGGTTTATACAAAATCCCGCTTATGAAAGATAAAGATTTTCCCAGTTGGTTTCAAGTTGCAGATAAACTTTCAAGAAAATATCAAAATCAGTTTTATTGTCTTTACTTTTTGCATCTCATATTTTTAGTGGCACTTACTACATTATCTCTTTATCCAGATATTTCAAAATGGACTATCTCAATTCAAATTATTATTGTTGTAGGAACTCTTTTGTCATCTTTAGGGTTATTTTTAAATAAACCTGATCGAAAATGGTATTCAGCGAGAGCTTTAGCTGAATCTATTAGAACGATCACATGGCGTTATGTGACCAAAGCAGAACCATTTCATGAAGATTCAAATATTGCGAAAGTAAAGTTTATTAATGCTATTAAAAAAATAACTAACCAAAATCAAGATCTTAAACTTTTAATTAAATGTGATATTAATGAAAATTTAATTTCATATGAAATGGAAGGTTTAAGAAATGGAACATTGCAGAGAAGAAAGTCGGCTTATTTATCTGATAGGATTGAATCTCAATTAGAGTGGTATAAGAAAAATTCGAGAAAAAACAATTTAATGTCTAATATTTTATTTTCTCTTGTAATCTTATTAAATATTGTTGCGATTATTTTAGCTGCTTCACGTTTAGGTTATATTGAGGAAAAGATATGGCCAACAGATATAATAGTAACTATTGCGATAGGTTTGGTGGGTTGGATACAAGTAAAAAAATATTCAGAGTTATCAGCATCTTATTCATTAACGGCTTCAGAGATCACACAGATACATATCGACTATTTCTTATACCCAATAAATGATGAGAAAACATTTTCCAATTTTGTGGGTGATACAGAGAATGCATTTTCTAGAGAGCATACTCAATGGTATGCAAGAAAGGATCACTTTTCGTAAAGTAGTATTTTCCTGAAATTAAAATAAGATAAATTATTTAACCATCGAAAAAAATAGAGCCATATAGGCTCTATTTTTTAGTTAATGTAACAATCTCGAAATATGTGTCAAAAATCTCACATCCGATGTCATTTACTGGCATCTGATAATCTTACCAGCTTAATGCACCGCCAGTTTGATAATCGGTAACACGCGTTTCAAAGAAGTTCTTCTCTTTACGCAAGTCCATCATCTCAGACATCCACTGGAATGGATTGTTTACGCCTGCAAACTGTTCTGGAAGACCCAACTGGGCCAAACGACGGTTGGCGATAAATTTCAGATATTCTTCCATCATCGCAGCATTCATGCCGAGTACACCGCGTGGCATGGTGTCACGTGCGTATTCAATCTCAAGCATGGTGCCTTCAAGAATCATTTGAACCACTTCCTGCTGGAATTCAGCCGTCCATAGATGTGGATTTTCGATCTTGATCTGGTTGATCATGTCGATACCGAAGTTCAGGTGCATTGATTCATCACGCAAGATGTACTGGAACTGTTCTGCGACACCATTCATCTTGTTGCGGCGACCCATGGATAGAATTTGGGTAAAACCACAATAGAAGAAAATTCCTTCAAGAACACAATAGAACGCAATCAGATTACGCAGTAACAACTGGTCGTTCTCTGGTGTACCGGTTTGGAAGGTTGGATCATTCAAGGACTGAGTATATTTCAGGCCCCACGCTGCTTTACGTGCAACGGCAGGAACTTCACGGTACATGTTGAAGACTTCGCCTTCATCCATCCCTAAAGATTCGATACAGTATTGGTAAGCATGCGTGTGGATTGCTTCTTCAAAAGCCTGACGCAACAAGTATTGACGACATTCAGGGTTGGTAATGTGACGGTAAATTGCCAATACCAGATTGTTTGCAACCAGTGAGTCTGCGGTCGAGAAGAAACCGAGTGAACGCATCACGATGGTTCGTTCATCTTCTGACAAGCCATTTTCTGATTTCCATAACGCGATGTCATGGTTCATGTTCACTTCTTGCGGCATCCAGTGGTTGGCACAACCATCCAGATACTTCTGCCAAGCCCATTCGTATTTGAATGGTACTAACTGGTTCAAGTCAGCACGGCAGTTGATCATGGCTTTATCATCAACTTGCACACGTGCAGCACCCATTTCTAGCTCTTCCAAGCCAGGGGCAACATCAAGATTGTTTAGGGATTCAGATGCTCGAGCCAACGAATCGGTTGGATCTGTTGATCGCACGGAAGTGGTTCCAGTGGATTGAGGAACTGCCACACTCGACGACGATTGTTGTGCATCAGATACCATCTGTGTACGAGGCGCTTCTTGCGGCTCGACGGGCGTAGGCTTGGACTCTGTAACAGCCGGTTTTTGCGAATCATCTTCGAAATCGTCCCAACTAAGGATAGACATATCTGTTCTCGCTTCGTTGCTTATCTGTGTGAGCGACATCTCGCAAGCGAAGATGTCATTACTATACGCTGATTCTGTTTAAACAAAATTAAGTTTTGTCGATGGCTGCTGTAAATTTATGCTTTTATCAGTGGGCTATCGATTGGACTGATTTTGTTCACGTTGCTGCCCGCGAAATTTGACGAAGGCATATACCATAGGGATGTAGAATGAAACAAAGCATAAGACCAGCACTGCAAGTCCTAATTCATAGTTCGGTGTCATATGCAGCATGGTCTTTTCCTTAAAATTTATTCTCTCGGTTCTTTTGTTCCGTAATAATTATTAGTGATATACGTGTTGTGTGAATTTGTTTTATTTGCAATATTCTGCAAAGTACATTTCACTGACCAACCGATATAAGCCACCAATCCAATTACAACAAAACCAATAGCAATAATAGTAATAATGCTTTCAATGGTCATTGAATCACCTAATTAAAGGGATTCGACTATCCCTGACTAAACAACAATCCAGATAGTCGAATCGACTATTTTAAGCGGTTCAATAAACAAGTATTTATTGAACCTAATGGATCAATTGTCTAATCAGTGATTACTGACATGCCTCACAATCAGGATTGTCAATCGAGCAGGCCATCGGTACTGGTGCTGCTTGAGCAAAACCTTCTTCTTCCGCTGTTACTTCAGGCTTCACTTCTGGTGCTGCAGCCACTGGAGCCTGCGCTACGGTTGCCGGTTTTACTGCATTCAATGCACCGGTGTTAATGGTGGATTTTTCTGCAGAGGTTGCACCTAAAGCACGGAGGTAATAAGTGGTTTTTAAACCACGTAACCAAGCCATTTTGTAGGTAATATCAAGTTTCTTACCATTTGCACCCGCAATGTACAGGTTTAATGATTGTGCCTGATCAATCCATTTTTGACGGCGTGATGCAGCATCGACAATCCAGCGTGGCTCAACTTCAAATGCCGTTGCAAAAATCGCTTTAAGCTCATCCGGAATGCGTGAGATTTTCTGCACAGAACCTTCAAAGTGTTTCAAGTCATTGACCATCACGGTATCCCACAGACCACGTTCTTTGAGTGCACGAACCAGGTAAGGGTTAATCACTGTGAATTCACCAGACAGGTTTGATTTCACATATAAGTTCTGGAAAGTTGGCTCAATCGATTGTGATACGCCACAGATATTTGAAATCGTTGCAGTCGGAGCAATCGCCATCACGTTTGAGTTGCGCATACCGTCTTTCTGAACTTTAGCACGCAAAGTATCCCAATCTAGACGCTGTGTACGGTCTACTTCAAACATGCGTTCTGGACGTGATTTTGCCACGATCTCAAGTGAGTCGATTGGTAAAATGCCTTGATCCCACAATGAACCTTTGAACGTTGAGTAGGTGCCACGTTCTACTGCTAGATCACTTGACGTCTGAATCGCGTAGTAGCTGATTACTTCCATCGATTCATCAGCAAAATCAACAGCTGCATCTGAACCGTACGCAAGGCTCATTTCATACAAAGCATCCTGGAAGCCCATGATACCCATACCGACTGGTCGGTGTTTTAAGTTTGAGTTCTTCGCTTGTGGTACTGCGTAGTAGTTGATGTCGATGACGTTGTCGAGCATACGAACTGCAGTTTTGACAGTGCGTGCCAGTTTTTCGCGATCCAGCTTACCACCTTGTACGTGTTGTACCAGGTTGATCGAACCGAGGTTACATACCGCGATTTCATCTTCGCTGGTATTCAGGGTAATTTCGGTGCACAGGTTTGAGGAGTGAACAACACCCACATGCTGCTGTGGCGAACGTAAGTTACATACGTCTTTGAATGTGATCCAAGGGTGACCTGTTTCAAACAGCATGGAAAGCATTTTGCGCCACAAGTCTTTCGCACGGATTTTCTTGTGCAGCATGTTGTTTTCTTTTGCTACAGACTCGTAATATGCATAACGCTCTGCGAAAGCTTGACCGGTTAAATCGTGCAAATCTGGTGTTTCTGATGGCGTGAAAAGCGTCCATTCAGCATCTTCAATCACACGTTGCATAAATAGGTCAGGTACCCAGTTTGCGGTATTCATGTCATGGGTACGACGACGGTCATCACCCGTGTTTTTACGCAGTTCCAGGAACTCTTCGATGTCGAGATGCCAGGTTTCAAGGTAAGCACACACGGCACCTTTACGTTTACCACCCTGGTTGACGGCAACAGCGGTATCGTTCGCTACTTTCAGGAATGGAACTACACCCTGTGATTTTCCGTTGGTCCCTTTGATGTAAGAGTTCAGGGCGCGAACTGGTGTCCAGTCATTTCCTAAACCACCCGCCCATTTAGACAGCATGGCATTATCACGCATTGCGCCATAGATGCTGTAAAGGTCATCAGAAATTGTGGTCAGATAGCAGCTTGAAAGTTGTGGGCGTAACGTTCCTGAGTTGAACAGGGTTGGGGTAGACGCCATGTAGTCGAAGCTAGAAAGCAGGTTGTAGAACTCGATTGCACGCGCTTCACGGTCGTCTTCCTGAACGGCAAGACCCATTGCAACACGCATGAAGAACAATTGTGGCAATTCAAAGCGGATGCCATTAGAGTGCAAGAAATAACGGTCAAACAGGGTTTGTAGGCCTAAATAGGTAAACTGGTTTGAGCGTTCTGGTTGAATGGCAGCAGCCAGTTTTGCCAAGTCAAAATTCAGTAGTTCCGGATCAAGGAGCTCTAGCTCAACACCTTTGGTCAGGAATGCGGCAAGGGCATCATTTTCCAGTGTATCTGTTGGTAAACCCAAGAATTCAAGACCTGTCGCGACCAGTTCATCGCGTAACAACCGTGCCGTCACATAAGTATAGTTCGGTTCTTGTTCGATACGGGTACGCGTTGCCATCATCATGGTCGTCGCGATGTCGGATGATTTGACACCGTTGTAAAGGTTCTTGACGGTTTCATCGATCACGGCCTGTACATCGATTCCTTCTAGACCTTCACTCGCTTTTTCAATGGTGGCTTGTAGCTTACTCAAGTCGAGTGGCTGGAGCTGGCCATTCGCATCGGTAATTTGCAGGGTTGGATGATGATTGGCGTTGTTTTGCTGACGTGCTGTGGCGCGTTGTTCACGATAGATGACATAGGCACGTGCAACTTTTTGTTCACCTGTACGCATTAATGCCAGTTCAACCTGATCCTGAATTTCTTCAATATGGATCGTGCCGCCAGAAGGTAAACGACGCTTGAACGTATTTAACACCATTTCCGTCAATTGGCTGATTCGGTCATGAATACGGCTCGAATCTGCACTTTGTTGCCCTTCAACAGCTAAAAAAGCTTTTCCAATCGCAACTGAAATCTTTTCTGCATCAAAAGCGGCAACATCACCGGTGCGTTTAATCACCTGCAATTGACCGGGAGTGGATGTAATTACGCTCATTTTGGCATAGCTCCATTGTCTTCATTGTTATGTTTATGGACCGTTTGAATCGCACGAAAAGTCGTCACGATGTTTGAGGAATAAACACAAGACTTAGTGGTTTAAATTTGAATTGAACACAAGATACGGGAAATTTTAGGTCAGATCAATATTGACATTTTGCAAAAAATTTTGATTGGCTCCGGCTGGTTAAAGCTGGCTGCAATCATACTTTTTCTTGTTATTTTGAGATGTCTGAATTGATAGGGCTATAGCATAGCAAAGCCCTCTCTTAGCCCTTATAGATAACCTTGTGGATAAGTGAAAAACGGTCTTTCTCGATGCTTTATTGACTGCCAAAAATTGTCACTTTTTAAAATTTATCGTGAGCAGGAAGTAATTCATGAGCGCAGGGTAAAAATTGATAAAAAATGAATGTGAAGGAAGTTTTGCGAAATTTAACAAAATGCTACAGGCATGTATTGGTTTCGTGAACGCACTCTTGTTTACAATGTAAACGTGTGTATATTGCAAACTATGAGTGACGTATCCCTCAGATTTATAAGGATACGCCCAACTAAAATAGGGGCATGTAAATGAGTCAAGAAGAAAAGTTACCCAAGATTCTGATTGTTGAAGATGACGAGCGTTTGGCGCGTTTAACACAAGAATATTTAATCCGCAATGGATTGGAAGTGGGGGTAGAGCCTGATGGTAACCGTGCGATCCGCCGTATCATCACTGAACAGCCAGATTTGGTGGTATTGGATGTCATGTTGCCAGGGGCGGATGGCTTAACAGTATGCCGTGAGGTGCGCCCACATTATCACCAGCCGATCTTGATGCTGACAGCACGTACTGAAGATATGGATCAGGTATTGGGCCTGGAAATGGGTGCGGATGATTATGTGGCGAAGCCTGTGCAGCCACGTGTCCTGTTGGCTCGAATTCGTGCTTTATTGCGCCGTACCGATAAAACCCCTGAAGATGAAGTGCTGCAACGCATTGAATTTGATGATCTGGTGATTGATAACGGTGGCCGTTCCGTGACGTTGAATGGTGAGTTGGTCGATTTTACCAGTGCAGAATATGACTTGCTCTGGCTATTGGCTTCAAATGCGGGTCGTATCCTGTCTCGTGAAGACATTTTTGAACGTCTGCGCGGTATTGAATATGATGGTCAAGACCGTTCAATTGATGTGCGTATTTCACGTATTCGTCCGAAAATTGGTGATGATCCTGAAAACCCGAAACGTATTAAAACCGTACGCAGTAAGGGTTATTTATTTGTTAAGGAAACGAACGGTCTCTAATGCGACTAGACAGTCTGCTGAAAAATCCTCTTACTCGGGATATTCGTCTGTTTAAACACAGCATATTTCTGCGCATTTATGCAGGACTGGTGATCCTCGTTGTGCTGATCGCCATTTTTAGTTATTTGCTGGTGCAGATTATTAATTACCAACGGGCGCAGGAATATCGTGAGTCTTTGACAGACGGCCTCTCTTTTGTGATTAGCCAAGGGGTTGCACGGCAGCAGACTGACCAGCAAAAACGTGATTGGATTTCTGACGCTTCAGATCTGCTTGAGTTACCGATTTACTATGTTGGAGCTGATCGTGTTGATCTGACGCGTGCCGAACAAAAGCGAATTAAAGAACAAAAATCCGCTGTGCGCTATGACGCCAAAACCGCAACAGCCTATGTAATCTTGGGGTTACAAGATGATCTTCAACATTACCTCTATGTGAAAGTTGATAAGATCGGCGAACGTCAAATGAAGGCGGTGCCGATTTTTATTCTGGATTACCTGATTTACTATCCTGGACAGGAACGGGAATATCTGGAAAAAATTCAAAAATACTTCTCTTACCCGATCAACATTCAGTCCATTCGTGATTTAGGCTTGGATCCTGAACAGGTGGGGCGTTTGCGCCAGGACAATAGCGTTATTTTATATCGTGATAATGCCAGTGTGCGTGGAACCACGATTTCGATTGTTTCACCGATGCCGAATAATCCAGCCGAAGTGTTGGTCATCGGTCCCATTCCACTGTTTAACTGGATGCCATTCCAGCTTTCCGCTGGCATTACCTTACTGAGTCTGTTTTTGTTGAGTCTAGGGATTTATGGTCTGATTTTACCCATGCAACGTAAGCTGCGTCAGGTCAATTACGCTTTGAATAAAATGAAGTCTGGTAACTTGTCGGTACGTTTACCTGTTGAAGGAACCGATGAGTTAGCAGGCTTGGCTTCCAGTTATAACAGCATGTCTGATCATATCCAGCGCTTGATTGAGGCGCAGCGTGAACTCATGCGAGCAGTGTCTCATGAGTTGCGCACTCCTGTAGCACGTATCCGCTTTGGCATGGAAATGCTGACTGATGAAGATGATTATGATTATCGTGTCCAGCAAATGGAAATGATTGATAAAGACATTGAGGCCTTAAATACCTTGATTGATGAGATCATGACTTATGCCAAACTCGAGCAGGGGATGCCATCTCTGGATTTTGAGCAGATTATGCTGACTGATGTCCTTGAGCAGGTAGCCACCGAAACAGAAGCATTGAAAACCCAAAAAGAGATTGAGTTGATCCCGCCACCACCTTATGTGATTGTGGAGGCAGAACGCCGTTATCTGCATCGGGTGGTACAAAATCTGGTCGGCAATGCTGTGCGTTACTGTGATCATAAAGTGCGGATCACTGGAGGGATTCAAGCAGATGGGCAGGCATATGTCTGTGTCGAGGATGATGGCCCAGGGATTGCTGAGCAAGACCGTGCACGTATCTTTGAGGCTTTTTCACGTTTAGATGATAGTCGTACTCGTGCATCAGGAGGCTATGGCTTAGGTTTGTCAATTGTGAGCCGGATTGCCTACTGGTTTGGGGGACGAGTACAGGTCGATCAAAGTCCAGTTTTAGGGGGCGCACGATTTATGATGACTTGGCCAGCCCAGCAGCGAACCAAGCCAGCAGCAAAGACAGAGAAACAAAAAGAAAGCACCTAAGCAAGAGGTGTTTTCTTTTTATAGAATTATTGCTGAATGGTTGGGGCGGGTGCGAGCAAGGTTTTACCTTCCGCTAAACTCTGCAAGACCAATGGAGGGAATGTAATCAATAGCTGATTGTGTTCGACATCAATTTGATAATTTTGAATAATTTTCTGGTCGCCATTTAAAGTTTCAACCTGATATTCATCAGCGATATTCATGATCCCATCCAAGTTGATGGTGGTTGAGGCAAGGTCCTGCTGAAATAGTTGATAAATTTCCCCCAGCATGAAAATGGCTTGATTCTCATGAGGTTGTTGTTGGGCATATTGTTGAATATGCTTCATTAATAATTGAGCAAATAAAAAATAATCAGGCTGATGAGTGATAGGGAGGTTCATTGTTTTATTCCTTATTCTTACTTGTTCTGTATAAAGCAATAACACAGATTTTGGTCAAAGTTAAGGAATGATACGCAATTAAAACAATCCGTTAGATTGTCGTAATGACCTGATTTCGCCCACTACGTTTTGCCTGATAAAGTGCATCGTCTGCTTCTTTTAAGCATACTTCAATCGAGTCGGTTTGTTGTGGTTCGCAGATGTGTAAGCCAATACTGGTTTGAATCTGAATCACTGTACCCGGTGCAATTTCTACCTGTTTCTTGCTCAGATTATGGCGGATGCGTTCGGCAATCTGTAAAGCGTGCTGAGGATGAATGTCAATCAGAAGTGCTGCGAACTCTTCGCCACCTAGACGGCCGAGTAAGTCATAGCTACGTAGATTTTCCTGAATGGTTTCTGCGCAAATCTGCAATGCACGGTCACCTGCCTGATGGCCATAGCTGTCGTTGATCTTTTTAAAGTGGTCTATATCTAGCATCAGAACAGCCGCATAACGCTGTTTATTCTGCATTTGTTCTAATAGTGAGCCAGCGGATTCCATAAATTGGCGACGGCTCAGACAAATTGTCAAATCATCATAAGCCAGATTGTATTGTAGTTGGCGAATGAGCCGTGATCGCACTTCATTGATGCTAGAGACAGTCAGTGGTGCAATCGCCATCATGATGATGCCTAAACGCAGTGAAATGCTGTTTTGTGTATAAAGATGCGGGTAGACCACTAGATATTCTTGGGTAAACCAAAAAATAATACAGCCACAGGTAAATGAAGTAATCAGGGTAACAAAAAAATGCCGATAGGTTAGCGCACACCAAATCAAGGCTGCAATTGAATAGAGGAGAGAGCCGGGACCTGAATCAATATAACTCATAAACAATGAGAAAATGAGTGCCAGCAAGGGTAGGCTGTGAATCACGGGGTTGTGCCCATGCGCAATCGGCGCCAGAATAAATTTTTTCTTTTTCCAGCGCGGAATATTGAGCATGATCGGTAAAAGTAGCAGGGCATTTTGCAGCTCTGCAGTAAACCAGTCACCGACTTCGAGCAGGAACGGTCCGTTCATAAAGGCTGTAGTGACATACGGCACAGCCAGCGCAGCAAACGATGCACCTAACAGCCCCCCCAAGGTGCAGAACGTAAACACAAAAAGATAAAAATATCCACGATGTAATGAATGGATGAATTCGCGAAAATACTGATAAAGCGCCAGTGTGGTAACGACATAAATCATGTTGGCAGTGGTCAGCACACAACTGAGTAATACGTCGCTACCATTGCTCAAGTCAGCTAAAACATAGCCACAAAATGCTCCCAACAGGCTGTAAATTGAGCGGGTTTTGGGGTAGCGGGCTAACAGGCCGAGCAGAATGGAGTTGGCTGGCCAGAATGAAGCAAGATATTCATTGGGTCGCGTCGCAATTCCAAGCCAAGCGAATGTCAAAAGAATGACTGTGAATAAACAAAATAGCGTTAAGGGGGAGAAACGTGATTCTCTTAACGTGGGTGACATCATTTCGCTCGTGTGGAAGTGCAGATTACATCAGCAGGGCTAAACGGATTTATTATTTTGTTTATTAATTAATCATAACATTTTGTATCAAAAAAACAACAAATTGTTTGCTTAATGGGTTTAATTTGTGAATCCTGCCCATAATTTTTTATATGTGAACGGCACCTTAGCACTGATAAGAAAATGCCAATTTTAAAAAAATTAATAGAAATTTGGCTTTTAATTTAATAAAACGATAAAGAGGGCGGTTCGGCTTACAAACTTCTCTACATTCATAATACTGAATAAAAAATCAGCCAAAAGACTAAGACGCTTTCGCTAGCAAGAGAAATCATAAATCAGGTACAATTGGCGGGATTAATTTTATGTTTGGTGTATTTTAGGCCAATACATACATTCTTTGTTAATAATAGGCCTGCCAGGAGTTATCCCCGCATGAGTGCCATTACTCCATACGATTGGGCAATTATTGCCTTCGTGATCGGCGTTACATTTCTTTGCGTCTTTATGCTCACTGTCCCTTTACTCCTTGGGGGTAAATCATGGGGCCGTGCCAAGCAAGAGCAATTTGAGTCAGGTGTGGTGAGTGCGGGTGGTGCACGCATTCGCTTATCTGCAAAATTCTATCTGGTTGCTATTTTCTTCGTGGTTTTCGACTTGGAAGCACTTTATCTTTACGCATGGGCGACGTCTGTGCGCGAGGCTGGGTGGTTGGGTTATACCACTGTGGTGATTTTCGTTGTCGATTTATTAATTGCCTTGGTTTATGCATTTTCTGTTGGAGCGTTGAATTGGGCTCCAGCCGATCGTCGTAAATCAGCTGGTATCTTGCCGAAAATTGGCGCGCCAAATATGAATATCGCGGATATTACCCGATTCAATTCCATTGAAGAGTTGGTGACTGATCCTACGGGTCAAATTCCAGCTCAATCTTCTGGTCGTGTGAAATCCAAAACTACGACTGCCTTGTCATCGGAACAGGAGTAACTCGGGATGAAATATACCCTAACCCGTGCGAATCCAGATGCTGAGCAATATCCACTTCAGGATCGTCAAATTGTGACGGATCCGCTTGAGGAAGAAGTGAATAAAAATGTGTTCATGACTCGTTTAGAGGACGTGTTACACACAGCTGTGAACTGGGGCCGTAAAAATTCATTATGGCCTTTTAACTTTGGTACATCGTGCTGCTACGTTGAATATGCAACCACCTTAACGGGTGTGCATGACTTGTCACGTTTCGGTGCCGAGGTTATCCGTGCTTCACCGCGTCAGGCTGACTTGATGATTGTTGCCGGAACTTGCTTTGTGAAAATGGCACCGGTTATTCAGCGCCTGTATGAGCAAATGCTGGAGCCGAAATGGGTCATTTCTATGGGTGCTTGTGCGAACTCCGGGGGTATGTACGACATTTACTCTGTTGTACAAGGGGTCGATAAAATCATTCCTGTAGACGTGTATATTCCGGGTTGTCCACCGCGTCCTGAAGCATTAATCCAGGCATTAATGCTGTTACAAGACCAAATTCAATTAGAGCGTCGTCCGCTTTCTGCGGTGATTGGTGATGATCTTCAGCCAGTGTATAAGCCAAAGATGATGCCAGAACGTGACCGTAAGAATGCTGAACGTATCGCAGTGAAAAACTTACGCTCTATGGATGAAATTGAATAATTTTAACGAAAGGTATTAGGGCACCCGTATGGGTGTACTTGTCGTTAGAGTTGAATGAATTTGTATTAAATAGGAAGCCAAGCCAATGGCTGAAACTGACATTGCTATGCCAGAGTCGACGACTGTTGACTCACGCCCAGCATTTGCAATTGTAGAAGAGCTCAAAACCAAATTTGGTGAGAACTTTTACGTGCAGGCAACTTGTGAAGAGTTTCCAACTGTCTGGGTTGAGCGCGCACGCGTGCAAGAAGTCCTCATGTTCCTGCGTAAAGTGGAACGTCCTTATGTCATGCTGTTTGACTTGTCGGCGATGGATGAGCGTTTACGTGTTCATCGTGACGGTTTGCCAGCATCTGACTTTACCGTGTTCTATCACCTGTTATCGCTAGAGCGTAACAGTGACATCCGTATCAAGGTTGCGTTAAACGAGAATGATCTGAACATTCCAACTGCAACCAATATTTGGCCAAATGCCAACTGGTACGAGCGTGAAGCCTATGACATGTTTGGTATCAATTTCGAAGGGCATCCAATGCTCCGTCGTATCTTGTTGCCAACCTACTGGGAAGGTCATCCGCTACGTAAAGAATATTCTGCACGTGCGACAGAATATACGCCGTATATGCAGAACCAAGCCAAACAGGATTTCGAACAAGAGCATCTGCGTTTTGTACCGGAAGATTGGGGTCTAAAACGTGGCAATGCTGATGAAGACTTCATGTTCCTGAACTTGGGTCCGAACCACCCATCTGCGCACGGTGCGTTCCGTGTGGTTTTGCAGTTGGATGGTGAAGAAGTTAAAGACTGTGTGCCTGATATCGGTTATCACCACCGTGGTGTGGAAAAGATGGCTGAGCGTCAGACCTGGCATTCTTTCATTCCTTATACCGACCGTGTGGATTATCTCGGTGGTTGTGCGCAAAACATGCCATATGTGATGGCGGTTGAGCAGCTTGCAGGCATTAAAGTGCCTGAACGTGCACAGGTCATCCGTGTGATGCTGAACGAATTGTTCCGTATTAATAACCACTTGTTGTTCTGTGGTACGGCGATTCAGGATGCTGGTGGTATGACGCCAGTTTTCTACATGTTCGCAGACCGTCAAAAAGTCTATGACATCGTTGAGGCGATCACTGGTTACCGTATGCACCCAGCTTGGTTCCGTATCGGTGGTACTGCACACGACTTGCCAAACAACTGGCAAAAACTGGTGCGTGAACTGCTCGAATGGATGCCAAAACGTCTGAACGAATACTATACTGCGGCATTGAAAAACTCGGTGTTTATCGGTCGTACCCGTAATGTTGCACAATACGATGCAAAATCGGCATTGGCATGGGGTGTCACTGGTACTGGTTTACGTGCAACAGGTATTGACTTCGACGTACGTAAATACCGTCCGTACAGTGGCTATGAAAACTTTGATTTCGACGTTCCAGTGGAATACGAAGGTGACGCCTATGCGCGTGTCTTGGTGCACTTCCGTGAAATCACCGAGTCATTGAAGATCATTCAGCAGTGCCTGGATAACATGCCATCGGGTCCTTATAAAGCGGATCACCCACTGGCTGTTCCACCACCGAAAGACAAGACATTACAAGATATTGAAACCTTGATTACGCACTTCTTGAGCGTTTCTTGGGGTCCTGTCATGCCTGCAGGTGAGTCATCCTTCATGACTGAAGTGGTGAAAGGCGCGAGTACTTATTATCTGACTTCTGACAAGTCGACCATGAGTTATCGTACCCGTATCCGTACACCGACCTTCACGCACTTGCAGCAAATGCCTTCCGTGATTAACGGCAGTCTGGTATCTGACTTGATCATTTATTTAGCGACCATTGACGTGGTTATGGCTGACGTGGATCGCTAAGGGGTAAAAGCATTATGATGATTTTGACTGATAAAAAGCCACGCGTGAATGTTGAAGGGATTTTGACTGCGGACGAAATTCATGAAATTGAACATCACATTGGTCACTATCCGTACCCACGTGCGGCATCGCTAGATGCCTTGAAGTGTGTACAACGCCGTAATGGTTGGGTAGATGACGCGCAGCTGAATGCGATTGCACAACTGTTGACCATTAGTGTTGCGGATTTAGAAGGTGTTGCTACTTTCTATAACCGTATTTACCGTCAGCCGGTTGGCCGTCACGTAATTCTGTTGTGTGATTCGATTGCCTGCTTCCTGATGGGTGCGGAAACTTTGGCTGAAGCATTCCAGCGTGAATTGGGGATCCAGTTCGGTCAAACCACGACCGATGGCCGCTTCACTTTGCTGCCGATTTGCTGTCTAGGCAACTGCGACAAAGGTCCGACTTTGATGATTGATGAAGATACTCACGGTTTGGTTGAAGTGACATCAATTAAACAGTTACTGGAGAAGTATGTATGAATACCGAACCAAAACCAATTTATGGTGACGGTAACCCAGAAACCCATCCATTAACCTGGCGTTTGAGCAAACAAGAACATGTGCGTAGTGCGGACGATTATGAAGCACTAGAAGGTTATGCAGGCTTCAAAAAAGCCGTGACCATGCCACCGAAAGATGTGCTTGAAATTATTAAAGCGGCAACGGTAAAAGGTCGTGGTGGTGCAGGCTTCCCAGCAGGTATTAAATGGTCATTGATGGCACCGAATGACAACTCAGGTCCTCGTTACCTGATTTGTAATGCCGATGAAATGGAACCAGGAACCTTCAAAGACCGTTTGTTGATGGAAAAACTTCCACATCAATTGATCGAAGGAATGCTGATTGCGGGTTATACCCTTGAAGCAACTCATGGTTATATCTTTATCCGTGGTGAATACATTGAAGCAGCGCAATATTTAAATGAAGCGCTTGAGCAGATCCGTGCCAAAGGCTACTTGGGTGAAAACATCCTAGGCACTGGCTGGAACTTCGAAATGTATGTACACACCGGTGCAGGCCGTTATATCTGTGGTGAAGAAACCGCATTGATTAACTCGCTTGAAGGCCGCCGTGCCAACCCGCGTACCAAACCACCATTCCCGCAGGTTGCAGGGGCTTGGGGTCGTCCTACGATTGTCAACAACGTAGAGACCTACAATAACTTGCCAGCGATTATGTTGCGCGGTCCTGAATGGTATATCGGTTTGTCTGCGGGTAAATCGAAAGATCCAGGCACCAAAATTTATGGTGCATCAGGCAAGGTGAAATTCCCGGGTCTATGGGAATTGCCATTTGGTACTACAGCACGTGAAGTGATTGAAGAACATGCTGGTGGTATGCGCGATGGTTTAAAACTCAAAGCGTGGTTGCCAGGTGGTGCATCAACAGACTTCTTGGCTGCTGAACACATCGACCTTCCAATGGATGCGGAAAGTATCATGAAAGCAGGATCACGTTTGGGGACCTGTTTGTTGATGGTTGTTGATGAAACCCAATGTATGGTTTCAGCAACCCGTAACTTAGAAGAATTCTTTGCACGTGAATCATGTGGCTGGTGTACACCTTGCCGTGATGGTCTGCCTTGGGCCGTGAAAGCGTTAAAAGCGCTGGAAAATGGTGAAGGAAAACAGGAAGATATCGATCATTTACAAGAACTGACTCGTAAATTATGGATTGGTAAAACTTTTTGTGCCCACGCTCCAGGTGCGATGGAACCACTCATGGGCGCACTCAAACATTTCCGTGGCGAGTTTGAAGCAAAAGTCGTAAATGCGGCCGCTCAAGCTAGCAACGTAGAACAAGCTTAAGGAATTCGACTATGGCTACCATTCATGTCGATGGAAAATCGTACGAAGTCAATGGCTCGGAAAACTTGCTGCAAGCATGTTTGAGTCTGGGCATCGACATCCCATATTTTTGTTGGCATCCATCCTTAGGTTCTGTCGGCTCTTGCCGTCAATGTGCTGTGACCCAGTACGCAAACGCAGAAGATACGCGTGGTCGTTTGGTCATGTCATGTATGACACCGGCATCTGACAATACCTATATTTCGATTGAAGATAAAGAAGCAGTGGATTTTCGTGCTTCTGTGGTCGAGTTCTTGATGACTAACCACCCACATGACTGTCCAGTCTGTGAAGAAGGTGGTCACTGTCATTTACAAGATATGACTGTAATGACACAGCATGACCGTCGTCGTTACCGTTTCACCAAGCGTACGCATTACAACCAAGAACTGGGTTCGTTCATTGCACATGAAATGAACCGTTGTATCGCATGTTACCGTTGTGTCCGTTACTACAAGGACTATGCGGGCGGTACAGACTTCGGTGTGTATGCCAATGCGTCACGTGTGTATTTTGGTCGTCCGGAATCAGGCACCTTGGAATCAGAATTCTCCGGTAACTTGACCGAGATCTGCCCAACAGGCGTATTCACTGATAAGACTCACTCTGCACGCTATAACCGTAAATGGGACATGCAGTATGCGCCAAGCGTATGCCAAGGCTGTTCTTCAGGTTGTAACATCTCTCCAGGTGAGCGTTATGGCGAGTTGCGTCGTGTAGAAAACCGTTTCAACGGTG
Organism: Acinetobacter sp. GSS19; assembly: GCF_028621895.1. Classification (NCBI taxonomy): domain Bacteria; kingdom Pseudomonadati; phylum Pseudomonadota; class Gammaproteobacteria; order Moraxellales; family Moraxellaceae; genus Acinetobacter; species Acinetobacter sp. GSS19. The sequence goes on along the minus strand of NZ_CP117520.1, from coordinate 1,825,458 downwards.
AAGTGAACCAATACTTCCTGTGCGATAAAGGCCGTTTCGGTACCGGTTATGTCAACCGTGAAGATCGTCCACGTCAGCCGCAATTCCGTAGCAACGGTGTAGTTGAAACAGTATCGGTTGATCAGGCATTGGATCAGGTGATCGCCACAATTCAAGGCAAAAAAGTCTTGGGTATCGGTTCGCCACGTGCCAGCCTTGAATCGAACTATGCACTTCGTGAATTGGTCGGTCAGGACAACTTCTCAACCGGTATGGCTCAAAAAGAGCAGAGCCTAGTTGAGCTTGCAGCGTCGATCATGCAAACCGAGGGTATTTACAACCCCAACATGCGTGAAATCGAGAGCTATGATGCTGTGTTGATCTTGGGTGAAGACTTAACCCAAACCGCACCACGTATGGCCTTGTCTGTTCGTCAAGCAGCGAAAAACAAAGCCAAAGAAATGGCAGCTGAACGTCGTACGCAAGAATGGTTGGCTGAACCTGTTCAGCGTATTGGCCAAGATGCAAAATCACCAATCTACATTTTGGCGGCAACACAAACCCGTCTGTCTGATGTGGCAACCGGTGAAGTAGTTGCTTCTCCAAATGACATCGCTCGCTTGGGCTTTGCTGTTGCAGCAGCCGTGGCAGGTGAAACCGTGCTTGGTTTGGATGATGATGCAAAAGCCTTTGCTCAAACCATCGCAGATACGTTAAAAGCAGCGAAAAAACCATTGGTGATTGCTGGTACTAGCTTACAAGATCCAGCGATCATGGAAGCGGCTGCACAGTTGACCCAAAGCTTGGGTGCCAATGCAGGTTTAACTCTGGTTGTTCCGGAAGTGAACTCAATGGGCTTGGCATTGCTCGGTGGTTTAAGCCTAGAACAGGCCTTTGCACAAGACTATGACACGCTGGTGATCGTAGAAAATGACCTCTTCCGTCGTTTACCTGCATCACAAGTACAAGCTGCATTGAATAAAGCCAATACCGTGATTGTATTGGATCATTCTGAAACTGAAACGGTTAAAGCAGCAGACATCGTACTTTCAGCAGCAAGCTTTGCTGAGGGTGACGGTACGGTAGTGAGCCAAGAAGGCCGTGCACAGCGTTTCTATCAAGTGTATGACCCAAGCTATTACAAACCTGAATTGGCGATCAAAGAATCTTGGCGCTGGTTGCATGCCATTGAAACCGGTATCCAGGGTAAAGCGATTGACTGGACTGTACTGGATGACGTGATCGAATCTGTGGTGCGTAATGTACCGGTTCTTGAAGCCATTCAAGATGTTGCACCAGATGCGGGTTACCGTGTTCATGGCTTGAAAATTGCGCGTGAACCACGCCGTTATTCAGGTCGTACTGCGATGCGTGCGCCATTGTCGATTCATGAGCCAAAACAACCGACCGATCCAGACTCGGCATTGACGTTCTCGATGGAAGGTTATGTGGGTCCAGAAACCAAAGCCTCACTGGTTCCATTTGCATGGGCACCGGGCTGGAACTCTCCACAATCTTGGAACAAATACCAAGATGAAGTGGGCGGCCATTTGAAAGGTGGTGATTCAGGTATCCGTTTATTTGACCGTCTACCAAAACGTCCTGCACGTTCTTATGTAGCACCAAGTGCGGTTGTAGCAAATCCAGCAAGTTTCCGTCTGGTTCCAATGCACCACATCTTTGCATCTGGTGAATTCACGATCAAGACTCCAGCTATGGAATCACGTATTCCTGAAGCGGTGTTCGCAGTGGGTGAACAGGATGCAACTCGTTTGAATCTGAAAGATGGTCAACGCGTGACAGTGAAAGCCGGTGACACCACTGTGAGCCTTCCTGTACAAGTGATCGAATATTTACCTACAGGTTATATTGGTTACCCAATTGGTTTAGCACCAACGGTTTCTCTTGCTGAGCCTGTATCAGTAGAAACTGCGGTAGGAGTGTAATCATGAATGAATCTTTACGCGTTCTACCAGAATGGGCAACAGGTTGGGAAACGACATTCCTGGTCGTACAAGCGATTGTTGTCCTCTTAGTGGTGGTACTGGTTGCTGCATTGATGTCGTTCATTGAACGTCGTCTACTGGCATGGTGGCAGGACCGTTACGGTCCGAACCGTGTGGGTCCTGGCGGTATGTTCCAGATCGTCGCGGACATGTTGAAAATCATGTTCAAAGAAGACTGGACACCAAAGTTTGCCGATAAATTAACTTTCCGTTTGGCACCTGCTGTTGCGATGGCAACTGCAGTGCTCTCATTTATGGTGATCCCGGTATCACCATCTTTGGGTGTGGCGGATATGAGCATTGGCCTATTGTTCTTTATGGCAATGGCTGGTATTGCGGTCTATGCCGTGCTGTTCGGTGGCTGGTCTTCAAACAACAAATACTCACTGTTAGGTGGTCTGCGTTCGGCGGCTCAAACCATTTCGTATGAAGTGTTCTTGGGTATCTCGCTCATGGGCGTGGTCGCGATTGCGGGTTCATTCAATCTGCGTGAAATCGTTGAAGCGCAACGTGATGTTTGGTTTGTTATTCCACAATTCATCGGCTTTATGATTTTCGTCGTGGCAGGGGTAGCGGTCACGCATCGTCATCCATTTGACCAACCGGAAGCGGAACAAGAATTGGCCGAAGGTTACCATGTCGAATACGGCGGTATGAAATGGGGGATGTTCTTCGTTGCCGAATACGTCAACGTGGTGCTGATTTCTGCCTTGATCGTAACGTTATTCTTTGGTGGCTGGTTGGCACCATTCAATATTGAAATTCCGTTTGTTCCACCAGTGTTCTGGTTCGTGATTAAAACAGCATTCTTCGTGATGATGTTTGTCTTGGCGCGTGGTTCTTTAATGCGTCCACGTTATGACCAGGTCATGAACTTTGGTTGGAAGATTTGTTTGCCACTGGCGCTTGTCAATTTGTTGGTGACTGGTGCTGTGATTCTTATGAATCAAGCGGCCTAAGACAGCAGGGAGAACAGAATGTTTAAGTTTCTAGCTGGAGTTGGGTCCGTTGTACGGTCATTGTGGATGGTTTTTACCCACGTGACACGTAAACGTGACACCATCCTTTATCCAGAAGTGCCAGCCGCTGAAATCGTACCACCACGTTACCGTGGTCGTATTATCCTGACGCGTGACCCAGATGGCGAAGAGCGTTGTGTGGCTTGTAACCTGTGTGCGGTTGCTTGTCCAGTAGGCTGTATTTCATTACAAAAAGCAGAAAAAGAAGATGGTCGTTGGTATCCGGAATTTTTCCGTATTAACTTCTCACGTTGTATTTTCTGCGGGATGTGTGAAGAAGCATGTCCAACGACTGCGATTCAGCTGACTCCAGATTTCGAGTTGGGTGAATATGTTCGTCAAGACTTGGTCTATGAAAAAGAAAACTTGCTTATTTCAGGTCCAGGTAAATATCCAGACTATAACTTCTATCGCGTAACCGGTATGGCAGTTACAGGTAAGGACAAAGGTCAAGCACAAAAAGAAAGTGCACCTGTGGATGTACGGAGTTTATTACCATGATGTGGCCATTTTATCTGATGGCTCTCGTGGCCATTATCTCGACTGTTCGTGTTGTGACTAACACGAATCCAGTCCATGCATTATTGAGCTTGATTGTATCGCTGCTTGCTGTAGCGGGTATTTTCATGATCGTGGGTGCACCATTTGCTGGTGCGCTTGAGATCATTGTGTATGCCGGGGCAATCATGGTGTTGTTCGTGTTCGTGGTGATGATGCTGAATTTGGGGCAGCAAACCGTCGAGCAGGAATCGAAATGGTTGAATTCTTCGGCGTGGGCTTATCCAGCCTTGATGAGCTTCTTGTTAGGCTTGGTCTTGGTTTGGATGCTTGGCTCAGACTATACCGTTGCGGGTCTCACTTTGGGCAAAGAAGTGATTGGTCCTAAAGCCGTTGGTCAAGCACTCTTTACACACTATTTATTATTGGTTGAAGTTGCCGCAATGTTGTTACTAGCTGCGCTAGTAGCGGCATACCATCTAGGTAAACGTGAACCAAGTGCAGAAGAGGAAAAAGAATAATGGGTAATATCCCTTTAGAACATGGTTTGATCGTTGCAACCATTCTTTTTGCACTCGGTTTTTACGGTGTAATGGTGCGACGTAACCTTTTGTTTATGTTAATGAGCCTTGAGATCATGATGAATGCTGCTGCGTTGGCATTCGTTCTGGCAGGCAGTGCCTGGGCACAACCGGATGGACAGATCATGTTCATCCTGATCCTGACCTTGGCTGCAGCAGAGGCATGTATTGGTCTTGCGATCGTCCTCCAGTTCTACCATCGCTTCCATCACCTGGATGTGGATGCTGCTAGTGAGATGCGCGGATGAGTTATTTATATTTAACAGTATTATTTCCGCTAATCGGTTTCCTTTTATTAGCGGCAGGGCGTGACAAGCTGCCTGAAACAGTGGCAGCGATTATTGGTGTGGGTTCCGTTGGTCTTTCAGCACTATTTGCGCTGATCGCCGGTATGGACTTCGTTAATAATGGTTCAGTGACGCACGTTCAACATCTTTGGACGTGGTTCAATGTCGGTGGTTTTGCACCTGCATTCAGCTTGCACCTTGATGGCTTGTCCTTATTGATGATGGGCATGATCACTGGTGTTGGTTTCTTGATCCACATCTTTGCCTCTTGGTATATGCGTGGCGAAGAGGGCTATGCGCGCTTCTTCTCTTACTTCAACCTGTTCGTAACCAGCATGCTGTTATTGGTGCTAGGTGACAACTTGGCGTTGTTGTTCCTCGGTTGGGAAGGCGTAGGTCTGTGTTCATACCTATTGATTGGTTTCTACTATTCAAATCCTGCGAATGGATGGGCTGCAATCAAAGCATTTACCGTGACCCGTATCGGTGACGTATTCTTGCTGATTGCCTTGTTCTTGCTTTACCAACAGTTTGGTACCTTGAACATCCAGTACATCGTAGAAAATGCAGCGACCGTGATGACTCAAAGCTCATCGCTTTCCATCTGGACAGCGTTGATGTTGTTCTTGGGTGCTGCAGGTAAATCAGCGCAGATTCCACTGCAAACCTGGTTGGCTGATGCAATGGCTGGTCCAACACCAGTTTCTGCATTGATCCACGCAGCGACCATGGTAACTGCGGGCGTATATTTGACTTGCCGTACTTACACCGTGTTTGAAATGGCACCTGAAGTCTTGCAGTTCATTGCGATTACTGGTGCAGTGACTTTGCTGGTTGCAGGTTTTGCGGCGTTGGTACAAACCGACATCAAACGTATCTTGGCTTACTCAACCATGAGTCAGCTGGGTTATATGTTCATGGCGGTTGGTGCTGAAGCGTATCAAGCGGGTCTGTTCCATATGCTCACTCACGCATTCTTCAAGGCATTGTTATTCTTGTCTTCAGGTGCGGTGATTCTGGCTTACCATCACGAACAGAACATTTTCAAAATGGGTGGTTTGTTCAAGCGTAATAAATTCCTATTTGCCTGCTTCGCGATTGGTGGCGGTGCACTTGCTGCGATTCCGTTTGTTACCATCGGTTTCTTCTCGAAAGATGCGATCTTGGGTGCAGTTTGGGCACAAGGTCAAGCCGTTGCTGTGTATAACAGCTTGTACTGGGTTGGTGTTGCGGGTGCATTCTTAACTTCAATTTATACTTTCCGTTTGATCTGGGTGGTATTCTTCGGCGAAGAAAAAACCCATTATCACGAAATCAAGGGCGTTACTTATTGGGGTCCTCTTGCGATCTTGGCGGTACTTTCAACTGGTCTCGCATATGTGTTAAAAGCGCCGGTAGAAGCGATCCTGAATTCGGCTAAAATCCCAGCATTTGTTATTCCTGAAGCATTAGAAGCAGGCGTACATACGGCTGAATATACTGCTGTTGGTATTGCTCTTGCAGGTCTTGTGGTCGGCATCATTCTGTTTGCTTTTGCCTACAATGCAGTGAAGAGCTTTGCTCAAACGTCATTGGGTGCAGGCCTTGCAAATATTTGCCGTAATGCACTTGGTTTTGATGCACTGTATAACATCGTGTTTGTTCAACCTTATTTGCTCATCGCGAAGATCTTGGGTCGTGACCCAATTGACGGTTTGTGGTTGGTATTACCAGCACTTGTCAAAGGTGGCAACAGCTTTACCAGTTCACGTCAAACGGGTTCGTTGCGTGAATATGCTTCAAGCATGTCATTTGGTGTCGTCGTTCTACTGATGATCTTGATCGTGATTCAGGTAGTGGGGAAATAAAATGGAAAACAATTTGATTTTACCCGCGCTGATCCTCGTTCCGTTCATTGCAGGTTTTGTATGCTGGTTGGTCGACAAGGTTGACCAACATCTCCCTCGTTGGATTGCCTTGATTGGTATGCTCGTGACTTTGGGCTTAACCATTTCATTATGGCAAAGTGGTAACTTTAATTATGAGTTGGGACAAAAAGTTCCAACCTGGTCGGCTGAATTCTATCTACCATGGATTCAAACTTTAGGGATTAACATCCATCTTGCGCTGGATGGCCTTTCTTTACTCATGGTGGGCTTGACTGCATTACTCGGTGTACTGGCAGTAGGCTGTTCATGGGGTGAGATCCAGAAGCATGTGGGCTTCTTTCACCTGAACCTACTTTGGTCATTGGGTGGCGTGATTGGCGTATTCTTGGCGATCGACTTGTTCCTGTTCTTCTTCTTCTGGGAGATGATGCTGGTTCCAATCTACTTCTTGATCGCCCTTTGGGGTCATAAGGGAGCAGATGGCAAGTCACGTGTATATGCAGCGACCAAGTTCTTCATCTATACACAAGTTGCAGGTCTGATCATGCTGATCGGTATCCTAGGTCTAGTGATCTATGGTTACATGATGACCGGTATGATTGGCTTCGATTACAACTACTTGCTAGGTGTAGCGAATACGCTTGATGCACAAGTTCCATCAGTCGCGTATGCCTTGATGATCTGTATGTTCATCGGTTTTGCAGTAAAGCTTCCAGTGTTCCCGCTACATGGCTGGTTACCTGATGCGCATGCACAGGCACCTACCGCGGGTTCTGTCGACTTGGCAGGTATCCTGATCAAGACAGCGGCTTATGGTTTATTACGGTTTGTCATGCCATTCTTCCCGGCGGCTTCTGCGCAATTTGCGGACATCGCGATCATTTTTGGTCTGATCGGTGTGTTCTACGGTGCATGGTGTGCTTTCCAGCAAACCGACATGAAACGCCTCTTGGCTTACACGTCAATTTCGCACATGGGCTTTGTACTGCTTGCGTTGTATGCAGGAAACATCCTGACCTATCAAGGTTTGATGATCATGATGTTGGCGCACGGTCTGTCTTCCGCAGCATTGTTCATCATGTGTGGTCAGATCTACGAACGTGTTCATACCCGTGACATGCGTTTGATGGGCGGTATGCGTGGTCAGTTTGGCTATCTTGCATTCTTCTTGATGTTCTTTATCTCTGCATTAGTTGGTATTCCGGGTCTAGGTAACTTTATCGGTGAATTCCTGATCTTGATGGGTTCATTCGCGAAGTTCCCAACCTTTACCATCATTGCTGCAGTTAGCTTAGTGTTTGCTGGTTTGTACGGTTTGATCCTGATCCATCGTGCTTTGTTTGGTACACCAAATGAAGAGCAAAAACAGCATCATGCTAACCCGTTAAAAGATCTCAATGCACGTGAATTGGGTATCCTACTGATTTGTGCGTTTGGTTTAGTCTGGCTTGGTCTCTACCCACAAACCTTCCTTGATGTGTCTAACTCAAGTATGGCGTGGTTAGCGAATAGCTACATTCCAGTTCAAGAAGTAGTTGAAGCGGTACAACAAACCGCAACTCAACTCGAAAATGTGGAGATCCAATAAGCCATGAACTTCACAATGTCTTTTGCACAGCTCATGCCATTGGCGCCTGTGATGATCGTGGCGTTAACCGCGGTCGTGGTGATGATTCTCACCTCAATTAAACGTAACCATAATTTAATTGCAACAGCGTCTGTGGTGGGCTTAAACCTTGCCGGTCTTTATATCTTACTCACCATGTTTGGCGGTGCTTTTGCACCAGCCAACGTGATGGGCATGTTTATGATTGACCCGTTCACCTTGCTATACCAGTTGGTCATTCTGATTGCGGCATTGGCATGTTCAACCTTGTCACATGCTTATATTGAATCGTATCAAGATAACCGTGAAGAACTGTATCTATTGATGCTATGTTCGGTTGCAGGTGCCATGTTGATGGTGGCGAGTGCACATTATGCGGCGTTCTTCATCAGCCTGGAATTGATGTCTATTCCAGTCTATGGTCTATTGGCGTATACGCATCAACGTAGCCAATCGCTCGAAGCCGGTGTTAAATATCTGGTACTTTCTGCGACCGCTTCAGCGATGTTGCTGATGGGTATGGCATACATCTATGCCTATACCGGTTCATTGTCATTCTATGACTCTGTACAAGCATTTATGGAAGCGTTAAAGCAGCCAATGGTGATTTTAGGTCTAGGCTTGATCATCTTCGCTGTAGCATTCAAGTTATCACTTGCACCATTCCACAAATGGACGCCAGATGTGTACGCAGGTGCACCCGCACCAATCGCAACTTTCTTGGCAACCGCTGCGAAAGTGGCAACCATTGGTCTGTTTGTGCGTTACCTGTTAACTTCAGGTGCCATCATGGTTGATTCGATCGTAACGATTATTACGATCATTGCAGTGCTTTCAATCCTGGTCGGTAACTTGCTTGCAGTACGTCAGGTCAACTTGAAACGTATTTTGGCTTACTCTTCAATTGCACACTTTGGTTATCTGTTAATTGCAATTATCAGCATGACTTATGCAAGTTTAGGTAGCGTAAGCGTTTATGTCGTGACTTATGTGTTGACTACGATCGGTGCTTTCGGTGCAGTTGCGTTGATGTCTAGTCCATATAATAACTTGGATGAAGCACAAACCCTTGCTGACTACCGTGGTTTGTTCTGGCGCCGTCCAGTGTTGACTGCGACTTTAACCGTGATGATGTTGTCATTGGCCGGTATTCCACTCACTGCGGGCTTCATTGGTAAGTTCTTGGTGGTGATGGCTGCAGTGACTACACAACACTGGTTCTTGGCGGCTATGATTATTGTGGGTTCAGGTATTGGTTTGTACTATTACCTACGCGTGATGATCGTCATGTATATGACACCACCAGAAACGCCACGTATCGATGCTGACAAGCATTGGGGTCAAAAAGTGGGCGGTATCATGGTGCTTGCAGCGGCAGCTTTGGTTTTGGTGATTGGTATTTATCCAGATCCACTGATCAAATTAGCCCTTCAGGCTGAGATCTTATCGCCATTACATTTCATGTTGACGCAACGATAAGTTTGACTTGATACTATAAAAAAGCCTCCAAAATTGGGGGCTTTTCTTATACCAATTGTTAAAAACCTTTATAATGAAAAATATGCTTTTCGTTATTTAGGTGTTCTCCCGTGCCCATCCAAGAAATTCGTCATCCGCTGATCCGTCACAAACTAGGCCTATTACGCCGTGCTGGAATTAGTACCAAAAATTTCCGTGAATTGGCTCAAGAAGTCACAATGTTGCTGACCTACGAAGCGACGAAAGATCTTGCTGTTGAAGATCAGGAAATTGAAGGTTGGGCAGGACCCGTAGTGACGCAAAGGATTGCCGGGAAGAAAATTACCGTTGTTCCGATTTTACGTGCCGGTATTGGGATGTTGGATGGTTTCCTGAATCTGATTCCAAGCGCTAAGGTTTCCGTTTTGGGCTTAGAGCGTGATGAGCAGACTTTGCAAGCCCGCACCTACTACAAAAAACTGGTTCCTGATGTGGAAAACCGAATTGCCATGATCATTGACCCGATGCTCGCGACCGGTTCCTCCCTGATTGCGGCAATTGATGTGCTCAAAGCTAGTGGTTGTAAGGATATCCGTGTCATGGTATTAGTAGCAGCTCCGGAAGGGATCGCTAAAGTAGAAGCTGCACATCCCGATGTCCGTATTTTTACTGCATCTATTGATGAGGGTTTAAATGAGCATGGCTATATCATTCCTGGGCTGGGAGATGCAGGTGACAAGATTTTTGGTAGTGTGCAGAAAGACTAAGCATAATTGAAGTCAGAAAAGAGGCTTTTACAGCCTCTTTTTTTATATACTAAATGCATGACAGATACAGACTGGGGATAGGTATGACTTCCGAGCAATATCAAGGAAAAGTAAAGCAGTATAATTCAGACAAAGGATTTGGTTTTATTTCCTCACCTGAAGGAGAAGTCTTCTTTCATATTTCGGATTTCCCTACAGAGACAGGCGAACCAAAGCGCAATGATCGGGTAAAGTTTAACGTTGTGCAAAATGGTGAAAGATATAAAGCCATTAAAATTGAGCGCGTCGAGGACAAATCAAAAAAAGCCAAGAAAGCGAAAGCGGTAGCCGTGAATACATCAATCACTTCAGCCTTATTGTCTAATTTAAAGCGTTAATTTTTTAATTATTTTTAAAAATATAGAAGAGGTTTTTTAACCTCTTTTTTATTAGAATACCAGCACTAAAAAATAAAAGAGCCATACATGTTTAACAAGGGGAAAATTAAAAGCTACGATGCCATGCGCGGTTTTGGTTTTATCGAGCTAGATGGAAACGGTCAAGAGGTTTTTTTTCATATCCGTGATATGCCGAATGCAGATCTTGCCCCTCAGTTGGGTGAATCACTGAAATTCATGGTTGTCGAACAAGACGGTAAATTTAAAGCGGATAATCTCCTTCGTTTGGACCATCAGTGTGAATTGATTCAACCCGATAGTAAACCTTATACAGGGATAACGACGCCTGTTGATCGAATTAAGGCATCACAGCGCAAGTTAGTCTGGGGAATCTGCATTACCTGTTTGCTCGCGATAATCATCGCAGTGTTGGGCTATCAGCAATATCAGCGTACCCAGCTCGTTAAGCAACTAAAAGTGCAGCAATTGGCAGAGTTACAAAAACAGATTATTGCTCAGCAACGTGCAGCATTAGGCGATAAGGTGTCTGATGAAATTATTGTCAAAGAAAAAAGAATCGAGGCTGAGGCTACAAAACCTGCTGCTACAGTGACGCCTGTTTCTGTTAGTCCTGTGGTTGCCAGTGCACAAACACAATTTCGTTGTGATGGCCGTACGCATTGCAGCCAAATGCGTTCCTATGAAGAAGCAGTTTTCTTCCTGAAAAACTGCCCAGGCACGCAAATGGACGGAAACAATGATGGTGAACCTTGTGAACGGCAGTTTGGTCGATAGACCAGACTACCTGAGTAAATTGGCTGAATCTCTCAGGTGCTGAGTAGGCAGTAGCTTACTGAAACTGATCTTCGCAGAATTTCATAAAGGCTTTCAAGCCGGGTCCCTGGTATTTTTGACGATGAACCAGCATAAACAACGGGCGTGTCAGTTGCCAGAAAGGGGTTTCTAAAATCACCAGTTGGCCCTTTTCCTGTAAAGGTTCAATGGCCAGTCGGGAAATACAGGACAAGCCCAAACCACCTGCGACAATTTTCAGAATGGCTTCATTATGCCCGAGGGTCAAACGGATATTGGCATCGGGCAAATCCTGCAAGATCACATGGTCAAACACTTCACGTGTACCAGAACCTTCTTCACGCAAAATCCATTCAACATTAAGAAAGTCCACCGCATTCAAGGGACGGTCTAGCTGGGCCAGCGGATGATTGGGTGCACAGCACACAGCAAGCTCATCATCACGCCATGGAATCGATTGTAATTGTGGTAAATGGCAGGAACCTTCAATCAGGGCGAGATCCAGCTGAAACTGGTTGACTGCTTCAATCATTTGCCTGGTATTACCAACTTGTAATTGTAAGTGTGCTTGGGGTTGAACTTGTAAGAAACCCGCCATCAGATCTGGCATCAAATAATCACTGATCGTAAGCGTAGCACCCAAGCGTAAATCAATGCTCTGTAATTCACCTTTAGCAGCCTGTTCAAAGGCTTCACAACGGCCCAGAATTTCCAGTGCCTGTGGCAACAAAAAACGCCCAAGATCATTAAGTTGCAAACGTTTACCCAAACGGTCAAACAGTGGTGCACCCAAGCCATCTTCTAAATCCGCCAAGGCCATACTTGCTGCGCTTTGCGTGAGTTTGACCGCCTCGCTTGCTTTGGTGACGGTCCCTTCTTGAGCGACTGCTACAAAAACCGCCAGTTGGCGTAAAGTCATGCGCATGGATGAAGCCTTAAGGTTTAAAAAATATGAACAAATTGACCCGTCATGCTAACATGAGCACACCGTATCGTGCCACGTTGAAATCATGTCAATTGAAAAATTTAGCCTAGAAACGGTTCTGTCTGTGCATCGCTGGACGGACACCTTATTTAGCTTTACCCTGACGCGTCCAGCACATTTCAAGTTCACGGCAGGCCAGTTCGCACGGATTGGTTTAAAAGTCGGAGAGGAGCTGGTGGTGCGCGCTTATTCGATTGTCTCATCACCTTATGATGAAACGTTGGAGTTCTTTTCGATTGTGGTGCCGGATGGGGCATTTACCTCTAATCTGCAACACCTGAAAGTCGGTGATGAGCTGTATCTGGAAAAAATTCCTTATGGTTTTCTGACCTTGGCACGTTATCAGTTACCTTTACCGAAAGATCTCTGGTTATTGGCGACCGGAACCGGTTTGGCTCCTTTCCTATCAATGCTGCAAGATTTTGAGACTTGGTCCAAATATCAGCACATTCATTTGGTTTATAGTGTTCGCACCAGAGCAGAATTGGCCTACGTCGATCGTATTCAAGAAATTGCTCAAACCTTTGGGGAAGGGCACAGTGGTTTTAAATTTGTGCCGGTGATTACCCGTGATGCAACGGCTGATTTGCATGAGCGTTTACCACGACTGATCGAGAATGGAGCTTTGGAGCAGACGGTGGGCATGTCTTTTGACCCAAATAGCAGTCATATTATGCTGTGTGGTAACCCTGAAATGGTCGAGGATACCAAAGAAGCCTTAAAACGCCGTGGTCTGAGCATGAATCGCCGTGGGGAAGGCAATATCGCAGTAGAAAATTACTGGTAATCCCTTTGCAAGTTGCAATGATGTGACTTGAATCAACCAGAATTCAAAATGCCCTCAATCGAGGGCACTGTATGGAAATGAAAGAACTTTAATGCACAAACATGTCCATAAATTCACGAATTTCCTGAATGGCACTCTCTAGATCTGTGCTGAGCCAAGTCGGTTCAAAAAATCCTGCATAGTATTCCAGACGATCCTGGGGTACCACTAGACGAATCGGACATTCCTCTTCGAGTAAACGCCATGGAATAATCGGTACTTCATTGTCTAAAAATGCACTGACATTACGAATATCAATCACCATAGCATTGATACAGTCGGGGAAAGGCATGACAGAAAATTCTTCGGTACGGCGGCGAAAATATTCTAAGTCGCCCCATTGCAGTACATAACTGGGTTTATCGAATTCAATAATACCGATCAGATGTTGATCGCGGGTATAATGTAAGCCACATTGATGAGTGACGTCAGTGTCAAGATCAAGCGTTACTCTTTGCTGACGATACGCCATAATGGTAAAGCACATAAAAAACGGACATGCAGTATAGCGCATTTTGCATACAACATTAAAACCGATCGTCACGATTACACTAAGCTTCTTCACACATTGATACATGGCCTCTTGTTAAACTGTTCTTATCAAAAAAAAAATAAGAGAGGGAAGACCATGAAGCACGATTTTAGTAAACCGGCGCATGTGACCAGTGCAGAAGAGAATATGCAAAAAAAACGTTTACCGGTATATATGCTGGTAGCAGTTGGTCTTTTCCTTGTTGCACTACTGATCTATATGTTCGTTGAACGTAATCCTTCTCCACGAGAAGCCCCGCCGGATCAGTCTAATCCTGCTATGCAACCTGCCACTATGAATAATATGAACAATAGTGCACCCAAAGTCAGCGAGCAGGATGCTGTAGCAACGGATAATGCGAAAACCGCAGCCAACCGTTAAGGAAGAACGTGATCTTCCTCATTAGGATGAATCATTTCCCTGATTCCTAAAACAAAGCCCGAAGTGAATCACGACGGGCTTTATTGTTTTGCAAACTTATGCAGCGCTTTTGTTGCTCTTATGCTGCTTTGAATTGATTCAAAAAACACCGAGTTTTAAGGTGATACAGGTAACGATTAGAAAAAAGTAAAAAGCAGATTTAGACCAATTTGCATATACAAACCTGATAAAGATAAGAGGGCGAAGAATTATGAATGACTTTTTTGCTGGAGGTCCGAGAGGATCAAATTATGGTGCCATGTATTATTGGGATCAGTTCCAGCCGATTATTGCGGCTGTGGTCATTTTATTGCTCGGTTGGGTTGTGGCTCTGATCATCGCCGCCGGTGTTAAAAAATTACTGCAAAAAATCGGCACCAACCATCATCTTTCTACTGCAACCACTACTACGGCGGGAAAATTCCCTGATATTGAGCAGATTATCTCGCGTGTGGTGTTCTGGTTTATTCTGATTATTGCGGTGGTCGCAGCATTAAATGTTTTGAATATCAATAGTGTTAGTGGACCATTCAGTGACATGCTAGCACAGGTATTGGCTTTTATTCCGAACCTGATTGCGGCTATTGCGGTGGGTTTCATCGGTTGGATTCTAGCCAAACTGGTACGTATGGGATTGCAACGGCTTTTGGCCCGTACTCAGCTGGATGAGAAGCTTAGTACCGAGGTGGGTGTTCGACCGATTAGCCAAAATATTGCAGATATTGTGTACTGGCTGATTTTGTTATTGTTCTTGCCAATCGTCCTTTCGATCCTTGGTCTGAATGGATTATTAATGCCGGTGCAGAACATGCTGAATGAAGCCATTCTGTTCCTGCCAAATCTGTTTATTGCCGGTGTGATTATTTTTGTCGGTTATATTCTGGCAAAAATTGTGCGCGGTATTGTGGAGGGTTTACTCGGTAGCCTGAATGTACAATCACAGGCGCAAAAGATTGGTCTATTCAAGACTGGCAACTTACCAGGCTTGTTAGGTACCTTTGTCTTTACTTTAATCATGATCACTGCATTGATCATCGCGTTTGAAGCTCTGGGGATTGAAGCCATTTCGCAACCCGCGACGGCGATGTTGTATGAAATCCTGAACGCGATTCCAAACATTATTGCTGCCGGTTTGATCCTGATCATTGCCTACGTGGTTTCACGTTTTGTTGCTCGACTGGTCAGCGAGTTGCTCGCTGGTACAGGTGTTGATGAACTGCCAGCTAAACTGGACTTACAACGCTTTTTAGGCAGTAACAAAATTTCGGTCATGATCGGCACATTGATCGTGTTCTTCACCATGCTATTTGCAGTTGCTGAGGCGGCGAACCGTCTAGGTTTTGAACAGATCAGTGGTCTGATCGCGATGTTTATCCAGTTTGGTGCCAGTATCTTGCTCGGTGCGGTGATTCTGCTGATCGGTTTCTGGTTGGCCAATCTGGTAGCCAAAGTCTTAGAGCGCGGTGAATACAATTATTCACGCTGGTTGGCGAACTTGGTCCGTATTCTGATTATGGGCTTGGTGATCGCCATGGGACTCCGAGCCATGGGCATCGCGGATTCGATCGTGAATCTGGCCTTCGGTTTAACTTTAGGAGCGGTTGCAGTTGCTTTTGCTCTGGCCTTTGGTCTCGGCGGTCGTCAGCCTGCCGAGCGATTATTGACAGATTTGCTTGATCAAGCCAAGCAACATGCCAAAAAATCTAATCCTTTACATCAGCCAAAGGCTGCTTCTTCTGCTCAACCTAGTATGGCACCTGCAGTGGTGACAGAGTCTGCTTCAGCAGAGCAGCATGCTTCTACTAACAAACCTGAGGAAGGCGACCTCAGAGAATTTAAGGTCAATCCAGAACATCCACCAGTGAATAAACCTTTTGGTTCAACGGGTGAAGTGGAACAGGACGTGGATATTTCTCATCCGCCAAAGAGCAATAATGATACTTAGGGGCAGCTAATCCCATGCAAAAGTGACTACACCTAGGTAGTCACTTTTTATACCTGAAATGTGAGGATTGAGGAAAATATTAGCTGAGAAGTGCCAACTGTTATGAGTTATGCGGAATTTTATGCTGACTTGAAGGGAAAAAGACAGGATTAAATTAGACTAAGGTCTAGTAATTTTAATCTGTGGTTTTTTCTTTCCTGCAACACCTTGTGTAATAAGGCTTTTCTTTATTTCGACATAAGTTAGTAGTTATTGTTCTAAGGCAGACCCTCTATACAGAATAAATATTTGTTATAGAATGAGATTGTTTCATATACATGCAACAGTTATGGATTAATGTTGCCATAAGATTAATTATAAAGGGGAAATCAGGATGAACCTTAACTTCAAACTTCCAGTATTTGCAGTTGTAAAACGTTTGACTAAAGTCGTATCTCAGCGCACATCTTATGAATTGAAAAGCGGTATCGCAAAAATGGAAAACGCGATTGCACGTACGCAACAAAACCAGCAAGTTGCTTTATTGCGTACTGATTACTTGGAATAATTTCTTAAACAAATTGACTGGCTGCATGGGCTGATGCCCATGCCCATTGAAAATTATATCCGCCCAAATGTCCTGTGACGTCCAGTACCTCACCTAAAAAATATAGTCCTTTCCGCTTTTTACTTTCCATCGTCTTGGATGAAACTTCTGTCGTATCCACACCACCCAAAGTGACTTCTGCTGTCCGATAGCCTTCGGTTCCTGAAGGTTTAACTTCAAAATGCTGTAAGTGCTCCGCAATCTGTTCTAAGCGTTGGTCGCTTAAATTTCCAATCGCCGTTTCACTTTCTGCTGGCCAGATCAGTGTTTGCAGTTCCAGTACAATGCTTTTGGCCATGTGCTCATTCAGTAAAGTGCGCAACAGGACTTTAGGTTGGCGCTGTTTTTTGTCTTTTAGCCATTGCAGTACATCTAAACCAGGCAGGAAATTAATCTGGAAGCTTTCCCCACTGTTCCAGTAGTTGGACAGTTGTAGAGAACTCGGTCCGCTGAGTCCTCGATGGGTGAACAATAAAGCTTCAGTAAATGCGTGACGTGTATTGCTAAGTGTAGCTTCCAAGGCATTACCACTTAAACGTGTGGTCACTTCCTTGAATTGGTCAGTAAAAGTAAAGGGAACTAGTCCGGCACGGGTCGGATAAACGTGGTGGCCAAATTGCTTGGCAATTTCATAGCCAATACCAGATCCTCCTAAAGTGGGAATCGATAATCCACCGCTGGCAACCACCAACGATTCACACTCAAAATAGCCCTGTACGGTCGCCACCTGAAAACCGTTGCCTTCTAGCGCATTAACCGCCTTTACTTCACAGCTGGTGCGGATATCGACATTTCCTGCTTTTTCGCATTCTTGTAACAGCATGGCGAGAATTTCTTTGGCGCCGTTCAGGGTAAAAAGCTGACCGTGTTTTCGTTCTTCATACTCGATGCCATAGTCACAGACCATCCCGATAAAATCCCAATTGCTATAACGGGACAGGGCGGAAATGACAAAATGTGGGTTATGTGAAATATAGTTGTCAGGCTCGACATACAGATTGGTAAAGTTACATTTCCCACCGCCGGACATCAGGATTTTTTTGCCGACTTTGTTGGCTTTTTCCAGAACCAGTACCTTGCGGCCCCGTTTCGCTGCCATGGATGCGAGCATCAGTCCGGAAGCACCACCTCCCAATACAATCACATCATAAAAAGCAGCAGCCATAACTTTCTCTCAATCTAGCACAGCGGGGCATTATAGTTGATTTTAACGGCTGTTTCAGGACAAACTCGTTTTGCCTTGGAGTCCACCACTATGGATCACCAGAATCCGGCTGCCTTTGACAAAGTAGTTTTGCTTAATCAGTTCAAATAGGCCAAACAGCATTTTTCCGGTATAGATAGGTTCCAGTGGAATCTGGTATTGCTGTTCAAAGCATTGGATAAAATCGAGTAATGCAGGTGTGACTTTGGCATAGCCACCAAAATGGTAATCTTGAACCAGTTGCCAGTTGCTTTTTTGAGTCCAATGCTGAATATCTTGGATCAGGAAATCACCTTTTAAGGCTGGAAAGCCGATCACTTGTTGCTGCTCTGCACTGGCATTGATCAAGCCACTGATTGTCCCCCCTGTACCGACTGCACAGCAAATCACATCATAAGTCTGCAAGTCTTTTTCTGACAAAATTTCCTGACAGCCTTGGACTGCGAGGGCATTGGTTCCCCCTTCAGGAATGATATAGGCATATGGGAATTTTGCGCTGAGTCCTGCCAGATATTCTGCATCATGGCGTTGCCGATACTCCTGACGGCTTACAAAATGTAGCTGCATACCATTCTGCTGTGCTGTTGTCAGTGTTGGGTTCAGTGCTTGATGCTCTAGCTCCTCTCCACGAATGATTCCAATGGTCGGTATGTTGAGTAATTTTCCGGCTGCAGCAGTCGCTGCAATATGGTTGGAATAAGCCCCTCCAAAAGTGAGCAGTTGCTGATACCCCTGTTGTTGTGCAGTGCGGATGTTATCTTTCAGCTTATAGAATTTGTTACCTGAAATCAGCGGATGGATCAGGTCAAGCCGTTTGATCTGCAGTTCTAGATCTGCTGCAAGTGCAATCGATTGATAGGGAACTGCCTGATCGCTGAATTGAAACATGGAAATAAACCTTGAGGACTGGGATTCTGCAGAGGTCATCTGAAGAGCATCTGTATTTTATGTCAATTTCGGTATGATGGAGCAAAGGGCTATTTGCTATCTATGCCGGAAAATAATACATGAAAAAAGTGCTGCAACATTTGCATACCGGTTTTGTTCACCGTCCCTATCTCTTTGGGGCTTTCGCACTGGGCATTTCCGTGTATGTTCTCTTGCGTTTCATGACACCCTGGCAGTGGTCGACCTGTTTATTAATAGGTTGGAATATTGCTACCTGGAGTTATTTGTTGAACACATTACACATGATGCTTAACACCCGTACGGATAACATTTTGCAGCGTGCCCGTGATCAGGATGAATCCAAATGGGTGATTATGACCGCAGTTCTGGTCGCGGTATTGGTGTGTCTGGTGGCGATTGTCGTGCAATTGAGTCAAACTCCCAAGCAACAGTTGGGTATGGAGCTGGCGGATATTGGCCTGACGATTGCCACCATTTTTTCCACCTGGCTGCTGATTCATACCATGTTTGCCATTCATTATGCGCATGACTATTATTTGGCCAAAAGCCGTCATGAAGAACCGGGACTGGAGTTTCCCAAAACAGAAGATCCGGTTTATTTTGATTTTATTTATTTTAGCTACATTGTCGGTACATCCGCGCAAACAGCAGATATCGCTGTGACCAGCCAGTTGATGCGCCGTTTAAATATTTTTCATTGTGTATTGGCATTTGCTTTTAATACGGTGATTTTGGCCATTACGATTAATGTGACGGCAGGATTTTTAGGGGTATAAAAAAGGCTTCCGAAGAAGCCTTTGATTTAAGGGGAGTCTTATGACACTTTATCGCCTGGTTTAGCACCAGAATCCGGCGAAATCACCCAAACACCTTCACCATTGCCCGCGGCTAACACCATCCCGTTTGAGATCCCAAAACGCATCTTACGTGGAGCAAGATTCGCGACCATAACCACCAGTTTACCTTTCAGGTCTTCTGGTTGATAGAACTCACGGATCCCACTGAACACATTACGTGGCTCAGCTTCACCGACATTTAACGTGAGTTGCAGCAGCTTGTCAGAGCCTTCAACGGTTGCAGCTTCAACAACTTCTGCAACACGAAGATCAACCTTCATAAGGTCTTCAATACCAATGATTTCAGCTTCACCGACCTTAGGTTCAGCTTTCTTTTCTTTGGCTTTCTCTTTTTTCTTTTCAGCTTTGGCTGGTTCTGCTGGCGCTGCTAAGGAATCTTTCGATGCATCAACCATCGCATCCACTTTGGCTTTGTCAACACGTTGCATCAATGGCTGGAACTGTGCAATCACATGATTGGTCAGTACCGTTTCGCGTGAAGCAAAGTTAAAGCTATCGAGCTGCAAGAATGCTTGTACATCTTCAGCCAGTTTTGGCAATACCGGTGCAAGGTAAATGGCCAACTGACGGAACAGGTTGATCCCGACAGAGCAAACCTCGTGTACTTGCTGTTCCTGACCTTCCTGTTTTGCTAGAGCCCATGGTTTCTTTTCATCAATGTACTGGTTAGCTTTATCCGCCAGTGCCATGATTTCACGAATGGCAGCGGAAAATTCACGTGCTTCATAGGCTTGAGCAATCGAGTCGCCGGCAGCAATAAAGCTTTGTAGCAGTTCAGGCTCAGCACAAGTGGCAGATAAGGTACTGTTAAAGTCTTTATTGATGAATTTGGCACAACGGCTGGCAATGTTCACCACTTTACCCACCAGATCCGAGTTCACTTTCTGGATAAAGTCATCCAGATTTAGATCGGAATCTTCTACTTTGTCGGAAAGTTTTGAGGCAAAGTAGTAACGTAAGTATTCCGGATTCAAATGTTCGAGATAGGTCTCAGCCTTGATGAACGTACCGCGTGATTTTGACATTTTCTGACCGTTCACGGTCAAGAAACCGTTCACGAACAGTCCGGTAGGCGTGCGATAACCTGCGCCGTCCAGCATCGCTGGCCAGAATAGGGCATGGAAATAGACGATGTCTTTCCCGATGAAGTGATAGACTTCTTTATCAGAATCTTTTTTCCAGTAGTCTGCAAAGTTCAGGTCTGGACGCTTGGTTTTGATGTAATTTTCAAAGCTCGACATATAGCCGATCGGGGCATCCACCCAAACGTAGAAGTATTTATTCGGCGCATCTGGAATTTCGAAACCAAAATAAGGCGCATCGCGGGAAATATCCCAATCAGTCAAGCCCGCTTCAAACCATTCATCTAGTTTGTTCGCAATCGATACCGGTAAACGGCCCTGATCACGGGTCCATTGCTGCAAGTATTCTGCAAAGTTTGGCAGTTTAAAGAAATAATGATCCGATGATTTCTCAACTGGCGTCGCACCGCTCAGGGTGGAACGCGGATTTTTTAATTCGGTCGCATTGTAAGTGGTACCGCACACTTCACAGGAATCGCCGTACTGATCTTCCGCATCACATTTCGGGCAGGTGCCTTGAATGAAACGATCCGAGAGGAACATCTGTTTTTCTGGATCAAACAATTGTGTCACGGGACGCACTGCGATATTACCGGCTTCGCGGTTTTTCAAATAAATATCTGAAGCACGGGCTTTATTGGTATCGCTGTGGGTCGAGTCATAGTGGTCAAAGCTGATGCCAAAGCCGGCAAAGTCACGCTCATGTTCACGCTGCACATTGGCAATCTGCTGTTCCGGCGTAATGCCATTGGCTTCGGCACGCAGCATAATCGCCGTGCCGTGTGCATCATCCGCACATACATATGTCACTTCGTGACCCATTGCACGCATGGCACGTACCCAGATATCCGCCTGAATATAACCGAGTAAGTGACCCATATGGATTGGACCATTGGCATAAGGTAGGGCATTGGTGACGAGTATTTTACGCACGGATGTGACTCTCTTATAGTGGTTGGCATTTTACGCAAGACCCGTGATTTTACCTGATCAATCGGGGAAAACAAAGCAAGGCTTCAACCTCGCTTAAGCTGCAACAGCATTTGTCAATTAAGATGAAAAATAACAAACCATGAATATGCAAGCTGGGCTGTACCCATCAGGGGGAAGCAAAAAACTGTTTTAAACTGAAAATCACAACATCGAGCATTTTACAGATGTATGGCAGCCGCATTAGCATGAATTTGGCGTTAAACCAAGCAAATCAATCAACTTTATATCAAGATTTAAAAAGCCTGATACAACTTTGCTTAACCTTACCTCAGCTTGACTGTACACTATATGCAGTTGAATAGCATTTTCCGGATCTGGAGCGAAAGTTATGTCGTGGTTTTCTTCATTAAAATCGGTCTTTTCTCCTGCACAGGAGGTAAAAGAGGAAGAAATCCAGCAGGTGCTGCAAGGCTATCATCTGCCTCAGTCGAATGACCGCTTGCAGGATCGGATTACCCAGTTACAGGTGCAGGGCCGAGTGCTACAGCTTAGTATCAAAACTTATCCGGAAGAAGCTGATCATCTGCAAAAGATCCATGATGATTTAGCCGATGCACTGGAAAAATGTGGTATTCAGGAACTCAATCTGCATGTCGTACAACAGAAGAAAGCGGCCAGTGACAGCTGTTCCAGTCAACCGACTACTGCAAATACGCAGTTGCCTCCCGTAGTGAATGCTTCACCTGCAGCTGAAAAAGTTGAAAGCGATCCAAATAATCCACCGATTCAGAAAGCAGCGCCGCAGCAGCGTGATCTGGCGCCACATCCACGCATTAAAAATGTCATTTTGGTTTCCTCAGGTAAAGGCGGCGTCGGTAAATCAACCACCACGGTCAATCTGGCTTTGGCATTACAGCAGCAGGGCTTAAAAGTCGGCGTACTGGATGCCGATATTTATGGGCCGAGTATTCCGACCATGCTAGGTAATGCAGGGCAGACCCCGTTGATTGAAAATGAACATTTTGTACCGCTTGAAGCGTATGGTATGGCGGTGCTGTCGATTGGTCATTTAACTGGCGACAACAATACCCCAGTGGCTTGGCGTGGTCCGAAAGCGACGGGTGCCTTGATGCAATTGTTTAACCAGACACTCTGGCCGGATCTGGATGTGTTGATGATTGATATGCCGCCGGGAACCGGCGATATTCAATTGACTTTGGCACAGCGTATCCCAGTCACCGGTGCGGTGATTGTAACGACCCCGCAAAACGTGGCATTGCTAGATGCAACCAAGGGGATCGAACTGTTCAATAAAGTGGGAATTCCAGTATTAGGCGTTGTAGAAAATATGTCTACGCATATCTGCTCCAATTGTGGTTATGAGGAGAAGATTTTTGGTAAAGGGGGCGGTGATAAACTTTCTGAGCAATATGATATTCCGTTGTTAGGGCGTTTGCCTCTAAATGCTCAGATTCGTGAAAATGCCGATAAAGGCCAGCCGAGTGTTGTTGCTATGGATGAAGCGGCAGACAGCTATAGAGAAATTGCGCAAGCAGTCTGGACACAAGTTTCAAAACTGCCACAGCCCGCACGCGATGACAAACGCATTTTTTAATGCTTGGCATGATAAAAAAGCTCCAGCAGGTCTGGAGCTTTTTGTTTTACTGTAACTGGTGTGAGGGTAGGCGATGTTTACGCTTTTGCCAGCGTTTGATAATCCGCCAACGCCAGAGCACATGGCTGAGTAGATAAAACCCGCTGGCCAAAAGCAAGGCCTCAAGTACCAATCCCAGCATCAAGGGTTCGAGTAAACTTACATCCAGATTGGCTTTGCCGAATGAACTTACCCAGTCCGCCAGCTCATGTACCAATAGCCATAAAGTATCCTGATCGACCATCGGAATTTGGAACAGCTGTGTGCCAAACCAAAAACCCGTATATAAGATGGGCAAAATGGTTAAAGGATTGAGTAGCCAGGCTAAAGCCAAACTGATTGGGACATTGACACGTAAAAAAACTGCACTCAATAAAATGAGGAGACTATGAAAAGGGATCGGTAACGCTCCCCAAAAAGTTCCAACAAAAATCGCTTTGCTGACAGAGCGGCGGTTCATTTGCCACAATTGCGGAGCCATGGCACGCTTGCCAAATAAGCGCATGATTTTCATCGATGCAATTTGGTCCGGTGTCGGGATCAGTTTATTCAGCAGACTTTTAAACATGGCGCAATTATTCAGGGCAATCAGCCTTATTTTGCACAAATTATAGCAACTTGCTACCGAACTTTGGGCTGATTTGCGACATAGTGTGTAAATTGTTGATGGGAAGATTTGATGATTTTGATCGTTAAAGCATTTTCAAGAGATCGGTTCTTCCCAATCTACCCTTGCACTGCCTCACGATGAAGGGCCGATGAGAAAAGATTTAATTTGCTGGGTATTTCAGTTAAAGTAATCGCCTTATATGAGCTAGAAAATTTTGTTGGGATTAAAAACCATGTCGATTAAATCGGATCGCTGGATTCGCGAGATGAGCGAAAAGCACGGAATGATTGAGCCCTTCGCGCCAAATCAAGTGCGTTTCAATGAACAAGGTGAGAAACTAATTTCTTATGGTGTGTCCAGTTATGGCTATGACGTCCGCTGTGCACCAGAATTCAAAGTTTTTACCAATGTGCATTCTGCAATTGTTGATCCGAAAAATTTCGATGAAAAGAGTTTTATCGACATTCATTCCGATGTCTGCATTATTCCACCGAACTCCTTTGCTTTGGCACGTACAGTGGAGTATTTCCGTATTCCGCGTAATGTATTGACGGTGTGCTTGGGTAAATCGACCTATGCACGTTGCGGTATCATTGTGAATGTCACACCACTTGAACCGGAGTGGGAAGGACACGTGACTTTGGAATTCTCGAATACCACCAATTTGCCAGCGCGTATTTATGCCGGTGAAGGGGTTGCACAGATGTTGTTCTTTGAAAGCGACGAAGTGTGTGAAACGTCTTATAAAGACCGTGGTGGTAAATATCAGGGACAAATGGGTGTAACTTTGCCTAAAGCTTAAGTTGTTCGTTTGTTTAAATAAAAAAAATCCCGCCAAGTGCGGGATTTTTTATGGTCAAAGATTATTGCGCGATTTTTGCCAATAACGCTTCTTTACTGATATTTACTGATTCTTCATCACGACGGCCTTTGTACTCAAATGTACCCGCATCCAATCCTTTTTCACCAATCACGATACGGTGTGGGATCCCCGTTAATTCAAGATCGGAGAATTTCACCCCTGGACGCTCATTACGGTCGTCGAGCAATACATCATAACCGGCAGCAGTCAGTTCCGCATACAATGCTTCAGCGGCTTCTAGCGTGCGTGGTGACTTGTGTGCATTCATTGGCACGATGGCGATTTCAAATGGTGCAATCGCGGCTGGCCAGATAATGCCTTTCTCGTCAAAATTCTGTTCAATCGCGGAAGCGACCACACGTGTCACCCCGATGCCATAACAGCCCATGGTAACGACGAATGGTTTGCCATCTTCACCTAGGACTTTACAGCCAAGAGCTTCAGAGTATTTTTGTCCCAATTGGAAAATGTGGCCAACTTCGATCCCGCGCTTGATCTGTAAAGTGCCTTTGCCATCTGGAGATGGATCACCTTCAACCACATTACGCAGGTCATAGACTTCAGTGAATTGGGCATCACGTTCCCAGTTCACGCCAGTGGCATGTTTGCCAGCTTCATTGGCACCCGCGACAAAGTCAGATAAAACTGAAGCTGCACGATCGACAATCACGGTAATGCCTTTTTCCACTAAGCCTTGCGGGCCAACAAAACCAGCCGTTAATCCTAATGCAGATAATTGCTCTTCAGTGGCAAAGGTTAATGGAGCAGCAATCAGTGGGTGTTTTTCTGCTTTAATTTCATTGAGTTCATGATCGCCACGCAGGAATAGTGCGATGACAGGTACATGGCCTTTGTCATCGGCGACACCTTGTACGAGTAAGGCTTTTGCGGATTGTTTGGTTTCCACATTCAGGAAAGCACAAACATCGGCAATGGTTTTCTGATCTGGCGTGTCAACAATGGTCAAGGCCTGTGTTGGTGCTGCACGTTCACCGACCAAGACGGCTTCTGCCATTTCCACATTCGCTGCGTAGTCTGATTCTGTTGAGAAGGCGATATCGTCTTCACCGCTAGAAGCTAAGACGTGAAATTCATGCGATGCAGAGCCACCGATCGAACCCGTATCCGCTTGTACTGGACGGAAGTTCAAGCCTAGACGGCTAAAGATACGGCAATAGGTGTCATACATGACATCATAGGTTTCTTGCAGTGAGGCCTGGTTGGCATGAAAAGAATAGGCATCTTTCATAATGAATTCACGTGAACGCATCACACCAAAGCGTGGGCGGATTTCATCACGGAATTTGGTTTGAATCTGGTAGAAATTCATTGGCAACTGCTTGTAACTTTTCAGTTCGTTGCGCGCCAGGTCAGTAATCACTTCTTCGTGGGTAGGGCCCAGTACAAAAGAATTATCATGGCGATCCTTGAAACGGAGTAATTCTGGACCGTATTGTTCATAACGTCCAGATTCTTCCCAAAGACCCGAAGGTTGCGTCACTGGCATAAAGACTTCAAGCGCGCCAGAGCGGTTCATTTCTTCACGCACAATCGCTTCAACTTTATTGAGCACACGTACACCCATCGGTAACCAGGTATATAAACCGGAAGCCAGTTTACGAATCATCCCAGCCCGTAGCATGAGCTGATGCGAAATAACTTCGGCATCGTTTGGGGTTTCTCTTAACGTTGCAAATAAAAAGCGACTCGCGCGCATGGAAAATGTCCTAATAGCAAGAGAATAAAATAAAAACGCTATGATAAAAAAATGAGGTGAGGATTGCACCTGCTTTGCGTGCAGGCATTATGCCATTATTTTTGTTTTTTGGCTTAATTGTGCCGATGCAAAGAATCTTAACCACCTACCATTAGCGGTTTAGTACCCTGCTTGGATCGACAAAAAATTAAAAATCTCAAGGCATCAAAAATTACCCAGCATCTATTCATATTCTGCCGATGCACTAGGCGATGCTTTGTCTTTATTCGAGAGCTTTCAAACGCTCAATGATTTGCTGATAATGCTTTTCTGTACGTTGATAATCTGCTTGTAAACGCTTAATGCTTTGTTGGCCTCTGAGAATATTCCCCGCATTAGAATCAAGTTGTTGTTTCAGCGTAGCAGGTACGGTTTTACCTTGACCTAAGTAATCTGCTTCTTGCTGTTTAAAAAAGCTACGGTCACTTTGTAGTTGCTTGAGTTGTTGCTGTTGAAAGTTAATTTGTTTGCGTATGCCTTGTAAGGCATCATTGCGTTTAAACTCGGCGACCTTGACATTGCTATATGCTTTTTTAAGTTTGATGTCTTCAGCTTGCTGTTTCGCCTGAGCAGCACGTTTGGAAGATTGACGAATATCTGCTTCAGTGTTGTAGGACGGACTACGTTTGATCACCTGCATATTGCTATCGAGCGCATCATAGCCATGACGGATATGTGCAGGGGTTACCGACGTGCTGAGATTGGCAACGCCTTGACTGTCGTAATAGCGATACCACACCGCTTTCGGCGCTTGTTCAGCTGCCTGAAGAGACCATGAAGCAAAACTAAATAAAATAGCCAATAATGCTGGAGGGGAGGAGCTGAGCCATTGTCGTGTTGGGGTGGTTTTATGGCGTAATGCAATCATGACTTTTCCCCTTATAAACTTGACCAATTTACTTATTTTTATATGGCTTTTCTGCTAGATTAAAAACTTTCTAGCATTTTGAAAATAGCCTGATATCAAAAATAAGTCACTGTAAATATTAAAGTGTGAACTGGTTATCAGTTTACTAAAATACTGCGGTGATGAACAGAATTTGTTCATTGAAAATGCAAGTAAATATATGTTAAAAAAGGTTCATAATCTGTAAAAACAATCCGCTTAAAATTAGGTTGTAAATTTAATAAATGAAATGGGAAGGGCCATGCAATGGAAGAAAAATTTCAAAATCTAAAAGTCATGGTAATCGATGATTCAAAAACCATTCGCCGTACAGCAGAAACCTTGTTGCAACGTGAAGGATGTGAGGTCATCACTGCCGTTGATGGTTTTGAAGCACTTTCAAAAATTGCCGAAACAAATCCTGATATCGTATTTGTGGATATTATGATGCCGCGTTTAGATGGTTATCAAACTTGTGCATTAATTAAAAACTCACAAAACTACCAAAATATCCCAGTGATTATGTTGTCGAGTAAAGACGGCTTGTTTGACCAAGCCAAAGGGCGAGTGGTCGGTTCAGATGAATATTTGACCAAGCCATTTAGTAAAGATGAATTGTTAAACGCAATACGTAACCACGTCACCGCTTAAGCGTATTTGCGTCAGTCAGGGGAATAAAAATGGCTCGAATTTTAGTAGTAGATGACTCGCCAACAGAAACTTTCCGCTTCAGAGAAATTCTGACCAAACATGGTTATGAAGTGATTGAAGCTGCCAATGGTGCAGATGGTGTGACCATGGCACAAGCAGAATTGCCAGATTTGGTATTAATGGATGTGGTCATGCCCGGCGTGAATGGTTTCCAGGCGACTCGTGAGATTTCACGTGGCAGCACCACGAAGCACATTCCAGTCGTGATTGTAAGTACCAAAGATCAGGCGACTGACCGTGTTTGGGGTAAACGTCAGGGCGCTCGTGATTATCTCACCAAGCCAATTGATGAAGATCAATTAATCGAAGTGATTAAACAGCAGCTCAATGCAGGTTAGTGTATGGCAGCAAATGGATTTATCGAATTACTCCGTTTAGCGAAGCGTGGTAATAAAAACTACGTTACGTCAGACAACGAAGTAAACCGATGGTCAGGCATTGCTTTTGAGATGTTGGGGCAATATTTTGTTGCCCCTTTAGGTGAAGTATCTGAGGTAATTTATCCACCAAAGAGTACGCCAGTTCCGAATACTCAGACTTGGGTTAAGGGTTTGGCAAATATTCGTGGACGTCTACTTTCTGTGTCAGATTTGTCACAGTTTATTTCGGGGCAACGTAGCTCATTTTCACCTACTCAAAAAGTATTGTGCATTAGTCACAATGACCAATATGTCGGTTTAGTCGTAGATCAGGTTCTGGGGATTCAGCATTTTAATAAGAAAAGTTTCTTTTCAAAAAATGACGACTTGGATAACCGATTACAAGAATATTGCCAAGGCTATTTTCATCAACATAATCAATACTGGCACGTGTTCTTATTCAGTCGTTTACTGAAAAACCCAAATTATATGAACGCATCCGCGAAACTCAAAAATTAAATAACGCATATTACGAACGAATTAAGGCAATTCTGGGGAGAAGCTGCATGGGCTTTACATTGAAAAAGAAAAACAAGACTGAAGGATTGGATCAGTCTGGTGAACAAGGTTCTGGCAAAAATTCTAAACTGAACCAGATTTCTGAAGTGTTCGGCGACCGAAAAAAATCCGAACCACTGATCTATATTGCGATCGCCTGTTTACTTTCAGTTGTTTTCTTCTTGGCTTACCTGGTTTATAACGTTCCTCGTAATAATGATTTGACCCGTAGTTTGGGTGAATTGCGTTTATTATCCGTAACTCTTCCGGATCAGGCTGCTGTGGCAACCAATGGTTCTCCTGATGCAATGACGGCCTTGTTAGCTGCGCAAAAAGATTTTGATAAGAACTTGGCAATGGTGAAAGATATTGCCGGTGTAACGGCGGATGTCACTGCTGTTGAAAAACAATGGAACATGATGTCAAAGGATATTGATACCATTGCGGCTAAAGCGAAAGTATTAAAAAATCCTGCTGAATTGGTAGTTGCACGTAATGCTGCAGCACAGGTTCAAAAACAGTCGGCTGACTTGTTGAATGTTCTGAAAAAGAACAAGATTGAAGAAACCATGCTGAACCTGATTCCGGTAGCTCTACTGGCAATGTTCATGCTCTTGGCGGGTTTCGTATGGTCAATGTATCGCCTGCTAAGCTTACGTGGTGATGCCGATAAAGAACGTGTAGCACGTTTACAAGAAGAATATGACCGTAACCAGAATGCGATTTTGCGTCTTCTGGACGAGATCGCTGACTTGGCAGATGGTGACTTGCGTTCGTATGCAACGGTATCTGAAGACTTTACGGGTGCGATTGCGGACTCTATTAACTTCGCGATTGACCAGTTACGTGACTTGGTATCTCGAATCAATGAAACATCGCAGGAAGTTGCACGTTATACCCAAGATACCCAGAATATTACCAACCAGTTAGCTGAAGCTTCTGAACACCAAGCACAAGAGATTGCCGGTGCCTCTGCTGCGATTAACGAAATGGCATATTCGATTGACCAAGTATCTTCTAACGCTACTGAATCTGCTGAGGTAGCACAGCGTTCTGTACAAATCGCATCGAATGGTGCGGATGTCGTAAACCGTTCGATCGAAGGTATGGATACCATTCGTGAGCAGATCCAGGAAACCTCTAAACGTATTAAACGTCTGGGTGAATCTTCACAAGAGATTGGTAACATCGTTTCCCTGATTAACGATATTGCCGACCAAACGAACATTCTAGCTTTGAATGCCGCGATTCAGGCATCGATGGCAGGTGAATATGGTCGAGGCTTCGCCGTGGTTGCGGATGAGGTACAGCGTCTTGCAGAACGTTCTGCTTCTGCAACGAAGCAGATTGAAACTCTGGTAAAAACGATTCAGGCCGATACGAACGAAGCGGTTATTTCCATGGAACAAACCACGTCTGAGGTTGTTCGTGGTGCCAACTTGGCAAAAGATGCGGGTGTTGCACTGGATGAAATTCAAAAGGTATCGGGCGACTTGGCAAAACTGATTGCAAGCATTTCCGATGCAGCACAGCTACAGTCTGCATCAGCTGGTCACATTGCCAATACGATGCACGTCGTACAGGAAATTACATCGCAAACCACTGGAGCAACCTTCGATACAGCACGTTCGGTTTCTGAATTGGCCCATATGGCAGAGTCATTACGTGAGTCTGTGACTGACTTTAAATTACCAGAATAAGTCAGCTGACAAAGCTTGGACTGGGATGCCTGTCAGACGACAGGTATCTGTTCCAGTTACGGTCAATTATCTCATCAATAGACAATAATCGAGTTGCTACTGATGTGATGATGATCATTTAGTTTGAGCCAGCGCTTTGTGGCACAGAACCAAAGAAGCCTTAGCTATGAAAGAAATATTAAAAAATTTAGTTGAAACGACGACGCTTCCAGAAGACAGTTATCTCGACCAAGATTCAGAAATTCTTGATATTTTTGTTGAAGAAATAGAAGAAATTTTTGTTGAACTCGATCAGCTACTTGAACAGTGGATGAGCGATCCTGCTGACCATGACAGCCTTGTTAGTATCCGCCGTCACTTTCATACGCTGAAAGGTTCAGGGCGTATGGTTGGTGCTAAATCTGCCGGGGAATTGGCCTGGACTGTAGAAGATACTTTAAACCGTGTTTTGGCTGGTGGTGTCGAATTGACCCCCGCTGTGCAGCAGTATGTCAAAACGGTTTATCAGATTTTCAAGTACAAACTGTATGACAATTTTAAGAGTGTTACGGTTCACCAGATCGATTTTCGACCATTGGTGCTTTTAGGCCAACAATTACAAAAACAGCAAAGTGTCGAGCCCGCACTTGAAGAACTGCTCGGATTGGCAGATACGCTCAACAATACCGAGGCCAAAACTGGACTCGAATTGTTGGATGAGGCTGAATCTGAAAGCGTAATTGCAGAAGAAAGCAATGACACCATGCTTACGGCTGAGCAAGTATCTTCAGATATGCAGGCTGAAACGCTGAGTATTTTCCTTGAAGAATCTGATGAACACCTAGCTGTGATTGATCAGTTCTTGAATAAAATGCAACCGGATGCACGAGATTACAACAGTTTGATTCGTGCACTTCACACATTGCGTGGCAGTTCTTCAATGGCGCATATTGAAGAAATCTTTGAAGCCAGCTCTAAGGTGGAAAACCTATTCAAGAATTTATTGCAGGATGAGCTCCTTTCTACTTCGCAAGAAACCGCTTTGCTGACCAACTATGCCGAGTTTGTACGTGATTATTTACATACCTTACGTCAGGGCGAATCGGCACAACTGGCTGACATCTATGCAACTTTCAATGCCGCTTGGGATAGCTATGATTTCCAAGTGGAAGAACGTAGTGAAGAAATCGCACCGCAAGGTTTGATTTCACAGTTAATCGAACTGAATATTGATCAGTTGCTAGATGCTGAGTTTGAATTTGAGAAACGTGCTCGTCACGAATTCCCGATCTATATTGAACAGTTAAGTGCACAAGCTGCGCAGTTGATTATGCATACCAATAATCGTGCGGCAGTAGGTATCCATGATTTTGTTGTGCAGTTGAAAGCCAGCTATGACCAACTTTTGGCCAAGCCTCAACTGTTACATATTGATTATGCTTATGATTTATATGCACAAATTCATCAGGACTTTATCTACCTGTTTGATACTTTGGCAGCTGGCCAGCGTGTGGTCTTGACCGAAGAGCTGCAAAAAGACCTGAATGACCTGCATGCGTTTGTAGATCAGGAACTTGAGCAATTTGCCGATAGTGAAACACCTGAACTTGAAGCGGATACATTGGTTCCAGAACAAGATCAGGATGCCGCAGAAACAGCATTTGACCTTTCTGCGATTTCACAACAAGTGGCGAAGGACCAGCAGTTGATCGATGCAGCTGAAGCCAACCGTGAGTTTGATCCAGATTTGCTGGATATCTTCCTTGAAGAGGCAGAAGAACTGTTGGTCGGCATTGACCAGGATCTCAATAGTTGGTCACAAGATCAGAGCAATATTCCGGCTTTAAATAACCTGATGCGTTATCTGCATACCTTAAAAGGTGGTGCAAATATGATTCAGGCGACACACCTCGGTTTGATTGCTCATGAACTGGAAACGATTTATGAGCGAGTGATTCACCGACAAATTCAGGTTTCACAGCCGTTGATTCAAATCATCCGTCTAGTACAGGATCACTTGGCGGATCGTATTCAGACCATTCGTGATGAAAAGGTTGATTATCCAGCAACCTATAGCATTGAGATTCTGAAAAATATTGAGTCGGTTGTGGTCAATGGTATTGCGACTGAGAACAGTATTGCTGCTGTTGCAGAATTGTCCAGTGTGCATGAGATTCTGGATGAGCTATGCCTTGTTGAACCAGCTGAGAAAATCGAGCAAATTGAAGAGATTCATCAGGCTGAAGCCTTATTCGCTACTGAAACGGCTGATATGGGTGGCTTTACGCCATTAACCCCTGTTGCTGATGATGCTCTGCTTGATGAGCCTGAAGATCGAGTGAATGAAGAATTCACGGAAGCTGCTTCTCTGGTATTTGCTGAAGATCAGCAGATGCGTTCGATTGTGGAAGAAAGTTTCCATGAAGAAGCAGAAGAATTGCTAGAAGCTGCAGAGAGCTTGTTACAGCAATGGTTTGAACAGCGTAATGACCGTAGTCTGTTGCTACAGTTACAGCGTACAGCTCACAGCCTGAAGGGTGGTGCACGGATGGTTGGACTTGAGCCAATCGCCGTTATTGGTTATCAGTTAGAAACTGTATTTGAGAAAATTGGTTTACATAACTTTAACTCGAATGCCTACGATGCCTTGTTGGAAACCACGCTGCAGTGGCTTAGACAGGCAATTTTCCAGCAGGATTACAACAATTTCTATCCGCTTAAACACAACCTTGAAAGTATTGAGTTTGTAGATATTAGCGTGCAGCTGCCGAGCAAAGTAACGCAGGCGGACTTGCTGAATACACCAGTCAATATTGAATTCGTGCAGGGAGATGGTACAGAACCTCCATCGATGCAGGGTGAATGGGACAGCACACAACAACTGGACAATAATAATGAGATGATCCGTATTTCAGCTGATTTGGTTGAAAAAATGATCGACTTGTCCGGTGAGAATGCAATTAACCGTTCGCGTATCGAGATGGACCTGGGGCAACTCGGCAATACCCTGAACGATATGGAATTGGCCATCAAGCGTTTGGCGGATCAGTTGCGTCGTATGGAAGGCGAATTGGAAAGTCAGATCATTGCCAAGCACGGTGATGAGGCTTCACGTTACAAAGACTTTGACCCGCTGGAAATGGACCAATATTCCTCTTTGAACCAGTTGTCAAAATCATTGGCGGAATCAGCTTCGGACTTAGTCGACTTTAAGACCACTTTGGCGGAAAAAATCCGTGATACTGAAGGTCTGTTATTACAACAATCACGTATTCAGGCTGAGATTCAGGAAGGTCTGATGCGCACCCGCTTGGTTCCATTCTCGCGTTTACTGCCACGTTTGCAACGTATTGTGCGTCAAACTTCCTCGACGTTAAACCGTCCAGCAGAGTTGGTGGTACAGAATACCGAAGGTGAATTGGACCGCACTATTCTCGAGCGTCTGGTAACACCATTTGAGCATATGTTACGTAATGCGATCGACCATGGTCTGGAAGATCAACCTCGTCGTGCAGAATTGAACAAGCCGGCAACTGGTTTGATTGAGCTGAACATTACCCGTCAGGGCACGGATGTTGTGGTGACCTTTAGTGATGATGGTAAAGGGATTGATGTCGAGAAAATCAAGCAAAAAGCCTTACAGCTTGGCTTGATTAAAGCGGATCAACATCTTGAATCACAAGAGATTCTACAGTTAATTTTCCATCCAGGTTTTACCACCGCACAAGCTGTTACCCAGATTTCTGGACGGGGTGTGGGATTGGATGTTGTACAAAGCGATATCAAGGCGCTGGGTGGTCACGTTTCTGTTGAATCGGTACTCGGTCAGGGTACAACCTTTACCATTCGTGTACCAACCACGGTAGCGGTGAGTGATGCCTTGATGGTGAAAGCAGGTGATCAGCAATTTGCCTTACCATTGGCGCAAATTGAACGTATTGTACGTATTTCACCTGCAGCACTGGAAGAGTACTTCCAGAGCAAAGATGACTTCTTCACGATCGACCAGACCAGTTACAAATTACGTTACTTGTCGGAATTTGTCGGCAACCATTCAACACCACGTTTGGGTGGCGTGATGCACTCCTTGCCGGTGTTGTTGATTAAAGGATCCACAGGACAAACCATCGCCTTGCTCGTTGATCAGTTGATTGGTTCACGTGCGCAAATCGTAGTGAAACCGATAGGTCAGCAGTTTGATAGTATTGGTGCCATTGCAGGTGCGACAATTCTCGGTGATGGTCAGGTGTGTTTGATTCTCGACGGTCAGAATATTGCGCGTCAGATTCAAACGACACAGCGTATTAAACAGGGGGGTGATGTGCGTGAGTTACACCGTCATCATGATGAACGCCGCTTGATCATGATTGTGGATGACTCGGTGACTGTACGTAAGGTGACATCACGTCTGTTGGAGCGTAATGGTTATGATGTGGTGACCGCCAAAGATGGTGTGGATGCGATTGAGCAGCTAGAAAATGTCAAACCTGATCTGATGTTGTTAGATATCGAAATGCCACGGATGGATGGTTTTGAAGTGACCAACTTGGTTCGTCACCATGACATTCACCAGCATTTGCCGATTATCATGATTACTTCGCGTACCGGTGAAAAACACCGTGAGCGGGCATTCAGCTTAGGCGTGTCACACTATATGGGTAAACCGTTCCAGGAAGATGAATTGCTGGAAAATATTGAAACACTGTTAGCCGTTGCACGAGGATAAGACGATGAGCCAAACACCGACGCTTAATTCGGCACTCAAGCAGATTAACCAGCAAGAATTGCAACACCTGATTACGGTATCCACCGGATTTATCGATGCCTATATCATTCATTGTTATGACAAGGAACCGATGTTGCTACCACAAAACATTGTTTTGTCAGCACTTGATACCTCTACACAGGTTGATAGTGTCACTTGGCATGATGTTGAACTTCCTGTGTATGCGGTCAATGATCCTGCTAATACCACCGGGGTGGCCTTGGTGGTTGAAGGAGAAGAGGCAAGTCAACGTTTCGCATTACTCTGTGATGCGATGCCAAATACGATCCGTATCCGTATTTCGGAAGTGGTTGACGACGAACGTGAAAGTGATGATCCAAGCATTTACCAATACGTACGTATGGCAGATCAGATTTTTCATGTTCCGAACCTGAGTCAGATTCAAAAAGATTTGGGTTTGGGAGAATAACCGAATTCTCCAATAAAAAAGGAACTCCGTAGAGTTCCTTTTTTATGTCTTCTACGAATCAGGTGAGCAGTTGCTGTAAAATCTGTTCATAGATTTCCGCGAGCGGCTCCAAATCAGCCACATTTACATGTTCATCGATCTGGTGAATGGTCGCATTCAGTACACCGAGCTCAAGAACCTGTGTGCCGGTCGGTGCAATAAAGCGACCATCTGAAGTTCCGCCACTGGTTGATAGTTCAGCATCAACACCCGTCACA
This sequence comes from Acinetobacter sp. GSS19, assembly GCF_028621895.1. Lineage (NCBI taxonomy): Bacteria > Pseudomonadati > Pseudomonadota > Gammaproteobacteria > Moraxellales > Moraxellaceae > Acinetobacter > Acinetobacter sp. GSS19. Next base: position 1,789,393 of record NZ_CP117520.1, on the reverse strand, counting down.
TTCTTGATCGCTGTTTTAGCAGCATTTACCAGTTCACCCACCGGGGTCAGGAACGGTAAGCCAGAAAGCGTCCATTCAATCTCATAGTTAACACCGTGACGATCGAGCAGTTCAAGTACGCGTGCTTTGAGCTGATCAGCGGTGACTTCGGTTGAGTAACGGAAGTTAAAAGTGACTTTCATGTTGCCCGGTACAACGTTGGTCGCTCCGGTGCCGGCTTGAATATTGGAGATTTGGAAAGAGGTGGCTGGAAAATATTCGTTACCCTGATCCCAAACTGTGTCACACAGTTCAGCAATCGCTTGCGATGCCGTGTGAATCGGATTGATGGCAAGATGTGGATAGGCCACATGCCCTTGTTTTCCTTTGACGGTTAGCACACCATTTAATGAACCACGACGGCCATTTTTAATGATGTCCCCCAGTTGTGCTGTACTCGATGGTTCCCCAACGAGACACCAGGTCATTTTTTCATTACGGGCTTCTAGGGTTTCAACCACCTTGACCGTTCCGTTGATAGATGGACCTTCTTCATCTGAAGTGATCAAAAAGGCAATAGAACCTTTGTGATCGGGATGTTTTGCGACAAAACGTTCAGAAGCCACGACCATGGCGGCCAGAGCAGTTTTCATATCCGCACTACCACGACCGTACAATTTGCCGTCACGAATTTCAGGGGCAAATGGATCAGAGTTCCACGCCTCTAAATTACCTGTAGGAACGACATCAGTATGACCTGCGAAACAGAACACTGGTGATGCAGTACCACGACGTGCCCATAGATTGTCCACATCTTCAAAACGCATCGGTTCAATGTGAAAACCAATTTTGGCCAAACGTTCTGCCATCATGTTCTGGCAGTTATGATCAACAGGTGTTACTGAAGGCTGGCGCAGTAACTGGAGACTAAATTCTAGTGTGTCTGAGTGGTTCATACCGGAAAAAGAATTAACAATTTGCCGGATATGATAGGGGAATATAGTCAGGAATGGGAATTTTCCTAGAAAAAAACCTTATCGGTTTGATAAGGTTTCTTTGCACAAGACACAGATTACATTTTATTTTCTGTCTTTTCCGCCGTATTGGTGACGGCTTGGCCGGCTTTGGAAACATCTTCACCAATACCCTTAAAGGTATTACAACCCGTCAATACAAAAGCCATGAGCATCGATGCAACAAGTATTTTTTTCATGATCAACTCCACATTGGATTTATTGTGTTGTTACTTCAGGTTAAGAAAAACCCAGCAGTGAAAATAGACACTTTTGATTATAAAAACGTTATCAAATGTTGTTCAGTTGGCTTCGACCCGGCAGTAATAAATTTGGATGACGGTACATATAAAATTGTTGTCGCTCGGGTTGATAATACAGTCCATCTGTCCACCATTTGGCAGGCAATGCTGTGGCAGTTGCATTTGGACATAACCACTCGTGTCGTTGCAGGCGGTAAAAAGACTGTGTTGGAATGCTTGTACCCCATAAGCCTACACGCCGCTGCAGATTGATCCAGGGAGCAATCGTTTCAATGGCTGAAATGTTGGGATGATCGGGCAGATATAATTGACCTTTCATCACTGCAACACGACGTTCAATGTTGTAGCCTAATGCATCGGTAAACTGGAATTGTTTTTCGGTGAAGTGACGCAGCTTTTTGGCTAAGGTGTCATTTCGATTCAGGCCGAACCATTGCTGCAGTAAAAAATTGCCCTCGGCCAGATAGTATTTGAGCGCCACTTCCCAGTGTTCTATACATTTGCTGTCCTGATTCAATAACAGAAAATCCAGCTCTCCTCGTGTTTTGGCACCTTCTATTTTCTGAATACTGTGTCCGAGTAGCTGATAGGGATGATAATCCTGATCCAGCAACCAGAAATACAACAGATATTCAAAGCGTAGCCCTAGACGGGTACTTTTCAACTGCTGCAGAAAATTTTCCAGTTCTGCAGACGCTCGATCGAGCTGCCGTAGCCGTGGTAAATAATTTTCAAAATGCTGTTGCCATTCTACATTCGTGTGTAGTTCAAAGGCATGTTTGAGCTGAAGTTCTGCGGGGGCGTGCAGCAACAGATTCGGGCTGGCGACTGCAAAGGCCAACTGGCGTACGATCGGCTGTTGGAATTCCAGCCAAGGTTCAAAATAGGCGCTGTGCTGGTGTGAACGCAGCATGTGATTTTCCGCGTGAATTGTAAATCTAGTGCATTAAAACACAGAGTGAAAGGGTAAAACACTTTATACTAATGCCAGTCGCGGTTTTGGATAATGTTATGGTCGTGTTGTTATGGCGGAGTTTGGTGGTGATCTTTATCACGCTGGGCGCAATTGGTGCAATTTTGCCTGGTATGCCAACCACGGTCTTTCTGGTACTAGCTGCATGGGCGGCGTCAAAAGGCTGGCCACAAGTCGATGAATGGCTGTTGAACCATCCGCGTTACGGGCAGACGCTGAGAGACTGGCGTGAAAATGGCACCGTACCACGCAAAGCCAAGTGGATTGCCAGTATCATGATGTTGGGCAGTGCCATTATGATGTTATTTACTACTGCGCCGTTCTGGGTCAAAGTCTTCACTGACACCGTAATGCTAACTGTCGCCTGCTGGTTATGGTTGCGACCGGAACCGCAACAGATCAAGTTACCTGTGCAAAATGAACATGAACAATAATTCTCTTTATCGCCTGAATGATGCCCAGATTTGGATTGATCTGGCTCAGCAGTATTTATATTTACCAGCGCGACAACAGTGTTACTCCATCTCAACCGGTAAAAATGGGATTGGTGAAGCTGAAAATAGTGGTAAAACGCCACGCGGCTGGCATCGTGTAGAGCAAATGTTTGGTCAGGATGCAGCAAAAAATACGGTATTCGTGGCACGACAAGCTACAGGTGAAATCTATAATTCGGATTTGGCCTCTCAACATCCTGAACGTGACTGGATACTTTCGCGTATTTTGTGGTTAAGTGGTTTACAGCCCGGTTTTAATCAAGGGCAGGGCTGTGATACCTTCAGCCGTTATATCTATATTCATGGTACGCCGGATACAGAGCCGATGGGAGTTCCTTTGTCACATGGCTGTATCCGTATGCGTAATCAAGATGTCATTGAGCTTTTTAACTCTATTGAGCCAGGGGCTCTGGTTTATATCTCGGAAAATGCATTGGACATTCCTGCATTTGAAGCCAAATGAAGTTGAAGCGTTTTTCTTTAGCAGAGGGGTTCCAAAGAGACGTTTAAATGGACATAGTGTCAATGATGGGCCTAGTGGTCTTTCTGGAGTGTGTTTAAAGGGCTTGTGAGTCGCGAAATAACGTACCGAATTTACAAGCTTTTCTCGGTAATGACCTATTTTTTAATCACTCGGCGGTAAAAAACTGAAATCTACTAGAAAAGCGTTTGACAGTCAGTCAAGATTCTCTATAATGCACCTCACAAACGATGAAGACGTTGTAAAGGGCGCTTAGCTCAGTTGGTAGAGCGTCTGCCTTACAAGCAGAATGTCGGCGGTTCGATCCCGTCAGCGCCCACCAAGTCCTTTACGTTAAATCCTCAGTGCAGCGGTAGTTCAGTTGGTTAGAATACCGGCCTGTCACGCCGGGGGTCGCGGGTTCGAGCCCCGTCCGCTGCGCCACTTTAGATTTAACAAAAACATTGTTTGTACCACAATAGCGACATTGTGAAAGTGCAGCGGTAGTTCAGTTGGTTAGAATACCGGCCTGTCACGCCGGGGGTCGCGGGTTCGAGCCCCGTCCGCTGCGCCACTTTTAACAATAGCTCTTGTCGGGCGCTTAGCTCAGTTGGTAGAGCGTCTGCCTTACAAGCAGAATGTCGGCGGTTCGATCCCGTCAGCGCCCACCATATTTTTAAGTTGTGAAACTGAAAAGATAATGTGACTCAACTTTGTAATTTTACAAAGTGCCGTAAGTGCAGCGGTAGTTCAGTTGGTTAGAATACCGGCCTGTCACGCCGGGGGTCGCGGGTTCGAGCCCCGTCCGCTGCGCCATTTTATCTTTCCCTCAATGAGGGCGCTTAGCTCAGTTGGTAGAGCGTCTGCCTTACAAGCAGAATGTCGGCGGTTCGATCCCGTCAGCGCCCACCATATTTCAGTTCTGATTTAAAATATAGTGACCTAACTTTGTTAAAAGCAAAGTCTAGCAAGTGCAGCGGTAGTTCAGTTGGTTAGAATACCGGCCTGTCACGCCGGGGGTCGCGGGTTCGAGCCCCGTCCGCTGCGCCATTTATTCATTCTCTGTTCTGAGATTGGAGCCTTGAAAAAATCAAAGATTTTTCTCTTGCGCTCGGACAAAGCAGTGCTTTGTTACTCCTCGCTCAGGGCGCTTAGCTCAGTTGGTAGAGCGTCTGCCTTACAAGCAGAATGTCGGCGGTTCGATCCCGTCAGCGCCCACCATATCTTCCTGTATGAAATTACTTCAACTATCAAAGCTCTTGGTTTTGATGGATTTTCTTATTTGTACTTTTGCATCTTCTTACAGTTTGGCCATTTTCAATCGTCAAATGTTTTGTATAAATTCATTTTGAACGAACAATATTTGTTTTGTTTATCAAACTATAGATCATGCAATTCAGCATAATTGATTCATCTTAGTATTCATTTAACAACCAGCCACTGATAAAAGCAAAGTATTCCCTCAGCCAGGCATTATAGCGATTCAAAAGAGGTGTCGGTGCACTGACCATAATGGGGTGTTGATAGCCTTGTTTTCGAGCAATCGCAGCTGCACGTAAGGTATGGAAATCGCTGGTGACAATCGCAATCGGCTGTTTGAGGGAAATATGCTGATTGTGCAAAATGACTTGTGTATTACTCAGGTTGAGCTCGGTACTGGTACTTTCGGTTTCCAGCTTGATACGATGTGCGGGAATGTGAAAGGTGTGCTGTAAGTAGGCGGCCATAATCTCGGCCTCAGTCGCATGTTCACGGGTTGCCAAACCACCACTGACAATAATGTTTGCCTGCGGTTGTTGCGCGGCTAATGCAGCAGCGGTATTTAGACGTTGGGCCAAAATGGCAGAAGGCCGACCATTTTCAATGCCACTTCCCAAGACAATGATGGCTTTTAGCTCTGGAACATCAACTTGTTGTTGGATCTGTTGATGCAGATACACAAAAAAACTCAAGAGACTGATGACCCAAATGATCAGTAATCCCCATCCCAGATGCCATAGTATTTTATAGCTTGGATGCTGGACTAAAATGGCTTGAATCTGCTGATAGAAATAACTATAGGCTAGCAGAAAACCACCTAAAACTAGGGGGAGTAGGGTTCCTAAATGGATTTTATTTTGTACGGTGAAAAATAGGCCATCCAGGAACAACAGGCTACCAAACAATGCGGTCAGCATGCGTTTGATTTTGCTGGACAGAGAAAGCATCAGGGAGGTCATAGGCACCGCATCACTAAAAACATAGGACAGTATAACAGGCGTAAAAAAACCGGGTTCATCGTACCCGGTTTTGCGTAGTCGTTGCAAAGTTAATAGACATCACGTCGATAACGTTGTGTTAAACGCAACTCTTCTAGTGCTTCTTCGCCCAGAATCTCGATTAAAGCATGTTCTACGTCTTGAGCCATACCTTTCAGGCTGCCGCAGATATAGATCACTGCGCCACGATCGATCCAGGCTTTGAGTTCGCTGGCTTGTTCACGCAATTTGTCTTGTACATAAATCTGCTGTGGCTGATCGCGTGAGAAGGCAAGATCCAGACGTTGTAGCATGGCTGTGCTTTGCCAAGCCTGAATGGTCTCTCGATAGATAAAATCACAGGCTTGCTGACGTTCGCCAAAAATCAGCCAGTTTTCGGTGTAATTGAGACGAACCCGCGCATGCATCAAGCTCATCAGTCCTGCGATCCCTGTTCCGTTGCCGATCAGGATCAGTGGGCGATTGTCATCGATCAGGTGAAAATTCGGATTGCTGCGGATGCGTAGCGCAATCGGTTGATTGATGGCTGCATGGGCCGTTAACCAGCCTGAACCTAAGCCCAGTTCACCTTGGAGATTTTTCTGTTGACGGACCACCAAGCGCAAAATTTGTTGCGATGGAATGCTGGCAATGGAATATTCACGGCTTGGTAGTGTCGTCAGCTGATCAATCAGTTCATCAAAATTTTGATAGGCTTGGACTGAGGCGCTCAGGTCTTTGGTTTTTAATGCTTCTTGTAACGGCAGATTGAGAGATGGCACTAGGGCTTGACCATCTAGTTGCTGTTGCTGAAGAAACGCTTGGATACGGATCGGGGCATTTTCTGGCTGAATTTCGGCAATATCTCCGGCTTGCCATGAGGCATCATGCTTTGCGCGTAACTCAATATTGTAAATAGCACCACCTAAGCTGCCTGGATTGAGCAAGTCACATTTTTCCAGCGACCAGGTATCAAATACTTTATTCACCTGCATATCGGCCAGTTCGGTCTGGAAGAGTTCAGCTAAAGCCTGATTCCAGCATTGAAGCGCTACAGGATCTGCATTATCCACGGTGATCAAATCAAACAGTGGAGTGGCATGACAGGCTTGCAGCCATTCATCAACACGATAGCCAAATCGGCAATAGCTGTTGGTATATTCTTTGGAGCCCAAAGCTAAAATAGCGTAGTTGAGCTGTGCCAGGTCAGGTTGTTCCCGCATGACTTTTTTGACAAAGCTTGAAGCCAGATCAGGAGCATCACCCGTACCATAGGTGCTGACCACAAACAGGATGTGCTGCTGCTGTTTGAGTTCTGTCAGGCTAAGCTGCTGCATGGATTTTACCTGAACAGTCTGGTTGGCAGCCTGCAAGCTGGTTGCGGTACGCCAGGCCAGTTGTTCGGCCAGCCCCGTCTGTGATGCATAGACGATCAACCAGGGCTGACGTGGATGTTTGAGGTCTGTTGAACTCAATGCCAGACGTGCGGCTTGGGTGAGCTTTTTCTGTTTGCGACGTTTTAAGTACAGCATCCAGCCGGTAATGAAAAACAGAGGCATAACCAATGCGGCCAACATGGCAAGGAACTGATAAATCGGTCCGAAAAAGCTACCACGGTGTACCGGCAACATACTGGACATGATTTTTTCATTCAGCGGTTGTGTTTCATAGAGTTTTAATTTTTCTATTTTTTCTGCACGATAATCGTAACTCGCCGTATTTTTTGCTCGTTCATGCTGTGGTGTGGCATCGATAAAGCTAACCTCGACTTTGCCATCATTTTTGGTAGGGATGTTGAGCGTTAGGCTGGAATATTCACGACCAATGTTTTGATTAAAACCACTCCAGGTCCGTTCTAGTGCGTAACTGACCGTCGGTAGGGGGAGAGCCTGTTTTGAGCCTTCATCCTTTTTTGCAGCTAGTGGTACTTCTTTAGGTATTTCACGTTGTACCCCCAGTACTGCATACATCCCATTGCGCCACCAGTCAAACGACCAATACAGCCCCGTCATGGCTAGCATCAGATAAAACACAATCACCCAGGTTCCGACTACCGCATGTAGATCCCACAGAAAATTGCGACCTTTAAGTTGCGGTTTAACAGCCAGCCATTGACGTACACTATGCTTTTTCGGCCAGCGTAGATATAAGCCACTCAGCACAAAGAAAATCAGTATTAGGGCACAAGAACCAGTAATCAGTTTACCTTGAGGCCCCAAGGTGAGGGTACGGTGCAGTTTTTCTACAAACTTGAAAAATTCGCGACCTTTCAACTCAGGCAACACTTCAGCCGTGTAAGGGTTAATCATCACCGCTAAACCACGTTTTTCTCCGGCTTTGGCAATATTGATCTGTGATGAGGTGGTCTGGCTGCTGCTAATCGTCACACTGTTAATTTTCAGTTCAGGTTGGGTACGTTGAAAATGCTGATAAATCTGCGCTGGTGTCAGCTTTGGCTGTGTCTGGGCAGCGACCACATAACTGTCTTGGTTGATCCATTTCAGGATTTGCGATTCATAGGAATAGATCGCCCCTGTGACGCCCATAATGGACAGGATCAGTCCGGCAGTAATCCCTAAAAACCAGTGAATTTGGAAAAATATTCTTTTAAGCATGAGTTAATGACCAGAAAAGCGGCATTGGGTAAGTGCGGCTAAGCATAGAACGCAAATGTGCAGATAGTATGGATATTGTAATTAATACTAATTATCATTTGCAATACTGGTACATAAAAAAGGCCTCAAATGAGGCCTTTAAAATTGAGGATGCTTAAAAGGTTTTAGCAGGTCCTACAGTTTCATTCAGATGCTTGCGTACAGTATTGAATGGAAAGTTCTTTGAATCCATGCGCTTAGGCAAGATATAAGCCCCTTGTTGGTCTTTTACTTTGAAGTTGACCAAAATAAAATCCGGCGTGTTATACCACTCATAAATGTCTTTCCAGCCAATCGTACCCACACCTTCTTGACCGCCCATCTGTTGACGCATCACGATCCCGTGTGGCTGTACCCCTAAGCGAATGCCTTTAATTTCCTGTACTGGAAATTCATTCATCTTACGTTTGACATACCATTCCAAACCGTAGGTACGTAACGCGTAATACAGCACCACACCCACGATGGCGATCCAGCAAAACAGGGTAGAGTAATTCTTGAGCAAGATAATGCCAAGAATAGATAAAGCCACAATCGCTCCCATGATGGCCCAGGCTTTTGTACCAATCTTGTTGGTACTGCGCCAGATCATCAGTTGCACGTTGCGTTGCTCAGCCTCGGAAACTTCATAATTCACTGGCTGAAGGGTATAAGCATAAATATTTTTTGCAGTCATAATGCATGTAACGAATCCTAAACTTTTCAAAGTTTAGCACTAATTCTCCTAATTCAGTGAGGATATTCTGCCAATTTTCTACCCACTTTAGATGGAACCCAGCTCGGAGGCTTGCGTGTCATGTTCATGGCTTAAACTCTGCTTGAGCGTACTGAGTTGAGCAAGAATACTCAGCATCAGGGACAGCTGTTGCAGGATGATCAAGGAATGTTGATCGGCCTGGTTATTCTGGCTTAAACGCTGACGAATCGTCTGTAGCATGTTCTGTGCTGTCAAGTCGGGCGTCTCATCATGAAGTAGTGAACCCCGGATATCATCGAGAGCCTGATGCAGCAAGGCCAAGATTTCCGGATCCTGAATTTGCTGACGGTGTGCGCCTAGAGCTGAAATGTAGCTCAAAAAAGTATGGTGCAAACACAAAAATTCAAAGGCCTGATTTTTCTGCGCTGGATCGAAATCCGGTTCAGTGGCCAAGGTTGAAATTAATGAAGCCACTTCAGCATCGGTATTGTTGGCTGCACGACGCACAACGCGGTATTGCAGTCCATTATTGCGGCCATGCTGATATTGCTGCACTACTTCGGTCAGGTAGTCACATTGAGCAGTGAGCGCACGTTTGATGGTGCGCGGTAAACGGCGGAATTGCCAGTCCGGCCAGATAAAGCTGACCCCAAACCACGCTAGTCCACAGCCAATCAGGGTATCAATCAGGCGCGGTAATGCAGCGGCGAAGCCCAAGCCATCCAGATTGAAATTGATCATGGCCAAAATCGTCATGAAAGCTGTAGCCTGTGCATACTGTTTACTGCGCAGTTCAAAGAACAGGGCACCGCTTAAAATCAGCAGCAATAACTGACCTTCGATCGACGGGATAAAATACAGGACGGCATAACCGATGCTGATGCCGATTAAGGTTCCGATAATACGCAGATACAAGCGGCGTTTGGTGGCGTTAAAGTTCGGCTGGCTAACAAACAGGGCCGTCAACAGAATCCAATAACCATACTGGATATCAGTGAGCTGAATAAACACATAACCAATAAACAGCACCAGTGACAGCCGTATGGCATGGCGGAATAACACAGATTCAGGAGTCAAATGCTGTTTGACCCGAATCACGATGTCATCCCAGCCTTTCAGATCATCATCTTTCAGCTGATTTTCAATATGTTTGCTTTTATCTAGCTTGATGTGGCGTTCGGTTTCCACGTTACGCAGTTGTGCATCGATGGCTTTGAGGTTTTGATAGAGAGAAAACAGTGCATTGATCCAGATTTGGTCATATTGCTGTTCCTGTTGCAGTTTCTCCAAAGACAGACGCAGATTTTCAAAAGCATGCTTAAAACGTTTGTTATGTTGATAGGTACTGCGATGCAAGATGCTCTCGCTAAGATCCTTACAGGCTTTCCCTTGGATGGAGAGAATGCGCTGGAAGCGGAACAGAATGTCGCTGTGCTGAAAGATTTTCGCCAGTTTCTGGTAGTCAATATGGGCTGAGTCTGCCCGTTCATGAATATCTTGTGCCACGAAGTAATAATGCAGGCTGCGGCGGGTGTCTTTTTGTCCGCGGTCTCCCTTGAGGCGCGTGAGCAAGGCCGTTTTCATTTCATTAAAAATGCCGACCAAACGACCATTTTCCATCGACAGGTCAATCATGCTTTGCTGATAACTTTCTCGTGTCATGTCGACATCGAACAAATTGGACTTGGCAAACAGGAAATCGCCTAACGAAGAATAGCATTGGGATAATTTGTCCTGTACCACCCTAACCGGAAACAGCAAGAAACTAATGGTGGAAAGCAGGCCATACCAAGCGGCGCCAATCACCAGCAGCATCGGTTGCATATACCATTCTTCGAATAGATGGACACCGAGCATGGAATAGACCGATACCACCAGACAGCCGTAAGAAATAATGGCGTAACGACGGCCCAATGAACCCAGTAAAATCCAGCCAATGCAGGACACAATTAAGCCAATCGCAAACAGTACCGGATAAGGAAACAAAAAATGGACAGACACTGCGGTCACAAAGAACCCAAGATAGGTGTAAATCAGGTTCATGATGCGCACAGAAAACCGGTCGTCAATATCACTCAAACCCGCAGCGACCACACCTAATGTCAGTGGGATGGTAGCGAGTTGATAGTCGAGCAGATAAGGCACAAACGCCGTACCACTAAACGCAATAATCATGCGCAGGTTATACATGAAGGTTGTGTTATAGGTCGCTTGTTTGAGACGAGTGAGCCAGGGTTTCAATGCATGTCCTTAATATAAAATAAAAGTTTAAAAATTAATCGGTTATTGTGCTGGTTATGTGACAATTCATTTATATATCGTGCTCATCATACTATGGAGCGTGTAAGCTTGTCTGCACGCCGATCATGCAAAACACCAATATGAATATTGAAAAATCTGATACGTCTACGGGATATTCTTCCAGCTGGATTATGTTGCTGGCTTTGCTCACGGCATTAGGTCCCTTATCGATAGATATGTACCTGCCAGCCTTGCCGCAAATGGCGAGTGACTTTGGCACCACGACCCAGCAAGTTGCCAATACTTTACCCGCTTATTTTTTTGGCTTAGCGGTGGGACAGCTGGTCTATGGCCCGATCAGTGACCGGATTGGACGTAAGAAACCCCTCTATTTTGGTTTGATTCTTTATAGTCTGGCGAGTCTGCTCTGTGTTCTGGCTGAAAGTGAATGGAGTTTGATTCTGGCGCGTGTTCTTCAAGCGCTCGGTGGCTGTGTAGGTGTGGTGATGGCACGTGCGGCAATTCGAGATCGGCTTGATCTGTCTCAATCCGCCCACGCTTTTGCTAGCATGATGATTGTGATGGGGTTGGCACCTATTTTAGCACCGACCATTGGTGCGTGGATTTTGGCATTCTTTAGTTGGCATGCCGTCTTTGTGGTACTGGCCATGATGGGGCTAGTCTGTTTGGGCTGTGTGCATTTTTTCTTTAAGGAAACTTTGCCAGCGGATCGCCGTCTAAAATTAAATTTCAGTCAGGTAGCCCGTCTCTATATGACGATTTTGCTGGATCGCAGTTTTCGTTTACCGATGCTTGCAGGCTGTTTCAGTGGGGCAGTGCTTTTCTCCTATATCAGTTCGGCATCCTCGATTCTGATGGATGGCTATCATTTGTCACAGCAGCAGTTTGCCTATGCCTTTGGTATGAATGCTTTTGGCATCATGCTGTTATCTTTTATCAATAAACGTTTGGCTGGACATCTGGGTGTATTGCAACGACTTTGTGTGGGCGTGCTCATTCAATTATTAGGAGCTGTTATTTTGTTTGCTGCTGGGTTGCAATGGCTGCATTCTTTTGTTGGGGTCATGGCGGGAATGTTTATGGCGGTTGCCGGAATTGGCTTTACCGGTCCTAATGCCACCGCGCTGGCGATGTCTCAGCAGGGAGCGCGTGCGGGAACGGCAAGTGCGATTATGGGTAGCCTGCAGTTTGGCTGTGGGCTACTTGGTGGGGTCTTGTTAAATATTTTGAGCTGGAATGCGGTATTGAATGTTGCTGTCATCATGCTGATATTTTTAGCCATTGGAGGAATCGCCATATCGGCTTTGATTCGTGATCAGCGTTTACAATCAACAATCTGAATCAATTAAGAATGTTGAAAAAGAGACACAGGCTGTGTCTCTTTTACATATTGGCTTAGCTATCCAAAAATACAGTGAAGTTTTCGACTGGTTCACGTGGGGTCACTAGGGTATTTACAATCGCCTCGGGGTCTGCGTAACCCAAAGCAATGGTACAGACCAGCTCTTCATCTTCAGGTGCAGCGAGTACATCCAGTACAATCGGGTGGAAATGGTTCCACGCGGCCTGAGGGCAGGTATCCAGACCGCGGGCCTTGGCAGCCGTCATGACGTTTTGCATCATCATGGCAATGTCCATTTTTGAACCAATCCCCATGGCTTTATTCACGGTAAAGTACAGGCCAACTGGCGCATCGAATAATTTGAAGTTACGCAATTGTTGTGCTGCCATTTTGTCCTTATCACCTTTTTGGATGTTGAGTAGACCGTATAGCGCCCAGCCATTTTCCCGACGACGGTCAATAAACGGCGAAATCCAGGTATGAGGATAGTATGCAAAAGTTTCTGTGTATTCTGAGGCTAGGGCTGGATTGGCATTGATTTCAAGTTGTGCCTGACAGACACGCTCAATCATTTCCTCGCGTTTTTTGCCTGTGACCACATAGACTTTCCAGGGCTGAGTATTGGTGCCCGAAGGTGCACGACTGGCTACACGAAGAATATCTTTAATTAGTTCGGGCTCTACTGCTTGGTTTAGAAAAGCGCGAACTGAATGTCGAGAGGTGATAGCTTCATCGACGTAGCGAACCTGCTCCAAGTTCATAAATACTCCTGTTTTTTCATTTGATGCGTTGTTTTGCATCAGACTATAAGTGATTTTACATGCTTGTGAAGACTTTTTTTGTGTAAAAAAACTGCAAGACATGCCTTAAATCTGGGTCTAAATGTATATCTTAAAGGTATTCGATGAAATATTTTGTTTAAACTTTAAGCTTGTTTTAATCTTTTTTAGTGTAAGCAAGATTGTGAACTTTTTGTTTTTAACTAATTGTTATTCATATTAAATTATGTTTTAAAAGTTGTTTTTTAGTCGCAAGAATAGCATGATCCAATAGTGAAAATATGGAGGAAATGTGAGTGTAATGCGACCAAAGGCTAGTGCGACTTTTGGATGATATGGCTAGAGTTTGTGCATTTTCTGGGGTAAAAATAAGGCAAGGATAATGTTCAGTGGAATGAACAATACCAACAACAAATTTTCGAGAGAAAGGAAACGCAGGATGAAAATTCAGTCTAAAACTTTGGCTGTAAATACTCTTACTTTAGCAGTCGCTATGGGTATGGCGACTATGGCTCAAGCGAATGGTTCAAATACGGAAGTTGAACAGTTACGTGGTGAAGTCAAAGAATTACGCGCATTACTTGAGCAATATGTTGCAGCGAAACCTGCTGTTAGCATGCCAGCTCCAGGCACACCAGCACAAAATTATCCAGCTCCTGCAGCAGCACCAAAAGCAAATGGTTTAAGCTTCACGACTCCATCAGGTACCGAAGTAAAATTCTACGGTAATGTTCGTGCCGATGCTTCTTATCAAGCTGAAGGCGGTAGCGCTGCACGTATGTATAACCAGATCAGTACTGTTCCTTTAGAAGGTGTTAAAGAAGCAAGTGACCGTTTAAAAACGACACTAAACTCTTCACGTTTCGGTTTCGACTTTAAAACTCCAACACAAGCGGGTGATGTGGCGGGTAAGTTAGAAATGGACTTTGTGGGCGGTGCTACAGCTGACCAATTCCGTATCCGTCATGCCTACATGACGTATGGTAACTGGTTGGTGGGTCAAACCTGGTCTAACTTTGCGATTACCGACTATATGCCTGAAACTATTGACGCTCTCGGCTATGTTGGCGGTTCAATTAAACGTACAGCTCAAGTACGCTATACCAAGAATTTCAATGCTAATAGTAAACTTGCTGTTGGTTTAGAAGATCCAAAATACACAGATAATGCTCTTAATACCGACAAGACTGTTGCAACTTATGGTTCAGATCCAAAGAATGAAATGCGCTTACCTGCATTGACTGCACGTTTCGATCAAAAATTTGCCAATGGTGCGGGGATTATCACACCACGCGTGATGGTTGCTGAAAAGAAAACGGCTGATGATGAAACAACTGCTTGGGGTGCAGGTCTTGGTTTGAAATATAACTTAACACCAAGTACAACTTTAAAAGCGGATTACTACCATGTGAAAGGTGATAGCAGCTTTGTTGCTTGGTCGAATCCAGGTTATTTAATCGATTCGAATAAAAACTTGGTTGAGAATGAGTTTGATTCAATTACGGTTGGTTTAACCCAACAGTTCACTCCAAAATGGCGTGGTACTTTGGGATACGGCTATATGAAGGCTGATGACAATAAACAGTATCTTGATGCTGTCCAAACTGATCTTAAGTCTGCACTTAACGACAATTTATGGCAAGCTTGGGCAAATGTCTTCTATAGCCCAGTCAAACCACTTAGCTTTGGTCTTGAATATGTCTATGGTGAGCGTGAAACCTTTGACAATGGCGCCTACAAGAGCCAGACTGGTGTAGACAACCGCGTTCAAGCCACTGCAATTTATAACTTCTAATCATTTGATTGTAAGTTAAGTACAAACAAAAAAGAGGCTCCGGCCTCTTTTTTTACGTTCTACGACTAATTTATTAGATGGTTTTTAGGTTTTTGATTCATAAAAAGAAAAAATCATATTTTGTATAATTTTATAAGAATCTTTCAATTTAAATTTAACAAACGGTAAAAATATGGGGTAATTTTGCGCATAATACGGCCTTTTTCTCTGATCTGAAACCAAGGAACAGAGCAAAACCTTGATGTCTTATTGTTCTGAAAGCCCAAAACAATAGGAAAAACCGGAATGCGTTAAAAGGAGCTTCGCATGAGATTACCCCTCAGTCAAAAGCGATTAATGCAACAAAGCCTGACAATTACCGTTGTGACTTTGTTGATGAATACTGCTCATGCCACATCTGAACAGGATGAATTGCAGCAGTTAAAAATGGAAGTGAAAGAGCTCAGAACACTGATCGAGCGTTATCAAGTACAAACCCTACAAACTCATAATACTTCGGCACAAGTTGTATTGCCCTCCGTGGTCAGACCTGCTCCTCTTCAAGCGACGTCTTCCGCTGCAAAAGAAGGTCTGCAACTCACGACTGCTGCAGGCTCAGAATTCAATTTATATGGATTTTTACGTGCAGACGTTCAATATCAGGCCAAAGGTGGTTCCTCAATTTTTAACCGTATTGACGATGTTGCATTAGATGATGCACATCAAGACAAAATGTACAGCTCGGTGGCAACGAGCCGCCTAGGTCTAGATTTTAAAAAGCAGCTGGGCCAAGATAAAGTGGGTGGAAAGATCGAAGTCGACTTCCGTGGTAGCAATGACACCTTGCGCATCCGCCATGCTTATCTAACCTACAATAACTGGCTATTCGGTCAAACCACCTCAACCTTCGTGGCAACGGATTTAATGCCAGAAATGCTGGATTTTAATACAAATTTGGGTGGTGCCACTTATCGCAACAAGATGGTTCGTTACCAGAATAAAATCACCCCGCAAACCGAATATTTCGTTGCATTAGAAGAAGCCAATGACGGTTTGAGTAGTACCAAAACCAGTATTCCTGCATTAACAGCAAAACTGAAATATAACTTTGCAGACAATAAAGGAACATCGTCTCTGAGAGGTTTAGTGACCGAACGTAAGACAGAAGACGATTCAACCCTCGCGTGGGGCGTGGGTCTGGGAGCAGCGTATCAGCTGAGCAATGATCTGCGTATTATGGCGGATTACTATCATGTAGAAGGAGATGGAAAATTCGTCCTGTATAGTAATGATAGCTACCTGATTCACCCTGCCACACAAAAGATCGAGAAAAATGTGTTTGATTCAGTGGCGGTGGGTGCAACGTATCAGTTGAACAGCAAACTGCGAAGCACACTGGGTTATGGTGTGATGCTGTCTGAGGACAATGCATTTGCCCAAATTGCACTTCAAAATAGGGATAGCAATCAAAACCAACGCTTACAGCAAGCATGGTTCAACGTCATGTATTCTCCTGTTAATCCGCTGACGTTTGGTGTGGAGTATGTCTATGGTGAACGTGAAACCTTTACCGGCGAAAAAGGTCAAGACAATCGTGTGGGTGCCATGGCGAAATATACCTTCTAAGGGTGATAAGGCGAACATTGCCATCACCCACGCCATCTAACGATATTTTCTAAACTTTTTTGTATTTAATCTGGACCTGTTCAATACGGTTTGGCCCGATTCTGCAGCGTTTCCGCTGCAATTGGTCAAATCTCTGTATGGTCCAGATCAAAGATCATAATGGACAGATGTCATGCAATTTACCTTTAATGCATTTTATACCTTGATTGCTGCTGTCATCGTGCTGCTGCTCGGACGTTTGCTGGTCAATAAAATTGATTTTTTGAAACGCTACAATATTCCTGAGCCTGTCGCCGGTGGTTTAGTGGCTGCTGTACTTTCCCTGATAGTTTATAACGTTTGGGGATATAGCATTGTGACCAGTAGCGAGCTGCAAAGCAGCTTTATGCTGATTTTTTTTGCTTCAATTGGTTTGAGTGCGAACTTTGCCAAACTGAAAGAAGGTGGCATGGGGTTGGTCATTTTCCTTATCGCGGTTGCCGCATTTATTGTGGTGCAGGACTTCGTGGGCATGAGCCTTGCGACCGTACTAGGTGTGGATCCACTGATTGGCTTGATCGCGGGTTCGATTACCCTAACTGGAGGTCACGGCACTGCAGGAGCTTGGGGCGAAATTCTGGAAGTGGAACATGGGATTCAAGGTGCCTTGGCACTCGGGATGGCCAGCGCCACTTTTGGTCTGATCATCGGTGGTATTATTGGCGGTCCAATTGCCAAACTGTTGATTAATCGCCATGGTCTGGCACAAGCCAAAACTGAAGCACAAATTCATGACAGGGATACTCATCCTGCACCAGAATCAGACGATCTGGCCCCATTTGAAAACCCGCATCAGGTTCGTTTAATTACCGCAGATAATGCCATTACCACTTTGGGAATGTTTGCGGCATGTCTGGCATTTGCCGATTTCATGACCGGGATGAGTAAAGGTACCTGGTATGAATTGCCAACTTTTGTCTGGGCCTTGGGTGGCGGCGTCATCCTGCGTAATATCATGGAGTCTGGTTTTAAGATTGATATCTTTGACCGAGCGATTGATGTGTTTGGTAATGCCTCTTTGTCTTTATATCTGGCAATGGCATTGTTATCACTGAAACTCTGGCAACTGGCTGATCTGGCGGGACCATTGGTGGTGATTCTTGGAGCACAAACCATCACGATGGCACTCTATGCGAGTTTTGTCACGTTCCGGGCAATGGGTAAAAATTATGATGCGGCTGTATTGGCGGCTGGACATTGTGGTTTTGGTATGGGGGCAACACCAACTGCCGTAGCCAATATGCAAGCGATTACCAACATGTATGGTCCTTCGCATAAGGCTTTCCTGATTGTACCGTTGTGTGGTGCGTTCTTTGTGGACTTGATTAATGCGACAGTGATTCAGTTGATCTTGAAGTTTTTTGTCTAAGTTCAACATCAAGCCCCTCATGTAGGGGCTTTTTTAATGGGGGTATTAGGTACTTTATATCCAAAATTGTAGTAATAGATACAGCAAGAAACTGCCTGGAATACTAATCAGTACAGGTAGCTTGGTTTTAAGTAAGGCGATGACCAACACCACGAACAGCAGATCTGACCAATGACGGATCTGATCCATCCCCATCGAGATGACCATGGCAAACAGTAAACCGATCACGGCTGCATTAATACCCGTTACGGCTTTTTGAATTTTTGCTTGGGCCATAAAACGAGACCAGTAGGGCAACAAGGCAAAAATCAGTAAAAAAGACGGAAGAAAAATCGCAAGGGTGGCGATTGCCGCATTGAGCAGTGGAAAAGGCGTCATTGGAATAAACGCCCCAATGAAACTGGCAAAGGTAAACAATGGACCCGGAATCAACTGTGCCAAGGCATAGCCTAAGTCAAACTGCTGGGCAGGAATCAGATGGGTACTGACAAACTGTTGATGTAACAGGGGTAAAACCACATGTCCACCGCCAAAGACCAAAGCCGCAGTTTGATAAAAGCCTTGTATGCTCTCGATCAACAGGCTAGGTGTGAATCCTTGCAGCAGGGCAAAGACTACAAACAGTGCAAAGAACAGGAACAGCCACCACCACGCCCGATGATGTTGGGACTGAGACTGCAGGATCTGGAGAGATAGAGGTTCACGGTTGGTTAGATTGTTCTGTTTGGAGAAGGTGACTCCCAGCAATGCAGCGACCAGAATGACAAGAATCTGATTGATGGCGATCGGAACCAGTAAAATAAACAGGGTGGCTGCCAACATCAGCAGATAATGCCAGGTCTGTTTGCAGAAGCTGGTCAGCATTTGCCAGAACGCGACAGCCACTACTGCCATGACAATCAACTGGATGGCATGAAAGGCATCGAGATGAATCAGATCACTGACCTGATAGCTGAGCAACGCGAAGACGGTCATGAGCAGGGCTGATGGAAGGGTAAAGCCCAGCCATGCACAAAACCCACCGGCATAACCTTTTTGCAGATAACCAATCCCGATCCCAACTTGACTACTGGTTGGACCGGGCAACAGCTGAGCCAATGCAACCAGTTGGGCATATTCGGTATCCTGTAGCCATTGTCGCTGTTGCACAAAGACCTGATGAAAAAATACCAGGTGTGCAGCCGGGCCACCAAAAGAGGTGCACCCTAATTTCAAAAAGGTCAAGAAAATTTGCCAGAGGGTTGGGGTCATGATTATGACTTTTGTTTAGCTTAAATCTTTGGCAGTATAAAAAGAGAAGATGACGATTTAAATAAATACAACAGAGAAGTCATCATCTTCTCCGTACACTCGGGCTGCAAAATGAATAGGTGCTTCAAGCATGAAACAGATGAAATTATGGGTACTGGGATTCTCGGTGGCACTTGCAGGCTGTCAACAGTTGCCTGTGACATCTGCAAGTGTAGCTGCACCATTGATAAAATCAACGGAAAGTGCTGAAGCACAGTCACGTCCTCACCAGATTGATTTCCAAAAAATTAAACAACAGCAAAAACGCCCAATCATCGCTTTAGTGTTGGGAAGTGGTGGCGCACGTGGCTATGCCCATATCGGAGTGATTCAAGTTTTGGAGCAGTATGGCATCCGGCCTGATTTTATTGTGGGAACCAGTGCAGGCAGTATTGTTGGCTCGATATACGCCAGTGGTAAAAATGCAGCTGAATTGCGAGAAATCGCATTAAACATGAAACCTGCAGATGTGCGTGATCTTACTTTGGCCAAAAAAGGCTTTTTTGATGGTCAGAAAATTGAAGATTATGTGAATGCACAGGTGAGTACTACACCGTTGCAACAGCTCAAAATTCCGATGTATGTGGTGGCGACCCAGTTAAAAGCTGGCAAAAAAGTCGTATTTAATTATGGCAATACCGGTCAGGCTGTGCGTGCTTCGGTGGCGATTCCGAGTATGTTTGTGCCTACACAGATTGCTGGTGAAGAATATGTTGATGGTGGTCTGGTGAGTCCGGTACCGGTTGAAGTGGCACGGGAATTGGGTGCGGATATGATTATTGCCGTGGATATTCTGGCTCAGCCGATCCATACCGAGACCACCAATATGTGGGGACTGTTTAACCAGAATATCAATATCATGCAAAATCGTCTGGCAACCGAAGAGTTGCAATATGCCGATATCGTGATTCAGCCGGATCTGCGTGAAAAGGCCCATATCTTTGATGTCAAAGGCCGTGAAGCGACCATGCAGGCCGGTATTGAAGCGGCAATGGCCAAAATCGCTGCCATTGAAATGAGTTTGGCAAGTAAACAGGGACAGCCGGTTAAAAGTTTGAATGGCTTGACGGCACAAAACCAGACGATAGATCCTTTATTGGCGAAATAAAACCCTCTGCGTGGCTGAACAATTACTCAAGTATATGATCAGTCACGTTTAGATGAATCCTGTTTAAGTATCTGATCATTCATGGATTTCACAAGCCAAAATGACTCTTGATCTGCATGTTGGCTTTCTTGCAGGTATGCTTTTTATTCATATGCATGCGCTTATATTTACCCTGAGCAATAACCTGTTTATACTTTTCACTATCCACCATGCGGTTTAAAACGGCTCATGAAAAACCCATGATGTATTGAATCTGCATAATATCAAGACATTAACAAACAGGTTCAATCATGAAGAATATCCAAATCGGTCAAAAGGTCAAACTGGCGATGATGGAGCATCTGCAGTTTGAAGTGATCAAGATGAATCCGGATGGTTCTTTCCAGATCCAAGCACGTTTAGATGACAACAATGTCTTACACTACAGTGATATTACTGCCGAGATGTTGTGTGTGATTGACGGGTAAAAACACTGCACAGGATAGTCATCATCCATAGAGCGCAGCATGATTTCTTGTTCGATCGTTCATCCTCAGCGCTGACTCTTGTTGAATTAAAAATGCGAGACAGGGTCAATTATTTTAGAAGTGAAAAACGCTGGTGTTGAGTATTTACCTGCAATATAGAGAATGCTTGAGTCAATAAAGCCATCTCTCATGCCATGCAGCAGATTGTTGGATTTAATTGTATTATTTTTAATCTATATTAAAATAACAAATAAAAATCAAATAGTTGGTTTTATTTTTATAGTCTTTTTATATATTTTTCTGAACAATAGTATGAAAAGAATAAGAAATGATGATGACAATTTTTAGGATTTCACATGTTTTTTAAAGGAAAAAAGATATAATACTAAAGCAGTATTTCCTTATTATTGAATTGAGCCTCGTCAACCATGTCCCCTTTAGATCAACTTACCCAGATCCTGGACGATCAGTCCGAGTTAACAATGTCCATTCTTATGACGCCAGATATGGCAAATTTCTCAGGGAATGTGCATGGGGGAACAATTTTAAAGTTACTTGATCAGGTGGCTTATGCGTGTGCCAGCCGCTATTCAGGTAGTTATGTGGTGACTTTGTCAGTGGATAAAGTGACATTTAAAGAACCGATCTATGTTGGTGAGTTGGTGACCTTCTTGGCCAGTGTCAACCACGTCGGTCGTACTTCGATGGAAATCGGCATCCGTGTCGAAGCGCAAAATATTCAAAAACGTACCGTACGCCATACCAACAGCTGCTATTTCACCATGGTTGCGGTGGATGAAGACCGTAAACCACGTGAAGTACCTGCATTAAACTTGGATAATGACTGGAAACGTTGCCGTTTTGAAGCCGCTGAACAACGTAAGGTGCTACGCTTGCAGGAAAATCACCATCCGTCTTGCAGTATCCATAAAAAGAGTGCTGTGCAATCTTAAAGCACTGTAGATTTCTAAAAAAGGCCTTCATGAGAAGGTCTTTTTTTATGCCTGAAATTTAACACTGATCCTTTAAAAGCTAGTGTTCTGTAAAAACTTGCTCTACAATAAAACGAAACGTATCGTTTCGAAATTTATTCACCCATGACAGAAATTGAAAAATGCTCACGCCGCAAGCAGCTCATTTTAGATGCTGTATTGGCGGCTTTACAGCAATATGACTATGCACACCTTACGATTGAGGATGTGGCGGCACGGGCCGGAGTGGGGAAATCCACCATTTACCGCTGGTGGAAACACAAATCCGATCTGGTGCTGGATGCTTTTAAACAACAAACCGCTTCGGTCTTTGAACTGGATTTTACTGCCAGCCTGAAATATAACTTGAATCAACAGCTGCTCAAGCTCTCTGCCGCATTGAACCATCAGGTGGGCCGTGCGTTATTGGTTGTGATGGCTGAGAATCGTGAAGCGGCAGGTGAGTTTTTTAAGCAGTATTTACTGCCGCGCCGTGAACAGACACGCAAACTGATTGAGCTGGCCATTCAGCGTGGTGAAATCCGGGCCGATTATCCATTTGAACTGATGCTGGATACCTTATACGGGCCCATCCATTACCAGATTATCTTTTTTAACCGCATGCCGGATCACGCCTATATTGAGGCCTTGGTTGATCTCGTGCTGCAACCGGTTTTATTGCCTTAAGTCTTCTCCCATTTGTGCAAGTTGAGATCTCCCATGTCCACTGCGACTGCTGAAAAGTTGTGGAACCGCTCATTTTTATTATGTGTGGCGACAAACCTGTTCCTGTTTATTTATTACTATGCCTTGTTAACCATCTTGCCGATTTACATTATGAAAGCATTGGGGGGTACGGTGAGTCAGGCCGGATTGGCACTGACTCTGTTTCTGGTTTCTTCCATTGCCATTCGTCCTTTTTCAGGGTTGATCATTGAAAAAGTCGGTAAGAAAAAAGCCTTCTTGGCTTCATCCGCAATGTTTATGTTGTTGGCTTTGGGCTATCTGTTTGTTGACAGCATGTTGGCGCTACTGGCCATCCGCTTTGTACATGGCATCTGGTTCAGTGTGTTAACGACGGTCACGGTGCCGATTGCCAACGAGTTTATTCCAGAACAGCGTAAAGGTGAGGGCATGGGCTATTATGTGATGTCCACCAATCTGGCAGTGGTATTCGGGCCGTTAATTGCCTTGACCGTGGTGCAATACAGTAATTTTACGACCTTATTTGCCGTGCTGACCGGAATTATCGCGTTAAGTTTTATTTTTTGTCTGATGATTCCAGTCCAAGAACATGTCCAACCTGTAATTTTGTCGCAAGATGAAGTCCGCCCTAAATTTAGTTGGCACCACATTATTGAAACGCGTGCCGTACCGATCGGTTTTGTGGCCTTGGTGACTTCTTTTGCCTATTCCAGCATTATGAGCTTTATTACGGCCTATAGTGAAAGCAAGCATTTGTTGGCCTATACCAGTCTGTTCTTTATTGTGTTTGCGATCTCGATGATTGTGGTTCGTCCCTGGATTGGCAAAATTTATGACCGCAAAGGTCCGAGTGCCGTGATTTACCCGTCATTCCTGTTTTTTGCCTTGGGCCTATTCACCGTGAGCATGATGAGCAATCAATGGATTCTATGGTTATCTGCAGTGTTTATCGGGATTGGATATGGTTCATTATTTCCATGTTTTCAAACCCTGGCGATTCAGGCGGTGCCGAAAGAACGGATGGGACATGCTATTTCCACCTTTTTCACCTTGTTTGATCTCGGGATGGCGGTGGGATCGGTCGTGTTGGGACTGGTGATCGCACGTTTTGGTTTTGAAAGTACCTATGCCTTATGTGCAGTGCTGGTACTTCTTACCGTGCTGTTATACAAAGCGACGGTGGCCAGCCGTTTAGCAAAAGCCTAAAAGGGAGTGGGAGAAGATGGAATTACGACATTTACGCTATTTTGTTGCGGTGGCCGAAACACTGAACTTTACCCGGGCGGCACAGAAAATGTATACGGTGCAGCCTTCTTTGAGTCAGCAAATCAAGGATCTGGAGCATGAAGTGGGGGTGCAGCTGCTACTGCGTTCCAATCGCAAGGTTGAATTGACTGAAGCAGGCGAAGCCTTTTTAAAAGAAGCGCTGCTGAGTCTGGAACATGCAGAAAAAGCCGTTCAGGCCGCACGTCAGGTGGAAAGTCAGCAGAAAGAGCAATTGCATATCGGCTTTGTACCTGTGGCCGAGATGAAAATTTTCCCCTACATCATGCCAAATATCCGTGCCCATTTTCCGGAGCTGAAGATTGATTTCCATAGCTTGACTGATGCTGAGCAGTTACAGGCACTGAAACGGGGTGAAATTGATATTGCCTTCACCCGCTATGTGGATGATTGCGATGAGCTGGAACACGTGCTGATTTTCCGTGAACCTTTAACCCTGATTATGCCGAAGGCTTCGCCATTCGCTGCTCAGCGTCATGTCAGTATCAAGAGTTTTAATCAGCAGGATTTTATTATCAGTGATGAGAAGTCATCGCCACAATTGTACAAGGTCATTCAGGCATTTCTTCAACAGGAAAAAATCAAGGTGAATGTGGTACAGCATTCCACCAACATTTTATTAAATGTCAATCTGGTGGGGATGGGGGTTGGATGGAGTCTGGTGCCTGCCTACGTGATTCCTTTGCTTGGTGATAAAATCGTGGTGAAAAATACTATTGAACCGTTACCAATGATTGGTCTGTACGCCAGTTATCGTGCTGGAAAAAAACATAAAGCGATTGAGCTGATTCTGAAAATCTTGAAAGAACAGTTTCATGTCGACTTTTTTGCCTCCTGATGAGAATGCATTGACTAGACCCCACACATGTGGGGTTTATTTTTGACGGCCAATAAAAAAACCACTCCGTAGAGTGGTTTAACGTCGTCAACAGGGACTTATTTAAGATGCAACTTGGCAAACAGTTGCTGGCTGGTGTGATCCAGCGTCTGAGGAATGGCCAGTGCCGCGACAAAACGGTCTGGACGGAGAATTACAATCGACTGGTTGGTTTGACCAAACCAGCTGCGGATTTCGGTTCCGATATCGCCAATGGTGATAACACCCTCAATTTTCTCACGTTGCGTATTGTCTAACTGTACTGCCGGTAGAACCTGAATAAATTTTACACCCAGTTTCTGCCATTTTTGCATGGTGCTTGGGCTGATGCCCCATTTTGGATTGACACCCCAGGCGATGACTGCAAAATCATTGCCGATGACTTCATCGAGCAGTACGGTTTCACCTGATTCCAGCTTGACTTGAGGCTGGATAAACATCTTACCGACCGGTGAGTTTTTGTTGGCTGTATCTGCAACCAAGGCACCGTCATGGTATTTAGGCATCGGTTTGAAACGCATTTCGAGTAGATAGCGTTTAATCGGCTGAATGTAATTTAAGACATAGGAAACGCCGTCACGCACAAAACCTTGCCATTTCTTCGGTGGAGCCAAGACATGACCGGCCATCACTGAAAGATCAATCATCGCTTTGGCATGATCTTTACGCTCCACCTGATAGGAGTCTAATAGATCTGGCGTTGCAACACCTTTGACGACTAGGGCGACTTTCCAAGCCAAGTTGAAAGCATCACGCATACCGCTGTTATAGCCTTGACCTTGCCATACCGGCATGATGTGTGCTGCATCACCGGCCAGCAAAATGCGGTCGACACGGAACTTGTCTGCAATACGTGCATTGTGGGTATAGACACGTTGACGGATCACTTCAATATTATGGGTATTTGGCAAGACCTTGGAGAGTAACTTGCTGATATTTTCCGGTTTGCTGAGTTCTTCCTGAGTCTCGCCAGGCATGACCATAAATTCGAAACGGCGGATAGCATGAGGCAATGCGGCAGACACATAAGGACGTACCGGGTCACAGCACAGGTAAATGTGTGGGGTCGCTAATGGGTCATTGGCGACATCAATCACGATCCACTGGTTTGGTGCAGTTTTACCTTCAAAACCAATATTTAAAGTACGACGAATATATGAGTTACCACCATCACAGGCGATCAGATATTTGGCCCGTACCGCTTCTTGCTGCTGGTCTTTATTCTGGAGCTTTAAGGTGACACCTTCGTGGTCCTGCTGGAATTCACTGACATGACGTGAAAATAGAACCTGTGTTTTTGGATACTGTGCCAGGCCATTCAACAAAACACGGTCAACCTGCGGCTGAATAAAGGCATTACGACGCGACCAGCCAAATTCACGGGTCATCGGCTGGATATCCGCAAAACAGCGACCTTTCGGGGTCAGGAAACGCATCGCATGGTTTGGTGTCGTATGGGGCAAAACCTGCTCAATCAAACCGAGCGACTGAATGGTACGCAAGGCTTCGTCATCAATCCCGATCGCACGAGGATAGTCAATCAGGTCATCCAATTGTTCAATGACGGTAACTTCTACACTCTGTTTACTCAGGTAGTTGGCAATGGTTAAACCGACTGGACCTGCACCCAGAATGGCGACTTCAGTTGTGTAATTAACTTGATTTGAACTCACAGCAAAGATCCCTTTATTCATCTTTCACCCGCCTATTAAGGTTGAAGAGAGGGTCTTAGACAAGCTATGCCATAGTGGATAACAAGCAAGAAAAAAAACACTTCAGGGTGGTTTTATTGATATAAATTTATGAATATTAATGATTAATTTTTATTTATGTCATCATTTGGAGAGATTCTATGATTGTTCATTTCTATCATAGGGATGCTGTGAGATGGGGGGAAGAAAGATGAAACTTCTGAACAGATGATTTTAGAATTTTTCAGCTGTGTCCTCCGGATTTTCACGTATGATCAACGCTACGGTAATGAAAGGTGATCTGCGAATGTTCATCTCAGGAAGAATACGGCAAAACGCTGTGTTTTTTGCAACATCAGGTCGAAGCCGTAGAACACCGGTGAGCAAAAATAAACTCAACATGTGGGGATTTTCTTGAAACTTGTCAGTGCAAACAACGCCATTCCAACACATATTATTTCGGGTTTTTTAGGGGCAGGGAAGACGACTGTACTGCAGCATCTGCTCAGCCAAAAACCAGAGGGTGAAACCTGGGCCATTTTAATGAATGAATTTGGCCAGATCGGGGTGGATCAGCAGCTTTTGCCACAGGATCAAGGCTATGCCGTGAAAGAATTACTGGGCGGTTGCTTGTGTTGTAGCAGTCAGCTACCGATGCAAATTGCTTTGTCACGCTTGCTGGCTGAAAGTAAACCCACCCGCCTGTTTATCGAGCCGACCGGATTGGGGCATCCTGCACAATTGCTGGAACAGCTGACCGAACCTCACTGGCAGCAAACCTTGGCCATACGGGCTTTGGTGACAGTGGTGGATGGATCACGCCTGCATGATCATGATTGGGTCAAACACAACCTGTATGCAGATCAGCTGAAAGCCGCGCAAATTGTGGTGGTTTCCCATCAGGATCAAATGACGTTTGCTGATGATCAGGCACTGGATGAATTAAAACAGGAATATCAAGCTTATGCTCAGCGCTGGCTGAGCAGTGCACATGGCCAGCTGGATTTGGCTGAGATCGATCTGCCGTATGTCGGAACGCAGCGCAAGGTGCAACCTCTGTTGAAACTGCAACGAGCAAGTTCAAATACGGCAGAGCAAAAGGTCGAAATCAAGCAGTTGCCTTATCACTATGTGGAGACTGCTCAGGGTTATAGTGTAGCGGGCTGGAAACTGCCGAAAAACTGGCAATTTGATTTTTTACCTTTACTCGATTTGCTCTGTCATCAGAAAGACTGGCTGCGCATCAAGGCGATCTTCAATACCAACCAGGGCTGGATGTACTTCAATTTCAATCCGGCCCAGTTTAATTACAAGTCCGGCGATGAAGGAATTGATAACCGTATCGAGGTGATCGTGCCGGATGAGCGTGACTGGCAGAATTTCGAGCAGCAACTGCTCGCCTTGCAGTTAAATGTCAAGTGATTTGAACCGACAAGCTTTTGTGGCAGTAAACATGCGGAATTGCTGCTGCGTTCTGATCGGGCTTTTGTTATGCTGAGCGCCATTTTTAATGCTTAGGTAAACATCTGTCATGGCGCTCAAAGCAACCATTTATAAAGCGGATCTGAATATTGCTGATATGGATCAGCATATTTATGCGGATTATCAACTGACCCTGGCATTGCACCCTTCGGAGACCATTGAACGTTTGATGGTGAGAATCCTGGCTTATGCTCGTTTTGCCGATGAACGTCTAGAATTTACCAAAGATTTGTTTGAAACCGATGAACCGGCCTTGTGGCAAAAAGACCTGACTGGCCAGTTGGAAAAATGGATTGAAGTCGGTTGCCCTGCCGAAGATAAAGTGAAAAAAGCCAGTAGTCGTTGCCAGCAAGTGGCAGTGGTCGCTTATGGCAGTCAAGTGGATGACTGGTGGAAAAAAAGCAGCAAGCTGAAAACGCTGAATAATTTGAGTGTCTGGGCATTGAGTGAGAAGACTACTCAGGCTTTAACCGACCTTTGTGAACGAACCATGCAGTTACAGCTGAATATTCTGGATGGGGAATGGACGCTCCTCAGCGATCAAGGACAAGTCACGGTTGAGTGGACCCAACTGAAATAAAACAGACTTCCGTCATGTAGTAATAGCCTGAAAAAATTGACTTGCAACAATAGTTTAGCAGGCATATAAAAGAATACAGCATTATCAGTCAAGGAGAGAAATCAATGAATGCCGACCTTTATCATTTATTGATTGCCTTGCTGATCGGTGCGGTGATTGGCGCAGAACGCGAATATCGTAACAAGTCTGCTGGCTTGCGTACCATGATTATGGTCAGTCTGGCTTCCTGTCTGTTTACCATTATGTCGATCAAGATCGGCGTCAATAATCCGGACCGTTTGGCTGCCAACATTCTGACTGGCCTTGGTTTTATCGGTGCGGGCGTGATCTTCAAAGAAGAAAATCATATCTCGGGCATTACCACGGCCACGACCATCTGGATGGTTGCTGCTTTAGGCATTGCGACCGGAGCGGGTTATGTTTTGTTGAGTGTCCTCACTGCGGTGGTGGTGCTCATCGTACTGATTCTGATGATTTATATTCAGGACTGGATCGCCGAGCTGAATATGCAACGTGACTATAAAATTGTCTGTGCCTATCAGCAGGAAACCTTACATCATTATGAGGCGGTGTTTAAGCAGTTCCACATGCGGATCGAGCGCGGGGTGCAGCATAAAACCGAAACCAGCATTACCGGTCACTGGTTTTTACAGGGACGAGCCAGCAACCATAAAAAATTGATCGAATTTTTACTGAATGATCCCGATGTGAGAGAGCTGGAATACTAATTCAGCCTCAACCAGTCAATTTTACGCGGATATTCATCGCGACAGGCTATAATCTCTCAAAATTGAACCCCGTACCGGCCACATGATTTGCCGGTTGATAGAAACAGGATCATGTCATGTCGAATGAATTACAGATTATTGATTTAAAAGTAGGTGAAGGTAAAGAAGCGGTCAAAGGTGCGCTGATTACCACACATTATACTGGCTGGTTGGAAGATGGCACCAAGTTCGACTCTTCCATTGACCGCGGTAATTATTTTGAATGTGTGATTGGTACTGGCCGCGTGATTAAAGGCTGGGATCAGGGCATTATGGGGATGAAGGTCGGCGGTAAACGTAAATTGATCGTACCGTCCCATTTGGCTTATGGTGAGCGCAAGATGGGCAATATCATTCCGGCCAATTCCAATCTTATTTTTGAAATTGAATTGTTTGATGTTAAAACTCGTGATGAATAAGCTTTGAATCGTTAGCCATCATAAAAAAATCCCCTCATTTGAGGGGATTTTTTTATACTGCCTTAAGCATCAATTGAATCATCGAGATTTGGTGCCAGCCAGCGTTTGGCTTCATCCAGAGTCCAGCCTTTACGTTTGGCATAGTCCTCAAGCTGGTCTTGAGAGATTTTACCGACATTGAAGTACTGGGATTCTGGGTGGGCATAATAGAAACCGCTGACACTTGAAGGTGGCCACATCGCAAAACTCGAAGTGAGCTGTGTGCCGATCTTGTCGGTTGAACCTAACCAGTCAAACAACACTGCTTTTTCCGAATGCTCTGGGCACGCCGGATAGCCCGGGGCAGGGCGGATACCGACGTATTTTTCCTTGATCAACTCTTCATTGGACAGTTGTTCATCCGGTTGATAACCCCAGAACTCTTTACGGATGCGTTCATGCAGATGTTCAGCAAAGGCTTCAGCAAAACGGTCCCCGAGTGATTGCACCAGAATGGCAGAATAGTCATCACCTTTGGCTTTGAATTCATGGGCCATTTCTTCTGCACCAAAGATCGATACGGTAAAGCCACCCAGATAATCCTGCTGATCAGCAGTTTCAGGGGCAATAAAGTCCGCTAAAGACAAGTTCGGCTTACCGGTGACTTTATCGGATTGCTGACGCAAATGTTCAAAATGATGGGTGGCTTGTCCCGCTTCATCATAGACGGTTACGGTATCCGCAGCGGTACGTTTGGCCGGGTAGATGCCAAAGACGGCACGTGCATCGAAACGTTTATTTTCGATGATGTCTTTTAGCATCACTTGGGCCTGATTGTACAAATCCGTCGCTGCTTCACCGACAATCTCATCCTGCAGGATTTGCGGGAATTTACCCGCCAGACTCCAGGAAATAAAGAATGGCGTCCAGTCAAAATATTTCACCAGTGTCTCAAGAGGATACTGGGTGATCACCTGCGTCCCAATCAATTTTGGTTGCGCCAGTTCACCTTGGGTCCAGTCAATTTTCAGACCATTTTCAATCGATTCAGCATAAGACAGTTTGGCTGCTTTTGGTTGCTTGTTGGCAATCCGTTCACGGACCTTGGCATATTCGGCACGATGTTGAGCCACGAAATCGGCTTTCATGTCTTTCGACAACAAGCTGGTTGCGACACCCACGGCACGTGAGGCATCTGCCACATAAATCACGGCATCATTTTGATATTGTGGATCAATTTTGACAGCGGTATGCGCTTTGGAAGTGGTTGCACCACCAATCAATAGTGGAATCTTGAAGCCTTTACGCTGCATTTCTTTGGCAACAAAGACCATTTCATCGAGCGATGGGGTAATCAAACCGGACAGACCGATAATATCAACCTTCTCGTCAATCGCAGTTTGCAGAATCTTCTCGGCAGGGACCATCACGCCGAGGTCAACAATGTCGTAGCCATTACAGCCGAGGACCACGCCAACAATGTTTTTCCCAATGTCGTGTACGTCACCTTTCACCGTGGCCATCAGCACTTTACCTTTGGTCTCACCGGCAGTTTTTTCCGCTTCGATGTACGGGTTGAGCCAAGCCACCGCCTGTTTCATGACACGGGCAGATTTCACTACCTGTGGCAGGAACATCTTGCCGGCACCAAACAGGTCGCCGACCACGTTCATACCATCCATCAATGGGCCTTCGATCACATCCAGTGGGCGTTTGGCTTTGAGACGTGCCTCTTCGGTATCTTCATCAATGAACGTGGTAATCCCTTTCACTAACGCATATTCCAGACGTTTTTCGACGGACTGGTTACGCCATTCTAGGTTTTCAACGGCTTTTTGTGCACCGGCCTGACCACGGTATTGTTCTGCCACTTCCAGCAGTTTTTCTGTCGCATCCTGACCGCTTTCACCCTGATTGCGGTTCAGAATGACATCTTCAACAGCTTCTTTCAGTTCTTGTGGAATGTCATCATAAATCGCCATCTGTCCGGCGTTGACAATGCCCATGGTCATGCCTTGCTTGATGGCATGGTAGAGGAACACCGAGTGAATGGCTTCACGTACCGGCTCATTACCACGGAACGAGAACGAGACGTTGGAGACACCCCCAGAAATCATCGCATTCGGCAGGTTTTGCTTGATCCAGCCAGTTGCTTCGATGAAGTCCACGGCGTAGTTGTTGTGTTCTTCAATACCGGTCGCGACGGCAAATACGTTCGGGTCAAAGATGATGTCTTCCGATGGAAAACCGACTTCGTTGACCAATACGTCATAAGAACGTTTACAGATTTCACGTTTACGCTCAGCGGTATCGGCCTGACCCTTTTCATCAAAGGCCATCACGATAATTGCTGCACCATACTGGCGGCACAGGCGCGCTTTTTCGACA
Organism: Acinetobacter sp. GSS19; assembly: GCF_028621895.1. Taxonomy (NCBI): domain Bacteria; kingdom Pseudomonadati; phylum Pseudomonadota; class Gammaproteobacteria; order Moraxellales; family Moraxellaceae; genus Acinetobacter; species Acinetobacter sp. GSS19. The sequence goes on along the minus strand of NZ_CP117520.1, from coordinate 1,757,424 downwards.
AACTCATCATAGCCTTCTTTCAGGGAAATCGAGTTGACGACCGGTTTACCTTGCACGCATTTCAGGCCGGCTTCAATGATTTCCCATTTTGAGGAGTCAATCATGATTGGTACACGGGAAATATCCGGCTCAGATGCGACCAGATTCAGGAAATGCACCATCGCATGTTGCGAATCGAGCATGCCTTCATCCATGTTGATGTCGATGATCTGTGCACCGCTTTCCACCTGTTGACGTGCAACATCGAGGGCTTCGGCAAAATTTTCTTCACGGATCAGACGCAGGAATTTTTTTGAACCGGTGACATTGGTTCGTTCACCAACGTTCACAAACAGCGAGTCGTCAAAAATGTTAAACGGTTCTAAACCACTGAGACGACAAGCTGGTTTGATGTCTGGAATCTGGCGCGGTGCAATATCTTTCACGGCATTGTAGATCGCACGAATGTGATCCGGTGTGGTACCACAACAACCACCGGTGATGTTGATCAGACCGCTTTCGGCAAATTCTTTCAGGAAGGCTGCGGTTTGCTCCGGTGTTTCGTCATAACCACCAAAAGCATTTGGCAAACCGGCATTCGGGTGCGCAGAAACAAACACATCAGCGACATCGGCAACAGTTTTGACGTGCGGGCGCATTGCATCTGCACCGAGTGCACAGTTAAAGCCGATCGACAAAAGATCACCATGACGCACCGAGTTCCAGAAGGCTTCCGCCGTTTGACCAGTTAAGGTACGGCCTGAAGCATCGGTAATGGTGCCGGAAATCATCAATGGCAGTTCATAACCGATTTGCTTGAACACTTCTTTTACCGCAAAGATTGCGGCTTTACAGTTCAAGGTGTCAAACACGGTTTCGATCAGCAGGATATCCGCGCCACCTTCGATCAGCGCATGCGCTGCTTCGATATAGTTTTCTTTCAGTTCATCAAAGGTGATGTTACGGAAGGCTGGATCGTTGACGTTCGGTGAAATCGAACAGGTCCGTGAAGTGGGTCCCAAGACACCTGCGACAAAACGCGGTTTGTCCGGCGTCGAGTATTTTTCACAGGCTGCTTTGGCAATACGCGCGGCTTCACGGTTGATTTCTGGTACCAGGTCTTCCATGTGGTAATCAGACATGGAAACGCGGGTGCCGTTAAAGCTGTTGGTTTCAATGATGTCTGCACCGGCATCCAGATAGGCTTCGTGAATACCTTGAATAATTTGCGGTTGGGTTAGAACCAACAGGTCGTTGTTGCCTTTCAGGTCATGCGCCCAGTCGGAAAAACGCTCACCCCGGTAGTCAGCTTCTTCCAGTTGATGGCGTTGGATCATGGTTCCCATGGCACCATCAATAATCAGGATACGTTTGGCGAGAAGCTCTTTTAGGGTGGCAAGCGTGGACATAAGGAACCCCAGTGCAGATGGATGTAAAATGGTCGGCATTATAGCAGGTTTCATCCGGATTTTTATGGCTTGCAAGAGGTGGCAGGGCTAGACGCTTGCAAATCAAAGCATTCACGTCGGTTTTTTCATCAAACTGCAATATTGAATTCGTATATTCCGCTCATCTTCTTCATGGTTGAGCATGTTATAGAGCTGATTCAGATGCATGTTTTTCCGCTGTTGTAGCGGTCACATCCCATTTAAAACTCGATGAACTTTCTAAAGTTGAATAACGAATAGTCCAATCCAGTGGGATGACAGTCAAAATTAATGCAATTGTTAAAAAAGGGCGTTATATGACAGCTTTTTGTCATATAATTGTCATAATTTAATTTAACAATAAGGGCATTTTATTGTCCTTTAAATGCTATCTGCATGAATCAGAATACTTCTCCACGTCAAGACTCAGCCGGTCAATCCGCCACACGGTCGACGAATGTGCATGTCCCAACACCGAAATTCTTTATGCCGGTGTTTCTTGCAATCATCATTTCAACGTTGATTTATATCGCGTTTCAGATGAGTGCGGACCTTTCTCATGTACCGGCGCTTAGCTTATATTCCGTTATCCTATTAGCGACGGCATTACTGATCGCTTTGGGCTTTGAGTTCGTGAATGGTTTCCATGACACGGCGAACGCAGTCGCAACCGTGATTTATACCAATGCGTTGCCTGCACCTGTTGCCGTCATGTGGGCCGGTTTCTGTAACTTTCTTGGGGTCATGATCGCCAGTGGTGCGGTTGCTTACGGAATTATCGCGCTGTTGCCTGTCGAACTGATTATGAATGTTGGCAGTGGTGCTGGTTTTGCCATGGTTTTTGCCATGCTGATCGCCGCGATTCTGTGGAACTTGGGAACTTGGTTCCTTGGCATTCCAGCATCGAGTTCGCATACCCTGATTGGTTCGATTCTGGGTGTAGGGGTGATGAATTACCTGTTGAATACTACCGGCGGTGCTAGTGGTGTGGATATGGATCAGGTGATGAAGGTGGGTAAGGCATTGTTGTTCTCGCCACTGATCGGTTTCGGTTTTGCTGCAATTGTGTTCTTGCTGGTGAAAACCATTTTCAAACGTCAGTTGGAACTGTTCCAGCCACCTGAAGGCAATAAGCCACCACCACCACTCATTCGTGCCTTGCTGATTTTCACCTGTACTGGTGTGAGCTTTGCGCATGGTTCAAACGATGGTCAAAAAGGTATGGGCCTGATCATGTTGATTCTGATCGGTTTGGTACCAATGGCGTATTCATTAAACAAGAATCTGGACAACCAGCATCTGCAGTCTTTTGAAAAATTGTCTGCACAAACGGCGACTGTTCTTTATGCCCAGCATGACCAGATGGCCGATGAAAAAGCCCGTGACGTATTGACCAAATACATCCAGACGAAACAAGTCAACCCTGAAGTGGTTCCCGCTTTGGCCAGTTTGACGAACCATTTGGGTGAGCGCGTCGGTGATTACCGCAGTCTGAAAGATATTCCTGAAGCACAGGTTGCGGAAATCCGTAACGACATGTATTTGAGTACGACCGCCTTCAAACGTCTGGATAAAGCAAAAGCCTTACCTAAGTTGAATGAACAACAAGACAAGGTGGTAGAAGACTATCGTGACAACCTGGATTCATTCCTGCAATACATCCCGACCTGGGTAAAAGTTGCAGTTGCTTTAGCGTTGGGTCTTGGAACCATGGTGGGCTGGAAGCGTATTGTGGTTACCGTCGGTGAGCGTATTGGTAAAAACCACATGACCTATGGTCAAGGGATGTCGGCGGAACTTGTGGCGATGACCACGATTGCAGCGGCAGACGGCTTAGGGATGCCAGTATCGACAACCCATGTTTTGAACAGTGCGGTTGCCGGTACGATGGTGGCCAATAAGTCTGGTTTGAACTTCGCAACGGTAAGAACCATCCTCTCAGCCTGGATCTTTACCTTGCCTGCAACCATCTGTTTATCGGGTGGCTTGTACTGGTTGTTCCTGCAGTTCGTTTAATTCGCAATAAAACCTATAATAAAAAAAGCTTTGCCTCGGCAAAGCTTTTTTTATGGTGATCAATTTTATTTTTTCAGTTTGCGCAGTGCTTTTTTTAATGGCAGGTATTCCTGACCGAACCCGTACAGGGCGGCAAACGGCAGGGCCGTCCGTGCCAGGTAGGCCACACGCCATAAACCACCATGGTTGGCGCCAGACATGATCAACTCCAGAGGATGCTCCAGAGGAGTTTCTGGATGTGCCACTGAAGCAGGATTTCTTAAATCGTGAATCCAGAGCGCTGCCATCATGGCATTGGTGGTTTCTGGATGAAAGGCTTCTACATCAAATAACTGTGCGCCATTAAAGGCTGCTTTGAGCAAAGGATTTTTGGTGACGGAATGAGTGGTGGTGGATGGGGCAATGTTAATGCTGACAGTCTGTCCATGATGACGTGCGAGAATGGCACGCCATTGTTGCAGGCGTTTGGCCAGTGCGTAATTGGGGCCTTGTTCAAGCACCAGACAGTCCGCAATCCCGTAGTCTTGACCATTTTCGGAGTGAATCAGTTGCTGCGGATTTTTCTGGAAAAAACGCTGTAAAGATAATGTGGACACCCCTTTGGTCAGGAGTTTTTGTATAGCTGAACGTTGTTTGAGTTTATCTTTTGCCGCCTCGGTGACTTCTTTCGGCACTGCATAGACATCGGTTGGGGTACACATAAACATCAAACTGGTGTCGGGTTTCTGTTCACTCACCGCCTGCATGATACTGTCCATTGCCATGGCGACCCGCACATGTTTTTCACCGTCCAGATAAGCAATTGCGGCTAAATCCAGTGGCTGTGAGAACTGGCCTAGCCAGTGGGCAATTTCCGGTGTTTGAGTCAGCAGATTAGCACCCAGTTGGTTTTTTAACTCGGCTGTGCTGCTATCCTCTTTCACTGCTTGGGCACTTGGCGCAATTAACCTTGCATTACCCGCATCAATGGTTTTCAGAATACGTTCCCAAACTTTGGCATTCGGCAGATCAACTGCCACGATATTGGCTTTCCATTTTGACAGCCAGGTCAGTGGTCCTGCCTCAGAACCAGCACCAAACAGCACCAAGGTTCGGTCGGAGAGATCGAGCCATTCAGGATGGGCATTCACCTGACGCAAGGCATCCGCATGACTGGCTTCGATGACCCCGGCATCTTGCCAGCGTTGCAGCTGATCCAGTAACGCCTGTCCCTGTAATTTTTGTCCGTGGTAGGGAATGTACCACTCCGGTGCTGCTGTACTTTTGCCGTGAATTTCGACTTGGTGCAATGTGTCATGCGGTAGCTGCATGAGATCTTTCAGCAAATGCGCTTCGCCTTTGCGGTAAAAGACAAAACTGTGATGGGCTTTATGCAAGCCTTGTTGGGCAATCGTGATGGCATTATGGCTGCTCTGAATGCCGTGTTTGACTAAGGCATGAAAATAGCGTGGATAGTGCTTACGCCAGTTTTGTTCCTGTAAGGTCTGTTGAGAGGTCTTGTGATCGACGATTGATAATGCCTCAGCCACAATGTCCTTGCCGGTTTGCGAGGTACTGGTTTTATGGGTTTCCGGGTCAATGGGGAATTGTAGGCCGTCTAAAGAACTGGACATGCAAAGAATCTCGCCAATAATCAGTTTGAATATCTATATCAATTCATTATCTATCCCAAATGCGATTGTGAACAGGCATGAACTACCAAAATCTGTCAAGAAATGTAGAGCTGATAAAGCGATGTAACGAGACATTGATAGATGTAGTCGAGCCGCTGCTCATGAACAGGCTAGACGGCTCAACGGATGGGAAAAGTTAAAAAGGGATTTGCAGGAGTTTATTCAGGAAGTGGCCGATTAACCGTGGTTCAATGATGATCGTCATGATGACCCCATACGTGGCTCCCCATAGATGCGCACTATGGTTAATGTTGCTGTTGCCACGTTTGCCTGACCAGATGCTATACGCTACATATAACACTGCAAAAATAATCGCAGGCACGGGAATAAAGAATACAAAAATCAGTTTCCACGGTTCAAACAGGATATAGGCAAACAGGACGGCTGAAACCGCGCCTGATGCACCCAAGCTGGCCCAGTGCACGTCGTTTTTGTGTTGTAGATAACTCGGCAGAATGGCAAAAATCAGCCCGCCCAGATAGAACAGCACAAAGCCCAAATCATAAAAATACTGACGGTAAAAGCTTTCGATGATACTGCCAAAGAAAAACAGCGTGATCATATTAAACAGCAGGTGAGCGCCGTCTGCATGGACAAAACCATGGGTGATAAAACGGTCATATTGTCCACGCTGCATGGCGGGTGGCCAGAAGATCAAGCGGTTCATCAGCACGCGATTATTAAAGGCCAATAAAGATACAATAACTGTGATCAGAATAATCGTGACGGTGTGATTAAAAGGCAAATCCAGCATATAACCCCAATCTAGATTTCATGTTTTGCCTTGCATCATGCCATTAAATCCATATAAAGATTGAACTTTCAGCATAAATCCGACAAATTTAGTTGATTTTTTTTAAAAATTCCGCATCTTCAGTTAAAATACTAACTTCAGCTTGAGGAATTATTGCTATGTCGACTGAGAACACCAACGCTGCAGTTGCAGAAGAAATCCCAAACGTACTCATTACTCCAACTGCACAAGAGTATTTGCGTGATTTGCTTGCCAAACAGAATACTCCGGGAATCGGCGTTCGTATCTTTGTTGAAAACCCGGGTACACCACGTGCTGAATGCTGCATGGCTTACAGTGCACCAGAAGAAGTCGTGCCAACCGATTATAAGCAAGAATATCCAGATTTCCCTGCATTTATCGATACGCCATCCATTCCGTATCTAAAAGATGCCGTGATTGACTATAACAAAGACCGTTTTGGCGGCCAACTTACTTTCCGTGCCCCAAACTCTAAAGTACCACGTGTAGGGCCGGATGCGTCAGTTGAAGAACGTATTACCTATGTGTTACAGGCCGAAATCAACCCGGGTCTTGCAGGGCATGGTGGTAACTGTGCACTCGTGGAAGTGGTTGAAGATGCTGAACATGGTTTGACTGCAGTGGTTAAATTTGGCGGTGGTTGTCAGGGCTGTTCTTCGATCGACATCACCTTAAAGCAAGGGGTTGAAACAACACTGAAACAACACGTGCCTGAATTGATGCGTGTCGTGGACCAAACCGACCATAGCCAGTCTGAAGGTGCTTATTTCAAATAAGCCCATGGCCATAAAAAAAGACCTTTTCTAAGGTCTTTTTTTATGGCTAAAACGAGTTGTTAAAATAAGTGAATTGTCAGTGAGGCGCGGGTTGACTGCTCAAAATCTGCTGGGCTGCATCAGAATAATAAAATTTTTCCAGATAATGTCGTGCCCGCGTTCGTAAGTACTGGCTTGAAATCATCTGTTCTAGGACAGGATGCAGGAGCTGTTGCAGTTCCCGCTGTACCAAGGCTTCATCAATATTCAGATCGCGTAACAGCACATCCAGACGACGTTCTTGGTTGCGGACATACCAGGTATATAACCCATCATGCAGTTGCTGTCGCATATAATCGGTCTGGCGCAGATGTTCCCAGATTTCATGCGCTAGACCAACCGTCTGCGGTAAATCTTTGACCTCGATATAATCACGTAAGACATGCAAGGGCAGGCCTTTGATTTTGTGCCAGAGGTTAGCCTGAAAATGATACAGCTTGTCCTGATCAAAATGCTGGTTCAGCACATGTTCACTCAATTGGCTGAGTTTCAGAATATTCCGCTGCAGGTAAAAGGCAATCGTGCTTTGCAGATTGGCATCCGTCACGCTTTCTAACATGGATTTGCCCATCTTCATAAACTGGCTAACCCCCGGCACCCGTTTGGCCAGCATGGAGTTTTCCATATAATCCTGAATGGCGTGCTGGATCAGTTGCGAGATCATTGCGGAGAAGGCAGGATTATTGACCACACGTTTGATCAGACGTTGCCGATGTGCCCCTTTACTGGACACATACTGGGCAATCCGGTCGACAGTGAGTACCGGAATCACGTCTTCAATACGGGTACTGTCATTCACAGGATGCACGAGGGCAAAATGCAGATGTTCAGCAATCTGTTCAATCAGAGCGGCGCTGACCGGCGTGTTGAGGATTTGCTGCTGCAATAAGGCATTGATTTGTTCAAAGCTCCACAGTTGTCCCAGGCTCTGCTGGCTCAACCACTGGTAAAAACTGTTGCATTCATTTTGTACTGTAGTGGCTTGGCTCCATTCCTGCTCGAGAAAAGCCAGATGGGCATCGATAAGTTGTTCAATCATGGGTTGTGTAGACATAAAAATCAGGCAAACCTAAGCAGAGGGAAGTGAAGCTAGAGAGGATTGTACCGATTCAGGACAGGGGGCTCCAGCGGATGTTGCAGCATGATGATGGTTTTTGCAGGTAGGCCAGCGGATCTTTTTGAGAGAGATTTCTATTTTGTCAGATGATTTTTGATATTGCTGAACCCGTTTGTTGCTCCTTGTTTAGGCACATGGTTTTGTTGGAATTAAGGTGATGCACGGGGAATAGGGCTGTGAAAACCTGTAGATTGGGTATGCTTGCTAGCCATTTAACAGAAATAGGCTCAAACATTATTCTGAAAAATAATCTATTTGTACGGTTCAATATTGACTCCGCAATTCAGTAGAAATGCATTAAGCGCATTGTTTTGGTCAATGACATGTGCGGGTGTGAGGATTACAATGATCCTCGTCATGAATAGGGAAGACGATAGAAAATGTTAACAGCTCAAGAAGCTTTAGAACGTTTAAAATCAGGAAATCAACGCTTTGTAAAAGGTGAAACTACACATCCGAAGTTGCTGACGCACCACGAGCGCGCAGAAATGGCAAAAGACCAGAATCCATTTGCGATTGTTTTGGGTTGTTCGGACTCACGCGTTCCAGCAGAAATGGTCTTTGATCAGGGCCTCGGTGATTTGTTTGTGATCCGTGTTGCCGGTAACGTGGTTGCCCCATCCCAAGTCGGGAGTGTTGAGTTCGCTGCTGAACGTTATGACTGTGCCGTGGTGGTGGTTTTAGGTCATAGTCACTGTGGTGCGGTGCAGGCGACAGTAGATACACTACTCAATCCGGAAAGCCCACCATCGAATAATTTGATGTCGATTGTGAACCGCGTTCGTCCTTCTGTAGAAATTCTTTTGCAAACTGATTTGAAACATGATTTGAATAAACTGTGTGCACACGCGGTACGTTCTAACGTTTTCGCTTCGGTGAATCAGTTGCGCCATGGTTCAGCAGTGATCGAAAACTTGATCGCTCAAGGTAAGCTGATTGTGGTGGGTGCAGAATACTCGCTCGAAACCGGTGAAGTGGTCTTCTTCGATTATTAACCGTATTTTTAGGCAAGATCAGTCATTAAGGGCGCGTTTATAACGCGCCCTTAATGTATGGATAAGCATTGGCCAGTAAAATCGGCTGGGCTTTCACATTCGGGTGAATCTGATCTTGCTGCATCAATTGAGCATTGCCAGCGATACGCTGTAAAAAGAACGGCAGCAGTGGAATTTTGTACTGCTGACTGACCACGCGATAATTTTTTTCAAAAGCCTGACTGTAAGCACTGCCATAGTTCGGGGGGATTTTCATCCCTAACAATACAACTTTGGCCCGCGTCTTTTGGCTATGTTGAATCAGTTGGCCTAAATTTTTGGCAATCATCTGCGGTGGTTGTCCGCGCAAACCATCATTTCCACCGAGCTCAATCACCACCACGTCTGGACGATAGGTTGTTAACAGTTTCGGCAAGCGTGCCAAAGCACCACTGGTGGTTTCACCACTGACACTGGCATTGACCACTTTATGCTGTTTCGGATACTGTTGGTTTAATCGTTTTTGCAACAAACTCACCCAACCTTGCTCCGGATTCATCCCGTAGGCAGCGCTAATACTGTCACCTAAAACCATAATGGTTTTGGCGGAAACGGCCATCGGGCTGAGACAGAGACATCCAACACACATCCACTGCTGGATCTTGAATATTACGCTATGTTTCTGCATAGAGGCACTTTATGACTCAAACCAATATCTCGGACTCCATCATGCCACAAGCCCTGATTTCTGCCCAGCATTTGAGCCAAAGCATTACATTACAAGATAAGACCCTAACCATTTTAAAAGATATTCAGCTCGACATTTATCCGGGGGAACTGGTTGCGATTACCGGACGTTCCGGTTCGGGAAAATCGACTCTGTTGGGGCTACTGGCAACGTTGGATCAGGCCAGTTCTGGCGAATTGTATGTGTGTGGTCAACCGATCCATCACCTGAATGAAGAGCAGCGTGCCGCCGTCCGTCAGCAATCGATTGGTTTTGTCTTTCAGTCATTTCAATTGTTACCACATTTAACAGCTCTAGAAAATGTGATGTTGCCTTTACGTTTACAGCCGCATTTTGATTATGCTCAAGCGGAACAAAAAGCCTTGCAGTTATTGAAAAAAGTAGGATTGGAGCGTCAGGCAACCCAAACTCCTAAAGTGCTTTCAGGCGGAGAGCAGCAACGTGTCGCGATTGCCCGGGCTTTAGTAAGTGAACCGAAAATTATTTTTGCCGATGAACCGACCGGTAACCTGGATGGACAAACGGCTCAGGAAATCGAGCAGTTACTGTTTCAGCTCAATCGGGAAATGGGTACCACCTTGGTACTGGTCACTCATGATCTGAAACTAGCGGAACAATGCCAGCGCCATTTGCAACTGGTGGACGGACAGTTGCTGGAATCTGCAGCTGTACAGGAGCCGGCATGAGCGCAATTTTTAAGCCTTTACTGCTCCAGAGTTTCCGCAGTAGCGGGATTTACCTGCTGTTGATTGCTTTAACGTTGGCGATCAGTGCGACCACAGCTCTCAAATTCAGCAATCAGCAGGTGCAGCAGGCGGTGGCCTTGCAGGCCGCCGAGATGTTAGCGGCAGATTTGCTGCTGTCCGATAATCAGCCACTATCTGAAAAATGGCAGCAAAAGTCACAACAATTACAATTACGGCGTTCACAGGTCACGGTTTTTAGTTCGATGGCTTATACCGGTGACCAGTTTGTCATGGTTAATGTCAAAGCCGTGGATCAGGCTTTTCCTTTGCGTGGAAAACTGCAAGTGAATGGCGTGATGAATCCTAAAATTCGGCCTGGCCAGATTTGGCTGAGTCCGCGAGCGATGGAATTACTCAATACAAAAATTGGTGATACGGTGCATATTGCTGATGGAGCATTTCAGGTGGCTGGAAAAATTCAGCGGGATTCCAATCAGGAATTGGGTTTTTCCGGATTTTCACCCACGGTGATGATTCACCAACAGGATATTGCCCGAACCCGGGCCATTCAAACCGGCAGTCGCATTGAATACCGTTTATTGTTGGCAGGATCACCTGTACAGCTTGAACAGTTCCAGCAATATTTTAAGCAGCTAAGACCGGATCAAGATCAGGCAAAAACCAATTCAGCCTCCTCTGCAGAGGGGAGTTTGCGTTTGCGCAGCGCCAGCGAAGGCAATAGTCGCTTGGTGAAACCGATTGAAAATCTGGATATTTTCCTGCAGCTCGCCAATATTCTGACGATCCTGCTCTGTGGCATCGCGATTGCCCTGACCAGCCAGCGCTATGTGGTTCAGAATCAGGATCATATCGCGTTGATGCGTTGTATGGGGGCGAGCAAACGACAGATCTGGTGGGCTTATCTGGCGATTTTAGCGTTGGTCATGCTGCTCGCAATGCTATTTGGCAGTGTCATCGGTGTAGGGCTGGGTTATGGGCTGTTGAGTCTGATGTTGCAGTTGATTCCCCATTTGCAATTAAGTTTCTCTTGGATGGAGATGCTGCTTGGTCCATTACCGATTGCGATGCTGACCAGTGCCATCGTCATGCTTGGTTTTATCTTGCCGAGTGTCTGGCAGTTACTCAAAACCCCACCGATCCGGGTCATCCGTCAGCAGGAGAAATCTGCGCAATCTTTGCTTGTGTTGCTCAGCAGCGGTTTGCTCAGCCTCGGGCTGTTTAGTATTTTGCTTACAGAACGGGTCGGTCTGACGGCCTTGGTCATGGGCAGCATTCTGGCTTTAAGTGGGGTACTGTATGCTTTGGTCTGGCTTGGCTTAAAGTGGTTAAAAGCCGGCAAAAACCGTTTGTCTGCCTATGTGCGCATCCCCTATCAAACCGCATTCCAAATTACAGCATTGGCTTTGGGTCTGAGTCTCATTACAGTGTTGACTGTATTGCGTACAGATTTGCTGGAGCGCTGGCAACAGCAGTTGCCTGCAGGAACGCCCAACCAGTTTGTGTACGGTTTGCCACCGTTTGATATGCCGGGCTTTCAGCAGCGGTTACAACAAAATGGCTGGCATCGTACCCCCTTGTATCCGAATATTCGCGGACGCTTGATTGCCAAAAATGGTCAGCCTTTTTCAGCTGAATTGGTGGCACAGAATAATTCTTTGCGCCGTGAACTCAATTTGACCCAGGCTGAAACTTTCCCGGCAGATAACCAGATTGTGCAGGGTCAGTCTAGTTTCAGTCAGGTTGCACAAGTTTCTGTTGAGCAAAAAACTGCAGAAACACTCGGTATTCAACTCGGAGATCAGTTGACTTTTAGTTTGCCGGAAGGGCAGCTAAAGGCTAAAGTGATTAACTTGCGTACGGTGGAATGGGAAAGTTTTAGTCCAAATTTCTTCTTTATTTTCTCTCCGCATACGATGGATGGAAATGCTGGCAGTTATCTCGGCAGTTTCTATGTTCCTCCACAGGATAAAGCCAAGCTGCTCCAGTTGATTCAGCAATATAACAATACCGTGTTTATTGATGTCAGCCAGATTTTGGATGAAATCAAACGCTTGGTGCAGGTGCTGGTGCAGATCATGACCATTTTGGCTCTGCTGGTCAGTGTCGCGGGGTTCCTGGTGTTGATTGCCTGCCTTAATCTGCTGATGGATGAACGTAAACGTGAAGTTGCCCTGATGCGTTCATTTGGGGCTTCCAAAGCTCGATTAAAACGCATGCTGACTCTGGAAATTGGATTTTTAGGAGCCGTTGCGGGGGTGGTTGCTTGCCTGTTTGCTGAGGTGATCAGTGCTGTTGCTAGCTCCAAAATGAATCTGGTCATACAACCACACTGGGAAATCTGGCTGGTTTTACCGCTGCTGATGAGTATTTTATGTGCGCTGATTGGGCGTTATCGCTTGAGTTATCTTTGTGACATTCCTCCTTTACAGAGTTTGCGTGAATTACAATAAAGAAAAAGTTGGGGTGGCTGATGCTACCCTATTTTTTTGCTTTATGTTTTTCTCAACATCTCATGCAGCAAGCTTTGCCAGATCGGTTGAATCACTTCTAGCTGCTGCAGGTTGTATTGATACAGCCACCAGCACAGTCCCGCACCGAGCATTAACGCCAGCAATCCACCCCACGCGAGTTTGACCCGTTGACTGATATACCAGAGCAGTGCCAGTCCTGCGCCCATCATCATGCCACCCAGATGGGCTGCATTGTTAATTCCCGCGATCATCATGCCCATCGCCAAGTTAATCCCCATAATGATTAGCAGAGATTTCTTGTCCAAGAGCAAAGTCTGACGCGGCAGGGGCGGAAGGAGTGAAAGCACGGTAAGTGCTCCGCCCAAACCCATCACTGCACCCGAAGCGCCTGCACTGACGCGTGGCAGATCAGCCGGATCGAAGTTTTGCAGTAACAGCAGACTGGATTGAATACTGATATAGCCGCTATACAGGCTGCCCATCAGTCCAGCCAGCAGGTACAATCCGATAAAGAAGCGGTGGCCAAACAGCTGTTCAGCGACACTACCGAAGATGTATAACGCCCACATATTCAGCATGAGATGAATCAGGCCAAAATGAAAAAACATGCTGCTGAACAGGCGTTGTGGTTCCGCTAAAAAGGTTAAAGGTGCATAATCAGCACCCCAGTAGATAGCATCGGCTATAGCCGGTTGGCTGATGTTCATGCCGTGCAGCACTTGCCAGAGAAAAAGCCCTACGTTGACTGTAATCAACAGGGCGGTGATCCACCAGCGCCGCAGCTGAACAGACTGCTGCTGAAAAGATGGGGGAGCAAACTCTGCCATAGAGGGAGTCTCGGTCATGATCATCTTGAGAAAAAGCTTAACACGAAAAATTATCAATTCAGGAGCAACCTACTGACATGAAAGCTTTTATTGTTCGGACTTTGTTAATTCTTGTTGGTATCGTGCTCTTGGTCCAGTTGTGGATTTTTGCCAGTCTGGTGTGGTGGCGTACCCATGATGTCGAAACCACCATGTTCATGCGTCTAGATTACTGGTCAGATCCGAGTGAGCCAATCAAGCATCAATGGCGCGATTATGATGAGATTAGTGATAACGTCAAACATGCCGTAGTTGCAGCAGAGGATGGTAAATTTTTGCAGCATCATGGCTTTGATTGGGCCGGTATCCAGTCTGCCTTACAACGCAATAACGAGCAGGGGCAGGTCGTTGCTGGAGGTTCAACCATTTCCCAGCAGTTGGCGAAAAACCTGTTTTTATATAATCAGCGTTCTTTTATCCGCAAAGGTCAGGAGGCAGCTGCCACCTGGATGATGGAACGTATGTGGTCTAAGCAGCGGATATTAGAAGTCTATCTAAACTCGGTCGAATTTGGTGAAAATATCTACGGAGTGGAAGCAGCCACCCAATATTATTTTGGCAAGAGTGCACGCAGTTTGAGCCGTGAGCAGGCGGTTTTTCTGGCCTCAATTCTACCGAATCCGAAATATTACCAGCATCATCGTAATGACCGTTCCTTAGAATATCGCAAGCGCATGATCCGTAAATATATGCGTTACAGCAATATTCCTTAAGTGTAAATAATTTTGAAAAAGCCCATATTTTTGGCCTTTTTTTATGAAATTTACATAAATTTAAAGCATACTTAGATGAAGACTTTACACTTTATAATCATAGGTTAGAGCATGAATAATGCGGTTTCCGCCACCCCTGCTGAATATATTTATAATGATCGCTACATCAATCGTGAACTTTCAATTCTAGATTTTCATTTACGCGTACTCGAACAAGCGGTTGATCCTTTACATCCACTCTTGGAACGGATGAATTTCCTGCTCATTTTTTCTCGTAACCTGGATGAGTTTTTTGAGATTCGTGTTGCCGGGGTGATGGAACAGCTGGATTTAGGTAATGAAAGCCGTAGTCCGGATGGTTTAACGCCTAAACAGGTATTGGATTCCATTTCTAAAACCGCGCATGCTGCAATTGAACGTCAATATCGCATCTTAAATGAAGAAATTTTGCCGAAGTTGCGCGAAGAAGACATCTGTTTTCTCAAGCGTGGTGAACTGACGCCGGCACAATCCACCTGGATTAAAAAGTACTTTCAGGAGCAGGTCGCTCCCGTGCTGACGCCGATCAGTTTGGACCCGGCACATCCGTTCCCCCGTCTGGTCAATAAAAGCCTGAACTTTATCGTGACCTTGGAAGGGAAGGATGCCTTTGGCCGTCAGATCGACCTGGCTGTTGTACCGGCCCCACGCTCGTTACCACGAGTGGTGCGCTTGCCGGAT
The DNA here is from genome assembly GCF_028621895.1 of Acinetobacter sp. GSS19. Lineage (NCBI taxonomy): Bacteria > Pseudomonadati > Pseudomonadota > Gammaproteobacteria > Moraxellales > Moraxellaceae > Acinetobacter > Acinetobacter sp. GSS19. The sequence goes on along the minus strand of NZ_CP117520.1, from coordinate 1,742,423 downwards.
GAATTGACGGGTGGTAAAGAACACCATGTCATGTTATCCGCCATTATTCATGAGCATGTATCTGATCTATTCCCAGGCATGACCGCAACTGGTTGTTATCAGTTCCGTGTAACCCGTAATGCAGACTTGGCTTTGAATGAAGATGTTGAAGACTTAGCCAAAGCCCTGAAAGGTGAGTTAAGTTCACGTCGTTTTGGTCGTGCTGTACGTCTGGAAGTGACAGAAAATTGTCCAAAACCGATTTATCAATATTTGCTGAATGAATTTGATTTAGATGAAAGCCAGCTTTATAAGGTCGATGGACCAGTAAACTTGGCACGTTTGCTTTCAAATTTTAAGCGTCCACATTTGCGTTATGATTCGCATACGCCTGTACTGCCTAAAGCCTTGCGCAAGTCGGAAAGTATTTTTAACGCCATGCAAAAGCAGGATATTTTGCTGCACCATCCGTTTGAATCTTTTGCCCCAGTTATTAACCTGTTACGTGAAGCAGCACGTGATCCTCAGGTGTTGGCGATTAAACAGACGTTGTACCGGAGTGGGGCAGATTCGGAAATTGTCCAATTACTGGCTGAAGCAGCGCGTAATGGCAAGGAAGTGACGGCAGTCATCGAACTGCGTGCGCGTTTCGATGAAGAATCCAATATTGCGGTTGCCAATGTATTGCAAGAAGCGGGTGCTGTGGTGGTGTATGGGATCGTCGGTTACAAGACCCATGCCAAGATGATTCTGGTGGTACGCCGTGAAAATAACAAACTGGTGCGTTATGTGCATTTAGGCACGGGTAACTATCATGCCACCAATGCGCGTATTTATACTGATTATGGCCTAATGACTACCGACAAGGAGCTCTGTGAAGATGTGCACCGCATTTTTCAGGAGCTGACCGGTATGGGTAAAATGGCCAAACTGAAAAAATTGCTACATGCACCATTTACCTTACACGCGCAGTTGCTGACTTATATTGACGAAGAAATTGCCAATGCCAAAGCGGGCAAGCCAGCACAGATTATTGTCAAGGTGAATGCACTCACCGAAATGCAGTTGATCAATAAACTGTATGAGGCATCACAAGCTGGCGTGCAGATTGATTTGATTATTCGTTCAATTTGCTGCTTACGTCCAGGTTTGCCAGGACTGTCCGAGAATATCCGGGTGCGTTCGATTGTCGGTCGTTTCTTGGAGCATACCCGTGTTTATTACTTCAGTAATAATGGCAATCCGCATATTTACTGTTCAAGTGCTGACTGGATGGACCGTAACCTGTTTAACCGTGTAGAAGCCTGCTTCCCGATTGAAGATCCGGCACTGAAAAAACGTATTTATCAGCAGGGCTTACTGAATTACCTGCAAGATAATCAGCAGGCCTGGTTGTTACAGGGCGATGGTACTTGGCTGCGTGCACAGCCAGCCGAAGGTGAAGCGCCGCATAATGCCCAACGCGAGTTGCTGGAAATTTTTAAGTAATTTTTATCCTCCCCATAAAAAAGGAGCTTTAAAAGCTCCTTTTTTGATTCAGAATTAAATTAATTCAGATTGTTTACGATTTTTTGTAAAACCTGCAGCAAGACATCAAATTCACTTTGTAATGGCGTGCTCTTACGCGTGACCAAGGCAAGGGTGCGGCTAGGAGCAGCATCAATTGCTTTGACCACTAGTTCAGGATTGTACTTAATCATGTGGCTATGTGTTGCAATTTCGGGCAGCAAGGTAAAACCAAGATTAGACGAAACCATTTCAACTAGAGTCGGTAATGAGCTCGCTTTCAAGCGGTGATCATTTTTACGTTCCCCCACCGGACAGGCGCTGAGTGCGTGATCACGCAAGCAATGACCTTCTTCCAGTAACATCAGGCGAGATAAATCCAGATCTTGCAAGGAACGTGCGGTAGCCGAGTGCTGATCGGATTTATGGCAAACCAGGTACAGGCTTTCTTTAGCGATTTCAGCCACTTTTAGACTGCGCGTGTCAAACGGCAGGGCAAGCACCACCATGTCGAGATTGCCATGCTCGAGTTTTTCGACAATTTTTTCACTTTGTGCTTCATGCAAATGCAGCTGAATTTTTGGCAGCTGTTTGTGCACTTCATCCAGTAAGGCTGACAAAATGAACGGTGCAATGGTTGGAATAATTCCCAGATGTAAATCGCCGGTTAGCGGCTCGCTCATTTCACGACTTAAGCGCATCAGGTCTTGGGCATCGGCCAAGAGAACACGGGCACGTGCTACGACCTGTTCGCCTAATGGTGTCAAACGAACATTTTGCCGATCACGTTCAACAAGTACACCACCTAGAAGGCGCTCTAGCTCCATGATCCCGCCCGACAGAGTCGACTGGGTCACGAACGAACGGCGCGCTGCTTCAGTAAAGTGCAACGTTTCAGACAGTGTAACGAGGTATGACAGCTGTCTTAAGGAGGGTAATGCAGCCATAGTGTCCTAATGTTTATTTAAAGTGATGAGCAAATAAACCGCTAATTTGAGGTATGAAATGCGGGGGAATATCATGCCCCATTCCATGAATTAATTCAAATTTTGCGCCTGAGATCGCTTTCGCAACAGCTTTACCATGACTTGGCGGGAGCAAACGGTCTTGCGAACCATGTACGATCAACGTCGGTTGCGCGATCTGTTTGTCCAGTTGAAGCAAGGAGCCCGTACATAATATTGCTAAAAACTGTTGAAGTACACCCGCCGGGTAATAACTGCGTTGATATAATTTTCGTGCAGTTTGAATGGCTTCAATCGGATTGATATGGCCGGGTGAACCAATCAGGTTAAACAGTTTAAGGCTGTGGTCAATAATGCCTGCCTCATCATTCGAGGCCGGTTTCTCCAGTAAACTGAGTAATTGTTTTGGAAAAGGTGGAGGTAAAAGGGGTTGGTTGTTACTGGTAAACATCAAGCCCAGTTTGTTGACTTTTTCTGGATATTTAGCGGCCAGGATTTGTGCGATCATTCCCCCCATGGACGCCCCGAGTACATAGACTTGATCGAGTTGTAACTGTTCAGTCAGTAAAGCGGCATCATCTGCCATATCATGCAGGGTATAAGGGGCACCCTGATTCTCGAGACCGAGTGCAAAACGTCCCATCAGTTTGATGGTGTTGAGCGGCGGACCTTGATGTGGAACTTTGGAGGAAAGGCCAATATCACGATTATCAAAGCGGATGACACGAAAGCCTTGATCGATCAGGGACTTGCATAAGAAATCAGGCCAGTAAAGCATTTGCGCACCCAGGCCCATGATTAACAGAACTGCTGGATGCTCGGGATGACCGCCCACTTCAACATGCAGGGTAATGCCATTGCCCAGTTCGACTTTGGTTTCCTGCATGAATGGGGTATAAGGAGACACACTAAACTGCAAAGCACTGTTCATGTTGAGCGTCCTCTATAAAGGACATTTTAAATAAATGTCCTTTATATTAAACGCTTAAACTGTAGTAGGAATCAAGTCTGGCACCAGTTTGGTCAAGGCCAGTCGCTGTTTGGCTGCTGTTGCACCGAGCAGGACAAAACCACGTAAAGTGCCTTCGCTATCAAAAGCTTTGGCAATCATGCCATCGTCAAATTCTTCTGTTTCCCAGTTCACATCCACATCGGTAGGTGCAGGCAACACCGTTAAAGGGGCCGCCGGGGTTTTTACTGCGACAGGCATTGCTGGGTAATGAACATGCGTGCTTTGACCGGTCAGGGTTTTGGCCAATGCACGAGCCTGTTGCATGATGGGCATCACATACGGCAACAAAGTGCCATTCACTTCTGCACAGTCACCGACTGCATAAATATCAGGCTGATTGGTTTCCAGCAGGCTGTTGGTCAAAATGCCACGACTGGTATGAATCCCACCAGTTTTCGCTAAAGCAATATTCGGTTGTAAGCCTACGGCACTGAGTACAATATCCGCTACCAGACTATGGCCATTGGCTAACATGACCGCATAATCTTCACCATTGTTGATTTTAGTGACTTTTTCGACCGTCGTGGCAAGGATAAACTTAATCCCGCTGTCTTCTAGATTTTTCTGGAACTCTTCAGCAACATAAGCCGGTAATAAACGACCTAAAGGCAAAGGTGACAGATCAATCACCGTGACATCGTGACCGGTGTTTTGCAAATCATTGGCAAACTCACAGCCAATCAGTCCAGCGCCTAAAATGACCACACGTTTGTCTTTGCGTTTTTCAAGATTTTCCCGGAAAGCACGATAATCATTCAGTGAGTTCACCACATGAATGTCGTCACTGCCATCTCCTGCGATGGCGAGGCGAATCGGATTTGCGCCAACAGCCAAGATCAGTTTTGAGTAGGCTTGGGTGCTGCTTTCACCGTCTTTTTCCAATAAGAGTTCATGCTGTTCGCTATGGATTTGCTTAACCCAGGTATGGGTCTCAATGCGCATGTTGAGCTGTGCACTCATTTTTGCAGCATCGCCCAATGCGATATTTTCAGGTGCTTTTTTGCCGACCAAGGCATTGGATAAAGTTGGTTTTGCGTAGTTGGTAGCGTCATCGGCGCAAATCATCACCAGCGCTTGTTCAGGGCTCAGTTTGCGGATTTCACGCGCCACGGTATAACCCGCCATGCCCGAACCAATAATAACGATAGGATGAAGATTATTTTGCATAGATAAAATCTCGGCAGGTGTCATAAAAAAAGACCATGAAAACATGGTCTTTGATTCTCAATTAGACTTCAATCATCTCAAAATCTGCTTTGGAGACGCCACAGTCTGGGCAGGTCCAATCTTCTGGTACATCTTCCCATTTTGTACCTGGAGCAATGCCATCTTGCGGCCAACCGAGTGCTTCATCATAAATCCATCCACACACGATGCATTGATACTTTTTCATTCAATTCTCCCAACACTGATGGCTATAGCGGATTTTTACCATTCACCGCAATAAGGTTTAAACATATGACCGTTGCCATAGATTAATTGAATTTTTACGCAGTTCTATCGGCAAAGTAAAGTGAATCTCAGCGATTCTCCTGCGTTGCTGGCAGAATTATTTTGAGATCGCGCGATAAACTTTCTATGATGATTCAATTGAGGGTTATAGAGAAAGCTAGAGTTCGGAGAGGCGGGTTCTAAAATCGCTTAAAAAAGTGCAGAAGGGGTGATTTAGACCATGGTCTAACAGCTAAAAATGAACTTTTCATGTATTCTATAATAAGTAAATAATATACCCAATATAATTTAAAAAAATGGGTGTAATAAAATCAATAAGTTATATAAATAACTAAATTTCCAAGTGTCTTAACCGTCCTTTTTTGGCTAGGCATTGATCATTTTAAGCGTTAAAATTTGTGCGTCTTCTTATTTTGCTTTCCTCTCCCATGATGAATTTGTCAGCTACACTTTGGTCGAACATCCGTACAGTGCAAGATTTCCCAAAACCAGGTATCTGCTTTTATGATCTGACACCGTTGTTTATGCAAAACTTGGCTTCATTGGCGGATGCATTAATTGCAAACATGCCGCAGGACATGTTGGATGAAGTAGAAAGTTTTGTTGCTGTGGAAGCACGTGGTTTTGTGTTGGCCAGTTTGCTCGCGCAGCGTTTAGAAAAGGGCCTACTTTTGGTTCGTAAAGCAGGTAAACTGCCACCGCCAGTTGTGGGTGTGGGTTATAGCTTGGAATATGGTGTCGACCGTTTGGAAATGGCAGCTGATGTAGCACCCCAAAAAGTCATTATTGTGGATGACGTTTTGGCGACGGGTGGTACGTTAAAAGCGGTGCGTCAATTGGCCGAGAAATGTGAGCATACTGTTTTAGGTGCGAGCATTTTGTTGGATTTACCGCATATGCACCGTGACTTAGGCCTACCGATCTGGCCAGTACTTAATACGACACAGGCTGAAGCCAAAAAAGTTGCTTAAGTCATATCATTTAAAAAGTCTTGTTTGTACAAGGCTTTTTTTATGCCTGAATTTTGAGCAACGTGGCATCCATTACAAAGTGGCTGATAACAGCTGTTTGCTGACTTGTTCAATTAAACCATTGGTGTTTTCGGGATGCTCAAGACGGTGATGTCCGCCGGCAAAGGTTTCGATCAGCATAAAGGGTTCAAGTTGCGCCAGTACCTGGTTCATATCCAGGATTTCATCGCCAAGTTCCAAATAGGCCATTTGCGGAATGTCATGATCCAGATCCTGCTCATTGATGGGTGGGTAGTCATCACGAAAATCGGGAGATAAGTTTGGATTGGCCACCACTGCTGCCAGCCCATGCTGTGCTGACATTTTTAATGCCCAATAGCCCCCCAAGCAATGACCGACCAGCAGTTGGGGTTTAATTTTGGCAATAATTTCACTGTAGAAGGCTTGTACGGTGGCAAAGTTGAGGTTGCGGTAATCGACTTCAATACAAAACTTGTTGTCAGAATGAATGGCATGGAACTTGGTGGAGTCCTTTGAGGAGTCCAAGCCATGCAAGAACAGAATCTTGATAGTGCTTTCGTTCATTATTATGTCACGCAATCAAAAATAAAAATTAGCAAAGATAAAAAGAAGAAAGCACCGAGAACTTTCATCGACCTTCATTCTACGAACAGCTTTTCGGGCTGCCACTTAGCTATTGGTCTAAGGCAATGGTGCAAAACTGCCCACAAACGTTGTGAAAATGTAAAAATTATTTTTTAGTCGTGTTGTGGTCAATAGATTCGAAATTTTTTGTAATTCTGCTATGCTATACGACTTCTTTTTTATTTAAATTTTTCGAGGCAGATGATGACGCAACACAACGCTCAATCGACTTCTGAACAACAAATTTCCGAAAACGATTTAATTGCACAGCGTCATGCCAAGTTAAAGCAAATTCAAGCGCAGGCGCAAGAAAACGGCACAAGCCCTTGGCCAAATACCTTTAAACGTGAGCATTATGCAGCGGACTTACAAGCTGAGTTTCACGGAAAAAGCAAAGAAGAAATTGAATCAGGTGAAAAAGTCTATGTAAAAGTTGCGGGTCGCGTCATGTTGAACCGTGGCTCTTTCATGGTCATTCAAGACATGAGTGGTCGTATCCAGTTGTATGTGGACCGTAAAGGTTTACCTGAAGCGACATTGGCGATGATCAAGTCACTCGACCTGGGGGACATTATCGCAGCGGAAGGTTATATCGGTCGTTCAGGTAAAGGTGACTTGTATGTGCACCTTGAAGCCTGTGAACTGTTGACCAAGTCTTTACGTCCGCTTCCTGACAAATTCCATGGTTTGACCGATACTGAAGTCAAATACCGTAAGCGTTATTTAGACTTGATCGTGAATGAAGAAACACGCCGTACCTTTGAAATTCGTGCCAAAGTGGTCGCGGGTATTCGTCACTATTTGACCCAACACCGTTTTATGGAAGTGGAAACCCCGATGATGCATATCATTCCGGGTGGTGCTTCAGCGCGTCCGTTTGAAACGCATCATAACGCTTTGGATATGCCATTGTTCTTGCGTATCGCACCGGAACTCTATTTGAAACGTTTGGTGGTTGGCGGTTTTGAACGTGTTTTCGAAATCAACCGTAATTTCCGTAATGAAGGTGTATCGACCCGTCATAACCCAGAATTCACCATGATTGAATTCTATCAGGCTTATGCGGATTACAAAGATTTGATGGCCTTGACTGAAGACATGCTGGAAAAATTGGCACACGACATTTTGGGTTCAACCGATGTGCCGTATCAGGGTGAAGTGTTCCACTTCAAAGGTCCATACAAGAAGATTTCCATGTTTGATGCGATCCTTGAACATAATCCGGAATTTACCCCTGAAAATGTCAGTGACCGTGAGTTCCTGGCGAAGTTCATCAAGGATGTGCTGAAAGAAGAAGTGAAACCTTCTTTCGGCTTGGGTAAATTGCAGACCATCGTGTTTGAAGAAACCGTCGAAACCAAATTACGTCAGCCAACCTTCATTACCGAATATCCAGCGGAAACTTCGCCTCTGGCACGCCGTAATGATGAAAATCCGCACATCACCGATCGTTTCGAGTTCTTTATCGGTGGTCGTGAACTGGCCAATGGTTTCAGCGAGCTGAATGACCCGATTGATCAGGCAGAACGCTTCCAGGCGCAAGTCGCTGAAAAAGATGCCGGTGATGATGAAGCCATGCATTATGACGCCGAGTTTGTTGAAGCACTGGAATACGGTCTTCCTCCAACAGCAGGTGAGGGGATTGGTATTGACCGTCTAGTGATGATCTTTGCTGATGCGCCAAGTATTCGTGATGTGATCTTGTTCCCGCATATGCGCCGTAAAGAAGCTTAATTTTTACGGATACAAAAAATCCCCTCACAATCGAGGGGATTTTTTATGGCTGTGTATTAGTCATTTAACGCAGCTCGTAAACGCTGTTGCATGTCCAGACTTTGCTGCACAATAAATGATTTCATCCAGTAACTTTGCTCACCCAATGCATTGGTTTTAACTGCGCTATTTAAAAATGCCATCTGTTCCAGTTGGAACAGTTGACTGTCGAGTGCATCTTGCAAACTTTCTGCATCGCTCATTAAAGGTAGGCGTAGCAGATAAAAGCCTTTCGGATAATTATAAAATGCATAAAGGAGGTTAAAGGCACGTTGTTCACCTCTGAGATTGCCCGCGCCGATTTCATAACTTTTATCTTGATTGCTATGGGTAATGCCAATCAGTAATTCAATCTGCTCTTCAACAACTTTGATCCCAAACTGGATCCCGAGCTGATCAGCCGTTTCATCATGCTGGATAAAGACATTCTGATCCTTGCCCTCCGGGGTAAGCGGTTCTTGTAGTACCAGGAGATTGTCTTGCTGATAGATAAAACCTGCCACATGGGCAGCTTCAAGTTGTGTTTTAGTCTGTTGGACAGAAAGCGTCATGATGAGCCCTGTGAAAAAATGCTTTATCTTGTAATGTAAAGGCTTTGTGCATTGAAACAAAGAGTTGATTGTACTGCTAGAGTTTAGAGCGATAAGCTGATTACTGTGCACAATAACTGGTCAGGGTAGGGAACAAAGCTGAAAACTTAAAGTTTTTAGGTGGGTTGTTTGTATAAATAGAGAGAATAGGTTGTTTATCTTGTATTCTAGGCTAGCCAAGGAATAAAAAGTCACCAGGCCTTTAGACCAAGGTTATATGATGAATTGGAATATCAATATCACAAACAATGCAAAAGGAATGATTTGTTCATCACTATAATGAATATCATTTGTATGATGCTGAATAAAGCATCACACTCATCTTGAAACACAGATACATCCGGAGTTGTTATGGCAATCGTTCCTCCAACTGAGGAAAGACTTACACATCTTAAACAGTTAGAAGCTGAAAGCATCCACATTATTCGTGAGGTTGCTGCCGAATTTGAAAATCCGGTGATGTTGTATTCGATTGGTAAAGATTCAGCAGTGATGCTGCACCTTGCCTTGAAAGCGTTCTATCCTGCAAAACTACCTTTCCCTTTATTGCATGTCGATACCGGCTGGAAATTCCGCGACATGATCAAGTTCCGTGATGACATGGCCAAAAAACATGGCTTTGATCTGATTGTGCATCAAAATAAGGAAGGGGTGGACGCGGGGATTAATCCGTTTGACCATGGCAGCTCGAAATACACCGACATCATGAAAACTCAAGGTCTGAAACAGGCTTTGGACAAATACGGTTTTGATGCTGCTTTTGGTGGTGCACGTCGTGATGAAGAAAAGTCGCGTGCCAAAGAGCGTGTGTATTCTTTCCGTGACAGCAAACATCGCTGGGATCCAAAAAACCAGCGTCCAGAATTGTGGAATATCTACAACGGTAAAGTGAACAAGGGTGAAAGCATCCGTGTTTTCCCATTGTCGAACTGGACTGAACTGGATATCTGGCAATACATCTATCTTGAGCAGATTCCGTTGGTGCCTTTGTACTTCGCTGCAGAACGTCCTGTGGTGGAGCGTAGCGGTACCTTGATCATGGTGGATGATGAGCGTATGCCACTCCATGAAGGTGAAGTCCCACAAATGAAATCGGTCCGTTTCCGTACCTTGGGTTGTTACCCATTAACGGGTGCAGTGGAATCCACAGCGGATACCTTGCCGGACATTATTCAGGAAATGCTTTTAACCACAAGCTCCGAACGTCAGGGTCGTATGATTGACCATGATGAGGCGGGTTCGATGGAAAAGAAAAAGCAAGAAGGCTATTTCTAAAACGTTTCTAAGATTTGTGGAGCTGAGCCATGTCTCATCAGTCTGACCTGATTAGCCAGGATATTCTGGCCTATTTAAAACAGCACGAAAGTAAAGACTTATTACGCTTTTTGACCTGCGGTAACGTGGATGATGGTAAAAGTACCCTGATTGGTCGCTTGCTGTATGATTCAAAACTGATCTATGAAGATCAGTTACAAGCCGTGACCCGTGACAGTAAAAAAGTCGGTACTACCGGTGATGCGCCTGACCTTGCGTTACTCGTTGATGGCTTACAAGCGGAACGTGAGCAGGGGATTACCATCGATGTTGCGTACCGCTATTTCTCGACAGAAAAACGCAAGTTCATCATTGCTGATACTCCGGGACATGAGCAGTACACGCGTAACATGGCGACCGGTGCGTCGACCTGTGACCTTGCGATTATCCTGATTGATGCGCGTTATGGTGTGCAAACCCAGACCCGCCGTCATACCTATATTGCCAGCCTGCTCGGTATTAAAAATATCGTGGTGGCGATCAATAAAATGGATTTGGTGGAATTCTCTGAAGCACGTTTCAACGAGATTCAGGCGCAATACCAAGAATTCGTCAACCAGTTGGTTGACCGCAAACCAAGCAATATTTTGTTTGCGCCAATTTCTGCCTTGAATGGCGATAACGTCGTGAACAAGTCTGCCAATACCCCATGGTATCAAGGTGAAACCTTGATGGGGATTTTGGAAACTGTAGAAATCAACCGTGGTTCTGCCAAGCATGATTTCCGCTTCCCGGTGCAATATGTTAACCGTCCGAACCTGGATTTCCGTGGTTTTGCTGGTACGATTGCGCTCGGTGATGTCAGCGTGGGTGAGGAAATCATTGCACTTCCATCCGGCAAACGTTCAACGATTAAAGAAATCGTGACCTTTGATGGCAATTTGCAACACGCGATAGCTGGTCAGGCGGTGACATTGACGCTGAATGACGAAATTGATGTGTCACGTGGCAACATGCTGGTGCGTGCGGATCAGGAAGCCCCACATATTTCACGCTCAGTGCGTGCGACTGTGGTCTGGATGAATGACCAGCCCCTAGTCATCGGTAAACTGTATAATCTGAAAGTGGGAACACAAACCGTTCCTGCCAAAGTGACTGCAATTAACTACCGCGTGAACGTGAATACACTTGAGCATATGCAGGTGGATCATCTCGATCTCAATGCGATTGCGGATGTGACGATTGAATTTGATGCCCCAGTGGTCTTCGATCGTTATCAGGACAGCCGTTATACCGGTGCATTTATCTTCATTGATCGTTTAAATAACGTGACGATCGGTGCAGGGATGGTGGAAGAGTCGGTAGAATGGTCTGCGCATGCAAAACCTGTTTCTGCTGAAGACCGTGCTGCACGTCTAGGACAAAAACCGGCTGCGGTGACTGTACCTGAAAAAGCATTGGAACAGGCGCAAGCGATTGAAAGCCTGCTGTTGCAAAATGGTATCGTCGCCATTGCCAAAGTGGGCTTAACGGCTGAGCAGGTGGCTTTATTGCGTGAAACTGGTATCGTGGTGATTACTGCAGTTGCTGAAGGCACGGATGTTAGCTTGACTGCTGAAACTGCCGAAGAACTGGCTGAACAGATTTTGCCATTGGTTCGTCTATAAGACTGAAACCATGCAATAAAAAACCCGCTTTCGAGCGGGTTTTTTATTTTTCAGATATCTTAATTTTTTGCGGTCTGCAGTTGTTCAGTTGCTTTAACGGCAGCTTCACGCTTGGTCAGAATGAGATGCGCAATCAGGCCAATACAGATGCCCCAAAACACTGAGCTCAAGCCGAGAAAGCTCATGCCTGAAACGGTCGCAATAAAGGTAATCAGTGCACTGTCACGATGTGACTCTTCTTTAATTGCAGTGGTGATATTAGTGGCAATCGCGCCAAGTAATGCTAGTCCAGCCAAAGCCGCAACTAGCTCTTTAGGCAGCAAGCTAAACAGCATCACGATACTACCGGCAAATAGGCCGCCTAAAATATAAAACAGGCCATTGGCAATCCCGGCGATATAACGTTTTTCTTTCAGCTCATGCGCATCTTTACCGGTACATAATGCGGCCGTAATCGCCGCGATGACAATACTAATTCCACCCACTACAGAAACTGCCAGTGAGGCGATACTTGTCATAGTAATAATCGGCTTGGCCGGCGTGTCGTAGCCACTGAGTTTTAAAATGGCCATGCCGGGTAAAAACTGTCCGGACAGACTGACCAGAATTAAGGGTAAGGCAAAGTTAATGGTGGAGGTCCACGTCCATTCCGGTTGAATGAATTGTGGTACGGCAAAGGAGAAATCCATACTGACTGGATTCATCCGTCCCATCAACACAGTCATGGCAATTCCGGCGAGCAACACCCAAATCATGGCATAACGTGGAGAAAAGCGTTTTGCGAGCAAATAACACAGCAACATGCCAAACACCAGATAAGGCATCGAGTTGCTGGCTTTGAACAAGCCTAAGCCAAACTGGAACAGAATACCGGCCATCATCGCTGCAGCAATGCTCGGCGGAATCATTTTCACCAGTTTATCGAAATAGCCACTCCAACCAATCAGGAACATCACCACGGCCGCTGTGATATAGGCGCCAACCGCTTCATTGAGAGAGAGGTCCGGAAACAGCGTGACCAGCAAAGCGGTACCGGGTGCAGACCAGGCGGTAATGATCGGGGTTTTGTATTTGATCGACAAGAAAATCCCGGTAATCGCAGCACCAACCGAAACGCCCCAGATCCAGGAGGCCATCATGGTAGGAGAAACCTGAGCTTGTTGTGCCGCCTGAAAAAAGATAATCAGTGGACCCGCATAGGAAATCAGCACCGCCAAGAAACCTGCGATTGTGGCTGAAATAGACCAGTCCTGTTTTAGCATCCTTAAGATATTGCTCACGACTTCCTCCTTGTCACTCAATGAAATACATCAGCACTCTGCATGGAATGTGCATAATGCAATCATCGTGTTGCTAAATTTGAATATTGACTATAGGCATCATCATATTCACAAAAAAAACTAATTGAAAACTAATTATTTTTATCTTATTGATAATAAATATTTGTATGTGAGCGGGATAAATTCAATGTTGAGTGAGTTAAAGACACTGATTGCAATCAAACAGTATGGCTCGTTTAGTGCCGCTGGACAGCATATTGGTTTGACTCAGGCGGCTGTCAGTGCACAAATGAAATCTCTGGAACAGCAGCTCGGGATTGCCTTGTTTGAACGAATTGGCCGTAAAGCAGCTTTGAATGTAGAAGGCCTGCGGGTGATGAAACATGCTGAAGAAATTATGCAGCTGGTGGAAAAAATCAAACAGCCTGAATCACTGATTGCATACAAAGGCACCATCAAAATTGGTGCAATTTCCTCGATTCAATCCGGGTTTTTTCCGCAATTGCTGAAGAAATTTAAAGACTATCTGCCGTATGCCAAAGTCCGGATTTTACCGGGGGTGTCTTTTAATTTACTCAATATGGTGGAAAATGGCGAAATTAATCTAGCCGTGATTATTCGACCGTGTTTTCCCTTGTCCAAAGAGTTCAGTTATTACCCGCTGTGCAAAGAAGCGTTTGTGCTGGTCACGCCGAAGGAGGTCACTGCCACGGATTACAAGGACATCCTGAAAAAATATCCCTTTATCCGTTATGACTGTTCATCGTTTGGCGGCAATATCATTAATAATTTTCTAGCCAAACATCAGATCGAACCTCAGGAATTTCTGGAACTTGAAGACGTCGAAGCCATCGTGAAAATGGTGGAAAATGGCTTGGGCGTGGCGCTAATTCCGCATAACAACCCGTGGCGTGAACAGCAGAAAAATCTCAATGTCATTCACTTGGGCGAGGAAACCTTTTACCGCGAGTTGATCGTGATTATGAAAAAGTCCAATGAACAATCAATTGTTTCCAGCATGATTTACCGGATTATCCGTGAGCTCGAAGATGAAGAGAAGGCTGCGGCACAATTGAGTGGAACAGATTTTCATCCTTGGTCATCACCACTGAAACATCGCCGTGTGGCAAGTAGTACAAACGCTAAGAAATCTCAATCCAGTTAAGGCAGCATTTTTTCGTGAAAGTCGCCAACTGGATTAGTCCGCTGCGAGTGTGGCACGTAGGGTTTTCGCATAGCGTGCCAGAGATTGCAGCCCGGCAATCCGTTCGACAATCACACCATGCTTAAAAATCAGCAGTGTTGGCAGACCATAAACATTGTAGCGCAGGGTCACAATCGGTGCCTGATCGACATTGACCTGACCAAATTTAACTTCGTCGAACTGTGCAGCCAATTGTTGCAGACGTAAGTTGAGCAGGCCGCAGGACTCGCACCAAGGCGCATAAAAACCAATCATGGCAACGCCTTCATAACGTTCAAAATCCGAAAAGTTATCTTCGTTATATTCCACGATATTTGCCATAAAATCCTCTTGATGACCGAATGCTGCCGAGATCTGATTATGGATTATAGCCGGTTCTGATGGGTTTTTTCGTGGCAGCGTTTATGTTTAAATCAGGGCTGAGAAAAATACAGTCAACAAGGAATCGCGTGAATGGCACAGGCACACATGCAACAGGTAGTGATTACTGAACCGGGTGGCCCGGAAAAACTAGCCATACAAACGACCGATATTCCGGTCCCTGCAGCCAATGAAGTATTGGTTAAAGTCCATGCCTTTGGTCTGAACCGTCCAGATATTCTGCAACGTCAGGGGCTGTATCCGATGCCGAAAGGTGTCACGCCTGTTCCGGGACTGGAAGTGGCCGGTGTGGTGGAAGCTGTTGGTAGTGACGTTAGCGAATTTAAAGTGGGTGATCAAGTCTGCGGTTTGACTAATGGCGGTGGCTATGCCGAGTATTGTGTCGTGCCAGCCAGCCAGACGTTGAACATTCCGGCAGGAGTGAGCTTTATTCAGGCTGCAGCGATTCCGGAAACTTTCTTTACCGTTTGGGCTAACCTGTTCCAGATGGGCAAAGCCAAAGCGGGCGAAACTGTGCTGATTCATGGTGGCAGCAGTGGGATTGGGACGACAGCATTGATGTTATGCAAGGCTTTAGGCATTAAGACCTTTGCCACAGTCGGTTCAGATGAGAAAGTGCAGGCGATTGCGCATTTGACCGATGCCATCAACTATAAAACTGATGATTTCGAAACTTATATCAATGAAAAAACCGAGAATCATGGCGTCGATGTGGTGCTGGATATTGTCGGTGCACCTTATTTTGAACGTAACCTGAATTTGCTGCGTAAAGATGGTCGTCTGGTTTATCTGGCATTCTTGGGTGGCGCCAAAGTGAAAGAGGCCAAATTAGGCCCGATCATGATGAAGCGTTTGACCATTACCGGTTCGACCATGCGTGCCCGCAATACCGCAGAAAAAGCAGAAATCACTCAGGGTTTAAAGGCACATGTGTGGCCATTGTTGGCCAAAGGTGAATGTCTGCCAATGATCTACAAAACCTTTAAATTTGCCGAGATTCAACAGGCGCATAGCGCCATGGATACCGGTGATCATATTGGCAAGATCATGGTTGAAGTCATCATCTAATTCTATGATCTGAAAGAAAAAATAAACCCGCAATCAGCGGGTTTATTTTTAGAAAAATGACTTAGAAACGGAACAGACCTAAACCATCTTTCACTTCATCCAGGGTTTGCTGGGTGATGATGCGGCATTTTTCCGTACCTTCACGCAACACATCCATGATGTAATCCGGGTCTTTCGACAGTTCATTGCGACGTTCACGGATTGGCCCGATCAGGTCTTTTAAAATACCTTCCAGACGTTTTTTCACCGTACCATCGCCTAAACCACCACGGCGATAATGCGCTTTTAACTCTTCGAGTTCTTCCTTGTTGGTGTCAAAAGCATCGAGATAGGTAAATACCACGTTGCCTTCCACCTGACCTGGATCTTCAATACGCAAATGGTTCGGATCGGTGTACATGGCATTGACCGCTTTCTTGATGTCTTTGTCGGTCGCATTCAGCACGATGGTATTGCCCAAAGATTTCGACATTTTCGCTTTGCCATCAAAGCCGGGTAAACGGCCAACATTCGACAATAGCGCTTTACATTCTGGCAGTAAGTCACGGCCAATCTGACGGTTGACACGACGCACGATTTCATTGGTCTGTTCGATCATTGGAATCTGATCTTCACCGACCGGCACAACGGTTGCCTTGAACGCGGTAATATCCGCAGCTTGTGCCACTGGATAGCACAGGAAGCCAGCTGGAATATCACGCTCGAAGCCACGTAGCTGGATTTCAGACTTGATCGTTGGATTGCGTTCTAAACGTGCCACGGTCACAAAATTGAGGTACAACATGGTCAATTCATTCAATGCTGGTAGGCAAGACTGTACACAAATCGTAGTTTTGCTTGGGTCAATCCCGACAGCTAGATAGTCGGTTGCCACTTCAATCA
Source organism: Acinetobacter sp. GSS19 (assembly GCF_028621895.1). Taxonomy (NCBI): domain Bacteria; kingdom Pseudomonadati; phylum Pseudomonadota; class Gammaproteobacteria; order Moraxellales; family Moraxellaceae; genus Acinetobacter; species Acinetobacter sp. GSS19. Next base: position 1,725,794 of record NZ_CP117520.1, on the reverse strand, counting down.
CGTTGCTGCGTACTTTTTCTACGTTATCCGCATTGTCAGTCAATGCTTGGGCATCGGCGAGTAACAAGTGTTGATGATGGCTGTCCTGTAAACCGACACGAGAACGTAGAGAGCCGACAAAATGTCCTAAGTGTAATTGTCCTGTGGTACGGTCGCCCGTCAAAATTACTGGGCGAGTATCTTGATTACTCATTATTGATTCCAAAAGGTAGGGTTACTACAGCATTCATCTAAAGAATGCCAATATTGTAAGGCATAAAATCTGGATTAGGGGGCTAGCGTAAATACAGACACCAGAAAAAATCTAAAAAAACATTTTATTCATACAAAGCTGATATATAAAACCAGGCAGGCGCTTTAAAATGCCTGAATAAATAAGACACTAGGAATATAACATGGCGAGCAGCTTACTTTTACTGTTAGATGACATTGCGACAATTTTGGATGACGTGGCCATGATGAGCAAAATGGCCACCAAAAAAACTGCCGGTGTTTTGGGGGATGACCTGGCTTTGAATGCGCAGCAGGTCAGTGGAATTCGTGCTGATCGTGAGTTGCCTGTGGTTTGGGGGGTAGCGAAAGGTTCTTTTATTAACAAACTGATTTTGGTGCCCTTGGCCTTGTTGATCAGTGTGGTGGCACCATGGCTGATCAGTCCGCTGTTGGTGATTGGTGGTTTGTTCCTGTGCTATGAAGGTGTGGAAAAAGTCATCCACTCTCTGCATAAGAAAAAGCCGCATACGGCTGAAGAAGCCAAAGCCGAGCTGATTCAGGAAGAGATTGATCTAGAAACCTTTGAAAAAGAAAAAATCAAAGGTGCAGTACGAACCGATTTTATTCTGTCGGCTGAGATTGTGGTGATTACGTTGGGTACTGTGGCGACAGCGAGCTTTATGCAAAAGGTTTCAGTGCTGAGTGTGATTGCCATCATTATGACCATTGGTGTGTATGGTTTAGTCGCGATGATTGTAAAAATTGACGACTTGGGTTTGTATTTGTCACAACAACATGCACAAATGAAACAAAATTTAGGTCGTGCGCTGTTGGCTTTTGCGCCAATCTTAATGAAAACCCTGTCAATTGTGGGAACGGTCGCGATGTTCCTGGTGGGTGGGGGCATTATTAGCCATGCTGTACCTTTAATTCATCACTTTAGCGAACATACTGCTGACAGCGCGGAACTGATTCCGAATGTCGGCAACGTGATTGGAGCAATCACACCGACCCTGCTGAATCTGGGACTAGGCTTAATTGCAGGCTTTCTGGTGTTGCTATTGGTGGGCGCAGTACAAAAATTCTGGCCGAAATCATCGTAATTAAACCCGTAAAGTACGCTGATTTGGCCAGAAATCCTCATTGATAATAACCAAAAAGGATGATGCTTATGCGTTGGAAAGGTCGTCGTGTTAGTACAAATTTGGAAGACCGTCGTGGTGGCGCTGGTGCTAAAGCCGGTGGCATCAGTATTTTGGGTTTAATCGTGGCCTTTGTGGCTTGGAAGTTTTTTGGGGTCGATCCGCAACAGGCCTATCAGGCGACCCAACAGGTCACGGCTCAACAATCTACTGCTTCAGCGCTAGAAAATCCAACACCGGAACAGCAGGAAGCTGCAAACTTTGTGGGTACAATTCTGGCGGATACCGAAGATACCTGGGCTCCAATTTTTAAACAGAAAGGTGCCCAGTATCAGTCACCCAAACTGGTGTTGTTTAGTGGTGTAGTGAATTCTGGTTGTGGTACGGCTCAATCCGCAATGGGACCGTTCTATTGCCCAGCCGACCAGAAAGTCTATATCGATACCAGCTTCTTCCAGCAGATGCGCCAAGAGCTTGGGGTATCTGGTGAGCAGAACCAGACCGAACTGTCCCGACGCGATCAGGCCGGTGATTTTGCCCAAGCCTATGTGATTGCGCATGAGGTTGGACATCATATCCAGACCATTACCGGAATTTCTGAACAAGTGCAGCAACAGCGCAGTCAGGTCGGTAAGGTGGAAGCCAATCAACTTTCGGTACGACAAGAATTACAGGCGGACTGTTTTGCCGGCATCTGGGCCCACCATAATCAGCAGCGTACCCAGTTCCTTGAGCAGGGGGATATTGCTGAAGCCATGGATGCAGCACATAAAATTGGCGATGACTATTTACAAAAACGTTCAACCGGGCAAGTCGTTCCGGATAGCTTTACCCATGGCAGTAGTGAACAACGCCAGCGCTGGTTTGAACGGGGCTGGCAAACTGGCGATATGCAACAGTGTGATACGTTCTCTGTTCGTCAGCTTTAACCCGGATCAGAAAAAAGCACGCTCTAGCGTGTTTTTTTTATGCCTGAGCGAAACCGCTCTTTTTTATTTATGCTTGTTTCAAGGGCTCTCTTGTATGGTCAGATACAGCCTGACATAAACAAGATTGTTATAAATTTCAAATACAACAGTGGCTGAGCTAAAAAATTGTTTTACACTGAAGGCTGATTATCACCTGTGATCATGCCCGCATGATGACGCAGACCGGACAGGGAATATGGGCAATTTTTTCTTTCTGCAAGCCTTTACCGTTATTTTTGCACTTTCCATTGCGACGACCATTTTTAACAAACGCATTTTGGGTTTTCCGCAAGCGATCGGAGTGCCGATTGTTTCTGCGATTTTCGTGTTTATTTTGCAGTGGGGTGCCAGCCTGTTGCATGGCAACCAGTTTATTACCATCAATATTCATAATATTGAGGAAGCGGTTCGGCATATTGATTTCTATGATTTTCTGATAAATGGCGTTATCTGTTTTATCCTGACCTCTTCGGCATTAAAGTTCAAAATCTCGGATTTGCGCAGCCACTGGAAGCCAATCGGGATTTTGGCCAGCATTGCCTTGGTGCTGTGTGCAGTGTTCTTTGCAGGGATGGTGTATGGCTTTCAGATGCTGCTTGGTCATCCGGTCCCAATTCTGGTGTTGTTGCTGCTTGGCGCAGCCTTAGGGGCCACAGACCCGATCGGGATTAAAGGGGTGCTCAGCTCGGTACGGGCACCGCATCATTTGATGGTGAAGCTGGAAGGGGAATCCTTATTTAATGATGCCATGTGTATTGCCTTGTTTATGACGCTACTGTATGTGTTACAGGGCGAACATTTTTCCTTGGTGGGAACGCTGGAAACCCTGCTGTATGAAATTGTGGTGGCTGTGATTATTGGCTGGGGCTTTGGTCAGGCGATTTTACGTCTGCTGCGTGGCAAGCATGAAATGGAATCTTTGATCCTCACGACTGCTTTATTGGCGTGTGGTTCTTATCTGGTAGCATTATTGGCACATGCTTCGGCTCCGATTGCCTGTGTCATTGGGGGCTTGATTGTCGGTAACCGCTGGAAAGATATCCTGGAAGCACGTGAGATTCGTGAGATTAACCATTTCTGGCATACGGTTGAAGGTATTATTAATTCTTTCCTGTTCACCTTGATTGGTCTGGAACTGTTTATTCTGGATTTAAGTATCAGTCTGATTTTAGGTGGAATTTTTGCCTTCTTGATGCTGCATTTATCCCGTTTCGTGGGAAATTACCTGTCTTTTGCATTTTTCCCATCTTTTCGCAGCAAAAGTTATAACGGCAGTTTGATGATTTTATCCTGGGGCGGGGTACGCGGCGGGATTTCGCTGGCGTTGATTTTAGCAGTGGCCAACGTACCCGAATTACGTCCTTACAGCAGTATTTTGATTGGCTATGCTTTTATTAGCGTACTGTTATCTGGTGTAGTGTGTGGCTTAGGTTTACCGGCGGTGATGAATGCCTTTTATTATAATCCTGATGAAGAAACGGAAGGCTTTAAAGGCTGGTATCAGCACTTATGTCACAAACTGAACCGCAAGGGCTTTAAATATATTGTCAGTGAAGATGCGCAGGGTAATGAGATTATTACCATCTATAAACCGGAAGGATTGGTGGATGTAAAAGCTGAAGATGGTGTTGCAGCTGTCTATCATCCTGAAAAAGTGCAAGAAGTGCAGCGTTTGGAAAATCCCAATAACTTCTGATGGCTTAAAAGAAAGGTTTACGGTATTGAAGGAACTGCAGGGCTGAATTTCTTCCACCCTGCAGCATCATTTAACGAACGACTAGAACGGGTAATGAGGTTTCATTCAGAACCCCTTGTGCCACACTGCCCAGGATAAATTTCTTTAAGCCACTGCGACCATGTGAACCGATGACGATCAGATTGGCCTGTAAATCTTGTGCGCCTTGTACAATCTGATCTTTTACAGATTCGCCTTCTAATAGTTTTGTTTCTACGTCTAGCCCTGCTTCTGCAAATTTGGCTTTGGCTTGTTGTAGATTTTTCACCAAATACTCGCGTGCACGCTCAATCAGTGAATTACTTTTGCCGGTACGGATATATTCATCTGCAATATATGGATCAAGCAGCAGTACTTCGACTACGGTGACTTTGCTGCCAAACGCTTTGGCGAATTCTGCGGCTTGTTGTACCGCGAGGAATGAAGTTTCGGAACCATCAATTGGGACTAAAATATGTTGATAGGCCATATCCATTTTTCCTTATTGTAATGCTATTGAAAAATCAAGCTGATGGTTTGAGTTTAGCGAGAAAGGCATCGCGACGGAACCTAAATTACAAGCGATTGGGCAAAAGTTGTAGCACTTTATTTAGTCTGACAATTTTCGATGGATAGGCATGTAAAATTGGGCCACCAGATTTTAAACTCAATGTTGCTGACGAAGTGTGTTTACATACTCGATCAGCCCATCTATATCATCAGACTGTAATTGTTCACGCATGGCGAGCATTTGCTGTTCATCCAGCGTGTAGAGTTTTAGAGCCAGCAACTTTTCGATAGCTGTCTGATTAAAACGATATTTCACGATTTGTGCAGGGCTACCTGCCACAATGGCATAAGGTGGTACATCTTTGGTGACCACACTACCTGCTGCCACGACACAGCCTTCACCCAATTGTACGCCCGGCATGATCATGGCTCGGCTGCCGATCCATGCGCCATCTGCAATAATAGTGTCACCCGCTGCGACAAAACTCTTGGTATTAAATGGATAGCTGGAAATCCAGTCATGCCGGTGTAACTGGTTGCCGCCCATCATAATGATGCATTCTGTCCCAAAACTGACAAAATTGCCGATATGCAGTTGATCCACAGGTTTTTTGATCGTCGATGGCTTTTCATGCAGATAACGCACCACGCAGCGTTCAAAGCCCTGATCCCAGTAAGCACTGTAATAGCTGTAATTTCCTTTGATGTGAATATTTGGATTTTTGACGGTTTTGGCAATAAATTCGAATTCACACCAATGTTTGACCGGGGAGTTGATCAGTGGATCCATGGGAAAATACAGTGTTGGAGGGTTGGGGAAATTATAGCGTAATTAAGCTCCTCTTTATGCAGCATGGGGGAGATCTAGGAAAAGGGCTTTGTTTTAGGAATTGCTACTTCAAAAGGGAAGGCTGATATAAAAATCTAATGATGAATTAAAGCTGGATTCGATTTAACTAAAAAAATTCCAAAGTATCTTAAACCAATGTGGTACAAGGTTTGGAAATAGAAAACCGCAAAGTGCTGAAACACATGCAGTAATCAAGATAATCTGCACTGAACTGGTATGCGTATCAATATGAAAAGACCATGCAATAGCGATCATGATGCCTAAGAAAACTCCACCAATTGCATAATAAAAAGTTTGTATTAAGCGCTCATCCATTTTTCTATTTCATTATTTTTGTTTGATTGAATTATAAGCAAACAATGTATGAAAAACAAAAACCCCTCAATCGAGGGGCTTAAAGTGAATAATCTCTAAAAATTAAAGATATTCAACTTTGACAATTTCGTATTCGACTTCGCCTTGTGGTGTTACGATTTTGGCTTCGTCACCTTCATTTTTACCTAAAAGGCCACGCGCGATTGGCGAGTTCACTGAAATTTTATTGATTTTGAAATCGGCTTCGTCATCCCCTACAATCTTGTAGGTTTTCTGTTCTTCAGTGTCGAGATTCTCAATGGTCACAGTCACCCCAAACACCACACGACCATTCTGTTCGAGATCCTGTACATCAATCACTTGAGCAGCACCTAATTTGCCCTCGATGTCCTGGATACGACCTTCACAGAAACCTTGCTGTTCACGTGCGGCATGGTATTCCGCATTTTCTTTCAGGTCGCCGTGTTCACGTGCCTCAGCAATCGCCTGGGTAATACGTGGACGCTCAACTGTTTTTAGCTGATGTAATTCTTTCTCTAGGGCTTCTTTGCCTTCGGGAGTCATTGGATAACGTTGCATTTTGGTCCCTCGAAATGGTTGGGAAAATACAGTCTAAAAAAATGAAAAAATCCCGCCACCGATAAGGTGACGGGACTTATCGGTAATGGATTAACCTACAGTTTGTAAATCTTGCAAGCGGTAAACATCCATTGGCAATTTAATCGCCAAAGCTTGGCATACAGCATCGGCACCGTTCAGGGTCGTGGTGTGGTACACCTTACCTTGTAGTGCAGAACGACGGATTGAGAATGAATCCTGCTGCGCTTTTTTGCCTTCAGTGGTATTGATGATGAGGTGAATCTCGCCATTTTTCAAGCGGTCCACAATATTCGGACGGCCTTCAGTGACTTTATTCACACGTTCACATTCAATACCGGCCGCTTTGATTACGTCATACGTACCGCCAGTGGCGATGACTTTAAAGCCAAAGTCGACCAGTTGTTTCGCAATGCCAACTGCACGTGGTTTATCAGAATCACGTACAGAGATAAACGCATGCTTCACTTCACCTTCAGTTGGCAAACCAGGTAAGCGTTCATTTGAGCCAAGGACAGCTTTGTAGAATGCTTCACCAAATGTTTTACCTACACCCATCACTTCACCTGTCGATTTCATCTCAGGGCCAAGGATTGGGTCAACACCAGGGAATTTGTTGAATGGGAACACTGCTTCTTTTACAGAGAAGTGAGCCGGGATAATCTCTTTGGTAAAGCCTTGTGACTCAAGAGATTGACCCGCCATACAACGCGCCGCCACTTTTGCTAAAGATTCACCGATACACTTAGAAACGAATGGAACCGTACGAGATGCACGTGGGTTCACTTCCAAGATGTAAACGTCTTCACCTTTCACGGCAAACTGAACGTTCATCAAGCCGACAACGCCAAGTTCTTTGGCCATCGCAACTGTTTGACGACGCATTTCGTTTTGAACGTCTTCAGACAGTGAGTACGGAGGAATCGAACATGCAGAGTCACCTGAGTGAATACCGGCTTGTTCAATATGCTGCATGATCCCGCCGATCACCACGTCTTTACCGTCCGATACACAGTCTACGTCAACTTCGATGGCATCATCCAAGAAGTGATCTAGAAGAACAGGCGCTTCGTTAGAGGCTTGAACCGCATCACGTAAGTAGCGTTTCAGTTCTTCGTCGTTGTAGACGATTTCCATCGCACGACCACCCAATACATATGATGGACGTACCACCAGTGGATAGCCTACTTTAGATGCTTCAGCCAGACCTTCTTCAGCAGATTTGACAATGCTGTTGTTTGGTTGACGAAGTTGCAGACGTTGAATCATTTGTTGGAAACGTTCACGGTCTTCTGCACGGTCAATCGCATCAGGTGATGTACCAATGATTGGTGCACCTGCTTCTTCTAAAGCACGAGCCAATTTCAGCGGCGTTTGACCACCGTACTGCACGATAATGCCTTTTGGCTTTTCAGTACGTACGATTTCTAACACGTCTTCAAGGGTAATCGGTTCGAAGTACAAACGATCTGAAGTGTCATAGTCGGTCGAAACGGTTTCAGGGTTACAGTTCACCATGATGGTTTCATAACCGTCTTCACGCATCGCAAGGGCAGCGTGTACACAGCAGTAATCGAATTCGATCCCTTGACCAATACGGTTAGGACCACCGCCGATCACCATGATCTTTTCTTTATCAGAAGGGTTAGATTCACACTCTTCATCGTAAGTAGAGTACATGTAGGCGGTATCAGATTCGAACTCTGCCGCACAGGTATCTACACGTTTGTAAACTGGGGTTACACCCAAGTTCCAACGATGCTTACGGAATTGTTTTTGTGAAATGCCCATCAGGTTCGCGATGCGAAGGTCAGATAAACCTTTGCGTTTGAACGAACGGATGTTATCGGTATTCAAATCACCAAAACCTAAGGTTTTGATTTCATTTTCAGTTTTGATGATGTCTTCGATTTGGATTAGGAACCAACGGTCAATTTTGGTTGCTTCAAAAACTTCATCTAAGCTAAAGCCGTGACGGAACGCATCAGCCACATACCAGATACGCTCAGGGCCTGGCACTTTAAGTTCTTGAAGAATCTTCTCGCGCGCACCTTCAGTACCCACTTCGATTTTTTCATCAAAACCAGTTGCACCAACTTCCAGACCGCGAAGTGCTTTGTTCACAGATTCCTGGAAATTACGGCCAATCGCCATCACTTCACCCACAGATTTCATCTGAGTGGTTAATGTTGCGTCCGCTTGCGGGAATTTTTCGAAGTTGAAACGTGGAACCTTGGTCACAACATAGTCGATTGCAGGTTCAAATGATGCAGGGGTGGTACCGCCGGTGATGTCATTCTTCAACTCATCAAGGGTGTAACCAACTGCCAGTTTCGCCGCGATTTTTGCAATCGGGAAACCGGTTGCTTTAGATGCAAGCGCAGATGAACGAGATACACGTGGGTTCATCTCGATGATCACCATACGACCATCTTTCGGGTTGATACCGAACTGAACGTTTGAACCGCCTGTTTCAACACCGATTTCACGAAGAACCGCTAAAGATGCATTACGCATCAATTGGTATTCTTTATCGGTCAATGTTTGTGCAGGGGCAACTGTAATCGAGTCACCGGTGTGTACGCCCATTGGGTCGAAGTTTTCGATCGAGCAGACAATGATACAGTTGTCGTTTTTGTCACGAACAACTTCCATTTCGTACTCTTTCCAACCGATCAATGATTCATCAATCAATAATTGTTTGGTTGGTGAAAGGTCGAAACCGCGTTCACAGATTTCCATGAATTCTTCACGGTTGTAGGCGATACCGCCACCTGAACCACCCATAGTGAACGATGGACGGATAATGACCGGGAAACCAAAACGTGCTTGAATCTCAAGCGCTTCTTCCATAGATTCAGCAATCGCCGCTTTTGGACATTCCAGACCAATTTTACGCATCGCTTGGTCGAAGAGTTTACGGTCTTCGGCTTTTTCGATGGCTTCTTTGGTCGCGCCAATCAATTCAACATTGTATTTTTCTAAAATACCGTTGGCATCCAGTGCAAGTGCACAGTTCAATGCTGTTTGGCCACCCATGGTTGGCAGAACTGCATCTGGACGCTCTTTTTCAATGATCGCTGCAACAGTCTGCCAAGTAATCGGTTCGATATACGTTGCATCCGCCATTGCAGGGTCGGTCATAATGGTCGCTGGGTTAGAGTTCACCAAAATAACACGGTAGCCTTCTTCACGAAGAGCTTTACAGGCTTGAGCACCCGAGTAGTCAAACTCACAGGCCTGACCAATCACAATTGGACCAGCACCAATAATTAAGATGCTTTTAATATCCGTACGTTTAGGCATTATTTGCTCCTTAATTACTGTTTAGCGGCTTCAATCAGTTCGATAAAGTGATCGAACAATGGAGCACAATCATGTGGACCTGGTGATGCTTCAGGGTGACCCTGGAAGCTGAATGCAGGTTTGTCAGTGCGATGCATACCTTGCAGCGTACCGTCGAATAATGATTTGTGGGTCGCTTTCAAGTTGGTCGGAAGCGAGTCAAAATCAACAGCGAAACCGTGGTTTTGTGAAGTAATCATCACAGTACCATCTTGCATGTTTTGCACCGGATGGTTGGCACCATGGTGACCATGTGGCATTTTCACTGTTTTTGCGCCAGACGCGAGTGCAAGAATTTGGTGACCTAAGCAGATCCCAAACACTGGAATTTGAGTTGTTTCAACGATGGTTTTTACAGCTTCAATTGCATAGTCACAAGCCGCTGGATCGCCAGGGCCATTTGACAAGAACACGCCATCTGGGTTCATTGCGAGGACTTTGTCTGCAGGAGTTTCTGCCGGAACAACGGTCAGTTTGCAACCGCGATCCGCAAGCATACGTAAGATGTTGGTTTTGACACCGTAATCGTATGCAACAACATGGAATTTTAATTCAGGTTGAGTGAAGCCTTTGCCTAGCTGCCAAGAACCTTCAGTCCATTCAAAACCTTCAGGGTCACAGCAAACTTTTGCTAGGTCGAGCCCATTCAGGCCACCAAAACTACGAGCTTTTGCTAAAGCTTCTTCTTCTGTAATGTTTTCACCCGCAAGGATGCAACCATTTTGGGCACCTTTGGCACGCAAGATACGTGTCAATTTACGCGTATCGATGTCTGCAATCGCCACAACATTGTGCTGTTGCAGGTATTCGCCCAAAGATTGTTCTGCACGGAAGTTGCTATGTAATAAAGGAAGGTCACGGATAATCAAGCCGTTGGCCCATACTTTATGAATACGTCCAGACTCTACGTCTTCAGCATTGCAACCGGTGTTACCGATATGAGGATAGGTTAGAGTCACAAGTTGTTGTGCATAACTTGGATCAGTCAAGATTTCTTGGTAGCCAGTCATGGCAGTATTAAAAACGACTTCACCAGTCGTACAACCCGTTGCGCCGATAGACGTACCTTTAAAGATCGTTCCATCTGCGAGGGCTAAAATGGCGGGGATGCTCAAACCAAAGCTCCTGAATTTTTAGCTGTAAAAAAGCGAGTAGACATAAAAAAAGGGTGGCTGTCTTAAAAAACACGCCCTCCTTCCTGGTCTGCTCGCTTGTAACCTAACAGCGTATTGTACGCATGTCAGCCTAAAAAGTCCATGCTATTTATAGCGAATAAGCCAGATAATCATCTTGCAATTTCCCCGCTTTTCTGTTTTTTAGAGAGAACAATAAAATGTAAGCAGATTCGTATTGTCTGACAACTTTCGAGAAAGGCGCTAAGATCAGTCTTTATGATCAGCACATCACCTACAATAAGAGGAAGATCCAATGACGTTACAAGAAAATGAACAGAACAAGGCTGATAAAAGCACAAGTTTAAAAGAAGCAGTTGTGGAGCAGACTGAGAAACTTGGTCAGACAGCACAGCATGCCAAACAGCAGCTTGAAGAAACGGTCGCGGATGGTAAAGAAAAGATTGCTGAAGAGGTGCGTGAAATTAATTCCTCCGTTCAGGAGCAAATTGGCCAGTTCAAGAATGATCTTTTGCAACGCATTGATGCTTTAAAAGGGCAGTTGTCACTTTCCCCACAGGATTTGGGCGAGTTAAAAGAATTGCTTAAAAAAGAGTTCAGCCTGATTGTGGATGAGTTAAGCCAGTTGGGTAAAGAAATTAAAGAAGATGTTTCACAGATTTCTAGCAAGCACAAAGAAAATTTGACAGCTTCTTTAAAACGCTCAAAAGACCATACGATGGAAGTACTGAGTAAAGTGAAAAAAGCTGAAAAAGAGTGATTAAAAAAAAGTGAGGTCAAGGGCCTCACTTTTTTTATGTCATTCACAATTTAAAACTGGTGTAGCCAATCCCGCTTGTTGTGAAAATCCGCCTGTGGACTGCTATGTTGCATCGCAAAATAATGCAGGCCTTCAGTGGTGTTGAGTACAGCCGATAAACCCAAGTATAGATCTTGCCACTTTAATTTATGCTGTAGCATAAATTCGGTCAGATCCAGGCTGACATTTAAACCATAATGCGTGCGTTTTAATTGATTAAGCTCAATATCAAATGCTGGACGCGGCGGCATGTCTTCAGGATAGCGGTATTCCTCGAATTGATAAGCTTGCCAGGATTGCGAAGGGGAAAGATTGATTTCACGATAAAAATCTTCGTCTTTCACGCCAACGAACACTTCAAAGCAGGTGTCTTCCCATAAGAAATCCTGGCGAGGATTGGAGGCAAGCAAGTTCGGCCACTGAACCAGCTGATTCGGGTCACGTAACCAGAAACCGACATTCAAACAGTAAGGTGCTTGCTGTTCAATCGCACCGACCAAAGAAATCGACGGAATCCGATCAAAAGCACTGAGTTCGTAACTGGCCATATGATGTGGAATTAATTCCCTAAGTGCGCGTGACGGACAAGATTGGATAAATGTGGATTCTGTTTTTGCGCCTTTTTGTAAAGCAGTACAATTTTACCAATCTTTTGTACGGCTTCAGCGCCGGTTGCTTCAAGGATCGCTTCAATCACTGCAGCACGTGCTTCGCGGTCTTCACCTGCGATCTTTACTTTGATGAGTTCGTGATCATTTAATGCACGGTTGGTTTCTTCGATCACGCCATCCGTAAGACCTTGACCGCCAATCATGACCACAGGGTTTAATACATGTCCAATTTGACGTAAACGCTTACGTTCTTGAATTGATAAAGCCGCCATACCCATAACCTAATTTTAAAAACGGCTTAGTATAGCAAATGCGAATTTTAAACGCTGTAAAAACTGTAGAAATAATCGATGGACATCGTAGAAAATTCCTAGGGGTTCACCCTGATTTAGCTATTCATGCCTACTGCAAGATGTACTATTTTCACGTACAATGCAAAGTCAGCAGATTTTAATACTTAGAGAGTTATGGCTACACGCATTACCAACCAAAAGTTGTCTAAAAGTAGTCGTGCGTGGATGAGAGAACATCTAGATGACCCTTTTGTGAAAAAAGCACAAAAAGAGGGTTATCGTGCACGAGCAGCATACAAGCTGCTTGAAATTCAAGAAAAATACAAACTGATCAAACCGGGCATGACGGTGGTCGACTTGGGTGCTGCACCAGGCAGTTGGTCACAAATTGCGGGAAAGCTAGTAGGTGCCAACGGCTTAGTGATCGCATCAGACATTTTACCAATGGATGCCTTGCCTGATGTCACCTTCTTGCAGGGTGATTTCCGTGAACAAGAAGTTTTCGATAAATTGTTAAATATTTTAAATGGTCGTCAGGTAGACGTTGTAATTTCTGATATGGCCCCCAATACATCAGGTAATAGAGCGGTTGATCAGCCCCGCCAGATTTACCTTTGTGAGTTGGCATTGGATTTTGCACAAAAGGTGCTTGGACCAAATGGGCAATTTGTAGTGAAAGTTTTCCAGGGTACGGGTTTTGATGAGTTCCGTAAGCAAGTTGTTGATACTTTTGATGTGATTAAGACGGCAAAGCCGGCTGCATCACGGGCACGTTCGAAAGAAGTTTTTTTGATTGGACAAGGCCGTAAAAAAGCGTTGCGATAATCTTTACTTGCCAAGTAATTAAAAATTGTGCATTTTGTACTTTTTTAAATTGTTGCAAGCTGTTTTACCAGCTGTTTGTGAGGGTCAGCCAAATCTGGGCATGATCAAATTGAAATGATATGGGAATAAAGCTTTGAGCGATCTCTTTAAGAATGCCGTATTGTGGCTGATTATACTGGGTGTGCTGATTTTGATTTTCAGCAACATCAGTGACCGCAATAAGCCTGCTGCGATGAACTATTCACAGTTTGTCGCTGCGGTGAATGCAGGTCAGATTAAGCAAGTCACTATTGATGGTGAAAGAATTAGTGGCCAAAAAACCAACGGTTCAGAGTTTGAAAGCATTCGTCCTGCGGTTCAAGACCCTGAATTGATGCCGAATCTGATTAAAAACAACGTTGAAGTTGTGGGTACTGCACCACAGCGTCAAGGTCTGTTGATGCAACTTCTCATCGCGAGCTTCCCTGTACTTTTAATCATTTTGTTATTCATGTTCTTTATGCGCAACATGGGTGGTGGTGCAGGTGGTAAAAACGGTCCAATGAGCTTCGGCAAGTCAAAAGCAAAAATGCTTTCTGAAGACCAGATCAAAGTCACCTTTGCTGATGTCGCGGGTTGTGATGAAGCAAAACAAGAAGTCGTTGAAATCGTTGATTTTCTGAAAGACCCTGCAAAATTCAAGCGCCTTGGTGCAACTATTCCCAAAGGCGTACTTATGGTGGGTCCACCGGGTACCGGTAAAACGCTTTTAGCGAAAGCCATTGCGGGTGAAGCTAAAGTGCCTTTCTTTAGCATTTCAGGTTCTGACTTTGTTGAAATGTTCGTGGGTGTTGGTGCATCACGTGTACGTGACATGTTCGAGCAGGCAAAACGTCATGCGCCATGCATCATCTTTATTGACGAGATTGATGCAGTGGGTCGTCATCGTGGTTCAGGTACCGGTGGTGGTCACGATGAGCGTGAGCAGACCTTGAACCAGATGTTGGTGGAAATGGATGGTTTTGAAGGCAATGAAGGGATTATCGTGATTGCTGCGACCAACCGTGCGGATGTACTGGATAAAGCCTTATTGCGTCCGGGTCGTTTTGACCGTCAAGTGATGGTGGGTCTGCCAGACATTAAAGGCCGTGAACAGATTCTGAATGTGCACTTGAAAAAATTGCCATCAGTCACTGGTGTTGATGTCAAAGTTCTGGCACGTGGTACACCTGGCTTCTCGGGTGCACAGTTAGCCAACTTGGTGAACGAAGCTGCCTTGTTTGCAGCACGTCGCAATAAAAACACCGTCGATATGCATGACTTTGAAGATGCAAAAGACAAAATCTTCATGGGTCCTGAACGTAAGTCAATGGTACTGCGCGAAGAAGAGCGTCGTGCAACTGCTTATCATGAAGCAGGTCATGCGATTGTGGCTGAAATCTTGCCAGGTACCGATCCTGTGCATAAAGTAACGATTATGCCGCGTGGTTGGGCGTTGGGTGTCACTTGGCAGTTGCCAGAGCAAGACCAGATTAGCCATTACAAAGACAAGATGCTGAATGAATTGTCGATCCTGTTTGGTGGTCGTATCGCTGAAGAGATTTTCTTAAATCAGCAATCGACAGGTGCATCCAATGACTTTGAGCGTGCAACCAAATTGGCCCGTGCAATGGTGACCAAATACGGTATGTCAGACAAGATGGGTGTGATGGTCTATGAAGATGACTCACAGCAATCTTTCTTGGGCAGTATTGGTAGCCGTACGATTTCTGAAGCGACCCAACAACAAGTGGACGCGGAAGTACGCCGTATTTTAGATGAGCAGTACAAAGTGGCTTGGGGTATCCTAGAAAATCACAAGGATATCGCACATGCGATGGTGAAAGCTTTGATGGAGTGGGAAACCATTGATCGTGACCAGATCCGTGACATCATGGAAGGTCGTGAACCACAGCCACCAAAAGTGTATGTAGCTGAAAATCCAGTGTTAGATGTAACGCCGAGCAACGGTCCATCGACACCACCGCCTTTACCAGCAAACTAATTCTTATTCATACATCAAAAGAGTCTCGTCAGAGGCTCTTTTTTATTATGTTCACTTTATCCTTTGAAAAGATTTCAGCCTGTTGCATCGGAGAGCTTGTTACAATACCTTGAATTTCGATCAGGAGATGTTTCATGCGGCTGATGCCTTTACCCCAGCAAATCTTGCAATGTGGACGTTTAAGCCTAGATTTGTCCAAGCCGCACGTGATGGGGATTTTAAATGTGACGCCGGATTCCTTCAGTGATGGTGGACGGCATAATGAAAAAGAGCAGGCAGTTGCTCATGCCTTGCAAATGATGGCAGATGGTGCGACCGTCATTGATATTGGTGGGGAGTCGACTCGTCCTGGTGCTTCACCTGTGACTGTAGAAGAAGAAATCCGCCGAGTAATTCCGGTGGTTGAAGCATTGTCAGCCTATGATATCGTGTTATCGATTGATACTTCACAGCCTGAGGTGATGCGTGCTGCTGTGGAGGCAGGTGCACACATCTGGAATGACGTACGTGCATTGACGCGTCCTAATGCCTTGCAAACCGCTGCTGAACTCGATATTCCGGTGATGATTATGCATATGCGTGGCGAACCCACGACCATGAACAATCTGGATCAATATAATGATGTAGTGACTGATGTCATGCAAGAATTGCAACAACGTGTGGATGATGCCTTGCAAGCCGGTATTCGCCGCGAAAATATCATGATTGATCCGGGCTTTGGTTTTGCCAAAAATGCCCAACAAAATCTGAAACTCTTGCAAGAATTCTATCGTCTGAATGAGATGGGCTATCCAATCCTTTCAGCACTATCACGCAAGCGTTTTATTGGTGAGGCGCTTGGCGGTGCAGATGCCCATCATCGCGCGGTAGGTTCGGTCGCAGCGCATTTGATGAGTATCCAGCAGGGCGCGTGTATGGTACGTGCGCATGACGTTAAAGCCATGAGTGATGCGATCAAAGTCTGGCATGCTACAATGCATGCCTAATCAAACATGATTATCAAATTTTATCCGAGTGTTTTGCACTCGGATTTTTATTGTGAGTAAAAATATGCTGGATGACTTACTGATCCCGATGTATGACGATGATTACTATCCGGATGTTTTGGTCGATGAGCTAAAACAGTTACTGCGACCATTTGCCAAGCAGGTCGCAAAGGGTGGATTGTCGAATCAAGCAATTTATCATGAGGCACATGAAACCATCGGTAAGATCAACAAAATGAAGCCTAAATTCGAAGATTGCGATTCATCACTGGATGATACGGCAGCAGATTATATAGCTGAAGCCATGATGATGGTGCTGCAGGAAGCAGGTTATTTTGATATTGAAATGGAAGAGCTGATTGCCAACCGGGAATGGTAAAGGTTTTAAGATGTTAGCTTGATGGGCTTGAGCTGACTTTTATCGTTGTGATCAATGTTTACTTTGCTCAATCAGTCTATTTAGGAGTAGGCATAAAAAAACCAGCATACGCTGGGATTTTTATTACACCATTTTAACTTAGTTTAAAATGGTGCCCGAGGCCAGACTCGAACTGGCACGCCTTTGAGGGCGGGGGATTTTAAATCCCCTGTGTCTACCGATTTCACCACTCGGGCATAGCGGCAATCATAAAGAAGCCTACGGAGCTTGGCAATAGATTTTCAGTAAAATCAGCAATCTTAACGCTTAAATGTTTAAAAATTACGTATTCATGCTCAATGGCTAATATAGGTCATAAAAATTAAATTGTGCATGATGAGATGGGGGAATCAATCAGTGGTATGCGGAATATAACGATCAGTTGATGATAATTGGAAGGAGGCTTTTAAAATTTGAACATAAAGCAGAAAAGGATTTATGTGATATGTATTATTGCAGGCATAAAAAAACCAGCTGACGCTGGTATTTTTATTACACCATTTTAATTTGATTTAAAATGGTGCCCGAGGCCAGACTCGAACTGGCACGCCTTTGAGGGCGGGGGATTTTAAATCCCCTGTGTCTACCGATTTCACCACTCGGGCTTTACAAGATTGGAGGCGGAGGTCGGAATCGAACCGGCGTACACGGAGTTGCAGTCCGCTGCATGACCACTCTGCCACCCCGCCATGTCTTGGTGATGCACATATTAGCAAGCTTTGTAAAAAAAACAATACTATAAATGGTGTGGGTGCACATAAAATCAGCATATAGAAGAAAATTGCCTGCAGAATCATGTATTATTTGCGGAATTGATTCATATCTACTTTGGAGATGTGCCGTGGCATTGGTTTTAGATGGTCGCGCATTAGCGAAAACAATTGAAGCTGACTTGTTGCAACGCGTTGAAGCGCTGAAAGCAAAAACAGGTCGTACCCCAATTTTGGCAACGATTCTGGTCGGTGACGATGGTGCATCTGCGACTTACGTTCGTATGAAAGGTAATGCCTGCCGTCGTGTAGGGATGGATTCTCTGAAAATTGAATTACCTCAGGAAACCACCACGGAACAGTTGTTGGCAGAAATCGAGAAATTGAATGCCAACCCAGATGTTCATGGAATCCTGCTACAACACCCAGTGCCTGCACAAATTGATGAGCGTGCCTGCTTTGATGCCATTTCATTGGCCAAAGATGTGGATGGCGTGACTTGTCTAGGTTTCGGCCGCATGGCGATGGGCGAAGCAGCGTATGGTTCTGCAACCCCAGCTGGCATCATGACGATTCTGCAAGAAAACAATATCGAAATCGCGGGTAAACATGCGGTTGTGGTAGGCCGTTCTGCGATTTTAGGTAAACCAATGGCAATGATGCTTTTGCAGGCCAATTCAACGGTAACCATCTGCCACTCACGCACGCAAAACTTACCTGAATTGGTGAAACAGGCGGATATTATCGTCGGCGCCGTGGGTAAAGCGGAATTGATTCAGAAGGACTGGATCAAGCCAGGTGCAGTAGTCGTTGATGCTGGTTTCCACCCGCGTGAAGGTGGTGGTGTGGGCGATATTCAGCTACAAGGTGTTGAAGAAATTGCCTCTGCTTACACGCCAGTTCCAGGTGGTGTAGGTCCAATGACCATTACGACGTTGATCCGTCAAACGGTAGAAGCAGCGGAAAAAGCACTCGGTTAATACGGGGCTATTTGCTGTTATGGGGCGGTGTAAACATCAAGTTTGCACCGCCTTTTTAATGAAATAAAGTCACGATGAGAGAATTGTGTCATGGATGGTGTAAAAATCTTACAAGCGCCTGAAAATTTATTAACCGCATTACATGCCATTATTCCAGGTACAGCATTACAAGCACAGCAGTTGCCTGGTGCGGAGATCGAGTTGTGGCTAATCCCTCCGGTTTTTCCAACAGAACGACTTGATGATGAGGTGATTCGCCGGATCTGGAATGACACTCCATACTGGATTTTTTGTTGGGCTTCTGGCTTGGCGATGGCGCAATGGTTGCTTGCAGAGCCTGAGCATGTTCAAGATAAGGTGGTGCTGGATTTTGGCGCGGGTTCAGGCGTGGTGGCGATTGCAGCAAAAATGGCAGGGGCAAAACGGGTCATTTGCTGTGATATTGATCCGGTGAGTCTAGCTGCCTGTCGGGCCAATGCTGCATTAAATCAGGTTGAGTTGGAATATCTGGATGATTTATATCGGGCAGAGCAAGTGGATGTGCTGCTGGCGTCTGATGTGCTCTATGATCAATGCAATCGTTTTTTTCTCGATGAGTTTTTAAAGTTTGCACCTGAGGTGTGGGTTGCGGACAGCCGGGTAAAGAATTTTAGTCATCCTCGATATACAAAAGTTGATGAGCGCAGTGCGAGCACCTGGCCTGATCTGGATGAGGCCAAAGAATTCCGTAATGTCAGCTTTTACAAGACGCTGTAAACACAGCATCTTGTAAAGATCATGATTAAGAACAGGTATACCGAACCACGCGTAAGGTGGCTGGTTTGGTTTCCAGTGCTTGGCGAGTGGCATAGTCTTGACTGTTGTTCAGGCTAGGCGTGTTGGATAGTTCAAAAGAAGTACGTGACTGACCAATCTGCACACCATACGGATGCTGGTTGAGGGTTGGATTGATGATTTCACTCACACTTAATACGGTAATTTTATAATCTTTCTGGGAACCTAACACTTTCTGGCAGGCTTTCTGTAATTTTTGTTCATCCAGATTCTGGTTGCTGCGTACAGCGAGGGTATAGGCAAGTGTTGCATGATCTTCCGAACGTGATTCAATTTGATAACCTGTAACGCCATTATAGGCCTGTGGTGTGCTCTGACATGCGCTTAGCCCGAGTAGGAGTAGGCTGAAGAGTCCTAATTTTTTAGTATTGTTCATGGTAATAATTCCAAGCCTGAAGAATATATTTTAGTATGCCATAGCTTACAATTGGAAACGATGCTGCGCAGCGTAATTCTATTCGGAAAAACAGTGCCTAAATTTGCACAAAGTTGTTCAACTGCAGACGTTTAGGCATAAAAAAACCAGTTACCGAAGTAACTGGTTTTTTGACTATCTAATCTGAATTAAGATGCAGATTTAACAGCTTCAATCAATTGCTGTTGACGAGCTTTCAAAGCTTCTGGTAAGCGCTCACCCAGTTTGTTGAACAATTCAGTGTGGCTTTCAAGCTCTTTAATCCATTGGTCTTTGTCTTGAGAAGTCACGGTTTCAAACTGTTCTTTAGAGAAGTCTAAACCAGTCCAGTTCAATTGTTCATAAGTTGGAACACGGCCAATTGGTGTTTCAACTGCGTCAGCACGACCTTCACAACGGTCAATAATCCACTCAAGAACACGCATGTTTTGACCGAAACCAGGCCATACAAAGTTGCCTTCAGCATCACGACGGAACCAGTTCACATTGTAGATACCAGGAAGTTTGTTGCCTGCAGCTTTCGCTTTCTCAGCAACTTTCTCGCCCATTTCTAACCAGTGTGCAAAGTAGTCTGCCATGTTGTAACCGGCAAACGGGAGCATTGCGAATGGGTCACGACGAACAACACCTTGTTGACCAACAGCAGCAGCAGTGGTTTCTGAACCCATGGTTGCAGCTTTATAAACGCCATCTACCCAGTCAAATGCTTCAGAAATTAAAGGCACTGTGTCTGCACGGCGACCACCGAAGATGAACGCAGAGATTGGTACGCCTGCTGGATTTTCCCAGTCAGCATCAATAGAAGGGCATTGAGAAGCTGAAACAGTGAAGCGAGCATTTGGATGTGCAGCTTTTTCACCAGCAACGTGTGGCTGACCTTTCCAGTTGGTAAGGTTGGCTGGAACTTCTTTAGAAAGACCTTCCCACCAGATTTCGCCATTGTCTGTGACCGCAACGTTGGTATAAATAACGTCGTGGCTTAATGTAGACATACAGTTCGGGTTAGTTTTGGTGTTGGTACCTGGTGCAACGCCGAAGAAGCCTGCTTCTGGGTTGATTGCGTACAAGCGACCATCCTCACCTGGTTTGATCCAAGCGATGTCATCACCCACGGTTTCGATTTTCCAGCCTTCATAACCTGCTGGTGGAATCAACATGGCAAAGTTGGTTTTACCACATGCAGACGGGAATGCTGCTGCGATGTAGTGTTTTTCACCTTGTGGATTGGTCACGCCAAGAATCAGCATGTGTTCAGCTAACCAGCCTTGTTCACGACCCATGACAGAGGCGATACGAAGTGCTAAACATTTTTTACCAAGAAGTGCGTTACCGCCGTAACCTGAACCGAAAGACCAGATTTCACGGGTTTCTGGGTAATGCACGATATATTTTTCTTTGTTGCAAGGCCAAGCAACGTCTTTTTGGCCTTCAGCAAGTGGTGCACCAACAGTATGAACACATGGAACGAACTCGCCATCTGTGCCTAATACGTCATAAACTGCTTTGCCCATGCGTGCCATTTTACGCATGCTGACTGCAACGTATGGGGAGTCAGTCAATTCGATACCGATGTGCGCAATGTGGCTGCCCAAAGGACCCATTGAGAAAGGAACCACATACATGGTACGACCTTGCATTGAACCGTCAAACAAACCGTTCAATTTTTCGCGCATAACTGCTGGATCTTCCCAGTTGTTCGTTGCGCCAGCATCTTCTTTATTTGCTGAGCAGATAAAGGTACGGTCTTCAACACGTGCAACGTCAGAAGGGTCAGAGTTTGCGAGGTAAGAACCAGGATGTTTTTCTTGGTTTAATTTTTGCATGGTGCCGTTGGCGATCATCAAGTCGATCAGACGTTGATATTCTTCTTCGCTACCGTCACACCATTCAATTTTAGCTGGTTTGGTTAACTTCGCAATTTCTTCAACCCATGCAATAAGCTTAGGGTGACGAACGAATTCTGGTGCGTTCACTGGGGTCATGGTGAGGCCTACTTAAAATGTGTACAAAGTACAAATCTATTTGAAGGGGTACAACAAACAGATGAAGTCGATAAAAAAGTGGCGGTATTAAAGCACAAAACGCGGAAAAATATAAGACTATCGTTTAGCAGGCGAAGGCAGGAGTGAGGCAAGAAAAATTCAGATAAGCGTTTATGAAACAGTTACTTACAGTTTTTTTAGCCCCAATATGGTGCGATTCGTATATTTTATGGGTATTATTTAATAATTAAATAATATTAAAAATCATAAACATAATAAGGTTTAAACTGGAATAACGATCATTGATTAAATAAATGGTGGTAATTCGAATTTTACATAAAGCCACTTTAAATTCTAGCTTGATTGATCAAAATTAAATCAAATGCTTCATCTTGGTCTATCGTCATGACAGTAGTCCGTCCGCCCTTATCGATCTTGTATAACCAGCGATCAGGTTTTCATGCCCCTCACCGTGAGCAGCTTTACGCATGTGTACTGGATTTGTTTAAGGCATACGGTTTTGAACTACAGGTTTTTGATCTGAATCAGGTTCTGGATTTCGATGGATTGATGCAATCATTGATTGACTACCATCACCAAGCTGAGACTCCCGGTATGATCGTGGTCGCTGGAGGGGATGGAACACTAAACACCGTCATCGGGAAATTATTACAGAGTGACATTCCGATCGGAATTTTGCCTTTGGGAACGTTTAACTATGTTGCGCGTGCCTTACATATTCCCCTAGACCTGTTGGAGGCTGCCCGCGTGATTTTGACTGGGCAAGACCGCACCATTCATGTGGCAACTTTAAATGGGCGTGCCTATCTGAATAATGCCAGTT
Organism: Acinetobacter sp. GSS19; assembly: GCF_028621895.1. Taxonomy (NCBI): domain Bacteria; kingdom Pseudomonadati; phylum Pseudomonadota; class Gammaproteobacteria; order Moraxellales; family Moraxellaceae; genus Acinetobacter; species Acinetobacter sp. GSS19. The sequence goes on along the minus strand of NZ_CP117520.1, from coordinate 1,703,287 downwards.
TGGGTTTATATCCCTTATTTATCCAGCGCAGGGAACAGTTCAACCGTTATCTAGGCCGTTTTTCCTGGCATGCCTACAGTTCTGCTCTAGATGTGCTGTTACGCGCACGGGAACAATTACAGTTGTCATTGGAAGTGAATGGTGAACATTATCCGATTGATACGCCACTTATCTTTTTTGGCAATAATCAATTACAACTCCAACAGATGAATCTACAGGTGGCAGAATGTGCAGCCAAGGGGCGAATTGCCGGTGTGGCGGTTGCCAGTGGCGATAAATGGACCTTGTTGAAAATGGTCTGGTTATTACTGCGTGGCACCTTGGAACAGGCTTCCGAGATTCAGAGTTTTTGTGCTACTGAAGTCACCGTGCGTTGCAAACAATCTAAATTGATGGTGGCGATTGATGGTGAGCTGGCAGAAATAGAGACACCTTTAACGTTTGGTGTGTATCCGCATGCTGTAAAAATTCGGGTGCCTTAACATGCTCCTGCATTTGTCTGACCTACATTTTGGCACTGAAAAATCGGAGTGTGTGCATGCTATTCAGCAGTTTTGTTGGGAGCAGCAACCGGAAATGGTGGTGGTGAGCGGTGACTTGACCCAGCGTGCCCGCTTGCGCCAGTTCTTTGCCTGCCGTCAGTTTTTGGATTCATTAAAAACACCTTATTTGGTCGTGCCCGGCAATCATGATATCCCGCTGTATCATGTCTGGGATCGTTTTCTGACACCATTTATGAGCTATCAGGCTTTTTTTTCTGCGCCGGAAAGAGAGCTGGAAAGCGAACATTTTTATGTGATTGGGGTGAATAGCGTACGCCGCCGCTACCATACGCGCGGTCATATTTCGCTGACTCAAATTCAGCAGATTCAGCAAAAACTCAGTGAGGCACCGGCAAATAAACTCAAAATTATTGTGACCCATCAACCTTTTTATACACCACCCGGCGATCCACATGGCGTTAAGGATTGTCCTGTGCTGGGAAAAATGGCTTTAGAGCTCTGGAGCCAACAGCAGCTATTTGCGCTACTGCATGGTCATTTACATCAGGCTGTTGTGTATGATCTGAATCAAATTTATCAGCTTCAGGCGACCCATCCTGTCTTGGACATTCAGGCGGGTACCGCCACGTCTTGGCGCTTACACAATAATATTCCGAATGGTTTTAACGTGATTCATCCCAATCACCAGATCGAACACTACATCTATCAAGAACAGCAACAGCGTTTTGTCTGGGAACGAAACTGGAATCTGGGTTAATAATTTCCCGAGTTGCTGAAAAAAAACACAAAAAAACCAATTTTTTTTTCATTTTGCCCTTGAAGGGTTTTTTTCCATCCCCACAAAAGTGTCATCTAAACATTTTGATGATGGCTACAGTAAAAATGACAGCTGTCATCATTCATCACAAAAAGACTGAGTCTGATGGAGTTATTTATGAGCAACATTCGTCCATTACATGATCGTGTAGTAATTCGTCGTGTTGAAGAAGAAACAAAAACAGCTGGCGGCATTTTATTGCCAGGTTCTGCAGCTGAAAAACCTTCTCAAGGTGAAGTGATTGCAGTGGGTAATGGTCAAATCACGGATAACGGTGTGCGCGCGCTTGATGTTAAAGTGGGTGACAAAGTTTTGTTCGGTACGTATGCCGGCACGACTGTGAAAGTGAATGGTGAAGAACTTCTTATTATGAAAGAGTCTGACATCTTAGCGGTATTGGAAGGCTAAGAGTTCACTCAACTCAATCAAAATCAGATCAAGTAATTAAAAATATTCGGAGTTTATGATGTCAGCTAAAGACGTAAAATTTGGTGATTCAGCTCGTAGCAAAATGATTGCAGGTGTCAATATCCTGGCAGATGCGGTTAAAGTGACTTTAGGTCCTAAAGGCCGTAACGTAGTGATCGACCGTTCTTTTGGTGCACCACACATCACTAAAGATGGTGTATCTGTTGCAAAAGAAATTACGCTAAAAGACAAATTTGAAAACATGGGTGCGCAATTGGTGCGTGAAGTGTCTTCAAAAACCAATGACATCGCAGGTGACGGTACAACAACTGCAACTGTTTTGGCACAAGCGATCCTTAATGAAGGTATCAAGTCTGTAACTGCGGGCATGAACCCAATGGATTTAAAACGTGGTATCGACCTTGCAGTGAAAACTGTAGTGGAAAATATCCGTGCTACAGCTAAACCAGCATCTGATTCTAAAGCGATTGAACAAGTGGGTTCGATCTCTGCGAACTCTGACACCACAGTGGGTTCATTGATTGCACAAGCCATGGAAAAAGTGGGCAAAGAAGGCGTAATCACTGTAGAAGAAGGTTCAGGCTTCGAAGACGCGCTTGACGTTGTAGAAGGTATGCAGTTTGACCGTGGTTATATCTCTCCATACTTCGCGAACAAACAAGATACATTGACTGCTGAACTTGAAAATCCGTTCATTTTGCTTGTTGACAAAAAAATTAGCAACATTCGTGAATTGATCACAGTGCTTGAAGCTGTTGCAAAAACTGGCAAGCCATTGTTGATTATTGCTGAAGATGTTGAAGGTGAAGCGTTGGCAACCCTAGTGGTAAACAACATGCGCGGCATCATCAAAGTCTGTGCAGTGAAAGCGCCTGGCTTCGGTGACCGTCGTAAAGCAATGCTACAAGATATCGCAATCTTGACAGGTGGTACTGTGATTTCTGAAGAAATCGGTATGTCACTTGAGCAAACTACACTTGAACACTTGGGTACAGCGCACAAAATCACTGTTTCTAAAGAAAACACTGTGATTGTTGATGGTGCAGGTGATGCCACTCAAATCGCTGAACGTGTTCAACAAATCCGTGCACAAATCGAAGAATCAACTTCTGAATACGACAAAGAGAAGCTACAAGAGCGCGTTGCTAAATTGGCAGGCGGTGTTGCAGTGATCAAAATCGGTGCCGCGACTGAAGTTGAAATGAAAGAGAAGAAAGACCGTGTTGACGATGCATTGCATGCAACTCGTGCTGCGGTTGAAGAAGGTGTTGTTGCCGGTGGTGGTGTTGCGTTGGTACGTGCTGCAAAAGCATTAGACGGTGTAACTGGCGCTAATGATGACCAAAACGTGGGTATCAACATTCTTCGCCGTGCAATCGAAGCGCCACTTCGTCAAATCGTAGCAAATGCGGGTGATGAACCTTCAGTCGTGATCAATGCAGTGAAAAATGGCGAAGGTAACTTCGGTTATAACGCTGCGACTGGCGAATACGGCGACATGCTAGAAATGGGTATCCTTGACCCAGCTAAAGTTACACGTTCTGCACTTGAGCATGCTGCTTCTGTTGCGGGCTTGATGTTGACCACTGAGTGCATGATCACAGACATCCCAGAAGATAAACCAGCTGCACCAGATATGGGCGGTATGGGTGGCATGGGCGGTATGATGTAATTCATACGGTTCCGACCATAAAAAAATCCCCGCACTTGCGGGGATTTTTTTATGGCTATATTTTGAATTAAAGATTATTTGAGCAAGATCAGCGTCCAGGTAATAAAAATCATGGTTAAAGCCACAAATTGTGCAGCACTGCCCATATCCTTTGCATTTTTGGATAACTCATGACGGTCAAGCGAGATGCGGTCAACGACGGCTTCAATGGCAGAATTAAACAGCTCAACAATCATGGCCAGCAGACAGACCAGAATTAATAGTGCCTGTTCTCCTGCTGAAACCTCGACAAAAAAACTGAGGGGAATCAGAATAGCATTCAATAAAATAATCTGGCGAAAAGCGGCCTCATGTTTGAACGCACTTTTAAAGCCCGAAATTGAATAGCCTGCCGCATTCACAATACGTTTCAGACCATTTTTGCCTTTATAAGGAGAATAAGAACTCATTGGATAAGATGCTTGAAAGTTGAAATTAGATTATAAACTTAACCTTAACTTTACATTAAAAAACATCAATCATTGAATGAAAGGGACAAGAGGGTAAAACATGCAAAAACGTTCTGTATTTATGGCCTTGGCTTGTGGTGCCACGATGAGCGCTCATGCGGCAATACAACAGGTTCCGGGTTATTATCATCAGGCCTTTGGAGACTATCAGATTACTGCATTGCTGGATGGGACCAACTTTTTACAGGCGGGTTTGTTTAAAGACATTAGCAGCCAGCAGGTCCAACAAATCCTGCAAAAGTATTATATCGATCAGGCTAAAGGGATTCAGACCTCTGTGAATGCCTTTCTGATCAAGACACCGAATGGATTGACCTTGGTGGATAGCGGGGCAGCGAGTTGTTTTGGTCCGCATTTGGGATCGATTGCCAAAAATCTGCAGGCGTCAGGTTATAGGCTGGATCAGGTGAAGAACGTGCTTTTAACTCATTTGCATCCAGACCATGTCTGTGGTATCAGCCAGCAGGGGCAAAAAGTCTTCCCGAAAGCCACCATCTATGTGCATCAGCGGGAAGCTGATTTCTGGTTAAATCCGAAAACAGTTAAACAGCTGCCCTTGGAAAAACAGCAGGGCTTTCTGGCAACCCAGCAGATGATCAAGGCGGCAGTCACCCCTTACCAAAACAGCAAACAATTCCGTACCTTTCAAGATGGTAGCCAGATTGATGGGTTAACGGCACAAGATAGCCGTGGTCACACGCCCGGGCATCACAGTTTTAGTTTGCAGTCCGCAGGGCAGGAAATGGTATTCATTGGCGATATCGTACATTCACATAGCGTACAGTTTGATGCACCGAAAACCGCGATTGAATATGACATTGATCCGCAAGCTGCTGTGGCGACCCGTCTGAAAATGTTTGCCGAAATTGCCGGACAAGGCAAATGGGTAGCAGCGCCACATTTACCCTTTCCAGGATTGGGGCATATTTACCAGGTCAATCAGCAACAGTATCAGTGGATTCCTGTGCATTTTAATGACGTACTGAATGCTGAAAAATAAGGGGATGGCTCAAGGATGAGCCGAACTGCGAACAGGTCGAGCTGTGTGATTATGAATTTGTTTGCATGTGATCTGTTCTTGCTTTTCCTCTTTTCTCCTTATTCACACGTTTTGTTCACGTTTCGTTGCAATAGACTTGTATTGCTGACGATTGTCACTGAAGATCTGTATTCTCCATTCAGTTGATTTTCGTATCAGTTCCGAGATTGTTCTGGTCTGTTTCTAGCTATGTTGAGTGTTCATGCTGTCTAAATTCTTTATTCAACGTCCGATTTTTGCTGCGGTATTGGCGATTCTTTTGATGGCATTTGGCCTGTTTGCCATGCTGAATTTGCCGGTAGAACGTTATCCCGATATTGCCCCGCCACGCATTACCATTGCGACCACGTACAGTGGTGCATCTGCAGAAACGGTGGAAGAAAGTGTGACCCAAGTCCTAGAGCAACAAATCAAGGGGATTGATCATTTACTGTATTTTAGTTCTAGCAGTGATTCTTCTGGACGCAGTCGGATCAGTCTGAGTTTCGCCAATGGCACCGATCCGGATACTGCGCAGGTTCAGGTGCAAAACAGTATCAATTCGGTACTCAACCGTTTACCCGATGATGTGCAGCGTCAGGGTGTAAATGTTTCCAAGTCGCTCGGTGATACGCATATGGTCATTGGCCTGTATGACCAAAGCGGACGGAGCAGTAATATTGAGCTTTCGGATTACCTGATCAATCATATCGAACAGGAAATTTCCCGGATTGAGGGCGTTGGGGAAGTCGATGTGTTTGGTTCGCAATATGCCATGCGTATCTGGTTGAATCCCTACAAGCTGCGACAGTATCAACTGATGCCGAGCGATATCCGCGCCGCAGTGGAAGCGCAAAATACGCAGGTTGCTGCGGGTGCTATCGGGGAGCTGCCAGTACTTGATGGCCAATATCTGAATGCGAAAGTGAAAGCGGGATCACGTCTGAGCAGTGTTGAGCAATTTGAACAGATTATTGTCAAAGCCAATCCGAATGGCAGCTTTGTTTTGTTGAAAGATGTGGCACGGGTTGAACTGGGGGCGGAAAACTATCAGTCCTACAACACCATTAATGGTTATCCTTCCGCAGGGATGGCGGTTTCATTGGCTTCGGGTGCCAATGCCTTACAAACCTCCGCCTTGATTCAGCAAGAAATTGATCAGCTGCGCCAGCAGTTACCGCAAGGTTATCAAATTGTTTATCCACGCGATAATACGCCGTTTGTGCAGGAATCGATGAAAGAAGTGATCAAGACCTTGCTGGAGGCGGTGCTTCTGGTGGTTTTGGTCATGTATCTGTTCTTGCAGAATTGGCGTGCGACACTGATTCCCACCATTACTGTGCCGATCGTGATTTTGGGTACCTTTGCCGTTTTGTGGCTGTTAGGGCTCAGTATCAATACCTTGACACTGTTTGCTCTGGTGCTGGCAATCGGTTTGCTGGTCGATGACACCATTGTGGTGGTGGAAAACGTTGAGCGTCTGATGCATGAACAGCAGCTCTCAGCACGGCAGGCCGCCATCGCATCGATGCAGGAAATTTCAGGAGCCCTGATTGGGATTACGCTGGTGTTAACGGCTGTTTTTATTCCAATGGCATTTTTTGCTGGTTCAACCGGTGTGATTTACCGCCAGTTTTCGATTACTCTGGTCGCTGCTATGACCTTGTCACTTGCTGTGGCCCTGATTCTCACTCCCGCCTTATGTGCCCTCATGTTACAGCCTGCTGCACCCTTAGGCTGGGCACGAGGGTTTAACCAGCATTTACAAGCCCTCAAACAGTTTTACCTCAATACCTTACAATTTGGACTCGCGCATAAAAGCATCTGTATGGTGTTATTTGCCGCATTGTTAGGGATTTTTGCACTGTTTTATCGGGCCTTACCAACGAGTTTTATTCCCAATGAAGATCAGGGTATGTTAAATGTGCAGTTTAGCCTGCCGGATGGTGCGCCGATGGCGAAGAGTCGTGAGGTCGGGGAGCAGATCCGCCGTTATTTTTTAGAGCAGGAAAAACACAATATCGATTTGGTCCAGATCCGCTATGGACGTAACTTTTCCGGAAATGGGCAAAATCTGGGGCAGGGCTTCATTGCCTTAAAACATTGGGATGCGCGTTCCGGACAGGCCAATTCTGCTCAAGCCATTCGTAAGCGGGCGATGCAGCACTTTGCTCAACATCCGGATGCCAAAATCATGATCAGTTTGCCTCCTGCGGTACGTGGTTTGGGACAAACCGATGGTCTGGAGTTCTGGATTCGTGACCTAAATGGACAGGGGCGGGATTATCTGCAACAGCAGTTTAAACAATTACAAAATAACAGTAAAAACAGCCCAAGTTTTGAAAATCTGGGACAGAAAACCATTCCGGACAAAGCTGAACTGAAAATCGAGATTGATCAGCAACAGGCACAGGTCGCTGGCCTGAGCACTTCCGCGATTAATTCCACTTTGGCGGCAGCCTGGGGTGGTTCCTATATTAATGATTTTATCGATCGCGGTCGGATCAAGCGGGTCATTATGCAAGGGGATGCTGAATTCCGTGCCCAACCGGAAAATTTACAGGATTGGTCCGTCCGCAGTAATCAAAACCAGATGGTGAGTTTTGCCAGCTTTGCTCGCATCGGCTGGAGCAGTGGGCCGGAAACTGTGAACCGTTTTATGGGGTATCGGGCCCTGCAAATGGAAGCGGATACTGCATCGGGTTTTAGCTCCGGTCAGGCCATGCAGGATTTGCAGCAATTGGTGCAACAGCAACCTGGTATCGATCTGGCCTGGAGTGGTTTGTCCTTCGAAGAGCGTCAGTCCAGTCATCAAGCCATCTGGCTGTATCTGGTGTCGGTCGGTTTTATTTTTCTGTGTTTGGCGGCTTTATATGAAAGCTGGTCGATTCCTGCAGTTGTCATTGCGGCGATTCCGCTGGGAAGTGGCGGGAGTATCCTGTTCAGCTATCTGGCAGGCTTTCCAAACGATATCTATTTTCAGATTGCCTTGCTGACTACGATGGGGTTGTCCTGTAAAAATGCCATTTTAATGGTCGAGTTTGCTGCACAGACACAGGTTCAAGGCAAAAGTGCACTGGTCGCGGCCTTGACGGCGGCGGGTTTACGTTTACGGCCTATTTTAATGACCTCACTGGCCTTTGGTGCTGGTGTCATTCCGCTGGTCTTTGCTAGTGGTGCGGGTGCGGTCAGCCGTAAAGAAATCGGCGTGAGTGTACTGGGTGGGGTGATCTCGGGTACTGTGCTGGTCTTGTTTTTTATTCCACTGCTGTATGTGTTGATCCGTAGTCTGTTTAAGACCAAATCGGGTTTAGATCAAACAGGTGATTAAAGACAGCATGTCTGAAAAACCACTTTCTAAAGCCGAGGTGATTGTATTCGAGCGGGATTTGGCCAAGTGGGCGGGACTCATGGACAGTCTGGTCCGAATTCCCTTTACTCGGCAAGGGATTGGTTTGGATGCCTTGCTCGGTATGATTCCTGTACTAGGTGATATTGCTGGGTTGATACTGACTTTGTATGTCTGGCATAAGGCGAAGCGCTTGGGGCTGCCTATCTCACAACGCAATCGGATTTTACAGTGGGCATTTGCGGATGCTGTTTTGGGCTTGGTGCCTATATTAGGCACATTATTGGATATTTTGATTCAGCCCAGCCGACAGGCGATGCAGCTGGTTCATCAGCATATTCAACAGGAATACCCGCTGGAGAATGATCTGCATGTCCAGCATCCCTATTTGCATGAGCGTCTGGCACAAAAACAGCAGCAATCAGCCTTTTGGCGGCATCCATTGATCAGTTGGCTTTGGCTGCACAGTCTGGATCTGCTGGTTTTGGCTTTTATACTGTTGGTGGTGTGTACAGGATTTTGGCTTATCATCGATGGATGGGGATTGAAAAGTCATTCATGATCATCCGCGAACTAAATGACAGATAACAAAAGGGCTGCATGTGCAGCCCTTTTGCTTTTGATCAGAGCAGAACGATGGATGATTGTTCTGCTGTTCCGGTTAAGGACAATTCAACTGTTGCAATGCGGCAACACGCTGTTCAATGCTTGGGTGGGTTTGGAACAGGGCAGCCAGACTGAAGCCTTGCTCTTGACCTGCTGCAATCGCGAACGCTTTCATTTCTTTTGGCATTTGATCCGGCATTTCACTTTCAGCTTGTAAACGTAACAATGCCGAGATCATGGCTTGTTTGCCTGCGAGACGCGCACCTGCTTCATCCGCACGATATTCACGGTGACGCGAGAACCACATTACGATGGCCGAGGCCAGAATCCCGAAGACAATATCCAAGACGATGGTAATAACGAAATAGGCGATGCCAGGGGCTTCACCATCTTCACGGCCAAATACATTACGATCAATGAAATCTCCCACCACGCGGGCGAAGAACATGACGAAAGCATTCACTACACCCTGAATCAGTGCCAGCGTGACCATATCGCCATTCGCCACATGACCAATCTCGTGGGCGAGTACTGCACGTAATTCATCTTTGTTCATGCGTTCCAATAGGCCGGTCGAAACCGCGACCAAGGCATCATTTTTATTCCAGCCCGTAGCGAATGCATTGGATTGATAGGAAGGGAAAATACCCACTTCCGGCATATTAATACCCGAACGCTGTGATAATTCAGCAACGGTTTGCAGCAACCATGCTTCAGCCTGGTTACGTGGTGCATTGGGGTCGATGAGTTCTGTACCCGTGGTTTTTTTTGCCATCCATTTCGACATGAACAGGGACACCATTGATCCCACCATACCAAAGACAAAACAGATCACCAGAAGGTTGACAAGATTTAAGCCACCCGCGCCATGGTAACTACCGACACCGAAGAGTGACAAAATAATGCCAGCTACCACCAGTACCGCGAGGTTGGTCAGCAAGAACAAACCAATCCGCATCATTGGGAAAATCCTCTTATAATAAAAAAATAATCTGATTTATTAATATAAACCGAGAAAGTTAATATGCGGTGAATAACAGAAAAATTCAAGAAAAAAACGGTAAAACGATGCTAAAAGTGCAATCTGAATTGCACTTTTAGTTAAAAGTAAATACTGAATAATTATAAGGAATTGTGTGAAGTGTCGTAAGCAGTCACAGGGGCATCGGTAAATGTACCATCGGCTGACCTAATGATGGCGCGGTTGTTATGGACCTTACGTGTGTTGTTGCTTTCGGTAGTATTGGTCACTTTAAGCGCGGCTGGTTTGGTTGCCTGTGCAATATTCTCCGCTTGTGGTTGAACACTATTGCTGCCTGAAAGACTGCTTAAACCGGCGCGATACAAATTTTGGTAACGACTGGTCACACGACGCACATAATCCTGGGTCTCACGAAAGGGCGGAATCCCCCCGTACTTATCGACGTTGCCTTCACCGGCATTATAGGCGGCCAGTGCTAGTGAGGTGTTGCCATTAAAACGCTTAAGTAACCAGCTCAGGTATTTAGCCCCCCCAAAGATATTTTGCTGAGGATCATAGACATTGGCTACTTTAAAGCGTCGGGCTGTGGCTGGCATCAGTTGCATTAAACCTTGGGCACCTACGGGTGAGCGGGCATTGGTATTAAAGCCTGATTCCGTGTGCATCACGGCCTTGATTAAGCCTTCTGACACACCATGATGCTGAGCGGCCTGACGGATCAAATGGTCAAAGGCATTTTTATTTTTACTGTAACTTGGCAATACTGAGGCTTCTGAACTTCCCCAGTTGGAGTAGCTATGAATATTACTGTCGGGAAAATAGGTTTTTTTCTCAACTTTTAGGTGACTGTATTTGCTTTTTTTATTGGTAAACAGTGTCGCACCATTAGCATCACGCATTTGATAGACCATTTGCCCAGCCATAGCTGTTGCTGGGAGCGCTAGACTAGTGAAATACCCCAAAACTGCCAAAGCAGAAAGTTTTAAATATTTATTCATTGTATAAGAAACGTATTCAGTCAAACCGTTTGTAAGTGAGTTTAACAAAAAATAGCAAGATAGAAAGATAAAGCGTGGGGTTTTTAACAATGTAAACTTAAAAAATCAAGGCCTACTGTTGGCAGAATAATCAAAAAATTTTTTTAATTTTTTTTGTCTATAGATGGGTTGACTTATTTAAGTCTATGATTTTTTTAATTTAAATTCATTGGTTAAAAAATAATCAATTTAAAGGGAACCCTTCATATTTCAATTAATCGCTGTGTCAAGCCTGAAGAAATCCACAATTTTATCCACAGCTTTTGTGGACAACTGTGGAAAAGTATAAAACTTCAACAGTTTGCTGTTTTAAACAGCAAAATAGCCAATTTAGCCGGTCAGAAATGACAGACGGATGACCAGATCGCTATAGGCGAAGAAAAGCATATTCTTTAGGTGCGATTGTTGTCTGAATGGGCTAAAATTGCGCGGTATTTTTTTATAGGTGAATCTCGTCTATGTACTCGCCAGTTGAGTCCGAACAAGGATTTAATTTTAAACCAGAACTTCCAACAAGCTCTGCTTATTATCGTTTGTTGAAAAAGCTGCGCCGCCAAGTAGGTCATGCCATTCGTGACTTTAAAATGATCGAAGACGGCGACAAGGTCATGGTCTGCGTTTCTGGGGGTAAGGACAGTTATACCTTGCTGGACATTTTGTTGCAGTTTAAACGTATCGCACCGATCAATTTTGATGTGGTGGCAGTGAATCTGGATCAGAAGCAGCCTGGATTCCCGGAAGATGTGTTGCCGCGTTATATGGAAGAAAATAACATTCCGTATTACATCCTGGAAAAAGATACCTATAGCATTACCAAACGTTTGACGCCTGAAGGCAAAACCTACTGTGCTGTATGCTCGCGTTTGCGCCGTGGTTCTTTGTATGGTTTTGCACAGGAAATTGGGGCGACCAAAGTAGCGTTGGGTCACCACCGTGATGATATCTTGGCGACTTTCTTCCTGAACTTGTTCCATGGGGGCAGTCTAAAGGCGATGCCGCCAAAGCTGTTGTCATCTGACAAGAAAAATATTCTGATCCGACCACTGGCCTATGTGGAAGAGAAAGACATCATCAAATATGCTGAACTGCGCCAGTTCCCGATTATTCCGTGTAACTTGTGTGGTTCGCAGGAAAATCTGCAACGTGCGATTATCAACGATATGTTGCGTGACTGGGATAAAGCCCATCCGAAGCGTTTACACAGTATTTTCGGTGCTTTGCAAAATGTATCGCCATCACAATTGGCTGATCGCGAACTCTTCGATTTTGAAGCCTTGGATAGTCAGCGTGAATTTGATTTTACCGCTTGTGATACTGAAGCTGGTCAAAAACGCATTGATATGGTGAACCTAGGCTTCGCTGCGGATTAAGTCATTATGGATACAGCACCTTTATCCAAGTGGTTAAAGGTGTCTGTTCTGTTAGAGATTGTTGGATTATTTTAAAAAATGAATGGGCTGTGCAAAATTCTGTCGTCAGCTTTTTGATTTACATGCTATAAGAACAAACTTGCGTAATCGCGCGATTGACGTCGTTCCATAATCGGCAACACAAGAATGAACAAATAACTTGAGGATAAATCATGCCTGCATTTTTAACTGATGATTGGTTTGCAACTGTAGAAAAATTAACAGCGGCAGCAGGGGACTTAAACTTACCGCCTGCGTTGGCCAATCTGGCAATTAATCTCGTGGTGACTGGTCCAGAAGGTGACAAAGAAGCTTCTCTCGCTGGCGGTAGAATCCAGAAGGGTTTGGTTGACAATGCCAAAACGACACTCAGTATGGATGCAGAGACTGTGCGTAAAGTTTTTCTGGAGTTTGATATGGCTGCGGCGATGCAGGCATTTATGGCGGGTAAAATCAAAGTGCAAGGGGACATGTCACAATTGATGGCATTGCAAACCGTGAAACCAAGTCAAGAACAGAAAACCTTGTTCAAACAAATTCTGGCAGAAACCAACTAAGTTGGCTTGGATTGATTCCATAAAAAAGCTTACCGAGAAAGGTAAGCTTTTTTTATGCCTTAAAGCTGCACCAGATATGGTGTGCTTTTAATATGTTCTACATAGGCACGAATACGCGTGACATACTGTACAGCCTGACGGTAACGGCCATTGGCGGCCTTGTTGCGGTCCAGATAGCTATACAGGTTCACCCAGTTGTTGGGATTTTTTCCCTGTGCAGTTAAACGCTTCTGAATTTGTTGTACGGCTCCTGGCCCCATATTATACGCGACTAGTGCATACCAATTGCGATCTGGCAAGGGAACCTCAGCATACAAGTCCAGCATACGGTCATAATATTTTGCACCGCCCTGAATGCTCTGAATCGGATCATTACGGTTGCTTACGCCCATAGCTTTGGCTGTGCTGTTGGTCAGCATCATTAGACCGCGTACGCCCGTGGGAGAAACTGAGTTTGGTTTGAGGTAGGATTCCTGATAACCAATCGCAGCCAATAAGTGCCAATCCAGATCGTATTGTTCAGCGGTCTGCTTGAAACTGGCCTGATAGATCGGCATACGCTGACTGAGATCACGCTGGATCGTTTTCCAGGATTCAGGACGCACCACATTCTGGTTGTAAAAAGAAGCTAACTGGTGAATAGCACCATTTTGTTTTCCCTGACAGATAAATCCGCTCGCAGTTTGTGTTAACGGATCTTCTGCGTGTTTAAACACCCAGTTGAGTTCAGGATTCAGTCCATTTTGTTCCAGACTGCTGAAGTCTCCACAAGTTGCCGAGAACGAGCTGAGCTTTTTGTCCTCAATAGTTTCCACACTTGCGGTTGTCATTGCAAAATTGGCTTTGCCTTGTGCAACCCATCGCAAAGCAGTTGCATTATCCGGAACGGTTGTAAAGTCTAGCTTTACATTGAGACTTTGCGCATAGTTACGTGCAAGGTCATAACCGAAGCCGTGCATCAATTTCCCCTCTTGGAAAACTGTGCTGGGATCTTCAACCGCCACCACGGTGAGGCGATTGTTGTTGACCACAGAATCATACTGGTAGGCCTTACTGGCGTTGATGCTGTGGAAAGGGATGAAAACTGTACTAAACGCAAGGATTTTAACCGGGAGAGAAGAAATCAGAGAGCTAAGGCTAAGCCTCGATCCCGAAGATGAACTACTGTGCATGTTGTCTCCGCTACAAGTAATTTATGCCCTTAAAAGTTCAGCAAAAGTCTGCCTGAAACTTTTAACAAGTTGATAAATTCAATAAGGGTGGGCAGTCATGACGTCATTCAGAATGACATGAGATAAAAATGAAATTATGTAGAAAAACTACATAGTCTAAAAAATAAGCGATAATAAAAAGAGATCGCATAATACTGGCTGAAAAATGCATTGTCAAATTTTGTACATTTTTTGAGTGGATGGTGTTTCATAACAATATGATTTGAAAAATAAAAAACTTTTATACACTTTAGTTGTGGTGAAATAGAGCATAAAATACGGCATCTTGTAAATGAAATGTAAGTTTCAATACGGTTTTGATCATGAAATCAAACTTAATCACCCGTTCTGGTCATGATAAATTAGTGGCCGAACTAAAGCATTTATGGCATGAAGAACGTCCTGAAATTACCCGTAAAGTGAACTGGGCTGCGAGTCTCGGAGATCGTAGTGAAAACGCGGATTACCAATACAACAAGCAACTGCTACGCAAGATTGACCGTCGCGTACGTTACTTGGGAAAGCGCCTGGAAGAGCTAAAAATTGTTGATTACTCCCCTCAGCAGGCAGGTAAAGTCTATTTTGGTGCCTGGGTAGAAATTGAGAATGAACAGGGGGAACAGAAGTGCTTGAGAATTGTCGGTGTGGATGAAATTTATGATCATCATCCGCAGCATATTTCGATTGACTCTCCGATGGCACGAGCGTTGCTGTCCAAACAGGTCGATGATGAAGTGGAAGTGCTGACGCCCTCTGGTAAAAAATTATGGTATATCAATGCCATTCGTTATGATATTCCAGAAAACGGCTAGAAAAACAAAATTGTATCTATTTTGATCGGTTGAGCGTTAAGGTTGATAAAAAGATTTGCCAAGCTGAATTTTTATTTATATGATAGCGCTCGTTGGAAGCGTGGCAGAGTGGTTTAATGCACCGGTCTTGAAAACCGACGAGGGTTCACGCCCTCCGTGAGTTCGAATCTCACCGCTTCCGCCAGAATTCAAAAAACCCAGTCATTTGACTGGGTTTTTTTATAGGTATATAGCTATGACATCGTGCTTTTCTGCAAAATACAGCGATGTGAATTTTCATAGCAATCTCTCTTCAAAACACCTCTCTTCTTTCCTCGGTTGCATTTCACTTTAAAATCCGATAAGACTTGCTTAAAGTACTTGCAGGAGCACCCTAGAGCATGGCACATGGACATACGCATGCGCACAATCATACTCATTATGGTCGTGCTTTTGCGATTGGGATTCTGCTGAATCTGGGTTTTGTGCTAATCGAGGCCTTTTATGGCTGGCAAGCGGGGTCTATGGCATTACTCGCGGATGCAGGCCATAACTTGACGGATGTGGGTGGGTTGTTACTGGCATGGGCCGCTTATCGTGCTGCACGTATCCATGCCAATCAGCGACATACGTATGGTTGGCGAAAAGCCTCGATTCTGGCCAGTTTTATCAATGCCGTACTGATTCTATTGGCGATGTTGGTATTGGCTTGGGAATCCCTGCAACGTATTCAAACTCCAAGTCCCGTAGAAGCCTCGACCATGATGCTGGTGGCAGCGATTGGTGTGGGGGTGAATGCGCTGACTGCTTGGCTGTTTCAAAAAGACAGCGCCCATGATTTGAATATTCGTGGGGCTTTTTTGCATATGGCTGCCGATGCAGCCGTCTCCCTAGGCGTGGTCGTGGCGGGTGCCTTGTATCTTTGGCAAGGCTGGTTGTGGATTGATGCGGTGCTTGGGCTCATTATTTCACTGCTGATTATCTGGGGAACCTGGTCCTTGTTCCATCAGTCTTTGCATTTGCTGTTTGATGGTGTCCCTGAACATATTTCTTTACCGGCGGTACAGGAATGTTTGTTGGCTATTCCGGCGGTGAGTGATTTGCATGACCTGCATATCTGGAGCATGAGCACCCAAGAACACGCGCTGACCGTTCATGTTGTTTATGATGCTCATCTTCAGCCTGCAGATGAGTTGCTGGATCATCTCCATCATTGTTTACATGAGCGCTTTGATCTTCAGCATATTACCGTACAGCTGGAATCTGTGGACTATGCACGACATTGTGTGATGAACCACTCCAAATGCCATATGGTCTGAAAGCAAGCGGGTAGACAACTTGGCCAGTGATAAGTCTAGACTACTCATGTTTATAAGCCGAGTACATCCCTTACCAACCACAGCGTATGGTGATCTATGCTAGATCCCAGAAGCTGCTAAAAATAAAGCGCTATGCTTGTGATCCTATAGTGTTTCAGGTTGAATAAGGTGACAGGCTGATGCAGGGGGGCAACATGTCAACAGTTATAACAGATGTCATTATTATTGGTGGTGGGCAAGCAGCCTTAGCAACGGCGTATTTCCTCAAACGTAGCGGACTCTCTTTCCTGATCTTGGATGACCAGCCGCGAGCAGGGGGAGCCTGGCTGCATGCGTGGGAATCCTTACGTTTGTTTTCTCCAAATAGTTGGAGCTCTTTACCCGGCTGGATGATGCCTGGCACAGAACAGAATTATCCCACGCGTGATGAAGTGGTGAGCTATTTAACCCAATATGAACAGCGTTATCATTTTCCGATTATCCGTCCGGTCCATGTTGATCGTGTGCAGGCCGATGGTTCAATGCTGAGCGTATATGCCGGTGAACAATGCTGGCAGGCCAAGGCTGTGGTGAGTGCTACCGGGACCTGGAGCCATCCGTATATTCCTTGTTATCCCGGTCAGGAAAAATTCCAAGGGGTACAATTGCATTCGGCCCAGTATCAAAACGCGGAGGCATTTCGAGGTCAGCGTGTCATGATCGTAGGGGGCGGCAATTCGGGTGCACAAATTTTGGCTGAAGTGTCGCAGGTCGCTGAAACTCTATGGATTACGTCCACACCTCCCCAATTCTTGCCGGATGACGTTGATGGGCGGGTTCTATTCTTGAGGGCGACTGAACGTCTGAAAGCACAACAGCAAGGGCGTAGCATTCAACAATTACCTGGTGGGTTTGGCGACATTGTGATGATTGATTCTGTTAAAGAAGCACGAGCACGTGGTGTATTACATAGTCGGCCGCCATTTGCTGCATTTAGCTCAGAGGGTGTGGTGTGGCAAGATGGAACATCACAAAAAATAGATGCCGTGATCTGGTGTACCGGTTTTAAAGCGGCACTCACGCATTTGGCTTCGCTTGGTGTGGTTGAAGACAATCATACGGTGCAACTCGAAGGCACACGTTCGGTTAAGCAGCCCCATTTATGGCTGGTGGGCTATGGCGAGTGGACAGGAGCAGCCTCAGCGACTTTAATCGGGGTCACTCGTACGGCACGTAGCACCGTCGACGAAATTGTGACGATGCTCAAAGCAGATCAGGTTTAGGAATGATGACGGTAAACAGATCTTGATCTGCCTAACTGAAGTAACGTTTAAACAGTACACTGTTTTCTTTAGCAATATGCAGGAACAGGTCATCGGTCAGTTGATGCAGTTTGGCATATACCAGTTTCATGGTTGGGCAAGCGAAATCAGGCGGGCTAAAATGTCCAGTCAATTGAATGATCTGTTTAACCAGTTGCCCGGCAGCCTCGTGTTCCATTTCCAACTCCTGTATCAGCTGCTTGAGCTGTGCACAGTCCGCTTCGGTTTTACTGGGCTGTTGTAGCAAGGGGAACAGGATTTTTTCTTCTTTGGTAAAATGCTGTTCGAGCTCCAGTTTCAATAAACTGAACTGCCGATGCAGCTGTAACAGCAGTTGCGGATCGTGCTGGAAATGCACCAGCAGAATCTTATTGACCAGTTCATCCAGTTCTTTCCATAGCACCCGTTCCGGCTGGTGATGCACATGCAGGATCAGATCAACCAGTTGAGCATCCGACAACTCAGTGATCAGAACCTCGGGTGCTGCCTGCTTGAGGAAGGTTTGATAGTCCTCCCGGATTTTTTCAATAAAATCCAGTGCTAAACCGGCATCTTGCAGTGCAGTTTTTAGACTGCGTTCACCCTGACAGCAATAGTCAATTTGTAAGGCATTGAGTTGACTGCTGATCGCTGGAAAAAAGGTCACCAGTTCACCTAGTGTGGTCTCAGGGGTAATATCGAGAGTGGTTTGCATATTGTTATCCTGTTTTTAGGAAAACAGAGGCTGAATAGCGTTCTCTGCATCCGGTTTATTGTTATGTTCTGATTAAACTCGGTGGAATGGGGATTCCCCGAGTCATAAGTCTATTCTGTTGTTCAGACGGACAAATGATTAGCCAATCTGAATATCTGCTGCCGGATGTTTCAGGCGGCTTTCTTTTGGTGTTGCAATTAAATAGACCAGACTTAGCGGTCCTAGACGGCCTGCAAACATTAAAAAGCTGAGCACCATCAGGCTGGCAGAACTGAGTTCGCCGGTAATACCACGTGACAACCCCACAGTACAGGCTGCAGAAACCGCTTCAAAACTCAAATCAAGAAAGTCCTGTTGGGGTTCCAGCACCAGCAGAATAAAATTGCCCACCGTGATGAGCGCGAAGGTGACAAAGGTTACGGCCAAGGCTTTCATGCTGAGCTCGCGTGAAATCGCATGATTGAAAATCCGGATTTCGCTTGAGCGCCTTAAAAATGCCAATACACTGAGCACCAAAACCACAAAAGTTCCGACTTTAATGCCACCGCCTGTACTGAGTGAACCACCTCCAATAAACATCAGCAACATGATAATAAAGCTGGTTGCAGGATAAAGTTGTGCGGTGTCGATGCTGTTAAAGCCGGACGAACGAGGGGAAGTGGCTTGAAACCAGGCAGCCGTCACTTGATCGGCAAACGGTAATGCGCCGAGCGTGGCAGGATTATGGATCTCTAAGAGCCAGATGAGCAGAAAGCCGATGAGATTGAGTAATGCTATACTGACCAGAATAATCTTGCTGTTGGTTTGCAGTTTCGACCAGCGTTTATTCTGTTTAATGTCAATCAGGATTAAAAAACCAATTGCCCCGATGACCGACAGCGTACTGATGGTGAATAGCACTACTGGTTGATGTTCAAACTGCATCAAGCTATCAGAAAAGAGTGAAAAACCGGCATTGTTAAAAGCGGAAACGCTAAAAAAGATGGCTTGGTATAAGGCCGGCATAAAGCCGACTTGTGGTGTCCAGACGCTGGTCAGGATCATCGCGCCGATGATTTCAAAAAATAGCGTGTACAGCACCACACTTTGTGCGACCTGCGACACTTTGGCCAGACTGGTTTGGCCCAAGGCATCCTGTGCCCGAACTTGCTGTTTCAGTCCAATACGCGGAGAAAGGCTCATCGCTGCAAGCACCGCAAAGGTCATAAAGCCTAAACCGCCAAATTGCACCATCACTAAAATCATGATTTGACCGAATGTAGTGTAGGTTGAACCGGTATCCACCACAGCGAGTCCCGTAATGGTAACAGCTGAGGTCGCGGTGAACACGGCGTCCATCCAGCTAATCGGGTGTGTGGTGGCCAGCGGCATTTTCAGCATTAAGGTTCCAACAATAATGAAACTCAGAAAGCCTAACGCCAAAATTTTCGGTGGGCTAAGATTAATGGTTTTATTTTTGAACCGGGAAAAATCGAAAATACGCATCATCATCCTTGGCGTTTATTCAAAACGGCGTAGCAGTTTTTTCAGTTCAGTCAGAGGACCTTCTAAAATTAGAATATCATTTTCTTCAAAATGGAAGGTCGGTTGTACCTCATAGAACATGGTGAGATTACGCTGTACCAGCAAGATTTTGATCTGTTCGGTATTTTGAGTGACACCCAAGGCATGAACACCATGCAATTTGCTGTCAATGATGATCTTGACAATATAATGGTCGTGATCCAGCCGCATATAACGGCTGACAATCGGGTAGTTGAGTGCCTGTGCAACACGAACGCCCATATCCTCTTCTGGATGGATGATTTTGTCCACTTGCAGATGAGACAGAATCATGTGGTGGGCTTTGGTTTTGGCTTTAACCCAGATTTTTTTGACGCCAATATTGGTCAAATGCAGCACACATAAGATGCTGGCTTCAATGTCTTCCCCAATCGCAACAATGACAGCATCGCATTTTTGCAGATTGAGCTCACGCAGTACACGTTCATCCGTGGCATCTGCAATGACCGCATGGGTGAGGTCTTGTGCCAGTTCCTCTACATATTTTTTCTCGCTGTCAATTCCAATCACTTCATGTTTGGAGGCCGCAAGTTCACGTGCAACGGTTGCACCAAAACTCCCTAAGCCAATGACTGCGAACTGTCCCATGGCATTTTTCCTTTCTTCGTAGATTTCCTTTGTTATTAACGTTAAGCATGGGTTTTGTAAAGGCCTGCTGTGTGAATCCTTCAGAATTCTTGGATTTGGTATAAAAAAACCACCTTGCGGTGGTTTTTTAAATAGCTTACAGATTATTCAAGGAAACGTACTGTAACGCCGGAACGCACTTTACGGCCCAAGTCATTGGCATCCCAGTTGGTTAAACGGATGCAACCATGGGATGCTGTTTTAGAAATAGTGGATGGGCTTGGTGTCCCGTGAATACCAAAAGATTTTTTACTCAAACCAATCCAGATATTGCCCACTGGCGCATTTGGACCAGGGGGTAAGGATAGTGGTTTCAGGTTATTCCCCTGGACAAAGTTGCTCGGTGAATAGCTGTACCACGGATTTTTCGCTACACCAGTCACTTTGTAGGTTCCCGTTGGTGATGGGGTATCAGTACTACCAATGGTGGCTGGGAAAGAGCCGACCATCTGGTTTTTGTTATTGAACAGATAAAGCTGTTTCGCACCTTTATGTGCCACGATCAGATGAATATCTTCCGGCAAATCATTACGCACATTAGCAACAATGATTTTTTCACCCGCTTTTTTAAAGGTGGCTTTTGGATTGAGTTTCTTCAGAAAATCTTCATCCATGTGGAATTTTTCACCCAGCATTTCAGTCACGCGGGTGTAGTAAAGACCTTTCATCTTGGCTTGCAGTGCATAATCTGAAGGAATCGATGCTGCATAAGGCCCTTTTAAGTCTTCTTCGGTAATGGTGTATTCCACAAAGGCTGGACGGGTCTGTTTGGCGACCAGCGCATCCCAAGTTTCTTTGCTCAGTTCACCGGTCGGTTTGATCCCATTCATTTGCTGAAAGGAAGCAATCGCTTTGAGGGTATTTTTACCGCTCATACCATCAATCGCGCCTGGTGAAGCATGCTGGTTGTTAAGCATGACATGGGCACGTGCATAGACGGGGAACTGGCCTTTGCCAATATTTTCATACCAGTCAGCCTGATTGAGGCTGTCGAGGGTCCAGCTGACTTGTGCTGCGTTGACATTATTTTTTGCGGGTGCAGTACCAATCGCTGCATTTTGATCTTCGGTTTTACTGAGATCCTGCAGCGTCTTGGAAGCCTGATTTAACTCTTGCTGTTCCTGTGGAGAAATCTGGGTTTCTGATGCAGCTGAGGTGCTGTTGTTGTCAACTGCTAAGGGATTAATTGGATCTTCCACAGCCCCCGCAGGAATCACTTGCGGCTTTAAGGGTTGCTCAGCAGTAGATGCGGCAAAGGAGGTGCCTGCAAGGATGCAGCTTAAACTCATAGCGAGTAATGAGCGAACGAACATGTAATTCAACCTTAAGAATTCTTCATATGTATAAACAAAACTAACCAAGTATTGCAGAAATTAAATGCAGATGCAGTAGTTGTTTTGTGTAAAGATCACTTTTATTGACGCACGATTCAGTATTTTTAAACATAGAAGAAATTATTAAATTTATAACCTTTTTGTTATGATGCGGGCAGGTCAAAATGATTTCGAGAAAGTAAATGACAACGCTAAAAAATGATCGTTTTCTGCGTGCTTTATTACGTGAACCGGTAGATACCACCCCGGTATGGATGATGCGCCAAGCCGGACGTTATTTACCGGAATATCGAGAAACACGAGCGAAAGCGGGTGATTTTCTTTCTTTATGTAAAAATACCGAATTTGCCTGTGAAGTCACTTTACAGCCTTTACGCCGTTATGATTTGGATGCGGCCATTTTATTTTCCGATATTTTAACCGTGCCAGATGCCTTGGGACTGGGTTTGTACTTTGAAGCCGGAGAAGGGCCAAAATTCCATAAAACTGTACGTACTGAACAGGATGTGGCGAATTTACCTGCATTTAATGCCAAAGCTGATCTTGATTATGTAATGAATGCAGTCTCGACCATTCGTTCAGCACTGGGCGGGCAAGTGCCTTTAATCGGTTTTTCCGGCAGTCCTTGGACTTTGGCGACTTATATGGTGGAAGGCGGTTCCAGCAAAGAATTCCGTTTTACCAAACAGATGATGTATGCGCAGCCTGAAGTTTTACATGCCTTGCTTGATCGTTTGGCCGATGCGGTAACGGATTATCTGAATGCGCAAATTGATGCTGGCGCACAAGCCATCCAGATTTTTGACAGCTGGGGCGGGGCGTTGGCACACCGTGAGTATCTTGAATTCTCACTAAATTATATGCAGAAAATTGTGGCTGGCCTGCAACGTGAAAAAGACGGCCGCCGTATTCCGGTGATTCTGTTTACCAAAGGTGGTGGACAGTGGTTGGAACCGATGGTGGCTACGGGTGCTGATGCTTTTGGCTTGGACTGGACCACACCACTAAATGTTGCACGTCAAACTGTGAATGGACGCGCGGCATTGCAAGGTAATCTTGATCCAGCGACTTTATATGGTTCACCTGCGACGATTGAAACAGCAGTAAAAGCCATGCTGGATGATGCCTATGCCAACGGTGAAAAAACCGGTTATGTGGCCAATTTGGGACATGGCATCACCCAATGGGTCGATCCAGCCAAGCCAAAAGTCTTTATCGATACCGTACATGAATACAGCGCTAAATATTTGGGGTAATCCATTTGTTTAGTTGGTTTAAATCATTTTTTGAATTTTCCTATAAGGCAGCTTCGGCTGCCTTATTTGGAATTCTATTGTTGCTGGCTTTTGCCCTGACTGCCCCGATGGGAAGTCAGGAGTTTTATGGCCTGTTTCGTTATGATTATCTGCTGATCTATGCCTTGGTGATTCAGTGCTGCTTATTGTATTTAAAACTGGAATCCTGGGCGGAAGCAAAAGTCATTGCCTTATTTCACCTGATGGCGATGGTGATGGAAATCTTTTTGACCCATCCTGAAATTGCCTCCTGGCAGTACCCGCAACCCGCGCTGTTTAAAATCCTGACCGTACCGCTGTTTGCCGGCTTTATGTATTCGGCCGTCGGTAGTTTTTTTGCCCGCTCTTTACGCTTGTATCAGGTGTCTTTTGAGAAGCTACCCGGTTTTGCCCATATGCTGCTCTTGGCGCTGTTGTCTTACTTGAACTTTATGAGCAAGTTTTTTGTTCCTGATATTCGCAATTTGCTGTTTGTCTGGAGTGTGGTGATCTTCTGGAAAACCAAGCTTCATTTCCGCTTGCAGCAACATTCGATCCAGTTGCCGATGTTACCGGTCTTGTTGGTGTTGGCTTTTATTATCTGGATTGCGGAAAATATCAGTACCTTTTATAAAATCTGGCTGTATCCGAGTCAGGTCGAGGCCTGGCATATGGTGGGCTGGGGCAAATTGGGTTCATGGTATTTGTTGCTGCTGTTGAGTCTGGTGTTGGTGCTGAAGATTCTGGGGCAGCGTGATCCGCAGGGAAGATGGAAACTGAGCTGATCTGTGGCGGGGTTCACATTTGGGAAATTTTTTTATGGGAGTTGTGATACAAGTACCCGCCTTGTGATTGTGTAAATGGCATGATCCAGTTAATCTGCCGGGAGTGTAATCAAACTTACACAAACAGAGATAATAAGCATTTGATAAAAATTGGAGAATTTCATGTTGAAAAAAGTTTTGTTAGCGACTGTGCTTGCAGCGGGTTCTTCTGTCGCGATGGCCGACAGTGATGTGGGTTGTGGTGTCGGTTCTGAAGTATGGGCAGGTCAGCGTGGCATCCTGCCAAAAGTATTGGCAGCAACCACTAACCATATTTTTTCTAACCAGTTACTCGGGATCACCTTCGGTACATTGGGCTGCCGTCAGGGTGGAACTGTGACCGCGCAAGTCGTGGCCTTTACCAACGAAAATGCCGAGTCGCTGGCACGTGATATGGCGGTTGGTCAAGGTGAGAGTCTGAATGTATTGGCCGAGTTGATGAGCATCAAGGCTGAAGACAAAGCACGTTTCTTTGCGGTTTCTAAACAGAATTTCTCAGAGATTTATTCCACTCAAAATCAGAATACTTTACAGGTATTGGCTTCATTACAAGCGGTCATGGCTAAAGATGACGTGTTGAAAGCATACGTATAATCGTGATGTGAATGCAACCCCTGTCTTGATGACAGGGTTTTGTTCTATCAGTCCTATAAAAATATCCAATACGAGAATCCTTTGCGTCATGAAAGCGATTGTTGCACTGTTGACCTTAATGCTATCCGGAATGGCTTATGCCACTGCATTTGATCAAGTACAGATCCAGCATTATCAACATCTGGCAGAGCAACACCAGTTGGATCAGCAGATCACTTGGCAACGTCTCATGTATGTAGATGAAAAAGGGAAGAGTGAGGTCAGTTATGCGGGTTATTTTCTGGCAACAGATGGGCAGAAAAATTTAAAACAGGAAATGCAGGCTGATATTGCGGCATTATTTTCAGCGGCCGAGCCGGATCAATCGATTCGCTGTAAATTTCCAGCACGCAGCCGCTGGTTGATGCAACAACTGCAGATTTCTGAACAGCAACTGCCAGTTGTGCAGTGCCCGCAATTGGCAGACTGGATCGGACAGATCAAACCGTACAAAGCCACGCTGATTTATGCGACAGACTTTATGGGCAATCCCAGCTCGATGTTTGGCCATACCTTGTTGCGGCTTGATCCAAAAGATCAAAAACAGCTGAACCTGGTGTCGTATGCGGTCAATTATGCGGCAACGGTTCATGATCAGGATAATTGGGCCTACGCCTGGAAGGGCTTGACCGGGCAATATCCAGGTGAGTATTCCTTAATGCCGTATTACCGCAAGGTCAAGGAGTATGGCGATTTCGAAAGCCGGGATTTATGGGAATATGAGCTGAATTTAAGTCCAGATGAAACGCGTTTTCTGGTCGAACATATCTGGGAAATGCAGCAGGTCAGTTTTCCTTATTACTTTGTCAGTGATAACTGTGCTTACCGTTTGCTAGGTCTGATTGATCTTGTCCGTCCCGAAGCCAATCTGCAGCAGCAATTCAAACATGCTTCGATTCCGATTCAAACCTTGAAAGCCATGCAGCAACAAGGACTGGTCAAAGACACGGTGTATCGTCCCGCTTTGGAAACGCAATTGTTGTCTCAAGCCGGACAGCATGGCCATCATCTAGCTAAAGTGGCGCATAAAGTTGCCTTTGCTGAACAATCGGAGATGGCTTCATTGTTGGCTGAATATGCAGTGGATGAGCGGGCAAAAATTCTGGAAATGGCCTACGATGATCTGTATTTGCAGTTTGTGGCACGTCAGGTCGAAACCGCTTTTGCGCAGCCGCGTTTACGCCAATTGCTGAGTTTGCGTAGCCAGTTAGCCATTGAACGGCAGCGGCAGGAACCGCAACGTCCCACCAAAGATCCAACCCAAGGGCATGATGCGCGGATGCTGAGCTTGAATACTGGGACAGTACAAGGGGATAGCTTTGTTGAATTGGGACAGCGTCAGGCCTACCATGATCTACTCGACCCACAGGCCGGTTATCGTTTTGGGACACAACTGTTATTTTTACAGGGCAATCTGCAAGTGCGCAAAGATGAGCTCAAGCTGGAACAATTCGATCTGTTGTCCGTGAATGCCTATAACCCGGTACAGCCCTTTAAAACACCGCTCAGCTGGGGCTTCAACTTTAGCTGGCAGCAGGAAGCGGTACAGGCCGGGCAGTTTAGTGAACATGAACAACATGGCGTTGCCAGTGTGCAGACTCAGTTGGGCTATAGCTGGGCCGATCATGCGCGGCAGCATCTCTGCTATGCACAATTACAAAGTTATATCCAAGCTGGCAAAAACCTAGAGCGCGGCTGGCGTTTCGGCATGGGACCGACGCTGGGCTGTATGAACCAGTGGTCACCGCACTGGAATAGTTTAGTGCAAGTGGAACTGCCGTATTGGGAAGATCAGCAGCAGTGGAATTTCAGACTGAACACACAACTGCAATACAGTCTGAATGCAAATCATGCGCTGCGTTTGAATGGACAATTTGAACAGCAAAAGGGAAAAAATTGGAGCAAATTTGGTTTAGGTTATGCGTGGTTTTTCTAGACTGTATAACTGACCCAGCATTGAAGAAGCATTTCCCTAAGGACTACGCTTCCACCACTACATAATATTTTTTAACGGCTTCAACCACTTCAAAGGTGCCGACAAAGCCAGGAGGAATTACACCTGCGTCACCTGCCGTGATCTCAACAAAGGTCTGAGTTTCACGGTCATGCAGACGTACCACACCTTCGATTACCTGGAAAAATTCCTGTTTATTGTCGGCGAACTGGATATTCCAAGCACCAACTTCACATTGCCAGATGCCACAGTTCATATGGGGATGTTCATACAAACTAAAGGTCAGGCGTTGCGGATTGCCTTTAACCAGACGATCCGGACGTGGATAGTCTACAGAAACCTCACTTTGGGTTAAACCTTGACCTGCTAACCAGATGGATGACATGGCGCAACACTCGACTTAATAGCTTTCTGGAACGGCACTCAAGAATTCACGACGGGCATCTTTGTCTGTTTTGAAATCACCGAGGAATGACACCGTACGTGTTGTTGAATTCTGTTTGCCGACACCGCGCATCATCATGCACATGTGTGCGGAGTCAATCACGACCGCTGCACCACGTGCACCGGTAACCTCTACCACGGCTTCTGCGATTTGCTGGGTCAGGTTTTCCTGAATTTGCAAACGACGTGCAAACATTTCGGTAATGCGGGCAAATTTGGACAAACCCAGAACTTGACCTTCTGGTAAATAAGCGATGTGCACACGTCCATAAAATGGAAGTAAATGGTGTTCACAAAGCGAATAGAATTCGATGTTCTTGACCAGTACCATTTCCCGGTTATCCGAAGGGAATACCGCATTGTTGGTCACTTCTTCAAGGGATTGGTTATACCCGGAAGTCAGATAGGAAAACGCTTTTGCAGCACGCACAGGGGTATCTTTGAGGCCAGGACGATTGAGATCCTCACCAACGGCGGTCAGAATATTTGCGTAGGATTGCTGCATAGACATAAGACGTGTTCACTTACACTGATTGAACAAGGACGGCATTGTACCAGAAAACTCTCAAAAATCGGACTATTGCAGGAAATGCCGATTATTGTTTGTGCTTGGGATTTTTTTCGGCACGCTTGAGCAGAACCAGCACCGCACCTGTTCCACCTTGATTTTCCGGTGCACTGACGAAAGCCAACACATCACGATGCTGACGCAACCAGCCATTGACGTAGGTTTTTAAAATCGCTTCCGGACCTTTACCATGGACGATTTTAATCACATTTTCGTTGGCGTCTTTCGCCATTTGAATGATCTGGAGCACAGCAGCACGTGCCTGTTCGACAGTACATCCATGCAGATCCACCGCTTCAAACCAGCGCAATTTTCCAGCTTTCAGATCTTCAAACACCCGGTGTTGCAAGGTCGCGATCCGGTAACTGAGGCTGGCTTGACTGGCAACGGGATTCAGCATGGCTTGCGTATCCGATAGTTCAGTCAGTTCAGCTTCTTGCGGACCTTCGGCAGCTGCGCGTTTTGCCAGAGTTTGTGCATCAAGCTTGCGCTGTACAGGCGGCTTGACCTGGGCAATATTGCTGTTCTGTAGCGGTTTCACCCCTTGTAGGGCTTTTTTAAACAGATCCAGATCATCCGTTTCTTCAGCGCCAGCAGAGGTCTTTTTCGACTCCTGCTGTGCTGCCCGTGTGCTGCTATGGGGACTAGAGATTTGCTTTTTAAACTGCTTCAATAAATTTTGCTGCTCTTTAGAAAGCACTGAATCTTTTTTACTCATAGCACTCACATTTAAACGTTTTGTGGATGACCAAACAGGGCAGTGAAGGCTTCATCTGGACGCGGCTGTTTCATAAAGCTTTCACCGACCAGGAAGCTGTGGATGCCGTGTTCCTGCATCAGGGCGACATCGGCCGGTGTGGCAATACCGCTTTCCGTGATCAGTTCACGTTCTTTCGGCAATAAGTTTTTTAGGCGGATGGAGTTCTGCAAGTCCACTTCAAAGGTTTTCAGGTTACGGTTATTCACACCGAGCAGGCAGCGTTCAGAGAGTTTTAATGCACGTTCGAGCTCTTCTTCATCATGCACTTCCACTAGTACATCAAGCTGATGCTCGAAAGCGGTTTTCGACATTTCTTCCAGTTGCTGATCAGACAGGCTCGCCACAATCAATAAAATACAGTCGGCATGCAAGGCGCGTGCTTCCACCACATTGTATGGATCAATCAAAAAGTCTTTGCGCAAAGCAGGCAGTGAACAATGACTGCGGGCGATCTGGATGTTTTCATCGGCGCCCTGAAAAAAGTCGATATCGGTTAAAACAGACAAACAGGCAGCACCCGCGCGTTCATATTGTTCGGCAATTTCAGCCGGGTTGAAATTTTCCCGGATCACGCCTTTCGATGGGGAGGCCTTTTTAATTTCGGCAATCACTCCCGGACGCTTGCTGCGTAAGCTTTTGGCAAAGCCGCGCACAGGCGTGGCGGCCTGTGCGAGCTGTTCCAAATCCTGCAAACTGCGTTGCTGGCGACGGGCGGCAAGTTCCTCGACTTTACGATCAACAATTTTTCCTAAAATGGTATTGGCAATATCGACCATGATCTTTCCTTAATCCACTGCCTGTTCGTTGCTATGTTGTTTCATTGTTTTGGTGAACTCTGAAAGTACACTCATTTTTTCCAGTGCCTGCCCGCCATAGATGATGTCCTGTGCCAGTGCGACCCCTTGTTCATAATCTTTGCACAGACCTGAAACATACAGACCGGCACCGGCATTCAAAGCAATCATATGCGCGGCTTTTTCACCCATGTCGGATTTATTTTTGCCGAGGGCATCTTTAATCAGTTTCAGACTTTCTGCTGAATTCTCCACCACCAAACCGGCCAAAGTTTCAGATTTGATGCCGACATCTTCCGGGTTCAGGGTCCATTCAAAAATTTCGCCATCTTTTAACTCAGCCACATGTGTTGGTGCAGCCAGACTGATCTCATCCAGGCCGTCACGTGAATGTACGACCATCACCTGTTCTGCACCGAGCTGTTTCAACACTTCAGCCATTGGACGGCACAGTTCATCAGAAAACACGCCGATCACGAAACGCTTCACACCGGCCGGGTTGGTCAATGGGCCAAGCAGATTAAAGAAGCTACGAATACCGAGTTCACGACGTGGGCCAACCGCATATTTCATGGCTTTGTGATGGTTGGGGGCAAACAGGAAACCGACACCCATTTCACGAATGCAGCGTTCTGTTTGTTGCATGTCGAGATCGAGGTTGATGCCGGCCTGTTCCAGTAAATCAGAAGAACCGGATTTGGTCGAAACACCACGGTTGCCGTGTTTGGCAATGGTTGCACCGGCCGCGGCAATCACGAAAGAAGAGGCGGTCGATACATTAAACAGGTTTTGGCCATCACCACCGGTACCCACGATATCAATCAGGTAAGGCAGGTCACTGACATCAATCTTGATCGCAAAGTCACGCATGACACGTGCAGCAGCGGTAATTTCGTCGATACTTTCGCCTTTCATGCGTAAGCCCATCATTAGGGCACCGATTTGTGCATCGGTCGCTTCACCGCTCATGATCTGACGCATCACGTCTTCCATTTGTGCCTGGGTGAGGTGAATGTTTTTAGTAATATGGTTTAAAGCTTGCTGAATATTCATATCTTGTATTGCGCTCATTATGCGTAAATATCTAAAAAGTTCTGGAAAATCTGATGGCCATGCTGACTCAAAATGGATTCCGGGTGGAACTGCACGCCTTCAACCGGCAATGTCTTATGTCGAATCCCCATGATTTCTTCCATTGAGCCGTCAGCTTCCTGAGTCCAGCAGGTGACTTCCAGACATTCCGGTAGGGTGGCTTGATCAATGACCAAAGAGTGATAACGTGTTGCTGAAAAAGGATTCGGCAGATTGCTAAAAATCCCCTGATTGCTGTGATACATATCCGAGAGACGGCCATGCATGACAGTTTTGGCGCGCACAATATTGCCACCAAAAGCCTGACCAATACTTTGATGTCCCAGGCACACGCCCAATAGGGGAATTTTCCCGGCAAAGTGCTGAATAGCCGGAATGGAAATTCCGGCTTCAGTTGGTGAGCAAGGGCCTGGACCAATTACCAAGTATTTCGGTTGCCATCGTTCAATATCTTCCAATGTGACTTGATCATTGCGAACCACTTTTACTTCTTGATTTAACTCGCCAAAGTACTGGACGATGTTATAAGTAAAGCTATCGTAATTGTCGATCATGAGAAGCATATTGAGCTTAACCTCTTGAATGGTATGGCAGTAAATTGTGATCGTAGATAGTATTACGCACAATATTACTCATATTTTAGAAAGTGACTGATCAGCAAACTCTAAATGAAAGTCGCGAGATCTAAGCGGTTACTTTATCAGATTTATTCTGAGATAGGACAGCAAAGTTCATCCGGGTGTCGAGGCAGCATACTTTTAGCTTCTCGACGGTCGCCTTTATTCGTTGATTAGCCGAATACGTCCGGGGATTGGGGCACTGACCGGCGCATGCTCAACGAGATAATCTTGCAATGCCTGTAGATCGGCGCCTGCAATTGTGCGCTGAGTACCTTGTCGTAATACGCTAAAGTTATCACCACCTTCGGCCAGAAAGCTGTTCACAGTCACCCGATAATTTTGTTGATCGGCCAGAGCACGACCATTAATTCGAATATTACGTGCACGGGGTGAGTTTGTGGCAACGTTGTTATATTGGTAACTCAAGGCGGCGGAAGGCTGCAGGATTTTAGGGAAACTGGCATTGGCACCTGACCACTGCTGTTCCAGTAAGTCACGAATTTGTTGACCACTAAGGGTCATGGTGACGAGGGTGTTGGCAAAAGGCTGTACCGAATAAAGATCAATAAATCGGATCTGTTTTTCGGTATTGATCATCAGGTCAGCACGGATCCCCCCCGGATTCATCAAGGCAAAATCAGAACCTAGAGAGCCCTGTCGAACTGCAGCGGCTTGCTGCGCATCTGCAATCAGCAGTCCCAGTGGACTCTCACCACTAGAGGTGAGTTTGCGAACAATCGGCATGTTGGCCTGAGCAATCACCTGCTTGGCAATCTGATCGACTGCTTGACGATAAGGCTGCAAGATTGCTTCTACTTTCGCCGACTTGCTGAAGGTTTCATAGGCTTCACTCGGTGAGATGAGCGTCGTGCCGATATGAAAAGGTTCACTTTGTACCGGGATTTGTCGGGCATCTTTATGCAGGATGTCTTTGCTCTTTACATCTATTTGTAGATTGATGTCGGTAATCATGTCTCCGTATTGGCCTGCTGAAGTCAGCAAAAATGGTTTTGCCGGATTACGGGTTGCATAATCACAGAGATAAGCCTGATGGGTATGGCCAGATATCACGACATCAACTTCTGAATCGAGCTGTTCTAAAATCTGTAGCAGCGGTCCTTGCAATCCTTCACAACTTTTTTGTCCAAAAGCTTGTGGTTGCTGAGCCATTACACCGTCATGAATGACCACCACGATGGCTTCAATCCCTTGTTGTTTCAGCTCAGGAATGAGGGCATTTACAGTCTCGGCTTCATCGCGAAAGACCAGGTCTTGAATTCCCGTTGCGGCAACGCTACTTGGTGCCGTTTTCAAGGTTAGACCAATAAAGGCAACCGGAATACCGTCAAAATGTTTGACTTTATAGGCAGGAAACAGGCGTTGCTCTGGATACTGCTTTGAATAGATATTTGCCGCTAAAAAATCGAATTTCGCACCCGTGAATGCCCTATTAATTTGGCAAGGCTGCATACGGGTATAGGCGATACAGCCCCCGGATTGTATGCGTTGCAATTCTTGTGTGCCGCGGTCTAATTCATGATTGCCAATCACATTGAAATCTAAAGCAATTTCGTTCATGACTTCAATGGTGGCTTCATCCAGAAATAAGGAAGAGATCAGAGGCGAAGCACTCATCAGGTCTCCCGCAGAAATCACCACATGCGACGGATGCTGGCTGTGCAACTTGTCAATCGCATCGGCAAGATAACTGGCTCCACCGACCGGTAGTTTGATGTTGTTTTGAGGACTGTGTGGATCAGGAATCGTAATAGAGCGCTGGCTCGGTTCGAGATGGCCATGAAAATCATTAAAAGCAAAAAGGTGCACATTTTGAACGTCTTGTTTTGGAAAACTCAGGGTCTGACAGCCTGTCAGGCTGAGAATTGCCAAGCCCAAAAGGGTATTTTTGAATAAGTTCCAGCGCATAAATGTTCTGATCATTCTAGATTTATTTTGAGTCATAGCTTATTTGATCCTGATGACGCTTAGGTGAAGTGAAGTTTTTATTTATGTGACGGAGGTGCTGTTATTAACATCCAAGCTAGCCGTTTTATGATTTGAAAATTAAACAAAAGGAAAAAGCGCCATTTTAGGGCAATTCAATTTAAATACTGGACGATTTATTTCTCAAAACATGGGATAAATTTTCTTGAGGATACACTTGATTTTACCAGTTTTTAATTTTTATATTTAATAAATGTATTTAAATTAATTGGTTGTATTTGTTTTATTGTTTTTGAGTTCTAACTTGGACGGTGAACTCTATGTCGATTTTGCACTATAACAAAGCTAGAGTTAAATTGATGCATTAAGTTTTATTGCACTGTTTTGGTTCAATTGAAAGAGCGTTACAAACGAAAGTTTCGATCCTTGAATGAATATGGTGCATTTACATTCGCACACAGTATAATAGCTGCAAATCAACGGCACTAAATCTTATATTCTGATAAAGAATTCAATGTTTTAGTTACGATTTTAAAAGTTGGTATGAGATTTGCTTTATACTTACCAACTGCTAACACGCACTTGCTAAGTGCAATAAAATTTCATTGGAGCAAAATGAGCATGGCGAACAAGGTCCTTCAACTCATACAAGAAAGTGGCGCTAAATGGGTCGATTTTCGCTTTACTGATACTAAGGGTAAAGAACAGCACGTAACTTATCCTGCTGACTCAATCGATGAAGATACGTTTGAAGACGGTAAAATGTTCGACGGTTCTTCAATTGCAGGTTGGAAAGGCATTGAAGCATCTGACATGATTTTGCGTCCAGATGCAGAAACTGGTTTTATCGACCCGTTCTTCGCTGAGCCAACAGTTGTTGTGACTTGTGACGTTATTGAGCCATCTACTGGCCAAGGTTATGAACGTGACCCACGCTCGATTGCTCGCCGTGCAGAAGAATATTTGAAATCTACTGGTATCGGTGATACTGCATTCTTCGGTCCAGAACCAGAATTCTTCGTATTTGACGAAGTAAAATGGGACATCGACATGTCAGGCGCTCGCCATACCTTGATCGCTGAAGAAGCAGCTTGGTCAACTGGCAACGACTATGAATCAGGTAACTCTGGTCACCGTCCACGCGTTAAAGGCGGTTACTTCCCAGTGCCACCAGTAGATTCTTCACAAGATATGCGTGCAGAAATGTGTGCAAAAATTGAAGAAATCATGGGCCCAGGTCGTGTAGAAGTACACCACCACGAAGTTGCATCTTGCCAGTTGGAAATTGGTGTAAGCTTCAATACTATGGTTCGTAAAGCTGACGAAGTACAACAGTTCAAATATGCGGTTTGGAATGTTGCACATCAATATGCAAAAACAGCAACTTTCATGCCTAAACCAATGGTAGGTGACAACGGTTCTGGTATGCACGTTCACATGTCGATCTCTAAAGATGGCAAGAACTTGTTCGCTGGTGATGAATATGCAGGCCTTTCTGAAATGGCACTTTACTTCATCGGTGGTATCATCAAGCATGCACGTTCTTTGAATGCGATCACCAACCCTTCTACAAACTCGTACAAGCGTTTGGTTCCACACTTCGAAGCACCGATCATGTTGGCTTACTCAGCGCGTAACCGTTCGGCTTCTATCCGTATTCCTTACGTTTCTAGCCCGAAAGGCAAACGTATCGAAGCACGTTTCCCAGATCCAATGATGAACCCGTACCTCGGTTTTGCTGCATTGTTGATGGCGGGTATCGACGGTATCCAGAACAAGATCCATCCAGGCGATGCTGCTGACAAGAACTTGTATGACCTTCCTCCTGAAGAAGAAGCGAAAATCCCAACTGTGGCTCACAGCTTGGATATGGCGCTTGAAGCTTTGGCAGCAGACCACGAGTATCTATTAAAAGGTGGCGTGTTCACGAAAGACATGCTAGATGCTTACATCGAGCTTAAAACTGAAGAAGTTCGTCGTTTGAACACCACGACTCACCCAGTTGAATTCGACATGTACTACAGCCTGTAATTTAAATTTTAAATTACTGCTTAAAAACCCGCGCTAGTCGCGGGTTTTTTTGTATCATTTGTTTTTATAGAGAGGGCATCTGGCAATTATATGGCACAGCGCAAAAAGCACACCAGTTTTTACCCTTGGGTGGATGTAAAAGACCACAGTAAAGGTTTTAAAATGAATTTTTCTCCGGTGACTTATATCGAAGTGGGGCGTACGCCTGAAGGATATAAGCAGGCAGAATTTGTCGGTTTGAAACATCCTGAACTGGCGCTGGATTATGCTTATCCGCAAAGTTTTTATCTTAGCGCTGAAGGCTTTATTTTGCAAAAAAACGCGAGTGGTCAATTTGAAGTGATTGCCAAAACAGATAACTGCTAATCAAAATCAACGTTTAAATCATTTCATCGCAATTTAATGAAGTAATTAGGTAGGGTTATGCAGCACATTCCCGCTGAACTCAAAACTTGGCTTTACGCATCGGGCTCACTGACTGAGCAGCTTACCCAGATCGCAGGGGGGCATTTTCGCGTTGAGCCTCTCCAAGAGAATTTTCAGCGTTTAAGCTTCGCCGACGCCCAATGGATGCAGATGCCCTATCAACATATCTCTTGGGTGCGGGAATCGTATTTGTATGGTTGTGATGCGCAACCCTGGGTGCAAGCGAAAAGTATATTTCCGATTTTAAGCTTGCAGGGACGGGCACGCCGCTTTCAACATATTGGGCGCATGCCGATTGGCAAATTGCTCTTTCAGCGCACCACACCTGCGTGTGAACGTCGTGTCCTCTGGCTAGAGGACGGATGGACCCGGCAAAGCTGTTATACTTGGCATGGATGTAAATTTATTGTCCAGGAAACGTTTCTGCCGAGTTTTGAAACGTTTTTGGCAAACAGATGAGATGAACCGCTATGGCCATTGTGCAACAGATTACTTGGCGTGAACGCTTAGAAGCCTATTATTATTTGTGCCGGTTTGATAAACCGATTGGAACAGAATTGGTGTTCTGGCCAACCATGTGGGCATTGTGGATTGCGAATCAAGGTATCCCTGACATGGGTATTCTGATTCCAATGATTTTAGGCACGATCTTTATGCGCGCTGCAGGCTGTGCGATTAATGATTTCGCGGATCGTAAAGTGGATGGTCATGTGGCACGTACCAAAACTCGTCCATTGGCAACGGGAATCATTAGTGCCAAAGAAGCTATTTATGTCTTTCTGGCATTGGTCGCTGCAAGTGCCAGCATGCTGTTTTTCTTACCGATCGAAACCTTTTACTGGTCATTTGGCGCATTGTTTCTCGCGTTTATTTATCCATTTATGAAACGCTATACTAACTTGCCTCAGGTGTTTTTGGGGGCAGCTTTTTCCTGGTCCATTCCGATGGCATATACGGCAGTGGGACAAATGCCAGATATCACCTGCTGGTTATTGTATTTTGGCAATCTGGCCTGGACTGTGGCGTATGATACGCAATATGCCATTACTGACCGTGAGTACGATTTAAAAATCGGGGTGAAATCGACGGCTATTTTGTTTGGTCGTTATGATATTCAGATTATCAGCCTATTACAGTTGAGTAGTGTATTGCTGATTGGTACAGCCTTATACCGTGAAGCTTTGCTGTTTCCTTTTGGTCTACTGGCTTTACTGGTGGTGGTTGCGGACTTCATCTTTCAGTGGAGTAAAACCAGAGATCGTGATCCTCAGCGCTGTTTCTGGGCTTTCCGTCATAACCGTTGGGTAGGCGCGATCATTTTTGTCGGTATTTTTGCTGGCTTGTTCTGAATATGTAGCGCTGCTCTAAAACCTTCAGTTGCATGGCTGATCTTTACTTACAAGCATTGTCTATTGCCAGGTGAAACCTGGCTTTTTTACAGTTGATACTTTTTCATTTTCAATTTGATGCTGTGCGGTAGGGGTTGGCCTTTGTCTCTATAGTCATTTTTGTTAAAGTGAACGTCCTTAAATGATGTTGAATGGGTAAGTCATGTCGGGAAACAGCAAGAAACCGAGTCCTAAGGTATTAATTTTTGCAAGCTTGGGATTATTGATTCCGATTTTCGTGGTCACTATGGGCTTCATTGCGGCAAAGAGTGATGCTGAAAATCAGAAGAAATATAAACAGCAGCACGAAGAGCAGTTAAAACGAATTGCAGAGCGTGAGCGTCTCAAGCAGCAAGCAGCTTCTGAAGCACAGCAACCTTAATCTAAAAATTAACCTGAAATGGTTTTGCGCAACTGCGCAAGCGTTGGAATCTGAGTGAAGCGATAAACGCGATAGCCGGCTTCATGCAACATGGCATCGCGTTGAGCATCTTCCTGCTCCTTGCCTATATGAGAAGGATCATCCAGCTCAATAATCGCAATCACGTCCAGACTGGCATTTAGTAAAACAAAATCCGTCACTTTGCGGTTAAACCGTTGGCGGATTTTATAGTCTTCACTGGTAATCAGTGCACTGAACGCAACCTGTGCTAACACATGGTATTGTGGAAAGGCTTCTTTTAAACGTAAAAACATTTTCCTTTCAAATGGAGTGATGACCCGTTTGGGTAGGTATTTCTGTTGGCGAAAAAACCGATGCTTAAAAATCAGGGCAATCAGCGCAAGCGTTGCAATGCAACCTAGCACAAAGAAGAGAATAGAGTTTGAATCAGACACAATACTAAATTTGAGCAAAGAAAAAACCCACTCAGAAGGAGTGGGTTTTTTGGAATCTTGGCTCTCCCACCTGGGCTCGAACCAGGGACCTGCGGATTAACAGTCCGTCGCTCTACCGACTGAGCTATGGGAGAATCTGAAGCGGATTTTAGGCAGGTTTTAAGAGTGGGTCAAGCTGAATCTGTAAAATAATCGTCATCTTGGCTCAACTGTTGAATTATTGAGCGAAATGCTTGCAGCTTAGAGCTGTTTGATTTTATTGATCCAGTAGTGCTGTGGTTGAGCGGTTTTGTGTACATTGCATTGTTGAATTAATTGCATCATGGTTTTTTGGGTAAGAGGTGTCGCAAGCTGTTGTTGTATCTGCTTAAACCAGTTCGTTCGTGCATCAGTAGGAATTTTGTTCATGCAGTCATATAGGCGTTCATAGCCTAGATCAGAGGCCATTTTATTTTGTTCTTGTTGCGTACTGCAGCGAAAAATCAAAATGATGATACTGATCAAAACGATCCAGAACAGCATGGACTTGAGCCAGGGTGTATTTTTAAGCATTGTGAGCAGGTTTTATTTTTCTGATGTGTCGTTATCATAAACCAATAAAAAACCCACGTCATGATGCGTGGGTTTCTTGAATCTTGGCTCTCCCACCTGGGCTCGAACCAGGGACCTGCGGATTAACAGTCCGTCGCTCTACCGACTGAGCTATGGGAGAAAAATTGGCTCTCCAACCTGGGCTCGAACCAGGGACCTGCGGATTAACAGTCCGTCGCTCTACCGACTGAGCTATTGGAGAATCTGCTGCGCATTTTAGGTAGCAAAGCAGGGGACGTCAACTAGATTGTTGAAGAAAAAGAATTGTTTGCTGTATTAATGCGCATAATTAAAATGTCAGGCATAAAAAAATCACCCGGAGGGGTGATTTTTTTACATGAAAAATAAAAATTATTTTTCAACGCCTGCAGGTTGACCTGCAAGTTTCGCATTTGCGTAATCCCAGTTTACAAGGCTTTCTAGGAAAGTCGCGATGTATTTAGGACGCAAGTTACGGAAGTCGATGTAGTAAGCGTGTTCCCATACATCGATTGTCAAAACAGCGACTTGACCGTGTGCAAGTGGAGTGTCTGCATTTGAAGTTTTGGTAATCGAAAGTTTACCATTTACTTCGTCAGCCACTAACCATGCCCAACCAGAACCGAATTGAGTGGTTGCAGCAGCAGTGAACTCTTCTACGAATTTTTCATAAGAACCGAAAGCTTCATCAATTTTCGCTGCAAGTGCACCTGTTGGCTTACCGCCCCCATTTTTCGCCATACAGTTCCAGTAGAATGTGTGGTTCCAAACTTGTGCTGCATTGTTGAAGATACCTGCTTTAGAAGTATCGCCAGCAGTTGCTTTGATGATTTCTTCTAAAGTTTTACCTTCAAGCTCAGTACCTTTGATCAGGTTGTTGAGATTCACCACATAAGTGTTGTGGTGTTTGTCGTGGTGGTATTCAAGGGTTTCTTTGCTGATGTGCGGAGCAAGATCTTCGTAGCCGTATGGTAGCGCTGGTAAAGTAATGGTTGTCATGTTTTTCAATTCCTTGCATTTTGCTGGGTTTTGACATTCGCGCTCTATTGTAATGGATTATTTAAACTTTTGTGCACTGCTTTTAAATAACAATACACAATAAAGCCTGAATTTATACGCATAAACGAATGCCAGTTTCCCGAGGGGTTGAGTTAAATCGGATTATTTAATTCAAAATAACTATACTCAATTCCAAACTGTTGGCAAATGGCTTTTCCGAGTTGTTGCACCCCGTAACGTTCGGTTGCGTGATGACCACAGGCATAATAATGCACATTGAGTTCCTGTGCCTCGTAATAGGTGCGCTCGCTGACCTCGCCAGAAATATACGCATCGCAGTTTTGTGCAGCGGCCTTGTCAATAAAGTCCTGTGCAGCACCCGTACAGAAACCGACTTTTTGAATCGTCTGTTTGCCTGCGGGTAAATGGATTGTTGCGAAGCCTAGTTTTTCACTGAGCAGATCTTTAAAGGCTTCTGGACCGAGGGCTTGGGGTAGATAGCCAATATTGCCAATCGGGTTGCGTTCGGTGGGATCGAGTGCCTCAATATTCTGTAAGCCCAGTATTTCAGCAATCGCAGCATTATTGCCCAATACCGGATGTGCATCGAGGGGCAAGTGATAGGCGAGTAGGGAAATGTCATGCTGAATGAGTGACTTAATCCGTTTACCACGCATTCCGGTAATCGGGTAGGGTTCACCTTTCCAGAAATAACCATGATGGACCAAAAGCAGGTCAGCTTGTTGTGCAATCGTGGCATCAATGGCTTGTTGCGATGCAGTAACGGCACATAGAATTTTTTGGATTTCGGCTTTACCTTCAATCTGTAAGCCATTCGGTGCATAGTCTTTAAATTCAGCAACTTTCAGGGTTTGTTCACACCATTGCAGAATATTTTGGAGCTCAGCCATTCACGTCTTTCCCTTTTTTAATCCTGAATCTCAGGCCATAAAATATATACTAGATCTTAACTAAAGCTAGACAAAAACATTTGCGACATTTTTAGATATTAAACTGGATTTAGATTAGAATAATTTTCAGAAAATACTGTTTCTTCAATTAATTAGTTCGAGCTTAGAGGATATGAACGTGCGCCGGACCTTTGCATGGTTACCGTGGGTGTTACTCGTGATTGTCATTATCAGTTTTGTCACTTGGCAAAAGCTGCAACAGCCCAAAGCACCGATTGCGCCAGATGGCGTCAAAATGCCCGCTGAGAAAGTGGAGCCTCTGGTCGATAAAACCCGAACGGGTGGGGTGGCATCGTATAGTGCAGCGGTGAAAGTAGCCGCACCCGCCGTGGTCAATATTTTTACCACACAGAAGGTGAAGCAACAGGATCATCCCCTCATGAATGATCCGGTGTTTCGTGAGTTCTTTGGTGATCAGTTGCCGGAACAAAACCAGAATGAAAACAGCCTAGGGTCTGGGGTAATCGTACGCCCGGATGGTTATATTTTGACGAATAACCACGTGGTTGCCCAAGCAGATCAGATAGTGGTGGCGTTACAGGATGGTCGCCGTGCTCAGGCTAAAGTGGTCGGTACCGATCCGGATACTGATTTGGCGGTGATCAAGGTCGAACTGAATAACTTGCCAGTCTTGCCCTTTAAGTTAAGTGGTAATCAGGTGGGTGATGTGGTACTCGCGATTGGTAACCCATTTGGTGTAGGACAAACCGTGACGCAAGGGATTATTTCTGCGACAGACCGTTCTGATCTGGGTATCAATACTTATGAGGATTTTATCCAGACCGATGCGGCAATTAACCCGGGTAACTCTGGCGGTGCCTTGATCGATGTGGCGGGTAATCTGATTGGTGTGAATACAGCGATTTTTTCGCAGTCGGGTGGTTCACTCGGAATTGGCTTTGCCATTCCTGCTAGTGTCTGTCAGCAGGTACTGAACTCGATTCTTAAAGACGGTCGTGTGGTACGTGGCTGGTTGGGAATTAGTCTTGTACCGGCAACGCAGGAAGATGTGTTGGCACCCAAGCAAAAAGGCGTGATCGTTGCGGATGTATTAGCCAATGGTCCGGCTGCTGAAGCAGGTGTACAACAAGGCGACAAGATTGTGCAGGTCAATAACGAAGAGGTGACTTCTGCATCTCAATTGATTAATTATGTGGCATTGCAGAGCCCTGGTAGTCATTTACAGCTGCAAATTCAACGTAAAGACCAGACACTGAGCTTAACGGTAAAAGTTGGGGAGCGTAAAATGCTGAATCAAAATTCACAATATGTTCCATTGCCGAAACGCTAAGATGATAGGTCAAAAGCCCCGAAATGGGGCTTTTTCTTTTTTATTATTCTGGATAATGTAGATATATATAGATGATGAGCAGCAAAAGACTAGAGCTAGGCTGAATCGATAAATTTAAAAGGGTTGTGTAGATTCGCCTATCTAATTGAAACCTTAAGTCAATTATTTACATCTACAAACCGGTTTGAGGTAAAAATACGAGATAGGCTGTTCTTTGTATCGTGATTTGCAAGGGAATAAACAATATTTAAATCACGCCAGATCATCTCTTGATAGCTATAAAAAAACCAGCAGTCTGGCTGCTGGTTTTTTCTATGAAGATTGCGGTTTTTAAGCTTGTTGGATACCAGCAACGACCCAATCCTGTTGCGAGCCTGCAGGTTTTACAAAGTGCCAGATCTCGGTAAAGGATTGCGGCAAGCTGTTTAAATCTTCAGTCACGCTACCTGTAAAGCGTACGCTCACCACATACTGACCATTTTCAGTTGCTGTATCAACCACCATGGCATTTAGATTGCTGAATTCAGCCACTTGGTGATCCTGATTGGCCATGATGTCGTTATACATGGATTG
The DNA here is from genome assembly GCF_028621895.1 of Acinetobacter sp. GSS19. Taxonomy (NCBI): domain Bacteria; kingdom Pseudomonadati; phylum Pseudomonadota; class Gammaproteobacteria; order Moraxellales; family Moraxellaceae; genus Acinetobacter; species Acinetobacter sp. GSS19. The sequence goes on along the minus strand of NZ_CP117520.1, from coordinate 1,661,566 downwards.
ATAAAGTTCAGGCGTTAAATAACGGCGAATCTCTTCAATATTGTTGGCGCTGTTCATGGCCTGAATATGATTGAAACGCTGACGTGCGGTACGCAAGAACACTGCCGGTTCAGTACCATCGGGTAACTGGTTACCACTGTTGGTATATGCACCACCAAATAGCGCGTGTGTTGCTGTACCTACTGTTGAACCACCTACCGATTGACCAAAGATATTGGTGTTGTCACCTGAAGTCCGTGCATTCGGGGGTTGCTGACCAAATGGGGAAGGTGTTCCACCTCCCGCATTTGGAGCATACGGATTAGAAGCGGCTAGTTTTTTTTTTGCACCGAATTTACGGAACAAGAAGAATGCAACTGCAGCAGCCAGTAAAATCCAGATCCAGCCTGGAATGCCACCTTCTTCCTCGGCAGCCTGAGCACGGCTTGCATCATCATCCGCTAGCGCATTTGCGGCAACGGCACCCACAGCAGCACCGGCGACACCCGCGGCAACCATGGAACCGACACCTGGGCCAGATTTTTGAGGGGTTGTTGTGGAATTAGTGGTTGGTTGAACCGGAGTTGCTTGGGTCGGTTGTTGGTAGGTCTGACTTGATGTTGTCGAACGAGTCATGCCATGGCTTTTGCCGCCACCTGCACGTTTCGCTTCAGCTAAAGGTGACATCACCAAAGCTGCCATGAGAATACCGGCCATCAAGCCACGCGGTCGAACTTCCATTGAACTTTCCTATGTTGAGTAAATCAATTGGTATATTTATGCAGGCAAATACATCAAATTTCAATGATTAAAATTATTTTTTACATACACATCTTGATTGATTTAAGACAGCTCGTCAGCGAGTTGCATCGCTTCTTGTAACGCCTCATGTAAACGAGCCACGGCAATGACCTGAACGCCAGGGATATTTTTTTGCGGGGCATTGGCACGTGGCAAGATAATGTACTTGAAACCGTGCTTGGTTGCTTCTTTTAGACGTTCTTGTCCATTTGGTACAGGACGAATTTCACCTGATAGGCCAACTTCACCAAATACGGCCAACTGTTGCGGTAGCGCTTTGCCACGTAAGCTGGAGGCACACGCCAGTAAAACAGCCAAATCGGATCCCGTTTCGGTAATTTTTAAACCACCGACAATATTGACATAGACATCCTGACCATTGGTTTGCACCCCACCATGGCGATGCATCACTGCGAGCAGCATGTTTAAACGGTTTTGTTCCAGACCGAGTGCGACGCGGCGAGGCTGTCCTTGTGCATCATCGACCAGGGCCTGCACTTCGACTAACAAGGGACGGGTGCCTTCACGACTGATCATCACCACTGAACCCGGAATCGCTTCATCATAGCGACTGAGAAAGATCGCAGATGGATTGGCGACTTCGCGTAAGCCTTTGTCGGTCATACCAAACACTCCGAGCTCATTCACCGCACCAAAACGGTTTTTCACGGCGCGAATCATACGGTAGCGTGAATCGGACTGACCTTCAAAATACAGTACACAATCGACCATGTGTTCCAGTACACGCGGACCAGCCAGCGCCCCTTCTTTGGTGACGTGGCCGACAATAAACAATGCTGTTCCGCTATTTTTGGCAAAGCGGGTCAACAGGGCTGCAGATTCCCGAATCTGTGAGACGCCACCCGGTGCAGATTGTAAACTTTCGGTATAGAGCGTCTGGATCGAATCCAGAATCGCCACGGCCGGTTTTTCATGGGCAAGCACTTCACAAATCCGTTCCACACAGGTTTCCGCCATGACTTTTAAACGATCGGTTGGCAAATCAAGGCGTTGTGCACGTAATGCGACCTGTGACAGGGATTCTTCCCCAGTCACATACAGCGCCGAGCTATTGCTTTTGGCCATATGGGTTGCAGTTTGCAGCAAGATGGTGGATTTTCCGATGCCGGGATCACCGCCAATCAGTACAACCGAGCCGGTGACCAGCCCGCCGCCTAACACCCGATCAAATTCGCTGATACCGGTGGCCATGCGCGTTTCATGTGAGACCGAAACTTGATTGAGGGTCGTGACCTGACTGGCCTGTCCTGCATAGCCCCCACCTAAATTGGGTTTGGCACGATGCGAAACTGCGGGCTCAAGACGGACTTCGGTCAGGCAGTTCCATTCACCACACTCTGAACACTGACCGGCCCATTTCGGGTGGTCACTGCCACATTGTTCACAACGATAAACGGTTTTGACCTTACTCATATCGCATGCATGTTCCAGTAAAAAATCTATGCCGAGAGTAGCAATAGTGGGCAGGAAACTCAATTTTTCAGTCTTTCTCTCGCCAAAAAATAGTTTGGCACGTAAACTGCAACCTGAGATGAATACTGTAATTTAAAGGATTAGGGATAACCGTGCTGCTAAATACAACATAAAGCAAAGCTGAGGAACGCATTATAGAGAACGAAGATCGGCGCAAAATTTCCTGATTTTGAGCCCTATTGATCAGATCAAATTTGTGAGAATAACAATGTCAAATGAAAACCTCGGTTCGCCTGTTGCGCACGGCGAACTGCAACGTAGTTTGTTAAACCGACACCTGCAGCTGATTGCCATCGGGGGAGCGATAGGAACCGGTTTATTTATGGGGTCAGGGAAAACCATCAGCTTGGCTGGCCCTTCGATTTTATTTATTTATATGATTATTGGCCTGATGGTTTTTTTAGTCATGCGGGCATTAGGAGAGCTGCTGCTGTCCAACCTGAGCTATAAATCATTTATCGATTTTTCGACGGATCTGATTGGACCATGGGCAGGTTATTTTGTCGGCTGGACCTATTGGCTGTGCTGGATCACCATCGGCATCGCCGATCTCTCCGCCATTATTTACTACTTGCAGTTCTTTAACGGTGGACAGCCCTTTAGCCCTATGGAAGGGGCCATGATCAGTATTGCATCGATCCTGTTTATTTTAGGACTGAATCTGGTCACCGTGCGGCTGTTTGGTGAAATGGAGTTCTGGTTTGCCTTGGTGAAAATTATCGCCATTGTGGTATTGATTGCTGTGGGACTCTGGATGATTTTTACCGGGTTTACTTCGACTACAGGTGAAGTCGCGTCTTTTACCCATTTGTGGTCGCATGGCGGTTTATTCCCGACCGGCCTTACCGGCTTCCTGGCTGGTTTCCAGATTGCCATCTTCGCTTTTGTCGGGGTGGAACTGGTCGGCACCACAGCGGCAGAAACCCATGATCCAGAACGTAACTTGCCAAAAGCAGTCAACTCGATCCCGATTCGGATTATTATTTTCTATGTGTTGGCTTTATTGATTGTGATGTCGGTGACGCCATGGAACCAGATTGATCCAACTATCAGTCCTTTCGTCAATCTGTTCAGTCAGGCTGGGGTTGCAGCTGCCGCGATTATCATGAATCTGGTGGTGTTATCTTCCGTGATGTCCTCCATGAACAGTGGGGTGTTTTCGACCAGCCGTATGTTGTTTGGTTTGTCGCGTGAACAACAAGGTCCAGAAATGTTTGGCAAGCTGAGTAAACATGCGATTCCTGCGAATGCTTTATATTTCTCGGTGATCTGTCTGTTGTTTGGTGCTGCATTACAATATTTTGTACCGGATACTGTATATGCCTTTACCTTGGCCACGACTTTATCCACGATTCTGTTTATCTGTGTGTGGATTATGATCATGTGGAGTTACATTAACTACCGCTCACAGCGTCCGGAATTACATGCCAAGTCTGTGTTTAAACTGCCGGGTGGCGTGTTTACCTGCTGGGTGGTTATTCTGTTTTTCGTGGGCATGATTTATGTACTTTCGCTGGAAAAAGACACCTGGCAAGCCTTGAAAATTAGCCCACTCTGGCTGGTGATTCTGGCGATTGGTTATTTCTTTACCCGCCGCCGAGCTTAACAGCTCTGTCTGAGCTGAAAAAACGTCAGTGCTTTGCTGGCGTTTTTTTTATTCTGGCTTTAATCTCTAAGCTTTAACACTTTGGTCAAGGTCTTGATCACGGTATACTTCCGGACATTTCTTAGATAGGTGGTCAGATGCGTCTCCTCATTTGTTGCATCACAATGTGTGCAACCGGTCTTGCGCTGGTGGGATGTGGTCAGTCTGGTGCTTTGCATTTACCAAACGATCCAAACTACGATAAACGCGCGAAATATTTGCTCTATCCGAATGTCGATCCTAAAAGCCAGCCCGCTCCACAGCAGCCGGTTACATCGACTACTGAATCTAATTCTTCTACATCTACACCTTAAGCTGAAGACAAGGACACATCCATGAGTTTCACCCGTATTGATGGGGTATTGCACGCTGAGCAATGTTCACTTGACCAACTCGCGCAGCAATTTGGCACACCACTTTATGTTTATTCTAAAGCCAGCTTTGAAAAGCATTATTTAGATATGGATCGTGCCTTTAGCTTTATCGATCATCAAATCTGTTTTGCGGTGAAATCGAACTCAAACTTGGCCGTATTGAACGTGTTGGCAAAGCTGGGCGCTGGTTTTGATATTGTCACTGGTGGCGAGTTGGCGCGTGTATTGGCTGCAGGTGGTGATGCGTCCAAAATTGTATTCTCAGGATTAGGCAAATCAGAAGCCGATATTGCCAAAGCCCTAGAAGTCGGGATTGCCTGCTTTAATGTTGAATCCTATGCGGAGTTAGACCGTATCCAGAAAGTGGCTGCACAGCTTGGCAAAAAAGCACCGATTTCACTGCGTGTGAATCCGGATGTGGATGCGAAAACCCATCCTTATATTTCGACCGGTCTCAAAGAAAACAAGTTCGGTATTCCATCCGATACCGTGTATGAAACCTATCAATATGCAGCTTCACTGCCGAACCTGGAAATTACCGGGATTGACTGCCATATCGGTTCGCAACTAACTGAAACCAAGCCCTTTGTAGATGCTCTAGACCGCATCATTGTGATGATCGATAAGTTGAAAACGCTGGGTATCCAGCTCAAACATATCGACATTGGCGGTGGTTTGGGTGTGACCTATAAAGATGAAACGCCGCCAAGCGTTGCAGAATATGCCAATGCGCTAAAACCGGCTTTAGAAAAACTCGGGTTAAAAGTCTATATGGAACCGGGGCGCAGCATTTCTGCCAATGCGGGTGTATTGCTCACGAAAGTGGATTTACTGAAACCGACCAATTATCGTAATTTTGCCATCATTGATGCCGCGATGAATGACCTGATTCGTCCGGCACTTTACGAAGCCTGGATGGACATCCAAGCGGTGACCCCACGTACTGATGTGGAAACGAAAGCATGGGATGTGGTCGGTGCGATTTGTGAAACCGGCGATTTCTTGGGTAAACAGCGTGAGCTGGCGATTCAGCAAGGTGATGTATTGGCTGTGCTTGGCGCAGGTGCTTATGGTTTTGTTATGAGTTCGAACTACAATACACGTGGCCGTGCAGCAGAAGTCATGGTTTCGGGTGACAAAGCTTACTTGATTCGTGAACGCGAAAGCATTGAATCCTTATGGGAACGTGAACGTTTATTGCCAGAGGAGTAAATTAAGATGTTTGTAGAATTTACCAAGATGCATGGTTTAGGTAATGACTTTATGGTGGTTGACCTGATCAGCCAGCGTGCCTATTTTGATGCACAAACTATTCAACGTCTGGCAGACCGTCACTTTGGAGTGGGTTTTGACCAGTTACTGATTGTTGAACCGCCGGATCTGCCGGATGTGGATTTTAAATATCGCATCTTTAATGCCGATGGTTCAGAAGTGGAGCAATGCGGCAATGGCGTACGTTGTTTCGCCCGTTTTGTGCATGAACGTCATTTGACCAACAAAACCAAAATCAAGGTACAGACTAAATCTGGAATTGTTGAGCCAGAGCTTGGCCCGAATGGCTGGGTGCGGGTCAATATGGGTTATCCAAAATTCACGCCAGAACAGATTCCATTCCTGACGGAACAGACCGATCCTTTATATACGGTTGAACTGCAGAATAATCAGGAACTGAAAGTTGATGTGGTGAATATGGGCAATCCGCATGCAGTCACTATTGTTCCAGATGTACTTACTGCCGATGTTGCAACGATTGGTCCACAAGTCGAATCGCATCCGCGTTTCCCTGAGCGCGTTAACGTCGGCTTTATGCAGGTTCTGAATGAAAAACAGGTGCGTCTGCGCGTGTTTGAACGGGGTTCAGGCGAGACCCTGGCCTGTGGTACTGGGGCTTGTGCGGCTGCGGTCAGCGGCATGCGCCGTGGTTTACTGGCACCGGAAGTTGAAGTGGAACTGGCTGGTGGCAAGTTGCATATCGCATGGCGTGAAGGCGATGTAGTGTGGATGACGGGTCCAACAGCGAACGTTTATGAAGGTCGTTTGGACTTGCGTTATTTTCAGGGCTAAAGCACCGCTCTGATCAAATTAAAAAGCACTCATCAAAATGCAGTTTGATGGGTGCTTTTTTATAGCATTAAATCCGTTATGCTTGAACCAAGATTAAAAGCAATCACTTCTCTTATGCCATCTTTGATTTTTTTGCCGGGTGCTTCGGGCAAGACTGCATTTTGGATGCCTCTGATTAAACTGCTTCCGGACATGCTGCAAACGCAAATTGTGGCCTATCCCGGTTTTGACCATGCACCTGCACAAGCAGAGGTTCATGATTTTTCGAGTTTAACTCGATATGTCATTGGACAGATCCAGCAGCCATGTATTCTGGTGGCCCAATCCATGGGCGGAATTTTTGCAGTTGAAGCGGCGTTAAGCCAACCCGAGCTGGTGAAAGGACTCATTTTAATGGCCACTTCAGGCGGGATCAATCTGCAGCCCTTTGCCGTGGAAGACTGGCGACTGGCCTATCAAAATAGTTTTTTACATTATCCCGACTGGTTTGTGACGGCACAGTGTGATTACACTTCGCGTTTATCCGAGATCAAATGTCCAGTGCTGTTGTTGTGGGGTGATCACGACCCAATCAGTCCTGTAGAGGTGGGTGAATATTTGCAGCAGCAGTTTTTGAATGCCCGTTTAGCGATTATTCCGGGAGGAGATCATTTATTTGCTGAGACTCGAGCAGTTGAAGTTGCGCCTCATGTTTATGACTATTTATCTGACTTTGCAGTAGGTGAGGTGTAAGAGCTGATGACAATCCCGGATCCGCAGCAGTTACTGGCCATGTGGTTGAAAGAGCGCCACATCCAGAACCAGTCTTTGCATACTTTGCAAGCGTATGCACGCGATGTACAAGCCTTTCTGAATTTTTGTCAGCAGAAAAACCTCACTTTAAATAATGTGGAAGCATCGGATTTACGTGAGTATCTGGCGTTAAAAGTTGAACAGCAGCAATTGGCCTCTAGTAGTTTGCAGCGACATTTGTCGGCCATTCGCCAATTTATGAAGTGGGCGGAGCAGGGGCAATATCTAGGTTTTAATCCCACAGATGATTTGCAACTCAAACGTCAGCCACGTCCTTTGCCAGGTATGCTGGATATTGAAACCGTTCAGCAGATTCTGGATCAACCAATGCCAGAAAAACCATTGGACCAGCAACTCTGGTTGAGAGACAAAAGCATGCTGGAATTGCTGTACTCCAGTGGCCTGCGTCTAGCTGAGCTGCAAAGTCTGCACATTCGCGATATTGATTTTAAGCGCCAGCTGTTAAGGATTACCGGCAAGGGAAATAAAACCCGAGTTATTCCTTTTGGCCGTAAAGCCAAAGAGAGCTTATTGAAATGGCTGCAGATTTACCGGATTTGGGGGGGAGAATTGCAACCCGATTCTCCAGTATTTATTAGCCAAAAGGGAAATGCGCTCAGCCCGCGTCAAATTGAAAATCGGGTCAAAGTTCAGGCCCAGCGAGCGGGTGTTAATGTGGATTTGCATCCTCATTTATTAAGGCATTGTTTTGCCTCGCATATGTTGTCGAATAGTGGTGATCTGCGTGCGGTGCAGGAAATGCTCGGACATAGCAATCTGACCACCACCCAGATTTATACCCATATTGACTTTGATCGTTTGGCTCAAGTCTATGATCAAGCACATCCCCGTGCACAGAAGCATCCTTCCTCAAAGTCCTAATATGAAGGATTGCTTGAAATCTTGAATGCCCGAACGATTTCTCTAAATAGAAACCACTACTTATAGGTGGCTTTCAATGATGAAGTGTGATGACCTGAAAGCCCAACAACCATTTTAAATAAAGTGGATTTAAAATCTAATAAGCCATCATCAATCAACTGGGCGAGATCAGAGCCCGCTAATAAATTTAAAGCAACCAAATAGAAAATCATAGTTTGGTCACAACTGACAAATTCGCCACTGACTGTAAAATCTAGTTTTGCTTAAAAAATACACTGTTTTCCTGGTTTAAAGTGTTTAAATCAGTGTTCCTGATGACATAAATAAGATAAAAAAATAATAAAAATCAAAGATTAAAAAATACTATAACAGCGGCAAATTGTATCAATAGATTGGTTACATTTTTAAATGAACTAAGCATTTCACGAATTTTAGGCAAATTGATGACCGTTTCGGTAATTGTGACTTGACCGAAATGCCATACGCATTGCAAGATAAGACACCTTAAAAATTTCAATTGAAAAGTTTTTCGCTTTTCAGATCATTTACTTTTGCTAAAACAGCCGAGGATTACATGAAGGCTCTTGTTGCAGTAAAACGTGTGGTGGATGCCAACGTTAAAGTTCGTGTTAAGCCGGACAATAGTGGAGTTGACCTTACTAACGTAAAAATGTCAATTAACCCATTCTGTGAAATCGCAGTGGAAGAAGCGGTTCGCCTAAAAGAAAAAGGAACAGTCTCAGAAATCATCGTTGTTTCAGTTGGTCCGAAAGAAGCGCAAGAACAGATCCGTTCATCGATGGCCCTTGGTGCAGATCGCGGTATTTTGGTTGAAACGGCTGATGACATCGGCGCTTTAGAAGTTGCTAAAATCCTCAAAGGTGTTGTAGAACAAGAACAACCACAACTGATCCTTTTAGGTAAACAAGCAATTGATGATGATTCTAACCAAGTCGGTCAAATGCTTGCTGCGCTACTCGGTTCAGGTCAGGCGACATTCGCTTCTGAAGTGAAAGTTGATGGCGATAAAGTTCAAGTGACACGTGAAATTGACGGTGGTCTGCAAACTGTTGAGCTTGCACTTCCAGCTGTGATCACTACAGATTTACGTCTGAACGAGCCACGCTATGCAGCTTTACCAAACATCATGAAAGCGCGTAAAAAGCCACTTGATAGCAAAACTCCTGCGGATTATGGTGTTACAGCAAGCACCAAACTCAAAACATTAAAAGTTGAGTCTCCTGCAGAGCGTCAAGCGGGTGTACAAGTGAAATCAGTCGACGAGCTGGTTGAAAAACTTAAAAATGAAGCGAAAGTGATCTAAAAGGCAGGGATGAAATCATGAGTATTTTAGTAATCGCTGAGCACGACAACAAAACATTAAATGCTGCTACTTTACACGTTGTTGCCGCGGCTCAAAAAATCGGTGGTGATATCACAGTCCTGGTTGCGGGTTCAGGTGCACAAGCTGTGGCCGATGCAGCAGCAAAAGTGGCGGGTGTAGGCAAAGTTTTACTGGCTGACAACGCGGTTTATGCAAACCAGTTGGCCGAAAACGTTGCAGCACTAGTTGCTGACTTGGGTAAAGGCTATAAGCATATTCTTGCTGCAGCTACGACCAACGGTAAAAACATTTTGCCACGTGCCGCTGCACTGCTTGATGTGAGCATGATCAGCGACATTATTTCAGTGGAATCTGCTAATACCTTCAAGCGTCCAATTTATGCGGGTAATGCGATTGCCACTGTTCAATCAGAAGAAGCGGTGATTTTGGCAACTGTACGTGGTACAGCATTCGATGCCGTGGCTGCTGAAGGTGGTTCTGCTGCTGTTGAAACCGTTGGCGAAGCTAAAGATGCAGGCGTGTCGAAGTTCGTTTCTGAAGAAATCGTGAAATCTGAACGTCCTGAACTTGCTGCTGCGCGTATTGTAGTATCTGGTGGTCGTGGTGTCGGTTCAGGTGAGAACTATCACAAGATCCTTGATCCATTGGCAGACAAATTGGGTGCTGCCTTGGGTGCATCACGTGCTGCTGTAGACGCAGGCTTCGTACCAAACGATATGCAAGTGGGTCAAACCGGTAAAATCGTTGCTCCTGAGCTGTATATCGCTGTGGGTATCTCAGGTGCGATCCAGCACTTGGCCGGTATGAAAGATTCTAAAGTGATCGTTGCGATCAACAAAGATGAAGAAGCACCAATTAATGCAGTTGCGGATTACTGGTTAGTGGGTGACTTAAATACGGTAGTACCAGAGCTCGTTGCTAAGATCTAATCTCGATCTAGACAAGTTCAAAGCGTTCCTAAGGAGACTTAGGGGCGCTTTTTTATTCTTGAATGTTTTTTATCGTTTGGGTTTTACCAAGGACTTGATCTCAGCTTATTCCTTAATTTTACACATCCATTTCGCTGGTCGGCTGCTAAGGAGATGATCTGCCTCCTGATGCTGACTCTTTGCTGGTTTATTGATCAATAAATTGTGTGAATTTAACAGGATAAAGCCAGCCCAATACACACAAAAATCAGGTCAATTGTGCTATTATGTCGAGCTGCATTTTAAATTTTTGGCCCGGTAATTTGGGTACAATTTTAGCTAAATTAAATAAGTAAATATCGGTTGTGTAGAGGACCGGTATAGAAAGGAGTATGCATGAGCGTATCGGAAATCCGCCCGATTGCCATTGAGGATGAACTCAAGCACTCATATCTAGATTATGCCATGAGCGTGATTGTATCGCGTGCATTGCCTGATGTACGCGATGGTCTTAAACCTGTTCACCGTCGTGTACTCTATGCGATGCACGAGTTGGGCAATGATTATAACAAAGCCTACAAAAAGTCTGCCCGTGTGGTCGGTGATGTCATCGGTAAATATCACCCGCATGGCGACTCTGCAGTTTATGAAACCATCGTGCGTATGGCGCAGGACTTTAGCTTGCGTTACCAGTTGGTGGATGGTCAGGGTAACTTCGGTTCGATTGATGGCGATAGCGCGGCAGCGATGCGTTATACCGAAGTTCGTATGCGTAAGCTAACGCATGAACTTCTTGCTGATTTAGAAAAAGATACCGTGGATTGGGAAGATAACTACGACGGCTCTGAGCGTATTCCTCAGGTCATGCCGACCCGAATCCCGAATCTTTTGGTGAATGGTGCTGCTGGTATTGCCGTGGGGATGGCGACCAACATGGCGCCACACAACATGACTGAAGTGATCAATGCCTGTCTGGCTTACGCGGATAACCCGAATATCTCGATTGAAGGTCTGATGGAACACATTTCAGGCCCAGATTTCCCAACAGGCGGGATCATTTACGGTAAATCCGGTATTGTCGATGCCTATCGTACCGGTAAAGGCCGTTTGCATATTCGTGGCAAATACCATTTTGAAGAAGATGCCAAGATCGGTCGTACCACGATTGTTTTCACTGAAATTCCATATCAGGTCAATAAAGCCAAAACCATTGAGCGGATTGCCGAGCTGGTCAAAGAGAAAAAGCTCGAAGGGATCTCAGAACTTCGCGACGAATCGGACAAAGAAGGCATGCGTATTGCCATCGATCTGAAACGTGGTGAAAATGCCGAAGTCATTGTCAATAACCTGTTTTTGAATACCCAGCTGGAAAACTCGTTCAGCATCAATATGGTCTGCCTAGATAACGGTCAGCCAAAATTGATGAATCTGAAAGACATCATTGCGGCCTTTATCCGTCACCGTCAGGAAGTAGTGACGCGTCGCACCATGTTTGAATTGCGTAAGGCACGTGAACGTGGTCATATCTTGGAAGGTTTAACGGTTGCGTTGGCCAATATTGATGCCATCATTGAAACCATTAAATCCTCAGCCAATCCAGGTGAAGCACGCGAGCGTTTACAAGCGGGTGAATGGGCTGCAGGTGGTGTGGTCGCTTTGTTAGAAAAAGCGGGTTCAATTTCCATCCGTCCGGAGGAGATTGAAGGTGAAGATCCAAACCGACCATTCGGTTTGACAGACAATATTTACCGTTTATCTCCAGCACAGGTGGCGGCGATCCTTGAGTTACGTTTGCATCGTTTAACCGGTCTGGAACAAGACAAGTTACATGCAGAGTATTCGGAAATTTTGGGTCACATTGCCGAATACACCGCGATTCTCAACGATTTTAATCTGTTGATGGGCGTTATCCGTCAGGAACTGGCGGAAGTCTTACAGCAATATGGCGATGCACGCCGGACCGAAATTATTGAATCACGGATTGATTTCTCACGTGAAGATTTAATTCCAGAAGAGCAGGTGGTACTGACCGTTTCACAAACCGGTTATGCCAAAACTCAGCCACTTTCCGATTATGCGGCACAACGTCGTGGTGGTCGTGGCAAGTCTGCAACTTCAATGAAGGAAGATGATTTCATTCAGCATCTGATTGTCACCTCCAACCATGCGACGGTGTTGTGCTTTACTAATGTGGGTAAAGTTTACCGATTGAAAGTCTTTGAGGTGCCGCAAGCTTCACGCGGAGCCAAAGGTCGTCCAATGGTGAACTTGCTGCCGCTGGATGCCAATGAAACGATTACCGCAATTTTACCGGTAATTGATGCGCCGAAGAAATTCACCGAACGTCTGGCTGACTTCAAAGCTTTTGTAAAAACGCATGCAGCTAAACTGCAGCAAAATGCCATCATCAATGCGCATTATGCTGAACTTGAAGCGGCATTAACTGAATTGGCTGAAGGCGATGATTTATCGGATACGTTACGTATTCAGTTAAAGCAAATCGGTCTTGAGCTTTCTACCGCTGATTTAGATGACGAAATTATCATTGAGTTTGCCCAGCAAGCTGAATGTGTACGTAAAAACTATTATGTCTTTATGGCGACTGCATCGGGTACAGTCAAACGTGTAGAGCTCGAACAGTTCAGTAATGTCCGTTCAAATGGTTTACGTGCAATTGAGTTAAATGACGAAGACACCTTGATTGGTGTGGCGATTACCGATGGCGAACAGCAAATCATGTTGTTCTCGAATGAAGGTAAAGCCATCCGCTTTGCAGAAACCGATGTGCGTGCGATGGGCCGTTCTGCCAAAGGTGTCCGTGGTATGCGTGTCAGCTTTGCAACCGCTGCCGCTGAAGACGCAGAAGAAAATGAACTTGAAAATGAAGAAGATGATTCTACAGATTCAAGTGTAACCAGCCGAATCGTTTCACTCGTTGTGGTTCCTGAAACGGGTGAAGTACTGTGCGCTTGTGCGAATGGCTATGGTAAGCGTACGCCAGTGGATGATTTCCCAACCAAAAAACGTGGCGGTAAAGGGGTGATTGCAATCAAGACCTCCGAACGTAATGGTGAGTTGGTTGGTGCGGTATCAATTGATGTGAGCAAAGAATTGATGCTGATTTCTGATGGCGGGACTTTAGTACGTACTCGTGCTTCAGAAGTCGCGACCACAGGTCGTAATGCGCAAGGTGTACGCCTAATTCGCCTCATGGAAGGTGAAGTTCTGGTGGGTGTAGTTTCCATTGAAGCAGTTGAAGATGACCTAGAAGAAGATCTGTTGGCATCTGAACATCTAGTAGATGATGTGACCATCGCTGATGATGCAGACCAGAATGAATCGGACCTAAATGAGTCTGATGAAGGCTAAATCATAATCTCTTGAAAAAGGATGCTTAGGCATCCTTTTTTATTGCATGTAATTTACTGCAGTCATAGATTCAAGTTTGAGCTGTCGAAAAGCGAGCAAAAATATCACTTTATATATCGAATCTTAATTGGGATTTGGCCATTGAAGGGAAATAAAACGAACCTGGATGAAAAGGGCACCGTGAATTTGTGAACCTTTCAATTCAGCATTATTGGCAAGATGATTTTAATTCAGCATCAGCATTGAAATATTTCCGTCCGAATATACTGCAAGAAAACTCATTCTGTGATTAAATGCCAAAAAATTTGTTTCATCTCATGAAGGAAAGATCATGCGCGCGTACAATTTCTGTGCTGGCCCTGCCGCATTACCCACTGCTGTGTTAGAAAAAGCTCAACAAGAGCTGCTCGACTGGCACGGTAAAGGCCTCTCGATTATGGAGATGAGCCACCGTAGTGCAGACTATGTCGCGGTTGCAGAAAAAGCTGAGGCGGATCTGCGTAAGCTGATGAACATTCCTGAAAACTACAAAGTGCTATTCTTACAAGGCGGAGCATCTCTACAGTTTTCAGCCATTCCTTTAAATTTGCTCGGTAAAAACAGCAAAGCAGATTATATTCATACCGGAATTTGGTCAGAAAAAGCGCTCAAAGAAGCACAGCGTTATGGTGACATCAATGTCATCGAAGCGGGTACCAAAGTCGATGGTAAATTGGCGATTACAGAACAAAGCCAGTGGAATTTGTCTAAAGATGCCGCTTATGTGCATTATGCGGACAATGAGACGATTGGTGGTCTGCAATTTGCAGGTATTCCTGAAGTTGAAGCGCCATTGGTTTCTGACCTGTCTTCAAGCATTTTGTCTGCACCTTTAGATGTATCTAAATTTGGCTTGATCTATGCGGGCGCACAAAAAAATATTGGCCCAGCAGGTCTAACTTTGGTGATTGTGCGTGAAGATTTGCTGGATCAGGCAAAACCTGAAATTCCAAGCATTTTGAAATATTCATCACAAGCGAAGAATGGTTCAATGGTCAATACACCATCAACCTATGCTTGGTATCTGTCTGGCCTGGTATTTGAATGGTTGCTTGAACAAGGTGGTGTAGACGCGATTCATCAGGTGAATCTGGAAAAAGCCAAATTACTTTATGGCTATATTGATTCTAGTGACTTCTATGCGAACCCGATTGCAGAAGCCAACCGTTCAATCATGAATGTGCCATTTACCTTGGCAGATGCCAATCTGGAAAAATTGTTCCTGAAAGAAGCGGAAGAAAACCATTTATTGAACTTGGCGGGTCACCGTTCTGTGGGCGGCATGCGTGCGAGTATCTACAATGCTGTTCCACTTGCGGGTGTGCAGGCATTAGTGAATTTTATGGATGACTTTGCGAAACGTAATGGTTAATCACTATTCATCCTAAATTTAAAAGCCCTCACGATTGAGGGCTTTTTTATTCGCATTAAAAAACAGCATTGAGCAGATGCCATAAATGAGGAGTGAATTCTTAGGCAAATAGACTGAAATGGTGAATCGTGAATGCTGCTAAAAACATGCCTAAAACAAAAAAACAGCAGGCAGCCCTATCTATTTTGAGTCGCGGATGACCGGGCAAAACCAAATTGGTCGTGTGTTCAGGTATTGTTTTCATTAATAAGCCTAAATCTTATATATTTTTGTTGAATCTAATATTGCTATTATTTTTTAGTATAAATATAAATCTGAATAAAGCAATATGGCCTATAAAATCGTTGCATATTTTATATATTTTAGGCGGTATTTTTCTACTATTTAAAAGTATATTGCGTATATTAACTATAGCATGTCAATAAAAAGCCAGTGAGTTTAAGTCGCTGGCTTAAAAGAGAAAATGTGAAGAATTAAACTATTTTGCTGTGAATATGCGCCTGAATCCAGATATTGCCGCGGATATATTGTCCAATCGAGAAGTTTCTATAAGACTCATTTTTTGTCGCGATACGGATCAATGTTGCAGGCTGATTTTCTTCTAAAATTAACGTGACATCATAAAGGGTATATTCCTGATCCATAAAGCTCATGGCTGTTTTACCCACGATTTTACCCTGAAACCAGGCTTCATCTTCCTGACCGAGGGTTTCACCATATAAATAGGCCACCATTTTTGAAAAATCAACGGTCACAGGGAGGGTATCTTCTTCCGATTTAGGTTGCCAGGCATCTAACAGTTCCTGCAGATTATCCGGCGCGACACCCTGATGTTCTGCCAAAATATCATTTAAGGCATGGTGATAGCGTACAGATGCCGGATCATCCACAACAATTTGTTCACCTTCCGCGACGCTTTCTAGTTCATAAGCCCAAGCGCTCAGCTGTGCTTGATAGGTCTGACCTTGTTGATATTGATCGTGATTGACACTATACAAACTGTCAAACGCGTAAATGGTTGCATTTTGTCCGACTTTGAGACGTAACACGGCTTGGGTATTGGAACTACTGCAAATAATACGCTCAACTTGGGCATTCAGTTTATACGGACTTTCAAAACACGGAAAAGCTGTTTTAACCGCTTTAGGTCGATTGTTTTCAACAGCGATCACCTGACATAACTGAACGGCCGAGTGGTTTGGTCCTTGAATGAACCAGACCGCAGGATCCATATCCGCTTCTTGCGTACACAGTCCCATCGGCATAACCGGTTGATCCAATGCAAGACCTAACCATTTGGGTACTTCGGTGGTGGGCTGATCGGTCAGTAGACTCCAGTGTTCCACATGGCTACCAAAGTTTTGATCATCAATTGTGATCAGTTCAGGTCTGCTTGGATTTTTCATATCTACAATTTATTTTGGTGATATTTATCTTATTTAATCGAGGATGATCTCAGTTTTTCAAGGTCTAGGTGCGATTTTAGCCAGGAATTTTTTCTTCCTGCTAGATCTGAGCGAATACGGTTTTTGATCATTGTGCAATTTTCGGGATTTACTCCAGTATTTTTAGAGAATCTGATATCAACCATTCGGTATTTTGCAATTTTAGCCCGCAGCCCATCATGAGAGTTTGTTACACTATGGTTTTATTGACAATTAAAAGGTGAGATGTGTTGCCCTTTAAACTTTGGGTGGATGCCGATGCTTTACCTAAAATGCTGCGGGAAGTGATTCTACGGGCTTCAGATCGTTATCAACTTGAGGTCACTTTTGTGGCCAACCAGAATGTGGGCATTACCCCTTCGGTAAGGATTAACTCTATTCAGGTTTTGAGTGGTGCAGATCAGGCTGATCAGGAAATTGTTGATCGCATGCAAAGCAATGATATTGTAATTACTCAGGATATTCCTCTCGCGGCGCAAGTAATTGAGAAGGGTGGAATTGCTATTCACCCACGCGGAGAAATTTTTACCCAGTCCAATATTAAGGCACGTCTCCATTTACGTGATTTTATGGACACTTTACGGGGTGCAGGGGTACAAACCGGCGGGCCACCTCCAATTTCGGAGCGGGATAAACGTGAATTTTCCAGTAGTCTGGATCAAACGATCCTGAAACAAAAACGCAAGACGGCACAGTGAGCTGAAGTGATGCCATCCAAAGTCAATATGATCGTGACCTACGCCATGCTAGTCTTGATCTGGTCAACCACGCCACTAGCCATCGTCTGGAGTGTGTCTGATCTGCATTTGATGTGGGCTTTGGTCCTGCGTTTCTTTTTTGCCTTACCGCTTGCCTTGGCTTTGATTTGGATATTAAACGTACATCTGCCGTTGAGCAGATTGGCATTACATAGCTATCTGGCAGGTGCAACAGGCTTTATTGGCTCACAGATTTTTACCTACATCGCGACCAGCTATCTCAGCTCTGGAATTATCGCACTGATGTTCGGTTTGGCACCGATTATGGCAGGTTTAATTGGGCGGTTCGGATTTCAGCAGCAACTCAATCGTTTGCAGTGGATGGGGATGCTGGTTGCAGTCGCCGGTTTAGCCGTGATTTGCTTTAGTGGCGAGAATCAGCATGTGAATCCGATCGGTATTGGCTTGATGTTGATCAGTGTGTTTACCTATGCCTTGTCGATTTTCTGGGTAAAGAAAGTCAATGCAAGAGTGGAGCCCATGGCTCAAGCCACGGGGTCTATTCTGGTTTCGAGCGTGGGTGCCTTGGCATTATTGCCCTTTATTTGGCAGTATGCACCAGACCATATTCCTAGCACCAAGTCTTTGATTGCATTGATGTATACGGTAGTAATGGCATCTCTGATCGCGATGTTTTGTTATTTCAAACTGGTACAAAACATTCAGGCGACCACTTTGTCATTAACCACTGTAATGACACCGATGTTGGCCTTGTTAGTGGGTGCAGCGTTTAACCATGAACGCTTATCAATCATGGTGCTGTTGGGTGCGGCAATTCTGTTATGTGGTCTGTTTCTATATTTCTACCGTGATCTCAAGGCCAGTCGTGAATTGGCGCATAAATTGAAATCCTCTGCTTAAGTTGCAGAGGATTTCGTCGAACTTTGTTCAGCTTCTGCAACAACCTGCGCAAGTTTGGCGCGATCTTGCGGATGGAGTGTCACAAAGTAGGCACCCGTACGGAAGAGACCATTTTCTGAAGGTTTGCTATAGACGACTTGGGCGGTGGCCGCAATATGGAAAAAATTTTCTGGATGGCTTAAGGTCACATGGATATAGCTACCTTCGGCAATCGCACTATCACTGGAAAAACTCAGACCACTTTCAGAAAAATTCACCTGTTTAGGGATTGGCAACATGGATTGTACAATAGCATCGTATAATGAGCCGGTGATGAGATTCAATTTTTGATCAAATAAGGATAAGATTCGAGCAATTTGTTGATCTTTTTCATTTAATTGTTCTAATTCGTAGTTGATTGCATGATCAAATTGATCTAATTCTGCAAGTAGTAGAAAATAACGCGGCAAGACAAAATTAGGATCGTAAGGATCATTAAGAGCAACATCATCAGAAATCATCTGATAATTAATTCGCAAGGCAGCATCGATGCGAGACATCACACGACGTTCTGAAATGCCGCTTTGATGCTGTAATGTTTCCATAATGAATTACCTCGGACTAGGTGGTATGTTTAAACCAATCTCGCTGTATATAGGGCTGAGATATACTCGCGCACGGCGTAGTAATCACTTTATTTCTTTTATCGCTTTGGTTTCGATGATCGGTCTCACCTTAGGGGTGGCTGTGCTGATTACGGTCTTGTCCGTGATGAACGGCTTTGACCGCGAACTGAAGAACCGGGTTTTGGGAATGATCCCGCAGGCAACAGTCTCTTCTAATCAAATTCTAACAGATTGGCCAGAACTTGCAAAAAAAGTTGAACAGCATGAACATGTTACTGGTGTTGCACCATTTACCCAACTCCAGGGGATGCTGACCGCGCAAGGTCAGGTCGCCGGCATCATGGTCACGGGCATTGAACCTGAATACGAAAAGAAAGTCTCGATTATCCAAAATCATATGGTCGAAGGCAGTATCGATCAGCTGAAAAAAGGTGAGTTTGGTATTGTATTGGGTAAACAGATGACCGATGCCCTCGGACTTGGCCTGAATGATAATGTCACTTTAGTCCTGCCAGAAGCAACACCGTCACCTGCCGGAGTAGTTCCACGCTTTAAGCGCTTTAAAATTGTCGGGATTTTCAGTATCGGTGCCGAAGTCGATTCCATGATGGGCTATATTGCGCTTAATGATGCTGCGACCTTATTACGTTTGCCGGATGGTGCACAGGGGGTGCGTTTAAAACTGGATGATATTTTTGTTGCCCCTCAAGTTGCGGCAGATATTGTTCGTGGACTACCTAGCAACTTTTATGCTTCGGATTGGACTTATACCCATGGCAATCTGTTCAGCGCGATTCAAATGGAAAAGGCCATGGTCAGCTTGCTGCTCTTCCTGATTGTGCTGGTTGCCGCTTTTAATATCGTGTCTTCTCTGGTGATGGTAGTTACGGATAAGAAATCAGACATCGCGATTTTAAGAACTTTGGGTGCATCACCAGCAACCATCACCAAAATCTTTATGGTGCAAGGTACCGTGATTGGCGTGATTGGAACTGTAACCGGTGCAATTTTGGGGATTATCTTTGCTTCCAGTATTAGTGATTTTATTTCCTGGTTGAATAATGCCTTTGGTTTACATCTGTTTGATGCCTACTTTATTAACTATTTACCTTCTTATTTAAGATGGCAAGATGTCGTCATTATTGTCAGCCTTTCACTATTACTGAGTTTTTTGGCGACCATTTATCCAGCATTACGTGCAGCTAAAATTCAACCTGCTGAGGCTTTACGCTATGAATAAAACTGTGTTGGAAGCCAAAAATATTTATAAGCACTTTACGGATGGCAAATCCAAGGTGGAAGTGATTAAAGGTCTATCACTGAAAGTCGATGCAGGTGAGTTTATTTCAGTGGTGGGGGCAAGTGGTTCAGGCAAAAGTACGTTGTTGCATGTGCTAGGTGGATTGGAGCGGCCAACGGAAGGGCAGGTTTTTCTCAACGGTCAACGCTTTGACAATTTGGGAGAAGCAGAACGAGGCTATCAGCGTAATCAGTATCTGGGTTTTGTCTATCAGTTTCACCACCTTTTACCTGAGTTTTCTGCACTGGAAAATGTCGCCATGCCGTTAATGTTACGCCGTGACAGTGTCTATAAAGAGGTGAAGCAACAGGCCGAGTATTTGTTGGAACGTGTCGGCTTATCGCATCGTATGACCCATAAACCTGGGGAATTATCAGGCGGGGAACGTCAGCGTGTGGCGTTGGCTCGTGCACTGGTTACCAAGCCCGCCCTAATGCTTGCGGATGAGCCGACCGGAAATCTGGATCGCAAAACAGCGCTGAGTATTTTTGAATTACTCAGCGACCTGAAAAAAGAATTAAATATGGCGATGCTGATCGTTACTCATGATGAACAGCTGGCTCAGGCTGCAGATCAAATTTTGCATATGCAAGATGGTCTGTGGGTACCGGCATAACCGTCTATCGGAATCCTAATTTTCATCTTGTTAAAGCCCAGTTTACTGGGCTTTAATATTTTGCATTCAAAAACAATAACTCACAATATTATTCATGTTGAAGCTGATTTTGCTGTCTTGGATCTTGGGTATCGCAAGCATGGGCAGTAGTCTCCCTTTGCTTTTTAGTATCTGGCCTGTTTTATTCATCCTCTCCTTGATTCTAGTGGTATTGATTCAGTTGAAATGGGTCAAGACGGATTTCCTAGCGATCAAGATTGTGCAAGTGATCCTCTTTGTCTCTACTGCTTTTTCTAGTGGGCATTACTATGCTGACCATGCCTTAACGAAACGTTTGCAGTTTCGGGAAACACAGCCTCAACAGGTAGAGGTGGTGGTTTATGCGGATCGTCTCAGTGAATTCAAGGAAGAGACGGTTCAGCAAAAGGTTCAGGTATTGGGGTGGCATGCCAAACCCGTTCAGTGGTTGTTGTTGATGAAAAGCTCTGGTTATCAATCCCCGTCCTCTTTGCAATTAGGACAGTATTATCGTATTCAAGGGAGGCTTAAACCGGCACATAGTTATGCGACATCCGGGGCATTTGATCAGGAAAAATGGTGGCTACAGCAAAATGTGATGGCTGGATTGCGTGTGGACATGATCCAACCTTTGACTACAGAACAGGTCACTGCTCTTGGTTTTTCTGCACATCAACGTCAACAGCAGGGTTGGTGGATGCAATTCCGTTTATATATTGAACAATTGCGTTACGGTTATCGTGAATTTATTCAACATCAGCCTTTCGTACAAAAAGGCTTATTGCTCGGCTTGCTTACAGGCGACCGTAGTCTGTTATCAGCACATACTGAAGCACAATTTCAGCGTCTAGGCATCAGTCATCTGTTGGCGATTTCTGGACCACATGTCTTAATTTTTGCTTTATTGGTCAGCTGGCTACTCCAACGTATCATCGGGCGTTATCGACCACAGTTGTATTTAAAATGGCCCAAAGTGTATGTGCTGATGTTGCCTTTTTTAGGGGCAGTGCTGGGATATTGCGCTTTTGTTGGCTTTGAAATTCCTGCATTACGGACCTTGCTGATGAGTATAGTCACGGTAACGGTCATTTTATTGCAGCAGCCCCTGCGTAGCCTGAGTATCCTGTTGCTGAGTGCGAGTATTTTACTGCTGTTTGATCCGTGGAGTGTGTTGTCAGCGGCTTTCTGGTTGTCTTTTGGCGCCAGCTTTATCCTGTTAAGAATTTATCAAACTTTGCAGCAGCAACCTTTGGGTACCGAGATTACTGGGCTACAACGTTTCTTTCAGCATTTTCGGTTACTTGTGGAATCACAAGGCAAGATTTTTATCGCTTTATTGCCGCTGGTCTTGATCTTCTTTCAGCAACTCAGCTGGATTGCACCACTGGCCAATATCCTGACGATTCCGATTTTGGCCGGTGTTATTGTACCGTTGAATATTGTCTCGGCATGTCTGTATTTGATTTGGGAACCCTTCGGGAGTTTGGGTTTTCAAATCACCGACCACTTGTTAAATCTGATGATGTACCTGTTGAATGGGATGGAACATCTGTTCAACCCTCAACTGCATCGGTTCGCTGCAACACCACTGATAATTGTATCGTTAGGTTTGGGAATGCTGTTACTGTTTCTGCCACGTGGTGTAGTTCCTAAAGCGTGGTCAGCACTGGCGATAGTGCCCGTTTTTTTAGGTTTCACGACACATCCCCAATGGACTTTACACATTCTGGATGTGGGGCAGGGACAAGCGATTCTATTAGAAGATGGACAGCATAAACTGATGATTGATACCGGTGGATATTACCGCGAGGATAAGTTTAGTATTGGTCAACAGGTTGTCTTGCCCTATCTATCACGGCAAGGGATTACACAACTCCAGCAGTTATTTTTGTCCCATCTGGATCAGGATCATAGTGGGGCACTGGGGGCCGTGCTAAAAGGCCTGCCTGTCCAACAGATATTAGCCAATGAAATCGTGCCTGACATTTTGCCACAGCAGTTTCAATACTGTCATGCAGGACAGCAATGGCGATTTGAACATAGTCAATTGCGGGTACTGTCACCGATATATACCGATTTAGCCAAGGTGAAAAGCAATCGGAATGAATATTCTTGTGTATTGTATCTACAGGTGACCCAGGCACAAGGCATTCAGAACTTTCTAATCATGGGGGATGCCGGTTGGGAAACCGAATATCAATTATTGCAGCGTTATCCAGATTTAAAAGTTGATGTGCTGGTGCTAGGACATCATGGTAGTCGGCATAGCTCTTCTTATGCCTTTTTGCAGCAGCTTAAGCCAAAATTAGCAGTCGCTTCCGTCGGTTGGGATAACCGCTATGGTCATCCGAGTCAAGAATTACAGGCCAGATTGCGCGAGTTAGGAATTCCTCTGCTTACGACAGCACAAGCGGGAACCTTGCAATTTCAGCTAAATGAACAGGAAATCAAGTTGCGGACACATCGACAGCAGTGGCGTTGGTTGCAGCGAGAGCCTGTTGCTGATGCTGTCTTAAGGTCTGGACTTTAACCAGTGCCTGTTCGCAGGGTAAGTTATAGACGTTTGCCAGTGCAGGATTAGCCTTAAAACGTTTATAGCTCCAGTGATAATGTTCAGGATAGCGATGAACCAAGCCTTCGATCGCCTGATGAATCACACGTGTGCCATGCTCGGCTGAGCCCTGATAGACCTGTTCATTGATCGGCTCGATATACATATCAAAACCATTTTGCTCATTTCGTAACGCGTACAAGAGTAGGGCCTGAGCTTTGGTTTTCTGGATGAGTTTGGCACTCAGGTTACTTGATGCGACAGGCACACCGAAATACTCCACCTGATCTCCACCGGTATTGGGCGTATGGTCAGGTAAAATCACCGTGGTTCCCCCTTGTTTCAGGGCTTTAAAAATTTGGCGTACCCCGCTTTCATCCGTGGGGACCAAATTGGCCTGCTCACGACCACGTGCTTCACGAACAAATTGTTCAGCTGCGGGGTCTTTTACCGGTTTATATAAAATGGTCATCGCGGTGTGTTGAGCACACCAAACATTCATGATTTCCCAAGTGCCAAAATGGGGAACGACTAAAACCAGACCTTTGTTTTCTGCCAGTGCTTCATGAAAGTAATGTTCGCCCGTGACTGAATGTAAGCGACTCAGATTTTTCTGGTTACTAGAACCCCAAATGCTGAAAAATTCGAAATATGACATCAGCTCATTTTTGATCGCTTTACGGCTAATGTCGATGCGTTCTGGCTCGGATAAGTCGGGCAAAGCGATCTGCAAATTAAGCTGAATGGTTTTTGCCGTATTGGACAGATGAAATAGATTGACCGCACTTGCAAGTAAGCGAGCAATAAAACGGGAAACCTGGATCGGCTGACGACCGATAAACTTAAGCAGTTTATAGGTCACGCTGTTTGAATGTGATGTCGTCATGATACAAAACGGTGAAAACGGTCAAAGAAAGGTGAAGCGCCGAAAAAAATATTATAGTGTAAATCACCCTTTGAAGACAGTTTTTCACCACACAGTGTATATAATGATGAACTTTACAAATCATTTGGATTGTGTTGTATGTCCGATTGGCCACCAAAACCTCAGAACGAAACGCAACAAACGAACAATAAAAATGGACAGGAATGGCAAATTTTAGAAAAAGCTGTTCTTGCTTCTGTCGAAGAACAACGTCGTGCACGGCGTTGGAGTATCTTCTTTAAATTCCTGACCTTTGGCTATGTCCTACTGATCTTTATTTTGATGGGACGAGGCTGTTCCATGGTTGAGGATACTGCAGCACCGGGCGTGGCTGGTTCACATATTGCCGTTGTCAATATTATTGGAACCATTGATTCGGGCAACCAGTCGGTTAATAGTGAAGATACCATCAAAGCCTTAAAACGTGCTTTTGAAGCGAAAAACAGTAAAGCGATTGCTTTAAATATCAACTCACCAGGCGGATCACCAGTACAGTCAGATGAAATCTGGCAGGAAATCCGTTA
Source organism: Acinetobacter sp. GSS19 (assembly GCF_028621895.1). Classification (NCBI taxonomy): domain Bacteria; kingdom Pseudomonadati; phylum Pseudomonadota; class Gammaproteobacteria; order Moraxellales; family Moraxellaceae; genus Acinetobacter; species Acinetobacter sp. GSS19. The sequence goes on along the minus strand of NZ_CP117520.1, from coordinate 1,636,899 downwards.
TCTCAAGCAGCAATATCCGAATAAAAAAGTATATGCGGTGATTGGCGATATGGGAGCCTCAGGCGCGTATTATATTGCCTCTGCAGCAGATGAAATTTGGGTGAACCCTTCAAGCTTGGTTGGCTCGATTGGGGTCATTATGCCGAATTATGGTATTAACGGTTTAGCACAAAAATTGGGAATTGAAGACCGTACGCTTACTGCGGGTGAAAATAAAGATATCCTGAGCATGACCAAACCGATTAATCCGGTACAGCGTCAGCATATTCAAGGGGTACTGGATAATGTGCATAACCATTTTATTCAGGCCGTCAAACAAGGTCGTGGGGCTAAACTGAAAAGCACTGATCCAGCGATTTTCTCAGGATTATTCTGGACAGGTGAACAGGCGGTTCAACTTGGCATTGCGGACCGTTCAGGCAGTATGAATAGTTTGAAACGCGAGCTGAAACTGGAACATAGCGTAAACTACACGATTGAACGTAATCCCCTGGAATCAGTGCTTGGACGAGTGGGAACTTCCATTGGGCAGGGACTGAGTCAGTCGGTCAGTCAGCAATTACAGAGTAGCCAGAACGCTAAATTACAATAATTGCGGAGTGAGAAGAGATGACCAATAAGCCGGTGATGCATTTTGCACATGCCAATGGTGTTCCTTCTGCCGTGTACCAAAAGCTTTTTGATCATTTGTCTGATGATTATGAGGTCGTGTCGATTCCGCTGATTGGAACCAATCCTAAGTATCCGATCAGCAATCATTGGCCTTATCTGGTACAGCAGGTCATCGAAAGCATTGAATCACAGGCATCAGGTCAGCGCGTGATTGGCTTGGGACATTCTTTAGGTTCTGCGCTGACCTTTATGGCAGCCATGCAACGTCCTGATTTGTTTCGGCAGGTGATTATGCTGGATCCTCCACTGATTATGGGGAAGGATGGACTGACCCTGCATCTGTCAAAAATGTTCAGTGCGAAATTTTTGGATCGTATCACGCCGGCTGGTTTGTCTTCGCGCCGTCGTGATCATTGGGAGAGTCGTGCACAGGCGGCGGAATTGCTGCGCCCTAAGGGATTTTATCGGGATTTTGATGCGGAATGTTTTGATGCTTATATCGAACATGCTTTACAGGATGATCCGCGTGGTGGGGTGACACTAACCATTCCCAAAAATGCCGAGGTTGAGATTTTCCGGACCAATCCTTCTTTGTGGTGGTTACCGCAAAAGAAACTGTCTATTCCTGCCCATCTTGTCGTGGGGCAGGAGAGCATTTTCCTGCAGCGTAAATTTCCCCAGTTGGTTGAGAAAAAATGGGATATTCCGTTTAGTATTACGCCGGGTGGGCATATGTTTCCATTAGAGCATCCCGTTGAAGTGGCCCAGTTGATCAAACAATTAATTCGACAACCTCATTAATTTGTTGCTTGTAAGACAAATAAAAAAAAGCGCTTTCGAGAAGGCGCTTTTTTTATTTTTTAGAATTTGCAGAACTGCACAGGGTCAGTTAAAGGCTGCCCTTTAAAGATGGCTTGGCCTTGCACATAATGCAAATCGCCACGACAGATCCATTCCACGACTTGCGGATAAATGAGGTGTTCCAGCCCATGGACACGATGTGCCAGATGATTGGCATCATCATGTGGCCCGACTTTTAAGATACCTTGAGCGATGGCCTGACCGGCATCCAGTTCAGGCGTGACATAGTGTACGGTACAGCCATGGAAGACATCCCCACTATTCAGCACACGCTGATGGGTATGCATGCCTTTATAAAAGGGCAACAGCGAGGGATGGATGTTCAGCATTTTACCTTCCCACGCACGCACAAACTTCTCGCTTAAAATCCGCATGAAGCCGGCAAGAATCACAAAGTCAACTTGCCAGTCCAGCAGTTGCTGATGCATGGCTTGATCAAAGACTTCACGTGTTGGAAAGTGTTTGTGTTCAATTACCGCAGTATCGATCCCGGCATTTTTTGCCCGGGTAAGCGCGTAGGCATCTGGTTTGTTCGACAATACACCTACGATTTGCCCAGATAACTGGGCATCGATGAGTGCTTGCAGGTTAGAACCACTGCCTGAAACGAGTACAGCAATTCGTATCATGCAAAAATTACGCGGATTTTTTCGTCTGCGCCTTCAACCGATTCAGCATTGTCCTGGATGTAGCCAATTTTCCAGGCTTTTTCACCTTGTGCATTCAGCACTTCAATGGTTTTTTCCGCATCAGCAGCATCAACAGCAATGACCATACCTACGCCACAGTTAAAGGTGCGGTACATTTCAAAACGTTCAACACCACCTTCACGTTGTAGTAGTTTGAACAGTTCTGGCCATTCCCAAGAAGCTTCGTCAATTACCACCTGTGCACCATTTGGCAAGACACGTGGCAAGTTGCCTGGTAAACCACCACCGGTGATGTGTGCCATGGCATGGACATCCACTTGTTTGCACAACTCAAGCACTGGTTTTACATAAATTCGGGTAGGTTCCATTGCGACATCAGCCAATGGGCGACCATCGATTTCCTGCGTTAAATCGACATTTTTTACATCAAGAATTTTACGTAGCAGTGAGTAACCATTTGAATGTGCACCGCTTGATGCGATACCAATCAAGACATCACCAGCTTTGACTTTAGAGCCATCAATAATTTTACTTTGCTCAACTACACCTACGGCAAAACCAGCAAGATCGTAATCTTCACCTTCATACATGCCTGGCATTTCAGCCGTTTCACCACCGACCAATGCACAACCTGCTAGCTCACAACCTTTACCAATACCAGTTACGACATTTGCTGCCACATCCACATTAAGATGGCCTGTTGCATAGTAGTCGAGGAAGAATAAAGGTTCAGCACCACAGACCAAAAGATCGTTGACGCACATTGCCACTAGATCCTGACCAATTGTGTCATGACGGTTCAGGTTTAATGCCAGACGTAATTTTGTGCCTACGCCATCGGTACCTGAAACAAGAACTGGCTCTTCATAACCTTTCGGAATTTTGCAAAGTGCGCCGAAGCCGCCAAGACCGCCCATTACTTCAGGACGAGTTGTGCGTTTAGCTACAGATTTGATTCGATCGACCAGTGCGTCGCCCGCTTCAATATCGACACCAGCGTCTTTATAGCTTAAACCAGAGTTAGGGGTAGAAGTTGAGTTGCTCATAATGAAGTCTCCGCAATGGCGTGAGATTATAACCTGAATAAACGAAACTCTTATGTTATTTATGCGCTAAAATGCTATCTTTACTAAAATATTTTCTTCTATAACGATTAAACTGAGAAAAGGCGAGATTCTATGCTCGATCGTACCTTGCGCCGTATTTTTATCCTTGCAGGCATCGCACTCGTTCTCTGGATTTTATATTTACTTAAACCTGTTGTTTTACCTTTTATTGGGGCTTTTTTAATTGCCTACCTGTTTAGTCCGCTAGTTAATTATTTACATGCCTGGAGACTACCGCGTTGGTTGGCGATTAGTGTGGTCTTTGTTGGCATCGGGATTCTGATTACTTTGGCGATCTGGTATGTCGTGCCACTGATCTGGAAACAATTAATCTATTCGCGTGACAGTATTCCCGCTGGGATTCACTGGCTAAATTCCACTTTCCTGCCTTGGGTGTCTCACACTTTTAATGTGGAGCGGATGGAAATTGACACGGAGCAGATGTCCACCGTCATTATGGAATATATTCAGACCAATTACAGTGCGAACAGTATTCAGGCGATGGTGTTAAAAGTGGCGCAATCCGGATTGAATTTTATTCAGATTGGGGGCACCGTGGTTCTGATTCCGATTATTTCTTTCTATTTCTTGCTGGACTGGGAGCGGATGCTGGATTCTTTCCACCGCCTAATCCCACGTCGCTATGAACCGAATGCCATGGTGATTGTGAGGGAATGTCACAGTGTGCTGGGTGCCTTTGTGAAAGGACAGTTTCTGGTGATGTTCTTGTTGGGCATTGTCTATGCATCAGGTTTGCAACTGATCGGATTAGAAGTCGGTTTGATTATTGGGATGGTTGCAGGACTGGCCAGTATTATCCCTTACTTAGGATTTGCCGTGGGTATCATTGCTGCGATTGTCGCCACCTTATTCCAGTTTGGTATCGACTGGATGCAGCTGATTCTGGTTGTGGTGGTGTTTATGATTGGGCAGGCCGTAGAAGGTTATATTTTACAGCCGTTCTTGCTCGGCGATAAAATTGGCCTTTCCCCGGTTGCAGTGGTCTTTGCTGTTTTGGCAGGTGCCCATTTAGGTGGTCTGATTGGAATGTTAATCGCACTTCCTGTGGCGGCCGTTATTGTGGTGCTGTTAAAGCATGTACGCGAGAGCTATGAGCATAGCGCATTTTATGGGCCGCCTAATTTAGTTGAACAGGCTGCTGAGTCAGGGAATTTGCTGGTCACTACAGATCTTCAGGCGCTAGATTCCGACAGAAAAGATCAGCAAGCGACTGAAAAATCGATTAACATTGATCAAGATCAACCTTAAGGTTTACAGTAGATATGCGTCAATTGCAGTTAGATATTGAGCCGCAACTGGATGCCCGAATTAGTGATTTTTCGGGGCCAGGTTGGGGGCCTGTGATTGATGCCGTGCGCCAGTTACACGCTGGACTGATCCGTAGTTTCTATATCTATGGGGGGGCGGGTACCGGTAAAAGCCATCTGCTTTCCGCGATTTGTGATTCTTATTTGGACGTGGGGAAGTCGGCGATTAAAGTATCGTTGCTGGCCTTGCTAGATGCGCCGATTGAGGCCATTACGTCATTGGAAAAATATGATCTGGTGGCCCTTGATGATATCGAGGCCATCAGCGGTGTGCCACATTGGCAGCGTGCAGTGTTTCATCTCATCAATTATCAAAATGCCGAAGGTGGGCAACTGGTCTTTTCTTCACGTGTTGCTCCAATAGAGCTGAAGCTAGAATTACCCGATTTGCAATCACGCCTAACGCAAGCGGTCAGTGTGAAGGTGCCAACTGGCAGCCTCTATGCCGATCGCCAGGCTTTGGTCAACTCAGTGCTGACACGCCGTGGGGTACATCTGGATCAGCAGATCGTGGACTATTTATTATTGCATGGTCCGCATCAGGCCGCTTTATTATTACAGACACTGGAGCAGCTAGAAAAATTGTTAAAAGGGGAAAAGACTAAACTGTCAAATGCCACCTTACGCCAGATTTATGCATTGATTGATGAATATCGCAGTTAAACTGATTGCCATAAAAAAAGCCTCACTACGAGGCTTTTTTATCACTTTGACCTATCTAATCGCTTATTTATTTGTTGGCTGTGTTAATCCCGACATATTTATTGATATATTCCTGTCGAATCGTCTGACGCTGTTCTGGTGTGGCATGTTGCATCCGTTGCCGTAATTCATTGCGCTCTTGTGTACTCATTTGTTGCCAGGCTTCACGCATTTTCTGTTTGTCCTGTTCTGGCAATTGAGTAAACCATTCCATACGTTGCTGTAGCGCAACACTTTGTTGGTCCGGCAATTCCTTGAGATGCTGGTAGCGTTTGATCAGCGCAATTTGCTCACCCTCAGAAAGTTCCTCCCAGGTATCATTGACCTGGGTATTGGCATCTTTGGAAAAAATCCAGAAACGTTCAAATCCAGCGAAACTGGTCTGTAAAAACCCGATGGCACAAAAAGCCAGTGCTAATTTTTTAGCTGCCATGTGGCACCTTGTCTTCGCCTAAAACCATTAACATTTCTAAGTCTTCAACCATTTGTGGTGAAAGTTTAGGGCTAACCACTACTTGATTTTGCGGTTTCTCTGTTAATTCCAGTGCATTCGGCAATACGATAAAACCTGCCAAAGCAGCAGCCAGCGCAAAGCCAGTCATTTTCCACCAGCCATAACGCGAAGTTGACCGCGTTTGAATATGCTCAAGCACATGATTCATGACGATAGGTTTATCTTTATGCTGCCGGGCGAGTCCATCGAGTTTGGACGTCACCTGTTTTGTAAAATCATCATTTTTCATCGGATGATCCTCCCAAATAAGGATTCAAATGTACCAAACTGGCACGCAGCCCTTGAATGGCACGATGATAATGGGTTTTGACGCTGCCTTCACTACAATTCATGATCTGTGCAGTGGTTTGGGTATCGAACCCCTCCCAGGCACGTAACATAAAGGCTTGCTGTTGACGAACTGGTAATTGGGCAATCGCCTGCTGGATTTCCTCTACGGTTACCGCTTGTGATAAAAAATCTGAAGGGTTTAAGCTGGTTTCATCCACCAGTTCGATCGCTTCTTCCTGATCATCATCTAAGTTAATTTTTTTGAAAAAGGCAAAAGGTTGGGCTCTGCGTGCCTCTTTACGGCGCCAATCCTGTAACTTGTTATGCAAAATGGTATAGAACAGGGGATACCATTCTTCTAGCGTTTTCTCTGCATATGACTGGTGCAGGGCAATAAATGCCTCTTGTACCAGGTCAGTCGCGATCCCCTGTTGGCCTTGCGTTGCACTTTCCATCATGACCAACGCACGCCCACTGACATCCTGCATAAAATTCTTCAGGCGTTGTTCAACCGTACTCGTTTGAGCACTCATTGATTCTGATTTGGACTGTTTGGGCGCTAGATCCATAGAGATGGAAAATCCTGTCATGGAGTACCCACCCTTATTTTTAACTTTATTGATTATATAACGTCAAAAACAAGGGAATGGTTGACAACTCAAGCGATTATTTTAGCTAGTGTAATCGTTTTTTGGTGCCAATACAGAGCAGGTAAAATAACGTAACGATTTTATAGATTTATAGACGCTGACGCACCATTTCAAAGAAACAGATTGAACCTGCCACTGCGACGTTTAAAGACTCCTGTCCACCTGGCTGAGGAATGGCCACTGACTGGGCATGTGCGAGTGCATAATCACTGACGCCTTGACCTTCATTACCCAAGATCCAAACGCAAGGTTGTCGTAAATCTTGCTGGTAGAGACTACGTGATTGATGCGAACTGGTCACATAGACTGGAATTTTGAATTTTTCTAAAATTTCGGTTAATGCGACATTTTCAAAAGTCTGCAAAGAAAAATGCGCACCCATTCCCGCACGTAATACACGTGGTGACCAGAGGGAAGCGGAACCTGCGGTACATACCACCTGTTTGATATTGGCTGCAGCTGCAGAACGTAAAAGTGTGCCTACATTACCAGGATCCTGCACATTTTCTAAAATGAGAGTATCGATATCGTAACGCATGCTGTCGTTATGTTTTGGCAGATCGATAATCGCGAGACAGGCTAGGGTCGTACCTAAAGTACTGAGATCTTTATACAATGATTCACTGATCACAAAAATATGACCGTGATAGTGCTCATTAATATCATTCCAGTCTGGATGTTTTAAAGCATTTTCTGTGGTGAAAATCGCATTAATCTTCTTGTTTTCTTGTAACCAGGCCAGGCATAAATGAGTGCCTTCGAGTACGGTTTGCTGTTGTTTTTTGCGGTAAGAATTCTGTTCAATCAACCCCCGCAGATGTTTAATTTTGGGGTTATCTTTTGATTCAAGAAAAATAATTGACATAAGTATAAACGTCCACCGCTGCTACAGCATGAAACTGTATCAGCGGCTGAGCAAAATGATTAATGGTAGCTGGTGACAAGATCAACTTCATTTTTAGAGCCGATAATCACGGGTACACGTTGGTGTAGTTCCGTCGGTTGAATTTCCATGATCCGTACACGACCCGTAGTTGAAGCACCGCCTGCTTGTTCCATCAGCATGCTCATTGGGTTCGCTTCATACATCAGACGTAAACGGCCTGCTTTTTTCGGGTCTTTAAAATCATAAGGGTAAAGGAAAATTCCGCTACGGCATAGAATACGGTGAATATCACCGACCATGCAGGCCACCCAACGCATATTAAAGTCTTTGCCACGTACTGAGGTTTTGCCTGCAAGCAGCTCATCAATATAGCGTTTGACCGGTGCTTCCCAATGACGTTGGTTAGAGGCATTAATCGCGAATTCTTTAGTATCTTCCGCGACCTGAACATTTTCTGAGGTGACCAGGAATTCTTGAGTTTCAGGATCTAAAGTCAGGAATACTACACCTGCACCGACTGTCAAGGCCATCATGGTCGATGGACCATACAGAACATAACCTGCCGCGACTTGAGCAGTACCTGGCTGCATAAAGTCTTCTGCCTGTGTAACTGCATTTTTTGCTGGCAGAATCGAGAAAATAGTGCCGACACACATGTTAATGTCGATATTGCTTGAACCATCGAGTGGATCAAATAACACGAGGTATTTACCATTTTCTTGCGCTGGTGTGAATTCATCAAGTTCTTCAGAGGCCAAACCACCGACATGCGCGTGAGTGCGTAAAGCTTCAATCAGATAATCATTCGAAATGACATCCAGTTTTTTCTGGGTTTCACCTTGCACGTTTTCATGTTCAGCACTTCCCAAAATGCCGGCAAGCGCACCTTTTTGTAAAGCCTGATCGATCGTTTTACAGGTGTTTGCAATCGTTTCAATGACTTGTGAAAGTTCAGGCGTTAAATTCCCATCTTGTTGTTGTAAATATTGGGATAGGGTGCGATATGACATACAGGATGACTCCAATCGGCAAAAGGGGGTGAATGAATCAATCGGCGTATTTTAGATGAGAACGCAATAAAATAAAATTTAAACCATGTTATTTGCGCTGATTTTACCCTTGAAAGTCCTGAAGAACATGTTATGTTGATGTCTAAAGGACGAAATGACATAGGAGCCAGAAATGACAACGAAAAAGTTCGACGCAACTCCAACGCCTAGCGAACCGATCAGCCTAGAAAACATTTCCGCAGAAAGTGTCAAAGATGCATGGAAAGGCTATGAAAATAAGCCGGAATATAAAGAATTCAATAAACATGACTTAATTGAATCGATGCATGCGGCCGATGCGGAAAAACACGAAGCCCAATAACAGTTGAGAAATAAAAAGCCCGGAATGTATCCGGGCTTTTTATTTGCGATATGCTTATTTTAATAATGGTGGTACCGCTTCATAGTTCAGCTCAACACGGCGGTTTTCTTTCCATGCTTCTTCGGTATGACCTGGATTGACTGGCATTTCTTTACCATAGCTTACAGCTTCAAGCTGTTGCGGTTGTACACCATTGGTCAATAAGAAACTTTGCACGGCTTTGGCACGGCGTTCACCGAGTGCCATGTTGTATTCACGTGTACCCCGTTCGTCGGTATGACCGGTTAAAGCAACACGCGAGTTGGCATTTGCCACTAGGAATTGTGCATGACCTTGTAAGGTTTGGTAATCTTCGCTAGAAAGCTCACTGCTATCATAATCAAAATGTACGACACGTTTGGCCAAGAATGCTTTATTGGCTTCAGTCACTCCTTTGGCAGAAGCACCTGCAGCATTTTGTGCATTGAGTGCTGCATCTTCACTGAGGCCAGTGGTATTGACCGTCGTTGCAGTGCCCGTACCGAGATTATTACCTGTTGCGATTTCAGTGGCTGGTTTGCGGCTTGCACAGCCAGTCATGACCAAAGCCGTTGCGAGTAGGGGAAGCGTACACAGTTTAATCAGGTTCATTTGAAGCTCCATCAATGGTTTTTTAAAGCATGTCGGTGGTTTTATTTGGGTGCCCATGCCGGTTCGCGCACTTCACCTTGTTCGCTTGGTAAGTTCATCCGGAAACGGCCATCTGTTGACATAATTGACAGCAAGCCACGGTTCCCTTCGCGTGTTGCGTACACGACCATTTGGCCATTGGGTGAAAAACTTGGAGATTCATCCAGACTGGTAGGTGTCAAAATTTGGGTAATCCCGGTATTGATATCCTGTAAAGCAACTTTATAGTTGCTGTCTGCTGGACGGTGCACCATCGCAATTTTTTTACCATCGGCACTCAAACTACCGCGTGCATTGAATGCACCACGGAATGTCAGGCGTTTGACTGAACCATCGGCAAAACTGTAACGGTAAATCTGTGCAGAACCACCACGGTCCGAGGTAAAGATAAAAGATTGCCCATCCGGTGCATAACGTGCTTCTGTATCAATTGCGTTATCATTCGTCATGCGTTTGAGCTGGCGGGTATTCAAATCCATTTGGTAGATTTCAGGATTACCATGCATGGATGCGGTAAATAGCATGGATTGGCCATCTGGTGAGAAACTTGGCGCACCATTTAGCCCTCTAAAACGTGCCAGTGCTTCACGCTGGCCTGTGGCTAAATCTTGTAGATAAATTCCCGGACGTTTCGTTTCAAAAGACACATAGGCCAATTTTTTGCCGTCCGGTGTCCAAGTGGGTGACAGGATCGGATCGCGTGAGGACAGTACTGTCCGTGGCTGTTCACCATCGGTATCAGCAATTTGTAAGGTATAGCGTTGATCGGGAGTCGCCGGATTTCGTAAGACATAGGCAATACGACCGCTAAAATCACCGGGAATTCCGGTTAAGGCCTGATAAATCGCATCACTGATCATATGACCGGCTTGACGAATACGTGAGCTTGGCACGGTTAACAGTTCATTGAGCAGATATTGTTGTTTTTCCACATCAAACAACTGGTAATGGACTTGGTAGTTACCATTGGCATCGGGCTTGACATCACCAATGACCACATACGGAATACCTGCATTTTTCCAGTCAGCTGCTTGTAAATGATTGAGTGTAGCGGATGTTGGCGGTAAATTTTTTGAAGAGCTGCTGAAGCGTCCGGAACGGTTGAGATCACTTTCGACAATCGGGTAAATAGACTGATCATTGCTAAATGGCACGATCGCAATTTTTGGTGCCTGTTCAGGGGCTTTAGCAATCTCAAGATGGAGTTGAGCCAAGGCGGCTGTTGGCAAAATTGGACCAAAGGTTGCGGTTAGGGCTAAAGCAAGTAGCGGTTTACGCATGTTTTCCATAATTGTCTTGCACTCAAATTCGGGATTTTTCTTCGTGTTTCTGTTTAGCATAATTACCGGATTTAAATCTATTCAAACCCTGTAATTATGCATCATTAATTTATCGTGCTGTAAACGTTGAGCTAAAACTACGGGCTTCGCGACGCGCATCGGGATCCGCAGGCATCGGGTAAGGCGCTGCTGCACGTACAGCCGCTTCGACGCTGGCTTTCATGTCTGGATCACTCGCGCTCACAACCACCGATAGTACAGCCCCGCTGTCACTTAAAGTCACGCGTGCCGTGGCCTGTTTACCCGTTGAACCGGCGGGGACATCCCAAGCACGTTGAATTTTATTGGTAAAGTCACGTTTGGCTGTAGAAGCGATTCTTTTGGCTTCGGCTTTCTTTTGAGCTGCATCTTCGCTCGCTTTTTTTGCCGCCGAGGCTTTGGCTTCTTGTTCCGCTTGCTCACGCGCTTCGGCGGCAGCTTTGGCTTTTGCATCTGCAGCGGCTTTGGCTTTTGCATCTGCAGCGGCTTTAGCTTTTGCATCTGCAGCGGCTTTGACTTTTGCATCTGCAGCGGCTTTGGCTTTTGCATCTGCAGCGGCTTTAGCTTTTGCATCTGCGGCAGCTTTAGCTTTTGCATCTGCAGTGGCTTTGGCTTTTGCATCTGCAGCGGCTTTGGCTTTTGCATCTGCAGCGGCTTTAGCTTTTGCATCTGCGGCAGCTTTAGCTTTTGCATCTGCAGCAGCTTTAGCTTTTGCATCTGCAGTGGCTTTGGCTTTTGCCTCTGCAGCGGCTTTGGCTTTTGCATCCGCAGTAGCCTGAGCATTAGCAGCTGCTTCAGCACGCTGTTTTGCTGCTAATTCTGCTTTTAATTTGGCTTCAGCTTCAGCACGCTGTTCGGCTTGAGCACGTCGTGCCGCATTCTCTGCATCTTGTTTGGCAAGTGTGGTTTCTGCAGGTGAAGTTTCAACTTTAATCGGGGCAGCAGTGCTAGGAATAACAGGTGCCGCTGGCACAGGCTCAGCTGTTTGCTGAATTTCGGCTGCTACTTTCTGATGGACCGTTTCACTGATTTCTGTGTCTGCTTCAGGTTTAGGGTGAGGCAGATCCTCGGGTTTGATGAGAACCGCTTGCATGCGCTCAGGTGGTTTAGGTGGGTCACTTAAACCTAAATAAAGTAAAGCAATCAGCGCAACGGTGTGTACCCCTAGGGTAAAACCAATCGCAATGGCTTTTTGCTGCACGTGTGGCTGAGGAGAATGCTTCATATTTATTTTAAAGGTTCAGTCAGTAGACCAACTTGGCTGAGACCTGCTTCTTGCAGACTGGCCATCAAGGCGACGACATCCCCATACGGACGACTTTGATCACCATTCACCAAGACACTGAGTTGCTGCTGTTTAGCTGTTGCTTCCGTTTGTGCTGTTGTTAAAATTTCTTGTAGTTGACTCAAGCTAAGCGCTTGGTCATCTTTATAGGTTTTGTAGTTCAGATAGTATTGGCCATCTTTGCTAAGCGAAACGATAGCTGGTGATTCTTTCGAGGCAAAGGAGGTACTGTTGGCCTGTGGTAAATCGACGTCAATACCACTGGTAATCATGGGTGCGGTGACCATAAAAATTACCAGCAAAACCAACATGACATCGATATACGGCACCACGTTCATGTCACTTTTCAGGGGTTTTTTAATACGTTCAAAACGGCCCGAACGTTGAATCGCCATTTACGCTTCTTCCTGTGCAGTACCAACCGATTGACGTTGTAACAGCGCGACCATTTCTTCGGCAAACAGTGCCCGGTTTGAATAAATAGCTTCACCTTTGGCCGTAAAATGGTTAAATGCCAGAACGGCAGGGATGGCGGCAAATAAACCAATTGCTGTGGCAATCAAGGCTTCTGCAATACCCGGTGCGACCGTAGCTAAGGTGACTTGTTCGACTGCTGCAAGCCCAATAAAGGCATTCATGATGCCCCAAACCGTACCAAATAGACCAATATAAGGTGCAACCGAACCGATACTGGCCAAGGTGCCCAAACCTTGCTCGAGCTGTCCTTGGTCACGGCTGAGGCCGACACGTAAGATTCGTTCAGTACTTTCAATCCCTTGTTCAAGAGAAGCTTGACGTTTTTTCAGTTTAAGAAATTCACCCAAACCGAGATAAAAAATATCTTCGAGGCCCGCACGTTTGGAATTGAGCTGGGCATTGTTATATAAGGTATTCAATTCGGCCCCAGACCAGAACATTTTCTGGAAATGCTGGTCTTCTTGGTGGGCCTTTTTGTAACTCATATGCAACTTGGCAATTAGATACCAACTATACAGCGATGCAAGAAACAGGATCAGCATCACCAGTTGTACGACTGGACTCGCTTGTAAAATTAAATCGGAGATATGTAGAGTTGATTCTAGTTGTGTTGCCATAAGTTACATGTGCCAAGTTTTTTTAATCTTGCGCTAATTCTTTACGAATAAGATCACGAATTTCATCAGGTAAGCGGCAAGGCATCATGTTTGCATTTAAACATGCCAACTCAACCTCACCTGAAGCCAGTAAGATTTCACCACGATAAATATGTTGTTGCAAGGTAAATGACGCGGTTTTACATGAAATTACACTTGCAGTCACCGTGATCAGATCGTCCATCAAAATTGGACGCATGTATTTCACCGCGATCTTGTGAACCACGAAGTTATAATCTTTTTGATGCCAGTAGTGGTCAATCCCTGAAGCACGTAGCCATTCGGTACGGCAGCGTTCCATAAAACGGATATGGTTGGCATGATAGACGATGCCACCTGCATCAGTATCTTCCATATAAATACGAATTGGGAATGCAAAAAGATTAGCCATAAGAATGTAGTTCCATTTTTAGATGAAAGACCGCAAAGTGTAAGATTGGCTGTGCTGCAACAAGCCACCCGAGAGATTGTTTTGCAAACTCAAGAGGAGAAAGGACTTGACCGGCACAAGATGGCGTAGATTCTAGCAATATGGGTTTTAAGCTCAAATGGCACAAGCTATCAATCATGGAGGATTACGACGTGATTCGGTAAGCTTGGGTTACAGTAAGAGCGTGCTAAGTTATTTTGATGGGTAGGTTAGTGATTGAAATCGGACCGATCCATAAAAAAAACAAGCTGTCGATTTGACAGCCTGTGTATAGAATGATCGTAATGTCTTAGACAACATCATGTTTATGTTGCGCTTTGAGCTCAGCAATTGCTTCAATACGACGTTGAATTAACATTTCACCAATATCTGGACCTTGAATTTCAGGAGGTAGATCTTGGGCTTTAATGTTTCGAACCACACGCATGGCTTCTAACATGTAAGCGGCTTGAGGATAGGGGCGATCTTCCAGCCCCAAACGACCCCGTGAATCACACTCGCAGGCTTGTATGAAAGCCTCCACTCGTTCGGGACGGCGTAAAACATCCAGGCGCTGCAGTAAGCGCCACAAAGTACCCGGTTTTAAGCTTAAAGCTTGATGTGCTTTGAGATGTTCCCTACAGACGGCAATCGCCAGTTGTTTGGTCTGAGTCGGTACTTTTAAACGTTCACAGACTTCAGTGACCGGTTTCACTCCGCGCTCTTCATGCATGATATGTCGCGGGAGTTCATCACTTGGGGTTAATGCCTTGCCCAGATCATGAACCAGTACGGCAAAACGGACATCCAAGGAATAGTTGGCACGGCAAGCCTGTTGTAATGACATGAGGGTATGCAGGCCACTATCAATTTCAGGGTGATATTCAGGGCGTTGTGGGATACCAAATAAGGCGTCTAATTCAGGAAAAAGTATTTTTAAAGCCCCGCAGCGACGTAGTGCCTCAAAATAGACATCTGCATCACGTTCCATCAATGCACGAGAAGTTTCTTTCCATACCCGTTCTGGGGTTAAGGCTTCAAGTTCACCCGAAGTTGCCAATTTCTGCATTAAGGCCAGCGTTTCATCGGCAATTGTGAAACCGTATTGCTGGTAACGCGCGGCAAAACGTGCCACTCGCAGTACACGCAAAGGATCTTCAACAAAAGCATTCGAAACATGACGCAGTACTTTTAACTGTAAATCCTGCTGGCCACCATAAGGATCATAGACCTGACCTTGCTCATCCATTGCCATGGCATTGATGGTGAGATCACGCCGGATTAAATCTTCTTCTAAGCTGACATTCGGATCGGTATAAAATTCAAAGCCATGATAACCATGACCTGCTTTACGCTCTGTACGCGCAAGCGCATATTCATCTTTGGTTTCAGGATGGAGAAAAACGGGAAAATCTTTACCCACCGGTTGAAAACCTTGAGCTAAAAGTTGTTCGGGTTGAGCCCCTACCACCACATAATCTTTTTCTTGATAGGGGTGTCCAAGTAACTGATCTCGAACGGCACCACCCACTAAATACACTTGCATGAAAAAACCTCTATTCTTGAGGCAATCATGCAACAGAATAGAGGTTTTCTCAAGTCAGCAAGCCGAGCTTTTTACTCGGCTTTCTGGGATTAGGCTTGATCTTGCTGAATTTCAGCCACAGTTAAAGCAGTCATGTTGACCAGACGGCGTGTTGTTGCTGTTGGCGTCAAGATGTGAACTGGTTTTGCTGCACCAAGCAGGATCGGACCAATCGTCACGTTATTGCCAGAAGTTGATTTCAACAGGTTGAACGAAATGTTTGCTGCATCCAGATTTGGCATGATCAACAAATTCGCTGAACCTTTGAAACGTGAGTTCGGGAATGCAAAGTGGCGAATGTTTTCATCCAATGCAGCATCACCGTGCATCTCGCCTTCCACTTCAAGTTCCGGTGCGATTTTAGACAGGATATTGAACACTTCACGCATTTTTTGCGCGCTTGGATCTGTCTGGTCGCTGCCGAAGCTAGAATGAGAAAGCAAAGCAACACGTGGTGTCATACCAAAACGACGAACTTCTTCAGCTGCCAGAATAGTCATTTCAGCCAACTGCTGGGCAGTCGGGTTGGTGTTGACATAGGTGTCTGCAATAAACAGGTTGCGATCTTCAAGCATCAAGGCATTCAAGGTGAAGAAAGTATTGTGACCTTCTTTCAAGCCAATAATGTTGCTCACGAAATCAAGGTGAATGTCATAGCTTGAGTAAGTACCACAGAGCATACCATCTGCAAGGCCGTGACGAACTAGCATCGCAGCGATCAGGGTTGAACGACGACGTGCTTCACGTTGTGCGTATTCCACGGTCACGCCTTTGCGTTGCATGATTTGATAGTAATCATCGGCAAATGCTTGATAGTGCGGGTTCTTTTCCTGATCAATGATTTCGATGTTTACGCCATTTTGTAAACGTAGGCCCAACTGCTTGATGTTGGCTTCGATCACTGCTGTACGACCGACCAAGATTGGTTTAACCAGACCTTCATCCACTGCGATTTGTACCGCACGCAATACGCGTAGGTCTTCACCTTCTGCATATGCGATACGTTTTGGATCCGATTTCGCTTGGGCGAAGATTGGTTTCATCATCAAGGCTGAGTTATATACAAACTCAGACAAGCGTTGACGGTAAGAATCAAAGTCTTGGATTGGGCGAGTTGCAACACCCGAGTCCATTGCAGCTTTAGCAACAGCAGGGGCAATCTCAAGAATTAAGCGCTGATCAAGTGGACGCGGAATCAGGTAATCACGACCGAAAGAAGCTGATTTTTCACCATAAGTTGCCGCATCTGCCTCAACATGCGCCATTTTTGCAATCGCATGTACGCAGGCAATCTTCATTTCTTCGTTAATGGTGGTTGCACCGACATCGAGTGCACCACGGAAGATATAAGGGAAGCATAGTGCGTTGTTCACCTGGTTCGGGTAATCTGAACGCCCCGTTGCCATGATCACGTCAGGACGAACTTCATGCGCATGTTCTGGCAGAATTTCTGGATCTGGGTTCGCCAAAGCAAAGATGATCGGATTAGCCGCCATCTGTTTCACCATTTCTTTGGTGAGGATGCCAGCAGCAGAAAGACCGAGGAACATGTCAGCGTCATTCATGACTTCGTGTAACTGAGTCGCCTGAATGTCTTGCATGTAACGTTTTTTCGAATCATCCAAGCCTTCACGAGAGGTGGTGATTAGACCACGTGAGTCGGCAACGATGATATTTTCTTTTTTGACACCGAGTGCGCAAAGCAAGTCAAGGCAAGAGAGGGCAGCAGCCCCGGCACCTGAGGCAACAATTCGGATTTCGTCAATTTTTTTCTCAACCAGTTGTAGGGCATTCAGCAATGCTGCACCCACAATGATCGATGTACCATGTTGGTCATCATGGAACACTGGAATGTTCATACGTTCACGCAGTTTGCGCTCGATGTAGAAACATTCAGGTGCTTTGATGTCTTCTAAGTTAATTCCGCCAAAGGTTGGTTCTAGTGCAGCAACAATATCAACAATCTTGTCTGGATCATTTTCTGCAATTTCGATATCGAATACATCGACACCCGCAAACTTCTTGAACAGAACGCCTTTACCTTCCATTACAGGTTTAGAGGCCAATGGACCGATATTACCTAGACCCAGTACGGCTGTACCGTTACTGACTACGGCAACAAGGTTACCACGTGCGGTATATTTGGCTGCAAGCGAAGGATCACGTTCGATCTCTAAGCAAGGTGCTGCAACACCTGGAGAATAAGCAAGCGCTAGATCACGTTGGTTGACCAGCTGCTTGCTTGGTGTCACGCTGATTTTCCCTGGAGTTGGGAATTCGTGGTAGTACAAAGCCTGCTGTTTTAATGATTGATCGTCCATCTGAGTCTCGATTGTTGCAAGAGTTATTCCAGCGTTGCTGGCGGGGGTTTTTGCTAAATTCTCCCGAATATACCATTAGTTGAGCACTTCGCCCAGTCAAGCCTGCTGCTTTTTCGAACAAACTTAGAGCTCAAATTTATAGAGTAATACTCAAGAGATATAAGTTTATGCATCTGAGGGTATATCGCCCAAATTGGGCAGATATTCTATGGAAAAGTAAGCTAATTTAAGCGATGTGATGTTTTGGTGAAGATCTAAGGAAATGAAGGAATTTTAAAGAAATTTTGCGAAAAAAAGCACATCAATGCTGAGTTGGTTTTGGTTGTTTTGTGGGTGAACTATAAAAAGCAATCGGACTTAAGCAAAATGGTGATTTAAAATCGAAAGCGCTACAACCGGTGCAGTTTCTGTACGCAATACGCGCTCCCCAATACACCAATTCTGGAAGCCTGCTGCATTTGCCTGTTCAATTTCTGTCTCACTCAAGCCGCCTTCGGGGCCAATTAATAAGGCCAGTTCTGAATTTGCATGTTGCAGTACATTGACCTGATCTTTGTTCGGCGCAAGCACTAAACGTGTTGCTGGAAGTTCACTGTTTAGCCATTCACTGAGTGCTAGCGGTGGCAAAATTTGGGGTATCCGGTTCATACCACACTGCTCGCAAGCGGCAATTGCTACCCCTTGCCAATGCTCCAGTTTCTTCTGGTCACGATCGTATTTGAGGCGCATTTCACAGCGTTCAGAGGTCAAAAGCTGGATTTGATCCACGCCAAGTTCAGTGGCTTTTTGGATCGCATAATCCATACGGTCGCCTTTACTCATCACTTGGCCAAGCACTGCTTTAAAAGCCGGAGTACGATCGCCTGGACTAAAATGCGTGACCTGCACAGAAGCTGTCTTTTTCGACACCTCGGTTAAGGTCACTTCATATTCACCACCTTTGCCATTAAACAGGGTGGCTTGATCACCCACCTGAGCACGTAGCACACGAACCCAATGATGAAAGACGGTTTCAGAAAGCTCGCAAGTTTCCTCGACAGTCAAATCAGCATTAATATAAAAACGGGTCATGGTTACGTGTCTCTGGTTGTGTGTGTTGAATATAGGCAGTTTAGTTCAGACCCAGGTCAAGGACTAACTGGCGTGTTGGCTCGGTCTGGTTCATGGAGTAGAAGTGTAGGCTTGGAGCACCGCCAGCAATCAGGCGTTCACAGAGTGTGATGACCACTTCATGACCAAAAGCTTTGATTGATTCCACATCATCGCCATACGCAGCCAGTTGCTTACGAATCCAGCGTGGAATCTCAGCACCCGTACCATCCGCAAAACGGATCAGATTGCTGGCATTGGTAATCGGCATAATGCCCGGCGCTACTGGAATATCAATACCCGCTTTCTGGATACGATCCATAAAGTAAAAGTACGCATCTGGATTAAAGAAAAACTGGGTAATTGCAGCATTGGCACCTGCATTCACTTTTTCTACAAAGCGCTGGATATCCGCATCGAAGTTTTCTGCTTGTGGATGCATTTCCGGGTAAGCCGCCACTTCAATATGGAAATGATCACCTGAATGTTCACGGATAAAACGCACCAGATCCTGTGCGTATGGTAGCTCACCGAGACCCACCTGACCTGAAGGAAGGTCGCCACGTAAGGCGACAATACGATTGATACCTTTGGATTTGTACAAATCTAAAAGTTCAGCAATACGCGCTTTGTCATCCCCGATACAAGACAGGTGAGGAGCAACCGGTGTGCCTTTAGCGTTAAAGGCATCGATTGCGGCCAACGTACGCTCACGGGTAGAACCGCCAGCGCCATAGGTCACCGAGAAAAACTCAGGATTCAGCTGTTGTAATTCCTGATGTACCAATTGCAGCTTTTCTGCACCGGCATCAGTTTTTGGCGGGAAAAATTCAAAAGAAATCGGAACACGTTTGCTCATATCAAATCCTTTTTTGATGTACAAATATCGGCTGAGTAAAAAGGGCAGTATGCATATGCAACTGCCCTTGGGTTACTTAGTATTTGTATGCATCTGATTTGAATGGGCCTTCAACCGCTACACCGAGGTAGTCAGCCTGTTCTTGAGTCAATTGTGTCAATACGCCACCGAAACCGGCAACCATAGCTGCTGCGACTTCTTCATCCAGTTTTTTCGGTAAAACTTCAACGCGGATTTTCGCTGCTTTTTGCTCAGCAGGAAGATCAGCAAATTTTTCTTCAAACAGGTACATTTGTGCTA
Source organism: Acinetobacter sp. GSS19 (assembly GCF_028621895.1). Taxonomy (NCBI): domain Bacteria; kingdom Pseudomonadati; phylum Pseudomonadota; class Gammaproteobacteria; order Moraxellales; family Moraxellaceae; genus Acinetobacter; species Acinetobacter sp. GSS19. The sequence continues at coordinate 1,616,980 of NZ_CP117520.1, read as the reverse complement.
GAACTTGGTTGGCAAATGAACCATCCATGATGCGTGATGGGTGGCCAGTTGCATTGCCCAGGTTCACCAAACGACCTTCAGAAAGCAGAATGAGGTAATCGCTGTCATTTTCTGAACGGTATACTTGGTGTACTTGAGGTTTTACTTCAACCCACTTGTAACCACGTAAATAAGCGGTATCGATTTCAGTATCGAAATGACCGATGTTACATACCACCGCACCCGCTTTTAAGCTGTCGAGCATGGCCGCATCACAAACATGGTAGTTCCCTGTTGTTGTTACAACAAGGTCAGTATTTTGTAGAAGCTCAAGGTTGATGTCTTCTTTTTTACCGGTTGGCACGCCATTTTTGTATGGAGAAACAACTTCGTAACCGTCCATGCACGCTTGCATTGCACAGATCGGGTCAATTTCAGTCACGCGTACAATCATGCCTTCTTGACGTAAAGATTGTGCAGAACCTTTACCCACGTCACCATAACCAATTACCAGCGCGCGACGGCCAGACAATAACATGTCAGTACCGCGTTTGATCGCATCGTTTAACGAGTGACGGCAACCGTATTTGTTGTCGTTTTTAGATTTGGTCACAGAGTCGTTGACGTTGATCGCAGGTACTTTTAAAGAACCGTCTTTGCACATTTCAATCAGACGAGCGACACCTGTGGTGGTTTCTTCGGTAATACCGTGAATACGTTCAAGCATTTCAGGATATTTTTCATGAACAAGAGCAGTCAGGTCACCACCATCGTCCAGAATCATGTTGGCATCCCAAGGTTTGCCATTCACATTGATTTGCTGTTCCAGGCACCATACATATTCTTCTTCAGTTTCACCTTTCCAGGCAAACACCGGTACACCACTTGCAGCAATCGCAGCTGCCGCATGGTCTTGTGTCGAGAAAATGTTGCATGACGTCCAGCGTACTTCCGCACCCAACTCAACCAGTGTTTCAATCAACACTGCTGTTTGAATGGTCATGTGGATACAGCCGAGGATTTTGGCACCTGCAAGTGGTTTTGCAGCCGCATAGCGGCGACGCAAGCCCATCAAGGCTGGCATTTCGGCTTCGGCAAGTTTGATTTCTTTACGGCCGTAATCAGCAAGAGCAATATCGGCAACTTTATAATCTGTAAATGAAGCATTCACCGCGTTCATCAGGATCTCCTAGAAATAACATGTTGATCGTTGAGTTCGCGGATGCCGTTGTTGGTTGAGTCGAATGTTCAACCGATCGTCGAGCCTGGCGAATTTGGGTAGTTATTCCCAAAATGTTGCAGCATCCCTCGACTAGGGGAATATTGTACTTGGAAATCGATTTTGTTCCAATTGTAATTTGCACATTGTGAAATCGTATAATTTTGCAAGAGATCAGGGCGTAAAACGTCTCGTTTTATTCTTTCCAGCTGTATCTGAAGTCTGAGGCTTATCAAAAATAGAACTGAGCTAATGCCTAAGTTGAGGGAGCGTGTAGGGGATATGAAATATTTAGCACGTAAAATTTATGGTGCATATCATCCCTCATGATTTCGTAGCCAAGACGGATTTAATTCCATCAGAGATACTTCCTTTTGAGTATGACCAAACTGAAGAGACTTTTTCTGTGCGTGGTTTTTGAGTAAGCAATAATTAGGTTCTATGATTTCTATGACCTGCGCTTTGTTGAGGATTCCTAGGGACTTGTACAGCATGCGTCATTTAGCATCCTACTCTTAATTTGATAACTGCTGAGTAGGGATGAATAGAGATGGCGGATGTGAATGATGTTGCCGATCATTTTGGAAAAACTTGAGCTTTAGACACGAATTTCAGTACTAAAAATGATCGGATAAGATTGGTATTTTTTTTTGAAATGTTGGTATCACAAGATTTGTAATTGACTGAAATGCCTTGAGAGCCGATACTTTCGAGGTTTTATTTAAGCAAATCAGTTCGTAGAGCTGGGCCAAAAGTCTGGTTCGCCAAAACTCAATTTAACACAAGGGGCTACACATATGGCTGGTGGAAAGTCAAATATCATTTACACACTGACTGATGAGGCGCCATTGTTGGCGACTTATTCGCTACTGCCGATTATTGAAACCTTTACTAAGCCAGCCGGCATCGAGATCACCAAAAGTGATATCTCTGTAGCCGCACGTGTGCTCGCAGAATTCTCTGATTACCTGACAGATGAGCAGAAGGTTACTGACAATCTTGCAGAGCTGGGCCGTCTTACACAGGACCCGGACACGAATATCATCAAGCTCCCTAACATCAGTGCGTCTGTTGGCCAGTTGACGGCCTGCATCAAAGAATTGCAATCCAAGGGTTATGCGCTTCCTGACTATCCGGAAAACCCAACAACTGAAGAAGAAAAGGTGCTTAAAGTACGTTATGGAAAATGCCTAGGTTCAGCGGTAAACCCAGTGTTGCGTGAAGGTAACTCTGACCGTCGTGCACCTGCCGCAGTGAAGAACTATGCTAAAAAACACCCGCATTCAATGAGCGAGTGGAAGCAATGGTCACAAACTCACGTTTCGCACATGCAAGAAGGTGACTTCTACCATGGCGAAAAATCAATGACACTTGACCGTGCGCGTAACGTGAAGATGGAATTGATCACTAACAGTGGTGAAACTATCGTTCTTAAGCCAAAAGTTGCGCTTCAGGATGGTGAGATCATTGATTCAATGTTCATGAGCAAAAAAGCCCTTTGCGACTTCTATGAGAAAGAGTTAGAAGATTGTCGCGAAGCAGGTATTTTGTTCTCGCTACACGTAAAAGCAACCATGATGAAAGTTTCACACCCGATTGTATTTGGTCACTGTGTGAAAATTTACTACAAAGATGCATTTGAAAAGCACGGTAAACTGTTCGACGAATTAGGCATTAACGTCAATAACGGTATGGCTAATCTTTACGAAAAGATCGAGAGCTTGCCTGAATCACAACGTGACGAAATTATCCGTGACTTGCACGCTTGCCAAGAACACCGTCCTGCACTTGCAATGGTGGATTCAGCAAAAGGCATCACCAACTTCCACTCACCTAACGATATCATCGTAGATGCTTCTATGCCTGCCATGATCCGTTCTGGCGGTAAAATGTGGGGTGCTGATGGTAAACAGTACGACTGTAAAGCAGTCATGCCGGAATCGACTTTCGCACGTATTTACCAAGAAATGATCAATTTCTGTAAGTGGAACGGTAACTTCGACCCTCGTACCATGGGTACTGTGCCAAACGTTGGTTTGATGGCGCAAAAAGCAGAAGAATACGGTTCACACGACAAGACGTTTGAAATTCCTGAAGCAGGTATTGCCAACATCACCGATCTTGAAACAGGTGAAGTGTTGATGTCGCAAAACGTTGAGCAAGGTGATATCTGGCGTATGTGTCAGGTGAAAGATGCACCGATCCGCGACTGGGTAAAACTTGCTGTGACTCGTGCACGTAACTCTGGCATGCCAGCGATCTTCTGGCTTGACCCATACCGTCCACATGAAAATGAGTTGATCAAAAAAGTTCAGAAATATCTGAAAGACCACGATACGACTGGTCTTGAGATCCACATCATGTCACAAGTGCGTGCAATGCGTTATACGCTTGAACGTGTCGCACGTGGTCTGGATACCATTTCTGTAACAGGTAACATCCTACGTGATTACCTCACTGACTTGTTCCCGATTATGGAGCTGGGTACTTCTGCGAAAATGCTTTCTATCGTTCCGTTAATGGCGGGCGGTGGTATGTACGAAACAGGTGCAGGTGGTTCAGCACCGAAACACGTACAACAACTTGTTGAAGAAAACCACTTGCGTTGGGATTCGCTCGGTGAGTTCTTGGCACTAGCAGTTTCTCTTGAAGAGTTAGGCATCAAAGAAAGCAATGATCGTGCGAAATTGCTTGCGAAGACCCTAGATCAAGCAACGGGTAAATTGCTCGACAATGACAAATCACCTTCACGCCGTACGGGTGAGCTCGACAACCGTGGCAGTCACTTCTATCTAGCAATGTATTGGGCTCAAGAGCTTGCTGCACAGGATGAAGATGCTGAGTTGAAAGCGAAATTTGCTCCTCTTGCTCAAGCTTTAGCTGCAAATGAAGAGAAGATCGTTGCTGAGCTTGCACAAGTTCAAGGTCAACCTGCTGATATCGGTGGTTACTACGCCGTTGATCAAGAAAAAGTGAATGCTGTGATGCGCCCAAGCGCAACGTTTAACACAGTGCTTGCTTCTGCTGCAGTGTAAGATGTAATCGGTTTAACCATCGATGAAATCAAAAAAGCCGGTGCATCTGCACCGGCTTTTTTATTGCTGATTTTTTACCAAATCAATAGATGAGATTAGTTGAATTCTATCTGTACTGTATGGGAATGGATGAGATGGCAAGGTGATTTTAAGATAAATGTTTTAAGTGTTGAAGAGAGCTGCACCGCAGTAAGACAAAGCCAGTGAAGTGATTCAGACTCAAATATTTTCAGAAAGATTGAAAAATGAGGCAGGATCAGTCAATTCAAGAGAATCCGCTGATTTCTGTTGATAAAATAGTATCATGAACGATTGACTCAAATTCTGGACTTAAAGCTATGGCCATGACGATGCCTGATTCATTGCTGAATCTCGAAGCTAACTGTGGAGTGTTTGCGGTATGGATGGTGTTACAGCACCATGGGGTACAAATTGCAATGAGCGAGCTGATTAAGCTATGCCGCCATGATTATCAACAGGGCACTTTTACCATAGCTCTGGCCGTGGCATTAAAGAAAATCGGGTTTGAGGTGGCTTTTCATACCGATCCTGATCCCAATATCGATAAAACCGAACGGCAGAGTTATACCGAAGCAAAAGCCTTGCGCATTCCGATTCAGGCTGCTTTAAGTTATGCCGATATTCAGAATGAAATCAAGCGTGGCAAAATGGTGATTGTCTACTATGACACGCTGGACGGCGTGGGGAATCAATCCCTGGTGTATTCGATTGATGATCAGGAAATTTGTTTCTTTGATAATTTTGAGCCGATGTCTGCCCAGGTATTTGAGCAACAACGTCGAGCAGATGGGATCTGTCGACAAGCCATTGTGATTGATGACCGTCATGCCAAGATTCAGACGCCGGTAATAAGTTAATGTAAATATCTCCATCTAGACTTTAGCGTTTTCTGGTTTGTACTCTAAAGTCTAGCTGCAAGGTTAAAATCAAATCTAGACAGATGAAGAGGTTTAATCTTGCTTGGGCTGTTGATATTCAGTGATGACTTCTAAGGCTGCGCGAAAGGCTTCTTGTGCAGCAGGGGCGCCACAGTACGGCAAGCTGTGCAGCAAGGTTTCCTGAATTTCTTCCACTGTGCAGCCATTGTTGAGTGCGCCACGTACATGGCCTTTGATTTCGGTCGGTGCTTTGAGTGCGGTCAGCATCGCTAGGGTAATGAGCGAGCGATATTTACGCGGCAATACGCCTTCACGTTGCCAGGTTGAGCCCCAGGCATGTTCATTGATCCAGTCCTGCAAAGGTTGAGTGAACGGTACGGTATTGTCTTGTGCACGTTTGACAAAAGCCTCGCCCATCACTTCAGTGCGTACCTGTAAACCATTTTTATAATCTTCTTGCGACATGCTGTTCTCTGTTCAGAATTAAACTGAGCAATAATTTAACTGAAAAAATGTGGAACTGTCCGAGAAATAGATCAGTTGTGACTAAGGTATAAAAAAGCCCTCTTGTGAGAGGGCTTTTAAAATCAGAACACTATTTTAAGCTTCAATGGTTTGTACATTGATTTTCTTGGCTGGATCTACCTTGCGACGTACTGCTGGAACCGGTTCACCATAATACTGACGATCTGCGAAATAGCTGGAACGAACCATAGGTGCTGACCAGATATTTTTAAAGCCCAGTTTGCGGCCATGTTCAGCATAACGCTCAAATTCTTCTGGGGTGACAAAACGATCGATAGGTGCATGCTGCGTCGATGGTTGTAAATACTGTCCGATGGTTACATAGTCCACATCATGGGCTTTCAGGTCATCAAGCAGGGCAATCACTTCTTCTTCAGTTTCACCAATACCGACCATCAAACCGCACTTGGTGGGTACGTCTGGACAATAGTCTTTAAAGGTTTTTAACAGGCTTAAAGAGTGTTGATAGTCTGAACCTGGACGCATTGCTTTATACAGACGTGGCACGGTTTCAATATTGTGGTTAAACACATCCGGTGGACATTCAGTCATGATGCGTAACGCAATATCCATACGTCCGCGGAAGTCCGGTACCAGAATTTCCAGTAAGGTATCTGGACTTAATGCACGTGCCTCTTTAATACAATCAACAAAATGCTGTGCGCCACCATCGAGCAGGTCATCGCGGTCGACCGAGGTGATTACGGCATATTTGAGGCCGAGGTTGGCAATGGTTTCAGCCATATGGCGCGGTTCATCCGGATCGAGTGCATTTGGACGGCCGTGGGCCACATCACAGAACGGACAGCGACGGGTACAAATATCGCCCATGATCATGAAAGTTGCCGTTCCACCACCAAAACACTCAGGTAAATTCGGGCAGGCAGCTTCTTCACAGACTGTATGCAGCTTTTGCGCACGTAGGGTGGTTTTGATACGTTGAACTTCTTCTGGTGCCGTCATTTTGACTCGGATCCAGTCCGGTTTGCGCGGCACTTCAACCGTAGGAACAACTTTTACAGGAATTCTAGCGACTTTTTCTGCACCACGAAGTTTGACACCCTGTTCAGGCTTACGGTTTTCAGACATATTCAACTTTTCCACTGTTTAATAGGGGAGAGGATGTTTGGTAATATAGTTGTCATTATAACGGACGTCACCTGAAATGGGTTAAAATCATTATTCATTTAGAAAATGTGGCTATCACTGAATATATGGTTGTGAAATACGGCAGAAATCAGCATATTAGCTCACAATTGATTAAAAAATTAGTATATAGATTGGTGGAAGGAGCTTTGAATGCCACGTAAGAAAGAGGTCGTTAGTGGGAATTTCGTCAAGTATGACGCTGTAGTTCTCGGTTCAGGACCTGCCGGTGAAGGCGCTGCAATGAAGCTGGCGAAAGCGGGGAAGCGCGTTGCAATTGTCGATATGCGTGAGCAACTGGGAGGAAACTGTACCCATGTTGGAACCATCCCAAGTAAATCCTTGCGTCAAACCGTTTCGAGCATCCTTCGCTATCAACGTGATCCAATGTTCCAAAAAGTGGGCGAATGGAAGCATTTCACCATGAAACAGGTGTTGCGCCATGCTCACAAAGTGATTCAGCAACAGGTTGATACGCACTCGCGTTTTTATGACCGCAACCGCATCGATATTTATTACGGCCGTGCCTATATTCAGGATGCCAATACCGTTCTAGTGTTTAGTCCGGATGGTGTTAAGGAAACCCTGATTTTTAAACAGTTGGTGATTGCGACCGGTAGCCGTCCATATCATCCAGAGATTTTAGACTTTAATCATCCACGTGTATTCGATTCAGACAAGATTCTGGATCTTGATTACACCATCCAGAAAATCATTATTTATGGTGCTGGTGTTATTGGTTGTGAATATGCTTCGATCTTTATCGGTCTTGATCATAAAGTTGATCTGATCAATACCCAGCAAAAACTGTTGAGTTACCTCGATGATGAGATTGCGGATGCCTTGTCGTATCACTTGCGTGAGCAGGGCGTGTTGATCCGTCATAATGAACAGATCGACCATTTAGAAACTCATGATGATCATGTGGTCTTGCATTTGTTGAGTGGGAAGAAAATCAAGGCCGATGCGATTCTTTGGTGTAATGGCCGTTCAGGTAATACCGATGGCCTAGGCCTGGAAAATGTCGGTTTAACGCCAAATAGCCGTGGTCAGTTACATGTCAATGAGCAATACCAAACCGAAGTAGAACACATCTATGCTGCAGGTGATGTGATTGGCTGGCCATCGTTGGCTTCTGCTGCGTACGACCAAGGGCGTTGTGCGGGTGCCAATATGAGTGGTGAGAAAAATGTCAAACCGGTGACAGATATTCCAACTGGTATTTACACTATTCCAGAAATTTCTTCGATTGGTAAGACCGAGCAGCAATTAACGGAAGAAAAAGTCCCTTATGAAGTGGGGCAGTCTTCATTCCGTTATTTGGCACGTGCACAAATTACCGGGGATACCGTGGGTGAATTAAAGATCCTGTTCCATCGCGATACCTTGGAAGTTCTCGGAATTCACTGCTTCGGTAACAACGCTGCAGAGATTGTACATATTGGTCAGGCGGTGATGAACAGCTCGAACAATACCTTGAAATATTTCGTGGAAACGACCTTTAACTATCCGACAATGGCGGAAGCCTATCGTGTTGCGGCATTAAACGGGATGAATCGCCTGTTCTAATCGAAGCGATTGCGTTGAAAAAGCCCTTCTTCGGAGGGGCTTTTTTTCTGTGAGCTTAAAAGCGACGGTAAAGCGCGTAAAGATAAAGGTTGGTCAGTTTATTCGCGTTTTATGCGTTTGAGTTAGCGATAAAATTCAGCTCTGCTTAATGTGCACAAAAGGCCTGATTAAAGTAGTCAAACAGTTCCGGCGTGTTCCCCCAGAGTACTCCAGCCAAGGCAAAGCAGAAAACAATGGTCGTTAGTAACAAGAGCTTGAATAGCAGGCTTGAACTAGTCATGAACGATTTTCTCCTCATTGACAAAGAAATGTACTATCACCCCAAAAACACTCAGCACAATCGAAAAAAGCCAAACGGCATCATAATTACCGTAAACGTCGTGGTTCAGACCACCCAGCCAGCCGCCAAAAAAAGAACCAACCTGATGAGTGAAGAATACAATTCCGCTGAGCATCGTTAAATATTTTACGCCAAACATGCTTGCCACGATACCGTTGGTCAAAGGGACGGTCGACAGCCAGAGTAAGCCCATCATGATCCCAAAGGCATAAATGGTCCATAGACTTAACGGTAACATGAGAAAAGCAATAATCGCGAGGCCACGTAAACCATATAACCACATGAGCAGTTTGGCTTTAGGAAAATGGCCACCCAGCCAGCCGGCACCGTAAGTACCGAAAATATTAAACAGCCCGACCAGTGCCAGAAAAATAGTACCGGTAGTCGCATCAAAACCATGATCGATCAGATAACCGGGTAAATGCACGCCTAAAAACACCACCTGAAAACCACACACAAAAAAGCCAAGAGCCAGCCACCAGAAAGGTTTATGTTTGGCCGCGATGGACAGAATATCCTTAAAGCCCAAATTCGGAGGTGTCGTCTGGTGTGCATGAACAGATTGTGGTGCCTGATACATAGGAGCTTTCAACATCCAGGCAAGTGGCACAATCAAGGCAATCAGAATTGCACTCACCACCAGTGCTGCTGACCATCCCAAATTTTTGAGCAGTAGAAGTGTAGATGGCAACATAATGAACTGGCCAAAAGAGCCTGCTGCACTGGCAATTCCCATGGCTAAACTACGCTTTTCAGGATGCGCTGCCCGGCCCACGGCAGAGAGTAATACTGGAAACGAGGTGGCGGATAAAGCCAGTCCAAGAATTAAACCGAGACTTAAATTCAGTAACATTGCACTAGAGCTGACTGCCATTAGCAGCAAGCCGAGTGTATAGAGTGCTCCACCAACTGCAACCACGACTTTACTACCGTATTTGTCTGCAAAGGCACCCGTAATCGGCTGCACTGCCCCCCAGATCAGATTTTGCATGGCGATGGCCAAGCTAAAGACTTGATGTCCCCAGCCAAATTCGTGGCTCATCGGAACCAGGTACAGACCAAATGCATGACGTACGCCGAGAGAGAGGGCCAGAATAATGGCTGTTCCAATTAACATCACCACTAAAGGTTTGGAAAAACGAGTCTCTGACATAAGGCATCCGTAAGGTCAAAACGTGAAGGAGGGTGTCGGCAGTTTTACTTGATCTGGCTGTATTTTGGCAATCAACCCGACAGTAAAAATAAAAGGTTGCCAGAAGGCAACCTTATGTATTTCAGAGAGCACGACTTAAATCGTATTAAAACGTGATAAATCTTCATCTGGGCGAGCAGTCAGCACTTCAATCCCGGTTTTAGTCACCAGAATGGTATGTTCAAACTGTGCCGATAATTTATGGTCTTTGGTGACCACAGTCCATTTGTCTCCAAGCAACTTGGTTTGCCAAACACCGGCATTGACCATTGGTTCGATGGTAAAGGTCATGCCTTCTTCGAGAATCATGCCGGTATTCTGCTGGCCATAATGTAGGACTTGGGGTTCATCATGGAATGTCGTACCAATGCCATGGCCACAGTACTCACGAACCACACTGAAACGTTCTGATTCAACATATTTTTGAATCGCATTACCAATATCACCAATGGTTGAGCCCGGTCTGACGCTCGCCATACCACGATACATCGCTTCTTGGGCTACTTTACATAAACGCTCAGCTAAAATGGTGGTCTCCCCCCCGACGATGTACATCATGTTGGTATCACCATGATAGCCATCTTTAATGACGGTCACGTCAATATTCAGAATATCGCCTTTTTTCAGGATCTTGTTTTCTGATGGGATACCGTGGCACACCACATGGTTGACCGAAGTACAAATGGTATGCTGAAAAGCAGGGCGACCCGGTGCTGCACCATAGCCTAGGCAGGCTGGAATGGCCTCTTGTACATTGACAATATAGTCATGGCAGAGGCGGTCGAGTTCCAGCGTACTTACACCTGGCTGAACATGCGGTTTAATCATCTCCAGTACTTCCGCCGCCAGTCGTCCTGCAATACGCATTTTCTCAATTTCTTCAGGCGTTTTGATTAAACGGGCAGGGGCTTGATACGTACTATTCATGATCATCAAAAACTTTTGGTAATTTGTAAACGTCTATGGTATAAATAGCCGCCCATTTTATCAAATGCTTTTCATGAATTAATTACATGAACATTGGTAATGGGATAACAAAATCCGCACATATGTCGTCACATTCCTCTGGGTGCTCTTTTTAGAGTGGAGAATGCGGACATATGGAGGCCTAACCCAACTTTAAGGTAAAGAAAATGGCAGATTACAATGTAAGCATGCGCGACCTTCTTCAAGCAGGCGCGCACTTCGGTCACCAAACTCGTTTTTGGAACCCAAAAATGCGTCAATACATCTTTGGCGCGCGTAACAAAATTCACATCATCAACCTTGAGCACACTGTTCCAGCGTTAAATGATGCTTTGAACTTCGCTAACCAATTAGCAAGCAAAAAGAACAAAGTTTTGTTCGTTGGTACAAAACGTGCTGCTTCTGCAATCATCCGTGAACAAGCTCAACGTGCAGGTCAACCATACGTTGATCACCGTTGGTTAGGTGGTATGTTGACGAACTGGAAAACTCTTCGTCAATCAATCAACCGTTTAAAAGATCTTCAAACTCAATCTACTGACGGTACTTTCGCTAAACTCACTAAACGTGAAGCTTTAGAGCGTACTCGTGAGATGGAAAAACTTGAACGTGCTTTAGGCGGCGTGAAAAACATGGGTGGTTTACCTGACGCATTGTTCGTAATCGACGTTGACCACGAAGCGATTGCGATCAAAGAAGCGAAAAACTTGGGTATTCCTGTAATCGGTATCGTTGATACAAACTCTAACCCAGACAACGTTGATTACGTTATTCCGGGTAACGACGATGCGATCCGTGCAGTAACGCTTTACGCTTCAGCTATGGCTGATGCGATTCTTGCTGGTAAAGAATACGCTCAAACTCAAGCGAACGCTCAAGCAAAAGGCGAAGAAGCTCCTGCTTCTGAGGCTTAATGCGTTTTGACGCAGGCTTGTCATTTTTGCGACATGTAATGGTGGCAAATTAAAGCGTCGATAAAGCAAACGGCCCAGAGATTACTTTGGGCCGTTTTTGTTGAATAGATTCATTTTTCTACCGACTTTAGGAGATCAACATGACTGCAGTTACTGCGAGCATGGTAAAAGAATTACGTGACCGTACTGGTCTTGCAATGATGGAATGCAAAAAAGCTTTAACAGAAGCGAATGGTGACATTGAACTTGCAATCGACAACCTTCGTAAGTCTGGTCAAGCAAAAGCTGCTAAAAAAGCAGGTAACATCGCTGCTGACGGCGCGATCACAATTGCTCAAGAAGGCAATAAAGCGATCCTTCTAGAAGTAAACTGTCAAACTGACTTCGTTGCTAAAGACGAAAACTTTGCTGGTTTCTCTGCGAAAGTTGCTGCGGTTGCTTTAGCTGCAAACGAAACTGATGCTGCTAAAATTGCTGAATTGAAACTTGAAGATGGTCAAACTGTTGAAGAAGCTCGTATCGCGCTTGTTCAAAAAATTGGTGAAAACATCCAGGTTCGTCGTGCGCAAATCGTTGAAGGCGAAAACTTGGCTGTTTACAAACACGGTTTGAAAATCGGTGTTGTTGTTGCTTACACAGGTGATGCGGACACTGGTAAAGGCATCGCAATGCACGTTGCTGCATTCAACCCGGTTGCCGTTACTGCTGAACAAGTTCCTGCTGAATTGGTTGCTAAAGAGAAAGAAATTGCTGAAGCTAAAGCAATTGAATCTGGCAAACCAGCCAATATCGTTGAGAAAATGGTATCTGGTTCAGTTGAGAAATACTTGAACGAAGTGGTTCTTGAGCGTCAAATGTACGTGATTGACAATGACAAGAAAGTTGCTGACGTATTGAAAGCAACAGGTACAACTGTTGCTAACTTCGTTCGTTTCGAAGTGGGTGAAGGTATCGAGAAAAAAGCAGAACTTTCTTTCGCTGAAGAAGTTGCTGCTGCTCAAGCTGCTGCAAAATAATTTTTGCATCTTCTTTAAAAAAAGCCCCGTTTGGGGCTTTTTTTATGGTCTATTTTTATCGTATCCGAATTGAATCTTCAGTCTCTTTCAATTGGGTTCAAAAATAGCCTCATTTTTGCTGAGTTTTGCCCTGAAATAATCGATAAAACCGTTTTTACCGAATAAATAATTCGATGATGTGTTGTATTTGCGCATAGGAAGCGATTTTTAGCATGTTTTCTTTGCTGGGTGTAGGGAAGGTTGTGCAAAAGGATTTTATCGAGCTTAGAGCGCAATTGAGCGCTAATAAATCAATTTTACTTTTATAGATTTTAGATAGGTTAATTTTGCACGTCTTAAAGCGGGATTTTTCGGTGGAAAACCACACAAAAATAGGCGGAAGTCACTGCGTTTTTGTTGATCCCTGACATAAGCCTAAAATGGGCAGATCAAATGACAGGTTCAAGATGAGTAACCATATCTCATTCATGCATGAATTTGGCGACTCTACGCTTCAGATAAACGGATTAAAACCATCTAGAAAAATCACAGCATTTAAAAATGGAAAAAGCCACAACAGTGGCTTTTCGAGTCAAATGCAAATGTCTAGGAGTGAGTACTTAAATTAAGAATTTGGCCCCTCAACGCGCTCGATACTCACTTTTGCTGTACCAGCGTTGGTAATTCCTAAGCGTTTTGCCGCACCGTAAGACAAGTCGAGTACACGGTTACCATGGAATGGGCCACGGTCGTTAACTTTTACGACAACACTTTTACCATTCGTTTTGTTGGTGACACGAATGTAACAGTTGAGTGGTAGGCTACGGTGCGCAGCAGTCAACTCATTCATATCGAAAGTTTCACCATTCGCCGTTTTACGGCCATGAAACTGACGACCATACCAAGATGCCATACCAGTCTGGCTGAATTTACGTACGGTATTTGAGGCAACGGTATTTAACTTTTCAATGACTGAAGGTTCTTCTTCAGGAATTTCAATTTTACTGGCAATAGTTTGGCGACGGATTTGGTCACCTGAACGTTCAGTGATAGACAGTGTATTTAAATTAGAGAAGTGAGCGTTAAATTTTTGAGAATCTTTACTCAAGATACGAGCTGCTAAACTCGAGTTTTCTGCATCATTATTAAAAGATGAAGATTGCACCATTTCAGCATGCGATTGAGCTACAGTTAGTCCAATCGCGGCGGTCAGGATATATTTCAGTGTAGAATGCATCATAAAACTCCTAGTGACATTTTGCTCGTTTCAACTGAGTGAAGCGGTTGAAATTAAAGCGAACCTGTCTGTAAATTCACTTTGCAACTGCATTTGACGGTAGGGGATAATATTCATGCTTGTGCTGAGGTGTCTAGTGTTTCCTCTAAAATTAATATGAAAATGCTGTAATATTAACAATAGTTGATCAAATAATAATCAATATTGTAACAAATGGTGTGAAATGCTGTTTTTGTCAGCAAAAAATGGATAAAAAATATTGACTTTTTGTATTTATAAGAAAACCGACCTTAACGGTCGGCGATTTCTGTGCCTAATTGCCACACGGCGGTCGCATACATTCGGCTCTTATTATAGGTGGTGATGACCTGAAAGTTCGGGTAGGTTAAGTAATACGCAGGGCCATAAGACTCTTGTAATTGAATGACATTCACCATATCCAAATCATCTATTTTGACAATCGGATTGAGTGGAGAAATACCCTGATTTTTTAGTGCACCATAGGGTGTAGGTTGGGTTAAATCTGAGGAAATAATACTTTGAGGGTCACGACCCGTATAACGAGCTAAAAAGCCAATCGGCTGATTGCGCTGCCAACCCTGTTGTGCCAGATAATTGGCAATTGAACCGATGGCATCAATTGCAGAGTTGCGTAGGTCGATATGCCCATTGCCATCGTAATCCACACCAAATTTGCTGATATTGCTTGGCATAAATTGTGGATAGCCGATCGCACCGGCATAAGAACCGAGAATACTTTCTGTTGGATAGCCTTCTTTGGTACTCCAGGCAATCAGTGCACCTAGTTCATCACTAAAGTAAGCGGCACGACGTGGGTAACCAAAAGCCAGCGTTGCCAGAGCATCTCGGGTGCGAAAAGAGCCTTTATTGCTGCCAAAACCGGTTTCCACCCCTAAAATGCCTAAAATGATGGATTGTGGCACACCGAATTGTTGTTCGGCACGATTTAAGGTGTCGGCATACAGACGTTTGAAGTTCACCCCTTTTTGGATGGTGCTTTCAGACAAAAAATTGCTTTTATATTCATACCAAGGTTTGCTTTCACCCGGCCGATTCATAATGTTAATAATATTTGGTAAATTTTGTGTGCCATTCATGGCCTGATCAATCTGTTCACTGCTCAGGCCATAGGTTTGTATGGTTTTTTGTTTAAAGCTGAGGTAATCCGGATGATTGTAAAAATCGTTGGCATGGCTCAATGTTGTTACGGTTAGACAGCCTCCTAATATCGCCATCTGCTTTAATTTTTTAAAAATACCAAGATCCAACATTATTTATGATTTTCCTATTATCGATGCGTATGGATAGACATCACCAGACCAAAGGTGGCCATGAGTGTGATAATGGCGGTACCCCCATAACTCATAAAGGGTAAGGGCACACCAACAACCGGTAAAATACCACTGACCATACCAGCATTGACAAACACGTAAACAAAAAACGACAAACCCAGTGAACCGGCGAGCAAGCGGCCGTAGTTGTGGAAACAGTTTAGCCCGATCTGAAAGGTACGGAAGATAATCGCGCAATACAGTGCGATCAGAATCATCACGCCCAATAGGCCGAATTCTTCCGAATAGGCTGCGATCACGAAATCGGTATGGCCTTCGGGTAAGAAGTGTAGATGTGATTGAGTACCTTCAAGATAACCTTTGCCGGAAAATCCACCTGAGCCAATTGCTGTTTTGGACTGAATAATGTTCCAGCCGGTACCCAGTGCATCAGCTTCCGGATCGAGCAGAGTTAAAACCCGTTGTCGCTGGTAATCGTGCAGTAAAAACTCCCAAGCAATGGGAATAATGATCCCGAGTCCTGCTGCTGCCGCGCCAATCATTTTCCAGGACAAGCCACTTAGAAACAGAACAAACATCCCACTGGCTAAAATCAGCAACGAGGTACCCAAATCGGGCTGTTCAGCAATCAATAAAAACGGTATACCAGTCAAGACTAAAGAAATCAAAACATTCGACAGGCTTGGTGGTAGAGGCTTGCGTGATAAAAACCAGGCAATCATCATGGGCATGCCGACTTTCATGAATTCACTGGGCTGTACACTGCCAAAACCGGGAATGTCAATCCAGCGTTGTGCACCCATCCGGACTTCACCAAACACCATTACGGCGATCAGAGACAAGACCCCAAACACATAGAAATAAGGTGAAAAGGCCTGATAGACCTTGGGAGGAATCTGGGCGAGGGTAAACATCACCGTGAAGCCGATACCGAAGCTCATGGCCTGCTTGGAAACCAGGCCTACATCCTGAGCAGAAGCACTATAAAGGACAGTCAATCCCAACATGGCATTCAGCACCAGAAACAGGCATAACCAAGGGTCAATATGCAGGCGTTGCCAACGTGAGGGCAACATTGCTGTACTCAAGCCATCACGAGGTGCTTGGCGGAGGAATTTGTATTGAGAACTCGGAGACATGGGGCTTAAAACGTGGGTCGGTCGATGCTGAGCGCATGCTAACATAAACCCAGTTGGACACAATGTATATCAATATTTTGCAATAAAAAAACCTAGCCGAGGCTAGGTTTCCGATTGGCAAGACCGCTTAGTGAAAAAACAGACTGTCATGGTATTTCGCTAGGGCAATTAATTCATCTTTGTTCATGTTGGGAATGAGCTTATCAATTGCGATATTGACGGCTTTGCTAACCCCAGCGGCTCCAAGATCTGCCGCTTTACGTTTAATCATGCCCAAGTCAAGCGTCTTGGTAAAGTCTGACATAAAATGACGAACCGCTTCATCGGCAAACTGTTTATACAGCTCGGCCAAGGCAGCTTTATTTACACCACGTCCGGCCTGAATTTCAGCAAAACTGTGCTTCAAGTTCGTGACCAGACCAGCATCAAGCGGCTGGCCGACTTTATATTGACCTTGTGGGTCTTGTAACAGGCTATGTTCGGAGAAGGCAATTGATTGTTGCACCACCGTATTATCTGCTTTACTCAGCAGCTGTTTGAGTAAAACAGCAACTGTTGATTTGACATAACCGGCCAATTTCTCTGCAACTTCTGTTTTTTCACTGCGCGGTAAATTGCGGACCAATCCGGTCAACAGTGCATCAATAATTTCTTCATTGATTTGCAGGGCAATTTTGTCACGTAGTGGATACAACGGTTCTTTCGATTTCTTTTTTTCGATAATGGTCTGAATGTCATTTAACAATGCTTCAGATGGCGTAAAACCAAAAAATGCCATGGAGCAAAACCTCAATATTCTCGTTTTATTGTCGTGCCAAGCGGATTGGGTTGGGTAACCAGCTCAGATCCGATACCCGACATGGGTTGATATCTAAACCACCACGGCGGGTATAAGTGGCGTAGACCATCAGTTTTTGCGGTTGCAGCGTCTGCCATAGATCGGCAAACATTTGTTCTACACACTGCTCATGAAAACCATTATGCTGACGGTAGGAAATAATATAGGCCAAGATGCTGGAATAACAAGGTTTTTTACCTTGATAACGAATAAATACTGTGCCCCAGTCAGGTTGACCTGTGACCGGACAATTACTGCGTAATAAATGGGAGTACAGTTGTACATCTTCGACTGATGTTGTCTGAGCATCCCACTGTAGCAAACTGGCATCCGGATGCTGACTCAGTTGCGTCGGTGTGAAATCATCTAGGCAGATACCTTGCGGTTTGGCAATCTCCAGTTCATCAACATGAAATAAGCTTAATGTGACTGCTGCACCCGCAGCCTGTGATAAATCCTGCTGTACCGTTGCGATCAGACTTTCGCGTGATGCAAACTGATGGAAATTCAGGCTGTTGAAGTACAGTTTTAAGGATTTAGATTCAATCAGGTTAGGGGATGACGCCGGCAGCTCCAGACGTCCAATCGCCACCTGTGGAATACCTGCCTGATTCAGCCATGACATTTCAAATACATGCCACCAGTCTTTGCCGTTGGCAATACCCGGAACATCCGCATAGTGCTGACGTGCTTGTGCACGCGCAATCGGAAACAGAATATCGGGTTGATATTGTGTTGGGTAATCGGTGTCTTTACCCAAAAGAGACAGTTCTACACTCATTCACGCATTCCTGAGCCATGAGAAAGTAAATAGTAGGCCACGCCATATAAAGCAGCACAGCATAGCGTAATGACGATCAGTGATAAGGAAACATTCACATCACTGTGGCCTAAAATGCCGAAACGGAAGGCATTGACCATATAAACGATTGGATTGATCAGTGACAGGTTTTGCCAGAATGGACTCAAGGCACTGATGGCGTAGAAAACACCGCCCAAATACGTCAAAGGGGTCAGGACGAAGGTCGGGATAATCGAAATGTCATCAAAAGACTTGGCATAAACCGCATTAATAAAGCCACCGATTGAAAACAGCAGGGAAGTGATCAGCACGGTATAAATGGTGACAAACCAGTTTTGGATTGACAGTTCAGTAAAGAACAGGCTCATGATGGTGACAATCAGACCCACCAATGCACCTCGGCAGACGCCACCAATCACATAGCCCCATAAAATCAGGTGCAGGGGCACCGGGCTCATGATTAGCTCTTCAATACTTTTCTGGAACTTGGCACTAAAGAAACTGCTGGACACGTTGGCATAACTGTTGGTAATTACTGCCATCATGATCAGGCCGGGTACAATAAACTGCATATAGCTATAGCCACCCATGGTACCAATACGTGAACCGACCAAATTACCGAAAATAACAAAGTACAGGCTCATGGTAATGGCAGGCGGTAATAAGGTCTGTGGCCAGATCCGCATAAAGCGGCGGATTTCTTTACGAACCAGAGTGCCTAATGCTGTTTGTAATTGACTGAAATTCATGCCGAAGTTCCTTCCAGATTTTTCTCCACCATTTTCACAAACAGTTCTTCGAGACGGTTGGATTTGTTACGCATACTACGTACCTGAATATTCTGAGCTTCGAGTAACTGGAACAGTTCATTCATACTATGGGCTTTGTCCATGGTAACTTCGAGCGTGACCGGATCAAGCAGATTGAATTTCACCCCGATAATATTCAGTTGTGGGGTTTCAATCGGCGCAGCCAAATCAAAAATGAATGATTCCTCAGTGAGTTGATTCAGGAAATTTTTCATGCTGGTGTCTTCTTTAATCACTCCACGATCAATGATCGCAATGCGACGACACAGCATTTCCGCTTCTTCCAGATAATGTGTGGTCAGGATGATTGAAGTTCCTTGTTCGTTCATCTCGGTCAGAAAGTCCCACATCGAACGGCGTAATTCAATATCGACGCCAGCTGTTGGCTCATCCAGAATCAGTAGCTTGGGTTCATGCATCATGGCACGTGCGATCATCAGGCGCCGTTTCATTCCTCCCGACAGCATACGGGCTTGAATATTACGCTTTTCCCATAAACCGAGCTTTTCCAGATAATGTTCAGCACGTTGTTCGGCAATCTTTTTCGGAATACCGTAATAACCGGCTTGAGTCACTAGAATATCAAAGGTTTTTTCAAAATGACCGAAGTTGAATTCCTGAGGTACAACCCCGAGGCATTGCTTGGCTTGTGAAGGATGGGTATCCAGATTATGCCCAAAGATTTCAACGGTTCCAGAAGTCTTCTTCGTGAGCGAACTGATGATGCTGATCGTTGTTGATTTGCCGGCACCATTCGGCCCCAGAAGCGCGTAGAATTCGCCCTCAGGCACGGTTAAGTTAATGCCTTTTAAAGCCTGAAAACCATTTCGATAAGTCTTGCACAAATCCCTTAGCGTCAATGCATCCGTCATGAATTTCTCACATGGTCAATGGAAAGGGTATTTTGAGCGATCTGGGCCAATAAACCAAGTCACTCGCATGGAATTCTGAAAATGGAAAAAACGATCTTCAGGATTTGTTTAAAGCATAAACATTAAATGCACTGACAGAAATGAATATGCTTTACCTTGCAGTTTTTTTTGTTATGATGTGCCACAAAATGCGGTCATAGCTCAGTTGGATAGAGTACAGGTTTCCGAAGCCTGGGGTCGTGGGTTCGATTCCCGCTGACCGCACCATTTTTATAAGTTAATGAAATAAAAAGATAAAATAATAAAAAGACGCTTGCAAAATTGCTTTAATCGCTCATCTCTACAAGTTTATGATTATTCCATCGCAATGGGTGAAAAGCCTCTATTTGTGCGCAATAGCCATCTAACGGTTTAAAACTTGTTCAATGAAAATGTCATAGGATCGCCACGACAATGAGAAGTCAGCCCCAGCACGAGAAAAAATATCGTCGTGATATTGATGCCTTGCGTGCGATTGCCGTGTTAAGTGTGGTGATTTATCACTTTTCTAAAGATTGGCTGCCTGGGGGCTTTGTCGGGGTTGATGTCTTTTTTGTCATCTCAGGTTTTTTGATCAGCGGCATCCTGATTCCCGCGATTGCAGAGCAGCGCTTTAGTTTTAGCGACTTTTATTTGCGCCGTATTCGACGGATTATTCCAGCTACCTTATTTTGTGTTGGCGTCACGGTTGCCGTCTGTAGTGCCTTTTATACGCCCACGGATGGGTTGTTGGTCGCCAAATCTGGATTAGCTGCCTTATTTTCGGTGTCCAATCTGTATTTTTTACAGGGAATTCGAACCGATTATTTCGCGCCAACCTCAGATACGCTGCCTTTATTGCATACCTGGTCGCTGGGCGTGGAGGAACAGTTTTATCTGATCTGGCCATTGTTGATTTTTGTGCTGGCAAAAATGAAGCGTCTTGGCTGGTTGTGGCTGTGTACGATTTTACTTGCTTTATGGTCTTTTGCTTTAAGTGAATATTATCTCAAGCTTAATCCGTCCTTTTCCTATTATATGTTGCCGGCGAGAGCCGGAGAACTGTTGGTCGGAACGCTAGCATACCTGCTTTCTACTCAGCTGAAAAAAGTACCTTTAGTCATTTATCATTTGGCCTCCGTATTTGGCTTGGGGCTGATTGCTTACGCAAGTATCACGTTTGATAAATCGATGAATTTCCCAGGCTGGAGTGCCTTGATTCCCACCTTCGGTGCTGCCTTGTTTATCTTGGCTGGGACGCATGAAAAGAACCGGATCAACGCTGGACTTGCGATTCAGCCCGTGGTTTTTGTTGGTCTGATTTCATTTTCACTGTATTTGTGGCATTGGCCGGTGTTGGCATTTATGCGCTATGCCTATGCTGAGATGAATCCCCAACTCGCGGTAATCAGTCTGCTGTTGATTGTCATGCTGACGTTATTTTCTTATTACGCGGTGGAAAAGCCGTTTAGGAATCCAACCCAGTTAAACAAGAGTTACTGGCTGATCGCAATGGTTTTTACTGCTGTCATTGCGTTATCTGTTTGGGTAATTCAGCAACAGGGAACTTTGCAGGTTCAGGGGACTCAGCAATTTAGTGAAAAAATGCAGCAATTAGCACCTAATTTATTGCCTGCCAATGCCTACACTTTTAATTGCCAGATGGCTGTATTTGATGAGCAGGTCTTCGAGCAGACACACTGTAAAATTGGAAAGTCTACACCGCCCAATTTTCTGGTGATCGGAGATTCTAATGCGGCGCATTATGTGGGTTATCTGAAAAAAATTGTGGAAACTTGGGGTGGTTCATTTCAAAACTATACGCATAGTGCTTGTGCGCCATTTGCAGAGAACGTCATCGGTACTTATGCTGCAGCGAATCAGGTCACGAGTTGTCAGTCTTATAACCGAAAAATTCGGGCAGTTGCAGCTCAATACAAGACCTTATTTATTGGGGGAAGCTGGAATAATTATTTGACTCTGGCGGGTGAACAGCAATTTAGACAAGATTTGGAAAATATGCTGCGTGATTTTTCCCAGTCTGGCCAGCAGGTCATTCTGGCGAGTAAAGTCCCAGTTTTCCCGACGTATGATCTTCAATGCCAAGAAAAAAGTATCCGCATGCCCTTTATTCAATGTGGCAAGCGCGAAGGCTATCCATTCAAAGCTGAACAGAAAGCCAATCAGATCCTTGTAGAATTGGCCTCACATTATCCGAATGTGCAGGTTTTGAGTCTGCGTGAACGCATTTGCTCAAATGGTTTTTGTTCGCCATATCTCCACAATAAACCCTTATATTTCGATGCCAATCATTTAAGTATGGAAGGCTCGATTCTGATCGCTGAAGCTGATCTTAGGGATCACCGTGTACCCGCTTACTTATTACAGGCGCTTGTCCATCCGTAATCCAAGGGTTTTCCGAAGTCATTTAGAAAACAAAGCTCACGATGCCGTGAGCTTAAGTGGAAGATCGGATCAGGGTGAGGGGAATATCATAGTGGTCAAATTCATGAAAGAGTTTATCAAGGACCAACTGACCCATTGCATCATCAGCATGAAAATGGACATCTTTACCTTGCTGGCTGTCGTAGCATTCAATGTTTTCAATCTGCCAATGGTTGTCAGCCTCAGCTTTCGCAATACAAATCCTGAGAGGCTGTAAATGTTCACTGATGTGTTGCGGTAATATCGTGGTAAAGGCTAGACGGATATTGACCAGTTCATCTTCGGGACTGAGATAAGTCATGACCCAATTGCCGATTTTGCTCAATTGCATTGGATTATCTGCAGGGTCAAATTTAATAAAATGCGCTGTGGCCATATACATCCTCCCATGAAAAGATGTTATATGGCGCTTATTGTGAATTATCGCCATAACGCTAAAGTGGTAATTATCGTTATGAAAAAATGTAAGGTGATTATTTTTATTAAGTAATTTATTGATTTTATTTTTATTTTTTAAATTTTTATTGTTTTTGTTCGGCTTTTTTAAGCGTTTTTATCAATCATGCAACATCAATTAACTCTAATCTATTCAGGAGCGTTGAAGTTGCTGCAAAGAAAAATTGATCTGCTGTAATGCAAGGTTCAATTGCTGTGGAGAGATCCGGCTTTCCTGCAAGCAGGTAATCCATTGCATCTGACATAATTTCAGGCTGCGCAAATCTTCTGCACTTTGGATTTTCAGTGAAAGTTGTTTGGCCATCAGACCACAGTACTGAGAGAGTAATTGCGCCATTAACTGTTTGATTTCTTCAAAGCTGAGCGCTTCTAAGGTGAGCGCATCTTGCTCGTCTGCTGCATGGCCTAGTGAAGTTTGAATGGGTTGGTTATTATTGGCAGCACTAGCAGTAGGGCTACTATTTTGTTCAAGTGTTGAGTTAGATACTTGAATTTCAGAAACATTCACGTTGGCCTCATCTGGATTGGCCATTTCATCTACAGTTGCAGGCACAATGAGGCCCATATCCTGTAGCTGTTCGAGCAGTTCTGGCGGTGCTAAGCGCTCCTTATGGGAATCGCTGAGTAAATCAAAAGCTTCAGTACCAATAACCACCAGTAGACGACGTTGACGTGCGTTTAATTCCCGAGAACGTTGTTGTATGGCTTCAATGCCCAATTCGGTTTTATAGTAGTTCAACATGCCTTAATTTATCTCCCCACAATAAATTAAGGTTAAGATAAGCGCCGATAATGACACTAATATGAATAAAATGTTACAAATCCGATGATTGTGACTTAATTCAGATTATTTTCTAAAGCTTTGCGCAAATAAACATCAAGATCCTCCTGACGTAATAACCAGCGCACATAATCATCCGGCAATTCACTGATTGCATAACCTTTATATTTACCAAAGTTCAGCGTGCGCGGAATACGGGCATCTTCCGAAGCTAAATAAAGCTGTTCAATGGTTTGAATATTTAAATGGTAAATAATATGCATCAAAATATTAGCGGTCAGCATGATATCGGCATCAGCACGATGCGCCCCTTTTAATAATTCACGCGCTTTGGGACTCCCTTTACTGATCATATAAATCAATGCCGAGATATTATGTGCATCCGCCTCAGGCCACACTCGACGAGCCAGTGCAAGCGTACAAATCGCTTTAATGTGGGAGGTATTTACACCACATTTTTCAATCGCTCGAATATCATAATCAACATTGTGGCCAATAATATAACTGGTGTTTTCCGGTAATTCGAAGCTGTGATAATCCGGTTGATCGAGCAAATCCGACTCTAAAATATGATGGACGGCCATAGCCGCATAAGAAATCGGCTCATTCACACTATAAAGTTGATCAAACATTTGCTGTTTGTCGAGGCTTAATTTACCTTCGCTGATTTCAATCGGTGCATAAGCAATCTCAATAGGAAGGCCATTCAAGGTATGGGTTTCAGTATCGAGAATAATTGCGTGCATGACGGTATTCCAGGCGGGCAAAAAAGTTGGCTCAATCTAGCATTTCACAACGTTGCAAACAAATCTAAAAGCGTCTTTATCGTGCCATTTGCTATATTTTAACACTATGTAGTTGATGATAATCCTGTTTGAGTGCATCACTCGACAGCAGGCCTTTATATAGAAAAAGGGGCAAGCCATCTTCCTGATCCACCAATTTGCTGGGTTGATGTCCCTCACGATATTCAAAAATGGCGTAAGGCATTTTGTCTTGATCTAATACGATGAAACGTTGCTGTTTAATCGCAATTTCATCTGCTGAAAAAGTCTGTTTCAGTAAGCGTAGAAAAATACTTTGATTTGCACTTAACAAGTTGAGTTCACGGATACGGTCGCTATCCGATTGATGAAAACTTTTCATGTACAGACGTTGTTGCTGGGTCAAAGGTGTCTGATAACGGTACAGGGTTTTGGCGGGTGTCTTCGATGTTCGATACTGTGCCCGGCACATCGTGTAGCCGATAAAAATCCCCAGAATTAAGCAGATAAAAGCGAGCATATAGTTAAGTTGAAATGTTATTTTGCTTGATATGCTAAAACAATGCGCATGGAAAGAAAATTCCGGACTTTAGATTAAGAGGCTGGATAACCTTTAAGTGAGTCACTTTATTTAGAGTCAATTTTTTATTCACTGAGTTCGGCAGGGATGAGTGTCAGAAGCGGGTTATTTTAAGAACGCAACAATGGATTGAATCCACACTTAAAAATATTAAAAGTTTGTTGCTGATTGGCTTTGGATGAGCGATTTTTATCTGAAACTGAACAAAGTTCATTCTGTTTAATTTCAAAGTTCATGCTACAATATTCCGCAATCATAGCACGGCTAAAAAAGCCCTAATTGATAGGACCTCGCGAATGTTTGCCAATATCTCTATTTCTGAATTTGATCCAGAATTAGCTCAAGCCATTGCTGCTGAAGGTGAGCGCCAAGAAGCGCACATCGAGCTAATTGCATCTGAAAACTACTGCTCACCAGCAGTGATGGAAGCTCAAGGATCAAAACTCACTAACAAATATGCAGAAGGCTATCCTGGTAAACGCTACTATGGCGGTTGCGAATATGTAGATGTTATTGAGCAATTGGCGATTGACCGTGCAAAAGAACTTTTTGGTGCGGATTACGCAAACGTACAACCACATGCGGGTTCTCAAGCGAACTCTGCTGTTTACCTTGCGCTTTTAAATCCGGGCGATACTGTTTTGGGTATGAGCTTGGCACACGGTGGTCACTTGACTCACGGTGCAAAAGTCAGCTTCTCTGGTAAAACTTATAACGCTGTTCAATACGGTTTAAACCCTGAAACTGGCGAAATCGACTACGAAGAAGTTGAACGTCTTGCACTTGAGCACAAGCCACGCATGATCGTTGCTGGTTTCTCTGCTTACAGCCGTGTTGTTGATTGGCAACGTTTCCGTGATATAGCGGATAAAGTAGGTGCTTACCTATTTGTAGATATGGCACACGTTGCTGGTTTGGTGGCAGCTGGCGTTTATCCAAACCCAGTACAAATCGCTGATGTAACCACAACAACGACTCACAAAACTCTTCGTGGCCCACGTTCTGGTTTAATCCTTGCGAAAGCTAACGAAGAAATCGAGAAGAAATTACAATCTGCAGTATTCCCAGGCAACCAAGGTGGTCCTTTGATGCACGCGATTGCAGCAAAAGCTATCTGCTTCAAAGAAGCAATGTCTGATGATTTCAAAGCTTACCAACAACAGGTTGTGAAAAACGCGCAAACTATGGCGCAAGTTTTCATTGACCGTGGTTATGATGTTGTTTCTGGTGGTACTTCTAACCACTTGTTCTTGTTATCTCTAATCAAGCAAGACATTACGGGTAAAGATGCTGATGCATGGTTAGGTGCAGCACATATCACTGTCAATAAAAACTCTGTACCAAACGATCCACGCTCTCCATTTGTGACTTCTGGTATCCGTGTAGGTACACCGGCAGTAACTACTCGTGGCTTTGGTGAAGCGGAAGTGCGTGAACTTGCAGGCTGGATGGCAGATATCCTAGACAGCAAAGGTGACGAAGCTGTGATTGCTGCTGTAAAAGCAAAAGTTGAAGCAGTTTGTGCAAAATTCCCTGTTTATGCAAAATAATTTGCAGTAAACAAGCAAAGGTCTGGCTTGCCAGACCTTTTTTTATGTCTCATCTATTGTCTTCAGTCCGCACATATGCCGAATAAAGCATAAAAGATCAAACATTCGATGTGTTATTGGCTCGAATGCTAGGTTTTTCTAATAAAGCTGATCAAGCAGATACATATTTGAAGCTGTACTTTGAGGGCAATACAGGTTAAATCTAATTTTAAAGATAAATACTTTATTCACAATGAAATAGCACATCTTAATAAGGATAAAAGGATTAAAAGCATGGTCAAACCTTCGATTATTGTGTCCCAGCAGGATCTGGCACGTCTACAAACAATGCTGGAATCACAGTCCAAACTCACCCCGACGGTCATTCATTTAGAAGATGAGTTGGCGCGAGCTGAAGTGATGAAACCACAAGACATGCCAAAAAATGTGGTTACGATGAATGCCAAAGTGTTAATCAATATTGCACCTTCCGCTGAATCTACAGAAATTCATCTGGTTTACCCGCATGATTTTCGTGGTGAAAAAGGACAGGTGAATATTCTGGCTCCAGTGGGTGCTGCGATTTTAGGTTTGAGCGAAGGGCAGGAAATTGAATGGCCACAACCGGATGGTCATCTCATGCAGATTAAAGTGATTCGGGTTTTATATCAGCCTGAACGAGAAGGTGATTATCTGTAAATTTTTCACTAATGAGCCCCTATGAATGGGGCTTTTCCATCAACAATTGTCGTAAGCGATAAGCCAGTGGCCTCTCGAAATGCCGAAAGTTGCCATCAATGAGCCTTAGAGGTGAGATCTTGGGAACTCTAATTTTATAATCCGATCAATTTTATAAAAATAAACTGTTTTATCTATTTTTTCATTCAGCCTATGATAGTTCTATTGAATTGAACTTGGCTGCTTTGGAGAAAAACATGTTAGATCAGAACACTACAGCACAACTGAAAACTTTATTACAACGTTTACAAGGCCCAATCGAACTGGTGGCTTCTCTCGATGACTCCGACAAAGCTGTCAAAATCAAAGAACTGGTGGAAGAAATTGCCGTATTGTCTGACAAAGTCACTGCTCGCTTTGACGGTCAAAACAGCCGTCGTCCAAGTTTTGGGATTGGCAAGGCTGGTGAACAGCCGCGGGTGAACTTTGCCGGTTTGCCGATGGGACATGAGTTCACCTCATTGATTCTCGCCTTGTTGCAAGTTTCCGGTTATGCGCCAAAAGTGTCTGACGAAGTTCTAGCTCAGATTAAAGGGCTGAACCTAAAAGCTGACTTTGATGTATTTGTGTCGCTTAGCTGTCATAACTGTCCGGACGTGGTGCAGGCATTAAACCTGATCGCCATTTACAACCCGGGTACCACAGCGACTATGATTGATGGAGCCTTTTTCCAAGAGGAAGTTGAAGAACGCAAAATCATGGCGGTTCCCATGGTATTCCAGGACAACCAGCATATCGGTCAAGGCCGTATGACATTGGAAGAAATCATTGCCAAACTGGACAGCAATTCAGCCGCAAAAGATGCAGAAAAACTCAATGCCAAAGCGGCCTTTGATGTGTTGGTCATCGGTGGTGGTCCTGCGGGTAATACTGCTGCCATCTATGCCGCACGTAAAGGCATCAAAACCGGCATTGTGGCGGAGCGTTTGGGTGGTCAGGTCATGGACACCATGGATATTGAAAACTTCACTTCCGTACAGAAAACCCAGGGACCTAAATTTGCTGCGGCGATGGAAGAACACGTTCGTGAATATGGTGTGGACATCATGAGTCTGCAAAGAGTGAAACATTTGGTCGGTGCAGACAAAACCGCGAATGGTCTGGTGCAAGTGGAGCTGGAAAATGGTGCAAAACTTGAATCGAAAACCGTTATTCTCTCAACCGGTGCGCGCTGGAGAGAAATGAATGTTCCGGGTGAAGCGGAATACCGTACTCGTGGTGTGGCTTACTGTCCACACTGTGATGGTCCACTGTTTAAAGGCAAACGTGTTGCAGTGATTGGTGGGGGGAATTCAGGCGTAGAAGCGGCAATTGATTTGGCCGGGATTGTAGAACATGTCACCCTGCTCGAATTCTCGGATACTTTGCGTGCCGATCAGGTATTACAGGACAAATTAAACAGCTTGCCAAATACCAGCGTAATCAAATCAGCCTTGACCACGGAAGTCGTCGGTGATGGCAGCCAGGTGACGGCACTCCGTTATCAGGATCGTACGACGGGTACAGAACATGAAATAGCCTTGGCCGGGATTTTCGTTCAGATCGGTCTGTTACCAAACACCGACTTCCTGAAAGAGGTGGTGGAACTGAACAGCCGTGGTGAGATTGTGATTAATGAACGCAATGAAACCAATGTAAAAGGGGTGTTTGCTGCAGGTGACTGCACGACAGTGCCATACAAACAGATCATCATTGCTACGGGTGAAGGTGCGAAGGCTTCTCTCTCTGCCTTTGATTACATTATTCGTAGCGGGCAATAAGCAAAATAAGCAATAAAAAAAGATGAAGGAAGCAAACTTCCTTCATCTTGATATGGATTGTCCTCTTTAGAGGGTTGAATGGATAACACCTTCAACCCTCCTTTTTTATGCGAGGATTTATTTAGCGAATAAGTTGAGGCTGTTAAATTTTTCCATTAACTGTTCCTGATTCTCGACATGTTCAGGGTCTTTAATGATGCAATCGATTGGACAGACTGCCATACAGGTCGGTTCATCGTAGAAACCCACACATTCGGTACAGCGTGCCGGATCAATTTCATAGACTTTCGAGCCTTCAAAAATGGCCGTGTTCGGACATTCTGGCAGGCACATGTCACAGTTGATACAGGCATCCGTAATCAATAAGGCCATTATGCACCTGCATTATAAGCCAGCGAGGAAGCAGTGATGCTTTCTTTAGAATCTGGCAAGTTACGGATCAGCAAAGCATAGTTGATATCGACATCTTGTGGCATTGGAATTTCCACGATATGACCAGAACCTTTGGCATCGTCGATTGAATTGCCTTTTTTATCGCGTATTTCAGTTAAGGTAAAGGTGATATTGCCCTGTGGGGTCATCAATTCCAAAGAATCCCCTACCACAAAACGGTTTTTCACATCGATTTTAATGTAATCACCATTACGTTCCAGAACTTCACCACAGAACTGTTGGAAATCAAAACGCGAAGAGCCGGTTTCGTAGTTTTGATATTCACTGTGTACATGACGGCGTAGGAAGCCTTCAGTATAGCCACGGTTGGCTAGACCTTCGAGTTGTAGCATCAGGCTTGGATCAAATGGACGGCCTGCCAATGCATCATCAATCGCCTTACGGTAAATTTGTGCAGTACGTGCACAGTAGAAATAAGACTTGGTACGGCCTTCAATTTTCAGCGATGCAATGCCCATTTGGGTTAGACGTTCGACGTGTTGCACCGCACGCAAGTCTTTCGAGTTCATAAAGTACGTGCCGTGTTCATCTTCTTCGGCAGCAAACATATCTTCATCATTGCGTTGTAACAGCACAGGTTCATCAAACTGATGCTGGTCATTTTCGTTGGAGCAGCAGCCTTGCTTTTCTTCAACCTGAGTTACAGGAATGACATCGCCAGTTTCATCTTCTTTGGCTTCGTGAATCTTATATTCCCAGCGGCAGGCATTGGTACACGCCCCTTGGTTGGCATCGCGTTTGTTCATGTAGCCAGACAACAGGCAGCGGCCAGAGTAAGCCATGCACAGTGCACCATGCACAAAGACTTCGATTTCAATGTCCGGGACGTGCTGGTGAATTTCTTCGATTTCTTCAATGGATAATTCGCGCGACAAGATGACACGTGTTAGGCCGTAACTTTTCCAGAATTTGACCGTGGCCCAGTTGACCGCATTGGCTTGTACTGACAAATGAATTGGCATATCCGGGAAGGCTTCACGTACCATCATGATCAGACCTGGGTCAGACATGATCAGGGCATCCGGCCCCATCGCCACCACAGGCTCAAGGTCACGGATAAAGTTTTTCAGCTTGCTGTTATGGGGCTGGATGTTGACCACGACATAGAATTTTTTTCCTAGAGCATGGGCTTCGTTAATGCCAATTTGCAGGTTGTCATGGTCAAATTCATTGTTACGTACACGTAAGCTATAACGTGGCTGACCCGCATACACCGCATCTGCACCATAAGCAAAGGCATAACGCATGTTTTTTAGGGAGCCAGCAGGAGAGAGAAGTTCAGTTTGCATGTTGGTCGCCGCTTGAGCTAAAGACAGGGAAAAAATAGGGGATTATTTTAAGGATTTCAAGTCCTAGGTACAACCTACTAAAACACTCGGAATTATGGATTTAATGGGTTTGAAATGGAAGCTAAGGCGATGAATCTCAGCGTAAAAATCTAATATCTTGGCTAATAAAGGGTGGGTTAAGAAAAAGCAAGATCATGCAAAAAATCGGGGTTCACCCCCGATTCTGTATAAGACTATGTCTGGTCTGCTATCAAAGATTGGGCTGGCCAATCATCATCCAGACTAAAGTGATGTGTCGGTAAGGATAGTGCCTGATTGACATACAGGTTGATCATTTTTTTCCGCGAGCCAATAGAGCGTTGATAAAAACTGGAATTGAGCAGTAGGCAGGCACCATAGGTTAATGACCAGATATAAGAGTGGTAGTCACGGATGGAAATGGGACTGTCATGTGCTTTCAAATACACTTCAGTCATGTCTTTGATGGCTAAAATACGGTCTTGGCGAATCTGATAAAGTTTGTCAAACAGGTGATTTAAAGAGGACTCGGTCATGGTCAGGTTCTCTTCAATTTGGTGGAGCAAGATGGTGCGTTCAGGAGCCAGCAGATGATGCAGCATATACTGCGGTACATACACCTTGAAGTCATTATTGTACTTTTTAGAAAGCGCGAGAATGTTCTCTTCGTTGCGGATAATCAGTTCAAGCAACAGCTCATTTTTACTTTTAAAATGTTTGTATAAGGTGCCTTTGGCAATATCTAATTCAATAACCAATTCATCTAGTGTAATTTGCTGATTGTTTTCGAGTAACAAGTTTTCAGCAACATCCAGAATACGTTCCTTTCGTAGCAAGAATTGTTTATGGCGTTCAATATTCATGCTTTGTTCCTATTCGTTCTTTCTATTAGCTTACCATTCCCACGTTTTTACTCGGAATTAGACCATTCTCCGAGCTATTTTTTCAAATAGGGCTAAGCGTGTTGTGTTTTAGAGCTTAAATCAAGTTCATGTTAATTGCATGATAAATACAGTAAATAATCGGTTTAAGCCAGATGCTCAGTATCGATTTATCTCAATGATACTGTAAAAATTACCTTAAATTTTAATTAGATTGTGCCAAATCGAGGTCAAAAAAATCGAGGCCCGCAGGCCCCGATGCACTAAAAGGTGGTCGGTAATGGGATCAATTATTTTTCAACGAAAGCACGTTCGATGACGTAATCACCCATTTCACCCATACGTGGTGATTCTTTCAAACCATGCTGATCAAGTAAACCTGCCACATCGCGTAGGAAGTGTGGGCTACCACACAGCATTGCACGGTCATCTTCACGGTTGAACGCTGGTAAGCCTAGATCTTTAAAGATTTGGCCCGACTCAATCAGCGCAGTTAAACGGCCTTGAGTTTTAAATGGCTCACGTGTCACAGTTGGGTAATATACCAATTTGTCTTGAATACCCAATTCCTGGAAGAATTCGTTGTTTGGCAGTTCGTTCAAGATCAAGTCTTGATAAGCCAACTCAGAGATAAAGCGTGTACCGTGAACCACGATCACTTTTTCAAAGCGTTCATAAGTTTCCGGATCACGGATGATTGACAAAAATGGTGCCAGACCTGTACCTGAAGACAATAACCAAAGGTTTTTGCCTGGCAACAAGTCATCAAGAACCAACGTTCCTGTCGGTTTGCGAGACACTAAAATCTCATCGCCCACTTGTACTTTTTGCAAGATCGAAGTCAATGGACCATCTTGAACCTTGATCGAGAAGAATTCGAGTTCTTCTTCGTAATTGGCACTGGCAATTGAGTAAGCACGCATTAATGGCTTGCCATTGACTTCAAGTCCAATCATCACAAACTGACCATTCTTAAAACGCAAGCTCTGGTCACGAGTGGTTTTAAAACTGAATAAAGTGTCATTCCAGTGGTGTACGTGAGTAATCTTTTCGACGTTAAATGCAGCCATTAAAGGTCTCAATAAGTTATCAAATTAGAACAGGTTGCTATTCTAATCTAAAATCATTGTCTATAAACTGAATATATTTAATTGTGTTTATCAGAAAAAGTGATGAAGTCAGAACTCACGCTGCCAATAATTGGTCATATGAAATCACCTTACCGTGAGAAATTTGGAATCCCGCGCCAGCCCAATTTGGTTCAGGTTGAGTCCTATATCGAAATGGCTGAACCCTATAATGATCTGCTGGCTTTTGAAGGGATTGAAGCCTTTAGCCATTTATGGCTGGTTTGGCAGTTTCATGACAATAAAAATCAGCAGCGAGACAAATTCCGTCCACAAGTACGTCCACCGCGTTTAGGTGGGAATCGCAAAATCGGGGTATTTGCCACCCGAAGCATGTATCGGCCAGCACCGATTGGATTGTCTGTGGTTCAGCTTAAAGAGGTCAAAAAAATCGGTAAGTCGGTTCGGGTCTATGTCATGGGCAGTGATTTATTGGATGGTACCCCGATTTTGGATATCAAACCCTATATTCAATATTCCGATGCAATTGTGGAAGCAGAAAGTGGCTACGCACAGGATGAGCCAACACGTAAAGAGGTCATTTGGTCAGAACAGGCAGAGGGTCAGAAACAGCTTGCTTTGCAGCAGCAGAGGATCACAATACAATTGATAAATGAGTTGCAGCAGGTGCTCTCCTTGGATCCGCGACCTGCCTATCAGGATGACCCAGAACGTTTGTATAAAATGCGTTTTGCTGACTTGGATGTTAGTTTCCAGGTGCAGCAGCAACAGGTGTGTATCGTAGGATTGCATTTGGCTGAATAGAGCGCTTTCCTGTTAAAAAAATTCGGTCATCGTCCAGAGCAGTCCCACCAAAATCGCCATATGCAGCAGTTGCGCGGGGATAAAAGCCAGTGCATAGCGTAAACCGCCAGAAATCCAGGCATTAATGCTTTTGGCTACCGCATGTGCGCTAAGACCCAGCATCAGCGCGAACAGCAAGGTTGAACTTTGTGCGCTGTGCGGTTCGCCTTGGGCAACAACGGCTGCGATCGCCGCATGAATTTCAAACAGTGCTGCCAGTAATGTACCGGCCAACAGCCCAGCATCACCCAGTAACAGGCTAAGTCCGTAGACACCGGCCTGGATTAGCGTTAAGGCACTGGCAATGATGGCGGCTTCTTTGAGGCTAAACATGCGTGTGTCTAGATTGACCGTGGCTTCAGAGGCTGGAGCCTTACGCATCAACCAAGCTGACCAAAAGGCCAAAATGAGTATGGCAAGCAGCGTTGGTAAAATAATTACCTTGAGCCAAGCGATACTGGTTCCCCCGACCACGATGAGCAGTTGAACCAAGGTCGCAACACAGGACATCAAGGCTGCACCAGCATTAATCACCGGATTAGCTCGACCATCACGGACTTCTAGACCTAAACTGGCAATCAGCGCAGTACTGGACACGAAACCAGAAGCTAAGGAGGAGAGCATTAAAGCATGATTGGAGGACAACAAGCGTTTAGCCAAATGTGCCAGTGCTTGAACAGCTAAGATCAAGCTCAGCAATTTTAATAACAGATAGGGATTGAGCACCGGACCCCAAAGTGGGGTATTCGGAATCAGCGGTAAGGCAATCAGAACTAGTGCCAGCAGAATAATGCCATCCCTTAATTCCGCTTCGGTAATCCATTGTCCTGCAATGCCATGCATGGACTGTTTGCCCATGAGTAAAATAGTCAGCACGACTGACAAACTGGCAGCCACCGGAATATTCCACAGACATAAAGCCCCAATAAAATAAGTACTAATAAAGGCCAATTCTGTGGTGACCCCTGGATCATCTGGTTGGCTCTTGACCAGTGAAACTAGACTGATCCCGCCGATTATCAAGGCGCCTGCGATCCCGGTGGCAATACCAAACAGGAAACACAGGGCACCCAGTACCGCACAGATGGCAAAAGAGCGCAGTCCGGCAAAGCTGATATTATTTTCTTTTTGCTTGTTACGTTCGCGTTCTAATCCGATCAGCAGGCCACAACCCAGTGCCGCTGCCATCACAATGGAAATCTCCTGAAATGGGGCGTTTTGTAAGGATATAAGTTCTGGAATTTCCATAGTTGCC
The DNA here is from genome assembly GCF_028621895.1 of Acinetobacter sp. GSS19. NCBI lineage: Bacteria > Pseudomonadati > Pseudomonadota > Gammaproteobacteria > Moraxellales > Moraxellaceae > Acinetobacter > Acinetobacter sp. GSS19. The sequence goes on along the minus strand of NZ_CP117520.1, from coordinate 1,582,293 downwards.
CCCGAAGGTGATGACGCTCTGGTTGTTTTTTGTTATTGGCGTTGAAGGTCGCTGTTATCGAACAGCATAGCATTATTCTTTTCAACTTGTATTCGTGGAGCAAAAGTCCAAACCGTCTGTTTCTTCAACATATTAACAACCCAATTGTGATGGATGCAGCACTTCTCCGAAAATTAGACAGGTAAACCTGAATGGAAGCTAGCTGAATGAGGAGAGGGATTTGTTATAGTAAGTCCAACAAATAAATGACCGAAACATATGAGAGATTTTGTTGTAGATACCACTTGGTGTCTGGACCAATTAGAAAAAGATGGACGGATCAGCGAACGTGACCGCATGCTGGTACAAACCACTCACCGTCAAAAAGAACAAATGCACTGGCACCCGCTGCAATGGATTGCCTATTTCCATCTATCAGATGCCTTGTTTCCGCAAACCACACTGACCTTAAGCCGCTTGTGTCAATGGCTGTCTGCCAAAGGGGACTTACCTTTTTATATTATTGATCCATTAAAAGCCGACGTGGCCGCATTAACTAGCATCATGTCACAGGAATTTGCCCTTAGAAATAAAATTTTGGCCGTTGAAATCCAGCCCGACAGTATTCTGATCGGAACCGATCAGCCTTTTGTTACTGATTGGATGGCCAATTTGGAGCGCAGTCTACGGCCGAAAAAAATCCAGCGTGTTTTGCTGAATCCAGAACAGTTACAACGTTATTTGACTGAATATTATCAAGTCAGTCGGGCCGTGAGTTCGGCACAAAAGGCGGGCGGACAACTGGAAAATAAAGGCGTTGAGGCTCTACTGCAGTTAGGGGATACGCAGAATCCGGATGCGAATGACCAGCATATTGTCAAACTGGTGGACTGGATTTTACAGTTTGCCTTTGAACAGAGTGCCAGCGATATCCACTTAGAACCACGCAAGGAAAAAGGCAAGGTCCGTTTCCGTATAGATGGTGTGCTGCACACAGTTTATCACATGCCGGCTACGACCCTTACTGCGGTGATTTCCCGGATTAAAATTCTGGGACGTTTAAATGTGGCGGAGAAACGTAAACCCCAGGATGGCCGTCTGAAAACCCGCACGCCGAAAGGACAAGAAACTGAGCTGCGTTTATCCACCTTGCCCACGGCGTTTGGGGAAAAATTGGTGATGCGTATTTTTGATCCGGACGTGCTGGTCCGCAGTTTTGAGCAGCTTGGTTTTGAAGGTCATTTGCTCGAGGACTGGCAGACACTCACCCAGCACAGCCATGGCATTATTTTGGTGACGGGGCCAACCGGTTCCGGTAAAACCACGACGTTGTATTCCACGCTAAAACAGCTCGCCACTGATCAAGTCAATGTTTGTACCATTGAAGACCCGATTGAAATGCTGGAACCGAGTTTTAACCAGATGCAGGTCAATTCCGGCATTGAACTGGGTTTTGCTGAAGGGGTGCGAGCTTTGATGCGTCAGGATCCCGATATCATTATGGTCGGGGAGATTCGTGACCAGGATACGGCCAATATGGCGATTCAAGCCGCGTTAACCGGGCATTTGGTCTTGTCGACTTTGCATACCAATGATTCGCCTTCCAGTTTGACGCGTCTGCATGATTTGGGTGTGCAGCCATTTTTAACCGCAGCCACGATTTTGGGCGTTTTGGCACAGCGTTTGGTGCGTCAACTTTGTCCGGATTGCAAACAGCAGGGGCAGATTAATGTTCAGGAATGGCAACATCTTACTTTTGATTATACATTAGCAATGCCGCAGCAAATCTATCAGGCGGTCGGTTGTGAAAAATGCCGTCATACCGGTTATCGGGGTCGTATTGGTATTTATGAATTTATGCCGCTGAGTCTGGAACTGAAACAGTTGCTGAGCAGTGATGCAAGCCTTGATCAGTTGCGGCAGCAGAGCAAAAAAGAAGGAGTGGAACCATTACGTATTGCAGGTGCACGTAAAGTCATGGCAGGTGTGACGACGCTGGATGAAGTGCTCCGTGTTGTACCGCTCACCTAAGGCATTCTTTGCTAGGTTAATACAATAATTGTATGCAGCAGTAGACAGGGTGAAATACTGCTGCAATAGGCAATCACTCATTTCAGTTTTGCATTTACTTAGTCAAAATCAGGCGGTTGTTACGGGTTAAACGTAAACGATATTCTTCCCCGGCATGTAGAATGCGAATCTCACGACCTAAGGCAAATAAATGGTTGGAATACAGCATTGGCAGAGCATACTGATTTTCAGAGTGACGGTTAAAAAGCTGAAAAGGTACATTCATGGGAATCATTCCATCAGAGTTTTATGATTTTATAAATGATAATCATTATCAAATGATCCTGTCAATCTAGATTTGTCAAAATCCTTAAAAGCCGCTAATTTGCTTACAATTTAAAACAGTTCGTTCAAAGAGTAAGTCACATGCCAAAACCGATTGTTGATGTCGCGATTGCTATTCTTCTGCATCATGGAAAAGTGCTGGCCGGTTGGCGTGAAGCTACACAACATCAGGGCAATAAACATGAATTTCCTGGCGGAAAAGTCGAAGCAGGAGAGACCCCTGAACAGGCCTGTCGCCGTGAGGTGTTTGAGGAAGTGGGAATTGGCATCAAAGAATGGCATCCTTTTGACTTGATCTGTCATGAATATGATGATGTGATTGTCAATTTGCATATTTTCCAGGCCGCTGTACCTGCCTCATTACTGGATCTCATTCAGCAGCCGTGGACGTGGTATCAGCGTGATCAACTGCTTGTACTCAATTTCCCCAAAGCCAACCGTGCGATGCTGCAACGTTTGTATTGGCCCCATCAGATCAAGATCAGCGCAAATTTAGCGGATTGTGCACATTTATCCGATGAACAGCTCATGTATTGGCGTACGGATCTGCAACCCATCTATGCAATGGCTGAGCTGGAACAGTGCACTGAAGGTCAGCTGAGCCGACTGATTGTGCCGCATGCCTTGTGGTTGAGCTTAAAACCTGAGCAGCAAAAAGCTGTGTTCGCCGTACATCTTTCGCAACGTCAGTTGATGGGTTTAAGGAAAGGACAACTCACGGTCGGGATTCGTCATCTGGCGGCTTGCCATGATGATGTATCAATCCAGCATGCCCAGCAAATTGGCTGTGATGCAATTTTTCTCAGTCCGGTATTTGCCACACCGACACATCCTGAGGCAAAAGGGCTGGGTTGGACAGCATTTGCTCAATGGGCCAGCATTGCGGATTTACCTGTCTTCGCTTTGGGGGGGGTTAAGCCTCAGGATTTAGCAATCGCCCAGCAGCATTTTGCTTATGGGGTGGCAGGAATTCGCCAATTCTAGATGAATCATGGTCAACCGAGTATCTAGAACAAATAAAAAAGGCAGTCAACTTCAATTGACTGCCTTTTTGTGGTTATCGATCCTGGCTAGAGTTTCTGGCGTTTGATCTCATCCGGTTGATAAGGTGTGATGGTCACACCTTCAGAGGGGATGATGACCTTGACCGGTTGTGGTACCGACGGAGCAACCGGCAAAGTGCTGTTGTTTTGACAACCACTGAGCGCCGAAATACTGATCACAGCCAAAGCGCAACAGCTTCTACGCATGACATTTGCTCCTTAATTCTGATAACTGCCACTCGAAATCACTTTATTTTGTTCATCAGGTGAAACCGGAGTTTCACTTTCACGAATATAGTTTTCGATTGAGTCAGTTTCAGGAACAACTCCACTTGCGGGTTCACTGGCAGCTTGACCTGTAGTTTCCGTTTGATAACTGGATAGGGCACATGCTGTCGCCTGACGTGGTACGGTATGACGTAACAATGGGATATAGGCAGCACCGGCACAGTTTGCTGCAGACAGGTCACCACTGGCACGATCAATCCATTGCCACTGCACGGTATCTGGCTGGCGCAGATTAACAGGGGTCTGACGTAATTGCTGCATTACTTGTGTCCAGACCGGTAAAGCACCTGAAGAACCTGTCAATCCAGTGGTTTTGTTATCATCCAAACCTAGCCAAACCACAGTCAAATGGTTACCCGAGTAGCCGGCAAACCAGGAATCACGTGTATCGTTGGTGGTACCGGATTTACCCGCCAGTTTTAAGCTACTTGGCAAGCTGGCATAGGCTGCACGACCGGTTCCCGAATACATCACTTGTTGCAAACCATAATTCAGCAAATAGGCTGCAGCAGGATCAATCGTCTGTTGTGCCGTCATGGCGTAACGTTGCAGTAAGCGGCCGTCAGCATCGACAACAGAACGGATGGCTTTGACCGGATTCTTTTGTCCACCCGTCGCAAAGTTGCCGTACAAGCCCATGACTTCGATTGGAGATAAGTCAACTGCTCCAAGGAAAATAGACGGATAGGATGGAATATTGGATTGCACACCAAATTTGCGCAAATTGCTGCTAAAGGTTGCCATGCCAAACTCCTGGCCGAGGCGAACCGCAGACAGGTTGTAAGAATTGGCCAGTGCTTCTTGCAGGCTCACAAAGCCATGTGGGCCACCACTATAGTTTTTTGGTGTCCAGGCTTTGCCATCACTTTCAATACTGATTTCACTATCCTGAACTGAACTGGCCCAGGTATAGCGGCCTGATTCCAGTGCGCTTAAATAAATAACGGGTTTTAATAGTGAGCCAACCTGACGTTTGGCGTCCAGCGTCCGGTTAAAGCCTGTGAAGTCCTGCGTTGAGCCGACTGCGGCAATCAGTTCGCCATTTTGTGGATTTGAAACCAGCACAGCCCCTTGTAAATCTTTCAGGCGTTTTGGATTGCCGCTTGCCAAGCGTGCTACCGAGGTTTTAAAGGCTGTTTCCACGCGGGTTTGAGCAACTGGATCGAGGGTGCTAAAAATGCGTACCCCTTTGTTGGTTAAATCCATTTCCTGATATTCGCTACGTAACTGGCGACGTACAATATCCATAAAGTCCGGGAATTTGGATGGACCTAAGCTTGGTTTATCGATGACATTGAGTGGACGGGCTGTTTCTTGCTCGTAACGGGCTTGATCCAGATAACCCATCACCAGCATGTTATGTAACACCACATCACGACGCTTTTTGGCCCCTTCCGGGTTGCGCCATGGATTATACAACGTCGGACCCTGTACCAGACCCACCAGGAATGCTTGCTGGGAAATATTCAGCTCACGTAACGGTAAGCCAAAATAAAACTGGGAGGCCAGACCATAACCATTAATGGAATAGTTACCATTTTGTCCCAGATTCACTTCATTCAGATAGGCTTCAAGGATTTCATCTTTGCTGTAATGCAGCTCAATGAGAAGTGCCATCAAGGCTTCATTGATCTTGCGTTTATAGGTGCGTTCCGGAGAAAGATAGAAGTTTTTTACCAACTGCTGTGTCAGGGTTGAACCACCTTGGCGCTTTCCTCCAGTCACGTTACTGACGAGGGCACGGGCAGTTCCTCGGATTGACACTCCATGATGTTTATAGAAGTTACGGTCTTCTGTTGCGATCAGCGCTTCGATGAGTGGACGAGGTACTTTATTCAGCTTGATCAAGACACGATCTTCATTGTGCTGCGGATAAATACCGCCAATCAACATTGGCTCTAGGCGTGCGATCCCGGTGTTGGAGGGTTTGGTTGCACGAACTTCGCTGATCTGATCACCAGCAAAGTTGATTTCGAGTACTTGCTCAGGTTCCTGGCTATCTCCAAAATCGAAACCACGGGTATGCACATACAAGGTACTGCCTTGCACAACGTAGCTACCTGATTTAGTGAAATTACTGGTATTTTTGTAACCGAGTAGTTGTAATTCTTGCGTCAGGTCATCCTGCGAGACAGGGGCCTGATTATAAATTTCTAAAGGACGAGCAAAAACTTTCGCTGGGATATCCCAGCGTTGCCCTTCAAATTTGTCACGAATAATATTATCAAGACGAATCAAATATATACTGAGCGCAAGAACTGCACCGATCACCAGCACTGAAAAGACCAGTGCAAAAACACCAATACCACGTTGAGACTTCATAGAAATAGCAGGAAACCATCCGAATCGCATAATCATGCGAAGCTTTTACTGATTTTGCAATGATTAAACCGTCATCAAAACGAAAAATAGCAGCAGAAATCCCTATCAATTGACGATTCAATGTTTTTTTTATCAAGAAAGTTAATGCTATGATAGCGACGATTCATTAAGGTACTCATGAAGGGTAGGGATGTGTTGTGGCATACCCCGTGTCATTACCTTCATATGGGTGAGATGTTTACCCGTGCTATGGATCCCCCTGAAACGCAGATAAAACAAGGCTGACAATGAGTCATTTGCACATTTCACATAAGTCTTTTCGCAATATCGGATTGTTAGGGCGACCTGATAAATCATCTGTTGTGGAAACCCTGTGTCTGATTCATGATCATCTATTGTCTTTAGGGCTCCATCCGGTATTTGATGAAGAAACAGCTCAACTGGTTCCTTACCAGAATACTCAGACCGTTAGCCGTAATTTGCTCGGTGAAGTGGTCGATCTGGTGATTGTCGTGGGCGGTGATGGTTCTCTCCTGCATGCCGCGCGTGCCTTGGTAAAACATAATACCCCTGTGATTGGGGTGAACCGTGGACGTTTAGGGTTCCTGACCGACATCAAACCCGCCGAAGCCATTTTTAAACTTGATCAGGTGTTGCAAGGGCAGTTTCAGCTCGATCGCCGTTTCCTGCTGGAAATGGAAATTCGCTCGAATGGACAAACCATTTATGATGCGATTGCCTTGAATGATGTGGTGCTGCATTCTGGTAAATCTGTGCACATGATTGATTTTGAACTTAATATTGATGGTCAGTATGTCTATCGTCAGCATAGTGACGGCCTGATCGTTGCGACACCGACCGGCTCAACAGCTTATGGCTTATCGGGTGGCGGGCCGATTGTGCATCCGAGTATGGATGCGATTGTGCTGGTGCCGATGCATCCGCATACCCTGTCTTCGCGTCCAATCGTGGTCGGCGGCCACAGTGAAGTGAAAATCGTGATACGTGAAAATCGTGTCATGCCAATGGTCAGTGCCGATGGGCAATATAGTGTTTCATTGAATGTCGGAGATAGTTTGCATATCCGCAAGCACCCGTTTAAATTAAATTTGCTGCATCCACCAGGTTATGATTTTTATATGGCATGCCGTACCAAACTTGGTTGGAATCAAGATTTTGACTCATTTAATCAGCAGGATTAACCATGAATATTGAACAAATGCTTGCCATATTAAATCCGGAAATTGTTGAGCGTCTGAAAACTGCGGTAGAAATTGGCAAATGGCCGAATGGTGTGGCATTGACCAAGGAGCAGCGTCAAACCTGTATGCAAGCGGTGATCGCCTGGGAAATGAAAAACCTGCCAGAAACTGAACGTACCGGTTATATCGACCGTGGCACGAAAGAAGAAGACGAACATTGCGATTCGCATGATCCAAAAGATGACGAAGAGTTCAAGCCAATCCGCTTTGTCTAATTCCTTCAACCTAAGATAGAAAAAAGGGCACTGTTATGTGCCCTTTTTTATTGCAAGTTTTATCCGAGCTTTGCGGTTTGATGACGTGTTTGCCAAAATTCTTTCGCTTGCTGCATGGCGGTTTCAAAACAATCACACACCCCCATGGTATATAAAGCAATACTCATGGTTTCAGTGATGGCAATTTCACCATAGGCATGCTGTTGTTTTCCTTCCCAGACCGCTTTAAAAGTGGCGAGATCTAATTCTTCCTCAACCGGACTGCGCTCGGCGGTCAGTTTTGGCAATTCATGTTCGTAAAGTTCGCCGTTTTTAATCCCGCAGATCAGGGTCTTGGCATCCGGATTGCGTTCAAACTCTCCACCTTCCCCTTTAATGACAGCACTGTTTAGATAGCCGAGTTTCAAGGCTGCCTGCTGGTGTGAACTACGATAGGCCGGATGAAAAATCGCTTGTAAGGTCGCATTCGCATTAAACGGATTAATCAGACGTGCCAAGGTGTGAATCGGGGAGCGCAGTCCCATGACATTGCGCAAGCCAATTAGCTCACTCAGCACTGGTGAAATGGCAGCCAAAGGCAAATAGGCAAAATGTCTTTTTGTCAGTTCCCGCTCCACGTCGAGATCTGTCTGGCAGATCGGATAACCCAGATATTCGAGCACCTGCTCAGTGTAGAGCCGGTTTATGGTATGTCCGGCAGCGCCATGCATGACAACGTTATAACCTTGTTGTGCCAAAGTGAGGGCAGCGAGTAAAAACCAGGGATAATGTTTGCGCTTGCCCGCATAAGAGGACCAGTCCAGGTCAACCTGCAGCGCTTTAAACTTAAGCTGATCACGGGTGGCCTGGACAAAACCAGCAAGCTCATCGACAGACTCCTCCTTGACCCGCAATAACATCAGGAAAGCGCCGAGCTGAACATCAAGGACTTCACCTTTGAGAATCATGCTAAATGCATCATAGGCTTCCTGATAGGTGAGGGAGCGAGCACCGGTTTTTCCTTTGCCTAAAATCCGCACGTACTGAGCGAAAGGATGTTCGAAGTCTTGATACAGGTTTTTTTTGGTGTTCATAACGTCATCAGTCTTTTACAGCCAGTATTCATGTCCGCACTATGACATAAAAATGAAAAATACGCTGCCTAGACGATTTATGCGACTAATGTCTAATGGGGTGTGTTTTAACAATTGGTCAAAATTACGTTGTAAGTTTTTTGTTGTGCTGTGTTAAGAATTTTTAAACAGCCAAGGTTATATACCATCTCCTGTTCAACCACATTGGCATCTTTCTCTTGCTAATGAATATTACTGGCGTGATGCCACTTAATCTTTGAAAACGTGATTGTTTTCTGTCTATGGGGGTTTTTTGTTCCACAAAAAACTCCTTTGCCTTTTGTAGCTTTGCAAAAGGGGTGAAGGGCTGTGTATTCGTAAGAATAGATCATCAATCGTATATTTCTACATGTAGGAATATCTTAAGAAGTAATTGCTATGGCGAAAAAACCGATTTATAAATCACTGTACTTCCAGGTGATTGTGGCCATTATTGCAGGTATTCTGGTGGGGCATTATTCCCCAAGCGGAACCCAGCTGATCAATGGCGTTGAACAACATATTCCGGGTTTGGGTGAACAGCTCAAACCACTGGGTGATGCATTTATCCGTTTGATTAAAATGATCATTGCTCCAGTGATCTTCTGTACCGTGGTCAGCGGTATCGCCGGCATGGAAAGCATGAAATCGGTCGGGAAAACCGGTGGCGTGGCCTTACTTTATTTTGAAATTGTCTCGACGTTGGCTCTGATTATTGGCCTAGTGGTCATTAACATCGTGAAGCCTGGCGTAGGCATGAATGTTGATCCTGCAACATTGGATACCGCCGGTATTCAGAAATATGTCAGCAGTGGTGAATCGCAATCTACCGTTGATTTCCTGATGAATATCATTCCGAACACGGTGGTCGGTGCATTTGCGGAAGGTGAAATCCTGCAGGTTCTACTATTTGCGATCCTGTTTGGTTTTGCACTGCACAAATTGGGCGATGCCGGTAAACCGGTTCTAAAATTCATTGATCAGATTTCGCATGTGTTCTTTAACATCGTGAATATGATCATGAAGCTTGCACCGATTGGCGCATTCGGTGCGATGGCCTTTACCATTGGTAAATATGGTATCGGCAGTCTGGCACAGTTGGCACAGCTGATTATCTGCTTCTATATTACCTGTTTATTATTTATTTTCTTGGTCCTCGGTACCATCAGCCGTTTTGCAGGTTTCAGTATCTTGAAAATGATCCGGATGATTCGTGAAGAATTGCTGATTGTACTTGGAACGTCTTCTTCAGAATCCGTCTTACCTCGTATGTTGAAGAAGCTTGAGATTGCGGGTTGTGAGAAATCCGTGGTGGGTTTGGTCATTCCAACAGGCTATTCATTCAATCTGGATGGTACTTCAATCTACTTGACCATGGCGGCAATCTTTATTGCCCAAGCGACCAATACCCAGCTGGATATCTCGCATCAGATTACCTTGTTGCTGGTGTTGTTGATTTCCTCTAAAGGTGCAGCAGGTGTGACCGGTTCAGGCTTTATCGTCATGGCTGCAACGCTTGCGGCAGTGGGGAATATTCCAGTCGCGGGTCTGGCATTGATTTTAGGGATTGACCGTTTCATGTCTGAAGCGCGTGCATTGACCAACTTGGTCGGTAACTCTCTGGCGACGATTGTTGTGGCGAAATGGGTCGGTCAGTTAGATCAGCAAAAATTGCAAGATGCTTTAAATAACCCGGCTGAAGTGGATCGTAAAATGCTTGAGCAGTCGCAAGCACCTCATGCATAACAGTGGGATGTTCTAAAAAGGAAGCTTCGGCTTCCTTTTTTATTTGAAAATTTACATGATTGGGAATTACGCTGTGTATAAAAACAACTGCCTGTTTTTAAATCTGAATCCATCAAAGTTGTATTGCGCAACATTTGAAAGCTAACTATTGTTATACTGTTGAGCATAAACGATTCTGCAGGGGCTGCATTACAATGATCCAAGATGATCAGAACTCTTCGACTTCTCTAGATTTAGCACAAATTCGCAATGATATTGATGCTGTTGACCAGCAAATTCAGGATTTATTAAATCGTCGAGCGCGTTTGGCCGAAGCGGTAGCAAAAGCCAAATTTGCATCCGAAGAGAATCCGTTGTTTTACCGCCCTGAACGTGAAGCGCAAGTGCTGCGTAAAGTGATGGAACGTAATACCGGTCCCTTGTCTGATCTGACCATGGCACGTTTATTTCGTGAAATCATGTCGGCCTGTCTGGCACTCGAAGCCCCACAAAGTATTGCATTTTTAGGTCCTGAAGGAACCTTTACCCAGGCTGCTGCTTTAAAGCATTTTGGTCAGGATGCCTTGGTACGTCCTTTGCCAACCATCGATGAAGTGTTCCGTGAAGTGGAAGCGGGCAGCGCACACTATGGTGTTGTACCGGTCGAAAATTCATCTGAAGGTGTGGTCAATCACACGCTGGATTGTTTCAAAAGCTCAAGCCTGAATGTGATCGGTGAAGTGGAACTGCGCATTCACCATCAATTTTTAGTGTCAGAAAACACCCGTAAAGACAGCATTAAACAAATCTACGCGCATCAGCAAACTTTGGCACAGTGCCGTCAATGGCTCGATGCCCATTATCCGGGTGTGGAGCGTGTGGCGCTTAGTTCCAATGCTGAAGCCGCACGCCGTATCCGTAATGAATGGCACTCCGCCGCAATCGCATCTGATATTGCTGCGAAAATGTATGATCTGGAAATTCTGCATAGCAATATTGAAGACAATCCGGAAAATACCACGCGTTTCCTTGTCATTGGCCGTGAAAAAGTACCCTCAAGTGGCAACGACAAGACCTCCCTGTTGATTTCTGCGCATGATCGTGCAGGGGCCTTGCTGGACATATTGGCACCGTTTGCCAAACATGGCATTAGCCTAACCAGTATTGAAACCCGTCCAGCCTTGCCAGAAAAATGGGCCTATGTGTTCTTTATTGATTTAGAAGGTCATATCGAACAGGAAAACGTCGCGGCTGCGATTGAAGAAATCCGCCCATTGGTGAAAGAGCTGCGTGTACTGGGTTCTTATCCGGCGGCAGTACTCTAAATTTCTTTTCGGTGGCCGGCATACCGGTCCCTTTTTGCTGTTAGCTAAAATAATTGGAAGTGTGAAATGACATTTGTCCCTGCGAATGAAGGCATTGAAAAATTAAAACCTTATCAACCGGGTAAGCCAATCAGTGAGCTTGAGCGTGAGTTAGGGATTAGCAATATTGTCAAACTGGCTTCAAATGAAAACCCATTGGGCTGTTCAGACAAAGTGAAAGAAGCAGTTGCTGCAGAACTGGCAGAAATTGGCCGTTATCCGGATGGTGGTGGTTTTATCCTGAAAGATCAGATTCAACAACAATTTGGCTTTGCACACGACCGTATTACCCTGGGTAATGGTTCAAATGATCTGCTGGAAATGTTTGCCCGTGCTTTCGTTTCAGAAAAAGATTCCGTGGTGTATAGCCAGCACGCATTTGCCGTGTATGCCTTGGTGACTCAGGCGATTCATGCTGAAGCGATTGAAGTTCCAGCGAAAGGCTTTGCGCACGACCTCGATGCGATGGCGGCTGCAATCAAGGACAACACTAAACTCGTTTTTATTGCCAACCCGAACAACCCAACCGGCACCTGGTTTGAAGAAGCTGAATTTGAAGCCTTCATGCAGAAAGTTCCAGCCCATGTGATTGTGGTTCTTGATGAAGCTTATGTGGAATATTTCCCAGAAAACTTCAACAGCCTGAAATATCTTGAGCAATATCCTAACCTGATCGTCAGCCGTACTTTGTCCAAGTGCTATGGCTTGGCTGCATTACGTGTCGGTTTTGCTTTGGCATCTGTTGAAGTGACTGATTATCTGAACCGTATCCGTCAACCATTTAACGTCAACCATTTAGCCATGGTGGCTGCGGTCGCTGCATTGAAAGATGAAGCCTTCATCGAGAAATCACGTGAAGTGAACAAAGCCGGCATGAAGCAGCTCGAAGAAGGCTTTAAGGCCTTGGGTCTGAATTATGTACCGTCACGCGCCAATTTTATCTTGGTCGATGTGCAGGCTGATCCCGGACAAACCTTTAATGCGTTATTAAAAGAAGGTGTGATCGTGCGTCCAGTCGGAATTAGCAATCATTTGCGTGTTTCGATCGGTACAGAAGCAGAAAATGCCAAGTTCCTGACCGCACTGGCAAAAGTGTTAGGCTTAGAGGCAAAAGCTTAAACCATGGCACACCCACTGTTTGAAAAAGTTGCATTTATCGGGCTGGGGCTGATTGGCTCCAGCTTGGCTCGTGTGATTGCTGCTGAACAACTGGCAGATTGCGTGGTTGCTTCTGCACGTTCGCAAAAAACCTTGGATGATGCCAAAGCCTTAGGCTTGATTCAGCAAGGCTTTAGTAATCCTGCCGAAGCGGTACAAGGCGCTGACCTGGTGGTACTGGCTTTGCCAGTACGCGCGACGCAAAAAGTGCTGGAAGCGATCAAGCCATATTTGTCTGAACATACCATTTTAACGGATGTTGGCAGTACTAAAGGCAATGTGGTAGAAGCGGCCAAAGCCGTATTTGGCGAGCAGCTTCCAGCTGGTTTTGTGCCGGGGCATCCGATAGCGGGCAGTGAACACACCGGCGTACATGCGGGTAAAGTGGATCTGTTTGCCAATCACAAGGTGATCCTGACCCCTTTGCCGACGAGTGCCGACTGGGCGCTGCAAAAACTGATTCATCTGTGGGCTGCGGCCAAAGCAGAAGTGATTTGTATGGATGTCGAAAAGCACGATGAAGTGCTGGCCCATACCAGTCATCTTCCACACCTGATGGCCTTTAACCTAGTGGAGCAATTGGCCAACCGCCAGGATAATCTCGATATTTTCCGTTATGCTGCAGGCGGCTTCCGTGATTTTTCGCGCATTGCCGCGAGCGATCCGCAAATGTGGCATGACATTTTCTTTGCCAATAAGAAAGCGATTTTAAATGCCGTAGATGGTTTTGAGCAGCAGCTCGCCATCTTGCGTAAAATGATTGAAGACGAAGATTCGCAGGCGATTATGGGCTTACTAGGACATGCCCAAGCTGCGCGTCAGCACTTTAACCATATGCTAGCCCAGAAACCCTTGATGGAGAACAATAAGGTGACACAACAATTTACCATTTTGCCGGGAAAGAAGACATTTAAAGGTAAATTTACCGTGCCAGGTGACAAGTCTGTGTCACATCGCTCCATCATGTTTGGTGCGATTGCGGAAGGCACCACGCATGTGACTGGTTTCCTTGAAGGTGAAGATGCCTTGGCGACTTTGCAGGCATTCCGTGATATGGGCGTGAGCATTGAAGGGCCAAAAAATGGTGAAGTCACCATTCATGGCGTGGGAATGCATGGCTTGAAACAACCGGCGGGCGTGTTGTACATGGGCAACTCAGGCACCAGTATGCGTCTGCTGTCCGGTATGCTGTCGGCACAAGCCTTTGATACCGTGATGACCGGTGATGCATCACTCTCTAAACGTCCAATGGAGCGAATTGCCAAACCATTACGTTTGATGGGTGCCAAGATCCAGACCACGGGTGAGAAAGGCACACCACCAGTGAGCATTACCGGGAACCAGCAGCTCAAAGGCATCGATTATGATTTGCCAATGGCCTCTGCACAGGTGAAATCCGGTATTTTACTGGCGGGTCTTTGGGCAGAGGGTGAAACTTCGGTCACTGAACCAGAACCAACCCGTGACCATACTGAACGCATGTTGCGTGCCTTTGGTTATGAAGTAAAAACTGAAGGTAACCGTATTAGCCTGCAAGGTGGCGGTAAATTGGTCGGCACAGACATTCAGGTGCCATCGGATATTTCTTCAGCTGCATTCTTTATGGTGGGTGCAGCGATTACCGAAGGTTCGGATGTGACTCTGGAAGCTGTGGGCATCAACCCAACGCGTACCGGTGTGATTGATATCCTGAAACAGATGGGTGCAGACATTAGCGTGGAAAATGAACGCATTGCGGGTGGCGAGCCGATTGCGGATATCCGTATCCGTGGTAGCCGTACCCTGAAAGGCATTCACATGCCTGAAGATCAGGTGCCTCTCGCAATTGATGAATTCCCTGCCTTATTTATTGCTGCGGCGTGTGCGGAAGGCCAGACGGTATTGACCGGGGCGGCTGAACTGCGTGTGAAAGAGTCTGACCGTATCCAGGTGATGGCTGATGGTTTGCAAGCGATGGGCATTGACTGTACCCCAACGGCTGACGGCATCATCATTGAAGGGAAAGGCAAAGACGGTGACTGGTCCGCGATTTTCCAAGGTGCGCAGATTGAATCACACCATGACCACCGTATCGCCATGAGCTTCAGTATGGCGGGCTTACGTACTGCAGGTGAAATTACCATTGTGGGTACAGAAACCGTCGCGACCAGCTTTCCTACCTTTACCGAGCTAGCAAATCAAGCTGGATTAACCATTCAGGTCAGTAACTAATCGGTTATTGATTCAAAAACCGAACGCAAGATTATCCGAGAAACAGCCAGGCAAATGCTTGGCTGTTTGCATTTTATTGCTTATGCTAATCCCCGATAACGATAATACCCTTGGGGATACGAGATGAAAAAATTACAATTTACCGCCCATCCAGATGCAACGTCTTCTGCTTATCCCTCCCAAACCCAAGCACAGGTTGCTTCCGTATTGTCTGAGCAGCTAAGCCACTATGGCTTTGCGACCAATACTGTAGGGGAAACACCGAATCAGTTGCAGGTCAGTGTCGAGAATCGGACTTTGCCATTATCCGTGAGCTGTCAAAAGCGTGATGAGGACGGGCATCTGGTCTGTGAAATTTCGGCCCATCCACAACAGGAACAGGACTGGTTTGATAAGATTGCAACGGAAAGCGTGGTGAAACAGTTAGCCCAAGCGGTGGAAAACAGCCTGAAAAGTGACGATCGTTTTAGCGGGTTTGAGTGGAAGTAAAAGGCATTGATCTGAAAAATCCTAAAAAAGCAGCTTTTGCTGCTTTTTTGATATCTTACTGAATGAAATGTTTAGACATTATATTTTAGCGCGTAGGACTCAGCAGAAAGCGCTTGATTTCATGACGGAGCTGTTTGAGATAACCGGTAAAGAAATGATTGGCTCCCGGTAAAATCGTGATGGGATGTTTTTGTGGAGATGCCCAAGCAATTAAATCCGAAAGCAGAGTAATGTCATCCTGTTCGCCGTGCAAAAACAGCAGATCACCCTGAATGTCTGGAGTCTGATAATGGCGTAAACCAATGACACTCCCTGTCGGTAGACCACACAGAATCAGTTGTTGTGGCTGTTGGGTTATGTCTAGACTGGCTTGACACTTGGCCAGCACATGCGCACCAAAGCTGAAACCACCGGCATAAAAAGGCAAATCTGGATACAGGTTTCTTAAGTGCGCAATCACGGCCAAAATATCTTGTGTTTCCCCAAAGCCATCATCATGTACGCCAGCGCTTTGACCTGAACCACGGAAACTTGGACGATAGACCACATAGCCTTGTTCCACAAAAATCTGCGCCAGCAGGGCAGGCACTTTATGCTGTGGGTTGCCGCCTTGTAGCGGATGAGGGTGGCAAACGACCGCGAAGCCTTTGATTTTATCCTGCGGCGCATCAACAAAAATTTCAATTTGACCGACAGGACCAGGGATAAAAATTTGTTCAGACATACAGGCACAGGAGAAAATGGAAGAAGGAATATTTTACTGCCTTGACGCAACAAAAACATAAAGTGGCGTTAAAATGAGCCGACTGTTATCGTTTGATTCATTATTATTTGACCAGGTTATCCATGCTCGCTCTTCTTTCTCCTGCTAAGACACTCGATTACGATTCTGCCTTACCCACAGATCTTCATACCTTCCCGCGCTTACTGCAACATTCAGAGGAGTTGATTCAGGATTGCCAGAAATTGTCTGCGACCGAGATTGCTAGCCTGATGAGTGTGAGTGAGAAGATTGCGCAATTGAATGTTGCGCGTTTTCAGGATTGGCAGCCGGATTTTAACCTGGCAAATGCCCGTCAGGCTCTGTTTGCCTTTAAAGGGGATGTTTATACCGGTCTGAATGCCTATCAGCTGAATGACCAACAAATTGATCTTGCACAGCAACAACTGCGTATGCTCTCTGGTCTGTATGGGTTGTTGCGACCTCTAGATTTGATGATGCCCTACCGTCTGGAAATGGGAACCAAATTACGCAATACACGTGGATCTAACCTGTATGAATTCTGGGGAGAAATCATCACCCAGCAAATCAATGCGGATCTGCTGGATGCTGAATCTGATTTATTGGTCAATCTGGCTTCTGATGAATACTACAAGGCGGTAAAAGAAAAGCAGGTTCAGGCACAGATCATCAAACCCGTGTTTTTAGACCAGAAAAATGGCAAATACAAAGTGATCAGTTTCTATGCCAAAAAAGCCCGTGGTCTGATGGTGCATTTTATGCTTGAACATCAACCTCAAGGTGCAGAAGATCTCAAAGCCTTTAACAGCGAAGGCTATTATTTTGATGCGGATAATTCTACTGCACAAGAATTGGTGTTTAAGCGCGATGAACAGACTGCCTGAGGATATAGAGCTAATCCATCCGTCGAAATTCGTAGAACATTTCGGCAGGCCTAAATCAATTCTGGCGTTGGCTAGCGTTTTTTATAGTTTTAAGTAGCTGTTTTGGCGTGTAAATTAAAGCGATTAGGCTGATTTTATTGATCGTCGTGTGGTAAAAAAAGCCCCATGATTGGGGCTTTTTCAGTTAACCGACCCAACCGCTAGGCGTATCTTGGATCAGTGGCTGATTAGTTGGTGGCTGAGGTGTAACAGCACCTTGACAGCCCACTAAAGCATAGGAGATGAGAAATACTATAAAAAAATTACGCATAATAATGTCCGCTAAAAGAAACAAGATTGAGTACATCTATCGTATTCGCTGATTCAATGACTAGACGTATAATGCGGAATTACGCTGGTGCATGTGTTATATGCACACCAAATGGCGACTAGATCTTTGAGTTAACCGCAGAAAGACACATCAAATTCACTGCTGCCGAAAATTAAAAAAACTTGGCCAAATGCATTCATCATAATGCAGTCGAATGAAATGAGCTCAAAATCCTATCAAGGACTTCAATCCATTACACGCGAAAGCATCCATGTGTTTCTTGGTTACACTTAATTTCGTCGTCTTGACTTCGTTGAACGATCAAGGCGGATACAGTTCTGTATCAGCACCATTCAGTTTTTGATTGTTGCTTGGAGGTCTGATTGGGATAAATGCCAAAAACAAAATCTAAAGGGCGATTTTGTTGACGCAAGCTTGATCTGAACGAGCAGTATTTCCTGGATAGGGAGAGAATCCAATCTAGCAGTTCAATCAGTGTATTTTTAGCAAAGGAAATGCCAAATTCAACTAGAATACCGTTGGGTAGATGAACAAATGGAGTATACCATGGGAAAGTAAAGTTTTGTTACCAAGGTCTATCGTATTTCTTCATCAATCCCGCCGTTTTCAGCAACTCATTGAAAGTGTGGCTATAAAAATTTCTGTTCTATTTGGTTTGAATTGGACATTATTAAAGATTTTTAAAAGCCTCAATCGCACGCACGCGGCTGGATTTTAAATCTACTATCGGACGTGGATAATTCAGTCGTAATATCGGATTTTTGCCATACGGCTCATGAATCTGTTCTGCGCTTAAATGTGCCAGTTCAGGCACCCATTGGCGAATATAATCACCGTTCGCATCAAATTTTTCGGACTGGCTGATTGGATTAAACACCCGAAAATACGGTGCTGCATCCGTACCTGTGGAGGCACACCATTGCCAGCCACCGTTATTGGCGGCAAGCTCTCCATCAATTAAGTGCCGCATAAACCACTGTTCCCCGAGGCGCCAGTCAATCAACAGATTCTTGGTCAGGAACATCGCCACAATCATACGCACCCGATTATGCACCCAGCCCGTCGCCAGCAATTGTCGCATGCCTGCATCCACGATTGGGATGCCGGTTTGACCTTGTTGCCAGCGCTGTAGACCTTCCGGGTCATCACGCCATTGCACTTGTTCTGTAGCGGTTTTGAAGGCACGGTGTTTGGACACCTGCGGGAAATCAAACAGAATATGCTGGTAAAATTCACGCCAGAGCAACTCATTCAGCCAGGTCTGCTGCCCGGGATTGTCCAGAATAAATTGTCCTTGCTGCTCTCTAAACAGTGCCCGGATACATTGACGCACGGATAAGATACCAATGGTTAAATAGCCAGACAGCTGGCTGGTTCCCCTGATACCTGGAAAGTCACGTTGTTCTTTATACTGTTTGACCCGCTGTTCAACAAAATCATCGAGCACAGACAGCGCATGTTGTTCACCCACGGGCCATAAAGCTTGTTGTTTCGCCGTGACCGTATAGCCGAAACAGGCCTCTAGCTCAGGAATTTGCTGATTGAAAGCACTGAGATCCGGCCAGTTCTGTTGCTGTAGGTGTGGAGCCGGGAAACAACCTGGTAGGCTATGCTGCAGACGCTCGTAGCAGGCATTCTTAAAGGCTGTAAAGACCTGATAAGGCTGCTGCGTCTTGTTACGAATACTGGCGACTGGGAACAGGGTACGATCTTGTAGCAGCGTGAAACGTTGACCATTCTGCTGGAGATAAGCCGCGACCTGCTGGTCACGTTGCTGTTCATTGACCGGCAGTTCCATATTGGCAAACACTTGTGAAATCTCAAGCTGTTGCATCAACTGATGAATAAAAGCTGGAATGTCCCCATAGAGATTGACGGTTTCAATCAACAGGGGAATGTTGAGTGCATTCAGCTGCTGTTTCAGTTGTACGAGCTGGCGTAGATAAAAGTCGAGCTTGATCGGGGCATCATCATGTAAACGGCTTTGTTCAGGAGACAAAATCACCAGTGCGATACAAGGGCCAGCCTGTTGAGCGTGCCAGAGAGCAGCATGATCCTGAATGCGTAAATCCTGACGAAACCAGATGAGTTGATAAGCCGACATGTGATCCAAACTCTGCAAAATTAGCTATAGCGATATTTTATGCTGCAGACCTGAGAAAAATCTGTGAAGATCAGCCGTGCAGGCATAAAAAAAGCAAAGCCGAAGCTTTGCTTTTATCGATCAAGTTGATCTTAGTGGTGGTGACCACCTGCACCATGTACGTGACCGTGATCAAGTTCTTCTTGAGAAGCTTCACGGATTTCAACGATTTCAACTTCAAACGTCAAATCTTGACCCGCTAATGGGAAGTTGGCATCAACGATCACGTTGTCGCCTTCAACCGCTTTAACAGTAACGATTTGTACGCCATCATCAGTTTGCGCTTGGAATTGCATGCCAGGCTGTACATTTTCTACGCCTTGGAACATTTGTACTGGAACTTCTTGTACAAGTGCTGGGTTGTATTCGCCATAACCTTCTGCTGCAGGCACGTTTACAGTGAATTTCTCACCCACTGTTTTACCCAAAAGCGCTTTTTCTAGGCCAGGGATGATGTTGCCTGCACCGTGCAAATAGGCAAGTGGTTCACCTTGAGACTGGTCAAGAGTTTCACCCTCAGCATTTGTTAAAGTGTAGTGGAATGAAACCACGTGGTTATCTGCAATAGCGGTCATGTTATTGATCCATTCAATTTTTTCAGGGTTACATCATAAAGTGAAAAGCGGCGTTTGTAGACTACCTTCGCGCAAATTTCTACTTTTTGATGTCAATTCACTCATTAATTAGGGTTGATTGGATAATTTCAAGATTATTTTTTTTAGAAGGGGCAATTTTTTTCACATAAAAACTTGGATTCAATGAGGTTGCATTTCAGCATCACCGTAGATCATCAGTAAAGAGGATTGATCAATAGTTTTTTTGTCCTTCATGTGCTGATCTGGATCTTGCACAGTCACTTGACCTAGTCGCTTTACAAATGCTCGCTGTTCAAGAGAAGATGAAATCGTACTTTGTTCTAAGAATTTAAAACAGCCATAGATTTGTCTTGTAGTGAATGTGGCAGGTTTTTGGTCTATAGATAGGGTATAGGGTATGCGTCAGGCATAAAAAAGATGGCAGATTCAGCCATCTTTTTTCTCTTAGCACGAATGTTTAGGGTCTAAACATTAATCCAGAGGGTAGGTTTTTACCATATAGCTGGATTGATCACCAAAAGGGAGCAAGTTAACCAACCACATCCAGAAACGCTGGAAAATATTGGCTTCTTCAATCTGTACTTTGGCTTGAATCTGGATGGTCTGGATTAGGTGATTATTTTGGTAAACATGCACACTGGCCAGTTGCATGATCTGCGCCAATGGGGCGGTGAGTTGTTTTTCATGTACTTCAATGTTCAGACGGGTTTTTGTAGTCTGTAGCGGCTCAATGGTCAGATTATTCAGCACCAAACGCTGACGCTGATTGTCAAAAGCCTGCAGGTCAATCGGGTAGGGATGGTCATATAAAGAAGTGGTGACCGTTTTCGGCTGTTCAGTTTCCAGTTTGAACATTTTTAAGGTGGACTTGACCACTGGCAGTTCTGCGAGTAGTTGATGGCGCTTAATCACCACTTCATCACGGGTGTAGTTATAGGCCAAGTTCATCAGTTTGTGCGCAACTTCAGCCCGTTTGATCGCACTCTTGGTTCCCATGACCACTACAATCAGACGACGGTTTTGTAGGTCTGGATTTAAGGTTGGACGATTGGCCGTGACGGCCAGGTTATAGCCAGCGGCTTTGGTAAAACCGGTTTTTAAACCATCGACTGTAGGATCCTGTTTTAACAACAAGTTAGTGGCACGGTGGAAACGCTGGTTATAGCTGAAACTTTGCTGCTTGGAATAAAACAGATAATCGGGTGTAGTGGTCACCAGTGCTTCACCGAGCAGTGCCAAGTCGTGTGCACTGGAAAAATGGTCGGGCATGGAAATCCCGGCCGGGTTGGCAAAATGGGTATTGTTCATGCCGAGGGCTTGGGCTTCCTGATTCATACGGGCAACGAATTTAGGTACGCTGCCTGAAATCCGTTCCGCCAGAGTCACCGCTGCATCATTGGCTGACATCACCACCAAACCAGCCAACAGTTGATCCACTGAAATCTTTTCACCCGGTTTCAGGTACATTTGCGATTCATCCCACTGCACCATGTTCACCACCGGTGTTGCAGTAAGTACTTCGTCTTTGCGCAGTTTACCTGCCTGAATTTCCTTGAGGGCAATATAGGCTACCATCATTTTAGTGAGAGAAGCAGGTGCACGCTGTACATGGCTATTATGCTCGGCAATCACTTGCCCGGAATGGGCATCGACAATGGTCCAGGCCTCAGCTTCAACCGATTCTGGAACAATATTGAGCAGGCTGGCATTGGCCAGTGTCGAGCAGAGAAAACTGAAGAATGCAAAGAGGTAAATGAAACTTTTCAACGGACAATACCTTGTTGTGCCATCCCGTGGCAATAAATGCAGAAAACACCGGCATGCTATGCCTTTTTTTTTCGCAAGGCTAGTCCATTTTGTAGACAAATAATACAGACCCGCATCAGGGATAAAAAAATGTTAAGCTAATTGCCAATTTATCTGCTTATAGCTTCTGAATACCGACTTATGTTGCATTATCAAATTGAGTTCGATGATTACCGTCAACATTTAATCCACGTTACAGCGCGTTTTTTGGCAAATCCCAACCAGGTGCTCTGGTTGCCGAGCTGGATTCCCGGCAGCTACCTGATCCGTGAATTTGCCAAACATATTGAAGCCGTCAAAGCCTACGACGAAGCGGGCCGCCAACTGAAAATCAGCAAGTTCGAAAAAAACAAATGGCGTCTGTTTAACACCGATCACGAACTGATCACCGTGGAATATGATGTGTATGCCTATGATCTGTCAGTACGCGGTGCCTATGTCGATCAGAACCGTTTATACGTCAATCCGGCCTGTGCCTGTCTGGGGCTGGAAGGCCAAGAGCTGGCACCGATTGAGCTGGAAATTTTCCTGCCGGATGAGCTCAAGCATTTTCAATTGGCCACCGGTTTGACTGCGAAAAGTCTGGTACGTGGTCGTTACACACTGAAAGCACAAAACTATGCGGAACTGATTGATGCGCCTTTTGAGCTGGCAGAGCAAACCCGTTTCAGCTTTGAAGCACAGGGCATTTCACATGAGTTTGTGGTGTCTGGCCAGCACGCCATGAATGCCGCGCGCATGAAGCAGGACATTGAAAAAATCTGTGCCACTGAAATCGCGATGTTCGGTTCCGCACCCTTTGCAGACTATACCTTTATGACCATAGCGACGGGCAACAGTTATGGTGGTCTGGAGCATCCGAACAGTACCAGTCTGATTACCCCACGTGAAGACTTGCCGAAAGCCGATGAACCTGCGGAACCTTCAGAAGACTATCAACGTTTCTTGGGATTGTGCAGCCACGAATATTTCCACTCTTGGTTGGTAAAATTTATCCGTCCGGAAAATTTCGTCAATTACGACCTGAATAAGGAAGGCTATACCTCACTGCTGTGGATTTTTGAGGGTTTCACGTCTTATTACGATGATCTGATCTTGCTACGTAGTGGCGTGGTTTCACAAGATTCTTATCTGAAATTGCTAAAAACCCAGATTGACCGTTATCTGCAGAATCCAGGGCGTTTCATTCAAACAGTCGCTGAATCCAGTTTTGATGCCTGGGTGAAATTCTACCGCCAGGATGAAAACTCCAACAATGCTGGCACCAGCTATTACAACAAAGGCTGTCTGGTGGCCTTGTGTCTGGATTTAGGGCTGCGGTTACGTGGTTCGAGTCTGGATGCCGTGATGCGTAAATTGTATGAAAATGCACAACAGGGCATTCAGGTGCATGAGCGCAGCATTTTTGAAATCTGTGAACAGCTTACCGGTCAAAAATGGGTGGAGCAGATCAATCACCTGATCAATACCACCGATGAATTGCCATTGGATCAGTTATTGCCTGAGTTTGGTCTCAGTTACGCGCTGAAAAATGACAAGTCTTTGCCATTTGGTTTGAAACTGGTAGATAAACCTGAAGGCGTAATGGTTCAGCAAGCACGCCGTGATGGTGCAGCAGCACAAGCCGGCCTTTCTGCCAATGATGTGATTATCGCGATTGATGGTTTGAAAGCTTCAGAAAAACTCCTGGCCAAATACGCCAAACAGCAGGGGACTTTTACAGTGTTTGCTTTCCGCCGTGATGAATTGATGCAGTTTGAAGTGCAGGGTGGGGAAACTGGGTTAACCACGGTTGAGCTAAAAGTTGAAGATCAGGCAAAACTGGAGACTTGGTTAAAGGCTTAATTTATTACCAGATTAAAGTGAAAAAACCGATGTTAAAGACATCGGTTTTTTGTTATAAACAGAAAAAAGTTAGTAAAGTATGAAAGTATACAAATATAGATATGGTACACAGCGTGATTTAAATTCTTTGAAAGATGATTATTTTTATGCTCCGCATCCATCCAGATTAAATGATCCCTTTGAAAATTTATTCTTAGAGGATCAGATTCATCACCAAATCGAATTATTAGAAAAAACATATGCTCAAGATGTTGCTAATTTAAAAGATTGTGTGAATAACCTTTGTAATAAGATCCGTGAAAAAGTTGGCATTTATTCATTGAGTAAAACAGCTATGCATGAGTTGCTTTGGGCCTATTATGCAGATTCTCATGCAGGTTTTTGTATTGAATATGATTTAGAAAAACTAATGGAGTGGACATCCTCTAGTATATCACTTGATGTTATGTATCAAGATGTTGCCCCAAAATTGGATTTAAAAAAACTTCTTAATAATGATAATAAGAGTTTTCAAAAATTACTTCAGTATACGTCAGGTACTAAATCAACAAGCTGGGCACACGAACAAGAAATTAGAATTGTTACGGATAATTATGGAAGAGTACAGTATGACTTTCGAGCAGTAAAAGCAATTTATTTCGGTTTGCGCATGCCTAAGACTATACAAGATTTGTCATCTCAAAATGAGGAACTTCCTGAGACTGCTGCAAAAGTATGTCAAGAACAAGTGATGGAAGAATTGCAAGGCAGAGGAATCAAGTATTACCAAATCGAACTTGAACCTAATAGTTATAGGTTTAACTGCATTGAGATTGAGGATTTATATAAGGACGGAACTAAATATAAAGACACTTTAAAATTCATCGATAAATCGTGTATTGATTATAATGGTTATGCTTGGGATGTTTCGTCAGATTATTTCGACAAAGTTGCCGAAATTATTAGACGAGATCCTTACTTCGATTATTTAAATTCTATAGCGATATCTACATATCAATCTGAAATAAGAAATGAGCCGATAATATTTGCAAGTTTTTATAAGAATAAGGAGGATATTATCCCAATTAAAATATATTTCAATTTAGATGAAATAGATAACGTGTATAGGAGATTGGGTTTAAATGAGAAAAGCCCACTTTCATGAGCTTTAAAAAAACAAAATAACGATTACTTAACAATCAAACGCGAAGTTCCACGAAACTCAGCAACAACCTGCTGTTTCTGATTGCTGATGGTAATGTCATAAATTCCACTACGGCCACTACTGGCTTTATGTTCAGCTTTCGCGGTTAAGGTATCGCCCAATAAGCCGGGTTTTAAATAATTAATACTGCAATGCTGGCCGACCGCCGGATGTTCACCACTATTACAGGCAATTGCAAAAGCCGCATCCGCTAGTGCAAAAATGACTGCGCCATGACAGGTTTGATGGCCCTGTAAATGCTGTTCAGTCACTTTCAGTTCAACTTGCGCCGTATTGTGTTGATGTGAAACCAGATGGGCTCCCAATTGCTGCATTAACATGTCCTGATTAAACATCTGGTTGACGGGCTGATCCATAGCAAAACTCCTTTTTAGATACGTTTTATTTTAAATTAATTATAATTTGAATCATAAATAGCATTATAGATCCGAAATGGCAAGATAAAAGAAAGCCCAGTTGCGGGCCTTCTGAGTTTAGACAAGATTAATTGCCCCGATAGGTTGAATAACCATAAGGGCTGAGCAGTAGTGGAATATGGTAGTGATTGACTGAACCATCCACGGTAAAAATGACCGGAACTTCTGGAAAGAAGGTCTTTTGCTGACGTTGTTGGAACCAGTCTCCGGTTTTAAAGGTCACTTTATACAGTCCTTTGACAAATGTTTTATTTTCTGGGAAAAGCCCGCTAATCCGGCCCTGTGCGTTGGTCGTGGCCTGCGCAATCTGTACCCATTTGCCTTGTTGCTGTTCTTCTAAGGTCACTTTTACCTCAGCTGAAGGCAAGCCATTTTCCAGGTTCAGCACATGCACACTCAATGGATTCTGCGCCAGCGTATAACTGGAAAGAAACAGACTAGCGGTTGCGAACAGTAATTTTTTCATGACGTATCCTTTTTAGCGTTGAGAGTTCTCAAGGGTTTTAAGCATTTGACCAACTGCATGTTGTGCACAGGCATGATCCTGTACCGAACCGCCTGCACCTGCGACACCTACGGCACCCAGCAGCTGGTTTTTATACAAAAGCGGGACGCCACCTCCAAGCAGCAGGAGTTCAGGCAGTGTATTCAGGTTGGTGGCATCCGGATTTTTCTGAGCAGAACGCATAAAATCCAAGGTGCTGGTTTTCGTGGAATAGGCAGTGAAAGCCTTGCGTTGTGCTGCAATCAGATTATGCGGGCCAACACTTTCGTGTCGCTGGCTCGCCAACACCTGCCCAGTCTGATCTAGAATTACTACCGCAGCAGGTTTACTTTTTTTAATGCAGGTTTGCATAACCTGCTGTGCCAATTGATTGGAAAGTTTTAAATCAAGAATATAGGCTGTAGCCGGCGTCGCCCAGACGGTTTGGGCTAACAGGCCACTAGAAAAGGCTAGGCTGAAAAGTAATTTCTTCATTATGCGTTGAGATAAACTAAAATGATGCGACTAGCTTAAATTCTCTCAAGCCTCGGCAAGATGATAATCAGATTACAGCTTTGTCATCTTTCTTCTGGTGATACAGGCTAGACTAGCGACATGCATATTTTAATTGTTGAAGATGAAGCCAAAATTGCCAGTTTTCTGGCCAAAGGCTTAACAGAGTCCGGTTATTTCTGTTCGCTTGCGCAAGATGGTGTGCACGCTTTGCTTTGCCTAAAAGAATACCATTTTGATCTGGTGATTCTGGATGTGATGTTGCCTGAGCTAGATGGCTGGCAGGTTCTTAGAACCCTGAGAACTTTTACTAAAGTGCCTGTACTGATGCTGACCGCAAAAGATCATGTGCTGGATCGGGTGAAAGGACTGGAGCTAGGGGCGGATGATTATCTGGTCAAACCGTTTTCGTATATTGAATTGTTGGCCCGGGTTAAAAGTCTTTTGCGCCGTAGTGGGCAGATGGAAAACGAAAGCTATCAGGTCGCAAATTTGTGTTTGCATCGTGTGCAACATACGGTGCATCGTGACCAAATCAAGATTGAGCTGACCCAGAAAGAATTTGCCTTGTTACAGTTGCTGATGCAGCATCGTGGTGAGGTGCTGACCCGAGCACAAATCGCTTCATCGGTCTGGAATATTAATTTTGATACCGACACCAATGTGGTGGATGTCGCCATTCGCCGTTTGCGTGGCAAAATAGATGACCATTTTCAGCCGAAACTGATTCATACCATTCGCGGTCTGGGCTATAAACTGGATGTATTGCCATGAAGTTTTGGCGAAATTTAAGTTTAATTGCACGGCTCAGCTGGATCTTTGGCCTGATTTGCTGTGTGGTGTTTGGCTGTATCGGTGTGTTGTCTTACCAGCAGATGCAGCGCATCGTGGCTGAACAGCAGGATCAGGCTTTAAAAGCACGACTGGAACGGATTGAGCTGTTTTTACAAGACCAGCAAAGCTTCCAGATCTTAATTGTGCATCCTGAACTGTATGAAAATATGTTGGGGCAGGAAGATAATCTGTTGATGCTGAGAAATGCACAGCAGACCCTGATCTCGATCAATCCCTTACAAATTCAATTACCACCTTTGCCTACAAGTCCAGAAATCATTTACCTGAATAATCAACCGCACAATGCTACGACCCGGCTGGCCTATAAAACCGTGTTATTCCAGCAACAGCCCTATCTGCTGTTGGCAGGTAAACAGCTGGATGAAGGCGATCAGATCCTGAATGCTTATTTGGGTCGGCTGGTACTATTGAGTCTGTTGGGTACTGTCTTGGCCACATTACTGGCACGCTGGGCAGGGCAATATTTGTTGCGCTCGCTGAATGCGCTGGTGCTACAAACGCAAATGATTCATCATCCCGAACGTGGTGAGCTGCTGGATATCGCCAGTTCGACATTGGAAGTGGAACAGTTACGTCTGGCCATGAACGAAATGCTGGTAAAAATTCAGGCCAGTTATGAACAGTTGGCGCGTTTTTCCGAAGATATTGCCCATGAATTGCGTACCCCCTTGAACAACCTGATGGGACAAACTCAGATTATGCTGATGCAGCCGCGGCAAACGCAGGAGCTGGAACAGCTGTTAGATTCGCATCTGGAAGAATATGAACGCCTCAAACACATGATTGATAACATGCTGTTTATTGCGCGTGCTGAACAGAGCACTGTGCCGCTAGAGCGGGTGCCGTTTCATGTCGCAAGCGTGGTTGCGGAGGTGGTGGAGTATTTTGCCTTTCTGGCTGAAGAGCGTCAGATGCAGATTGATGTCCAGATCACCCCGGATTTACAACTCAGCGCCCATCCCGATCTTTTCAAGCGAGCCTTATCCAACCTGTTGATGAATGCCATTGATTATGGCCCATGGGGCGGAAAAATCCTGCTGTGCGCACAGCAGAGTGAAACAGACATTCACGTTGAGGTGCTGACCGAAGGCATTACGATTCCGGAAAACCATCTCGCGCATCTCTTTGAACGTTTTTACCAGGTGGATCGTAGTCGGCACAGCAAAGCGCAGACGGGAGGCTTAGGG
Organism: Acinetobacter sp. GSS19; assembly: GCF_028621895.1. NCBI lineage: Bacteria > Pseudomonadati > Pseudomonadota > Gammaproteobacteria > Moraxellales > Moraxellaceae > Acinetobacter > Acinetobacter sp. GSS19. Next base: position 1,553,785 of record NZ_CP117520.1, on the reverse strand, counting down.
CTGGCGATTGTGGCTTCGATTATGCAGTTACATCACGGTCAGGCGACCGTGATGAACCAAGCACAAGGTGTGATATTTCGCTTAACATTTCCCAAGACGGTGTAAGCGAAAGGATTAGCGAGGACGACGGCCGCGACTTTTGGTGTTGGGACGGGTCGTACCGTTGGTCTTGCGACGCGGTTTTTCGCTTTCATCCATCTGCCAGATGCGCTTGGTGCCAGATGGTTTTTTCTTTTCACCTTCTTTGGTTTTCTTTTGATGCAGTGGTTTTCCACCAGTACCGCCCGGTTTTTTCACGTAAGAACGCGAGCGATAGGGCTGTTCTGCTGGCACATCTTTAAAGTCTGGGTAAAGTAGAGGTTCAATTTCTTTCTGCTCACCAGGTTGCAATCCCATTTGCACCAAATCGATGGAACCGATTTTGGTGCGGATCAGTCGTAAAGTCGGGAAGCCGACAGTAGCTGTCATGCGGCGCACTTGGCGGTTACGACCTTCACAAATCTGGATTTCCACCCAAGAGGTTGGCACGCTGGCACGGTAGCGTACAGGTGGATGACGTTCCCATAACCAGGTCGGCTCATCCACTTTGTGCGCGCGTGCAGGCAGGGTCATACCATCATTGAGTTCAATCCCTTTGCGCAACTGCTCAAGAGCTTCTTCGGTAATTTCACCTTCGACCTGAGCCAGATAGGTCTTGTATTTTTTGCTGGCCGGATTGGTAATAAACTGATTCAGTCCGCCGTGATCCGTTAAAAACATTAATCCTTCTGAATCCAAATCCAGACGACCGGCAATACGCAAGTCAGGATCGTGAATAAAATGCGAGAGCGTCAAATGCTTTTCATCTTCACGAAATTGCGACATGACGTCGAAGGGCTTGTTAAATAGAACGATTTTCATGAAAAATTGCAACTTTAGTCTGTAAAAAATAAGTAAATAGCGAGGATGGATTCATTGGAAAAATGATCATATTTTCCACAAAAATCACCTCAAGAATTCATTTGCTCTAAGATAAAACGCGTATACAAAAGATAAAAGTATATTCCTAAAAATAAGCCTACATTTATAATTTGCCAGCGCCATGAGGAGAACCTGCACAATGGGTTATCAGAAGATCGTAGTACCAGCGGACGGTGAAAAAATTACAGTAAACGCTGACTTATCCCTTAATGTACCCAACCATCCAATCATCCCGTTCATTGAAGGCGATGGGATTGGTGTTGATATTACACCAGCAATGAAGGCTGTTGTCGATGCAGCCGTGTTGAAAGCCTATGGTAGCAAACGTTCGATCGAATGGATGGAAGTATATTGCGGTGAAAAAGCAAATACCATCTATGGCAGCTATATGCCGGAAGAAACATTTGAGGCTCTGCGTGAATTTGTGGTTTCGATCAAGGGGCCTTTAACCACGCCAGTCGGTGGCGGGATCCGTTCTCTGAACGTGGCGTTGCGTCAAGAATTGGATCTTTATGTCTGTGTACGTCCGGTGCGCTGGTTTGAGGGCGTACCTTCACCGGTGCAGCATCCCGAATTGACCGACATGGTGATTTTCCGTGAAAACTCGGAAGATATCTATGCTGGGATTGAATGGAAAGCGGATTCTGAAGAAGCGAAAAAAGTCATCAAATTTTTAAAAGAAGAAATGGGTGTCACCAAGATCCGTTTTGAAGAGAACTGCGGCATTGGCATTAAGCCGGTCTCGAAAGAAGGCACGCAGCGTCTGGTGCGTAAAGCCATCCAGTTCGCAATCGACAATGACAAGCCTTCTGTAACCTTGGTGCACAAAGGCAACATCATGAAGTACACCGAAGGAGCCTTTAAAGAGTGGGGTTATGAAATCGCACTGGAACGTTTTGGTGGCGAGCTGCTTGATGGTGGTCCCTGGGTCAAGATTAAAAATCCTAAAACCGGCAAGGACATTATCATTAAAGATGTGATCGCAGATGCCTTTTTGCAGCAAATCCTGATGCGTCCGGCGGATTACTCAGTGATTGCCACACTGAACCTGAACGGTGACTATATTTCCGATGCACTCGCGGCTGAAGTTGGCGGGATCGGGATTGCACCCGGTGCCAATATTGGCGGGGCTATCGCCATGTATGAAGCCACGCACGGTACTGCACCAAAATATGCGGGGCAGGACAAGGTCAACCCGGGTTCGATCATCCTGTCTGCGGAAATGATGCTGCGTGACATGGGCTGGACCGAAGCAGCGGATTTGATCATCAAAGGGATATCGGGAGCGATTGCAGCAAAAACCGTGACCTATGACTTTGAACGTCTGATGCCAGATGCAACCTTGTTGCGTTGTTCCGAATTTGGCCAGGCGATTATCAACAATATGGAATAATGTTCCCATTGGTAATCCAGTCAAAACCCGCGTTGACCGTGGGTTTTGTCTTTGAGAGATCAGCGTGTGACTGCATTTTTGGCGCTGACAGGTTCACCAATCGTATAAAAATGTCCACCCGCGACATGATGCAGGCTGCGCCATTCCGGCGCGGCATCCTGAAAATGCCAGTGTCCATGATGGAACACCCGGTCATCCGCAAAAGCTGCCACCACACGACCCATAAACAGATCGTGGTTTTGCTGGTTGTGCGGTTCAGGAATCAGTTGACATAACAGCCAAGCCGAGCAATCCTGCACGACTGGAATGTGCTCGAAGCCTTCAAACTGGAATAAACGGACTCCACTCTGCTTGAGTTTGTCGGGAAGATCATACAAGCTGTGCGTTCCCAAATGGTACAGTATCTCCAGCTGTTTTAAGGTCGCTACTTGCAAGGCAAAGTAACCGGACTGTTCAATCAGGCTGCGGGTTTTGCAGCTTTTATCCAGTACCACGCTGACTTTGGCTGGAGAAAATTCGACGGCACAGGCCCAAGATGCTGCCATTACATCACGTTCATCCTGATACTGTGCAGACACAAGAACAGTCGGTCCGTGATTGATTAAACGATATGATTTTTCGAGTTCAACCGGCTGTAGATGGGCAAACATAACGATTCATTCTTCTGGAAAATGTCATGTTTTGTATTATAAAAGAAGCCCAATCCTGCTGCCTAGCATAGGCGAAAACCCGATGCTCCGTTGGGATAGAACGGCATGAACATGAAGAGAGAACAGTCATATGAAGATGTATCAGGTTGATGCGTTTACCCGCAATCTGTTTCAGGGCAATCCTGCCGCCGTGTTGATCACGCCAGAATGGCTGGACGAATCTTTGATGCAGAACATTGCGATGGAAAATAACCTTTCCGAAACGGCTTTTGTCAAAATCATTGATGCTGAAAACTATGCCATTCGCTGGTTCACACCGACCAATGAAGTCGATTTTTGTGGGCATGCCACTTTGGCCAGCAGTTTTGTACTGTTTCAAGACTATACCACTGTGTCTCAGATCCATTTTCATGTGGCTGACTTGGGCGTGTTTCATATTACGCAAGTGCAGGACGGCAAGATCCAGATGAATTTTCCGGTACGTATGCCGTATCGTGTGGAAGATTATCCCAAAGCCTTGACGCAAGCGCTGGGACTGGATCATCTCGTTGAAGTGTATACAAACAGTCAGGCCTTTATTGTGTTGTGTGAGGATGCCGAAACCGTAGAACAGCTACAGCCGGACATGCGCTTGATCGAACAGATTGGCCAAGACTATGCACGCAGTGTAGCTGTCACTGCACCTGGCCGGGCTGCTTATGACTGTGTCAGCCGTTATTTTGCTCCGCATCAGGGGATTCCTGAAGATCCGGTCACTGGCTCGTTGCATACCGGTATCGCTGCACTATGGGCGGAAAAGTTGCAGAAGCCGCGTATTCTGGCTTATCAGGCATCCAAACGTGGTGGTGAGTTGGAGTGTTGTTTACAGGCCGATGGACGTATCGAAATTTCTGGCTATGCCAAAATGTATATGCGCGCCGAGTTGCTGTTATAAAAACAGATCTTTTCTCCGCATCACCCGTGTGTGTGCTAGGCTGTATTTGCAAAACTCTACTATTTAAAAATAGCCTGATTTTTTATTATAAAACTCGATAACGGTTTGAAATCCTCAAAGAAAATTGGAACGATTATGTTGATGCGGTTCAAGCAACTTACCCTTGCTATGTGCGTGATGGCGGTCAGTGCCGTCTCAGGTGCAGAAGTCGTCTTGGTGAAAAGCCAGCAGAATATTGAAGAATACAAGCTGGACAACGGTTTCCGCGTTATTCTTGCGCCGAATGAAAAAGAAAATAAAGTGTTTATGAACACGGTGTACTTCACGGGTGCATTAAATGATCCAAAGGGCAAAGGCGGCTTGGCTCATTTGCTGGAACATCTGGCGTTTAAAGGCACGGTGAATGTCAAAGGGGATGAGTTTCAGCGCCGTCTGGATCAATATACCTTGATGACCAATGCCAGCACGGATTATTACTCGACCAAATACACCAACATTGTTCGCCCGGATGCGAAAGCGCTGAATGAGATCATCTATCTTGAGTCCGAGCGCATGGATAAGCTGGTACTGCAACAGAAGTTTGTGCCCAGTGAAATTGAGATCGTCAAACGCGAACGTGAAATCCGTTTGGATCAGCCTTTTGCTGTGCTGATTGATCAGATGTGGAAATCGGCCTATGGCAACCAGTCATTAGGACGGTTGCCGATTGGTGACCTGGCTGAATTGAAATCCATCAAGATGCCGGAACTGCAACGCTTCTATCGGACCTGGTATGCACCGAATAACGCGGTGATGGTGATTGCCGGTAAATTTGATAAGGCCCAGGTGCTGAAACAGATCGACCAGTACTTTAGTCCGATTCCTGCACGTCAGGTGCCTGCACAACCGAAAGTGGCACCGTTAGATGTCAGCCAGATCAAGCAGCGTCAGTTTGTGGTGAAAAAGGGCAGTGATCTGGCCAGATTCCACATTTATATGGATGGCCAGAATAAACAGTTACAGCCAATTCTGGCTTTAACGCCGTATTTGTATACCATGCAGCCGAGTGGGCATTTGTATCAGGGCATGGTGGAAAGCGGACTGAGCACTCAGGTACAGGCCACCACCTGGTCAGAAAAGGATTTTAATCTAGTTTTTCTCGGCGCAATTTATGCACCGAACCATGATGCTCAAAAGGTCGAGCAAGGCCTGACTCAGGGCGTGGAGCAGAATGCACCGTTTACTGAAACGGAATTGAAACGGGTGAAAAACCTGATTCAGAATGATCATGACAGTTTGCTCACCAATGCGGTGGCCGTGGGAAGCATGTTAAGTGATTATGTAGTGACGGAGGACGGCAACTGGTCGCAGTATTTTGCCGATCAGCAGCGCATCCAGCAGTTGAGTTTGCCTGAAGTGAACCAGCAGCTTGATGCATTCCTGAATGCCAAGCATCGCATCACCGGTGATATTCAACCGACTCCTGAAGCGCAAAAAAAGGCGGTGCAGCAAAAGGCCTTGCCAAGCAAAACATTGGCTAGCCAGCAAATGCCGTCACAAGCGTTAAAAGATCCGAATATCTATCGCCAGGAAGTGCAGCAGTTTGTGACGGCCTCTCATCAACTGCTAGACACGACTGAACAAAAAATCCAGCGCGGTCAACTGAAAAATGGCCTGCGTTATGCCTTGTTTCCAACTTCGACGCGTGACAATAAAACCTATGCCACGCTGACCGTTGATTTTGGCAATGCCCAATCCCTGTTTAAACAGGGTGAGGTGCTGGACTTGATGGCTTATTTGTTGCTACGCGGTACAGATCAGCATAGCTTGCAAGAAATTGCCGACCGTTCGATTGCGGCAGGCGGTGAAGCAACCGCTGAAGCCAGCGGGAATGGGGTGACTATTCGCATCCAGGCGAAAAAAGAGCAGTTCGCGGATTATTTCAATTTTGTGCTCGGGCTGATGAAGCAACCGAGCTTTGAGCAATCCCAGTTTGACCTGATCAAGGCACAAAGTCTGGCCAGCCTGAACCGTCCTTATACCGAACCGGAAACCGTGGCAGCACTGACCATGGCACGTCAACTGGAAATTTATCAGCCGGGAGATCTACGTTATCACTTTGAACCTGAATGGGCCAAACAGCAGCTGAATGAGTCTACTCAAGCCAAGGTCAAACAGCTTTATCAGCAGTTTTTTGCCATGAATCATGCACAAATCGCCATTACCGGCGAGTTTGATCCAGCCAGTATGCAAAAAACTTTGGAACAGCAGTTGGGACAATGGAATTCTCAGCAGGCTTTCAGCAAAGTGGTACCGCAATATCACCGTTATCCTGCCCAGCAGTTACATGTGCTGTCTGAACAGCGTGAGTTTGGCAATTATCAGAGTATGCTGAGTATGCCAGTCGGCATCTATCATGCGGATGCGCCGGCCTTGCTGGTACTGAGCCATATTTTAGGCAATTCACAACTATCTTCCCGTCTGGCACAAGAGCTGCGCGAGAAGAATGCACTGGTGTATGGTTTTGGCAGTCAGTTGGAACTGGATGCGCATCAGGATGTCGGAGCTTTGACCATTGAAGCCAACTACACCGCAGGCAAAGCGGCACAGGTGAGCCAGGCAGTGCATAGAGTCTTGAAAGATTTATTGGCCAGTGGTGTGACCGAGCAGGAATTGGAAGCCGCAAAAGCCGACATTATGAAACAGCGTGTCACCTCACTTGAAGATGAACGCTCGATTCACCGTATGCTCAACAGCCAGCTTGAGCTGGGTAAAACGCTGGCCCATCGTGCGGAGCGTGACCAGCAAATTGCCAAACTGACCAAGGCAGATCTGGATCGTGTCATCCAGAAATATCTGAAACCGGAACAGTTGGTCGAGGTAATGGCCGACCAGTATGGACAGCCTGCGCCAAAACAAAAGTCGTAAAAAAAGCCCCATCTGGGGCTTTTCTTTTGAGCGATTAATGCTCGTGATCATGGTCATGCTTGTGCAGATGAAATTCCTCGTTTTTACGGAAACGCAGATAGTTATCAAACTGCTCGCAGTATTCATCGTAATTGTCTTCGAGCATCATCTGGAATTGCTGAACCAGATAGGCCATCACCTGATCTTTGGCATCCAGCATTTCCTTGCCATCTTTAAAATTGTTGGCAGCCACCCAAGTATTAAAACGTGCAGTTGCAAACAGCATGGCCGCGCTCACTTGTCCACGCAACTCGGCGGGATTCGGCTGCTGTCCGGGTTGAGGACGGCAAAACTCATTGGCCTGTTTGATAAATCCATCAGCACGTTCAAAAAAAACAGCATTGAGCGCTTCTTCTTCAGTGACATCCGTTGCTTCAATTTTTTGAGACATGGCAATTTTCCAACGCAAGAATAAGGCTCTATTATAGGCAAAGCCTTGCAGAAACTGAACCTTTGCCGTAGTCTAAAAATAGCCTAAGTATGTGTGGATGCACCAATGCAAGATGCGATTGCGGTACAAAGCCTGAAAAGTGACATTGCCTTACTGCGACAGAATATCTGGCCTCCCGTGCAGTTGGCGCATGTGGAAGGGTTGCCGATCTATTATGGCCAGAAGCATGAGGTCGATGGTTACTATCGACAGTGGCAGGGACTGATTGAACGGGCTCAGGATCTGTTTCAACCTTTTATGCAAGACGAAGTCCTCGATGCCGTGCATTTACCCAGCCATCTGAATCTGCCGCTGTTTTATTTTCATGTCGATCGCATCCGTATCAATAAAACCCGTGCCAAAGAATCGAAAACCTTTCGTGGTATCGCCAGTCTGCTCGACAAGTGCGGCCAGTTTGAACCGGAACAGGTGCAGGCGATGAGCCAGTGGTTGCACAGTGATGATACGGCTGCATTAGTGGCACATCGTGAATTTATTGATTTGCGCACTTATGTGTTCCAGCATGGGCAGAGTGAGTACACGCGTACCCGGTTTTATGTCAACGGGATTGTGCTGAGTGTGGAGCCACATTTTCAATTGGTGGACGCTCGCGATAAGCCGCGTAAACAGCGCAGTGACAGTTATAGCGATCCCTTGGCGGACAACAATACCTGGAAAGTCTATGGTAAATATCGTGGCTAATCGGTTGGATGCGCCTACTTTAAATCAACCGAATCGAACACACGCATGATTCTGTTGATCCTGTTTCTCAGTGCTTTTGGCGCAGCGACCTTATTGCCATTACAGTCTGAAGCCGTACTGGTTTCAAGCCTGCATTACTCAGGCTATGCACCTTGGCTGCTGATTTTGGTCGCGTCAGTGGGCAACATTCTTGGTTCGACAGTCAACTGGTATCTGGGGCGTTCATTGTTGCATTTTCAGCATAAACGCTGGTTTGCTTTTTCGCCTCAGCAAATTGCTAAGAGCCAAGCGCTGTATGCCAAGTATGGTTCGGGTTTGCTATTGCTGAGTTGGGTACCGGTGATTGGTGATCCTTTGACCTTGATTGCCGGATTTTTAAAAGAATCCTGGTGGCGTTTTCTGATTTTGGTCAGCATTGCCAAAGTATCACGCTATCTGGTGTTGTATCTGGGCTATCGCGGTATTATGGGCTGAAGAGATCCTGAAAGAATGTGCTGATCATCCGTGGATAGTTTTCTCATTTAAATGTGGAAGAAAAACACGCGAATCCTTATAAAATAAACGTAAGAGGAGAGAGCATGAGCCTGATTTTGCTATACTCGCGAGGTCTTTTGTATTTCTGTCGGTAGGCGAGGAATTATGCGCGGTTTATATCTGATCACCAATGATCATCCGATTGATCTGTTACTGGAAAAACTCCAGGCTGCGCTCGCAACCGGCCATGTGGCGATCTTGCAATATCGTCGCAAAAAAGTATCGCTACCCGATCAGCCCGCTGAAATCGAACGCATTCAGCAGCTCTGTCAGCAGTATCAGGTGCCTTTTTTGATTAATGACAACCTGCAACTGGCGGAGCAATTCGGGCTGGGTGTGCATTTGGGACAAACGGATGGCGAAATTTATGAAGCCAGATCCCGTTTGCCAGCAGATGCCATCATTGGGCGAACCTGTGCCAACTCGATTGCACTGGCAGAACAGGCGGTACAGGATGGCGCGAGTTACGTGGCTTTTGGTGCCATCTATGCAACAGCAACCAAGCCTGAAGCGGGTCATATCGGCCTTGAAACGCTAAAAGCTGCCCGTCCACAGTTTGATCTGCCGATTTGTGCGATTGGTGGTCTGACGGTGGAAAATTCCGGGGTGGTTGTGCAAAGTGGTGCGAACCTGTGTGCGGTGATCAGTGATATTCTGGCGTTGCCAACCCCAGAGATTCCTGCACGTGTGCAGGCCTGGGCGAACTTATTTAGCCAAAATTAAGCCAGATTTGATCGTTATTTAGAATTTAAAATCAGTTGAGACTTTCCATGAGTTTATCTGCAAAGCAAGAACAGTTATTTAAACAGGCCAATAAACATATTCCAGGCGGTGTCAATTCTCCTGTACGTGCCTTTAACGGGGTAGGTGGCACACCAGTCTTCATTAAAAAAGCCCAAGGTGCGTATTTGTGGGATGAAGATGACAAACGCTATGTAGATTATGTCGGTTCATGGGGACCGATGATTTTAGGTCATGCCCATCCTGCGATTATCAAGGCGGTACAGGAAGCAGCGCAGGACGGTTTGAGCTTTGGTGCGCCAACGGTTCATGAAACCACATTGGCCGATATTATCTGTGAAATCATGCCGTCGATTGAGCTGGTGCGTATGACCAACTCGGGAACTGAAGCGACCATGACCGCGATCCGTCTGGCGCGTGGTTATACTGGCCGTGACAAGATCGTGAAATTTGAAGGCTGTTACCACGGCCATTCGGATTCTTTACTGGTGAAAGCCGGTTCCGGATTATTGACCAGTGGCGAAGGCGAAGCGACTTCAGCGGGTGTACCGGCTGATTTTGCTAAACACACTCTGACTTTGCCGTATAACGATATTGCAACCTTAAAAGCATGTTTTGCCAAATTCGGCCATGAAATTGCCGGAGTGATTGTTGAGCCTGTGGCGGGCAACATGAACCTGGTGAAACCGGTGGAAGGTTTCCTGCAAGCGATTCGTGAAGTCTGTGATGAATATAAATCCGTGTTTATTATTGATGAAGTGATGACCGGTTTTCGTGTGGCCTTAGGTGGCGCGCAGGCGCATTACAATGTCAAACCGGACTTGACCACTTTGGGCAAGATTATTGGCGCAGGTTTGCCAGTGGGCGCTTTCGGTGGGAAACGCGAAATCATGCAATGCATTGCACCACTCGGTAAGGTGTATCAGGCAGGAACCTTGTCCGGTAACCCGTTGGCGATGCGCGCCGGGATTGAAATGTTTAAGCATTTACGTGCCCCGGGCTTCTATGAAAATCTCTCTGCGCAATTGGAAAAGTTGTTGAGCGGATTACAGGCGGCTGCCGATGAAGCATGCATTCCGTTCAAGACCCAGCAGGCGGGCGCGATGTTTGGTTTGTATTTTACCGATCAAGAGGACATTACCAGCTTTGATTCCATGCTGGCTTGCGATGTGGAAGCATTTAAGGAATTCTTCCATGGCATGTTGCAGCGTGGTGTGAATTTTGCCCCTTCTGCCTTTGAAGCCGGCTTTATCTCCTCTGCCCACAGTGATGAAGATATTGCTTATACCATTCAGGCTGCGCGTGAAACCTTTGCTGAAATGAAATAATCCGGCAGGAAGCAAAAAGCCCAGTCTCTGGGCTTTTTTCGTGTCGACCTAATTGAATTCGCATTGACGATATAGAGATGAAACAATGAAAACCAAAGCCTATTTAACCGAGCAGGATGCTGAGCAATTGCTGCAGTTGGCTGTCGATTACGCCAAACAGAAAAACTGGAATGTCAGTATTGCACTGGTCGATGATTCGGGCTGTCTGCTGGCGATGAAACGTCTAGATGGCGCATCTCCAATGACTGCCAATCTAGCGGTAGAAAAGGCACGCTGTTCAGCACTCAGCCGGATTCCTTCACAAGTGTTGGAAAGCCTGATTCAAAAAGGCCAGATCGGGTTTGTCACCATGCAAAGCTTCTCGGGAATGCTGGAAGGTGGTGAACCGATTCTTTATCAAGGTCAAGTCATCGGTGCTTTTGGTGTTTCAGGCGTTAAATCCTATGAAGATGCTGAAATTGCCCAAGTTGCGATTGCACAGTTTTTGGCGGCTCAAGATTAAGCGAAAGCAAGGTGCTGATCTGGTGGATTTATTTTATCTGATCAGTTCTAAGATAAAAATTCGAGTGCTTTTGCCGCGCGAGGAAATTTTGCCAAGGGTCAGTTGTCCGACCTGAATGTATTGTCTGTTGATTACTGCTGTTTGGAATGACCATGTTGTATGCCTTACCTAAAAAAATCCAGCTCACACCCAGTCAGGCCAAATGGTCGATTCAGTCCTCCCGTAGTGTATTGATCCTGCTGAATCTAAACGCATTGGAACAGTTATCAGGCTGGGCTGAAAGCGATTTGGCGGTGCATCTGCAGCGTCTGCTGAAAAAAGCCCAGGCGCTGGAAATCCCTGTACTTTCGATTAACAGTGACCAGCCAGAAAAAGAACTGATGGCGTTGGGGCAATATTTAGCTGCTGACAGTCAACTGGTCTTGGCCGGCCAGATGGATGGCTTGTTTAATCAGGTGTTAAGACATGTGCATAGTGTGACAGAGCAGGTCTGTGTGGTGGATGACGCAGTTTTGGCCAGTAGCGTCGAGCAGCATATCCAGTGGATTGATTCGATGAGTCAGCAACAGATTCATCATATGAATACTTATAGTCTGACTCGTCTCTGGTCCCTGAGTGCACCTGCTGAACAGATTCTATCCGAAAAGGGCATTTTGTTGGCCGTGGCGGAACAGCTGGATTTACACCCGATGGAAATAGATCTAGCGACTGATTTACGTGAGTATGGTCTAGACTCAGTGGCCATGGTAACTCTGATTGGCCTATGGCGTGCCAACGGAGCGAATATTAGCTATGAGGATTTTTTGCAGCGTCCAAACTTGCAGGCGTTACTGCAACAATTGCCATTGCATCCGCAGCGTTAAAGTCGAGTCATGCTTTTTGGTGAAAAGCAGAAAAACTTGAGCAGATTTGCTGATTTTGCATTGTAATTCTGGGCTAAGATTTTTATTATTGCCGGCTCGTTTTCGAAATCACCTTTGGAATAGAACATTGCCTAATTTTCTAACCGAACACCTGATTCATCGTGATGAAGACTTTATGGTGATCCATAAACCCTCTGGTATCCTCAGCGTGCCCGGCAAAGGTGAAGACCTGCAAGACAGTGTGTTAACCCGTCTTGTCGCTTTAGAACCCAAAACCTTATTAATTCATCGTCTGGATCGGGATACCTCAGGTATTCTGGTTTTTGGTCTCACCCGTTTGGGACAGAACCGAATTTCCCGCCAGTTTCAGGAACGCCAGACCGAGAAAACCTACCACGCTCTGGTGGCGGGGCATTTGACCGGTGAAGGAACCATCGATGTTCCTGTGGTCTATGATCCGACACGGCCCCCCCTGCATATCGCGGATCCGACCGCAGCGAAACCGGCATTGACCCATTGGCAGGCAATTGAGCATTTTACTCTGCACGATCAGCCAGTCACCCGTGTCAAGCTGACGCCGATTACCGGACGCTCGCATCAGTTGCGTGTGCATATGCAGTATTTAGGTCATCCGATTGTAGGAGATACCTTGTATGCTCAGCCTGAGCAGCAGGAATTGACGCCCCGTTTATGTTTACATGCGGAACAGTTAAGTTTCGCACATCCTCAGAGCGATGAAATGCTGAACTTTTACTGTGCAGCGCCGTTTTAATGTAACAACCATTTTATGATGACTGAATCTACTCACTTTTCATGAGTGGTTGTGTCAAAATAGAATGCTGAAAAAAGACTACACCGTGCAACGTGTACGTACCGTCTGAATGATCAGATGTAGTCCTAACTTAAGATAAAGGTGGAAAAATTGCAGCAATTTGCTATTGGTCAGCGTTGGCTATCAGATACAGAAACGGAACTCGGTCTAGGGGTTCTTATTGATGTGGATGAGCGTTCCATCAGCATTTTATTCCCCAAAAGTGATGAAACCCGGGTCTATGCCCGCAATAATGCACCTTTATCGCGAATTATCTTTAACCCGCAAGATGAAGTCCACGATCAGGAAGGCAACCTGTGGATGGTCGAGTCACTCGAAGAGCAGCAGGGCGTGGTCCGTTATCATGTGGTGCGTACACTTGAAGATGGTGAACAGGAACGTAAGGCCCTGAATGAAACCCGGATTGGCGCACAAATCCAGTTATCCAAACCGCTCGACCGTCTGTTGGCCAGCCAGATCGATTATAAAGAATGGTATGACCTGCGTATTGAGGCCATGCAAATGCAGGCCCAGATGCAGACCAGTCCGTTACGCGGTCTGGTTGGACCACGCGTCGGTTTGATTCCGCATCAGCTGTATATCGCGCATGAAGTGGGTAAGCGTTTTGCACCGCGTGTGCTTTTGGCCGATGAAGTTGGCTTGGGTAAAACCATTGAAGCGGGTCTGATCATTCACCAGCAACTGAAAACCGGCCGTGCTGAACGCGTACTGATTTTGGTACCGGATTCACTGCAATATCAGTGGATGATTGAAATGCGTCGCCGTTTCAATCTGCAGTTCTCGATTTTTGATTTGGTGCGTACCGCAGCCATTAAGGAACACGATCCGGAACAGAATCCGTTCCTGACCGAGCAATGTATCCTGGCCAGTGTCGATCTGATGATTGACCATGAGGACTTGCGTGAGCAGGCCGTTGAAGCCGGCTTTGATCTGCTGGTGGTGGATGAAGCGCATCACTTGATGTGGAACGAAGAGGACGGTGGCAATGACCGCTATGACCTGGTAGAAGAGTTGGCTCAACTGACTCCGGGTGTATTGTTACTGACTGCAACTCCAGAGCAGCTCGGGGTGGAAAGTCATTTTGCCCGTCTACGTTTGCTCGATCCGCAACGTTTTAGCTCGTTAGACCGCTTCCTGGATGAAGAAGAACAATACCAACACACGGCAAAAATTGCTGAAGTGTTGATGTCTGACCAGCCTCTGAGCGAACAGCATTTGGCAGCTTTGGAAGGTTTGTTGGGTCATCGTATTGAAGACCAGCCAGAACAGCGTTTCCGTGCGATTCATGAATTGTTGGATCGTCATGGAACAGGCCGTATCCTGTTCCGTAATACCCGTGAAGCGATTCAGGGATTCCCGGGGCGTGACTGTCAGCCTGCGCCACTGCCGGCGCCAGAAAACTGGTCGAAAGACGGCAAAATGCGCGAGCAGATGTGGCCAGAAGAATCGCAGCTTGATGGCTCATGGATGCAGACTGATCCGCGTGTGCCATGGCTAATGGACATCCTGCGCAAAGAACTCAAGCATAAAAAAGTCTTGTTGATTGCCCGTAGTGGACCTGTAGTGGAAGCATTGGAAAATGCCTTGCGCTTGCATGCCGGTATCCGTACTGCCATGTTCCATGAAGGCATGAGTCTGTTGGAACGTGATCAGGCGGCTGCATACTTTGCAGAAGAAAGTTATGGTGCACAAATCCTGCTCTGTTCTGAAATTGGTTCAGAAGGGCGTAACTTCCAGTTTGCTTCGGATCTGATCCTGTTTGATTTACCTGCCAATCCAGATGTGCTCGAGCAGCGTATTGGCCGTCTGGACCGTATTGGTCAGCAAAACCGTATCCAGATTCATGTGCCTTATCTGATTGGAACTGCGCAAGAACGCATGTTCCGCTGGTACAACGAAGCTTTGAACATTTTCAGTAATATTTCACCAACGGCGCAGACCTTGCAGGAAAACTTTATTGTCGATCTGAAAGACTGTCTGTTGTCTGATCAAGGTCAGGTGTTTGAAGATTTACTGGAAGAAGTGAATACTCAGCGTCAGGCACTTGAAGTCGAACTGCAGGCTGGACGTGACCGTTTGCTCGAATACAACTCATGCCGTCCTGTGGTAGCGCAAGAAATTGTGCAGGCACTGGAAGATTATGATGACAACACCCTGTTGCCGATGTTTGTTAAACGCTTCATGGCCGCCACCAATATCGATTTTGATGAGCAAAGCAATGGTACGGTAATCATCAAGCCGACCGACCAGATGCAGGTGCAAGGTCTGACGCTGGATGAAGAAGGCATGACTGCGACCTTTTATCGTGATCAGGCTCAGATTCGTGAAGATGCACAATATCTCACCCTTGAGCATCCATTTATCGAAAGCGTCATGGAAATGATGCAAACCCAGGCCTTTGGCAGTACCAATGTTGCACTGCTCAAATCCAATGCCTTGAAACAAGGGACCGTGCTGCTTGAAGTCTGGTTTAAGGTTGATGTGATCGCACCGAGAGCCTTGAATCTACCGGCCAGCTTGCCACAACAGTTGATTCGTGTCTTGCTCAGTGAAAATGGTCAGGATCTCTCTGCTAAAATCGATCCAACCATTTTGAAACCGTACTTGCATCATTTAGATGGCAATAGCTGCCGTCAGGTGGTAAAAGCACGCCGAGAAGTGATCGAACAACGATATACACAGGCACTGGAAATTGCACGCGGTTCATTGGATGGTCTGAAACAGCAGGCGAAAGAGATCTATGGCAGCAAGTGGCAATATGAAATCGATCGTTTGAACTATCTGAAACAGTTCAACCCGAGCATTCGTCAGGATGAAATTGACCGTTTACAAAAGCTGCAACAAGAAGGTCTGAGCCTGTTAAACGGTTTAGCCGTGACACCGGAAGCCATTCAGGTTCTGGTGGTGGTTAAACCATAATACTGCAGAGCATAAAAAAGCGCCTTCGGGCGCTTTTTGTTATCGCGTTTAAGCGTTTGGTTCCTCATGTAAATGACGTGCGCCTTCCAGAATCATGCGGATCATCATCATGGTTTGTTCTGCCACGACTCGACGTTCATTTTGATCCAGATCAATCACTTTGGCACCCATATGGAAGACCAGTTGGGTAATGGCTTTGGCAGCCAGTTCTGGACGATACAGTTTATTGTTGTGCAGTTGCTCCAAGCGAACCAAATCTTCTTGTAATTCTTGCTGAAAAAAATTCAGTTGGCGTTCCACTGCCTGTTTGTAGGAGGAAGAGCCTGTATACCCTTCACGCAGCAATAAACTCAGGTTGCCTTCATCAGCATCCAGTTGTTGCAGGAAAATTTCCACCGAACTGCGAATAATGCTGTTCTGTTTAGTCGCTTCCAAACGTGCTTCACGAATAATTTGACGCAGAACAATGCCGGCACGATCGATCAGGGCAATAGCCAGTTCATCAACATCTTTGAAATGGCGATAAAAACTATTGGGTGCAATGCCGGCTTCACGTGCAACTTCACGCAGGCTGAGTGAAGCGATACTTTTTTCTGGACCAATCAGGTTCAATGCCGCCTGAAACAATTCTTCTTTCGTGATCGTGGCTTTACGGCCCACACTGCGTGTAGGCATTTTCTCAAGGACATTCAGGTTGTCTTGAGCACGAGTATCAATGCTGTTGTGAACGGTAGAAGAGGACGGCATAGTTTTCCATGATTTGGACATCTCTTCGGATTATAGCCACAACACTGCAGCTTGGGAAATGTAATAAATTGCACGAATGTATATACAAATATATATACACATGTATAATAATTAAAAATCATCAGAGTTCAGATGTCATGCAAGCTCTACAAAAACGAAAATCTCCCCTGAATATCCTTGCGGAAGCGGTTTTCGATCCGAATGCAGCAAATTTTTGGTTGCAAAAGATCAACCCTATGTGGTCCGTTCAACAAGCCTTGGGCCAAATTACACAGAAAGAAACCACTGCCAACGGGATTGTCAGTCTGACATTACGTTGCAATCGTCACTTTGTGATGGGGCAGGCAGGGCAGCATCATCCGGTTTTTGTTGAGATCAAAGGCCGTCGTTATGAGCGGACGTATAGTCTGACTCGCATTGACGCTGAACATGTCATGCTTACCGTGAAAAAAGTTGAGCAGGGGCTAGTCAGCACCTGGCTGGTTGAGCAGGCACAAGTGGGCGACGTCATTGAATTCGGTCAGCCTTATGGTGACATGCAGCTTCCACAACAAATACAACCGTTGTTGTTACTCGCAGCCGGTAGCGGGATTACCCCAATGTTGAGCTTGCTTACAGCCTTGCTTGAACAGGATAAGGCCGAGCAAACACCGGTACAATTGTGGTACTGGGTGAAAACCCATCAGGATGTTGCGTTTAAAGCACGTTTTGAACAAATGGCAGACCAGCATCCTCAGTTTCAGTTCAAAGTATTCTATACCCAGGATGTTGAAGCGGATCAGCGCTTAAATGCCCGTCATCTTGAAGACCTGCAACAGCTTGATCAGCTGACTGTTTATGCTTGTGGTCCGTCTGGATTCGTCTCGACAGCAGAGCAATTGTTTACTGGTGCAGCACAGTTCAAAGGTGAAGCTTTTAGTCTGACCCAGTTGGCTTCAGATGAAACTGGTTTCGTCAATATTACCCTGAGTAAATCCAACAAGACTGTGGCTATTCCAAAAGGCCAGTCTATCCTGGTGGGCTTGGAACAAGCCAACCTGAACCCAGAATATGGTTGCCGTATGGGAATCTGCCATAAATGCGTCTGTAACAAGGTGCAAGGTGCAACGAAAAACTTAGTCAATGGTGCACAAAGTACAGAGCCAGGTGATGCGCTCAAATTGTGTGTAAACGCAGCCCAGTCTGACCTTGTGATTGATCTTTAAGAGTATTGTTCTATGAATATGCCAGCGAATATTGCATCAAAAGTTGCATCTAAAATCCAATATTTTAAAAACCCGAAAAACCGTGAATTAAGCAAAACCGAACTGGATGAACTCGCTAAAGAGCTTGATGCCATCAAGCAAGAAGTTCTGGATGATTTGGGTGAACAAGATGCTAAGTACATCCGCAAGATCTATTCAGCAGTGCGTTATACCGGGATTGCCGGCCGTGCTTTGCTTTTTGCAGGCTGGTTCCCACCAGCGTGGGTGTTAGGTACAGGCTTGTTGGGCGTGTCTAAAATTCTAGAAAACATGGAATTAGGCCATAACGTTATGCACGGCCAGTATGACTGGATGAACGATCCAAAATTCAAGGGTCAAACTTTTGAATGGGACATCGTGGGGACTGCAGACAACTGGCGTCAAACCCATAACTACAAACATCATACCTATACCAATATTAAAGGTATGGATGATGATATCGGTTATGGTTTGCTACGCTTATTCCCAGAACAACGCTGGAAACCAGGTTACTTGTTACAACCGATTTATAGTGTCCCATTCTGCTTGCTGTTCCAGTGGGGCGTTGCGATTCAGAACCTGGAAATTGGTAAAGTATGGATGGGCCGCAAAACCAAGCAGGAACTGAAAGAAGAATGGAAACCTTTACAGAAGAAAATTGGCAAACAGCTGTTTAAAGATTATGTTTTCTTCCCGTTAATTGCTGGTCCGGCTGCATTACCTGTGTTTCTAGGCAACCTGGCAGCGAATGGTATTCGTAATGTATGGACCTTTAGTGTGATTTTCTGCGGTCACTTTACTAAAGATGTGGAAGTGTTCCCGAAAACCGTTCTACAAGACGAAAGCCGTGGTCACTGGTATATGCGCCAGATTCGTGGTTCCTCAAACTTAACGGGTTCAGAGCTGTTCCATATCATGACAGGTCACTTGAGCCATCAGATTGAGCATCACCTTTATCCAGATATTCCAGCACGTCGTTACCGTAAAATGGCACCAAAAGTTGAAGCCGTATGTAAAAAATATGGTTTGAACTATAACAATGCCAGCCTGGTTAAACAGTATGGACAGGTGATTGGTCGTATTTTCAAATACGCGTTGCCTTTTAACAAATAAGACTGAATAAACCCAAAATAAAAACCCCCAAATAGTGACCTATTTGGGGGTTTTTCATTATCTAGTGATGAATTCAAGATAGATCTTAGAGGCTTGAGCATTGCTCGGCTTTGTTGCCCAGAATCTCGTTTTGCTGACCTTGCGGATTTTGTAAGTTATTGGAGCAGGTCATATTGCCTTGAATGGTATTTTGACTGACCTGGATCTGTGCTTTGTTATTTTCTAAAGCTAAATTTCCAAGAATAAGATTGTTTATTAAATCTACACGATGTCCGTTTTCTAGTTGAATATTACCATTAAAACGACTGCTTTTAGCAGACACGTGGTCAAAGGTATCATGTGATTCCAGATTGCCTTTAATGGTGACCTGATTTAAATGCAACGAGGCTTGGTTCTCCAGTAAAACATTGCCCGTAACCGTCACTTTTTCCAAAGAACAGTTCTTTTTGACCTGAATATTACTATAAATAGTGCGATTTTTGATGGATCCTTCACATTGTAGATCTGCTGCCCACAAGGGAAGACTACAGCCAGCGATGAGACTAAATAACAGTATTTTCTTCATTGAGGTCGTCCTACATGTTGTTATTCTTATCATTTGCTTCATTAATGTACTGTGAACTAATTCATTTTCACAATATCCGAGATGTAAAGATTTATAAAGTAAAACTTCATAGTGCTTTAGTGGGAGTCAAGAGGATGAGTAAACTCACCCTCTTCATCTGACTTATTTTAATTGAATACTGCCATTTGCATTGACGCTGATTTTTGATTCACCTGCACTCATGTCTTGTACAGGCATGGCCTCTGCACTCGCCAATTTACTCATGCTGCTACGTACCATTGGCTGTGGAAAATAGTTGTTGGTGTTGAGATTGAGGTTAACCAAAGTGTACTGATTTTTGTTCCAAGCCTTACTGACGGCTTGTGCACGCTGTTGAAAGTTTTTCGAAGCTTCGATCATCAATTCGTTTTCAACAGTTTTTCGTTGCTGGTCAGATACACTAAAGCTAATCGATTCAGTCTGGAAATTCTGCTGTAATTCACTGATGAGCTGACTGGCAGCTTTAAAATCCTGACTATTGATCTGGATTTCTGCACGACCCCGCCATTCTTTCAGTTTACGGTTATCCGTATCATAAATCGGGTAAGTGCTCTGCGAACCCGTTTTTACTTTCACCTGAGGATATTTGCGTGCAGTCTGTATTGCTTGAGACATTAATTGGTTCATCTGAGCAGCAAATTCGGCAGGCTGTCGGTTGGATTTTTCAATAAACAGAATGGCTTGCATTTCGTCATTAGACACCTCACGTGAGGCCTCAGCTTGTAGATTGATAATTTGATAATTCAGACTTTCTACGGGTTGAGCTTGCACATGGGCAAGTACTGAACTGCTCAGTAAAACGCTAGATAAGATAAAACGACGCATATTGTTAACCTTGTTTGTTGATTCTTAAGAAATTGTTGGCTGTTGTGTAAGATAATAATTCTACTCTATGAGTCTATTAGGTAGATTTTGTCTTTAAATTGTAATGAAGGGTAGTTTGCTTGGGCAGGTTTTCTATAAAAAAACAATAAATATCAATCGATTAATTTTGATGAAAGAGGATGATGCTACGAGGTAGAAACATGTGGAATAAATCGTATAAAAATTAAAGTTTTCTTTGGCTTGTCACATAGTATGATGATAATTCAATCTAATAATGAGATTGATAAAGTTTTTCCATGAATCTAGCTCGGTAAACTGCACAAAATACGTTTATTTTCTTTGAAAATTAGGTATCATCGCGCTCCTAGTTATAAGATATATAACACTGTTGTGTCTTCACTAGATTCTAACAAGCACCGAGTCAAAGGACCACAAGTCACCAGACTTATTTCTTTTACCCTTATCAGAGATGGTAATCCGATATGAGCGTTACTTCTGTAAACCCTGCCACCAATTCCACTAACGAATACTACTTGACTCGCCAAAGTCAAATGGAATCGAATGTGCGTAGCTATCCGCGTAAATTACCGCTAGCAATTGCACAAGCACATGGTTGCTGGGTTACTGATGTTGAAGGTACAAAGTACCTTGATTGTTTAGCTGGGGCAGGGACATTGGCTTTAGGTCATAACCATCCTGCGGTGATCAAAAGTATCCAGGATACCCTTGCAAGTGGTCTTCCTTTGCACACTTTGGACTTAACTACTCCATTAAAAGATGCATTTACAGAAGCTTTACTTTCTCACTTGCCAGGTGGTAAAGAAGAATATTGCTTACAGTTCTGTGGACCTTCTGGTGCCGATGCGACTGAAGCTGCGATCAAGCTTGCGAAAACGTATACAGGCCGCAGTTCAGTGATCAGTTTTTCTGGTGGCTACCATGGTATGACCCATGGCTCTTTGGCCATGACAGGTAACCTGAGTGCTAAAAATGCAGTTAATGGCTTGATGCCAGGCGTACAGTTCATGCCATATCCGCATGAATATCGTTGCCCGTTAGGTTTAGGTGGTGAAGCAGGTGTTGACGCTTTAACTTACTACTTTGAACAGTTTATTGAAGATGTAGAAAGCGGTGTGACAAAACCGGCTGCCGTGATTCTTGAAGCAATTCAAGGTGAAGGCGGTGTGGTTATTGCACCAACAAAATGGTTGCAAAAAATCCGTGAAGTGACTGAAAAACACAACATCGTGTTAATTCTAGACGAAGTTCAAGCTGGCTTTGCCCGTTCAGGTAAAATGTTTGCTTTTGAACATGCTGGTATTGAGCCGGATGTTGTGGTGATGTCTAAAGCCGTTGGTGGTAGCTTGCCACTTGCGGTACTCGGTATCAAACGTAAATTTGATGCATGGCAACCTGCAGGTCACACGGGTACTTTCCGTGGTAACCAGTTAGCGATGGGTACAGGTCTAGCTTCACTGCAAGTGATCAAAGAGCAAAACCTTGCACAAAATGCACAAGAACGCGGTGATTTCCTGCAAGCAGAAATGAAAAAACTTGCTGCTGAATTCCCATGTATTGGTCATGTTCGTGGTCGTGGTTTGATGCTTGGTATTGAAATCGTTGATGAACGCCAGCAACCAAATCATATTGGTGCTTATCCTGCGGATGCACAATTGGCTGCTGCGATTCAAACAGCGTGTTTCAACAACCAGTTGTTGCTGGAAAAAGGTGGTCGTAACGGTACAGTGATCCGTCTACTTTGCCCGTTGATCATTACTCAAGACGAATGTGTTGAAGTGATCGCTCGCTTCAAGAAAGCCGTTGCTGAAGCATTGAAAGCGGTACGAGGCTAATCATGGTTGATTTTGCAGAACATCGTAAAGCGTTACTCTGCAATGATGCGCAGTCTATTGCTGACTATGAGTCAGCAATGGCTGAAGCAACGCACGCAGTTGCAGCATGGTTGCAAAACGACAAAATGTATACGGGTGGTAGCATCAAGGAATTGCGTAAAGCAATTGCTTTCCACCCGTCAAGAGAAGGTTTAGGTGTCCATAAAGCGCTTGAACGTATGGTTGAGCTTTTCCTGAATAAAAGCTTGAAAGTTCACCATCCTCACTCATTGGCTCATTTGCACTGCCCAACCATGGTGACCAGCCAGATTGCAGAAGTGTTGATCAATGCCACGAACCAGTCGATGGACTCTTGGGATCAAAGTCCTGCAGGTTCATTGATGGAAGTGCAGCTGATTGACTGGCTCCGCCAAAAAGTTGGTTATGGTTCAGGCCAGGCAGGTGTGTTCACCTCAGGTGGTACTCAATCTAACCTGATGGGTGTGTTACTGGCACGAGATGCATGTATTTCCAAGAACTGGAAAGACGAAAACGGTAACCCATGGTCGGTACAACGTGACGGTATCCCTGCAGAGGCGATGCGTAACGTTAAAGTGATCTGCTCGGAGAACGCACACTTCTCGGTACAAAAGAACATGGCCATGATGGGCATGGGCTTCCAGTCTGTTGTGACTGTACCGGTCAACGAAAATGCTCAAATGGATGTGGATGCCCTGGAAAAAACCATGGCGCATTTACAGGCAGAAGGCAAAATCGTGGCGTGTGTTGTTGCAACTGCGGGGACAACCGATGCCGGTGCGATTGATCCATTGAAGCAGATCCGTGAGATCACCAATAAGTATGGCGCATGGATGCATATCGATGCTGCTTGGGGTGGTGCACTGATCCTGTCTAATGAATACCGTGGCATGCTGGATGGGATCGAATTGTCCGATTCGATTACGCTGGACTTCCACAAGCATTATTTCCAGACGATTTCGTGCGGTGCTTTCTTGCTGAAAGATGAAGCGAACTATCGTTTCATGCACTACGAAGCAGAATATCTGAACTCTGCATACGACGAAGAGCATGGTGTACCAAACTTGGTCTCTAAATCGTTGCAAACGACTCGCCGTTTTGATGCATTGAAACTTTGGATGACCGTTGAAGCCCTGGGTGAAGAGCTCTATGGCTCTATGATTGACCATGGTGTGAAACTGACACGTGAAGTCGCGGATTACATCAAGCAAACTCAAGGCTTGGAGTTGCTGGTTGAGCCGCAATTTGCATCTGTGCTGTTCCGTGTGGTGCCAGAAGGCTATCCTGCTGAGTTCCTTGATACCTTAAACCAGAACGTTGCAGATGAGCTGTTTGCGCGTGGTGAAGCCAATATTGGTGTAACCAAGGTAGGTCAGGTTCAGTCATTGAAAATGACTACCCTCAGCCCGGTGGCGACACTTGACAATGTTAAAGCGTTGTTGACTCAGGTTCTGGCAGAAGCAGACCGTATTAAAGATGCGATTGCAACTGGAACGTATGTGCCGCCAATCGATTAATTTCGATATTTCTGCACTGAAAAATCTGTAGTATCTAGAAACGGTCACCTTGGTGGCCGTTTTTATTGTCTCAATTTTGCATTTAAAAAAATATTACAAACAATGTGATCATTTTCACAAAGAAATATTTTGTGTTACATATTGAAAATTAAAGAATTTTAATAAAATCAAAGATAAGACTATAAAAATCATCAAAGCGTCATCAAGTTGTCACTTAATTGTCATATTTTAAAATCAAAATGCACCTATCGAAAATGTACAGCGCACTACAAAAAAGTGACGTACAGCAAACTACATTCACATTAAAGAGAGAAGAGCATGCGCTTCAGCCCACGTCAAATCGCAATCGCTTTAGCTGTATCAGGTGCCACTATTGCTACTGCAGCTAACGCAGCACGTGACACTATCCAGATCGCTGGTTCATCAACTGTACTTCCATACGCAAGTATCGTTGCTGAAGAATTCGGTAATACTTTCCCACAATTCAAAACACCAGTTGTTGGTTCTGGTGGTTCTTCAGCTGGTTTAAAACAGTTCTGTCAAGGTGTTGGTGACAATACTATCGACGTTGCGAACGCTTCTCGTAAAATTAAAGATACAGAATTAGCTGCTTGTAAAAAAGCCGGTGTAACTAAAGTACACGAAATCAAAATCGGTTATGACGGTATTGTATTTGCTTCAAACTCGCATAAAGCTGCTTTTAAATTGAAGCCATACCATGTATTTGCTGCATTATCTGCGCAATTGCCATCTAAAGGTAAATTGGTTGCTAACCCATATACGCGTTGGAACCAGATTGATAAATCACTTCCAAACGAACCAATCACTTTGGTAATCCCAGCATCTAACCACGGTACACGTGAAGTGTTCCAAGAGAAAATGGTTGAAGCAGGTTGTGAAGCGTACGAATACTTCAAAAACCTAGACAAAGATGCACAGAAAAAAGCATGTTCTACTTTCCGTAAAGACGGTCGCGTAATTGAAATCGCGGGTGACTATACTGAAACTCTAGCACGTTTGAAAACTTCTCCAAGCGCTGTAGGTGTATTCGGTCTAGGCTTCTATGATCAAAACCGTGACAAATTGCGTGTTGCAACTGTAAACAACGTTGTACCAAGCGAAGCAACGATACTTTCAGGTAAGTACCCTGTATCTCGTCCACTTTACTTCTATGTAAAAGGCGACCACTTGAAATCAATCAAAGGTTTACCACAATACGTAGAATACTTCCTGAACAAGAAAGTATCTGGTAAAGGTTCTAAATTGGATCGCGCTGGCTTGATCTCAATGAGCGATGCAGAACGTGCAAAAGTTCTTGCAGCGTTCAAAGCAGGTAAAACTGTAAACTAAGTTTAAACAAATCAGAGCTGATGCTAGAGAAACTCTAGCATCGGCTTTTTTTGCTAAATCGAGGTTTTTTCAAAGAATGAAAATTGAAAAAACAGTGGAGAATACATGAATCTGCTACTAATTGGCGTATTATTGGCTCTTGTAGCCATTGCGTATCAGATTGGGCTTCGTAAGAGCCGTACTCTAGCAGGTCAGGGAAATAACTCGGCTTCTTTGCATTCACGTCCTGGTTACTATGGGGCATTGGTTGCATTGTGGTGTGGCATCCCTGCTTTTTTAATTTTGATTGTTTGGGGTCTTGCTGAACCGACCATTCTTCGTCACCTGGTTCTAACCAATCTGCCTGCAGCTGTTGCAGCAGGGATGGATCAGGCAGCAGTTGAAGTGCTTATGGATCGCGTACAGTCGATTGCATCAGGATTTGGTGTAAGTGATCAACCTGCCGCTTATGAAGTTGCTGCAGCACAACAACTGGCGAAAATGCAAAGTATCAGTGCATACGCTAAATTAGCTGTCATTATTAGTGTTGCCTTGGCTGGTTTGGTCTGGGCGAAAAAACATGTGAGCCAGCAATATCGTGCACGTAACCAGGTGGAACGTGTCATTAATGTTGCCTTGGCTTTGTGTTCAGGCGTTGCCATCTTGACCACCGTGGGCATTGTGATGTCAATGTTCGGTGAAGCAATGCATTTCTTCCGCTTTGTCAGCCCTGTTGATTTCTTCTTTGGAACTGAATGGAACCCGGGTTTCAGTACTTCAGGTAATGCCGAAGGAAGCTACGGTTTACTTCCACTGTTGTGGGGTACATTGATGGTGAGCGGGATCGCCTTACTGGTGGCGGTACCGATCGGTTTGATGATCGCGATTTATCTTGCAGAATACGCTTCTGCGCGTTTGCGTTCTTGGGCTAAACCAACCATTGAAGTGCTTGCAGGTATTCCAACGATTGTATATGGCGTATTCGCCATGATGGTCATTGGCCCATTCTTTAAAATGCTCGGTGATAGTGTCGGTCTGGAAATCAATGCAACAAGTGCACTGACCGCTGGTTTCGTAATGGGCATCATGATTATCCCATTCGTTTCATCTTTATCAGATGACATTATTACTCAGGTACCTCGTGCACTCCGTGATGGTTCTTTGGGACTCGGCGCAACCAAATCGGAAACGATTCGTCAGGTGGTTTTACCTGCTGCCTTACCAGGGATTACTGGTGCGTTCCTGCTTGCTGTATCTCGTGCAGTGGGTGAAACCATGATCGTGGTTCTTGCTGCGGGTAACAGTCCATTACTGCATGCAAACCCATTTGAAGCCGTTTCAACCGTGACTGTAACCATTGTGAAACAGCTAACAGGTGATACTGACTTCTCTAGTCCACAAGCATTGGTGGCATTTGCATTGGGTCTTACGTTATTCGTGATTACCCTAGGTTTGAACATCATCGCACTTTACATCGTGCGTAAATACCGCGAGCAATACGAATGAGTACATCCAATACATCTCTTCTGGACCAAAATGCCGCTCAGTTACGTGAAGAGCGTAAAGACAAGATCACGAAATCTTTGGCTAAGCGTCACCGCAAAGAGAAGACTTTCCGTTTATTTGGTCTTTCCGCTGTCGTGGTGGGCTTGTTTTTCGTAGCGCTATTATTTGGTAGCATCATGTCAAAAGGCTTGCCTGCATTCTGGCAAGCGAGCATCACGATTCCGGTATATTTCGATCCTGATCTGATTGATGCTGGCCCACAGCCGGCCAAGAATGCCAATGAAAACCCAGCACAATACCAAGCGCGTTATGTCGAATGGCAAACCAAGATGGGTATGGTGGATTGGGATGCACTGATTGTGAATGGCATGATTGCAAAAGATCCAACGCTTGAAGCTCGTCGTGATTATCTCAACAGCATTTATACCAGTTCTGAAGCGTATCGTTTACGTGACATGGTGATGGCAGACCCTGCGTTAATTGGTCAAAAGAAAGAAATGACTTTTCTTGCAGATGCCAACGTTGATGTCTGGATGAGCGGTAAAATTGACCGTAGCTTGCCAGATGATCAACAACAGCTTGATGCAGATACTCGTAAGCTAGTTGATGATCTGGAAGCAAAAGGAATTTTGGAAAGCAAGTTCAACACCAATATCTTTACTAATCCAGATTCACGCAGTTCGCCAGCAACTTCAGGTATGGCAGGTGCATTCATGGGCTCATTGTTCATGATGTTGATCGTTATCCTGATTTCAATTCCAATTGGTGTTGCGAGTGCGATTTATCTTGAAGAATTTGCACCAAAAAATATCTGGACTGATATTATTGAAGTGAACATCAATAACCTTGCTGCTGTTCCATCGATTGTCTTTGGTTTGCTAGGTGCTGCGATCTTCATTGGCTGGATGCATTTGCCTTTGTCTGCACCCGTGGTGGGTGGTCTAGTGTTAAGTTTATTAACGCTTCCAACGGTGATCATTACTACACGTGCATCGCTAAAAGCTGTACCTCCTTCGATCCGTCAGGCGGCTTTGGGGCTTGGTGCATCTAAAGTACAAACGGTTTTCCATCATGTCTTGCCATTAGCACTTCCAGGCATCATGACGGGTGCGATTATCGGTGTTGCACATGCATTGGGCGAAACTGCGCCACTGCTATTGATTGGTATGAGTGCCTTCGTTGCCAGCATTCCTGCGACTCCAATGGATCAGGCAACTGCTTTACCAGTACAAGTCTACTTATGGCAGGGTAACGAGCTACGTAACTTCTTTGAAGGTCGTACTGCTGCAGCGATTATTGTACTTCTTGCCTTGATGATCGGACTAAACAGTCTAGCCATCTGGCTACGTAAAAAATTCGAAGTGCGTTGGTAATTGAGGCCACACCATGAATACTCTTGATGTAACAAATTCCTTAAAACAGGATAAAGCTGTGAATTCTGAACATACACAATTTACTTCTCAGTCTACTGAGCCAAGCCGTCCAAGCACTTCGTTTACTTCGCAATTCGAAACTGGTACTTCAAGCAAAAAAAATGCGGATAAAACCGTCAAAATCAGTACCAACGATGTGCATGTCTACTATGGTGAAGCTGAAGCCATCAAAGGGATCGATTTAGAGATCTATCAAAATGAAGTGATTGCCTTCATCGGTCCTTCAGGCTGTGGTAAATCGACCTTCCTGCGTACTTTAAACCGTATGAATGACACGATTGATTCATGTCGTGTGACAGGTAAAGTCATGCTGGATAACCAGGATATTTATGATCCAAATCTAGATGTGGTCTTGCTGCGCGCACAAGTGGGTATGGTGTTCCAAAAACCAAACCCATTCCCGAAATCAATTTTTGATAACGTGGCTTATGGGCCAAAATTGCATGGTTTGGCACGTGACAAATATGATTTGGAAGAAATCGTAGAGAACAGCTTACGCAAAGCTGGTCTTTGGGATGAAGTTAAAGATCGTTTGAACCAGCCAGGTACAGGTCTTTCAGGTGGTCAGCAACAACGTTTGTGTATCGCGCGTACTATTGCCGTGAGTCCTGAAGTGATTTTGATGGATGAACCATGTTCTGCACTCGATCCAATCGCGACAGCAAAAGTCGAAGAATTGATTTCTGAATTATCCACTCAGTACACCATTGCGATTGTGACGCACTCAATGCAACAGGCTGCACGTGTGTCGGATCGTACAGCATACTTCCACTTGGGTGACTTGATTGAAGTGAACTCAACTGAGAAAGTCTTTACTCAACCTGATCATCAGTTGACAGAAGCGTACATTACCGGACGTTTCGGTTAATCGATTTCCTCGGTGAAGGAGCCGTTTGCACTAGAGTGTGAACGGCTTTTTTATTCTCTATTGCAAAAAACATATTGAATTTTAAGCGATTGGCCTTCATCTTTATGATCGTAAATGAATTTTGAGAATAGTACCGGTATGTTATTTCACTTGCCTAAATTTCCAGCGGAACTTCATGTCACTCATTTGAATGCCCGGGTGAATGAGCAACGTAAAAAGATTGCACAGAATACAGCATCCAAACTTGAACTATTACAATTAAGTCAACAGCTGGCCAAAGAGGCAAGACTTCGCAAGAAACAAAACCAGAAAATTTTTGTGATTGATTTTAAAGGAGATATACAGGCTTCAGCGGTTGAAAATCTGCGTGAAGAAATCACCTTGATTCTCGCTACAGCCAAAGCCGGACGTGACCGCGTGGTGGTGCGTCTAGAAAGCCCGGGAGGAATGGTGCATGGTTATGGTTTAGCCGCTGCGCAATTGGTGCGGTTACGTGATGCCGGTTTCCATTTGACCATTTGTGTCGATAAAGTTGCGGCGAGTGGGGGTTACATGATGGCATGTATCGCCAATCAGATTCTTTCTGCACCGTTTGCGGTGCTAGGCTCGATTGGGGTGGTGGCACAGGTGCCGAACTTTAATCGTTTGCTGAAAGAGCATCATGTAGATTTTGAGCTGTACACGGCGGGGGAATATAAGCGTACCGTCACCATGTTTGGTGAAAATACCGCAGAGGGTAAGGCCAAATTCGAGCAGGAATTACAGCAGACACATCGACTGTTCAAACATTTTGTTGAAAAGTACCGTCCTAAATTGAATGTTGAGAAGATTGCTACTGGTGAGCATTGGTATGGTCAGGATGCTCTGGATCTGAATTTGGTGGATCAGTTACAGACCTCAGATGAATATCTACTCGGATTATTGGCCCAGCATGACATTTATGTGATCAGTACCCGCCGCAAGCCTACACTCGGTGAAAAGCTCGGATTACAGGCTGCACAACTGGCGGATCATGTCATCCCGACTCTGGTGGATAAGTTGATTAATCAGGTGACTAAGACTAACCACAGTCTCGTTCAGTTGCGTGATAGCCAGCTTTAATGAGCTAGATGCGACTTTGTAAAAAGCACTGAATCTCAGTGCTTTTTATTTAAATAATTTATCGTGATGTTATGTATGATTTCTTGCTAAATTTGAGCATTATAGATGTTCATTCATCAAAATATGCATTGTCGTTTAATCATTGATTAAGTTAGAGATTGTAAAATAAGTATAACATTTAGGGGGAATCATTCATGCAGACCTTGCAGAGCAAGATTCATTTGGATAGCGCAATTCGCTTTCTGCATCTCATTATTATGTTGAGCTTTTTAGCTGCCTATTTGACCGGTGATAGCGAAGATTGGCATGACTGGCACATGATGTTTGGTTATACCTTGGCGATCAGTTTGGGATTGCGTCTGGTATGGCAATTTCTGGCACCGATGCTTGGGGTGAGTCAGCCGTTTGGTTTGCGTAAGCGGTTGACCATCGGCAAAAACTTTCTGCAGCGGGTTTTCAAAGCACCTGCTCATTTGATATCACAAGCTAGTCTTCAAGCCTTAAGTTCCGGCCTGTTTCAGGTCAGTATTTTGCTGATTTTTTTGGTGTTACCTTTTACTGTAATTTTTGGCTATGCTACAGAAAATACCTTTAATCATACGCTAAAAGAAATACATGAATTCCTGGCTAACCTGTTTTTAACTGCCGTGCTATTGCATATTGCATCGCTACTGTTGAATATGGGGGTTCAGAAAAAATTCTGGGCAAAAAAAATGTTCTGGGGACAGGAATTTTCAGGAACCGCTTTGTTCAGTATGGCTTTGATGTTAGGTGGGTTAATGGCTTTCTGGTATTGGTATCTCAGTTAATTGTGTTTGAATCATACATATAAAAATTAGGATGATAAAAATGACAATGGGCAAATCGATTTGCCCATTTTTTCTATAAGAACGTCATAAATTGTTTAGTAAGAAACTTGTTTGTTTTTACGATGGGCAGCATATAAGGCAGGCAGGCCATAAAACACACCGCCTAGAATGGCCAAGAACATGTCCTTATGGGCATCCCACGCATCACCTTGTTGGCCATTATAGTTTTCTGCAGCTTCTGGTGACATGGTCAGTGCAATCCACCATTCCAGTAGCTCGTAAATTAAGCTGGAGGCCATAATAAACTGAATAGCGAGCAGAAACAGCACATAGGGCTTGACCGGTGGTAGCCAGGCCTCAAATGTGCGGTAAATAAAAGGATAAAGTAATAAACCACATCCAAAATGAATCAGCCGATCATACATATTGCGGGGCCAGCCCATAAATTGATCGAGATCAAACCCGAACTCGTGGATCAATAGTTCATTATAGGGAACGTAAGAATATAGATAATGGGCACCGATAATGTGTAGGATCAAAAATACGTTGTAGAGATGGAACGCCCATAAGCTGTAACCAAAACGTTTATTCAGAAGAATTAACAAGATCACCATAACCACAGTGCCAGACTGATGTAGCAGGTAGGCAGCAAATTCAAGTGGATGAATTGATGCAAGCAGAGAGGCCAGTAGTACCAGTCCTAAACTGCCCCAATGGGCCATGCCAAAATTTTTATAGATCATGGGGATTATCGAGTTATTCTTAAAAATAAAAAAGCGAAGCATAGAGCTTCGCTTTTTGAATGTGAATTGTCAACAATTACAGTTTTTCAATTAACACCTTGATTTGTTTTGCTTGTTCAGCGGCATTACCGGTATAGCTTGCAGGTGTCATTTCAGCCAAACGTGCACGGTCAGCGGCAGGAACTTGTACAAGTTC
Source organism: Acinetobacter sp. GSS19 (assembly GCF_028621895.1). NCBI lineage: Bacteria > Pseudomonadati > Pseudomonadota > Gammaproteobacteria > Moraxellales > Moraxellaceae > Acinetobacter > Acinetobacter sp. GSS19. The sequence goes on along the minus strand of NZ_CP117520.1, from coordinate 1,522,166 downwards.
TTCACCATTCACGAAATTCACCATCATGTCGCGAGTCATTGCTTGACCACGAGTAAGTGCTTTTAATTTCTCGTATGGTTTTTCTACGTTGTAACGACGCATTACCGTCTGGATTGGCTCTGCCAGAACTTCTTGAGCCTGATCAAGGTCTTCAAGTAAACGTGCAGCATTCAACTCAAGCTTACCAATACCTTTTAAGCAGGCATCAAATGCGATCAAGCTTTGTGCAAAACCAACACCCATGTTACGCAATACTGTTGAGTCTGTAAGGTCACGCTGCCAGCGAGAAATAGGTAATTTTTCACCCAAGTGTGCCAATACGGCGTTGGCAATCCCTAAGTTACCTTCAGAGTTTTCAAAGTCGATTGGGTTCACTTTGTGCGGCATAGTTGAAGAACCGACTTCGCCTTCTTTAAGTTTTTGTTTGAAATAACCCAAAGAAATATAACCCCAGACGTCACGGTTAAAGTCGATCAAGATGGTGTTGAAACGACGTAACGCATCGAACAGTTCAGCCATGTAATCATGTGGTTCGATTTGTGTAGTGTATGGGTTGAATGTTAAGCCCAAAGATTCAACAAAAGCTTGTGAATGGCAAGCCCAGTCTATATTGGGGTAAGCAGACAGGTGCGCATTGTAGTTACCTACAGCACCGTTGATTTTGCCAAGCAATTCTACGTTATTGAATTGTTTGATTTGACGTGCCAAGCGGTAAGCGACGTTGGCCATTTCTTTACCCAAAGTGGTTGGGCTGGCAGTTTGACCGTGAGTACGAGACAACATTGGTTGGTCTGCATGGGTTTCAGCCAAAGCGACAATCGCATCTAGGATTTTTTGCATAGATGCTGCAAGCACTTCACGGCCATTTTTTAACATCAAGGCATGTGACAAGTTGTTGATGTCTTCAGACGTACAGGCAAAGTGAATAAACTCACCAGCATTTTTCAGTGCGTCAATCCCTGCAATTTTCTCTTTTAAGAAATATTCAACGGCTTTCACGTCATGGTTGGTCGTGCGTTCAATTTCTTTAATACGGTTAGCGTCATCTTCAGAGAATTGTGTGATGATTGCATCAAGTGCTGCATTGGTTTCATCTGAAAATGCAGGAACTTCAGTGATTTCAGGGCGGTTCGCCAAGGCTTGTAACCAACGTACTTCAACCGTTACACGAGCATGAATCAAGCCGAACTCAGAAAGGAAAGGGCGCAGCGCATCACATTTGCTGGCATAACGTCCATCAAGTGGAGAAAGTGCGGTTAAAGCATTCATAGGGATTCCTTAATCATGGAATAAAGGTAAAAGTGAAAGTCTTTGCAGTATGGTTAAATGACCTGATACTGCAAACGGGCCAAATCTTGAATATCGTGCAATAGCTTACGCTTGCTAAAAATCATGTTCCAGGAGCTGCCACCCAGCTGACGCCAGAGATGCGCCAGTTGCAAGCCAGTAAACAGGCTGGCACGAATCCGGTTGGTGTGCTGGCTGTCTTTAAACGCTTCTGGATTTCCTCTGACTAGAATCCGCGGGTTGATCTGACCGGCGGTATCCACATAGGTCTGTGCCAGATTGGCAAGAATGCTTGGATGCAGATAATTATTGTCGAAGAAAGACAGCTGTTTCAGAATTTTTTGCTGTGATTGTTCAATAATTTCAACGTATTTAGGATTGCTGTAGACTTTTTTTTCTAGTTGCAGTAGTGACATCGCATAGGAAAGCGGTAATTTGGCATGGCTGAGTTTGGGCAATTTGGATTTGGGCATCACCGAAAAGGGCTGGGTAATACTACTTTCCAATGTTTTAAGTCCCAAGGACACATCAGCCAACTGATGAAAAAAATCCAGCGTTTGAGTGGAATGATTGCGAGTGGGGCGAATATTCAGGCTGGCTTTGAGCAACTGTTCAAAATAGAAATTGCCACTTTCACCAATGCTGTGACGCCCGCTCATAGCCGTCATATGTGTGAGCTGGGCAGCCTGAAAAACACCAGCCAAGGCCAGTGCACGGTTTTGCCGTGTGCTTAAAGCGGGTGGTTGCTGAAAAGGTAGCTCAACCATGCCTGACATTCCTTTAAATAAAATCCGGTTTAGGTGCGTTGGTCTGTAAAATGACCCCGCCACCCAAACAGCTCTCATCCTGATAAAATACCACGCTTTGACCCGGTGTCACGGCACGTTGTGGCTCGTCAAACTCAACACGAATTCGGCTACTGTCTGGCGTATCGCGATACAGTGTGCAGGCTTGGTCTGGCTGACGGTAACGGGTTTTAGCTGTGCAGCGTAAACCATTCGCGGGAATTTCTTGTTCTCCAGCAACCCAGTCGACATTGTCTGTCCAGAGCATGGTGCTTTGCATCAGCGGATGCTCATGTCCTTGACCAACGACCAGACGATTGCCTTCAACATCTTTATACAGCACAAACCAGGCACCTTCTTGGGCACCTTTCATGCCACCGAGACCGATACCACCGCGCTGTCCCAAGGTGTAATACATCAGGCCATGATGCTCACCCACTTCCTGACCATTATCTAGCACGATCTTGCCGGGTTGAGCGGGTAAATATTGTTTAAGGAAATCATTAAAACGGCGTTCACCAATAAAGCAGATACCGGTTGAGTCTTTTTTCTTTGCGGTCACTAAACCTAATTCTTCGGCAATTTTACGCACCTGTGGTTTTTCAATTTCACCTACAGGGAAAAGGGTTTTATTGATTTCGCGACCATGTACTGCGTGCAAGAAATAGGTCTGATCTTTATTTTTATCCAAACCGCGCAGCAGAGGGGCGTAGGCTTCGCCTTTCGAATTGTAGAGTGTCTCACCTCGACGTGCGTAGTGGCCTGTGGCAATAAAATCTGCTCCCAGTGTCATCGCATGGTCGAGAAAAGCACGGAACTTGATTTCTTTATTGCAGAGAATATCCGGGTTCGGCGTACGGCCAGCTGCATATTCCGCCAGAAAATGTTCAAACACCCGGTCCCAGTATTCCATGGCAAAATTTGCAGTGTGCAACTTAATTCCGAGTTTGTCACATACAGCCTGTGCATCGGCCAAATCTTCCAGTGCTGTACAATATTCCGTGCCGTCATCTTCTTCCCAGTTTTTCATGAAAAGACCTTCAACCTGATACCCTTGTTGAAGTAATAGCGCTGCAGAAACAGAAGAATCTACACCACCTGACATACCGACAATGACACGTTGTTGCATAGGATTAGGCATCCAAATGAGAGGTTAATGAGGGAGAAAAATGCTCATAAATTAGCGACAGTGGATATTTCTGACCCGCTAGGGCATCTTGAATGGCTTTGATAACCAAAGGACTACGCGCACGTGCTGAAGCTTGCAGTTCATCTAAGCTCATCCAGCAAATGCCGGTAATACCATCGTCTAGCTCAGCTGAAGCATCATACTCAATGCTATGTGCCAAAAAACAGAAGCGGTAATAGGTACGATCAGGAAACATTGGCGGTGTATAGGTATAGATCCCGAGTAAGGAATCAATTTCCACCGTGTGGCCAGTTTCTTCTTGGGTCTCGCGGATCGCGGCCTGGATCAGGGTTTCCCCACATTCCACATGACCTGCAGGCTGATTGAAGACAGTATGAACCACCCCTTCAGTATGTTCTTCAACGAATAAATAACGCCCGTCTTTTTCTACGACAGTCGCAACAGTGACATGGGGTGTCCAAGCGGTCATCAAAAAGCACCATAGGATAAAAGTCGTATTCTACGAAATTTCTCGCTACATGGCTATGCCGATCTAACCGTGAGGTACCTGATATCAGATAAAATACTGATCATCAGGCTCACATGTCTAAACTAGCAAATCTTTAATCTGCAGCCTGATTGTCTTTATGGTGGTTCATGACCTTCACATAATGTAAGGCTGAATATGGCAAGAAGGCGATTTCTTTTTCGGTCAGTGGACGTACCTGCTGTACCGGACTTCCCACATACAGATAGCCGCTTTTTAATACCTTGCGTGGGGGTACCAGACTACCTGCACCAATCATCACGTTGTCTTCAATGATCACGTCATCGAGTACCACAGTATTGATCCCGATTAAGACCCGATTACCAATGCTACAGCCATGCAAGGTGACATGGTGGCCAATGGTGACATCTTCCCCGATGATGAGCGGAGAACCATTTGGTTTTACCTCATTTTTATGGCTGACATGCAGCATGGCATGATCTTGCACATTGCTATTACGGCCGATCTCAATGCTGTTGACATCCCCACGGATGACTGCAAAAGGCCAAACCGAAACATTTTCGGCCAGTTTGACATCGCCAATTACGACGGACATGTCATCAATATAACAGCTGGAATCAATTTGGGGCTGATGTTCGAGGTACGGCCGGATATTCTTTTGCATAGGTTTAGCTGAATTTTTATAGATAGGGATAAAGTATAAAATAAAAAAGCATTCATACCGTAGATATGAATGCTTTTTTGCAGCGACCTGAATTTAGAACAGGTTGCTGAAGAATTGCTTGATATGGTCAATCAGACGTGAGAAGAAGCCGGCTTCTTCTACTGGTTTTAAGGCAACGAGTGGTTTTTCAGCAATCACTTTACCATCTAGGCTTGCCACTAATTTACCAATCACCTGACCTTTTTGTAGTGGCGCATTCAGTTTAGGCTGAACCACCAACTGGGTTTTGATCTTGTCAGCTTGGCCTTTTGGCATAGTGACGTTGAAGTTTTCCGCTAGACCGATTTGTACTTCATTTTCTTTACCAAAATAGACTTTGCTCTTTGCAAGCACCTGATTGGCTGGCTGTACGTTAACGGTTTCAAAGTTCGCGTAGCCCCAAGCGAGCAGTTCACGTGTTTGTGAAGCACGTTCATTCATGCTTGGTGCACCAAAAATCACCGAGATCAGACGCATTGGACCACGTTTGCTGGATGTTGTCAGACAGTAACCAGCTTCTTCAGTATGACCGGTTTTTAAACCATCCACGCTTGGATCGGTATAAAGCAGGGCATTACGGTTACCTTGCTTGATACCGTTAAAGGTAAATTCTTTTTCTGAATAGATTGGATAATATTTTGAGCTGTCTTTAATGATGTGCTGTGCCAGTGTTGCCATATCTTTCGCTGTAGAGTAGTGACCTTCAGCTGGCATACCGGTTGAATTCATGAAGTGTGTATTGGTCATGCCAATACGTTTTGCTTCTTGGTTCATCGCATGAGCAAAAGTCCCTTCATTGCCAGAAATGTGCTCTGCCATGGCTTTAGAAGCATCGTTACCCGATTGAATAATAATCCCGCGCAGCATCTCCAATACGGTTGCCGTACCATTCAATGGGACATACATACAGGACTCTGTGCTGCTACCACGGCACCATGCGGATTCGTTCATGCGAACTTTTTCATTTTCCGTCAGTTCGCCTTTTAATAATTTTTGCTCGATGAGGTAACTGGTCATCATTTTGGTCATCGATGCAGGGGCTAGCTTTTCATTTTCATTTTTGGCAGCCAGGATTTGTCCCGTCTCGTAATCCATCAACACATATGATTTATTGTTTAATTCTGGTGGAGAGGATAAGACTGTTGCTGCATAAGAAAAACTAGGTATAAGTAACAATGCAGCAATGGCGCTTTTTCGGGTCATTCTAGGTGTTTCCAATCTTAGTACAGGGGCACAAACGAGCTAGCATTTTAGGACAAAGCAAAGCCGACTGCTATGGGCAAAGTCGGCTTATTTCAGAATGTATTGTAACTATTTAGTTTTTGCGATCGTAGGCCATGATCTCTTCACAGATTTGTTTATTTTCAGTATCTCCAGCCACTTGGGCATCGTTTTGAGCTTCTTTCAGGACTTTCTCGAATTGCGCTGTTTGGCTCAGTTGTTTTAATGCAGCAACGGGATCTTTTTCTTGTGGCAAATGTTCAGCGGCTAAGGCTGCCATCCCTTGCTTGAACTGTGGGTTATCACCGACCAATTTCGGGCAAATGTCCGACAAAACGTAAATCGCTGCCAGCTCTTCTTGAGTAATTTGCTGTTGAGTGACTTCAATATTTTCCGTAGAGGCTGCCTGAGTACTGCTCAGTACGAACGCCATGCTTAATCCGAGGCCATATGCACACGTTTTTATCCAGTTGAATTTCATGTTATTCCTGATGCGTCTTGATCAAACCATAATGCAAAATAGCCTAATGCTTTTGCAATCGAAATGTCGCAAAAAAATGTATCAATGCTGTTGCTTTGAATCACATGTCTGGGGTGTTATTTAAATAACTCATGTATGGTTTGAATGACTGTAGCGGGGCAACGAATAAACGCGAAGCTTATAGATCTAGGCTTACACCGAAGTTGTGAACCTGTTCATGTAATGACTGGATGAAACTGTTGAAGTCGCTATAATCCATAATCGATTTTGTATTTTTACTTTTCGCTGTTTATTAATAGATTGAGATTGTTGTGAATATTCTTCTTGCCAATGATGATGGTGTTTTTGCACCCGGGATTCAAGCACTTGCACACGCATTACGACCGTTAGGCCGTGTCGTGATTGTGGCACCAGAAAGCGAACGTAGCGGTTTTTCTAGTGCCCTAACCCTAGACCGCCCTTTACGTGCTGTACCGATTGCTGAAGATGTCTGGGCAGTCAATGGTACACCGGCGGATTGTGTATATTTATCTATGAATGGCCTGTTTGATTTCGAATTTGATCTGGTGGTCAGCGGCATTAACAGTGGTGCCAACCTTGGTGATGATGTGCTGTATTCGGGAACCGTGGGTGCTGCATTTGAAGGGCGTCTGATGAAACAGCCAGCACTTGCGGTTTCCTTGGCAGGGAGTAATGTTCGTTCTTATTTGCATCCGAATGATTATGCCGTTGCAGCAAAATGGATGCATGATTTTATTGCCGCAGGGGTGCCCAAATTGCCTCCACGCCATATCCTGAATATCAATATTCCAGATGTGGAAGAGCTACAGGGCGCACAGATTACCTATCAGGGCTGCCGGACACAGTCTAAACCGATTACCAGCCATGTCGATCCACGTGGCCGTCAAGTCTACTGGATCGGACTGGCCGGTGAAGCAGTTGCTGAACCTCGTAAAAATGTTGCTGATATTCAGTCCGATTTTTTTGCGGTTGCGAATGGTTACGTGAGCATTACCCCGATTCAGATGGATGCAACCAATTATGAGGTTCTCAGCAGTTTACAAAACCAATTAAGTGCAATGCGATAAAAACAAAATAGAATGTTATAACTTTGTGAAAAAGACAGCTGGATACAGGTGTTTTAGCTGTCTTTTTTGTTAACCTTAGCCCATCTTGATTTTTATGTTTGACTGAACCTGGAGAGGGAGATCAATGCAATTGCTTCGACAACAGCCATTCTTTTATGTGCCGACAAATATGCTAAAAACCATCGTGTTGTCCGTAGCCGTTGTTTCAACGATTGCACTGACTGGTTGTGCCTCTAAACCTCAAGTCAATAATCCTGCACGTTATGCGATTGCTCCTGAGTTCTACACTGTGCGTTCCGGAGATACCTTGAGTGGGATTGCTGCGCGCTACGGCTTGAGTTACACCAGTATTGCTGAAATGAATGATATTACACCGCCTTACCGGATTTATGTGAATCAGTCATTACGCCTGAAACAATCTGGGACAGCGCGTCGCAGTACTACGACCCAAGCTGTTACACAAGCTGCACCGATTCAACGTCAAAGTATGAATTTTCCGAGTGCCCCAGTCGTGAGCAGTCCACCTGTTCAATCAGCTACTTCGGTTGCAATTGCGAAAGCGAGTAGCTTACGTTGGGTGAAACCAAGTAATGGTGCCGTGCTGCAAGGTTTCAATCTAGCCAGCAATGTGAAGGGGATTCGCTATGCGGGTAATATGGGGGATCCTGTATATGCAGCAGCAGATGGTCAGGTAGTCTACGCTGCAGATGGCTTAAAAGAATATGGCAATCTGGTGCTGATTAAGCATATTGATGGTTATATCACTGCCTATGCACATAACAGTAAAATGAATGTGAAAAGTGGTGAAAATGTGAAAGCAGGGCAGAAGATTGCTGAGATGGGATCGAGTGGAACCAATCGTGTGATGCTGGAGTTTCAGGTCCGTTTAGATGGTAAGCCGGTGAATCCTGTCGGTGTTTTACCAACTAATTGATAAAAATAATGCATTATGTGAAATTCCTCGTATAATACAATGAGTTGCTTTTATCAAAAAGGATGGAGCATCTCATAATTTCAGAGGGAAATTTATGTTAGACCAACTTCGAGCAATGGGTGTCTTTGCTTGTGTTGTAGAAAAAAGTTCATTCAGTGGTGCTGCCCGAGCTTTGGGCATTACCACCAGTGCTGTCAGCCAACAGATTCGCTCCTTAGAACATGAAATGGAAGTCACCCTTCTGCACCGTTCGACACGAAAGCTGAGTTTGACTGAGGCGGGCCAGACTTTTTTCCACAGCTGCCAAGAAATGCTCGCTGCTGCGGAACGCGGCAGAACGCGTATCAATGAATTGCGTGATGATCTGGTTGGTGAATTACGTATCGCTACGACGCCTGAATTGGGGGCAAACCATCTGGTGCCTGCTTTGTCGCACTGGATGGCGGCGCATCGTGGCCTATCCGTTAAAATAGAAACCAATAACCATGATGTCGACTTGATAGAAGGGCGGATTGATATTGCACTGCGGATGAATCCTCAGGCAGAAGATCAGCATATTGCATCTGTACCATTAACACCGGTTGAACAGATTCTGGTTGCTGCACCGAGCTATTTAAATCAGACCGTACCGCTCACCCGGCCGGAAGATTTACAGCATCATGAACTGCTTCCAACCAATATCATCAAGAATGATCGGCATTTCGCATTTCAGCACAACAGCACTGGCGAAGCAGTTGAGGTTGAGATGAATGCCCGTTTGCATTCCAATAATGTTTCAGTCGCCAAATCCTTGTGTAAACAGGGCCACGGTATTGCACGCATTTTTTATCTGGATGTGCAAAAAGAATTAAAGAACGGGTCGTTAGTGGAAGTCCTTCCGGAATGGAAATTACCCGCGTTCACTTTATGTGCGATGATTTCGAAACAAGAACAACAACCGATTAAAATCCATCGCTGTGTTGATGCATTGAAACAATATTTTAGCCAGTTACCCGGTGGCCGAATTTTTCAAGACGCTTTATAAAAGCTGAAGAATAAAAAAAGCCGCGAACCGCGGCTTTTTCAATGCATTAAATCATTAGGCTGCAAGAAAATCCTGGATCAATGGAACCAGACGCTGCACAAGATCGTCAGCCTGTTCGCGGGTCATGTTCAATGGCGGCAACAGACGTACCACATTGCCAGCGGTTACGTTAATAATGAGTTTTTGCTGATCACGAGCAATATTCACCAGTTCCGCACAAGCTTTTGGTAGTTCAATCCCGATCATCATGCCGAAACCACGAACAATCACGTTCTGGACTGCCAGTTTTTCACGCAGTTGATCCACGATGTACTGACCCACTTGAGCGGCATTTTCCATGGTGTTTTCTTTTTGCATTAGGTCGATCACGGTATAGACTACGCGCGAACCCAAAGCCGTACCACCGTAAGTTGAACCGTGGTTGCCTGCTGCCAATACGCCAACAGCACGTCCTTGAGTCATGACCGCGCCAATCGGGAAACCATTACCCAATCCTTTTGCTGTGGTTAAAACATCTGGCACGATATTGGTATGCTGATAGGCAAAATATTTTCCGGTACGGCCATTACCCGTCTGGACTTCATCCAGCATCATGAGCCAGTTGTGCTGGTTACAGATCTGACGGACGTCTTCAAGATAGCTAAACCCTTGTGGTGCAGTATTGACACCGCCTTCACCCTGGATCGGTTCAATCAAAATCGCCACGATGTCTGGGTGCTGGATCGCTGCTTCCTGAATGGCTTCGATATCGCCAAAAGGCACACGGATAAAACCTTCTACGAGTGGAGCAAAACCTTCCTGCACTTTGGCATTACCTGTCGCAGAAAGCGTCGCAAGGGTACGGCCATGGAAAGATTTCTCTGCCACAATAATTTTAGGATGGCTGATGCCTTGTTGGTGGCCATATTTACGTGCAATTTTGATTGCACCTTCATTGGATTCCGCACCACTGTTGGAGAAGAAAATCTCTTCCATACCGGAGACTTCAGCCAGTTTTTGTGCAGCGGCCGTTTGCCATGGAATTTCAAACAGGTTACTGGTATGAATCAGGGTGGCTGCCTGTTCAGCAATCGCTTCTGCAATCACAGGATGGGCATGACCTAAGCCGCATACGGCAATCCCGGTGAGTGCATCTAGGTATTCACTGCCATCTGCTGTATAAAGATAAGCACCTCGTCCTCGTACAAAGCTGATCGGTTGACGGCCATAAGTTGGCATCAAATGAGATGGTTGATCAGGTTGTACCGGAGCAAGGGTGATATGATTCATGACAGAACTCTTATCTGTTAAGTGACTAGAAAAAGTTTATATAAGCAAAATCTGCCTCAGAATAAAAGCCCAAATGTAAAATTAAAACAGAAATATCGTGGCGATTGGTCCTGTTTGCCGAAGTTTTAGGTATAATGCGCGCAGATGAGTTGAGGATCTTTCTATGACTGAACAAGCACGTGATACTGAAGCATTAATTCGCGATCAAATTGCTAAACATGCTGTACTCCTTTACATGAAAGGTACGCCGCAATTTCCACAATGTGGTTTCTCAGCACGTGCTGTGGAAGCGCTCAGTCAGATTGGCCGTCCGTTTGCTTATGTGAATATTCTTGAAAATCCAGATATTCGTGCAACTTTACCAAAAATTGCCAACTGGCCAACTTTCCCACAATTGTGGGTGAATGGTGAGTTGATTGGCGGTAGCGACATCATGCTTGAAATGTTCCAGAGCGGCGAACTCAAGCCATTGATCGAAGCACATAGTGCAGCACCTGAAGCATAATTTGCTTACAGTCAAAAAAAGCGCCTGTTGATCAGGCGCTTTTTTTATGGGGCTTGACTGATTCAATTCACCAGTTCTGCAGACTGATTGGTATTTTCATCGCTCGCTTTCTGTTCTGCATTCAGTGATTGATCCGGACGAGCACTTTCATCTGCTTTCTTTTTTTTCTTCTTTTTTTTCTTTTTCTTCGGCTCTTCTTCCAGTTCAGCACCATCTTCGATTGCTTGCCAGTATTCCAGTTGCTCCATCACAGCCGCATAGATCGAGTTTTTGCTATAACGGCCTTTCTTGTTGAGGGTGCCAACAGGGCGGGCCATCAGGATTTCCAGTGCCTGATCAATGGTATCAATGGCATGAACATGGAACTGTCCGGCCTGTACGGCATCAATCACATCCTGGCGTAACATCAGATGTTGCATGTTCTGGCGCGGAATAATGACGCCTTGTTTACCGGTTAGACCTTGCAGTTTGCAGGCATCATAGAAGCCTTCAATTTTGGCATTGACACCCCCAATCGGCTGCACCTGGCCAAGCTGGTTCATAGAGCCGGTAATTGCCCAGGATTGATCAATCGGGATTTGGCTAATGGCTGAAATGAGGGCGCAGAGTTCAGCAACGGTGGCACTGTCGCCATCAATTTGTCCGTAGCTTTGTTCGAAAGCCAATGCAGCCGAGAAGTGCAAAATCTGTTCACGGCCAAAGTGGGCTTTCAGAAAGCTGGCCATCAGTAACACACCTTTGGCATGTAATGAACCACCCAGCTCTACACTACGTTCTATATCCAGAATATCTCCACCGCCTTGATAGACAGAAGCGGTCAAACGCGATGGCAAGCCAAACTCTACATCCGCATAATGAATCACAGAAATGGCGTTAATTTGGCCGAGGCGGTGGCCACGTGTCTCGATGAGCTGAGTTCCACTTGACAGATCCTGCCAATACAATTCACGCAAATAGCCTAAGCGGTATTGGCGGTTATGTAAGGCTGTGTTGATATGTTTGGCCGAGACGATTTTATCTTCTGCCTGTACCGCATGGTGATGCGATTCACGGATCAAGTCCCCCAAAGTCAGCGCATGCAGGGAGAGTGAACTCTGATCTTCAGCTTGACGGCTTGAATCGGTTAGCAGGGCAGCGAGTGCAGAACGGTCAAACGGCAACAGTTTATCTGCCTGTACATAATCAGCGATCAGCTGCATGTAAGCATGTTCATTTTCTGCTGTACGTTGCAGGGTATCAGTAAAATCTGCCCGGATTTTAAAAATACTACCCAGTTCAGGTTCTAGTTCCAGAATTTCATAGTAAATTTCCGGTTCGGCCAGCAAAACGACTTTTAAATTCAGTGGAATGGCCTGGGGTTCAATCGAAATACTACCGGTCAGGGTAAGCATATGTTCTAGCGAAGAGAGCTTTAACTGACCCGATTTCAGTGCACGTTTCAGACCTTGCCAAGCATACGGTTGTTCCAATAATTGCTCAGCTTCGAGCATGAGAAAACCGCCATTGGCACGATGTAAGGCACCCGCACGAATGAGGGTGAAATCCGTGGTAATAGTACCGTTATGCGTCAGTTGCTCAACGTGACCTAACAAATTGTAGTGGGTTGGAAAGTCTTCAAAAATAACCGGTGCACCACTGTTAGCTTTATTGCTGACAATGACATTCGCCTGATAGCGCGCGGGAATACGGCTAAACATCGCCGGAGAGAAATCATCTTCTTCCTGATCCAGAATCATTTCTACATGGTCAATGATGTCTTGAGCATACAGTTTTAGATACTGCTCTAAGCCTTTAACTTCACTGAATTTATTCAGAATTTGCTCGATCCGTGGTAGTACCACCTGCTTTGCAATATCACGATTGAGGTCAAAGACACGGTCACGAGCATCATCTTCGAGATCGCCCAGATGTAAACCGAGACGTTCCAGCTTTTTATCCATATAGCGGATATTGGCGGCGATTTCGGCACGCTCTTTACTACTTAAAGCATTGATTTCATCTTGTGTCATTTCCTGCATCTGGTCATTTTTAAGATGAACAGGAACAAAACAGTGTTCTTCCTGACGTGAAATCAGTTTCAAATCGAGTGCTTCACCTTCCTTAGTGATCGCAATCAACGCTTGTTGCTGTTCCGTGCCGGTACGTTGGCGGATCTGTTCAATTTTATTGTGATAGGTTTCTGCACTAAAACGGCGTTCGAGCTGCTTGAGTAAGGTTTGCCAGGTTTGATGCAGTAGATCGGCAAATTTGCTTCCTTGACCTGCTGGAAAACATAGGCCAATTGGCTGACGCGGGCTTTGAAAGTTATAACCATAGACCCAGTCGTCTGGGGTCGGCATGCTCTTGGCATGCTGCTGTAACAGACGTCGAATCATGGTTCTTTTACCAAGACCTGCGGTACCGACAGCAAAAATGTTGTAGCCGGAATAAGGTAATGAGATCCCTGCTTCTACTGAGGCTTTCGCACGATCCTGACCGAGAAAGTTATTTAATGGTTTAATCCGTTTGGTTGAAGCAGGAATATTTTCCAGGTTAGGGATATGGGTGAGTTGTTTATTGTGTAATGCGGTTTTTTGTAATGTACCCTGAATGTCGGCTTGCTCAAATGCAGAAGGATTTTCCTGAATATTTTTTGCGATTTGGGGAAGTAAAGCGGGGGTGGAAGAACAAGTCATCTGGTCGAGTCTTTGCGTCACTGTGAAAATCCAAAACTGAAGCTGCGTAATAGATTTTAAGGTATACAGGTTTAACCGAAAATATCAAGCGAGCCGTCCGGTTTATCAACAAAATAAAATAATCCTTGCACAAATCGGGTTGCAACATTTGTGATTAACGGTTTGAATAACAATCTTTGTAAGATCATGGAACAACAGACGCGGATGACCACACAATCAACAGGATGGAAAAACGCCTTTACGGCCTTTTGGGATCGCCGTGCGATCATTATGCTGTTTTTAGGTTTTTCTGCCGGTATTCCCATTCTGCTGATTTTTTCCAGTTTGTCTTTATGGCTCGGTGAAGCCGGTATTGATAAAAGTGCCGTCACTTTCTTTAGCTGGGCCGCGTTAGGTTACTCATTTAAATTTGTCTGGGCACCGTTAATCGATGAATTACCCGTTCCTGTACTCACCCGCAGTCTTGGTCGGCGTCGTGCCTGGTTACTGATCGCCCAATCGCTGATTATCCTTGCCATCGGCATTATGGCCTTTTCCAATCCTGCCTTAGGACAAAGTTCCTTAATTCAGATGGCTATCGGAGCGGTATTGTTGGGTTTTGCTTCGGCTACCCAAGATATTGTGATTGATGCTTACCGGATTGAACTGGCAGAGACGCAAATGCAGACGGTTTTGGCCTCGACCTATAATGCAGGCTATCGTATCGGGATGATCGTTGCAGGGGCAGGTGCCTTATTTTTGGCAGCGTATCTCGGTACTGCGAAAGGCAACTATATTTATGAGGCCTGGAAATACACGTATTTAAGCATGGCGGCGGTGATGCTGGTTGGTGTCATCACGACATTCATCATTCGTGAACCGAAGGTCGAACGAGTTTATAAAACCTATGCACGCAGCGATTATTTCCGTCTGGTGTTGGTGTTTCTGGTCGCGGTTGCTGGTTTTGTTCTGAGCTATATCTATTCCGATCGACTGGTGCAGGCAGTCATAGAAGCCGCACAAATTAGCGATACCTTTTTAAAGTTTTTGCTAGAGAGCGTTCGTTTTATTGGTTCAGCGTTGGTGGCACTTGTGCTGGGATCACTGTTGGTTAAGGCTAAAGTGGTGAATCAGCAGATGGCACATGAGACCTGGATTAACCCGATTCAGGATTTTTTCCAGCGTTATGGCCTGAAACTGGCATTGGTTTTGTTATTGCTGATTGGTTTTTACCGTATTTCTGACATTATCGCGGGTGTGATTTCCAATGTGTTCTATCAGGATTTAAATTTCAGTAAGGAACAAATTGCCGAAGCGGTAAAAGTCTACGGGGTGATCTTTACCTTGATTGGTGGTTTTCTGGGTGGTTTGCTGGCTCAGCGTTTTAACATTATGAAAATCATGTTGATCGGTGCGATCCTGGCCAGTTCAACCAATCTGATTTTTATTGGTTTGGTAAAATCAGGCAATGCTTTAGCACCGGTTGAGATTCAGATCGGCGAGCAACATTACCGTACGACAGCCGATGAGGTCGGATACTGGAAACTGAAAATCCCAGCTGAACAATTATTGCAGACGGATCATCTTGAAGTGCATGCAGCCTATACGGATCAGCCGAATCAAAGGATGAATGTCCGTTTACCTTATTTGAAAACTGAATCGGGTGATTCCAGACTTGCATTACAGATCTTACCTGTGACTTCCGACAATCGGGTTGATACACAAGAAGCTGAAAAAAGTCTGGTCATTCGTGGACAGGTCTTTGGTCTGGATACCGCACGTTCCGAAAAAATAGAAGTGTGGCTGGATGGTAAAAAATTCGATGCTACCGTGGATGATGCTGGTATCTGGAGCGCTGCGGTTGATGGAAAACAACTTGCAGCTTCAGACTCCCACCAGTTAAAAGCGCAGGTGATTAATGCTCAAGGCCAGGTCTTAAAAGCCCAAACCCTGCAATATCAGAGTGGTAGTGCGAAAACGACCGGACTCGATGTGGATATACAGCCGCTAGGACTTGTGAAAGCAGATCAGAAGGATATTGAACTTCAAGGGAAAGTCATCAAGCCTTATAGCAGTGTTTGGTTGTATTTTGCCATTATCGTGGATAATTTAGCATCTGGACTGGCAGGAGCAGCCTTTATTGCATTCCTCTCTAGCCTGACCAGTGTATCTTTTACCGCAGTACAATATGCCATTTTTAGCTCTTTGATGACCTTGACCCCGAAAATTCTAGGCGGTTATTCGGGGACGATTGTGACCCATATCGGTTATCCAAGCTTCTTCTTGATGACCACTCTGATGGGAATTCCGATCCTGATCTTGATTCTCTGGGTCGCACGCCTTCTGGCAAAACATCAACAACAGCAAGTTTAGAGAGAGTGAGGACAAGATAATGCGTATGTTACATACCATGCTCCGTGTGGGGAATCTGGAACGTTCATTGGCTTTTTATACTGAAGTTTTAGGTATGCGCTTATTACGCAAGCGTGACTATGAAGAAGGGCGTTTTACCTTGGCTTTTGTCGGTTATGGTGATGAGGACAGCACAACTGTGCTGGAATTGACGCATAACTGGGATACTGAAAGTTATGACCTCGGTAATGGTTATGGCCATATTGCGATCGCTGTCGAGGATGCCTACCAAGCCTGTGAAGAGATCAAAGCCCGTGGTGGTAAAGTGGTGCGTGAAGCAGGGCCCATGAAAGGAGGCGTCACCGTGATTGCCTTTGTTGAGGATCCGGATGGCTATAAAGTCGAGCTGATTCAGCAAGATGAGAATGCCCGCAATAATTAATAAGGCGATTGAACTGGATGATTAAGAGATCATTCGATTCTGCTTGATTTTCTTGAAAGTTCAGTCCGAATCCCCTAAGCTCAGCTTGACGAAATTTGACCTGTTGGTGAATTTCGTCTGCTGGGCTTTTTATTAACTATCGAAATGCAGGATGCATGTCATGTTGAAATTGTTGGCTTTGGATCGTTTTACCATTCTATTGTTTGTAATGGTTTTGCTGGCGAGTCTGTGGCCGATTTCCGGGCAGGCGGCCGAGTATTTTTCTGTACTCACTACCAGTGCAATTGCATTGCTGTTTTTCTTGCATGGCGCCAAATTATCACGTGATGCGATCCGTGAGGGATTATTCCACTGGAAATTACACAGTATTATTTTCCTGTTTACTTTTGCTTTGTTTCCGGGATTGGGGCTCTTGGCTCGACCGATCTTGGAACCTTTATTGGGGCAAATGCTGTATTGGGGTTTTCTATTTTTATGCTTCTTGCCCTCAACCGTGCAGTCCTCCATCGCGTTTACCTCTATGGCACAAGGCAATGTCGCTGGAGCCGTCTGTAGTGCCTCTTTTTCCAACATTATTGGTATGTTGATTACTCCATTGCTGGTGAGCTTGTTTATTATGGGGAGTAATACGCCACAGTATGACCCGAGTCAGGCGATTCTGCAGATTATTGGCTTGTTACTGGTGCCTTTTGTCTTGGGTCAATTGATGCGACCTTGGATCTATCCCAAAATGCAAAAATTTCCGAATTTAGTGAAAAATTTTGATCAGTGGTCGATTTTATTGGTGGTGTATGGTGCTTTCAGCGGTGCAGTGGTCAATGGCCTATGGCAGCAAGTGGACTTATCGACTTTGTTCGTGCTGATTCTGGTTTGCTCGGTTTTACTGGCCGTGATTATGGGTTTGGCTTTTTGGTGTGCGCGATTGCTTGGGTTTGACCTTGCCGATCAGAAAACGATTTTCTTTTGTGCCTCCAAAAAAACTTTGGCCAGTGGCGTTCCTATGGCGCAAATTTTATTTATGGGTTTACCTCTCGGGATTCTATTGTTGCCGATCATGATTTTTCACCAGATCCAGTTGATGGTGTGTGGCATATTAGCCAATGCCTGGTCGAAATCCTCAGATTCATCTATAGAATGATTCGCAATCTGGCAGGAGTTCACGTATAATGCGTGCCACTTGTTGTGCTTAGCTCTGGTTTAGAACCTCGGTGGGCCAAAAGAATGGTCTGTTGTGGTGTTGATCTGCGAATTTTCGCCTTTTCCCCTAATTTTGGGAGTGATCAATTGCGATGACAGCTTAAGCCTTTCTTCAATTAGGAGTAATCGACGATGCGCGCCGATATTCACCCAAAATACGAAACACTTGTTGCAACTTGTTCATGTGGTAACGTGATCGAAACCCGTTCAGCTTTAGGTAAAGAAACACTTTATCTTGACGTATGTTCAGCATGCCACCCGTTCTATACTGGTAAGCAAAAGAACGTCGACACTGGCGGTCGTATCGACAAGTTCAAACAACGTTTTGCAGGTATGTCACGTTCTATCAAACGTGGTTAATCCTCAAAATGAAAAAAACGGGCAATTCGCCCGTTTTTTTGTCTCTGCATTTTTATCTGGGTTGGCAAGATCTTAATGATCTTGCACATCGCTTAAATGATCGAGTTTTTTCTGGAAATAGTCACCCTGCAAATAACGCGCTTCGACATTCCAGGCATTTGCGAACAGATTCATATCATTTAATTCGGAAAGTAGAATTTCAACCGGACGAATAATCAGGAAGTTGGCAATTTTCTCTTGCAGCTGTTCGACTTGCGCATCGTCTGCCAGCATGGTAGACAGGCGGCTATCCAAGCTCAGATAATTAATCTCGACCTGATTCAGGAAGGAGTCAC
Source organism: Acinetobacter sp. GSS19 (assembly GCF_028621895.1). Lineage (NCBI taxonomy): Bacteria > Pseudomonadati > Pseudomonadota > Gammaproteobacteria > Moraxellales > Moraxellaceae > Acinetobacter > Acinetobacter sp. GSS19. Next base: position 1,503,892 of record NZ_CP117520.1, on the reverse strand, counting down.
TGTACATCGACATTCCGAAATCTCGCAATGAAATCTCAGCACCATGCTGGCGTAATACCCGTATCTGTTTCTGTACGAGAGGGAGATCATGGTTGAGTGCTTTTTCCGAGAATTGTAGAATCAATGGATGGCTAACGCGACTGCCCACAATGGTCAGCAGTTTTTCCACGAGTTGTGGGAATTGTGGATCTTCTAGCAGGATCGGAGAATTCAGATTGACAATTAGTTTAGCCTCAGGATACTGCGTAATAAAGTTATGGAGTTGCTTACACGCCTCTACCAATACCCAGCGATCGACTTTGATAGACAGTTCTGGATCATCCGCCAATTCTCTAAAATCGGCTAAATTGTGCCATTGGTTTTCATAGATGAAACCACTAGTGACTTCATAGGTATACAAATTAGTATCGTATTTATCATACAGCTGCTGATATTTTAGCCGGATATCACCACTTTCCAGTCTTTGCTGTAAAGCCTGCAAAATTGTTGGCTGTTCCAAGAGTTGTGGATCGGCTTCAAAACCTAATGGAGTCGTTTCAAGTTTGGCGGATAATTCAAGATCCGATGCTTGAGTCAGGGTTGCCAGACTGTTATGGAAGGCGCGGTTAAGCAATTCTTCCAATTGATCTTCATTGCCCAGTTCACTTTTTAATTCAGCATAACCCAGTTTTAAGTGGAGTGGGTAACTGCTATTGCCTACAGCCAACAATTGCGGTTTTTCTAGGGCGGCTAAGCCTGCTAAACGCGATTTTAATACCGAAGCTGATTCAGCCTGCACCAGTACAGCAAAAAGTCCCGTTTCGATTTTAAAGACAGGTAAGTGAGTCTGTTCTTTCAGGAAGTTTTGGATGTTGTGGAAATAACCTTGCAGCGTGTTGAGATTGGTATGGAAAATTTCATTAGGACATGTGGCTAATGAAACTGAAACCAATGCATTACAATTCGCGGGCTGGTTGAGCAAGGTGCGATTAATGTGTTGATAGGTCTTCGCAGGTTGCTGCAGAACGCTTTTTTCAGATCCTTCGGTGGTTTTGGAATGTGGCGTAGCGTAATTGCTTGCAGTGCCACAATCAATCGTCAGCTGTAAAGCATCTTCTTCAGCAGCAGGCAAGAACTCGATATGTAAAGGATTTTTACTGGCTGCCTGAGACTGGCGTGTATGCATCTCAAAACATGCCTGATCAAATTGACCCTGTGAAATTTTCTTAAAACGCTGTTTAAAATCATTTAGATCTGCAGGTTGTAAGACATCTAATAGGGGGAGGCCAATAATCTCATCTTCATCTTTAAAGCCAAATAAAGCTAAATATTCAGGGTTTGCCTGTAAATGGATACCTTCCTGGATGATGGCAACAGCCTTATTACTGTCTTCGACTAAGGATTGTGCTTGTGACTGGGCATTTTCCAGTTCATCTTCTAGATGCTGTTGGGTTTGTACCAGACGGCTATAAGATAAGGCACGAATGACATCGATATAAAAACGAGCACTGTAATCCAGATTGACCAGATCATAAATGCCTTTATTGATAAAGGTCATATATTGTTCGAACTGATAATCCTCAGGTTTAAGCATCAAGACGGGGAGGTGCGGTTGTTTTGACGCCTGAATCAAGGCAATCGCCTGTTCAACTTTCAAGTCATAGGCACGACCAAAAATTACCACATCCCAGACATTGTGCAGCTGTTTTTCAAAGCTTTTGATATCGTCGAGTAAGCAGGCTTTAACCTGATGGCCTTTAGCATCCAGCAACTCAAGAATTTGGTTATAACGAATCTGGTTGTCATCAATAATGAGTAAGCGAGTTTCTGTACGCTTTAACTTTTTCGACAGTAAAGAGTTTCTCATTTTAATGATTCCCATAAATCATGATCTTTCAATTCATCGGCCTTCTGGTGGATAAACTGATCTACAATAGATTGCTGCTGATCATTTAATAATTCAAATTCAAATTGGACAAAACTTTGTGTGATTGCCAGTGTCTTCAGTAGATAGATTTTGATTTCTTCTTTGCCGAGACGTAAATAAATGGTTTGTTGATCTTTAAACATTTGTGAACCCGGCAGAACCAGACTGGTTTTCACTAGGCCATCTTGTTCATTTTGTAAGATCAGCGCGGGATGGTAGTTATCTAGATGTCGTTCTGGCTTGATATGCACTGCACAAGGATAAATCTCTTGCGCCAGAATTTCTATGCCAAGCTCTAAACTTTTATCAGCCGCTTGTTTAATCCAGCGAATGACCGCAGAGCGCCATTTTCCTTGGTTATTTTCCTGAACCAGAATGAATTCACCGGTACGAAGATTTTTTGGCGTTTCACCGGTCCATTTAATGCGGTAACCATTGGCACTAATATCAATCACGTCAGCCTGATAAATCTGTTTTGCTTCTCGATCGAGTAACTTGGTGTGTGCCGTGCCTGAAGTGCTCGCATCTGTCCAACCTGCCAGCATTCGTGATTCATTCAACCTGTCAAAGCGTGTGCTGATTTCTAGCGTTTCGTAAAAATTTTTCGCTTTTGACATGTAAAAATGTGCAGTCATCAAGCTAAAACATAACTGTAACTGTGCTGAATATTCATAACGCTCATGCTGACGTTCGATGTGATCATTATCGAGAATAGTTTGCACATGGTGTTTTAATGCAGGGCTCAGGAACAGTTTTTCATTCTTTGAAAGGTACTCTGGATTTTTACCTAAGGTGTTATTGATATGCTCGAGTAGACTTTGTGTGCTGATGAATAGATTGGCCTGAAAATCATCGCTTTGCTTTTTATTGAATACCGGTCGTTCATCTGTACGTGTATCGACCAGATATTTACTCGTATTATTTTCTCGTGTTGAAAGTTGAATCAGACGGGCCCAATCAAAAGTACATTCGTACAAGGCATTAATTTCTGACGGACGGATTTGGTGCGTGTTGAAGATATCCAATAGGATTAATTGAGCATAGGCTTGAGCAATATTCTGTAGGCCATGTGCACTTTCTTTAATTTGACTGAGGCTGGTGTTGTAATAGTCATGCTCCAATGCCAGATTATAGAGTCGATGGGCAGCTTGCCATTGACCTGGTAAGGCACTGCTATACAACATTTGCTGTTGATAGAGTAGGCCTGCAAACTGGCGCAAACTATAAAAAGTTGCCAGGGAGCGTGCAGTCTGTAAATTTTTCTTTTGGCTAAAGGCAAACAGGGAAAATTTCTGATGTTGTAACTGATCGTGACTGCGCAGGGTAATGTCCTGATAGATCTTGGCGAAATAACTGCGCAGCAACATCGCCAATTCAATAATATGTTCATTCCGGTCTGAACTGATCAAGGCATGATTGGAAAAATGTTTTTCCAAACTTAATAGCACATTTTCAATACTATGGTGCAAGACCTGGATCAGGTCAAAACGCAAGGTTTCCGCACATTTGAGTTCAGAGATTTCGATCAGGGCATTAAACAGCAATTTAGATGAGTCACCCAATTGAAGAATAGACAACGAAGAAATCCAGTCCTGTACTTCTTTCACGGAGGTACCGGAAAAACTTAAATGGTCGCGTATTAAAGCGGTAGGTGTCTGAAAAGTATCCGAAATCGCACTATTCATCATATTGTTGTAAAACTCAAAAAGTTGAATCCCCAAAAAGCGGTGTTTTATTCTTTTCGCCCGCTATTTCCCTGACCAGTTTAGGAACCAAAAACCCCGGTAGATTCGCTAAAATTTCACGATAAATGTCATTCACCTGTGATGACAATAAATCGAAATGATGTGCCCCTTTCACCTTATCAAGTACGTGTAAATAGTAGGGCATCACCCCTGCCTCAAACAGGCGATAGCTTAAATTTACCAAGACTGGGGCTGAATCATTCACCCCTTTTAATAATACTGCCTGATTCAATACCGTAATATGATGTTGAACCAACTCAGAAAGTTTGGAGCAGGTGAAGTCATCTAACTCAGCTGGATGGTTTGAGTGTATCACCAGAATAATACGTAGCCTACTGTTTTTTAACAGCGTAATCAGCTCTTTATCGACACGGTTGGGGATTACGATCGGAACCCGTGAATGGATTCTCAAAAATTTTATTTGCGCGATGGATTCAAGTCGTTCAATCCACTCGGCAAGTTTGCGATTAGATAAGGTAAGGGGGTCACCACCGCTTAAAATTACTTCATTAATATCGGGCTGGCTTTCAATATAAGCTTTCATCTGTGGCCAGTCTTCGCGCTTTGGAAGATTCTCTTGATAGGGGAAATGGCGACGGAAACAGTAACGGCAATGTACAGCACATGCCCCTGTCAGGGTCAGCAAGAAGCGCGATTTATACTTATGTAGAATACCGGGAAATTGATTGGCTGCTTCTTCACCGAGCGGATCCGTTACAAAGCCAGGATGATCTTCTAGTTCGAGGTGATGAGGAAGAACTTGCAGCAGAAGCGGATCATAAGGATCGCCAATGTTCATTTTTCCGACAAATGCACGTGGCACACGCAATTTAAACTGTTCAGAAGCCAGAATCGCGCCCGATAATAAGTCATCGGGTGATAGCTCAAGCGTCGTGAGTAATTCTAGCGGGTCAGTAATCAGGTCACTGAGTTGTGATTGCCAGTTTTGCTCTTGATATAAATAGTTTATCATGCCACACGTTAAAAATAATGCTAGTCTAGCATTATTAGATTTGAGTTAGTAAGTTTGGAGTGTGCCAGTCATGGCCAATTATTCTACAAATGAATTCAAGCAAGGTCTTAAAGTCATGCTTGACGGTAACCCATGTTCAATCATGGAAAATGAATATGTAAAGCCAGGTAAAGGCCAAGCATTTAACCGTGTGAAACTTCGTAACCTGAAAACAGGTAAAGTTCTTGAAAAAACTTTTAAATCTGGCGACAGTTTGGAAGGTGCTGACATCGTAGAAGTAGAAATGAACTACTTGTACAACGATGGCGAACTTTGGAACTTCATGGATCCTGTCACTTTTGAACAGATCGCTGCAGATAAAACTGCGATGGGTGATGCTGCAAAATGGTTAAAAGACGACTCGAACGAGCTTTGCACGATCATGCTGTTTAACGGTGTGCCGTTAAATGTCAGTGCGCCAAACTTCGTCGTGTTGAAAATCGTAGAAACTGATCCAGGTGTTCGTGGTGATACCTCGGGCGGTGGCGGTAAACCAGCGAAACTTGAAACAGGTGCTGTTGTACGTGTACCACTTTTTGTTCAGCAAGAAGAGAGCGTACGCGTAGACACCCGTACTGGTGAATACCTCGAACGCGCTTGATTACAAAAAGATAAAACCGCAGAGTTAAAATACGACTAATGTGGTAAGGGATGATGTCAATCATCCCTTTTTTATGCCAAAGTATTGGTTGAAAAATAAGATATCAGGAGTAGAGTCAGCACAAACAGCAGAAAACGAATAATAAAAATGAGCTGCTTTAAATCATCAAGAAATTAAAAATATGAGGTTTTCTATGAACATGATTCAAACGAAATCTACTCTCCCCTCAAAACTGATCTGGAGTTTAGTCGCCATTGTCGGTGCAATTTCCTTTGGGATTTTAGCAGTTAGCCGTGGTGAACATGTCAACGCCGTCTGGCTGGTACTGGCCGCGATCTGTATCTATAGCATTGCATACCGATTTTATAGTTTATTTATTGCCAATAAGGTATTCGAACTGGATGCCCGACGCCTGACCCCAGCCCACCGTTTAATGGATGGTCTGGATTATGTGCCGACCAACAGATATGTACTCTTTGGCCACCATTTTGCTGCGATTGCTGGTGCTGGACCTCTCGTAGGACCGATTCTCGCTGCACAAATGGGCTATTTGCCTGGCACCATCTGGCTATTGGCTGGGGTGGTGCTCGCAGGTGCCGTGCAAGACTTTTTGGTGCTGTTTATTTCAACACGTCGCGATGGCCGCTCGCTCGGTGAAATGGCTAAACAAGAATTGGGCTCTTTCGCCGGGATTGTGGTCATGCTTGGTGCTTTAGGTGTGATGATCATTATTCTGGCCGTGTTGGCGTTGGTAGTCGTGAAAGCCTTGGCACATAGCCCATGGGGTGTGTTTAGTATTGCTGCAACCATCCCGATCGCCTTGTTTATGGGCGTGTATATGCGTTTCATCCGTCCAGGCAAGATCGCAGAAGTCTCGATCATCGGTTTTGTGCTGATGATGCTGGCGATTGTGTATGGTGGCCAAGTGGCCGCGGATCCTTACTGGGGGCCGTTCTTTACCTTAACCGGCACACAATTGACCTGGTGTCTGATTATCTACGGTTTTATTGCTTCTGTATTACCTGTCTGGCTGCTATTGGCTCCACGTGATTATCTGTCGACCTTCCTGAAAATCGGGGTAATTGCCGGTTTGGCCATCGGGATCATGGTGGCTTTACCTGAGCTGAAAATGCCGGCCGTCACCCATTTTATTGATGGTACAGGCCCGGTATTTGCGGGTAGTTTGTTCCCATTCCTGTTTATTACCATTGCTTGTGGTGCGATTTCTGGTTTCCATGCATTAGTATCGAGTGGGACCTCACCGAAACTGGTGAATACTGAAGCCGATATTCGAATGATCGGTTATGGCGGTATGTTGATGGAGTCCTTTGTTGCCATCATGGCGATGATCTGTGCCACAGTACTGGAACCCGGCATTTATTTTGCGATCAACGCGCCTGCGGCTGTGCTTGGCACCACTGTGGAAAGTGCAGCAGAAGCGGTACGTAACTTGGGCTTTGTCGTTACGCCTGATACCTTGGCTCTGTTGGCCAAAGAAGTGGGTGAAAGCTCAATCCTATCCCGTACGGGTGGTGCACCGACCTTTGCAATCGGGATGGCACATATCATTTCCGAGATTTTCAATAACCGTTCGATGATGGCGTTCTGGTATCACTTTGCCATCTTGTTTGAAGCCTTATTCATTCTTACTGCAGTCGATGCGGGTACCCGCGCTTGCCGTTTCATGGTGCAAGATACGGTCGGTATTGTTGTTCCAGCCTTGAAACATTCAGGCTCATTCTTTGGTAACTTGGTGGGTACATCAGTGGCTGTAGCCGGTTGGGGCTTCTTCGTTTATCAAGGCGTGGTTGATCCGCTAGGCGGGATTAACTCGTTATGGCCATTGTTTGGTATCGGTAACCAGATGTTGGCCGCGATGGCGTTGATTCTGGGTACCGTGATTCTGTTTAAAATGAAGAAAGAAAAATATGTCTGGGTCACCATTCTCCCGACGATTTTTTTGTTCATTACCTGTATGACTGCCGGTTGGCAAAAGATTTTCCATGAAAATCCTAAAATTGGTTTCTTGGCACAGGCCAATCGTTTCTCGGATGCGATGGCACGTGGTGAATTACTGGCTCCGGCAAAATCACTGGCAGAAATGCAAACGGTGGCATTGTCGAATCAGATCAATGCCATATTGTGTGGTTTCTTTATGATCGTGGCGATCGTTATGGTGTTTGCATCGATTGGTGTGATTCGCCGTGCATTGGCGAGCAAAGTGCCGACTGTACATGAAGCTGAAGCGGTGTATGTCGATCCAGCAACCTTGCAAAAACCCTCTAACCATTAATTAGGAGCATGACATGCTGTTCAAAATTCCTAAAAGTGGTCAGGCGGTGATTGTAAAAATTATCAAAATGACCGTAATGGCACAGAAAGATCTCTTGTTGTCGCCCAAAAACTGGTCACGTATTGCGACGTTGTGGCAACGTTTACAACAGAGCTTCCGTTTGATGGTGGGTGTTCCTGATTATGAAACTTATCTGGAACATATGCGTAATCATCATCCCGATTTGGTGCCTATGGACGTCAAGACTTTTTTTCGCCATTGTGTAGATGCACGTTACCCATCTGCCAAAGGCGGAATGAAGAAATGCCCATGCTAGAAATCTTTTGATTTCTTTAGAAAAAAATTAAAACGGTGTATGTTAGGCATACGCCGTTTTTTAACATTGAGACAAATGTGATGTGGAGCAAAACGAAGGCTCAAAAGCCAGAAATTCATCAACAAATGTCCGTGCTCACTGAGCAGATTGAAGCCTTTCAAAGTGCTATTGATACTTTTTTACAGCAGATTAATTCCATTATTTTGGACAAACCTGAACAGACCAAATTGGCGCTCACCTGCTTGCTGGCAGGTGGACATGTGCTATTTGAGGATTTGCCGGGTTTGGGTAAAACCACACTTGCCAGTGCCTTGGCGAATTTGGCCGGTCTGCAGTTTCAGCGCATTCAGTTTACCAATGACATGCTGGCCAGTGATGTCATTGGGGTGAACATGTTTAACCAGAAAGAACATCATTTTGAGTTTAAGCAGGGACCGGTTTTTACCCAGATTTTACTGGCCGATGAAATTAACCGCTGTAGCCCTAAAACGCAGAGTGCACTACTCGAAGCCATGGAAGAAGGCTTTGTGACCGTTGATGGTGTGCGTTATACCTTACCTCAACCATTTTGGGTGATTGCTACGCAAAACCCACTTTATCAAAGTGGTACTTATGCGTTGCCTGAGTCACAACTTGACCGTTTTCTGATGCGTTTGTCACTTGGCTATCCTTCACGCGAAGCAGAAAAAATACTACTGCAGCAAGACACTCGCCAAATCTTGTTGTCGCAGCTGACGGCGATCTTTAAGCAGCAGGATATTCTTCAATTGCAACAGATGGTACGGCAGGTTTATCTCAGTGAAGCGGTGCTGGACTATTTACTGGATCTTGCCTCAGCAACCCGGAAAAAACAGCATGGTTTATCTACACGAGGGTTATTGGCACTGAAAAAAGCCGCACAAGCTTATGCTCTGGTCGAGAAGCGATCCTTCGTGACCACGGATGATGTTCAAGCAGTATTCGTAGCCGTTGCGGCGCACCGTATGGGCATCAGTGAAGTGGAAATCCTGAAATTACTCGATGCTGTGGCAGCTTGCTAAATGAAACCGCTGTTCTCCTCTGCACTGATACAAAAATGGCTGGTTAAACGTTTTCGTATCGATAAGCATAAGATGCTCAAACAAAATGATATTTTAATTTTTCTTTACCAGCAGGGTTATCTGTACTTGGTACTGATCTTGATCACCTTTATTGCGGGGGTAAATTATGCCAACAACCTGATTTTGGGATTTTGTTTTTTTATCAGTGCTGTGTTATGCATCAGTTTTTATCGGACCTTTAAACAGTTGCATGGTTTAAAGTTGGAAATGATTTATCCAGAAGTTGGGCGTGCCGGCCAGCCTTTAGAGGTGAAAATTCAGTTTGAGCAGGCCATGATTGCACCACGCTATTTATATGTTCAGACGGAACAGCAGCTACATAAAGTGTTGTTAAAACAGCGTGAACAGACAATAGCCTTGCATTTTTTTCCACAGCAGCGCGGTGCCTTTCCTTTACCTCAGATTCGGGTGTTTTCCCTGTATCCTTTGGGTTTGGTACGAGCCTGGACTTACTTGTATCCAGCTGAACAGATCTGGATTGCACCTCAGCCGCAAAGTATGACGAATCTGCGACAGCATGCGAGTGATCCGGATCAGCATGCGTTGGATGAATTCTTTGAACTGCGGGATTTTAAAATAGGCGATCCCTATCAGGCAGTATCTTGGAAACAGGCTGCACGTGGGCAAGGAATGCTGGTCAAGGTATTTGAAGCAGAACGTGAAAAGCACCATCAAGTGATTGATTATCAGCAAATGCCTGGTATTGATCATGAGCAAAAATTGAGTTTTATGATGGAACTGATTGAACTGTGTGAACAGCAGCGACAGCCTTATCAGATTCGACTACCTCAGCAGTTACTGGCTGAAGGAATGGGGCGGAAACATTATCAACAGGCACTTCTGGCACTCGCACAGGCATAATCATGATTCATCGATCTGTTCAGTTTTCCATTTTACTGAGCCTTAGCTTGGTGTTGATTGCACAAGTGGCTTTCGCACCTGTTTTGCTGAGCATTGGTCTCGCAGTCATTGTGATTCTGCTGAGCTGGCGTTATCGCTACTCGTATCATCAACCGATTGCTAAAGTGCTACAGATACTTTGGCTGGGTTTGGGTTTGTCCACAATTTATCTACAGTATCAGACGTTTATCGGTGTAGAGGCGGGCGTTGCACTACTCACCACGATTTTGTTTGCTAAAGCACTTGAAACCCGAACTGCACGTGATGTGATTGTTCTGTTCAATTTCGCTTTATTCGTGAGTGCCAGTCTGTTTTTATACAGTCAGTCGGTCTGGATGGCCTTGCTGATACTGACCAGTTTAATGAGCTGTTTATTGGGCTTGTATCGTTTACAGCAGGCGGAATTTACCGATCATCTGGGTACACTGAACTTTAAACAGGATGCAAAACGCATCTTGCAGCTTAGCGCTTATGCAATCCCTTTTTTTATCTTATTATTTTTATTCTTTCCGCGCTTGCCACCACTCTGGCATATTCCCATACAAAATCAGCAAGGGGTGACCGGGATCAGTGATCAGATGTCTCCGGGCGATATTGCAGAGTTGTCTCAATCTAGTGCTTTGGCGTTTCGCATTATCACGGATACTTCACGCTTGCCGCCACGCTCGGAAATGTATTGGCGTGCTCTGGCATTGGATCAATATGATGGGGCGCGTTGGACCAGTCATGTGCTGAATAGCCAGCCACAACAGCATAATTCTCCGCAGAACTCGACGGCTCAATCTTTTGAATATCAATTATTACCGGCTGATCAACGGCAAATATGGATTCCTGCGTTGCAACAGTCGCAACCGCTAGAGTCTAATTTTCAGCTCAGACAAGATGGAGGGATTACACCATTACGCACTCTGCAGCGTAGCCAACCGATCCGTTTACGTTGGATCGGACCTGAATTGCCAGCTGGGCAGGATTTTAATGTATTTAATGATTTTCAGCATAAAATCAATACGGCTTATCCGGCAAGGAAAGACTTGCATGCCCAGCGATTAGCCCAACAGATGTTGAGCCAAAGTCGTTCTGATCCACATCGTTATATTGACAATATTTTGCGCTGGTATCAGCGGCAGGGTTTTAAATACACCTTAAATCCGGGACGTTTGGGCGAGCAGAGAATTGATGAGTTCCTCTTTCAGTCAAGACAGGGCTTTTGTGAACATTATGCTTCGAGCTTTGTCATGTTGATGCGCTATGCCGGTATTCCTGCACGTGTCGTGGTGGGATATCAGGGTGGGCAATTGGCACTAGATGCTAAAAGTTGGGAAGTTCGACAACTGGATGCACATGCCTGGGCCGAAGTCTGGCTGAATGGACGCTGGCAAAGTTTTGATCCCACCGCTTTGATTGCGCCGCAGCGAATTGATCAGGGAATGCAGGAGTTGATTGAGAATGATCAGCAAATTTTTGGTTCTGAATCTGCAAATGCTTGGAAATACCAGCAGTTTGCCTTGCTCAAAAATCTGAGAATCTGGAGTGACTACGCAAGTTATCAATGGCAACGTAATGTTATTGGTTATGACAGCGAGACCCAAAAGCAATGGCTGTCGCGATTGGGACTTCACTCATTATATAGCACGGTGCTTGTTTTACTCTTCGGAGGAGCTGCTTTAGCTTTATTCTATTTTGTGATTTTAAAGCTGCGGGCAAGACAGCGTTTACCTATGGTTCAGCGTTTGATAATGAACTTTTCTAAATGCTTACCACGTGTTTGGCAAAAACAGCAGAGTGAAACCTTTGAACAGTGGATGCGACGCTTGATGCAATATTGTCCTGAAATGCAGCAATCCTTATTTCAACGGTTGATTCAGCATTACCAAAAAATTGTTTTTATGGAACAGATGGATTCAGATGATATCGTGCAACTAAAAAAAATGCTTAAAGACTGCACAATTGTGTTAAGGCAGGTGAGAAAAACCTTGTCAGAAAAATAAAAAATGAATATGATGCATTCACTTTAGGCGTATAGCTCAGTTGGTTAGAGCGCTACGTTGACATCGTAGAGGTCTCCAGTTCGAGTCTGGATATGCCTACCAAAATTAGCTGTTAAATCAGCATATTAAAGCCCACCTTAAAACGTGGGCTTTTTTATTTGGGGTTCTTTCGGGGTATTTTCGGGGAATTAAATATTTCCGTTGTGTTGATAATTCCTAAACAAACTCTAAGGAAAAAAATTTAAAATTTTTATATCAGTTGTTCACTCTTGGATGGAGCAGGGACATTAATAGCTATCTTTTAGCTTGGTTTCGTATCATTTGCTAAGCTTGCTTGGAGTTCTTGGATGATGCCGCTAGCTTGCCGCCGTGGAAGCGTGTAAATATTGGCCAATTCAGGATTGGCTTTAAAACGTTTATAGCTCCAATGATAATGTTCAGGATAGCGTTGGATCAGCTGCTCAATCGTTTGATGAATCATCCGGGTACCCTGTTCAGCTGAAACCGTGTAAATCTGCTCACTCATGGGATCAAAATATAGATCGAAGCCGCCCGCATCATTGCGTAGTGCATAAACCAATAAGGCACTTGCTTTGGTTTTCTGGATCAATTTAGCTGTCAAATGGCTCGAAGCAACCGGGATGCCAAAATAGTTCACTAAATCACCGCCAAGCTTGGGCGTATGGTCGGGAAGAACAATAGTCGTTCCTCCGCTTCTTAATGCCCGAAAAATCTCGCGCACGCCACTGTCATTTGTTGGGACCAAATGTGAGTGTTCACGGCTACGAGCTTTACGTACAAATTGTTCAGTTGCTGGTTCCTTAATTGGCTTATACAAAATGGTCATCGCCGTATATTGAGAGCACCAACTATTGATGATTTCCCATGTGCCAAAATGAGGTGCCACCATAATAAGGCCCGTGTTGGCTTTTAAGGCTTGATGAAAATAAGCTTCACCATGGATATTATGCAGGCGATCAAGATTTTTCTGATGGTTAGACCCCCAGATGCTTAAGAATTCAAAGTAAGACAACATTTCATTTTTAGCTGCACGGCGGGTGATCTGTTCACGTTGTTTTTCCGATAACTCGGGAAGTGCAATCTCCAAGTTCATGGCAATGCTATGGGTAGTATTGGAGATCGGTAAATGATGAATCAGTCTTGCAAGCACACGGGCGAAAAAACGTAAAATTTGGATAGGCTGACGACCGGCCAATTTAAGAAGTTTATAATTTAAGCTGTTCGAATGAGAAGTCGGCATGAAAAGAAAGGATACCTTGCGGTCAGAAAAAGAAGGCTGAGCTGTTAGTGTAATCTAAATAGGGTGCTCACTTCAGGATTTCTTATCGGGGCATGGATGCCACACAAGTAATGAATGCCGAATTGCAGAGTTTTATCGAAGCAACGGCATGTGTGACTGAAGCGGAATGTTAAGGAGAATAGTGGTATTTTAGCAATCTCCATATGCAGTGGCAGAATGAGCTTGATGGTCTTTGCTTCAGTAAGCCAATTGAAAACATTACTGGAGATTGGCAGCACAACGCAAAATTCAGCCGAATGAACCAGTCTTCATGCTTACGCTCAAAGATGCTTTAGCTTATGTTGACGGGTTGGGAAGAAAATTATCGACAGAACAGCAATGGGAACATGCTGCAAAAACTTTTAGTCGCGAACATGAGGTCTTAGCAGATTTGCAACATGTCAATGTCTAGCAAAGGAAACTTCCTTACTTATCAAAATTAGCAAAAACAAGGGGTTATTGAGTTGCCCCGGCTGGTTGTTTTACGGCCCATCCTTTTGGTTTATACGACATGATTTGCAATATTAGGAATACACCAAAATTCCTTTTAAGGTAAGCCATGATGACCATATAAGCATGCAACAATGACGCTTACAATATTTGCCTTGCTTTAACTGTTGCACCATCAAAGCTTGATCTTATCTTTGTGTCGTAAATTATAGTCAGCACTACACCGTGTTTCAGTACGGGATGCACAGAAAATAGATTTAGGTATCAGTCACTTCGGATTTAGAACCGTGAAAAACCGTCCATAATTTTTAATACGAAGCTGATAGATAGACATTCAAAAGAATGTTTTTCTGGAATAGTGAGTCGCTTTCCTTGAGGAAAACTCAGGATTAATTTCGATTGAATAGTATCGAATTCAAGAGTGGCTGATCTAATATTTTATATTGCGTATATATGAATATTCATATATAAAAGACGATCTGTTCAAGAAGCTTTTTTGTGGATGCTATGCCAAAAGTACAAATTTATCATAACCCTGCATGTGGTACTTCCCGTAATACACTCGCGCTGATCCGTAATGCGGGGATTGAACCGGAAGTGATTGAATATCTGGTGACGCCACCTTCAAAAGATAAACTGGTAAAAATGATTCAGGATTCCAGCCTTACTGTGCGTGAAGTGTTACGTAAAAATGTGGATCCTTATACCGAATTGAATCTGGATGATGCCAACTGGACCGATGAAAAACTGATTGATGCGATGCTTGAATATCCGATCCTGATCAACCGTCCCTTGGTGGTCACAGATCTGGGCACACGCTTGTGTCGCCCATCGGAAGTGGTACTGGACATTTTGCCTTTACCACAGTTAAAAGCCTTTGTGAAAGAAGATGGTGAAGTCATTATTGATGAACAAGGCAACCGCGTAAAATAAAATCCTCCCTAAGAAAGCTCAACTTGGTTGGGCTTTTTTTATATTCAAAAAATATAGATTGACGTTGCGCCGTATAATTTTACATACTCAATTTAAGTCACTGATGGATAAACATAATTGATGAGTCTACAAGTGCTTGTCTAGGTTCAGTTTGAGAAGATGAGATCTCTTTTGTAGCTTCATGAACTCGAGTATAGAGTCATGTATTATCGACAAATTGCTATAAAAATTGACCATCATGCTATTTCATTCATATTGAAGTAAAAGTACTGATTCGTCCAAGACAAGGGGATTAAAATGGAGAGCCTGATCGCATTCTTTGCTTGGTTGAACAATGCACTGTTAAAAATGACGTGGCTGTCAGAAGGAGTACGTTGGCTGGTTGAAAATATTTTTGGATTATCTGTCGCGACCCGGCTTGGTGGCAGTATTCACTTTTTTATTTATGATGTTTGCAAGATTTTTATTCTGTTAGCAGTACTGATTTATTCACTGTCTTATATCCAGAGTTATTTTCCGCCGGAACGTACCCGACAAATTTTAGGGCGAATGAGCGGATTAAAAGCCAATATTATGGGAGCACTGCTTGGAACGATTACGCCGTTTTGTTCCTGTTCTTCCATTCCGTTATTTATCGGTTTTACCCGTGCCGGGCTTCCAGTAGGTGTGACTTTTTCTTTTTTGATTTCATCACCATTAGTCGATTTGGCCTCGATTATTTTGTTGGCCAGCATTTTTAACTGGAAAATCGCCATGATCTATGTATTGCTTGGTTTGGTATTGGCAGTGCTAGGTGGTTCATTGATCAGCTTTTTAAAAATGGAAAACTATGTGGCTGAGTTTGTAACTCATAATGGTGCCATTCAGGGAGAAGAAGATTTCACCATGACTGCCCAAGAGCGACGCGCTTTTGCTTGGGAGCAGGTGGTGGAAATTTTCACCAAGGTTTGGCTCTATGTGTTGATCGGGGTGGGAATTGGCGCTGCGATTCATAACTGGATTCCGGAACAATGGATTACAGCATTGCTCGGTCAGGAACACTGGTATTCCGTATTGATCGCGACCATTGTGGGCATACCGATGTACGCAGATATTTTTGGCACTTTGCCGATTGCTGAAGCACTGGTGGCAAAAGGCGTAGGTTTGGGTACAGTGCTGGCCTTTATGATGGCAGTCACTGCACTATCTTTACCATCCTTGATTTTACTCAAACAAGTCGTGAAGCTGCCTTTACTCAGTCTATTTGTCGGCATTGTGTTTGTGGGGATTTTAATTATTGGTTATAGCTTAAACACCTTGGGTTACTGGTTTTTATAACGTTTGGAGAATAAAATATGCAAATTAAAGTGGTGGGTACAGGCTGCCGTAAATGTAAAGCACTTTTGGCAGCAACAGAAGAAGCGGTGAAAAATACTGGTGTACAGGCAGACATCGAATATGTGACCGACATGATCAAGATTGCGGAAACAGGCCTGTTAAGCACACCGGGTCTGATCATTGACAATAAAATCGTGTCGAGTGGCAAAGTGCTGGAAGCCCAAGCTGTTGCAGAACTCATTGAGAGAAACAAATAAGCTCGAACATTCAGTGGCATGAAAAAACCAGTGGCAGTACCACTGGTTTTTTATGATGCAGATGTAACCGTAGGTTTATTGTTTGACAATCAATACCGGGAGTTTGGCTAGTTTTAATACCTCTTCAGCCACACTGCCCAAAGTGATTTTATGGATACCTTGTCGTCCATGTGATCCCATCACAATCAGATCGGCCTGTAATTGTTGTGCTGCGTTGACAATTGCAGTGGGTAAAACCTCGGCTTTTATCAGTTGTGTCGCCACCTCACAGGCACCGGCGTTGAGTGCCAATTTCTGTGCCTCGGCCAATGCATGGCTTGCATTCAGACTAGCTTCATCAAAAAAGCTTTGCATGGTACTGGCATCTGCACCGAAATAATAAAAATCGGTATTGGCAAATGGATTCTCTTCAATAATGCTGATTATCGTCAGTTTGCTGTCTAGGGCGGCAGCCATGATCGCGGCTTGTCTGGTCGCAGCGAATGCCTGATCAGAACCGTCAATCGGTACTAAAATGTGTTTATGAGGCATGTATTATTCCTTTTTTTCATTGAAATTTTTTCTTTATTCATAACATAGCGAACCACAGCTGACAATTTTTTAAACAACTTCTTTAGGAAGGGGCTTTCTCTGTATCCAATGATAATTTTAAGATCAGCCATTTACTATATATATGGATATGTGTATATTTGGATAACAGGATGGGAGCAGCTATGGACCACGTTCAGTTTTTTAAATGTTTATCGGATGAAACACGTCTCAGTATTGTCATGCTGGTTGCAGAAAATAAAGAGCAGTGCGTCTGTGATTTGACGGACAAATTGCAAGTCAGCCAACCCAAAATTTCACGCCATTTGGCTTTATTGCGCGCTTGTGGTTTGTTGAATGATCGCCGTCAAAGTCAGTGGGTGTATTACAGCATCAATCCTGAATTGCCGACGTGGTGCTTTCAAATTTTAGATGCTCTCAAACACAGTCAATACACCGGTTTAGTTCATTCTCCGGCTCTGTCGGTTCAAAGCCATTGTGAGTAAATTTTCATGAAATTTTTATTTTTATGTACAGGCAACAGTTGCCGCAGCATTCTCTCTGAAGTGTTATTTAACAGCCGTGCGCCAGAGGGCTGGGTGGCTTACAGTGCAGGAAGCAAACCTTCCGGTCAGGTTCATCCTTTGACGATCAAGACCTTACAGAACCTGGGTCTATCGACTGAAGGTTTATCCAGCAAAACCATTGATGCCTGCGAACAGTATGAGCCAGAAGTTGTGATTACCGTGTGTGATGCAGCGGCACAGGAAGCTTGCCCGTTATATTTGGGTGGAGCCATCAAGGCGCATTGGGGGCTGTCGGATCCTTCACACTTGGATTTGCCTGAAGAAGAAAAATTACAGGCGTTCTTGACCACGGTAGATCATATCAACAAACGTTTAGATGCGTTTTTCGCTCTAGATGCAAAAAAATTGAGTCGTCCGGAGCTCATTGCTGAAATCAATAAAATTTCTCATATTTAATCGAGCAGATCATGTCTAAACAGGGTTTATCCTTTTTAGATCGCAACCTGACGTTATGGATCTTTGTGGCCATGGCATTAGGTGTTGCGATTGGGGTGGTATTTCCACAAGCATCAACAGCACTGGATGCCATGAGCGTGAATTCAGTCAATTTGCCGATTGCGATTGGTCTGATTCTGATGATGTATCCACCTTTGGCCAAAGTGGACTATGCGACATTGCCACAGGTTTTTCACGATAAAAAAACTTTGGCTTTATCACTGGTACAAAACTGGCTGATTGCACCGGTGCTCATGTTTGTACTGGCGATCGTTTTCCTCAGTGATTATCCGGAATATATGACTGGCCTGATCCTGATCGGTTTGGCACGTTGTATTGCCATGGTGCTGATCTGGAATGGTCTGGCTTGCGGTGACAACCAATATGGTGCTGCACTGGTGGCATTTAACAGTATTTTCCAGATTCTGTTCTTCAGTAGTTATGCCTGGTTCTTCCTGACCTATTTACCACCGTTTTTTGGGGTGGAAGGCCATGTGATCAATGTCGATTTCTGGACGATTGCCAATGCAGTATTGATCTATCTGGGTATTCCATTCCTGATGGGTTTCTTGACCCGTATTTCTTTGGTCAAGGCGAAAGGTCTGGATTGGTATCAAACGAAATTCCTGCCAAAAATTGGCCCTCTGAGCTTATTGGCGTTATTGTTCACCATTGTGGCGATGTTTAGCTTGAAAGGCGCTGATGTGGTGAGTTTGCCTTTGGATGTATTGCGTATCGCGATTCCATTGACCATTTACTTTGTGTTGATGTTCTTTGTCAGCTTCTTTATGAGTAAATGGATGGGGAACGATTATCCAAAAACCACGGCCATTTCCTTTACGGCTGCGGGCAATAACTTTGAGCTGGCTTTGGCTGTTGCAATCGCCACGTTTGGTTTGGCTTCTCCGATTGCCTTTACCACCATCATTGGTCCTTTAGTGGAAGTGCCCGTGCTGATTTCCTTGGTCAGTGTATCTTTGTGGCTGAAGAAAAAGTATTTTGCTTAAAAAATTGGGATGAAATAGTAATGACACTGCCAAATATCGATCTTGATTTGCTGGAAAAACCCACCTTTGAACAGCTACAAGCCAAGCAACTCGAACACCCGCCGCGTATTCTTTTGTTGTACGGTTCAAACCGTGAACGCTCTTATAGCCGTTTGGCTGTTCAGGAAGCGGGACGTATTCTGGAATATTTCGGTGCAGAAGTGAAAATTTTTCATCCCAAAGGTTTGCCGTTACCTGAAGATGCGGACATGAACCATCCAAAGGTGAAAGAATTACATGAGCTGTTGGCTTGGGCTGAAGGGATGGTGTGGTCTTCACCCGAGCGTCATGGCGCGATGAGTTCTATTTTAAAAGCGCAGATTGACTGGATTCCACTGGCCGCTGGTGCCATCCGTGCCACTCAGGGGAAAACCTTGGCGCTGATGCAGGTCTGTGGCGGTTCTCAATCGTTTAATGCGGTCAATCAAATGCGCATCCTCGGCCGCTGGATGCGGATGATCACGATTCCGAACCAGTCATCTGTGCCCAAAGCATTTCTGGAATTTGAGGAAGATGGCCGCATGAAACCATCAGCGTACTATGACCGGATTGTGGATGTGATGGAAGAGCTATATAAGTTCACCTTGCTCACCCGTGGGCAAAGTGCCTACCTGACCAACCGTTATTCGGAACGCAAAGAATCCACTGAAGAATTGTCTAGGCGGGTGAATCAACGCAGTATCTAATATATCTGCATCGGAAACATATTGATAATTTCGCGTTCAGGCAGATGAGCTGAATTGTTTTTTGTTATAGAAATGATTTAAAGCTGGATATTCAACAGCATCACCGTCCAACAGCCGCCTCAACATGAGGTGGCTTTTATTTTAAAGGTGCCTGAAGCAATAAAATGACGTAAGAAGGTAGTCTAACGGTGAGTGGCTATCTCTATGTCCTGACCAATACAGGTTTTATGTTTTTGATGATTTTAGCTAAAAGATCTAGACATGGATCATCTTGTTTTCCATGCACAATTGGCATGAAAAGAGAGAGAAATGGCACATCAGTCCCTTCCTCTAATTGCCGGAACTTTCCTTTTGACTATTCATTCGCAGTGATTTTCTGTGCAAAAAGCGTCGCAAATCGTTGCTTGATCCGTTGCCCGGCTGCATTGGTGCGATGCAGTTCACCAACATTTTCATTGTATTTTAAAATCTTCCAGCCTTGATAATAGCTGCTCAATTCACCTGGTTTAAACGCAAAGGGAAAATCAGGCCGTGCAGGATAATCTGGAGTATCCATGGCACAGACAATCAGATTGAAGCCATTGGTCTGAGTGGCTTGTTGCATTTGTTGGATCAGTTGAGGAATGGTTTCGGGCTGCAAAAACATCATCACCACGGTGCAATAGATAAAATCATACGATGTAGAAATATTCGGGTTCTGATTCAGATCACGAAGAGCTGTGTGAATGTTTGAGACCTGTTCCGCATCCAGAATTTCATTCAATTTCTGCAGGCTCTTTGGATTAATATCCCAGGCATCGACCTCGAACCCCTGTTGACTTAAAAACAACGCATTACGCCCTGTACCGCAGCCCACATCCAGTGCCTTGGCGGGATGGAGTTGCGATAGCGCTTCACGGATTTCGGAATGGACTGCAGTGAGCTGATATTTTTTGGAAAAATAGTCCGTTGGCTCACAGTAAAAACTTAACTGACACCGTACATCTTCACTGCTCGAAACAATTTTGTGCCAGGCTTGTGGCTCAATAAATGGAGGTTGATGCGCGACCGAAAAGACATGTTCTGAAACGATCGTGCCGCTTTCATCTAGCATGGCAAAATGGATTTCACCTTGCAGAATCTGCAATTTTGCCCAAGTCCCTACTTTGGTGTTGTGCGCTTGCTGGAAACCCGCAGGGATAGTGTCATGTGTCCAGACTGGTAATTGCTTGTAGCAGACGAGGTGTTCCATCAACGTTTCTCCAGGTTGAAGTCAGCAAAATGTAGAACCATTCATTTGGGCTGAATTGAAAATAGCAATTCTACGGAATTGTGGTAGTGGAAATGATTGGCATGCATTCTAGTCAATAGCAGAATCTGAACCAGTCAGCAACTTTGTGTTTAAAAATAGACCGTATTACATTGTATGAGAGGGCATATTCCACCGGTTTATTCAGAAAACAACTGGAAACACACCTGTCGTAACCAACGGTTCCCAGAATTGTGATGCACACGGGCGTACGAGTGCTACTTGGCATTATAGGGTCGGTTACAGGATTTTCATCCCACTTTACGTGGTGACCATTCTTATTGAGTGCGTCAGTCCTGAGCGATTCTCATAAGGATGACACTCTTGAATGATTCAGGAGTCGATTTGTCGGATTAGGCGAGATCATTGACCTAATCCGTTTTTAAAGGATTAAGAAGCTGGACTCTGATTAAAGCGATGGTTGGTTAAAATCACCGTCAAATCCTGCAATGAAACCGGTCGGGCAAAATAAAAACCTTGTAAATATTTGCATTGATGCTGTTGTAAAAACTCAACTTGTTCAGCAGTTTCAACACCTTCTGCCACGACAGTTAAATCAAGAGTATTGGCCATACTGATAATCGCATCGACAATTGCTGCATCATCTTGATGTTCAGCCAAATGCTGAATAAAGCTACGATCCAGTTTGAGTTCATCTATTGGCAGTTGGCGCAGATAACTCAGGCTTGAATATCCTGTACCAAAGTCATCAATCGCGACCTTGATTCCCAAAGCACGTATCGACTTCAACAGTTCAATTGAACGCTCTGCACCCATAATCAAAACCCCTTCGGTAACTTCGATTTTGAGTAACTCTGGGTTGAGCTGATGCTCAGCAAGCACCTCTTGCAGCTCGTTGAGGAAACCTGTGCGTCTAAATTGTAGCGGAGAAATATTGACAGCAACACTGAGTGGACGAGTTCTGCCTAGATTCAGCTGTACGATATCTTTGCAGGCCTGCTGTAGTACCCAATGCCCGATCGCAATAATTTGCCCGGTACGTTCAGCGAGCGGAATAAATAAAGCCGGGGAGATGAGACCTTGTTCGGGATGATGCCAGCGGATCAAGGCTTCGACCCCTGTAATCTGTCCGCTGATACTATCAATGATTGGCTGGTAGAAAAGCTGGAATTGTTGCTCTTGTAGGGCAATCATCAACTCATGGCGTAGCTGTGCATAATCCACAGCTACCTCCAATTTTCGATGATCTGCATACCATACCCAAGTATTGCCGCCTTCATTTTTTGCATGGTGCATGGCTTGCATCGCATGTTGCAGAAGCTCCTGGAAATCCAGATTGTTTCTGGTATCTAGCGCAATCCCTATACTGGCACTGAGATGGATATTATGATCATCTACATTAAATGGTGCTGCTAACAAGCGCAGAATGTCCTCGGCAATTTCAGCTGCCTGTTGTTGTGTGCGAGATTTATTTAATAATAGGGCAAACTCACCACCGGCAAAGCGTGATAGCACGTCGTCGGGTTGCAGCACCGAGTGTAAACGTTTAGCGATCAATCTAAGCAGCTGATCCCCAAGAAAATACCCCAAACTTTCATTCAGTGGACGGAAATCATCCAGCTCAATATATAACACGATCAGTGGATGAGAGCTGTTATGTTGTAGGTGAAAAGCCAGATCAAGCTGTTCTTCAAATGTTTGACGGTTGGCGAGGCCAGTTAACGAATCATGGGTGCGTTGATAATTAATATATTCTTCATCAATGCGTTGTTGCGTGATGTCTTGTTGAATACTAATAAAGTGCGTACAAATACCTTGCTCATCGAGAACCGGACTCAGGATCAGCTGGTTCCAAAACCAGCTACCGTCTTTGCGATAATTTTTTAACAGGGTTTTAATTTCACGTCGTTCGGTAATAGCCTGTTGAATATGCTGCACAATCACCTGATCTGTTTCAGGTCCCTGTAGAAAACGGCAGTTGCGTCCTAGAGTTTCTTCTTCTGTATAACCGGTAATCTGGGTAAAGGCCGGATTGACGTACACAATTGGGTTATCTTCAGTTGCTTCCGTGATGATAATGCCATGTGGGTTTGCATCAACACCACGTTTCAACAGGCGTAAATACTCTTCCGTCATACGGCGCTGGCTGATGTCTCGAACCACACCAAAAACCCCGACAATCTTTTGATCATTGAAAATCGGCAAATAGGTTAAATCAATCCAGTAGCTTTGCCCCGATTCCCGATAGGCCTGAATTTCGATGCGCTGGATATCACCCGCTACAGCACGCTCAAAAGCCGCTTTTGCAGTCTGTAAATATTCAGGCAGAATCACTTGTGAATAATGCAGACCATAGATTTGTTTCAGTGCAAAGCCACTAATTTGCTTTGAGGTCATATTGGCATCACGGATATAGCCTTCCAGGTCATGCTCAAAAACCCCATCCGGATGATGATCAAAGAATGAACGGTATTTCTCGTGCATTGCGATTTTTTGCCGACGCTCATCATGCAGGTCCATCCCGAGAGCCACGAGAGAGGCTGCACGTTGCAACAGCTTGATATGAAAATCGGTCGGTGGTTTAGGATGACGATAATAAGTTGCAAATGTGCCGTACAAGACGCCTTGAGCATTGATAATGGGAACCGACCAGCAGGCGGCAATATTGTCTCGCTGGATCAATTCCTGATAAGGTTGCCAATTTGGATCGGTTGCTAGATTTTCACAGATCACCATTTTACGCTCAAAGGCAGCGGCACCACATGCTCCTATTTGCGGGCCGATTTTTAAATCTTTTATGGCGTCTTTATAAAGAGCAGAGAAATGTTGTCCGCCACTGATCAGGTTAAGGTGCTGCTCTTCTTCTGAATACAACATTACCGAAACCAAGGCATCAGGGATCAGGCTTTCTAGCCAATTCGTCACCATATCCAGCACGACTGTCAAATCTGCCTTTTGACCGAGTAAATCCAGAATAAGTAAGGTATCTAGTTCATTGTTTTTATCAAACATTCAGCATCCCTAATATGATAAAAATCGACCCTTTATAAATATTATTTTAGCAGGATAATGCTTGTGATGTTTAAAATATCATCACCTTATGAGGATTTTAATTCCAGAGTATTTAAACTCAAAATCCCGCTACGGCTTTACGGTTCGATTTTTTGGAAGGTATTTGAATCATTGGATTAGCTAAGTGAGTGAATCGAGCAAACTGAGTAGATATTTTAGCTTAATTTATTTGGATAAATCTTTTTTATTCAATTGGATATCGATTTATTTGTGAAATAGATTAGTAGTGGAATTCACAGAGTAGTAGGCATTTTAAATTAGAAAACCTATTTTTGGATCATTCTAATGAGCATCTATTCAAATTAGAATTTTGATTTTTAAATTCTTTTTCTGATTTTTTTGTCAGTGTTATTTTTATGTTAAACCGCAAGATCAAACATAAAAGTTTTATCTCAAAAATAACTTTATTTCTTGTGTGATTCATAAGAAACTTATGGCGCTTTCAATTCGGGTTGAATGAAGAGTTAAACGTCTTCAGTCCTTCATCGATCGCCGATGCTTTACACATTTCTCCGCATGTTTACTCAGATTCTCCCTTCAGGAAAACCGCATGATTCAAAAGTCATTCTTGATGCTCTCTGTATCTGCAATGCTCAGTCTGACAGCGTGTGTCAGTACCACACAGACTAATTCAGGTGTAAATCGTAAACAGTTGATGTTTGTTCCGCAATCTGTAGTCGAAAGTGCGGCTCAAAGCCGCTATGAGCAATATGCGCGTGAGGCCAAAGCCAATCATACCTATATTACTAATAGCCGATTAACCGAAATCATGCAGGTTCTCATTCCATACGCAGAAGCGATGATGAGTGGGAAAAGAAAAATTGATTGGCAAATCAATGCAAATCTAAATAATTATCCAAATGCTGTTTCGGTGGCGAGTGGACAGATTGTGGTGAGTACCTCATTTATTATTGATCCAACCTTTACCGATGATGAACTCGCCACTTTAATTGCCCATGAAATGGCGCATATTGTGCGGCAACATGGCCGTGAAAAGGCCTCAATTCTGAACCTGGGAACTTTTACCGGGCATAACCGGAATCTCGAATTGGAAGCGGATCAGTTAGGTCTGGAAATTATGACACGTGCAGGGTATGAGCCAGCTTCAGCAATTAGTTTTTGGCAAAAAACCGATCAACTGATTCGGCGTACGGAAGCATTAATGAAAAAATCTGAGAGAGCGAGTGCGACCCCCCCTTTGTTGAGTTCACATCCACAATATGAAGAACGCCTGAAGCGTATTCAACAATATGTGATCAAGATGGAAGCATTACGTGATTCACTCAATACGAGAAATTCATCCATTTCTGCAACGCCAGTTTCTGTATCCTAAGTCATTCATCTAGAGAGATTTTAAGTACAGATAGTTTTAGAAAAAATTTACAAGTTCTTTAATGCATAGGGATTGTTTATTTAATAATCCTTATCTAATACAATCGCATAGATTTTTCTATTTTCAACAATATGAAAAGTCCTTTTTAAAATTAAATTGACTGTATTTTTTGGGTTTATTAATAGGTTTAAGTGTATTAATTAAATGTAAAAAATTAAAAAAAGTAAATTTTATTAAATTTTTATAAATCTCTTTTTTGTTTTTAATTTTATAAATCAAGTTGTTAGAAAAGCAATTAAGATGAGGTCTTTTAATAAGTTAAGATGAATATATTAGGAATCTTTTTAGTTAAACGTAGAAATAAAAAATATATTTTTAAAATAAATTTGAAAACGATTTGCTTTACCTCCGTAAAGGGCGTATAACGCTATCTCACCATTGCGGGGTGGAGCAGTCTGGTAGCTCGTCGGGCTCATAACCCGAAGGTCGTTGGTTCAAATCCAACCCCCGCATCCAAATTCCTGCTTACTGTGATTCCTCAATATTTCTTCATGATCTATGTATTTCATGAAAACAATACGCTTGATAATAATCCTAAGCTCAGTAAAAATATTATTTAAATTTATTGATTTTAATACCTTTGTTAAGTCACATAAGCTCATTGATTGAGTCTATATATTGAAAATTTTAAATGAATGGCATCTTGCTACGGCTCGTAATGGCAATCAAATTAATGTGAAAATCATACCCTTAAAAAGACAACAAAATTCTATGACCGGAACCTTATGGGTTGAGGTCGGAAAATTAATTGAACTTGAATCCGGTGAAACCATTCATTTTAATCTAGATGGTAAGAGCTTTTATGCTGAATTTAATCAGCTCTACCGGGTTAATTGAAAAATTTATATTGCTTATACAGAAGAAACCTGTATAGTGAATTCTAACTAAAAAAATAATACGCTTGTTATCGCCAATCTTTTCATTTCGTAGTTTTTTTTCAATCCTTCGTTTTATCAGATTCTTCGTTGCAAAAAGTATTGTTTTAGGTTCATGGTTGGAACAATCCAACGAAAAATTTTTTAAAAATAGGATAAATACTATGTCAAATACAGTAACCGGTACCGTTAAATGGTTTAATGAAACTAAAGGTTTTGGTTTTATTCAAGCTGACTCAGGCGAAGACGTTTTTGCACACTATAGCGAAATCGCCAGCAATGGTTTCAAAGTTCTTTATGAAGGTCAACGTGTCCAATTTGCCATTGTAAATGGTAAAAAAGGTGCGCAAGCTAGCGCAATTTCAGTACTTTAATCTGATATCAGCCAAGCGGCTCTAAACGTTTAAAATACGTTTGATAAAAAAACCCTCTTACAAGAGGGTTTTTTGTCGCTTGAGAATTGTGAATCTTTTGCAGCTTTTTGGCTGATCTCATGCATGCAATAGTAAAAGTGTAATCATCCATACATAGCATAATCCTGTGTTTTTATACAGAAATGAGATTAAATTTCAAATAAAATAAAAGGCTTAATACTCATGAGAATAGATTATAAAATGTGATTTTATTTGATAATATTATGTATTTTTGTTAAATTCATCACAAAATATTTTCAGCTATCAACAAGATAAGATTGAGGCTGGAAGCCATTCTCTCTTTTGCAATAAAGCTTGGGTAACAATGAATAAATCCACCAACCTTTTTTTGATCACTAGCTTATTTGGTATTGCCATTTTGGTCGGGGTAGGCGTGTATCTTTACCAGGTACGGCAAAGTTTTCAGGAATTTGAAAGCCACTTTCAGCATAGTGTGAGTTTATTCAAGAAGCAGGCAGTAAATCCCAGCACCATTATTGATTTGCAGATCAAAGAGGTGGAGTTAAGCGGCGATTATGAGCGTATCGAACACCTTATGACAAAATACTTTAAGCGTAGTCTCAGCTTTGAAAACCGTTATCGTGAGAAAAAGAACCAATTAAAGTTAAATGAATTGTTTACCGTGGCTTATCTCCAGCAAGATCCAACTTTGATACAAGCCGAAGTTACTTTGAATCAAGTTGATTTGCTATTTGTGGAAATGTATCGCGAAAAATCTGAAATGTTTGATCAGTTATTAATTGATGCGAACCAGATTGAATTATCCACGCATAACAAGACGAATCATTTTCATCAGAACTTTGATCAATTTTTTACCCAATATGTAAAAACTCAAGAACAGATTCTGAATCTGGAAAAGAAAAATCTTGCGGTAAGACGAGAGATGCTGCGTTTATTGAAAGAAAATGCTTGGACTATTGAAAATGGCCAACTGCAATTTGAAGATCCAGCAAAGTTAAGCCAATTCCAAGCAATGCAAAAAGGAATTCAACAGACCCACGCTCAAAAAATTACCATGCAGGAAAGAGCCTTAGCACTATTTTTGACGCTTTATTCATAATTATTTGAGTTGCTCAGCTGAATACATTCAACCATTTTGAAATTGCCTCCTTGGAGGCTTTTTTATTGCATTTTTCCAACTTGAATTAACCTAAAGTTAAAAACTCATAACAAAATAATCACACTGGTATAGTGATGTATAGGTATAGTTGCCGCTATTAAAATCAATATGTTGAATTGCATATAGAATTTTAAGTCATTTAAAATAATTGAAATTCATCATGAAAAAATTTAGTTTACCAAAAGATAAAATAATGTATTTAGATCTTTGCTATGGAAAGGGAGGAAAGACAATGAGAACAAAAATCTTATTGATCTTTTTTGTAGCCACATTGGTTTTAGTGGCTCATGTCGCTTGGCAAGAAGCACAGCATCGACAGCAACAAGAATTTATTCGTATGCTTGCAGAAGCTGAGCAGGTTCATGAAAATGAAAAGCTGCATAGAAATATTATACCGGCAGGTTTTAAACAGCAGCATTAGCACCTCGGCCTCAATAAAAAATGAATCCCCTTATTTTTTAATAAAATTTTGCAAATAAGGCTGGATCTATTTAGACAGAATAACAATACGCGAGTAAAACAATGCTATAACCATTGCAAAGAAGCGCTTTACTACGAGCTCAAATATGAACGATAGAAATACCCATATAAAAAAAATCCTATTACTTGCAGCTGTCGGTGGTGTATTGTTGATTGGGCATGCAACTTATTCAAAAATACAACGTGACAAACGACAAAGAATGATGCAGGTGATCCAAGAAGCGAAACAGTCTTTAAAGCGAGTGCAGACGAATCCTCATCATTTGCAAAAGCTAAATTCTGATTTAAACAAGCCGATTCTTGTGCAGGATAAACCCTTATAAAATTTACTTTATGTTATAAAAAATTACCTATTAATTTCAATTAAATATTTTTAATTTATTTAAAACAATTTCTTATTTTTAATTTTTAGTAAAAATCACCTTTTAAATTTTATGATTGCTCATGTTATACTATTGGCCTATTCATTCAGTTGACATTTGGCTGCCTGCAACACAACTGAACCTATAAGAAAAAAGCTGCATTATGGAATGCGGCTTTTTTGTTTATGAAGCTAAGGGCTTTGAGTGTAAATAGGATCATGCATGAGTCTAACGAGAATGATGAAATTCTCATCAATATGTCTAGCACACTGATGAGATGACCGCATCCAAATGAATGACATTTGGAAGATAATCCACAGCTCAAATTGCATAGACAGGGGCTATACAGATGACGACACCGAATCCTTCGGCCAGTGTTTTCGAACGTTTATTCAAGTTAAGTGAGAATAAAACCACTTTTAGAACCGAAGTTCTGGCCGGTGTAACGACATTCTTAACCATGTGTTACATCATTATTGTTAATCCAATTATCCTGTCAGAAACAGGGATGGATTATGGCGCTGTCTTTGTAGCGACTTGTCTTGCTGCGGCAATAGGCTGTTTTGTAATGGGGCTGGTGGCCAACTATCCGATCGCCCTTGCACCGGGTATGGGATTGAATGCTTATTTTACCTACTCTGTCTGTCTGGGAATGGGTATTCCTTGGCAAACAGCACTTGCAGCTGTGTTTATGTCGGGTTTGGTCTTTATTGCGATTAGTCTATTCAAAATTCGTGAAGCAATCGTCAATGCCATTCCAATGTCGCTGAAACTGGCGATTGGGGGGGGGATTGGGCTGTTTTTAGCCTTGGTTGCCCTCAGAAATGCAGGAATTATCGTAGATAACTCAGCAACCTTGGTTGGCTTGGGGCATATGCAGCAACCGACCGTATTGCTTTCTCTGCTCGGTTTTTTACTGATTATTATTCTGCATTATTACCGTATTCGTGGCGCCATTATTATCAGCATTCTGGTTATTACAGCTCTGGCTACGTTCCTGGGATTGAATGAGTTTAAAGGTGTGGTCGGACAGATTCCTTCCATCGCGCCCACCTTTCTGCAAATGAATTTTGAAGGACTCTTTACCGCCAGTCTGGTTGGCGTGATTTTTGTCTTCTTTCTGGTTGATCTGTTTGACTCAACCGGAACTTTGGTTGGGGTAGCACATCGTGCGGGATTGCTGCAAGATGGTAAATTGCCACGTTTGAAGAAAGCACTGTTTGCAGATTCAACGGCCATTGTCGCTGGTGCAGCTTTAGGAACTTCATCGACCACGCCTTATATTGAATCGGCTTCCGGTGTTGCCGCAGGTGGCCGTACCGGCTTAACAGCCGTTGTGGTCGCTCTGTTGTTCTTAACTTGTTTGTTTCTGGCACCACTTGCTCAATCTGTACCAAGTTTTGCGACAGCACCTGCTCTGCTTTTTGTCGGGGTACTCATGATTCAGGGTATCACTCATATTGATTGGGAAGATATTACTGAAGCAGTGCCAGCTTTTTTGACCATCGTGTTTATGCCATTTACCTATTCAATTGCCGACGGTATTGCAATGGGCTTTATTAGCTACGCCTTAGTGAAACTTTTCACTGGTCAGGCTAAACAGGTACCTTACATGGTATGGATTATTGCGCTATTGTGGACGGTTAAATTTGCTGTGTTTGGTGGTTAATTCCAAACAGAAATAAGAGGGTGCGAGTCGCCCTTCATGAAGATAAAGAGGATGCATCATGGACCATCATGCTTTAATCCGTGCCTTACCGAAGGCTGAACTGCATGTGCATATTGAGGGGACATTTGAACCTGAATTGATGTTTGCAATTGCACAACGTAATCAGATTGCGATTCCGTATAAGACGGTAGAGGAAGTGAAGCAGGCCTACAATTTTCATAATCTGCAATCTTTTCTCGATATTTATTATGCGGGGGCAAATGTCCTGATCCATGAACAGGATTTTTATGACTTGGCCTGGGCATATTTTGAAAAATGTCATGCAGATCATGTGGTTCATACGGAAATTTTCTTTGATCCACAGACACACACCGCGCGTGGTGTCGCATTCAGTACGGTATTGAGCGGACTGAAAAGAGCCTGTCAGGATGCCCAGCAAAAATTTGGTATCAGTAGTTTTCTGATCATGTGTTTCTTGCGGCATCTGAGCGAAGAAGAGGCGCTGCAAACATTAGAGCAGGCTTTGCCTTATCAGCAGGATATTGTTGCAGTTGGACTGGATTCCAGTGAAGTTGGCCATCCACCTTCTAAGTTTGAACGGGTTTTTACCAAGGCACGTGAAGCCGGATTCCTCACTGTTGCCCATGCTGGAGAAGAAGGGCCAGCGGATTACGTTTGGCAGGCGCTTGATCTGCTTAAAGTACAGCGGGTTGACCATGGCGTACGTTCAGAAGAAGATTCTGTTCTCATGCAACGCCTGATTGCTGAAAAGATGCCTTTAACGGTGTGTCCATTAAGCAACTTGAAACTCTGTGTGGTCAAAGACCTGCATGAGCATAATTTGCGCCGTATGCTTCAGCAAGGGGTATGTGTCACCATTAACTCGGATGATCCAGCTTATTTTGGCGGATATATGAATGACAATTTTATTGCTACTGCTGATGCTTTGGAGTTGAGTAACGCCGAGTTGAAACAGCTTGCGATTAATTCATTTAATGCTTCATTCTTGAGCGAGGCTGAAAAACAGCAGTGGATTGCTCAGATTAATCAGCTGTAAAGTTAAAAACCGCATCTCAGGATGCGGTTTTTTATCCGTTACTTAGCTTGATGTGTCATGCTGCGTAAGACGTTATCTTTATCAATAAAATGGTGTTTCAGAGCAGCAAGAACATGGCCAACAATCATCACAGCCGCAAACCAGGATAGATAGATATGCAAAGGCTTGATGATGGCTAACAGTTCCGGGTTCTTCTCGACCAAGCGTGGCAGTTCAAATAAATAAAGCACAGGCACAGGTTTTCCCACACTCCAGCTAAACAGACAGCCAGTGACAGGAATCGCAATCAGCATAAAATAAAGCCCCAAATGTCCTAAATGGGCGAACAGTTTCATTGTTGGAGACATTGTGGCGGGAAGTTTTGGAGCAGGGTGTGTATAACGCCAGAAGAGGCGGATTACCAATAGGAACATAATCATCGTGGCAATATTTTTATGTAAGGTAATGACATCGCCTTTAAAGTGTCCATCAACGTCATAACTTAAGAAATTTCCACTGTAAAAACCAATGAGCCAAGCCACAATAAAAATCAGTGCCATAATCCAGTGCAAGAATTGTGCGGTGCGAGTGTAATAAGATGAATGTTGCGATGACATAGGTTTCTTGAGTGATAAGGAGTGTGTGGGAATAATAGAAGGCTGCAGTGAGTGAAAAAACGCAGTACCTATGACGATGCGTTGCGCAATTGGAACGCTCATCTGTTATCTAATGTCTGTAAGGGTAATTACAGATGATTTGCACAAATCATGCAATTTAGTTATTTCATCTGTAGAAGGCTTTAGGCAAAATACTGCCGAAGCATTTTTATCATGAATTAGGAATTCGCTTTGAAAAAATTAGTATTATTATTCGCCCCTTTAACATTTTTATTGAGCGCATGTGTTGCACCGATGTCAGGTACAACTACGGGGACAACGACGACTACAAACTCTACCGCGCAGCAATTGGGAATTACGGCTATTAAAATTGCAGCAAATGCCAAATGTAATACTGAGCTGAATAAACTGCCTGCATGGCAAACCGCAACACGTTTGATGACTGCTCAACAGAAACAGAGCGTACAAACCAATATTTGTGGCTGTGTGAGCGAAAAAGCACCGACGAGTGTGACTGCCGTAGACTTGGCTGCAGCAGCAATTGATCCTGCTGCACGTACGATCATTGTGAATAATGCCGTGAACCGTACAATTAATGCATGTATCAATGAAGCATTGCAATAATTCTGAAATTGAATCGAACAGGCTGACGGTGTTCAGCCTGTTTTTTATGGGGAGATAGGAACCTAACATGCGAATTGCGGGTGTAGATGAAGCAGGGCGAGGACCCTTGGTGGGTGCCGTTGTCGCTGCTGCGGTGATTTTGGATCCGAACAATCCCATTGAGGGATTGAATGATTCCAAAAAACTCACTGAAAAAAAACGTGAGAAATTATTTGTTGAAATTCAGCAAAAAGCCATCGCCTGGAGTATTGCGGAAGCTTCAGCACAAGAAATTGACGAGTTGAATATCTTACAAGCTTCATTGCTTGCGATGCGCCGTGCTGTGGAAGGATTGACCGTGCAACCCGAAAAGGTACTGGTGGATGGTAATAAAGAGCCACAGGGGCTCATGATGGCTTGTGAGGCAATAGTCGGTGGAGATGCACTGCATGCGGAAATCTCCGCAGCCAGTATTTTGGCCAAAGTCACGCGTGACCGTCAGATGCTGGTGCTGGATCAGCAGTATCCGCATTATGGATTCGCCAAGCATAAAGGATATCCGACCAAAGCCCATTTTGCTGCAATCGCTGAACATGGGGTGGTGGATCAGCATCGTCGAAGTTTTGGCCCGGTCAAAAAAGTGTTAGGCCTTTAATTGAGTATTTTTCTGCACATAAATTTAAAGCGGCCGATTGGCCGCTTTAGAAGAAATTAAACCTTAACGGTTATAATCCTTGGGAGCAAATTGGTCTTCTTCATAAAAAGAAGGTTGGTAATCTTGATCTATATGTTGCAGGTGTTCATGCATAGCGCGCTCATGCTGAATACGTTGATAGATCTCTTCACGATGCACGGACACTTCTTTCGGAGCATTAACACCAATACGAACCTGGTTTCCTTTGACACCAAGTACAGTCACGCTGACTTGATCCCCAATCATTAATGTTTCTCCGACGCGTCGAGTCAGAATCAGCATGTTTATCTCCTTGCTAAAACGCTAAACCTGCGATAGTTCTTGCATAAATAAAAAAATGACAAGCAGGGTCATCAGAGAAAATTTGAACAGAATACCAAAAATTGCTGATATAACAATCCTGTTGAAATTTTCCTACAGCCTCAGCCTAAATATAACAGAGCCGCGATAGAAAAGACTATAGCGGCTCTATATTTTTTATCACGCTTTAGTTGAATATTAATTCAAAAATCTACAGTTAAGCGCGTGCACTGCTTTCGCCGTGTTCACGGTCTAAGCCAAAAGCGGTATGTAATGTACGTACCGCAAGTTCGAGGTAATTTTCTTCAATAATCACTGAAATTTTAATTTCAGAAGTCGAGATCATGAGGATGTTGATACCTTCATCAGCCAAAGCTGTAAACATTTTGCTTGCTACGCCCGCGTGAGAACGCATACCGACGCCTACAATCGATACCTTTACAATATCGTCACGGGTAGCTACTTCACGTGCACCAATGTTTTTCGCGGTTTCTTCAAGGATGGCTGTTGCTTTGGCAAGTTCACCACGGTTCACTGTGAATGTGAAGTCAGTCGTACCATCTTCTTCAACATTTTGGATAATCATATCCACTTCGATGTTGGCAGCACCAATTGGCGACAAGATTTTGGAAGCAATACCTGGTTCATCAGGCACGCCCAGGATGGTTAATTTAGCTTCATCACGGTTAAACGCGATACCCGAAATAATTGGTTGTTCCATGTTGTCTTCCGCTTCTGTGGTGATTAGTGTACCGACGTTCTTTTTGAACTCTTCGTCGAATGCGCCATCATCGTCATTATCAAAGCTTGATAATACGCGTAAAGGCACTTGGTATTTACCCGCAAATTCAACTGAACGAATTTGTAGGACTTTAGAACCAAGAGATGCCATTTCCAGCATTTCTTCAAAAGAAATGCGATCAACTTTTTTCGCTTTTGGTGCAACGCGTGGGTCGGTGGTGTAGACACCATCCACGTCTGTATAAATCTGGCACTCATCAGCCTTTAATGCTGCAGCAAGTGCAACACCTGAGGTGTCTGAACCACCACGACCCAAGGTAGTCGTGTTGCCATCAGCATCGAAGCCTTGGAAACCTGCAACGACAATCACACGACCTGCATCCAGATTTTCAGTCAAGACATCTGTATCGATCGATTCAATACGGGCTTTAGTGAAGGCGCTGTCTGTTTGAATGCCAACTTGGCGACCAGTCAAAGATTTAGCTGCTACGCCAATAGAATTGAGCGCCATAGCTAACATGGAAATCGTTACCTGTTCACCCGTTGAAACCATTTGGTCCAACTCGCGTGGATCAGGACTGTCGGTAATGGCTTTCGCGAGAGCTAACAAGCGGTTTGTTTCACCACTCATTGCAGATACAACCACTACAACCTTGTGGCCGTGATCATGCCAGCGCTTCACACGACGAGCAACATTTAAAATGCGCTCGGGGGTACCCATAGAAGTACCGCCATATTTTTGAACGATTAATGCCATAGTTGTTCCATATAAGCCATGACCCTGAAGTTGCTTTTCAGGGTCAGTTACACAAAAAGTGAAGTTTTATTGTTGTTCCAGCCAAGCCGGTACAGCAGCCATGACTGCTGCAAACTTCTCGTTAAGTGGCGCGCCACCTTGTGCCAAGTCAGGTTTACCACCGCCTTTACCGCCAAGTTCGCCGGCAAGGTGTTTAATGATGTCACCTGCTTTTACAGTCGCATTGTATTGTTTTGCAACAGAAGCGATGAGACTGACTTTGTCTGCCTCAACGCCAGCAAGAACAATCACTGCATCTTCGAGTTTGGATTTTACGCTGTCGTGCAAGTTGCGTAATGCTTTTGCATCCATTCCGTGTACGGTCGTAATCAGGGTCACACGTCCAGCAATGTTCTGAACCTGATTCAGCAATTCTGTCGCTTGGAAATTAGCCAGTTTCTGGTTTAATTGCTCGAGCTGTTTTTGCAGTGAAGCTGCATTTTCAACAGTCGCCTGTACGCGCTCAAAAGTTTGGTCTTTCTGTGCCTTAAGCAACGCATCGATATTGCGAATGGTTCGATCGGCTTTTTGTACAGTTTCGAGCGCCTTGCTACCAGTCACCGCTTCAATACGGCGTACACCTGCGGCGATCCCGCCTTCAGATATGATCTTGAACAGACCAATGTCACCCGTGCGTTTTACATGGATGCCGCCACACAATTCAATCGAGAAGTTTTTCTCTTCAATGATTGAACCCATAGAAAGTACGCGGACTTCTTCACCATATTTTTCACCAAACAGCATCATCGCGCCTTTGGCTTTGGCAGATTCAATATCGAGCAATTCGGTAGAAACAACGGTATTGGCAATCACTTCACGGTTCACCAACTGTTCAACTTGTTGCAGTTGTTCAAAAGTCACTGCCTGGTCATTGGCAAAGTCAAAACGCAAGATGTCAGAGGCAACCAATGAGCCTTTTTGTTGTACGTGTTCGCCCAAAACTTGACGAAGCGCGGCGTGTAACAAGTGGGTTGCAGAGTGATTACGTGCAGTGGCTTCGCGGATGTCGGCTTTGACGATGGCCTCAACAGTTTGAGCTGCTTTTAAGCTGCCCATGGTCACGATACCTTGATGTACAAATGCGCCACCAGATTTTTTCGTGTCTTGCACTTCAAAAATACCGGTATCGTTTTTGAAGATCCCTGTATCGCCAATCTGACCGCCACTTTCTGCATAGAATGGGGTTTGGTTCAGTACGATCAGCGCTTCATCACCCTCAGTCACTTCATCAACTTGCTCGCCATCTTTGTAAATGGCAACGATTTGACCTTGACCTTGGGTTGCGTCATAGCCATCAAATTGGGTTTCGCCTTCTACTTTGACAATGCTGTTATAGTCGACGTTGAATTTGCCAGCATCACGCGCACGTTGGCGCTGTGCAGCCATCTCAACTTCAAAACCGGCTTCGTCAATGGTTAAGTCACGTTCACGAGCAATATCAGCGGTTAAGTCTGTCGGGAAGCCGTAAGTATCATACAGTTTGAATACGGTTTCGCCCGGGATGACAGTACCTTGCAAGTTGGCTAATTCGCCTTCAAGCAGTTTCAAGCCTTGCTCAAGGGTTTTGGCAAACTGTTCTTCTTCACGCAATAAAGTGGCTTCAATACGTTCTTTGTTTGCTGCGAGTTCAGGATAAGCTTCACCCATCACTTCAATCAGCGGTTGCAACATTTTATGGAAGAAGCTACCGGTTGCTCCGAGTTTGTTACCGTGGCGCACTGCACGACGAATAATACGGCGTAACACGTAACCACGACCTTCATTCGACGGGTTTACGCCATCTGCAATCAAGAAGCAGCAAGAACGCGTGTGATCCGCCAATACGCGTAAAGATGGTTGACCTTGGTCTTCAATGCCAATGATGTTGGCAGCAGCTTTCAATAAATGCTGGAACAGGTCGATTTCGTAGTTGGAATTGACGTGCTGCATGACTGCAGAAATACGTTCCAAGCCCATGCCTGTATCGACAGATGGCGCTGGAAGAGGGTGTAATACACCATCCGCAGTACGGTTAAACTGCATGAATACGTTGTTCCAGATCTCGATGAAACGGTCGCCATCTTCTTCTGGTGTGCCAGGTAAACCGCCCCAGATATGATCACCGTGATCATAGAAAATTTCTGAACATGGACCGCAAGGACCGGTATCACCCATAGCCCAGAAGTTGTCTGATGCGTACTGGCCACCTTTATTGTCACCAATGCGGATAATGCGGCTGGCATCTAGGCCAATTTCTTTGTTCCAGATGTCATACGCTTCGTCGTCAGTATGATAAACCGTGGCATACAAACGATCTTTTGGTAGTGCCAGCCATTCATCGCTGGTCAAGAATTCCCAGGCAAATTTGATCGCATCACGTTTGAAGTAATCACCAAACGAGAAGTTGCCCAGCATTTCAAAGAAAGTATGGTGACGTGCGGTATAACCGACGTTGTCTAAATCGTTATGTTTACCACCGGCACGGACACATTTTTGTGAACTGGTTGCACGCACATAATCGCGTTTTTCCAGACCCAAGAAACAGTCTTTAAACTGGTTCATCCCGGCATTGGTAAATAGCAGGGTTGGGTCGTTGGCCGGAACTAGAGAACTCGATGCGACACGTGTATGCCCTTGCGATTCAAAATAGCGCAAAAATGCTTCACGAATTTCAGCGGATGTCATAAAACGAGTACTCACAACCAAGTCACTCCATAAATTCCAAAAAGGGGCTAAAAGCACTCTTGCGATGATGATTTGATCATGAGGGATCGAAAGAGGCTGGCTAATAATTTTAAAAACGCCAAATTATAACGGAAAATCCGAACGCGACCAATGATTTTAGTGGGAATATCAGACAAATCTGTGTTTATTCGAAATAGCTGTGTCCATTCACTCGCAGCTTGTTTTAACATAGGACAGTAAAACGATTTTTTCGATAGAAAGGACAACTGATGCAACGAGTGGCCATAAACGGTTTTGGGCGAATCGGACGTAATGTTTTGCGCGCCTGGTTTGAAAATCCCAAGGACTTTCAATTTGAGATTGTGGCCATAAATGATATTGCGGATGTAGAAACACTAGTTCATCTGTTTAAGTATGACTCGACGCACGGCCGTTTTGCCGGAACGGTTCAGGTGATGGTGGAACATGAACAGATCTATTTACAGATTCATTCCGGTTCTGCCAGTTTAAAGGTTCAGGTGCTCTGTCAGGCACAACCGCAGCTGTTGCCATGGCAACAGTTAGACATTGATGTGGTGTTGGAGTGTACCGGGTTGTTCCGATCGCGTGCCGCGGCAACCCAGCATATTCAGGCGGGTGCCAGACGTGTGATTATTGGTGCGGCACCCTTTGATACAGTCGATGCTGCGATTGTTTATGGTGTTAATCATCACGAAGTCAAAGCCACTGACCAGATTATTTCCAGTGTGTCGTGTACCACTCAGGCGTTGGTGCCATTGGTTAAAATTATTGATGATGCCTTTGGTATAGATACCGCACTAATGACGGAAATTCATGCAGTAACGGCCGATCAGTCGGTACTGGATCAGGCCCATCGTGATTTACGTCGTGCACGCGCTGCAGGACAAAATATTATTCCAACAACGTCTTCGGCCTTGGGCGCATTAAAACGTGTAATGCCAAAAATGGCGGAACGTATAGATGGTTATTCCATTCGTGTGCCGACCATTAATGTGGCGGCAATTGATTTAACTTTTATTTCACAAACCCCCGTTACCGTACATCATATTAATGAAATTTTAATCAAGGCTGCACAATCAGATTATGCGTCGATTATGTCGGTCACCGATGAACCTTTAGTGTCGAGTGACTTTAATCACTCGCCTTATTCATTAATTGTGGATTTAACCCAAACTATGGTGGTGGGACATCAGGCCAAGGTCTTTGCCTGGTATGATAACGAATGGGGTTATGCAAATCGTTTGCTCGATTTGTGTGAGTCTTTTCAATAATATAAAGTCGAGGGTGGTTGGGATGATCACCCCATAATTTTACATTGGGGAGTAACATGATGTTGCTAATGTGGGGATTTATCCTGTTATTGGCTATCGCAGTCATTTTTTTAATTGCGCTTCATTTTAAGAATGAAGCCAAAATGGCTGATGAGACCGAGCAACAGCATTTAGAAGAAAAAATAGCACTGCTTGAAGGGAATCTGAAAAAGACGCTCGAAATCATGCAGGAACTCGTCAAGAGTGTGCATCATGAACGGGAAACACTGAGTCAGGCTGTGCAGAAGGTCAACCATTTGGAGACTCAACAGACCGAACTTATGGCTTTGTTGGCCAAGTATGTGGGTCATGCGGAAGACTTAAAGAAAACTCAGCCTCAGCAGGCGGGAGTTTCTGTACAGGGAGCACCAGAAAGCTGAGAAATCTTGATCTTTTGTTCAAAAAAGAAGATTTTCTACTAAGGCTAGAGCCTTATAGTAGAGAAAAAAACATCACAAGATCTTTTAAAAATTGCGAGATTAGTGAACTTTCTTTACATTTAATGCACAACAAAAGTTTGCGGCATGATTTCTTAAAATTGTCAGGTGCATGCTGCAAA
This sequence comes from Acinetobacter sp. GSS19, assembly GCF_028621895.1. Taxonomy (NCBI): domain Bacteria; kingdom Pseudomonadati; phylum Pseudomonadota; class Gammaproteobacteria; order Moraxellales; family Moraxellaceae; genus Acinetobacter; species Acinetobacter sp. GSS19. The sequence goes on along the minus strand of NZ_CP117520.1, from coordinate 1,464,497 downwards.
CTATCGTGCTAAAATACGAGAAATCGGGTGTGTTCCCGATTTTTTTATGCGGATAAATTCCGCGCTGACAAGAATTTAGGTTTGCAACATGCCCATTTCAGAGACATGGTTATTACCTGACGGTGTAGCTGACGTATTACCAGAACAAGCACAGGTGATTGAATCGCTTCGTTGCCGTGCACTCGACTATCTTGCAGTTCGCGGATATGAATTGGTTTATACGCCTTTTATTGAATATATTGAGTCACTTTCTTCTCTTTCTGAATCTAACCAAGATTTAGACCTTGCGACCTTTAAAATCATCGATCAAATTTCTGGCCGTTTGCTGGGTGTCCGTGCGGATATGACCCCTCAAGTGGCACGTATCGATGCGCATGTCCGTCCGATTGATGGCGTGGCACGTTACTGTTATGCCGGCACCATCTTACATACCAAACCACAAGGCTTTTCTGCATCACGTGCGCCGTTGCAATTGGGCGCGGAATTGTATGGTCACCAAAGTATTGCTGCCGATGTAGAATTGATTGATGTAATGCTAGGTATTGTGACCCTGGCAGATCATCAGCATGGATTGCATCTGGACTTGGCACATGTTGGGTTGTTCCGCAGTTTGGTGAAACTGGCCGGTTTAAGCAAAGCTCAAGAGCGTCATTTGTCTGATTTGTATCAGCGTAAGGCATTGCCAGAATTGGCTGAGTACAGCGCAAGTCTAAATTTAGGTCAGGATTTTTATAATCTGGGCCGCTATTCAAGTGATTTAACCGCCTTACAAGCTAACCTAACTTCAACGGTATTGGCAGATAGTGCCTTCCAAAGTGCCTTGAATGATTTAATTTCAACCAAGCAGCAAATTGAAAGCCGTTGGTCGAATATTCATGTTGGTGTAGATGTCGTTGAATTGCGTAGTTATCACTACCATACCGGTTTGATGTTCGCAGTATATGCACCAAACCGCGCAGCGCCACTGGCACAAGGCGGACGTTACGATGGTATTGGTGAACATTTCGGTCGTAGCCGCCCAGCAACCGGTTTTAGCTGTGACTTATACGCGCTTACTGATGGTCAGTTTGAGCAGCTAGAAGTCGTTGTGGCACCAAATGGTCATCAAACAGATTTGCTTCAGGCGATTGCTGAAGCGCGTCAGCAAGGTCTGCGTGTCATTCAGTTGCTTGGCGAGGATGATTTAAGCTCGGTACCGTATGCGACCCATCAAATGGTGCAGGTTGCAGGTGAGTGGACAGTCGAAAAGATTTAATCGCGTGGTTGTGCAAAGTCTTGCACAGTCAGGTTTTCAATTTTAACAGCATGATGTAATGAGGCTATTATGGGCAAAAATGTTGTGGTACTCGGTACCCAATGGGGCGACGAAGGTAAAGGAAAAATCGTCGACCTGCTCACAGATCAAGCGGCTGCGGTAGTTCGTTATCAAGGTGGACACAACGCAGGCCACACTCTTGTGGTTGGTGGTAAGAAAACTGTATTACACCTCATTCCATCAGGCATTTTGCGTGAAAACGTACTGTGCTTAATCGGTAACGGTGTGGTGCTTTCACCAGAAGCGCTCATCAAGGAAATGACCATTCTTGAAGAGCAGGGCGTACCGGTTAAAGAGCGTTTGCGTATTTCTCCAAACTGTCCTTTGATTCTTCCAAACCATATTGCACTGGATCAGGCACGTGAGAAAAAGCGTGGCAATGCAAAAATTGGTACCACAGGCCGCGGTATTGGCCCTGCTTATGAAGACAAAGTTGCGCGTCGTGCAGTTCGTGTAGCGGACTTGGTGCGTGGCGGTGAAGCATTAAAAGCTCAGTTGGCTGAATTGCTCGACTACCATAACTTCCAGTTGACTCAATACTACGGTGTTGAAGCGGTAAAACTGGAAGATGTATTGGCACTCTGCGACCAATGGCGCGAAGTTGTTGCTCCACTCGTGGTTGATGTCACCACTGAATTGCATAATTACCGTAAAAACGGTGACAATATTATGTTTGAAGGTGCACAAGGTTCATTGCTCGATGTGGATCACGGTACTTATCCGTATGTTACCTCTTCGAATACCACTGCTGGTGGCGTAAGTTCTGGTTCTGGTTTGGGTCCATTACACCTTGACTATGTATTAGGTATTACCAAAGCTTACACGACTCGTGTAGGTGCGGGTCCATTCCCAACAGAATTGCATTACGATGCAGCGACGGATACGGGCGATGCAATTGGTCGTCATTTGGGTACGGTAGGTCATGAGTTCGGCGCATCGACTGGCCGTCAGCGTCGTTGTGGTTGGTTTGATGCAGAAATCTTACGCCGTTCCGTAGATGTGAACTCGCTTTCAGGTATCTGCTTGACCAAACTGGATGTATTGGATGGTTTGGATGAAGTGAAAATCTGTATCGGTTATGAAAACACTGATTCAGGTTGTGTGGGTTCGTCTGATGCTTTGGCTTATGAAAACTTAAAACCAATTTACGAAACCATGCCAGGTTGGTCTGAGTCGACTGTAGGTGCTACAAGCGTTGAACAGCTTCCACAAAATGCGATTAACTATATCAAACGTATTGAGCAGTTAATCGAATGTCCAATCGACATTATTTCGACCGGTCCAGACCGTGCAGAAACGATTGTACTTCGTCATCCATTTGATGCTTAATCTGCGAATGATCTGACAGAAAAGCCCCATACATGATGGGGCTTTTCTATATCTTGATATTTACTTGATAAAAATGACAACGACTAAAGTCGAGCATCCAAAAAGGAGAGATGGCTTTAGGCTAGAGATGATTTTAACGCTGTATTTCAGGGAAGTAGATGCAAAGTAACGTTTCCAAAACCATGTTTTATTCACTATTGTTTGCAATTGGTGGTGCACCGACCATTGCCATGTGGATTATACGAAGTCAGACTGCAGACGTCGGACGTTATTTTGATGTATTGGTGGGGCTGTCTTTTGTCTTGGCCGCAATTATTGCACCAATTATCTTGCTGCAAAATATCTATCTGCTATGGAAACGTAAAAAGGTCAATCTAGAAGACAAGATCGAACCACTATGCCATTTCTATTTTGTGATTGACCTCGCTTGTTTGGCTTCTTGGGTATTCTTTAGCTTTTCGTAAATCAGTCTAATATTTTAAGTAAAAGTGATAGATTTCATAATTATAAAATGAACCTTTAAAGTACTAAGAGTTTATTCAGTACAGTGCATTGATATTGTGAATATTTTATGGATAAGTGATTACACAAATCCAAAGATTATGGCGAGTTCAAGCACTTAAAACGCTTTTGTGCTTTGTCTATAATGCACTAAAGTCCACTTTTCAATAAATATACTGCTTTTAGCAAATACAGTAGAGTCGAAGCCTATGCAAATGCAAAAAAAATTGCTTCTTAGTCTATGTGCAGCAGGTGTCATCACCTTGTCAGGCTGTACCACCATGGCCGATCTGGCAGGTGCAGATAGTGCTACGCTCAATGCGACATCGACGCAAAGCTATAATAAGATGGTTCAAGAAGCACAGAGCAAGAACCAATTGGATACCAGTTCTGCAACTTACCGTCGTGTTTATTCAGTCTTTAATCGTTTAAGACCGTATGCAGATCAACAAAATCAAACCGGTACAGCGTTTGCATGGCAACTAGCTGTGTTGAAGTCGAGTGATGTGAATGCTTATGTCGCACCGGGTGGTAAAGTGGTGTTCTATACCGGTATTGTAGAAAAACTAAACCTGACAGATGCTGAGATTGCAGCTGTCATGGGGCATGAAATGGTGCATGCCTTGGAAGAACATGCGAAAAGCAAAATTGGTGCACAGGCATTGACCAATCTTGCGATTGGAATTGGCAAAAGCTATGCAGGGAACAGTATTGGTCAATTGGGTTCAGCAGCGATTGATCTAGGGGCACAGGTAGGCGTAGGCTTACCCTATTCGCGTAGTTTGGAAACACGTGCCGATCAGGGCGGTTTGATGCTCATGGCGCGTGCGGGCTATAATCCGCAAGCTGCGATCACGCTCTGGGAAAAGATGAATAAACTGGAAGGAGCAGGCGGTGCCTCATTCTTGTCGACACACCCATCAAACGTACAACGCATAGAATTAATGCGTCAGAATTTGCCGGCAGCACAAGCAATTTATAACAATCGTCGCTAAGCATAGCCCTAAGAATAAAAAAGGATGCCTTTGAGCATCCTTTTTTATTCTTAGGGAGCCGGATTGGGCTGTTGTATGTGAATAGCCTCAATCCCCTGTAAGACTTCTGGATTCAATTCGATTTCAAATGCTGCGATGTTTTCTTTTAACTGATCTAAACTGGTTGCACCAATGATAGTCGACGTCACGAAGAACTGTTGCTTAATAAAGGCTAATGCCAGTTGGGTTAAAGTTAAGCCATGCTTTTCTGCTAACTGTGCATATTGTTCAGTGGCCCATTCACTTTGTGGGTTGTTGTAACGGCTGAAGCGTGAAAATAATGTTACCCGTGCATTGGCCGGTCGTGCACCATGACGGAATTTACCGGTTAAATAACCAAAAGCGAGCGGAGAATAAGCGAGTAAACCGACCCCTTCATAATGGGCAATCTCTGACATTCCGATTTCATAAGTGCGGTTCAGCAGGTTATAAGGATTTTGTACACTGACAAATTTGCTTAAACCGAGTTTTTCGGCCAGTTGTAAAAATTTCAGTGTTCCCCACGGTGTTTCATTAGACAGGCCAATGTAGCGTATACGGCCTTTTTTAATTTCCTGATGTAAGGCGGTAAGCGTTTCCTCTAAAGGGGTAATCTCTAGGTCGCTCGCGGCGTGTTGGTTCGTATAACCCAGTTGACCAAAGAAGTTGGTTGGACGTTGCGGCCAATGCAACTGATAGAGATCAATATAATCCGTGCGCAAACGTTGCAGTGAGCCGGTAATCGCGCTTTCAATTTCTGTTGCAGTAAAGCGGGTATGTCCATCACGGATGTGGCTGCCGCCTTGCTGAGGCCCTGCAATTTTGGAGGCAATAAATAGCTGCTCGCGTCCACCATTCTGTTGGATCCAGTGACCTAAAATTTCTTCAGTACGGCCTTGTGTTTCCGGTTTTGGTGGAACTGGATACATTTCTGCCGTGTCCCAGAAATACAGCCCCTGATCGAGCGCATAACGAAGCTGTGCAAAGGCTTCTGCTTGCGTGTTTTGCTCACCAAAAGTCATGGTACCTAAACAGATTTCAGGCAGCTGGATGCCGGTATGGGCAAGTGGATTATATTTCATTCTGATCCCTTATTTTGTTGTTGCTCTAAGATAAAGTATTCACGGCGTATTGATAAATCATCAATATCGCAAAGCTTGTACAAAATTGTCAAAGTTACGATGTGTTTTGGTTCATCGTGCTTGAGTTGGGTTTAGCCATAAAAAAAAGCAAATCCGGAGATTTGCTTTTTTTTTTGAGATTTGAAAATCTTATTCTTCAAACTCATATTCTTCTTCCGCCACGGCTTCATTTTCTTCAAGCGAACTATCGAAGATCAAGATGGCTTTACCATCTGTCTGAATCATACCCTGCTCTTCGAGGGTCTTCAGAACGCGGCCAACCATTTCACGTGAACAGCCAACAATACGGCCAATTTCTTGACGGGTAATGCGAATCTGGCGGCCATTTGGCAAAATCATCGCTTCTGGTTGTGAGGATAGCTCAATCAGGCAGCGTGCGATACGTCCAGAAACATCGATAAAGGCTAAGTCAGTGACTTTACGTGTCGTATTTTTTAAACGACGCACCAGCTGTGCAAACACCGCATAGCTCAAATCCGGGTATTGTTTGCTGAGCTCATGGAAGTTGTCATAGCTGACTTCGGCAATCTCACACACATCACGTGTACGCACTTCAGCAGTACGTTGTGGATTGGCCTCAAATAATCCCATTTCCCCAAAAAAATCCCCAGGATTCAAATATGCCACTACGATTTCGCGGTCATCATCTTCCCGCAAAATGATGGAAACAGAACCTTTTAAAATTAGATATAAAGATTTTGACTCTGTTCCTGCATCAACAATAGTGGTACGTTTTGGATAGCGGTTAATATACGCGCGTTTTAATAATGCCTTGACTGATTCTGGTAATTGGCCGGGAGACAAAGCATCGGTACTAAGTTGTGAAAAGTTTGCAGTCATGCTTAAAAATTCCGAGTTGGATAAAAGTTAGATCGCACAAGACCTAAAGTGAACTTGACACACCGAAGAAGAGGTGAAATTCCTTATCAACTCATTTTATGTTAGTGTACAGGTACGCCCGTAAATTTATAGCTTTTTTTAGGTAGTTGCAATGCAAACAAGTGTTCATTGGCTAGAGAATGTTGCTTTTGAAGCAAAATCAGAAAGTGGTCATAGTGTAATCATGGATGGCTCTCCAGAGTATGGTGGTGAAAACCGTGGTCCACGTCCTATGGAGCTGATCTTAATGGGACTTGGTGGGTGTGCTTCGTTTGATATTGTGACCATTTTAAAGAAATCTCGCCAAGATGTGACGGATGTTGTGTGTCAGCTAAAAGCAGAACGCGCGGATAGCATTCCGGCGGTATTCACTAAAATTCATTTGCACTTTGTCGTGACGGGTAAAGGTGTCAAAGAGAAACAGGTAGCGAAAGCTGTTGAGCTCTCTGCTGAGAAATACTGTTCAGCGAGTAAAATGCTTTCTGATGGCGGTGTTGAAATTACCCATGATTTCGAAATTATCGAAGCTGAATAAATCAGCGCTGTGCTTGTAAAAAAAAGCTGATCTTGAGGATTGGCTTTTTTATGGCGTGAAAATCTTAATTAATCGCGCTTGCTGGGCTTGAAAATTTTAAAGATAACCTACATATTATAACTAAAGAATACCTGAATTTTTATTCTAAGATTTTGAAAAATATTTAAAAATTTATTTGAAAAATAACAATACATTCCCATGTATTACACAAGTACAGAATCTCTTATGAGGAATAATAACAATGCGATTTGAAAAGTTCACAAACCGCTTGCAACAAGCTTTATCGGATGCTCAGTCACTCGCTGTAGGGAAAGATCACACTGCGATTGAAGGAATTCACATACTCAGCACGCTTCTTGAAGAGCCTTCAAACGTGAGTTTATTGCAGCAGGCGGGTGCCAACTTGCGTGAACTACAGCAGAAACTTGAACAGGCTTTAAACGATGCTGCAACCTTGTCCAGTCCAACGGGGGATGTCAATCTTAATCCTGAAGCAGTCAAGGTGTTGAATTTGGCGGACCGTTATGCCCAAAAAGCTGGAGATGAGTTTTTATCTACTGATTGGGTCATACTTGCTCTGGCAGAAACCGGCAAGACGCAAAGTATTTTAAACAGTGCTGGCGTGACAGCAAATGCTTTGCGCCAAGTGATTGAAAAAATTCGAGGTGATGAAAAAGTCATGAGCAATACGCACGAAGAACAACGCGACTCATTGAACAAGTACACCATTGATCTGACTGAACGTGCCTTATCAGGCAAGCTTGATCCGGTGATTGGCCGTGATGATGAAATTCGCCGTACCATTCAGGTGCTTTCACGCCGTACCAAAAACAACCCGGTGCTGATTGGTGAACCGGGCGTGGGTAAAACCGCGATTGTGGAAGGTCTAGCACAGCGCATCGTCAATGGCGAAGTGCCAGAGAGCCTTAAGAATAAACGTGTCTTGTCGCTGGATTTAGGTTCTTTGCTTGCAGGTGCCAAATATCGTGGTGAATTTGAAGAACGCCTCAAAGCGGTATTGAAAGATCTAGCCAAGCATGAAGGCGAAATCATCCTGTTTATCGATGAGCTGCATACACTGGTGGGTGCGGGTAAAGCCGATGGTGCGATGGATGCTGGCAACATGCTGAAACCGGCTCTGGCACGTGGTGAGTTGCGTTGTGTCGGTGCAACCACACTCGATGAATATCGTCAGTATATTGAAAAAGATGCTGCGCTTGAGCGACGTTTCCAGAAAGTACTGGTGGATGAACCAAGTGTTGAAGACACCATTGCCATTTTGCGTGGTTTGAAAGAGCGCTATGAGGTGCATCACGGGGTAAAAATTTTGGATTCAGCTATCATTGCTGCAGCCAAAATGTCACACCGTTATATCACAGACCGTCAGTTACCTGACAAGGCGATTGACCTGATTGATGAAGCCGCTTCTCGGATCAAGATGGAGTTAGATTCCAAGCCTGAAGCTTTGGATAAGCTTGATCGTCGATTGATCCAGCTCAAGATGCAGCTTGCAGCAGTTCAAAAAGATGAAGATGTCGGCAGCAAGGCAGAAGTTGCTCATCTCGAGAAACAGATCGTTGAAGTTCAGAAAGAATACAATGACTTGGAAGAGGTGTGGAAAGCTGAAAAAATGCTGGTAGAAGGTGATAAGCAGATTCAGGCTCAGTTGGATCAGGCTCGCGTGGCTTTGCAAAAAGCCCAGCGTGAGAATGATCTGGCGGAAATGGCACGATTGCAATATGGCGTGATTCCTGAGCTGGAAAAGCAGCTTGAGCTGGATGAAAACGCTGAAGAAGTGGAAGAGTTCAAGCTGTTGCGCCACAAAGTGACAGACAATGAAATTGCTGAAGTTGTGAGTGCCGCAACCGGTATTCCTGTGGCAAAAATGCTGCAAGGTGAACGCGAAAAGCTCTTGCATATGGAAGAGTTCTTGCACAACCGTGTGGTTGGCCAGGATGAAGCTGTAGTAGCAGTCTCGAATGCGGTACGCCGTTCACGTGCTGGCTTGTCGGATCCAAACCGTCCGAGCGGCTCATTCCTGTTCCTCGGCCCGACAGGTGTGGGTAAAACCGAGTTGACCAAAGCTTTGGCGAACTTCCTGTTTGACAGTGATGATGCCATGATCCGCATCGACATGAGTGAATTCATGGAGAAACATAGTGTCAGCCGTTTAGTCGGTGCTCCTCCAGGTTATGTGGGTTATGAAGAAGGTGGTGTCTTGACCGAAGCCGTCCGCCGCAAACCTTACAGTGTCGTGTTATTCGATGAAGTTGAGAAAGCTCATCCTGATGTGTTCAATATCTTGCTTCAAGTGCTGGATGATGGCCGACTTACTGATTCGCAAGGTCGTGTTGTTGACTTTAAAAACACGGTGATTGTCATGACCTCGAATCTAGGTTCGCATGATGTACGTGAACTCGGTGATGGTGCAACTGAAGATGAAGTACGTACCGTGGTGATGAGTGCTGTGAGCCAGCATTTCCGTCCGGAATTTATCAACCGTATCGATGAGTTAGTGATCTTCCATTCACTGAAAAAAGTGCAAATTCGTGGTATTGCCGATATTCAGTTGGGGCGTTTGCGTGCACGTCTCAGCGAGCGTGATCTGAAACTTGAAGTGGATGATAGTGCATTTGATCTGTTGATTGATGCAGGTTTCGATCCCGTTTATGGTGCACGTCCGTTGAAACGTGCCATCCAGCAACAGCTTGAAAACACGCTAGCGCAAAAAATTCTGGCTGGAGAGTTTGTGGCTGGAGATACCATCGTGGTGAAATCCGATGCGCATGGCTTGGTCTTTGATAAATTGAAAGTGCACTAAACTACAGCAATAAAGAAACCTGGCTACGGCCAGGTTTTTTATTGCTGCTTTTAAAAATCGATCATTCAGTCAGGAAAGTCTCTTTAAAAGCCCAGATAAGTTGTTTATTTATAAAACAATTGTGATTTGTGCTTTTTAATTTATACTTGGTATGAACAATAAATAAACAATCAGAGTTCAATATGTCTAAATTAAAATGGGGTGTGGGGGTAATCATTGCACTAAGTGCAACAGCGGTGGGTGGACATTTATATACCGCCCAAAGTTTGAAATCCTTTTATCAGCAGGATGTCATTCCTCAATCGGAAAAATTTTCAGTACAGTATCAGAATTTTGAAATGGGGCTTTTACGCGGGCAAGCAGATTGGCATGCACAATTACGTCTCGATCCCTGTAAGCCGAATGAGGTCATCCGCTTTCAAGGGCAGGATCAGATTCACCGGAGCTGGGATGGTTATCGCATTCACTCTCAGATTAAGCTGATTCAGGCAGAGCCATCGGTACAAAAATTATTTGAAGTACCCCTACAGGCAGATACACGTATCACTTGGACCGGCCAGACCCAGACTACGCTCACCACACCGGCTATCAGTCAGAAACTCAATAATCTCCAAGTCATTTTGGATCCGGTGCGGTTAACGATACAAGGTAAGCCAAAAGAGCAAGAGTTTAAATTGCTTAAACTGCAACTGGAAATGCCAAATTTGACTGTAACTGACCAGACGTCTTATTTGCAATTGTCTGGACTTAAGTTTGCAACCGATCAAGGTTTAAATCAGCAGCTTTTAGAGGCTGGTAAGACGGAGATGCGTCTGGAACGCATGAAAGTCATAGGCACAGGACTACAGAAATCTAGGCAGGCTGAATTGCGCAATCTGCATTTTGAAACACAAACTGAGCTGACTGAACGGGTCGTTAATACACAGATGGCTTTCGGCTTACAAGAAATGAGTTTCCCAGGCACATCGGGTATACGTGAGGTTAAATTTAATTTTGATCTGAATGAGGTGCATCAAGGAAAGTTGCTTGAGGTTCTGCAAGTGCTGAAAAATGCAGAACAAAACTGTGTGCCTGCGAATGCATTACTAAAACGACTTGAACCTGCTCTGGTCGGAATGATGAATGAAGGCTTTGCTTTTGCCTCGAAAGACAACCAGATGAAAGTTGAACAAGGCTTTGCGAAAGCAACGATCAATGGACGTGTCATGCCTGGTCATCAGGCGAATTTTGAGAGCCTTTGGAAGATGATGCCGCGTTTGCTGGAGTATAACGCGGAACTACAATTTGATAAAAATCTGGTTGCGGCATTGATGAAAGGCGTACTCGGCCAAGGCAGGGGGAGTTCGGATCAGGAAATTGAAAATATGCTGACAAAAATGCAGGAGTCTGGCCAGCTCAAACGTGAAGGTGATGTCATGAAAATGGCAGTTGAATACAAGTATGGCGAGAAGAAATTTTTAACTGAATAATAAAGAAAAAGGCCGCATCAGCGGCCTTTTTACAAGCATTTCTAAACGATGCATTACACTTGGTAATGACGAATTCTCCAGGCACGGTGAATTTTTTGGTTCCGTTTAAAATCAGGTCCAATGGTGTCTTGCGTGATTTCTTCCACATCAAACAAGGCTGGAATTTCCTCATCCATCTCAAAACCACGGTAGTTGTTAGAGAAGTACAGGGTACCGTCACTGGTTAAACGGTTCATGGCGCGCTTAAGTAATGAAACATGATCGCGTTGTACATCAAACGTTCCATAGAACTTTTTCGAGTTGGAAAAGGTCGGCGGATCAATAAAGATCAGGTCATATTGCTCATGGCCTTCTTTGAGCCATTCAAAACAATCACTTGCGAAGAATTGATGCTGTTGATCGGCATGATCGACAGTTAAACCATTGAGAACGAAGTTCTCTTTTGACCAATTTAAATAGGTGTTAGACAAATCGACACTCGTCGTACTCGCAGCACCACCCAAAGCCGCATGTAAGCTCGCGGTTGAGGTGTAACTGTACAAGTTGAGGAAGTGTTTGCCACGAGCTTCATTTGCAATACGCAAACGGATCTGACGGTGATCCAAGAACAAACCGGTATCCAAATAATCGGTTAAGTTCACTAGAATCTTGGCTTTACCTTCCTGCACAATAAAACGTTTAGAAGCGGTACTTTGTTTTGTGTACTGACTTTTACCTTCCTGACGTGCACGGGTTTTAATAAATACTGCATCACGTGGCAAACCGGTCACTGCGCGAATGGCAGCCAAAGCCAGATTAAAGCGTTTTTTAGCTTTCTCTGGGTCGATCTTTTTGGGTGGTGCATATTCTTGCACATGCAGGCGATCACCATACAAGTCGACCGCCAAGTTAAAGTCTGGCAAATCCGCATCATAGAGACGTAAGCAGTAAATATTTTCTTTGACTGCCCATTTTTTCAGGGTTTGCATGTTCTTTTGCAAACGGTTACTGAAATCTTCAGCCCCTTCAATCGGTTCAAACTGCTGAGGTTGCCAGTTGGCCAAGAAGGGTTGAGTGACTGTTGCAGGCTTGATGGTGCCAAAACGGATGTAGATCGGAAGTTTCCCGTTCATCAAACGTAAGGTTTGAGGCTCATAAAAAGCCAGCACATCGGCCTGTTCAATCTGGGCAGCAATAATCGCGGCATGCTGGTTCGGGAAATGTTGTTGTAACAACGCAGATAAGCCCAGATATAAGGCGCGGTTAGAAGCTTTGTCACCGAGACGTTCGCCATAAGGCGGGTTAGTCACAATCAGCGCTTTTTTACCTTCAGCGTTGAAATCCGGCCAGTCTGCCAGCGTACGTTCTTCAATCTGAATACGATCGAGCAGCTTTTCAAAACCTGCAGCCATGATATTTTGGCGAGTGGCTTTAATCGCTTCCCAATCTGCATCAAAGGCATAAAATTGAGGTAAAGGCTGAGCCAATGCTTGTTCATGACGTTCAGCAGCCTCAGATTTGAGTTTTAACCACAATTCACGGTCATGTCCATGCCAGCCATTAAAACCAAAGCGGCGAACCAGACCCGGTGCGCGGTCGGTCAGAATCAGTAAGGCTTCGATAATGAAAGTACCTGAACCACACATTGGATCCAGAATGATGTCAGGGTTGAGTTCTTTTAACTTGGCCTTTTGCAAAATGGCTGCAGCCAGGTTTTCTTTGATCGGCGCATCGGTCATATAACGGCGATAGCCACGTTTGTGCAACGAATCACCCGAAAGATCCAGACAGTAGGTATGTTCAGTTTTACCTGCAAGGACATACAGCGTAATTTCAGGTTGTTTGGTATCAATGCTCGGACGACGGCCAACCGCTTCCATAAAGGCATCAACAACACCATCTTTGACCCGTAAAGTCGCAAATTGGGAATTAACTTTGATTTCGCGCTCAACATGCAAACGGATGGCAAAGGTACTTTGTGGTGCAAAAATCAGTGACCAGTCAAAACTGATTGCACCTTCGTAGAGTTCTTCTGCGACATCACGGGCATCGTGGGTACGTTCCAACTCATAGGTATGGATAGGTAACAGCACACGCGATGCCAGACGTGACCACATACAAATGCGATAAGCTGTTTCTAGGGTTCCTTCAATGATTAAACGTCCGGCTTTACGTTCGGTCACTTTGCTCCCGAGTTGTTCGATTTCTTCCTCGAGCAGTTGTTCCAGACCATCGGCACAAGTAACCCAATAGGTGTTTAAACGTGAAGACGTATTCATAAATGAGGTAAACCAAAGCTTATAACTATTAACTTGGCAAAGTTTAACGTATTTCGCTGTGTAAAGCTTTGGAAATTATTGAGCTGCATGTTTGTTTTGTCACTCATCTAAATGAATGAAATTACAGTGGAATTTGCTATTAATCTGAATATAATTGATTTCGCCAGTGGGGAATGTTGCATAAACTGGCACAGTTGAACGACTTTTTAATAATTTTAATTGTAGAGGAACGAAAAAATCATGGAATCTAGCATGAGCAATGGAATGTTGGCACATACGGAATCTTTTTCAATTGCCACACAGATTTATGTGCGATTACGTCGTGTCAGTGGGCGTGTGATTGATGCTATGTACCTGGCTGAAAATACGGAATATGCACGTTATGTGACGGATTTAGCCTTGGCTACGGGTGATCCTGAACTCGCACAACAAGTGACGCGACTAGGTGTGGTGATGGGTTTAAACTCACAACCTACTGCTAAAACTGAAGTGAAAAACTCTCAATTGACTGAAGCAGAAGTAGTGAAAAGTTTTAGTATGTTTTAAAAACTGTTTATCGGACAGGATAATCTGCTGACAGGACATCCAGATCGTGATTCTGATCAAAAAATATTAAATTGGTATGTATTTTGCTAAATAAAAACTGACATCTAAGGGGATTCAAGCCCCCAATGATGACCATTGTTTTTAACCATTTTGATTATTTTTTATTTCATGGGGAACGGTCGAATGAAACAAGCAATCAGTCATGGATTTGTGGCAAACAGCGAATCTTTTTCAATTGCTACACAGATTTATGTTCGGCTCAGACGTGTCACAGGTCGTGTGGTGGATGCCATCTATCTGGCTGAAAATCCAAGCTACGCCCGCCATGTGATACAACTGGCACTTGCCACACAAGATGAAGAGCTGGCACGTTATGTCGAGCGTTTAACGGCGGTGATGCAATTATCATCGGATCATCCATTTGCTGAGCAAACAGCTGCAGCACCAAGCGCTGCATATGATACTGAGCCTAGTCCAGAAGAAATCTATCAGGCACAGGTATCGCATCACTATATTGGTGCATTGCGCTAGCACCCAAGGCCTTAAATAATCTAGGTGGTTTAAGGCCTAATCAAATTCTTTTGTATTGCTCAGTTGCTACTTTTCCTGATGAATATCAACTATAAATCCTATCGGGTCTATTCAACGATTGTCTTATCGTTTGCTGTCAAAGCACGCAAAGTTCTTCTGCGAAAAAGATAGATTTGGGCTACACTATGCACGTTTTCGCGATTCGACCTATAGGAATCCATTATGCATATTGCGGCCTTGCATCAACCTAGCCAGATTCAGCTCAACCAGCATGGCAATCTCAAGCATTTCTTGACGATTGAGGGCTTGTCTAAAGAGAATCTCACAAAAATTCTAGATACGGCTCAAAGTTTTCTTGATGATAATAATAATCTGATCAACCGTCCGCTGCTTGAAGGCCGGACAGTCATGAACCTGTTTTTTGAAAACTCAACTCGTACCCGTACGACTTTTGAAGCTGCGGCCAAACGCCTGTCAGCCAATGTATTGAATATTGATATTGCACGTTCAAGTACCTCAAAAGGGGAAACACTGCGCGATACGCTATGGAATCTTGAAGCGATGGCGGCTGATATATTTGTGGTGCGCCATTCTTCTTCTGGCGCTGCACATTTTATTGCCAACACGGTTTGTCCAAATGTCGCGATCATTAACGCGGGTGATGGCCGCCATGCACACCCAACCCAAGCCATGTTGGATATGTTGACCATTCGCCGTGAAACGAAAAAGCCCTTTGAAGCCTTGAGTGTGGCCATTATTGGCGATATTAAACACTCACGTGTGGCGCGTTCGGATGTGGCCGCTTTACAGACTCTAGGGTGTAAAGATATTCGAGTGATTGCGCCAAATACCTTGTTGCCTGTTGGCTTTGATGAATATGGTGAACATGTTCGTTTATTCAACAACATGGATGAAGGTGTGCGTGATTGTGATGTGATTATTGCTTTACGCATCCAGAATGAGCGTATCGACTCACCCGCACTTGCGTCTCAATCTGAATTCTACAAAATGTATGGACTCAATAAAGAGCGTCTTGCCTTGGCGAAACCTGACTGTATCGTAATGCATCCGGGACCGATGAATCGTGGTGTTGAAATCGATTCAAGCATCGCAGATGGACCACAGTCGGTGATTCTAAAACAGGTGACCAATGGTATTGCGGTGCGTATGGCAGTGTTGGCTTTGTCGATGCAGGGCCAATTACAGGCACAAGGTTTAATTGAAGCAATTGCGGTTTGAGGATGGTTCACATGAGTATTGTAAAAATTGAAAATGTCCGTGTGTTAGATCCGATCCAGAACACCGACACAGTACAAACCGTTTATTTGCAAAATGGTCAACAGGTTGCCGCTACTGCACAGGTTGATGAAACGATTGATGGTCAGGGCAAATGGTTGATGCCGACCATGGTGGATTTGTGTGCCCGTTTGCGTGAGCCAGGTCAACAGCAGCATGGTACGCTGAAATCTGAAGGTCGTGCTGCACGTGAGAATGGCATTCTGCATGTGATTGCACCACCTGATTCTAAGCCAATTGTGCAGGACAATGGCGCACTGATTCATGGCTTGCAGGAAAAAGCCATGCTCGATGGTGGTATTTATCTGGACATTATTGGTGCGCAAACTCAGGGCCTGAATGGTAAACAACCAGCCAATATGGCAGGATTGAAAAAAGGAGGCTGTAGTGCAGTTTCCAATGCCAATGCGGCATTTGCGGATGATGATGTGGTGATCCGTACCCTCGAATACGCAGCAGGTTTGGGCTTGACGGTTGTGTTTTACGCAGAAGAGCCTCAAATTGCCAAAGATGGCTGTGTACACGAGGGCTTTATCGCTTCACGTCAGGGCTTACCGATGATTCCAGCGATAGCGGAAACCATCGCGATTGCGAAATATTTGTTGATGATTGAAGCGACAGGTGTCCGTGCTCACTTTGGTTTGCTGTCTTGCGGTGCATCGGTTGAACTGATTAAGGCTGCCAAAGCAAAAGGCTTACTCGTGACAGCGGATGTTGCGATGCATCAACTGCATTTAACTGAACAATTAATTGATGGTTTTAATGCGCTGGCGCATGTGCGTCCACCTTTACGCTCAGAACAGGACAAAAATCTGTTGCGTCAAGCGCTTAAAGATGGTGTGATCGATGCGATCTGTACGCATCATGAGCCATTGTCGAGTTCAGCAAAAATGGCACCTTTTGCCGAGACTCAACCAGGCATCAGTGCTTTTGATACCTATGTAGCATTAGGTGTGCAACTGGTGCGTGAAGGCTTGTTCACGCCATTGGAATGGGTGGAAAAAGTGACTCTGGCACCAGCAAAAGTAG
Organism: Acinetobacter sp. GSS19; assembly: GCF_028621895.1. Lineage (NCBI taxonomy): Bacteria > Pseudomonadati > Pseudomonadota > Gammaproteobacteria > Moraxellales > Moraxellaceae > Acinetobacter > Acinetobacter sp. GSS19. The sequence continues at coordinate 1,447,833 of NZ_CP117520.1, read as the reverse complement.
CCAATATGTTTGAGCGTTGGCAGCAGCAAGCAGGTTGGGTGCTGGTCGATCCAGAACTGAACTGGGTGGTGAATAAAGAGAATATCTTGTCACAAGGTAAAAATACACCGCTGTTGCAGCATACCTTGACAGGTAAAGTGTTACAGACTTTTATTCCAGCATAATCTGATATTTTGCTTGAAAAGTCAGCTTCGGCTGGCTTTTTTTATGTGCAGTAGTTTTGTTGGGGTCTTAGCGAAGTTTTGTTACTACTGAACACTTTTATTGGTATTCGTTGCATTTTGTCAAATAGAATAAAAAACAATCAAATTCAGCATAATAAAAATAGACCAGTGCGAGGAGATACGCATGAGTTTGAACCTTATTGATTTTTTAAAACAACACGTGTCTGCCATGGTGTTGGAAGGTGACAGTCAGAATTTACTCGTCAAGAGTCAGGCCTTATCTGCATTTTATCCCGTTTTTTTGAGTATTCTACATGCTTATCCTGAGAGGATTGAAACTTTACAGAACCATTTAAAACCGACACTTTCCGACGTGTTTCAGGGACATCCCGTCATTCAGCAACAGTTTTTACAACAGGTGAGTGCTACAGTACCTCAAGCAGAAATTGCAGCCGTATTAAATCAGTCTATCGCGCCCACGCTTACGCTTTTGGCTGAGCAAGCGGGTAATCGTGATGCAATCGCGATTGAACATTTACTCCAGCAGCATGCTGCAGAGATTCAGCAAGCTTTACCGGAGTGGGCGACTATACTGCTCAGTGTGCTTGGAGCACAGACCGAAACCATTGAAACTGTTGATGTATTGCCTAGCCAAGCTATTGTTACTGAAATCCAGCAGGAAAAGGCACGTTCTGGATGGCTGTTTGCCGTGCTGGGATTACTGATTTTTGCATTTCTTCTGGCATTTTTGTTGCGTGCATGTGACCAACGGCGGGAAGTTGAATCCACCACAGCAACCTCGGTGGTGGGTACGCAGCCTGCGATGTTCCAGATTTCTATGGGGCATCAGGGAGAATTGGTCACCTGCCGAATTTACTCGGGTGACTTAAACTATATCGAAATTTTACAGGGGCAGGTAAAACAGATTTTTAATCATGCCAATGGGTGTGGTGCAGATCATCAAAGTAAATACCATCAAACCTTTATCAATCAGGATGCCTTGCCGAGCGTATTGAAATTATTGAAAGATGTGCCCAATATTATGCTGACGTGGCAAGGAACAGAGATTCTGATTCAATCTTCAAACAATGCCCGCGCGCAGGCGATTGCCCGTGAAATTCAGCAACTGACCCCAAATATGCAGGTACGTGTAGTTCCACCCCAACTCGATGCTGCGGAAACAATGAAACAGGACCAGCAACAAAATGCTGCAATTTATAGTAGTGTGGAGCGAGCAGAACAGGCGTTGGCTCAGCTTGATGTCAATCAGCTCAGACCCTTGGATATTGCCACTGCGCTGAATATGCAGATTATCAATTTCGATAGTGGGTCGGCCAAGATTCCTGAACTGAATAAATCTGTATTAACCCAAGCCGCGGTGCTGATCCAGCGTGTACCGAATGTTCATGTCACGATTATGGGGCATACTGATGCTGAAGGTGATGCCCAACAGAATAAAGTACTCTCTCAGCAACGTGCACGTGCCGTAGCGGAATATTTTGTCCATCAGGGTGTAGAGGTTAATAAAATCAGTGTGCTGGGTTATGGTGAAGAACAACCTGTGGCCGACAATGCAACGGATGAGGGACGATTTAAAAATCGTCGTATTGAATTCAAGGTCGAGAATACCGAAACCGGCAAGGTCAGTGAAGTAACAGAGGCCGCGGTGAAACCCATCAAAGTATCATAAAATGAACGCCCTGTTGGTACGGGGCTTTTTTTTTGAGCCAGACCTGCTAAGTTATTCGAAACTGGAGAATAACCATGAAAATTTCCATTATTGGAACAGGTCGGGTTGCACATCATTTGGCGCAAAAATTAAACCTTGTGGGACAGACGATCGTTCAAATTTATGGCCGTGATCTGGTTAAAGCACAGGCCCTAGCCGATAGAGTTGCTGCGCAAGGGATCACGGACTATGCGTCTTTACAGTCTGTGGATTTGGTAGTTATTGCCGTGAGTGATTCAGCGATTGCGGATGTGATCGATAAGGTGCATCGCTATATACCAGACAGTTTGATTGTGCATACGTCAGGAAGTACCGAGCTTCAGGTGTTAAGCCAGAAACATCAGCGCTCAGGTGTATTTTATCCCTTGCAGACATTTAGTTTGCAGCGGGAAATTGATTGGTTAAATACGCCAATTTTTGTGGAGGCTGTTGTTGAAGCGGATCAGCAGGCCTTAAATGATTTGGCTCAGCAACTGAGTGATCGCGTTTATATCTATAGTTCGCAACAACGCTTAAGCTTGCATCTGGCAGCTGTGTTTGCCTGCAATTTTAGTAATTATTGTTATGATCTAGCCAAGCAGATTATAGATCAGCAACAGGTGGATTTTAGCTTGTTATATCCATTGATGCTGGAAACTGCATATAAAGCCACGCAGCACGAACCGCAACATATGCAGACAGGGCCGGCGATGCGGGGCGATAAAAAAATCCTGAACTTGCATCAGGCGATGCTAAGTCAGCAGCCCGAGTTACAACGTATTTATCGATTGATGAGTGATGGCATCATGCAACGCCACCACTCGGAGCAGTCTAGTGAAGCTTTTTGAAGATAAAGTCATTAATCTTATGGCCTGCTTCAATCCCGCGACGTTCAAACTTGGTTTGAGGACGCCAATCTGGGCGAGGGTGGCTATTGCCTTTGCCTGCAAGGTTTTCCAGATTCGGGCGGTTGTCTAACACATCGAGCATCCATTCTGCATACGGTTCCCAGTCGGTTGCAGCGTGGAAAGTACCACCAAGCTCTAGTTTTTGTTCGACTAACGCCATACGTTCATGGGCCACAAAGCGACGTTTGAAATGACGTTTTTTCTGCCAAGGATCGGGGAAATACAGCTGCACGCAGTTGATGCTGTTATCCGGCATTTCACGTAAGACTTGGATGGCATCTGCATCCAGTAGACGCAAGTTTTTCAAACCAGCCATTCCCGCTTCGTACACACATTGCGCAATACCAGGTACATGCACTTCAATACCGACAAAATTGCGTTCAGGATTCGCTTTTGCCATCAAAACTAGGGAACGCCCCATTCCAAAACCAATTTCCACGGTTAAAGGACGCTCCGGATGTTTAAAATGCTGGCGCAGGTCACCTACAGGGTATTCCAAAATCAGTTCACGATACTGTTCAAGCGCAGTCCGTTGTGAGGTATTTAGCGGCGATGAACGACGCATAAAAGTCACAATTTCACGGTGCTCATGCAAATTGTCTAGCTCAACAATTTGCGGGTCTAATTGATCGGTCGACATAATCTTGGAAATTCAAAAAATGAAAAGCGGTATTTTAAGTCTTAGGCAGGGCAAGTCAAACCTTTTCAAGCAATCAGATGCTCCGAAAAATGAGCGGCTTTGGATAGCCAAAAACGGAGTAATAGATTTTTGGGTTCTTGGTCTGAAAATAATGTTCATAAAATAGTCGTATTCGGTTGCGACAATAAAACATGGTTTCAACAACACAGCAATCGCCGACTTGTATAGTGGTGGGTTAGTGCTTAGTTATCTGAGAGTCTGTATTAAAATGGCCACAATGAACGATTTGTTGAGCAAAACAGTAAAACTTAACTTGAAAAAATACTTGGCTTACTAGATATTGCTTAAATAAAAGATTTTTATCATTTACGTTTTTTGTAATTGAATGAAGTTCTTAGCTTGTAAATCATAAAAAAGCGTTTTAAAACATGAAGAGTGTAATAACAAGGAACATTTATGAAACTTTATTATTCGCCGGGTGCAAGCTCATTGGCTGCCCATATTATTTTAAATGAAATTAATGTTGATTTTGACTTAGAGCGTGTAGATCTCAAAACACATACCACTGAAAAAGGCACCAATTATTACGAGATTAACCCAAAAGGGTATGTACCTGCATTGGAAATTAATCCGGGCTTGATTTTGACAGAAGCAGTGGCAATTTTACCGTTCCTGGCACAGCATGATCCAAAGCAGGATCTGATCCCACCATCAGGTTTGGGACGTGCCAAGGTATTGGAATGGTTGGGTTATTTGAACTCGGAATTGCATGATGCCTATGCCGTATTTTTCACTGGTCCACTGACTGAACCAGAAAAAGAAAAAGCCTATAAAGAAATCGACCGCCTGCTGAGCTATATCGATAAAACCATTGGTGAGTCAGACACGGATTATCTAGTGGATGATAACTTTGGCCCGGCAGATGCGTATTTATTTGTGATTACTAACTGGTCACACTATATCAAGCATGATTTAACACCGTATAGCCATATTAATGCTCTGCGTGACAAAGTGGCTGCGCGTCAATCCGTGCAGATCGCGATGCGCGATGAAGGTCTGATTGCTTAGGTGTGGGCAATAAAAAAGAGCCGAAATATGGCTCTTTTTTTATGGAAACAATTTTTATTTAAAGAAATAACCTGTTTCAGGTGATGAGGCATTTGCCATACGTTTACGCGGCATGCGACCTGCCAAGAAAGCTTCACGGCCAGCTTCTACGGCTTTTTTCATCGCTGAAGCCATCAAAATTGGATTTTGTGCTGCTGCAATCGCAGTATTCATTAATACGCCGTCACAGCCTAGTTCCATGGCAATGGCAGCATCACTGGCTGTACCTACACCAGCATCAACGAGCACGGGCACTTTGGCATTTTCTTTAATGATCGAAATAGTATGTGGATTCAGAATTCCTAAACCAGAACCAATCAGGCTACCTAGTGGCATAATCGCTACACAACCCATGCTTTCGAGTTCTTGCGCAACAATCGGGTCATCTGAAGTGTAGACCATAATCTCAAAGCCATCATCAATCAGGGTGCGTGCTGCTTTAAGGGTTTCAGTAATATTGGGATAAAGCGTTTTTTCATCGCCCAAGACTTCGAGCTTAACCAGATTGTGACCATCTAATAATTCACGCGCGAGCATACAGGTACGTATGGCACTGTTGGCATCAAAACAGCCCGCAGTGTTTGGCAGGATGGTATATTTCTCAGGAGGAATAACTGAAAGCAAGTTCGGCTGATCAGGGTGCTGCCCAATGTTTACCCGGCGAATTGCAACCGTTACAATTTCTGCACCACTGGCCTGAATGGCTAAATCGGTTTCAGTGAGATCTTTATATTTACCTGTACCTACCAGCAGACGTGATTGAAAGGTACGTGAACCGATAATAAGAGGGGTGTCTTGCATGGGAGAACTCCGAATTAACCGCCACCGACAGCGTGAATAACTTCTATACGATCCTGATCACAAATCGGCGTTTGTTCCAGTTTGCTTTTAGAAATGATCATTTCATTTTTTTCTACAGCAAAGCGTTTGCCTTCAAGTGCCAGTTGCTGCACCAGCTGTAACAGGTTTTGACACTGAGTTTCAGTCAATTCGCCATTAAGATAAATGTGCATGATTCAAGATTCCATCTTTATTTTGCGTATTTATAAGCATTCCAGGCGAGAGTCAGCCAGCCTAGAATCATGAGAAGACCACCAAGCGGGGTGATCATTCCCAGTCCGCGTGGTAAGCCCAAGGCCATGATGTATAAGGAACCACAGAACAACAGGATACCGAATTGGATCAACCAGAAACTTGCTTTAATGGGCAGTTGAGGGATCACTTTGACCAAGATGCCAAGCGCGAGTAATCCCAATGCATGGTAGAAAAAATAATCTGTTGCTGTTTGCCACCACGCCAGTTGCACTTCATCTGCCCGTGCTTTTAGGCCGTGTGCCCCAAAGGCGCCTAACATGACTGCGCAAGCCAGATTTAAGGCTGCAATGACAATCCACATAAGCCAAATTTGATCAAGAAAATTTGAGGCTTACCTTAGCATAAAAGCAAGAGCAGGATAAGAGTTAAAGCGGGTTGTGTTGTTCAGCCCCATAAAAAAAGCCGAGATGACTCGGCCTTTTTCATCATGATCTGATTAGTTGGAGGACATGGCAATTTTGATTTTTTCCATCGCATTTTTTTCAAGCTGACGGATACGTTCCGCAGACACGTTATATTCAGCTGCCAGTTCATGCAGTGTGGACTTATCATCATCAAGCCAACGGCGTTGCAGAATATTGCGTGAACGGTCATCCAGCTGATCCATGGCTTCATGGAGGGCAGAGGTGCTTTGTTCTTCCCAATCTTCATTTTCTACCAGACGTGCAGGGTCATAGCGGTTGTCTTCTAAATACAAGACGGGCGCGACATGACCGGAGCCTTCATCGTCATCATCGCCAGAAGCTTCAAAAGCGGCATCATAGGCAGTGAGTCTGCCTTCCATTTCTAACACCTGCTCAGGTGTTACATTTAGATCATTCGCAATCGATTGTGCTTCTTCGAGTGTCAGTTTTTTGCTGGATTTTTTCAGGCTGCGTAAATTAAAGAACAGTTTGCGCTGTGCCTTTGTGGTGGCAATTTTAACAATACGCCAGTTACGGATCACGTATTCATGAATTTCAGCTTTAATCCAGTGTACGGCAAAAGAAACCAGACGCACGCCCATATTCGGGTCGAAGCGTTTGACCGCTTTCATCAGGCCTAGATTACCTTCCTGAATCAGATCACCTTGAGGTAACCCATATCCCGCATAGCTGCGTGCGATATGCACGACGAAACGTAAATGAGACATCACGAGCATTTTGGCTGCATCGAGATCCTGATCATAATAATAACGTTCAGCAAGCTCTTTTTCTTGCTCGGCAGTTAAGATTGGAATCTGGTTGACAGTGCTGATATACGCACCGAGATTTACGCCTGGCGCAGATAATGACAGGGGCATCAACTGATTGTTGCTGCTGTCACTCATGAGTTCTCCTTATAGGAAGCAGGTGAGGTTACCAATACAATCATCTTAATTCGAACGGGGTTCATCATTAAGGAAAATTCGGTAGAGAAATGTAAATGTTTATATGGATTTGCCAATCTGATTAGTCTAATCGAAAACAATTAAGATTCAATTAAATAGTGGTATTCCGTTTCAGAAATTTTTTCTGCCTGGCACTTAAGTTGGTGCATCTGACAATAGCGCTGTACATCAATCTCACTATGCGGGTCAGAAGATTTCAGTAGAAAAATTTGCCCCTGATCACTGGTTTTTAAAGCCCGCTTCAACATCAGCAAAGGCATCGGGCAGGGTTTGCCTAAGGCATTAATTTCCAGTGGGGAAGCAGCTAAGGTCTCAGACATCACGGCTCATCGAATGAATTTAACAAAAGCAGTATGTTAGCAAACAAGCCTAGGATGCCCAACCAAGAAAAATAAAATTCTACAAAATTAGGCTTTTGTAGAAAAACAACAGGCATCACAGAAAAGAGACTAAACATTCTAGAAATAAGCAAAAAAACTTCTATTAATTGTTATAAACCCGTGTTAAGCTCGATGCCGTATTTAGGTTTAATACCAATAAACATTGTTTTTAAAACCTTTTACAAATGGATGTAACCGGGATTTTGTTAATAGTTTTACAGAATGATTACAAGCTTAGAAATAATAAATATTTTTAAACCTTGTTTGCTCTGCTGTTTGCAACACCGGGTGGTCCTTTTATCTCACTTACAGAGGATTAACTTATGACAGCTCGTGAACAAGGCGTAGTAAAGTGGTTTAACGACACTAAAGGTTTTGGTTTTATTCAACGCAATGGCGGTGACGATGTATTCGTTCACTTCCGTGCAATTCAAGGCGAAGGCCACCGTTCTTTACGTGACGGTCAACGTGTTGAATTCAGCGTAGTTAAAGGCCAAAAAGGCTTCCAAGCTGAAGAAGTTCAGCCGTTAGACTAATTTAATTTAGTCAATGGTCAGACGCTCCAATTTTTGAATTGGGGCGTTTTTGTTTATAATGGGTCACAATTTCTGTGATTGATAGTTTGAGCACAAGTTTTATGGTAGCTGGTTTTGAAACCTTGAATTTACATCCGCAACTGAAACAAGCGATTGATGCTTTAGGGTTTAAGCAGATGACCCCCATCCAGCAGAAGGTTTTGCACTTCACTTTGGCTGGGCATGATGCGATTGGTCGAGCACAGACCGGTACGGGTAAAACAGCAGCTTTCTTGATCAGTATCATTAATGATTTACTGAATAATCCGATTACAGAACCTCGCTTTCGTGGCGAACCACGGGCCTTGATTCTTGCACCTACACGTGAATTGGCTTTGCAGATTGAAAGTGATGCCAAAGAGTTGACAAAATTTACCAACCTGCATTTGGTGACCTTGCTAGGAGGTGTTGATTTTGACAAGCAGAAAAAACAGCTGGATCAGAATTTTGTCGATATCATGGTGGCCACACCGGGACGTCTGATCGATTTTGTTGAGCAAAAAGAAGTTTGGTTGGATCAGATTGAATTCTTGGTCATCGATGAAGCCGACCGTTTGCTTGATATGGGATTCATTCCTTCCGTTAAACGTATCGTACGTTTTTCACCGCGCAAAGAACAGCGTCAGACTCTCATGTTCTCGGCCACCTTTAGTTATGATGTGTTGAATTTGGCACAGCAATGGTTATTTGAACCGGTTACGGTTGAAATTGAGCCGGAAAAGAAAACCAATGCGGATGTCGAGCAGCGTGTTTATATGGTGGCACGTCAAGACAAATACCGTTTATTACAAGATATCCTGCGGGATGAACCGATTGAAAAAGTCATGATCTTTGCGAACCGCCGTGATCAGGTGCGCCGTTTATATGATCACTTGAAGCGAGATGGCTACAAGGTAGTCATGCTTTCAGGCGAGATTGCCCAAGATAAGCGTCTAAAAATGCTGGATCAGTTCAAAAATGGTAAACATAACATCATGATTGCGACTGATGTTGCAGGTCGTGGCATCCATGTGGATGGAGTTTCACACGTGATTAACTTCACCCTGCCAGAACAGTCAGATGATTATGTGCACCGGATTGGCCGTACTGGTCGTGCAGGTGCCCAAGGCGTGAGTATTAGTTTCTTGTCGGAAGATGATGCCTTCTACTTGCCTGAAATTGAAAAAGCGATTGGGCAAAAATTGCCATTAACCCGTTTAGACGGATATTGCTAGATCTAGAATGTGATTAAGATGATGAAAACCCAATTCCTGTGAATTGGGTTTTTTTGTTATTGGGCTTTGCAATAGAACGTCAAGGTGGTTTGGTAGTCATCATCGCGAGAAAGATCCGTGCTTTTCCCGGTAAAGATGCCAATGACACCACTCGCAGCCTGCACCATTTTTCCGGTTTCTTCATCTACAAGATCTTTAAGTACGCCCTGATACGTGGTTTTTTCATCGACGACAATAGGCGTAGCTTTGCTACCACAAGTCTGGTTGGCGGCATTAATGGCGTTATTTTTTGCGATCAGGTTGGTTTTACCGATACCGGTCACTTCATATTGGTTATTGGGTTTTTGAACGGCAAGAGTATGGTTTGGTGTTGATGCACAGGCGCCCAGCACTAGACCGAGCAAGATTGTACTTGTAACTCGTAAATAATTTTTCATGGTGAAGAACCCGTAAAAACTTGGACTTGGTTATTTCAGCACAGTTTCTAGTGCTGTGTTTGTATGACTTGTATGAACATTGCAGTTTTATTTTCTATGCAATGTATTGCATGCCGTTTAGGCTGAAAAATGTTGAGGGCATAGAGTAAAGCACTTTGAATATGCTAATCTAAATTCAGTAATGATTATAGATTTTAATATTAATGACGGATTCAGCAGTCGATACAGTTCACCACAATATTCATCAACGCCAGTCGATTGGCCAATTGGTTGAGCCAGCACCAGATGCTGCTCAACTCGAACGAGCTTTTCAGGCGGCATTGACCGCACCTGATCATCACCGTTTAAAGCCGACGCGCTTTATGGTCGTTGAAGCGGATCAGCGAGCAGCATTTGGCCAGCTTTTGGCAGGTGCTTTGCAAGACTTGGGTGAAACCGATGCTGTACAGCTAGATCGTGTGCAACAACATCCGTTTCGCGCTCCACTATTGGTTTTGGCACTGACCCAGATACATGACCATGCCAAGGTTCCGGCATTTGAGCAACTGCTCAGCAGTGGCGCTGCGATTCAGAACTTTTTATTGTCTTTACAGGCGCAGGGGTTTGCCAGTATGTGGCGCACCGGCGTGGTGGTTGAATCACAGTGGTTGAAGCAACAGCTTGGCTTGCAGCCTCATGACTTTATTTCGGGCATTATTTATATTGGCACGGCAGCTAAAGCAATTCCTGCCCGGGCTGATATTCAAACTCAAGATTTTGTCCAATTTTGGACAGTATAAAAATCCAGCACTATAGACTTCTTTAGGGATAACAAGAATGACGGAATTAAAATTTACTGATTTGGTTGAACCGGTAAATATTGATCAGAAAACCGCCTTGAGAATTACGGTGCTGGGTGGTGGTAGTTTTGGAACGGCTATGGCGAACATCGCAGTGCGCAATGGCTGCAACACCATGATCTGGATTCGTGATCCTGTCACTGCAGCTGAGATTAATAGCACCCATGTCAATAAACGCTATCTGCCAGATTATGTTTTAGAGCCTGGTTTGCGAGCAGAGTCTGATCTGGAAGCCGCTGTTCGCGACCGCGATATTATCTTGGTGGCAATTCCGAGCCATTCTTTTCGTGATGTATTGCGACAAATCAAACCGTATATCAGTGCACAAGCAGTCATTTCATTAACCAAAGGAATTGAAGCCAATACCTTTAGTTTTATGAGCGATATCATTCGGGAAGAATTACCCGAGGTACCTTATGGTGTATTGTCAGGACCTAATCTGGCGAAAGAAATTATGCAAGGCATGCCGGCAGGTACCGTGATTGCCAGTGAATCTGAATTGGTACGCTATGCCGTTCAGCAGGCCTTACATAGTGCACTTTTCCGTGTGTTTGGGAGTGATGATGTGCACGGGGTTGAGTTGGGTGGTGCACTGAAAAATATTTATGCTGTGGCGATGGGTATTGGTGCTGCTTATAACATTGGTGAAAATACTAAAAGTATGATCATCACCCGTGCTTTGGCAGAAATGAGCCGCTTTGCAGTGAAGCTTGGGGCCAACCCACTGACGTTCTTGGGGCTGTCAGGCGTAGGGGATTTATTTGCAACCTGTAATAGTCCGTTAAGTCGTAATTTCCAAGTGGGTTATGCGCTGGGTAAAGGGAAAACTCTAGAGCAGGCGACACAGGAATTGGGACAAACGGCAGAAGGTATTAATACCATCGTGCAAGTGCGCAAACGCGCCGAGGAATTGGATGTTTATATGCCGATTACCAATGCCTTATACGAAGTGATTTTTGAACATGCGCCGCCACTGAATATCGCTTTGTCATTGATGAAGAATGGCCATCGTAGTGATGTTGAATTTGTACTGCCACATCATGAAGTGTGATTTAATTTTTAGTTGGCTCGACAAAAACTCGAAGTTGAGTCGTGTACAGGGAGTGAAAATATGCAACTGACATTGGTGCGTCATGGTGAAGCGATACCGGAAGGTCGGGGTCAAGCGCAAGATGCAAAACGTCCTTTAACTCCGCGTGGCCATCAACAAGCCCAACAAACCGCAGCATATTTAAAAGATCAGATTCAGCCGGATGTGTTTGTCGTCAGCACTTTATTACGAGCGCAAGAAACACTGGAGCATCTTCAGCAGTATTTTCCAGATGTACCGGTCTTTCTATGTGACAAGATTAAACCGGATGATAAAGCCAAAGACGCGATTGAATGGTTATCACAGTTACCTTATGAATCCATCGTGGTGGTTTGTCATATGAATGTGGTCGCTCATATTGCAGAGCAGCTTACCCAGCAGCCTTATCATCCATTTGCTTTGGCCGAAGCACGCATTTATGAACAAGCCGTGATTTCCAATGGTTTATCCACTCAGCAAAAAGCTTTTATTCCAACGGCTTGATCGATCAATTGGGCTAGATTCACGGGTTGATTGTGGTTTTAACATGAATGGTTCAGGTGGTCAGTAGGCTTGAGCCATTTTTTAGAGCGAGTTACATTTAGAGGATGTTTTACCTCGAAGAGCAACCGGCTGATCATTTTGCAGGGATAGTCAGGCTTGTCAACGAATTGAGCTTAGAAACAAAATAGCTTTTGATCTTTAAAATTTGTAAACCCTTTTAGAGTTGGCTTAGCAATTGATTCTTAATGCTTATTGGTTCGCAAAATTAGCTTAAATTAGCACCGTTTTGGCTTGAACGGGTAAAAATAAAGGCAGATCAAGCATGGTGTTTTAGACCACCTGTGCCTATAATATGGCGACTTAAAAGCAGTAGACTTTCGTAGATATGTTGTATTCACTGGCTCGCCCTTTGTTGTTTTCTTTAGCACCAGAGCGTGCGCATGATTTGACATTATCCTTACTGAAATCCGCCCATCAAATGGGCGTGATCCGCGCGAATAGTATTGCAAAACCGGTTACCTGTATGGGGATTCAGTTTCCTAACCCAGTGGGTTTAGCAGCCGGTCTAGATAAAAACGGTGCTTATATTGATGCGTTGGCGGCACTCGGTTTCGGCTTTATTGAAATCGGAACGATTACACCGCGTTCTCAACCAGGCAATCCTCAACCACGTCTATTCCGTATCCCTGAAGCCAAAGCGATTATTAACCGTATGGGTTTTAATAATGCTGGTGTGGATCAGCTGATTGAAAATGTAAAAGCAGCAAAATTCAAAGGTGTATTGGGTATTAATATTGGTAAAAATGCTGATACGCCAGTGGAAAAAGCAGTCGATGATTATCTGATTTGCTTGGAAAAAGTCTATAACTACGCCTCTTATATTACGGTTAATATTTCTTCACCGAATACCAAAAACCTGCGTAGCTTGCAAAGTGGCGATGCATTAACAGAATTATTGGAAACCTTAAAAAATCGTCAGCTGCAATTGGCTGAAGAGTATCAGCATTATGTACCACTCGTATTGAAGGTTGCGCCTGACCTGAATCCTGATGAAATTGAATTTATTGCAGCAAAATTGCTGCAATTCAAGATCGATGGTTTGATTGTAACCAATACCACTTTGTCACGCGAAGGGGTGAAAAATCTGCCATTTGGTGATGAAGCAGGTGGTTTATCTGGTGCGCCAGTCTTCGAGAAAAGCACAGCATGTTTAAGTCGTTTTGCTGAATTGTTGCAAAATAAAATCCCATTAATTGGTGTTGGTGGTATTGTGTCAGGAGAGCAAGCACTTGCAAAACAGCAAGCCGGTGCAACGCTCGTGCAAGTGTACAGTGGTTTAATCTATACGGGACCAAGTCTGATCAAAGACTGCGTCGATGCCATGACCTGATTATGAACACCCTTGATCTCATTATCCTGATAATTTTGCTCATTGGGGGGCTAAACGGTTTGCGACAAGGATTGCTAAAAGCCTTTGCGAACTTGGTTGGATGGATTTTTGCCCTAATTGTGGGTGCAAAATATGCCAATCTGCTCGCACCCTCCATGCAGGCACTGAGTCAGGATCCGGTGGTGCAAAAGATTGCGGCCTTTGCATTTATTGTGCTGTTTATCATTGTTTGTACCTGGCTGGTGACTTCGATCTTAAATGGTGTGTTGAAATCCCTCAAACTTGGCCCCATAAACCGTTTGGCAGGTGGTGCTTTTGGAACATTAAAAGGTCTGCTGATTGTACTGATCACTATGCAAGGACTGGGTCCTTGGGTAGAAAGTTCCCCACACTGGAAACAGTCCAAATTTATTCAGAATTTATTACCTTATGCGCCGATGGCCAGTGAAGTGTCGAAAGACGTGGCGAGTGAAGCGTGGAAACAAATGAAGTCCGAAGAAGGTTCTCATCAACCTTCCGTTTCTGATCCTGTGAAGTCACGGTCAGAACATTCAACAAATAATCCTTTTAATTAATCCCTAGCTGGTCTGCGAGGTTGCTATGTGTGGAGTAGTTGGTATAGCTGGTAAATCACCTGTTAACCAAATGTTGTTTGATGCATTGACGATGTTACAACATCGGGGACAAGATGCAGCAGGGATTGTAACTTGCCAAGATGGCCGTTTATTCTTGCGTAAAGATAATGGCATGGTGCGTGACGTGTTTCATACTCGTCACATGCGTGCATTGTTGGGCAATTACGGTATTGGCCATGTGCGCTATCCAACTGCAGGTTCATCAAGCAGTGCTGAAGCACAGCCTTTCTATGTGAACTCTCCGTACGGCATTACCTTGGCCCACAACGGTAACTTGACCAATGCAGAAGAAATTCATGAAGATCTGTTCAAGACTGACTTGCGTCACATGAATACCGATTCTGATTCGGAAGTTTTGCTGAATGTGTTTGCACATGAATTGCAAAAATGTAATAAGTTTTCACCAACTGCGGAAGACATCTTCCATACGGTTAGCCGCGTGCATGAACGTTGCAAAGGTGCATATGGTGTTGTGGCGATGATTACTGGCCATGGCTTGGTTGGTTTCCGTGATCCGCATGGTATCCGTCCATTGATTTATGGTTCGCGTGAAACAGAGCAGGGCACTGAATATATCATTGCATCTGAATCTGTTGCGATTACAGCGCTTGGCTTTAAGATCGAGCGTGATATTGCCCCAGGTGAAGCAATTTTCATCAATGCAGAGGGGGAGTTATTTACACAGCAATGTGCGACTAATCCGCAATACCATCCATGTATTTTTGAATATGTGTATTTCGCGCGTCCAGATGCAACCATTGATGGCATTTCGGTGTATAAAGCGCGTTTGCGTATGGGTGAAACCCTGGCCAATAAAATCCTGCGCGAGTGGGGTGAAGACCATGAGATTGATGTGGTGATTCCAATTCCGGACACCAGTCGTACTGCAGCTCTGGAACTCGGTAATAAACTTGGTGTGACTTTCCGTGAAGGGTTTATGAAAAACCGTTATATCGGTCGTACCTTTATCATGCCAGGTCAGCAACAGCGTAAAAAGTCAGTGCGTCAAAAGTTGAATCCAGTAGAGCTTGAGTTTAAAGATAAAAATGTCTTGCTTGTGGATGACTCGATTGTACGTGGTACAACCTGTAACGAAATCATTCAGATGGCCCGTGATGCTGGTGCCAAGAAAGTATTCTTTGCTTCTGCTGCACCCATGGTGAAATATCCAAACGTCTATGGTATCGATATGCCAGCCAAATCAGAGTTGATTGCAGCGCATCGTTCAGTTGAAGAAATCCGTCAAGAAATTGGTGCAGACCGTCTGATTTTCCAAGATCTGGAAGATTTGAAAGATGCGGTACGAACCAAAAAAGTGCCTCATCTCACTGAATTTGATTGTTCCGTATTTGATGGAGTGTATGTGACGGGTGGTATTGATGAACAGTATCTGGATGATTTACAGCAAAAGCGCAGTGACTCAGCCAAAAAGAAAAAAGATGGCTATATTGATGTAAATATTGATGCTGCATCCGTTGATCTATCTGGTGTAATGGAAGGCTAAGTATCACGAGCAAAAAAAGCGGGTTTTTCCCGCTTTTTTTCTTTATGATGTGGCTCAACAATGTAATAGGGAAGTTTTACATTGAAAGATGTAAGTCGCTATTTAATCAAAAATAAGAACATGAGGTGGTCTGCCAGTATGTGTATATTGGCGGTCATCCTCACAATTTTTATCTTGAATGCTTGTTTTGGCTTGATTGTGCATTATTTTGAGCCAGATCAGCCCATCCTCTGGCATCGTTTTAGTCCTTATTTTGTTTTAGTCATTCTCTCAATTATGCTTGGATCGGTGGTACATGAATTCTATGTTTTTCGTGAAGGTGGCCATTGGTTGGCCAAACAGATCAAAGCACGACGCTTGAATGCCTTGGAAAGTACCCCGGAAGAAATGACAGTCTTGCGACTGACGGAACAGTTGGCGCAGAATTTTAGTATTGAACCCCCAGGGATCTATGTACTGTCTGACGAGGTTGGCGTCAATGCATTTACTGCAGGCTTTTCGCCACAGGACACGGTGATTATCCTGACCTGGGGGGCACTACAAAATCTGGATGAGCTGGAACTCTATGGCTTGCTCAGTCATGAATTTAGCCAAATTCTATCAGGGGAGACGGCTGAAAATACCCGTTTAAAGGTGTTGTACAGTGGTCTGACGACATTTAGCCGATGGGGTAGTCATATTGCCAAATGCGGTTTTGATTCACCTGGATCGAAACGCGGCAATAAGTTTGAAACGATTCTGGTGGCTGCTGGCGGGCTGATCTGGCTAGTGGGTAGCCTAGGGGTAATGATTTCTCGTTTTATTAAATATTTAACTTTGGGTGGACGCACTTTCCGAAACGATCAGGAAACCAAGTTGTTGATACGTAATGATGCGAATATCCAGACCTTATTAAGAATTTATGTGCATCATGCCGGATCACAGATTCACAGTGAATACTCTGAATCGATAGCCCATATGTGTTTTGCCAACTCGTTAAGCCCACAAAGCTGGTTGAATATTCATCCGAGTATTCAGGATCGTCTCTATAAGTTAAATCCGCATCTGTTACAGGATTTACGTCTGGAAAATTTGAAACTGGGTCCACATCCAAAATTTAGCATGTCGCAAATGATGGACGAAATGGATCAGGAAACTTATCATCCATGGACCTCACCTCAGCCTTTGCCCCTGCTGCGCTTATCTCCGATCAGTTTTGCAATTAAAGATGCCATCAAACCCTTAAAACGTCAGATTCGACAAAACATGTCGCGTCCTGAGCTGTTGCAGCGAGCATTACAGACTTCTACTGGAGCACGTGAGGTCATGGTGGCGATTCTGATGATCCGTCAGTACCGTGAGTTTATTCCACAAGATGCCGAGGTCAGCCGTGCGATCATTGATGCTTTATTGCATTTGGATGGGCGGGTGCATATTCAGATCTTTCATGATGCGTGTCAGACGATTGGAAAAATGCCTGCGACCGTGGGACGACAATTTCTGACCAAGTTGGCACGGATCATTCAGGAAGATGGAGAGATTGGCCTGTTAGATGCCTTGCTGTTAGAGCGTGTCAAATATCGGCTGGGTCTTATGCCGTTGCATACGCCCACTTCACTGGAAGATGTGAAGCCTCAAGTTGTGCGTTTGATCGATGCGTTGTTGCATGTTCAGCAAATCAATACCTTAAATCAGTTTGATGTGCGTCATCAAATTTTGCAGCGTGTGTTGAATACAGATGAATTGCCGCTTTACGAAGAAATTTCGGATGAGCCGATTGATTTGGCAGAGATTCTGAATGACATTGCTGGCTTGTTGTTGCGTGATCGACTGATGATTTTGGCAGTTGCCGAGTTATGTTTGTGGCAGGATCGGATTATCACGCAGGATGAGTTGGACGTGCTCGAATTGCTATATTGGCGTTTGGGTTTTGAAACCGATGAAATTGTCGATCAAATGCAGAAAAAGAGCAGTATTGTGATTGTTTGATCTGGACGTGAATTGTCCAAGCTCAGTAAAGAAAGCACAGCGTGACCCGCTTAAACCGGCTAAAATAGTGCAAATTTGCGAGACGACGAAAATAGTATGATGATGGGGCAACAGCGCAGTAGACTGGCGGCCTTGGGAATCGACCTATGGGTTCCCAAAGATGCACTACGCCAGGAGAAAAGTTGTCCTTCCCTCTGGCGAGATCAGTCACCAGAGCACCCTGCTACACACGTTGATCTGGCTATAACAACCAGTGTCCCTGTTAAAAAACAAGAAAAAAGGCCGCCTGTAGTAGAAGCACCTGTGCCTGCTCGGGTTGAAGCGACGGTCGTTGTTGAACAGCGCATAATAGTGCCTGAGACGACCCATAGTGAGCAAATTGCTCCTTTTACGCTGCAAGCCTGTAGTTTGCCTCATTGTGTGATTTTGCTTGATGCGACTGTATTGTCCGAGCAGCAGCAGCGTTTGTGGTTCAATATTCAGACAGCGCTACCAAGCCAGTTTCATGAGTTGAAATGGCCATTTCCATTGCCGCATTTGCAAGACAGTCGCGGCTTTCAGAGTTATATTCAGGGATTTATTGATGCCATGAGTTTGGATAAAAACTTGATCATACTAGGCGATATTCCGTATCTTCAACACTCCATACGAGTCGCTTTACCGAGTTTGGAGCAGATGTTACAACAGCCGCAATTCAAACAGCAGTTGTGGCACTATATGCAAAATAAACCTAATTCAATGGATGACTAATGCGTAAAAAAGTGGTGGTGTTTAGCCAGATCGATACTGAAATTCTGAGCCGTTTACAGCAAGTGTATGAGGTTGTGCAAATCGACCCGAAGCAGGGTGATGTGAATGAACAGTTGCGTGCGCACGTTGTGGATGCTGATGGTTTGATTGGTGCGGGGCGTTTATTAAATGAAAAAAATCTGGCCACCGCCCAGCAGCTTAAAGTCATTTCCAGTGTTACGGTGGGCTACGACAATTACGATGTAGATTATCTGAACCAGCGCAAGATCTGGTTGACCAATACGCCGCATGTGCTCACAGAAACTACAGCAGATCTGGCTTTTACCTTGTTGATGAGTGCTGCACGCAAAGTCACAGAACTCGATGTATGGACTAAACAGGGACAATGGAAGAGAACAGCCGGCCCAGCACAATTTGGCCAGGATGTTTTTGGCAAAACTTTGGGAATCGTCGGTTTAGGTCATATTGGTGCAGCGATTGCCCGCCGTGGCTTTTATGGTTTCAATATGAATATCTTGTACCATAACCGCCGTGAAAAGATTGAAATGGCGCAACCCCTAAATGCGCAATACTGTGGTCTTCCAGAATTACTCCAGCGTTCGGACTTTGTGGTGATTGCTGTTGATTTGAATGCTGATTCTCAGGCCTTGATGGGTGCCAAAGAATTTGCTCAAATGCAGTCACATGCAGTATTTGTCAATATTGCCCGCGGATCTGTCGTTGATGAAGCCGCTTTAATCGAGGTCTTGCAGCAAGGGAAAATCTTTGCAGCGGGTCTTGATGTTTATGAAAAAGAGCCATTACAAGAATCGCCGTTGTTCAGTTTGCCGAATGTTGTGACTTTGCCGCATATTGGTTCTGCGACGGCCGAAACCCGAAAAAAAATGGTTGAGCTGGCCTATCGTAACTTGGTCGATGCTTTAGAAGGGCGTACGCCTCGTTATATAGTGAACCCTGATTTTCGTTAAAATTTGATAACACTTCCTTGCGAATCTTTCCTATTTTCAATGCTATAGTCTAAATCTGACAGTATAAATTTGGGTGTGGCATTGAAACGGGTATTCTTGACTGTTGGACTAAGTTGGGCTTCGATGATGGGGCTTGCACAGCCGTTTTATCCTGCTCCTCAAGCTAGTCAGTTTGATGTGCCCGAAATTGCCACGGGCATCGGGTTGATTGACCAGCAAAATGAACGCCTGATTGGCGAAAAAGTTTATCGTCAGGTGCAGCAGCAAATGCCTGTATTGCAGGATCCATGGCTGGAAGACCAGTTTATGGAGGTGTTTGCGCGTGTGCAAAGTCAAGCGCAATTGGGCCAACCGATTGGTCTGCTATTAATTAATGATCCGCAAATCAATGCCTTTGCTGTGCCTGGCGGTTTGTTTGCTCTTAATACAGGGCTAATCACCACTGCACGTAATATGGATGAAGTTGCAGGCGTGATCGCACATGAGGTCGCTCATGTCAGCCAGCGCCATTACAGTCGTTCACAAGAAGCTTTTAAAGGGCAAGGCTTACTCGCACTAGCGGGTGTGTTGGTTGGTGCTGCGATTGCTTCGCAGGCAAATGGTGATGCCGGTGCAGCCGTGATGATGGGTTCACAAGCAGCGTTGATGGATCAGCAGTTAACCTATAGCCGTAATCAGGAGCGTGAAGCAGACCGGATCGGCATGCAATATATGTATACGGCGGGCTATAATCCTGAAAGTATGGCTGATTTTTTCGAAATCATGCATCGCTCGACCAGCCGGGTGAGTTTTCTGCCGGATTTCTGGTTGACACATCCGCTCACGACGGAGCGTATGAGTGAAGCACGATTACGAGCGCATCAACTGCCAAAAAAATCTCTGCAGGCGAGTGATTTGGATTTTGAAATCCTCAAGTGGTATACAGCTGTTTTGACCAATCAGACCTCTGAGTCTCAGCTAAAGAGCTTGGCACAAAACAGCGCTGCTGGGCAGCTTGCATTAGCAAGCTTTTATCTGAAACGTGGAGAATATGCCGAAGCACAGCAGGTATTGAATCAGGTTAAAGTTCAGATGACACAGCATCATCTGCTGACTTTGTTGCAAACTGATATTTATTTGGGACAAAACCAGTTAGTCCAAGCCAATCAGACGGTTGCTGCTCAGCAACGGATTATGCCTGAAAACCGAGCATTGGCTTTGAAGCTGGCGGAAGTGTTAATTCGTCAGCAGCAAGCGGGGCAAGCGCAGACTTTATTACAGAGCTGGATTGACAAAAATCCAAGAGATTTGCAGGTTTGGCGTCTGATGCAGCAAACAGCGGCTTTACAGCGGCAGTCACCTTTATATACCGTCAATGTTTTGCGTTATCGCGCTGAAGCCGAGTACTGGTCAGGGCAAGAGGAAACAGCGATTCGTTCATTGTTACATGCGCAGCGGCTTGCTAAAGAGAACAGTGCAATTTCTGCAACTATTGACCGGCGTTTAAAGCAAATGCAATTTGAACGGCAAATGAAAATCTAATCGCGTTCTGAAATTTACGAAAACACGAATAATTCTGAAAGGAGAAAGGACAAAATGTTTGTTTCAAATGGTTTGGTCGACGAATGACTTATACAGTAATGATTAAAACATGAGCATATCTATGCTATTTCTAGCGAAATAGATCAATCAGATATAGCTGGAACGTGTTTAAGAAAGACTAAAATTAGCCAAGTTTGGCTTTAATTTTACTCGAAACTAGCGCAGGATCGGCGCGCCCGGCTATGAGCGGACGCAGAGAATTCATCACCTTACCCATATCTTTCATGCTAGTAGCACCTTGAGCAACAATGGTTTGCTCAATGAGAGAATCAAGCTCTTCCTCAGTCATAGCTTCTGGTAGAAACTGAGATAGCACCTCAATTTCGGCTTGTTCTTTACTAGCTAAATCTTCTCGGCCAGCACCTTCAAAGGCTTTAACCGATTCTTTACGTTGTTTAATTTGCTTTTCAATGACCGCAAGAACCTGAGCACCGTCAAGCTCTTTGCGCTCATCGACTTCGATTTGCTTAATTGCTGCCTGCAGACTACGGATCACGGTTACCTGTGCCATATCACGGGCACGCATTGAGGTTTTCAACACTTCGGTAATTTGATCTTTTAAAGTAGTCATTAAAGTATCCAAGCAGTCAATCACAAATTAATTAGTAAAGGCGAGTAGTACGAACTGATTCGCGAGCCAATTTCTTTTGGTAACGCTTAACAGCAGCCGCTTTTTTGCGCTTACGTTCTTGAGTTGGTTTTTCGTAGAATTCACGCTTACGTACGTCAGCCAAAACACCTGCTTTTTCGCAAGAACGTTTGAAACGACGGATAGCTACGTCTACTGGTTCGCCTTCTTTCAATTTAACTTGTGGCATGAAGAATCCTCATAGTTTATGGATAAGATCAAGGCAGGATTGCCTTAGATCACAAGTGAAGTGCCGTATTTTACTCATTTACATCTCATATCACAAGTCTATAATAGCTTTCGCGTGATTTTTGAAATTCTTTATAGGCAGTTGAATGATCGTTTTAGGCTTAGAAACTTCTTGTGATGAAACCGGTTTAGCCTTGTATGACAGTACCTCGGGCTTACGCGGACAAGTGCTGTATAGCCAGATCAAACTGCATGCCGAATACGGTGGGGTTGTGCCTGAACTGGCGTCACGTGACCATGTACGCAAATTAATTCCTTTATTAAATCAATTACTGCAGGATAGCGGTGTCGCAAAAAATGAAATCGATGCAGTGGCCTATACCCGTGGTCCGGGTTTAATGGGTGCATTGATGACGGGTGCACTGTTTGGCCGTACGCTGGCATTTGCTTTAAATAAGCCTGCGATTGGTGTGCATCATATGGAAGGTCATATGTTGGCACCCTTATTGTCTAAAACACCGCCCGAATTTCCTTTTGTCGCTTTACTGGTTTCCGGTGGACATAGTCAATTGATGGCAGCGTATGGTATTGGTCAGTATGAACTGCTTGGTGAATCGATTGATGATGCGGCAGGTGAAGCATTTGATAAGGTCGCCAAAATGATGGGCTTGCCGTATCCAGGTGGACCAAATATCGCAAAACTGGCAGAGCAGGGAGACCCAACGGCATTTGATTTTCCACGTCCGATGTTGCATCAAGGTTTGGAGTTTTCTTTCAGTGGCTTGAAGACGGCTGTTTCAGTACAAATGAAAAAACTGGGCGATGAAAATCGTGATGCGGATATTGCCGCCAGTTTCCAGGAAGCGATTGTGGATACCTTAGTGAAGAAATCAGTCAAAGCCTTAAAACAAACCGGTCTGAAACGTTTAGTAATTGCGGGTGGGGTGAGTGCCAATCAACGCTTGCGTCAGCGTCTTGAAACAGATTTAGCCAAAATCAAAGCCAGTGTCTACTATGCTGAGCCTGCGCTATGTACCGACAATGGGGCCATGATTGCGTTTGCAGGTTATCAACGATTACAAGCAGGGCAATGCGATGGATTGTCGGTCACTACAACACCGCGTTGGCCGATGACTGAACTGCAGCGCCCAGCTGAAATTTAGAAAAAGAGGCGAAAGCCTCTTTTTTATGCAAACTTAGCGCTTGAGCTGCTGTGAGCCGATCCAATGCTTGGAAAATTGATAGGCGGAACGCCCCGAACGTTGTCCGCGTGACTGACACCAGCGTAAGCTTTCTGCACGGGCTTCTGTGTTAAAGGGCATCTGGGCTTTTGCTAAATAGTGCTCGACAATTTCCAGATACAGATTTTGATCCATAGGATAAAAAGACAACCATAGGCCAAAACGGTCGGAGAGCGAAATCTTTTCTTCGATAGCTTCCTGGGGATGCAATTCAACATATTGCGGAACATCTACCTTGGTGATCGGGGTATTTTCATGCATAAATTCAGGTAACAGGTGACGTCGGTTACTGGTCGCATAAATAATAAAATTGCTAGAGCCAGACTGTAGCGAACCATCAAGTACACTTTTCAGGCTACGGTAGTTTTCATCTTCCGCGTTAAATGCTAAATCGTCGCAATACACAATAAATTTCTCAGGACGGTCTGCAATCAGTTTTTGAATTTCGGGTAAATCCTTGAGATCGTCACGTTCAATTTCAATCAGACGCAAGCCTTGATCCTGAAAGGCAGTCAATAGTGCACGAACAATTGAGGATTTCCCGGTACCGCGTGAACCTGTCAATAAAACATCATTGGCTGGCAAACCCTGCAAAAACTGCAAGGTATTTTGGATGACTTTTTCTTTTTGTTTTTCGATGCCTTTTAAGTCGTCAAGATAAACGGCTTTAGGTTGCTGAATCGCTTTGAGCTGGCGGTCTTGCCATTTAAAGGCGGGTGCAGAAAAATCGGTGGCTTGTTTGGGCTCCGGTAACACCTGTTGTAATTGTTGCAATACCGTCGCCAACGCACCGAGAATGTTTTCAGGTAAATCAAGAGTAGCCATAATTGATGTATATTGTTGAACCCTGCACGGATAGTAGCATTGCCGTAAAAAATGTAACAGCGTACCGTGTAACTTGGCGTAAATTTAAAAGTTTTTGCACTTGATTGAGGGAATATTACTGCGCATAGTGGACACAGTACCGGACGTGTGATCGCAAAACATAGAGGCAGGTCATGTTTAAAAACTTTACCAGTGAGCTTAACCCGCATCAGGCCTATCGAATGAAAAAATTAAAACGGCAATTAGAGCGGGCGGAAAGCTATGAAGAATGGAAAAGTATTGCTTTAAAACTCGATGAAGAAAGTGGTGCGCAAGAATGGAAATATGACAATACCTCCGAGTACTTTGATGCCGAGCTGATTTCTCATCGTCTGAATCTACTGAAAAAATACCGCACTCAAGACCGCATCGTCGATCTGATCTATATCCTGCGTGAAGGTCTGACTTATGATATTGCCAATATCGGTCATCCCATGCTGTTTACCGCAACTTACGTCGGGACAAAAAAAATTATTGAAGACTACGTCGAAGAGGTGAGCCATAGTCTGTATTACCTGGTTTCGTCTAACTGCAATGGCATGTCTGTGCAGGAAAGAATCGATTTTTTTGAAAACTGCCAGCGTGCTTATGGGCAGCCCGCTTTGATGTTTTCGGGTGGAGCCACATTAGGCCTGTTCCATAGCGGTGTTTGTAAGGCACTGATGGAACAAGATCTTATGCCTAAAGTGCTGTCAGGTTCTAGTGCCGGTGCCATCATGGCGGCAATGATGGGCACTGCAGCGCATGGTGAAGCCATGAATATTCTGCAAGGCGATCACTTTTTTAGTGATGCTTTCCATTTCCGTACCCTGAGTGAGATGCTCAAAGGCAATGGAGGTATTGCGGATGTCAAATACCTAAAAAAATTCTTGGTAGAAAATCTGGGGGATCTGAGTTTTGAGGAAGCTTATAAACGTTCCGGTTTGCATGTGAATATTGCTGTTGCACCTTATGATTCTGTTCATGATGCACGGATCCTGAATAAATTTACTTCTCCGAATCTGCTGGTGTGGAGTGCTGTACTGGCCTCCTGTGCGGTGCCGATTCTATTTCCACCGGTACGTTTAACCAGTAAACGCTATGATGGGGTACATACGCCTTATATGGCGAATACACGTTGGGTGGATGGCAGTGTGCGCAGTGATTTTCCGCAGGAAAAAATGGCTCGTCTGTACAATATCAATTACACCATTGCAAGTCAGGTGAATCCGCACGTCGTCCCGTTTATGCAAACGGATGAAGAGCGTTATCGTAAGGATGTCTTGAGTATGCCTGAACGAATCGTTCGTCATCAAAGCAAAGTCATGGCGATGGAACTGATGGATTTCACACGTGAACGTATGGGCCGAATTCCACCGATTCGCCGCTTGCTTGATCACGGCTATGGCATTATTGACCAGCGTTACTATGGGGATGTGAATATCGTGGGAAAATATAACTGGCGACACTACAGCTATATGCTGCAAAACCCACGCCCGCATTTATTCCGATTGTTGCAGCGTGAAGGTGAACGCGCCACCTGGCCAAAAATTTCGACCATTGAAACGCATGCTCGTATTGGCAAGACAATTCAGCACTGTTTAGATTTATTACGTTTTCACCAGAAATATGCGGTAAAAGAAACTTCTGATGTTGCGATTTGATCCGAGTCAGCCGGTTCGCCAAGTCAACTTACTGACCAAGGAAAACAGCAGGGTACTAGGGCGCCGACTTTATTGTTTGCAGCAGGGTGACAAAAGTTATTGGCTGAAACTCCATGTGTTGGATGGCAATGCTGAGTGTGCACAATCTTTTCAGCAGGAATTGGCGTTCTATCAAAGATTTGGTGCATCGCTTGCTGATTTTCTGATGCCTTTTCAACTGTTAAGTCCTGCAGATTTGGCGTGGCTATCCGATAGGACTTCAAGTCCGCTGTTGCTACTGCCTCATGCTCAATCTTACTGGTCAAACCCTGCAGAATTAAGTGTACAACAAATTGCAGCGATTATCCGTGAATGTCTTGATAGTCTTGAAGCATTTCATCAAGTGGGCTGGATTCATGGGGATCTTAAAGCTGAGCATTTTGTGGATTATCAGGGACAGCTGAAATTACTGGATTTTGAGCAAGCTCATCCTTTAGATGGTCGTCCTATCTCTGCTGCGTTGAGTGCAACACCGCGCTATATGGCA
Source organism: Acinetobacter sp. GSS19 (assembly GCF_028621895.1). Classification (NCBI taxonomy): domain Bacteria; kingdom Pseudomonadati; phylum Pseudomonadota; class Gammaproteobacteria; order Moraxellales; family Moraxellaceae; genus Acinetobacter; species Acinetobacter sp. GSS19. Next base: position 1,421,937 of record NZ_CP117520.1, on the reverse strand, counting down.
CCGGAGCTTTTCCATGCACAGCCAAAATCACAACAATCGGATTTGTATGCGTTCGGAATCATTCTTTATGAATGGCTCACCCAGCAACGTTTTGCTGCACGTTCTTATCAGCAATGGGCGGTATTGCACTGTCAGCGTTTAAAAGTTGAACTGCCATTAGCATTCAGAGTTTTTGAACCTGTTTTACAAGGATTGGTGGCAAAGTCTTTGCAGCAACGTTTTACTCATGTAGGGCAGGTAAAACAGGTACTTACAGGTATAAATTTGCTAAAAAATGATCATAACTGATTGTTTTGATTGTTATTTAATCATCTGTGTGGTTTTTTGATAAAAAGTTCTTGTCATGTTGGAGTGATCTCTATAATATACACAGCCATCGGGGGGCGTGGCGAAATTGGTAGACGCACTGGATTTAGGTTCCAGCGCCGCAAGGTGTAAGAGTTCGAGTCTCTTCGCCCCCACCACTTTAAACTAAGTAGCATTAAAGCTTGGTATAAAGTTATAGAGGATTGGTGTAATGGTAGCATGACGGTCTCCAAAACCGTTCGTCAAGGTTCGAATCCTTGATCCTCTGCCAAATATCCTACCGAAGGATATAAAAAATCGGGGGCGTGGCGAAATTGGTAGACGCACTGGATTTAGGTTCCAGCGCCGCAAGGTGTAAGAGTTCGAGTCTCTTCGCCCCCACCATATTCAAAAAAACCAGATGTTAAACATCTGGTTTTTTTATGTCTAAATTTTTATATGATGATAAAAACAAGAAAAGGTATCTATTTCCGTATAGATGCCTTTTGAGTTTCTTGTGCTTTCAGTGAGATAAGCTAGAAGCTATTATGATCATTAAGCTTTTAAATGGTCTTCGAATTCTTCCCCGAGTTGCATCGCGAGTGCATTACCAGCTAAATCACAGGTAACCAGACCATATTCTTTTTTAAAGCTAAAGGTGAAACCTTTACCGTCAGCCAAATTTTTAACTGAGTAACCCAACTTTTCTAACCAAATTCTAAAGGCGATCAAGTTCTTTGCTTTAACCACTTTTTTCACGAGCAAACTCCTTATTAATCTCTAGATTCTTTAATAGGGATATCGATTGATTTTTTAAAGGGTGAAATTGTAGAGCTTTAACTTATAGATGAGTTTTTGATGAATTTCTAGCCAATATTCGTATTTTAGGTGATGGCTTGGGAATGCACTCTTTGAGCTTGCTTTGGGATTTTGATTGATTTGTTTTGATTGATTTAGTTAGAAACTGAATATAAATAAAGAGCTTATTTAAGATTTAGGGTGATTTATATGGGAAATTTTAAAAATCTACAAGAATATTTAATCGTATATTTTGGAAACGATTTGTCATAAATTTGACTTGAGAGTATGTTAATTGATATGTAACAATTTGTAATAAATATAAAATTTATTGTGATATATTTGGCAAAAATTAATAAAAGTATAATCCAGTGCATTTTAAGGTTAATTCTGTGGTTTTATTGTGTTTTTTTGTAATGATAAAATAATATCACTATAAGGAAATAATGCGTGAAAAATGTTTAATAAATTTTTAGGAGCTGGGGTAACCATACTATCTCTGATTTTATCTCATTCAGTATTTGCTGCTAATAAATCTTACTACTCTGATGATCGTCTTGCTGATTTGATTCGGGTAGTTGAATACTCAAAAAATCATGAAGAAATTAGTCAGTTGGAAAATCGAATAGTGGCACGTTCGAGCTGGAATGTTCGCTGTTGGATTAAGGTGTTTGATCAGGCGAAGATTTGTACTTTGCAAAAAGACAATATCACTGTAATCCGTTTGAATCATGACTATAGTGTGGTCATCGGTAATCAACCGAGTAAAAGTCCTAAAACAGCTTTGCGTGTAGATCAACATCCTGTGATATATACTCAAGATGGCTCATTTCGTAATGCTTTGCAGTTAATTGAGCAGTTTAAGCGCGGTTATTATGTCTATATGCGTTTCCAGCAAACCCATCAATTTGAAGATATTGATCAGCAAGTTTCTCTGATGGGTTTTCAAGATGCTTTTCGGCAGATGGAAAAGCAATTTGCGCAATTAGAGCAACAGAAAACCAAAAATAGTCTGTAAAATGAGAAAAAGGGTTATTTGGTCAGGTGAGATCATGCAGCAACTGGCGATTGCAACTTTAGTACAGCAACAGCTTCAGCAACTTCAGCAGCAAGGGTTGGAAGCGGTTGCTGTGTTGATGGGGCATGAAGATTGGCTTGAGTTTTCCAGTCAAAGTGAGGTGTGTTACACCCCGTTTGGGAGTGCGCGTTTGCATCAACCTGCTTTAAACCATTTACAATTGGTTCGGGTTGATCAGACGCGCTATTTGCAGGTGGTGACAGCTGAGCAACTCGAAGAATATCAACGTCAATGTCAAGATCAGGGCGATTCGCTTTAAAAGTTATCTTTCAAGAGACGGATTCTAGCAAACTCAGCTACATTTTCTGCACGTAGAAAAGGGTTTGTTTCTAATTCTAATTCAATACTGGAAGGTAGAGTGATCTGGTCTTTGTTGCGTAATTGTTTTACCTGCTGCATACGCTGTTGCAACTCGATATTGTCTGGCTCAATCGTGAGTGCAAACTCCGCGTTTGCTAGCGTGTATTCGTGTGTGCAATACACACGGGTGCGTGGTGGGAGTGCTGCGAGTCGGTTAAGGGAGTGATACATTTGTTCTGCTGTGCCTTCAAACAAGCGACCACAACCCATAGCAAACAAAGTATCCCCACAAAATAAGGCATCTATGGCATCAATGAAATAACAAATATGGCCTAAGGTGTGTCCTGGTGTGGCAATCACATCAATTTCAAGTTGGTTAAAATGGAATTGATCCTCATGCTGTAAGGCATGACGAATAAATGGGATTTTACTGAGTTCTTCACGTGGACCATATACCGGAATGTTTTGTTCTGTAATTAAAGCTGGAATACCGCCAATATGATCCTTATGCCAGTGAGTGATCCAGATCTGTTTTAATTGTAAATGATGTTGTTGGCAGAAATCGGTGACCAGTGCTGCTTCTGTGGGGTCAATCACCACAGCTTCTTGGGTGTGTGTATCTTCAATCAGCCAGATGTAGTTTTGTTGGTTATTTTTGACATCAATTACATGCACTTGATAGGTCATACGAATTCCTTATTCGGTTCATTTCGTCTTTATCTTAACAGTAATTTAAAGTATCGAGTGGCGGGAGGTGAAATGGCGGTAATCATAAAAAACCCTCCGAAGAGGGTTTTTTTGTTCAGCTTAATTAGGCTTGCTGTTCGCGTGCAATCGCACGGTAACCGATGTCTTTGCGGTATTGCATGCCATCAAACGTCACTTTTTGACATAACTCCAAAGCTTTTGCTTGAGCTTCGCCAATGCTATTGCCGATTGCAGTCACACAGAGCACGCGACCACCGGCAGTGATTACGTCGCCATTAGCATTGGTTGTTGTGCCTGCATGAAATACTTTGGCATCGGTCATTTCTGTGTCTAAACCAGAGATCACATCGCCTTTGCGTGCAGTTTCAGGGTAACCTTCTGAAGCGAGTACGATGCCGACAGTCTTGCGCTCATCCCATTCAGCTTGTGCTGGCAGATTGCCTGCAATACCCGCTTCAACCAGATCCACCAGTGATGATTTGAGACGCATCATGATTGGCTGGGTTTCCGGATCACCAAAACGGCAGTTGAATTCGATGACGCGTGGCTGACCTTGTTCGTCAATCATCAGGCCTGCATAAAGGAAACCGGTGTAAACGTGGCCATCAGCTGCCATACCGTCTACAGTTGGACGCATCACTTCAGCCATCACTTTGTCGAATACGTCAGGTGTTACCACCGGTGCAGGGGAATAAGCACCCATACCGCCAGTATTTGGACCTTGGTCGCCTTCAAAAATACGTTTGTGGTCTTGAGAAGTCGCCATTGGCAGAATATTTTTGCCATCAATCATGCAAATGAAAGAGGCTTCTTCACCGGCAAGGAATTGCTCGATCACCACACGTGAACCCGCATCACCAAACTTGTTGCCAGCGAGCATGTCATCAATCGCATCAAAGGCTTCCTGATTGGTCATGGCTACGATCACGCCTTTACCCGCTGCAAGGCCATCTGCCTTGATGACAATCGGTGCGCCATTTTTTTCAACATACGCTTTTGCTGCATCGACTTCGGTAAACACGTCATAAAACGCAGTTGGAATGTTGTGGCGCTTCAAGAAGTGCTTGGCAAACGCTTTCGAGCCTTCAAGCTGTGCGGCATACTGAGTTGGGCCCCAAATTTTGAGACCGGCTGCACGTCCTGCATCGACTACACCATTGACCAGTGGAGCTTCTGGGCCGACCACCACCAAATCCACGTTATTGGCTTTGGCAAAAGAAATAATCGCTGGGTTATCCAGAATATCAAGATTGACATTTTCACACTTGTTTTCTGTCGCTGTCCCGGCATTTCCCGGAGCAACGAAAATTTTGCTGACTTTGTCATCTTGCGCGATTTTCCATGCCAAAGCATGTTCACGGCCGCCACTACCCAAAACTAAAATATTCATCGGTTCATACTCCATGAATCGAAAATGACATAAAGTCCTCAAGCTTTGGGCAGAGGACTTTATGCAAGATTTAGAAATCTATATTGAATAAAGCAGGATGCTTCATATCAGTCTTAGTGACGGAAATGACGCATACCCGTGAACACCATTGCGATACCATGTTCATCGGCTGCTGCGATTACTTCTTCATCACGCATCGAGCCACCTGGCTGGATAATGCATTTGATACCTGCTTTGGCTGCGTTATCAATACCATCACGGAATGGAAAGAATGCATCCGATGCCATTACTGCACCTTCAACGACCAAACCTGCATGTTCAGCTTTGATCGCAGCAATACGCGCAGAGTTCACGCGGCTCATTTGGCCTGCGCCCACACCAATTGTTTGACGGTTTTTCGCATACACAATCGCGTTTGACTTCACATATTTTGCTACTTTCCAGGCAAAGATCAGGTCGTCAATTTCCTGTTCAGTCGGTGCGATTTTAGTCACTACTTTCAGGTCATCTTTGCTGATCATGCCTAAATCTTGGTCTTGTACCAATAGACCGCCGTTTACGCGTTTGTAGTCAAGCTGTGCAGCACGTGCATCAATCGCTGGAAGTTCACCGCAAACCAGTACGCGAACATTTTTCTTCGCGCCAGTCACTTCTAGAACGCCTTCAGCGATACTTGGTGCAATAATTACTTCAACGAATTGACGGTCAACAATCGCTTGTGCAGTCGCAACGTCAAGTTCACGGTTGAATGCAATGATGCCACCGAATGCAGATTCAGGATCTGTTGCATACGCTAAGTCGTAAGCGGCTTGGATACCATCAAGAGAAACTGCAACACCACATGGGTTGGCATGTTTAACAATAACACAAGCCGGTTTTGCGAATGATTTGACACATTCAAGCGCTGCATCGGTGTCCGCGATGTTGTTATAAGACAATTCTTTGCCTTGTAACTGTTTTGCTGTTGAAACAGAAGCTTCTTTTGCTGCTGGATCGACATAGAAAGCGGCTGCTTGGTGTGGGTTTTCACCGTAACGCAAGTCTTGTGCTTTTACCAATTGGGTATTGAAAGTACGCGCGAATTTGTCGGCTTCACCTTCAGCTTTGCCTACACGTGCACCGAGGTAAGAAGCAATCATGCCATCATATTGTGCCGTGTGTTCAAATGCTTTTACTGCCAAGTCAAAACGGGTTTCATACGACAAACCACCATTCGCTTTCAGTTCAGCAATCACTGTGTCGTAATCCGATGCATTCACCACGATACCTACAGACGCGTGGTTTTTCGCAGCAGCACGTACCATGGTTGGACCACCGATGTCGATGTTTTCAATGGCATCTGCAAGGGAGCAGTTTGGTTTAGCAACTGTGGCAGCAAATGGATAAAGATTCACAACCACGAGATCAATTGGATCAATGTTGTGTTCTTGCATGACCGCTTCGTCTAGACCGCGACGAGCCAGGATGCCACCATGAATTTTCGGATGAAGTGTTTTTACACGGCCGTCCATCATTTCTGGAAAGCCAGTATGTTCAGAAACTTCTACTACGGGGATATTGTTGTCTTTGAGCAACTTGTAAGTACCACCAGTAGAAAGAAGTTCTACCCCCAAATTCGCTAGATTTTGAGCAAATTCAACGATTCCAGTTTTGTCTGAAACAGAGATCAGAGCGCGCTTAATAGTCATGATTTTGAAGTCTACAGATTAAAAAACAAATAGGCATAAAAAATGCCCACGAAGACGTGAGCATTTTAGCATCTTACTCACTCATTAAACCGTGAGCTTTTAACTTTTTACGCAAAGTACCACGGTTGAGTCCAAGGATTTCAGCTGCGCGAGTCTGGTTGCCGCGAGTGTATTCTAAGACCACAGATAAAAGAGGTTTCTCCATTTCTGCTAGCACCATGTCATAAACCTGAGATGGTTGTTCACCTTGCAATGACGCAAAATAATGGCGAACCGCGCGATCCACGTGGATACGAAGCGCAACATCAGATTGTGCAGTAAAAATAGGAGATTTGCTATTCATGCGAGTTAATCCGAAAATCAAATATCACTTGAGTAAAATGATATGTACATATGGTCTAAAAGGGTCGAGCTCCGTTTTAGATCCTAAAACGGCGGGCTCTAAAACTAGAACAATTAGCTTGCCACAACTCTTCAATTTGAGCGAAAAATAAGCGTAACAATAATTTAAGTTTTGTTACAGCCTAAACTTCAAAAACAAAGATTAGCCTGATGCGCATTACGTGAATAAAGCACATGATCAAGGACTATATTTGTTTTGGATGAATGTGAGGAGTTTGCAGCACTAAGCTTTTCGTGGCGCGTATGATACCATTGTCTAAGAAAAAGTGAGCAATTAAACTGCATTTTTTTTCACTTTTTTTTAGACGTTACGGAGCTACAATTTCTAGGCTGTAATTGTCAAAGCTTTTTCGTTCAACCGGCAAGGTAAATTCAAATTTGAACGGGCGATCATGCGGAATACGCTGGATGCCTTGCAAACTCTTGATGAGATATTCACGTGAGTTCAATGTATAAATGGCAACTTCTTCGCCATCGGCATGCAGGGTGATTTTTAAGTTTGGAAGCAATAGACTTGACTCGTGCTGATTGAGCAGGACACCACTAAATTGGGTTTTATCCTTGCCAGTACGTTTGACTTTTAGCTTATTAATAGCGATTAGGTTGTATTCCTGCTGCAAGGTATTACATTTTAGTGCCTGACAGACAGGGCTAAACACTGTACTGAGCATCGGACTGTTGTTGAGTAATTTAGGATTAAACCACAGCACCTGAAACATCAGGACAAAAAGCAGCACGATATTGACGCTGCCCCAAAGAACATAATATCCCCAACCACGCGGTTTGTCCTGTTCATGACTCACGACACGTTCCGTATTGGAGAGGTTCAAGCCAGAGAATGTGCTTAGCGGTTCACTGGTGAAATAGTTCAGGTTGTTCAAATAAGTTTGTAAATCGATATTCGAGTTTTCGATTTTGCGGTTAAAAATATCGAGCAGGCGAGACTGTGAGGGATTGGTATTGAAACCGGCAAGTGCTGCTGCCACTGGCGTGTTACTTGCCAAAATTTCAGCTGTATCATGCTGAACCAGATGGGTTAGGGCATTAAAATTTTGTGAGCATTTGGGACAACAAACCATACCCTGCGCAGCAGTGAGCTGGGTCAACGTAACGTTATAGACAGTTGAACACTTCGGGCAGCGGGTTTGTTTGTCACTCATAGGATCTTTTTACTCGTTTAATTCGACTGGCGCTTTCCTGAAATGCGGCACCAGTTTTCTTCGCGTTTTTCGATCTCTAATATATCAAAAAATTCTGAATAAACACGAGAAACTTCAGTAACTTGCTCTTCAATTACACCGGCAAGTGCGAACTCTCCAGCAGATTTAATTAAAGTTGAGAACTCTGGCGCAAGTGCCATTAGTGGGCCTGCCAAAATGTTGGCAACCAGAATGTCTGCTTGCTGACCTTGGAAAGCGGTGTTGAATTCTTCAGGTAACCCAACAAACAAGCGATCGTTGACTCCATTCAGTTCAGCATTTTGTTGAGTCGCGAGAACGGCTTGTGGATCGATGTCGGTGGCATAGACCTTTTTAGCACCTAATAAAAGTGCTGCTACGCCCAAAATGCCTGAACCACAGCCATAATCGATGACAATTTTGTCTTTCAGGTCTGTTTTACCTAACCATTGTAGACAAAGGAAGGTACTGGCATGGTTACCGGTACCAAAAGCTAAACCTGGATCCAGTTTAATATTGATGGCATCGGCTTCAGGTGGTTCGAGCCATTCCGGCACAATCCAGAATTTTTCTGAAATCTGGATTGGTTCATAATAATCCATCCATGCACGTTCCCAAGCCTGATCTTCGAGTTCTTCAGAGCGGATGGGTGCATCTGGCATTTGTGCGCGAATAAACGCTTCAAGCTTAGCGGCATCAATCGGATCGTTTTCATCATCCTGGTAGATGCCGGTTACAATCACTTTATTCCATAATGGAGTTTCACCTGGAAGTGGTTCGAGCAAGGCCTGATCTTCTGCGTCATCAAGCGTCACACTGACGGCACCCAAAGACAGCAGTAAGGTTTCAGTAAAATCAACTTGTTCTTGATCAACAGTAATATGAATTTGTAACCACTTCACGGCATTAACCTAATTCGTTTTCGTAAAGACAGTATTGTAATGGATTCCGTTTAGCTGCCTACCAGAAAATGAGTTTTTATCTGGATTGTTTTCTGGCCGATGGAATTTGTATGTCAATCTAAGAGTGAACACCATTTTGAGATGAGGTGATCATTCTGAATAAAATAACCCACGCCAAATGAAAAGAGCCGCATACGCGACTCTTTGGTAGAGATAAAGTTAAGTCAATCAGAAATTACTTCGGTTGCGGGGGAGTAAAACCTAAAGCGCATTTTCCTCGTACTTCAGCACCATTGATATTGGCACTCATTGCGGTGTGTGTACCGGCACAGGTGGTAAAGAGCTCACGTTCATTGCCCATAATGTCTCGGCTTTGTTTAGGGAAAAACTGTGGTTCACAGGTGCCATTCCAGATGATGCCACGATGAGCAAAGCTGACTTCAGTGCCTTGAGCCTTGCCCTTACATACCTTTTGATAGAGCTGAGCATCATAGATTTTTTCAACTTTATCATTCGCTTGTACCAAAGGACTAAGACAAAAACTGCAGAAAAGCACTGAGAGGAGGAGTTTCTTATTCATCGTTGTTTCCTTATTTTGTTATTCACATCAGTATCAGCATAAAAAATAATCAGAATAAGACAGTTTTAATCACGTAAGTTATGCAGCCGTTTGGTGTCTTTTTGCTGTCGATCTGCAAAAAATAGTTATTTTTATCTCTAACGCACAGGCGCGCGTAGCGCTCGGCTATAACAAGAAAATCGACTCAATTTGTCAACTTAAAGGCAAATTTTGCTATAATACTCAGTCATCCTTTTTTATCTCTCAATTACCACTATGCATTATCCTAAAGTTTACGATGTCATTGTGATCGGTGGCGGTCACGCGGGTACGGAAGCAGCGCTCGCTGCGGCGCGTATGGGTCGACAGACGTTACTTCTTACGCACAATATTGAGACTTTAGGGCAGATGAGCTGTAACCCGGCGATTGGTGGTATTGGTAAGTCGCATCTGGTTCGTGAAATTGATGCCTTGGGTGGTGCGATGGCACTGGCAGCCGATAAAGGCGGGATTCAGTTCCGTATTCTCAATTCGCGTAAAGGTGCGGCAGTTCGTGCAACACGTGCTCAAGCCGACCGTGTACGTTATAAGGCAGCGATTCGATATACGCTAGAGAATCAGGCCAATCTGGACATTTTTCAGCAAGCTGCTGATGACCTGATTGTAGAAGGGGATACCGTTAAAGGCGTTGTGACCCAGATGGGCATCCGTTTTGATGCCAAGACCGTGGTTTTAACTGCGGGAACCTTCTTGGGTGGCGTGATTCATATTGGTTTGCAAAATGCTTCCGGTGGTCGTGCGGGTGATCCACCGTCGATTGCTTTGGCGCACCGCTTACGCGAACTGCAATTACCCGTCGGTCGTTTAAAAACCGGTACACCGCCACGTATTGATGCACGCAGCGTTGATTTTTCGGTGATGACCGCACAACCGGGAGATTTTCCTTCTCCAGTGATGTCATTTATGGGCGATGTGTCGATGCATCCTGAGCAGGTCAACTGCTACATCACCCATACCAATGAAAAAACACATGACATCATTCGTGCAGGTCTGGATCGTTCTCCAATGTATACTGGTGTGATTGAAGGTGTAGGGCCTCGCTATTGTCCTTCGATTGAAGACAAAATTCACCGTTTTGCCGATAAAGACTCACATCAGGTGTTTTTGGAGCCGGAAGGTCTAGATACCCATGAGCTGTATCCGAACGGGATTTCAACCTCGTTACCTTTTGATGTGCAATTTGAATTGGTTCGTTCGATTCGCGGGATGGAAAATGCGCATATTTTGCGTCCGGGTTATGCCATTGAATATGACTACTTTAACCCGCAGTCCTTGAAATATACCTTGGAAACGAAGGCCATTAATAACCTGTATTTTGCCGGACAGATTAATGGGACAACCGGTTATGAAGAAGCCGGTGCACAAGGCCTGCTCGCAGGTTTGAATGCTGCACGTCGTGCCTGGGATCAGTCAGAATGGACACCAAAACGCGATGAAGCTTACATCGGGGTGCTGGTGGATGACCTGATCACGTTGGGTACTAAAGAACCGTATCGTATGTTTACCTCACGTGCAGAATATCGCTTGATGTTGCGTGAAGACAATGCAGACCAACGCTTGACGCCAATTGGCCGTGAACTAGGTCTGGTGGATGATGTACGCTGGGCAGCGTATTGTGAAAAAATGGACGCAGTAGAGCGTGAAACGGCGCGTTTGAAAGATCTATGGGCAGCACCGAACAACCCAATGGGCAAAAAGTTTGTGGAAATGACCGGCGCAGATTTATCGAAAGAGTGCTCTGCAATTGATCTATTGAAGCGTCCGAATATTAACTTCCAGCAAATTGCTGAGCTAACGGGTTCAGAGGTTTCTGCACAAGTGGGTGACCAGATCGAGATTGCTGTGAAATATGAAGGTTATATTAACCGTCAGCATGAAGACGTAGCCCAAATGAAACGACTGGAAGAGACCAAAATTCCTGTTGATTTTGATTATGATGCGGTTTCTGGTTTGTCACGTGAAATTACCCAAAAGCTGAAAACCGTACGTCCTGATACGCTGGCACAAGCGGGCCGTATCCCGGGTGTGACGCCAGCAGCAGTGCAGTTGGTGTTAATTACCATTCGTAAAAATGCTGGCACACGCAAATCAGCTTGATACTTTCAGCTAATCAAATAAAAAAGCCCGCTTCAGTGGGCTTTTTTATTGAATTTTTTCAAGGGCATAGTTTTTATCTATGGTTTGATTAGAAAATTGTTGTATAAAATCCATCGTCAAAAAATGATCTAAGTAAATGAATTAAGAATAAAAAACGATTTATGATTTAACTTTTAGGTATTAATTGAAGGCTGCTGGATACACCCGCTGCAAATAAACCCGACCATTGTAGTGCTATTTCATCCGCATGATCCGTCACAGAATAATTCGCTCAATAGGCGATGGAACGACGCTTTGCATCGTATGGATGGAGATTAGTGATGTTACAGACACAAACAGGTGGCTTACAAAAGAAGCTCACCATCTTTTTATGCTTCCTCGTGGCTTTTTTTGAAGGTTTTGATTTGCAGGCACCGGGGATTGCCGCGAAAGGAATTGCTGCCACTTTTGGCTTGGATCAGCTGCAAATGGGCTACGTCTTTAGCCTGGGAGTATTTGGTATGCTCTTCGGCGCCTTCTTTGGGGGGCGTGTCGCCGACTACCTGGGACAGAAAAAAGTCCTGATGCTGGCCGTGGCAATTTTTGGTGTTTTTTTTAGTATTTCCGCGCTTGCCCCTAATCTTGAAGTTTTATATGTTGCACGCTTTTTAACGGGTGTGGGTTTGGGGGCTGCCATGCCGACGATGATTTCGGTCGTGGGGGATGAAGCAACCGAAGCTAATCGCGGCAAGTTAAACAGTCTGATGTACTGTGGTCTTCCGGTTGGTGCGATTTGTGTGGCAGGTTTAGGGATGTTTTTCCCGCAGATTTCTTGGCACACCCTGTTTCTGATTGGTGGTTTGGCGCCTTTACTGTTATTACCCTTCATGGCTTTGATCTTAAAAGACAAGAAAAAGCAGCAACAGGCTCAGGTGCAGCCAGAAGCTGTGCCTGCGATGAGTGAAATTCTGTTCAAAAATAAAAAATATGCCCATACGCTGCCGCTGTGGGTGAGCTTTTTCTTTACCTTGATGGTGAACTATATCCTGATCAGCTGGTTACCGAATCTGCTTATGGAACAAGGTTTGGAAAAGAAACAAGCATTTCTGGTGATGCTGGTGTTCCAGGTGGGTGCAGTGATTGGAACCTTAGCCTTGGGTTACCTGCTTGATCGTCTTAAATTGTGGCAAATGTCCGTGATCATTTATTTTGGTTTGTTGATCGCGGTATTTATTTTGTTCACTACAACTTCGGTTCCTTTGTTGATTTTTGCCGGAGTAATCGGTGGTATTTTCTCAACTGGCGGCCAGTCAATTTTATATGGGATTTCTCCGATTTTTTACTCACCTGCAGGGAAAGTCACCGGCGTGGGTAGTGCCATCTCCTTGGGACGTTTGGGTGCGATGACCGGTCCATTGTTAACCGGTAAAATTTTGGCACTGGGGTTGGGAACGACAGGCATTTTGATTGCAAGTGCACCTGGGATCGTGCTTTCTGCGGTTGCAGTTACGGCCTTATCCCGTTACAAAGATGCCCAGAAAAAACAAGTGTAATCCACTTTAAATCAGACTGCAGTTCAGGGTTACCTGGACTGCTTTGTGCTTTTTCATATAAATAATTCACAATAAATCTTTAACACAAATAGCGTATTAAGCAGTAGATCTTCTGATTTCTCATGTCGAAATCATCACGCTATAGTGATTGCATGTTCAACTGATGGAGGAGAAGCGATGACGAAGAAAATGATTCGCTATAATCGCAATGATCTGGCTTGCTAAAGCTAGCGCGATGATGCACTCAAACGTGTGCAAATTCACAAGAGGCGTGGGGCTAAAAGGTGAATTTGTGCTGTCGTCCACACAACAATAATAACAAGCTGATTTTTACAAAAATAATAATAATAAATCTAAGAGAGCTTTCGACCAGAAGCTCTCTTTTTTTATTCAGGTTTTGCCGATGCCTCTTCTGATTCATAGACGGCATGTGCGACTTCATCTGGTCGAATCGAAATAATTTTCTTACCAAAGCTGCGCAACCACCAGACCAGTTGTGAGGTAAAAGGCACGGTCGCGATTACTTCGACCTGATTCTCATGGTAAGGCTGAATGATCTGATCTTTGCTCAACTGACTTTCATAAAAATAGCTGGCATCATTTTCATGCATCACTAAATGCAGTTGAACCTGGTGAGTGGGGATATTGAAATCTACACGGAAACCTAAAGCGCCAGACTCAATGTATTCGTCAATGTTGAAATCAACAGGATGTAAAGCGCGTGAATTGAGCACAGTGGCTGACTTAAAACGGTGCAGAGCAAAGGTTTGCACATCACTTTTATCATGTCGGGTGCAGACCAGATAAATGATGGAGCCTTTTTGCACTAACCCTAAAGGGTTTAGCGTATAACGACGGTCTTCACCTTGGGCGGCACGGCTGCGGTAAAGGCACTCGATTTGTTTATCTTGCAGCAGTCCTTCATAAATTGCTTGCTGTGCTTGTCGTTCAACCACAGGAGGAATCAAGGGTTGAGTCGCGGGGACAATCCTGACCCGGTTCACCCATTGCCTTACGTTATTTTGTGTTGAAAGACTGCGCCGAGCCAGGTCAAACCAAGGATTCATTTCTTCAATCAGGCTCGGTGGCAGTAAATGCTTGAGATGCTCCTCAACCATCATAAAGGTTACCGCCTGTGAGCTGGTCATATGCGGCAAACTTTGGATCGGGGCATCTGAACGCCAGCGCCAGCCCTGAGGCACGGTTTTATTACTTTCTATAGGAAAACGTTGCGAAATCTGGTTCAAATCACGTTGGATGGTGCGCAAACTGATGTCGATGCCTTCACGTTGTAAAATTTCCTGCAGTTCACGTGTTCCCATCCATTTTCCGGTCGAAAGGCGGGACAGGATTTGCCATTGGCGATACAGGCTGTTTGATGTTTCTTTTTCTTGTGAAGACATAATAGAAGAATAAATCAGGTTAAGAAGAGAAAAATACCGCGCAATTCAACGCACGTTGGCAAACACAATAAAAAAACTTATCTATTTTGGCAAGCATTGCTGAAGCTGCTGTTTATATTCAGTCACAGATTATCGCAAAACTCTGCTTGAATTCAGCAGGACATCCGCGAATAAATAGAAAGAACAGGGATAGTGGCATCAAATTTGCATTTTTTGGCAAATAGAAGAGAAAACACCGAGGAACCATAATGTTAAAAGAAAATAATGAGTTTGCCGGATTAGCTACAGAAAATTATAGTGGTGAGTCGAGCTTGCCACCAGTTCTTGCTCGTGTTGAGGAGATGGCACCGACCACAGCGCATCTCTTTGATCAGTTAAAGTCGAGATTTTTTAATGAAATGCTCGATGATGCTTCGATGCATGGTGAAGCCTCGAAAAAAATCGAGCAGTGGTTGTGCCAACATACATTGGAGCAATTGGCTGAGCTGAACCAGCAAGCCAAGCAGCATTTCCTATATCAGGATATAACCTTTGCGCTGTATGGTGATCAGGCGGATTTACAACGCACGATTCCTTTTGATCTGATTCCTCGGGTGATTGCAAAAAAACAATGGGACAAAATTGCTGAAGGTTGTACCCAACGTGTTCGTGCACTGAACCATTTTTTACAGGATATTTACCATCAGCAAGACATTTTGCAGGCAGGACTGATTCCTGAACAGCAGATCTTTACGCATGAAGCATTTCAACCACATATGCTCAAGCATCAGTTGAAAGGCAATATTTATGCGCATATTAGCGGGATTGATATTGTTCGTGACGGTAAAGGTGAGTTTTATGTGCTCGAAGATAACCTGCGCACGCCTTCCGGGGTCTCCTATATGCTGGAAAGTCGCAAGATTAGCCAGCAATTGATGCCGGATTTATGCCAGTCCAATCCACTCTATGCCATTGAACAGTATCCGGCCTTGCTTCGGGAGATCTTGAGCGAAAATGCCGAGGTGGATCAGCCTTTTATCGTCGTGTTGACCCCCGGACGTTTTAACAGTGCCTATTATGAGCATGCCTTCCTTGCACGAGAAATGGATGTACCATTAGTCACGGGACAGGATCTTTTTGTGGAGCAAGATAAAGTTTATGTAAAAACGATTCGTGGTCGGCAACGTGTTGATGTCATCTATCGCCGTGTGGATGATGCATTTCTCGATCCGTTGATGTTCCGTCCAGACAGTTGTCTGGGGGTGCCGGGTTTGATGTCAGCCTACTTGCAGCATAATGTGGTGATTACCAATGCACCGGGCACCGGGATTGCAGATGACAAGTCGATTTATCCCTATGTGGATCAGATGATCGAGTTCTATCTGGGAGAGAAACCCATTCTCAACAATGTTCCGACCTATCAGTGCCGTAATGCGCAAGATCTGGACTATGTCATGCAGCATATCGATCAACTGGTTGTAAAAGAAGCGCAAGGTTCAGGTGGTTATGGCATGTTGGTGGGACCACAGGCTTCGGCTGCTGAGATTGCTCAGTTTAAGGATAAATTACGGCTTCAGCCTCATCTGTATATCGCACAACCAACACTGGATTTGTCCGTAGCACCGACCCTGACCGAAAAAGGACTGGCTGAGCGACATATTGATTTGCGTCCTTTCATTTTAAGTTCACCTTACCGCACTGAAATCGTGCCGGGCGGCTTAACCCGGGTCGCGATGCAAGAAGGATCTCTGGTGGTGAACTCCTCGCAGGGAGGAGGCATCAAAGATACTTGGGTAATTGATCAGCTACATTCCTGAAGCTGGAAGAGGGAAAAATTATCATGATTTTATTAAAGTCGAATGCCCATAGTATTTATTGGTTAGCGCGTTATTTGACCCGGATTCAACAGTTATGTGCGCATCTGCCATTTGAACAGGATCAACACGCACATGCCTTTGCTCAAGGCTTTGGTCTGGATATTGATGATGCAGCCTCGCTGAATGCACTGATACAGAACTCTGTACAGTCCTTATCATTGAAGCAGCAGTTACAGCAGGTTCAGGCCAATCTTCAGGATTTACGTGGTGTGTTGTCAGCCAAAGTCTATGCTGAACTCAATCAACTGGTGCGTGCTGCAAGCCAGCAACCCGTTACAATCTGTCGTGCAATCAGTCATTGTATTTCGTTACTTGAGGCTGAGTCACCAGAAGTATGGACATTTTTTGCGTTGGGCCAGCAGCTGGAATTACTGGACTGGCAGATCCGCTTACAGCAACCGACAGTGCAACATATTCATAAATTAGCACAGTGGTTGGATGCTTTGGATGTGATGGGGTGGCATATGATCAATGCAGCTTGGCATGATTTTAAAAAGCAGCCCGAGTTAATCCAACTGTATGCGTTAACGCAACAGTTACAGATAGAATTCGAGGCGGCAGCATGAAGTTGATGGTGAATCACCAAACTCATTATCACTATAGTGAATGGTCATTAAACAGTGTGCAGTACATCAAAATGACACCGCAAAGCAGCGCACATCAGCAGGTGCTGGACTGGAATATTCAGGTTCCTGGTGTATCGGTAACGAAACGCGATGCCTTTGATAATATTTGGATCAGCAGTCAACAGCGCTATGCTTACCAGCAGTTGAGTATTATGGCACAAGGGATCATTGTCATTAATCCTGATGCAGAAATAGGAGTAGCCGGCCGGATTCAGCCTCAGATTTTTTTACAGCCTACCATGCTCACACAATGTAATGCAGCGATGCTGGAGTTTGCACGGCATTACGTGACCCAGCCGAGTCGCAATTGTCTGATCGAACTCGCACAAGCACTTTTGGCTCATATCCCCTATGTGCCAAATATCACCACCGTACATACCTCTGCAATTGATGCTTTTATGCATCGACAAGGGGTATGTCAGGATCATAGTCATGTCTTTATCGCCATGTGCCGTGCCTTGGGTTTGCCGGCGCGTTATGTCTCCGGCTATCTGTATGTACCGGAAACGCTGCATCTTGCCAGTCACGCATGGGCAGAAGTGTTTTTAGACCATTCATGGTATTGTTTTGATGTCAGTAATCAGTTGTTCACCCCAGGTTCGCATATTTATGTGGCCTTAGGCCGGGATTATTTTGATGTTGCCCCCATTCGCGGGGTGCGTGAGAAAGGTGGAATCGAGCAGATGGATTCCACAGTACAGGTTTTACGTTGTTAGAAAAGGGATATTGAAAATGACATACTGTTGCGCGATGCGGTTAAAAGATGGTTTGGTCTTTGTCAGTGATACCCGTACCAATGCTGGCGTCGATCATATCTCGGTTTTTCGAAAACTGTTTACCTTCGGCATTAAGGGAGATCGTTTTATCACGATCCAAACGTCTGGCAATTTGGCCACCACTCAGGCCGTGATTGGCCATCTGGAAAATCATCTGACCTTAAAACAGGAACCCCATCTCTATAGTGTCAATACCATGTTCGAAGTGGCGGAACTGGTCGGACACACCTTAAAAAAGGTGATTGAGGAAGTCACCACCGATAAGCATGAACAGAGCAATTACTACTGTAATATTATTGTCGGTGGACAGATTCGGGGTGGTGAGATGCAACTGTATCACATTTATCCGCAGGGGAATTTTATCTGTGCGACCAGTGATACGCCGTATTTCCAGATTGGAGAAAGTAAATATGGCAAACCGATTCTGGACCGTGCGTTGCACTATACCATGCCCCTCGACGAGGCTTTTCGCTGCTGTTTGATCTCTTTTGATTCAACCTTGCGTTCCAATGTTTCGGTGGGGATGCCCTTGGATGCGGTGATTTATCAAAAAGATAGTCTCAATGTGCCCTGTAGCAAGCGTATTTATGAACAAGATCCTTATTTTCAGAGTATCAGCCGGCAGTGGTCTGAAACCTTGCGAAAAGGGCTGCAGGCGATGCCGAAACCTGATCCTGATTATTGCAAATAGGATCAGATTATTCTGGCTACAAATGAACGTATGATCAGCTTGATCCAAGCCAACTGAAATTTACAATAAATGACGACGCGGACGTGTGGTCATTCGGCACAGCAGTTCATAGCCAATCGTACCATTTGCTGTTGCCACATCATCCACTAAACGATGTTTGCCCCAGAGTTCAACTTCACTGTCTAACCTTGCGTCTAATCCTGTGACATCAATTGCGATCATATCCATGCTGACTCGTCCAATCACGGGCGTGAGCTGACCTTGAACAGCGACAAAATTCGGCTGTAGATAGGCACGTGGGTAGCCATCACCGTAACCAATCGAGACAATCGCAATCGTCATGGTCTGTTCAGCGGTAAACGTTGAACCATAACCGACCTGTTCACCGGCCTGAATGGTATTCAGTGCAATAATCTGCGCGGTGAAAGACATTACCGGTTTTAAATCTAAAGCATGTACATTTTGGTCGGCGAAAGGGCTCGCACCGTACAACATAATGCCGGGACGAACATAGTCAAAATGCAGTTCTGGCCATTTAAAAATAGCGGCGGAATTACAGCAAGAGGCGAGAATGGGATCACATGCTGCTTTTACTTGTAAAAACTGGTTTTTTTGCTGTTCATTCAAGGGGTGATCCGCATCTGCATTGGCAAAATGCATGGCCAATACACAAGTAAAACCTTCGGATTTAAGTAATTGAATGACATCAATAATTTCAGGTAGCTTAAATCCTAAACGGTTCATGCCACTATTGAGCTTGACCCAAACTTTAAGACCCTGTGCAATATAGGCCGTTTTATGTGCACGTAACCAGTCCAGTTGCTGCTGGTGATGGATGATGCACTCAATTCTATGCTCAATGACACTCGGCATTTCATCGGCACTAAATACCCCTTCAATCAGGGTAATGTCATTTTGATAGCCCAATGTACGAATTTCCAGTGCTTCTTCGAGACAGGCTACACCAAACGCGTCAGACTCTGCTAAGGCTGCTAAACAATGCTCCACTCCATGTCCATAGGCATTCGCTTTGACCATACTGACAATCTTGGCGGTTGGAGCAAGTTGTTTGACACGGTTAAAATTATATTGCAGTGCTGTACTGTCAATACAAATGGTAGCTTGACGCACCCTGGAACTCCTTGGGGGAATTAAAAGGCTGTTTAACAATGAAAACAGACAGCCTGAATCAAAATGAAAGGCAAAAGTTACAAATGGTATGGGGCTTTTGCGCTGCTTGAGCCGTATTTTAGACCTGTCAGTTAAAAAAACTAGGCTGTATCTATTATTCTCATTAAATCCTATGTTTTATAGAAGATTTAAAACAGTTTGGCTTTTTATTCGTCATCATCAAACTGGTTGTAATATTCCGGAGATAGATTACTAAAGCGGGTATATTGGCCTTCAAAAGCCAAACGTACCGTACCGATTGGGCCGTTACGTTGTTTACCGATAATGATTTCAGCGGTACCGGCTTCCTTCGATTCCTTGTTATAGACTTCATCACGGTAAATAAACATGATCAAGTCAGCATCCTGCTCAATTGCACCGGATTCACGTAGATCCGACATGACTGGACGTTTATTCGGGCGGTTTTCCAGAGAACGGTTCAGCTGAGACAAGGCAATCACCGGACATTGCATTTCTTTAGCCAGTGCTTTCAAACTACGCGAAATTTCAGAAATCTCGCCGACACGGTTATCACCCATACCTGGAACTTTCATCAATTGCAGGTAGTCGACCATAATACAACCCAGTTTTCCACCGTGCTGTTTGGCAATCCGGCGTGCACGGGCACGTAACTCAGTCGGTGGCAGGGCAGAAGAGTCATCAATATACAGATGCTTTTCCTGTAACTGCAAAATGGTACCAGTGACTTTGGACCATTCTTCACCATCGAGTTTACCAGAACGTAAATGCCCCTGATGCACTTTGCCATAAGAAGAAATCAAACGCATAGCAATCGAGTCTGCAGGCATTTCCATCGAGTAGACCAGCGCAGGTAAATTACAGTTAAACAGCACACTTTCAACCAGATTCATGGCAAAAGTGGTTTTACCCATCGATGGACGTGCCGCGACAATAATCAGATCGCCGGCCTGCATGCCAGAGGTTTTATTGTCGAGTTCCATAAAGCCGGTTGATAAACCGGTGATATTGCCATCGAGTTGGGAAAGTTCGTTTAATTTATCAAATACGTCGGCAACGACTGATGTAATCGGTTTTGGACCGCTATCTTTCTTATTGTTGTTATGCTGTTCCGCCAGCGAGAAAATATTGGTTTCTGCCAAGTCCAGAATTTCACTCACGCTACGACCCTTCGTGTCATAAGCATTCTGCAAAATTTCGCTACTGACTTTGATCATATTTCTTAAGGTGGCGAATTCGCGAATCTTGTTGGCGTAGGTTTCCAAGTTATAAAAACTTGAAGGGGAGTCCGCCATCAGTTGCATCAGATATTCTTCACCACCTGCGGCTTCGAGCAGGTTTTGTTTGATCAGCCAGTCATTGACTAGCACTGCATCATAAGGTGAGTTTTCCTGTGCCAATTTTTCGATCGCACGGAAAATATATTTGTGTCGGGTGGCGTAAAAATCACTTTCCTTGAGAATATCACTGACTTGTTCAAAGGATTCAGCCACTGTCATCAATGCGGCTAACACGGCCTGTTCAATGGACAGGTTGTGTGGAGGGGTACGGAACTCTTTGAGATGGCCTGAATCTGCAGATTTTTTATTGTCAGCATTGACCGTAGGAAATGGCGTAGTGACGCTTGCCTGAGACATAAAGAGCCCTGTAGATATTCAGCAAAAAATGGAGAGTAAAGACGGAAAATTTGTTCTCTATCTTAAAACAATTTTTTCTAAAGTTAAGCTATTCGTTGATTGATAATTTCATGCAATCCGTATGGGTTAATGCATAAAAAGAGGCCAGTTCCTCCAATTTTTTAGACAAAAAAAGAGCATGCAAAAGCATGCCCTTTTTTAACTGCAAAATTATTCAGCAACGATAGTTACTAGAACTTCAGCAGTTACATCGTGATGCAATTGAATCGCGATGTTGAATTCACCAGTGTTGCGAAGCGCACCATTTGGCAAACGAACTTCTGCACGGTCAACTTCAAGACCAGCATTTGTCAACGCGTCAGCGATGTCACGAGTACCGATTGAACCGAAAAGTTTACCTTCGTCACCAGCTTTCGCAGTGATCACGATGTTTACTTCGTTCAATTGGTCAGCACGTGCTTGAGCAGCAGCCAAGATATCAGCTTCTTGTTTCTCAAGTTCTGCACGACGAGCTTCAAAAGCAGCAGTGTTTGCTTCAGTTGCAGCAACTGCTTTACCTTGTGGGATAAGGAAGTTACGGCCGTAACCAGCTTTCACTGAAACTTTATCACCTAGTTTGCCAAGGTTTTTAATGCGTTGTAATAAGATAACGTCCACAGATCACCTCACTTATGGTTGTCAGTGTAAGGGATCAAAGCCAAGTAACGAGCTTGTTTGATAGCAAGCGCTAATTGACGTTGATAACGAGCCTTAGTACCAGTGATACGGCTAGGAACGATCTTGCCGTTTTCAGTGATGTACTGTTTTAAAGTGTCGATATCTTTGTAGTCGATGTACGCAACATTCTCAGCTGTAAAGCGGCAGAACTTGCGACGACGGTAGAAACGTGCCATTGATAGTTCTCCTTAAGCTTCAGCAGAATCTTGAGCTTGTTGTGCTTCTTCACGTTGAGCTTTACGCGCACGTTTTTCTTCAGCACTCTTAGCCAATAAAGATTCTTCAGTAATTGCGTTTTCACGACGGATGATCAAGTTACGAATGATTGCATCGTTATAACGGAACAATTCTTCTAACTCATCAAGAGTCGTTTGACCACATTCAACGTTCATCAAAATGTAGTGCGCTTTGTGAATCTTGTTGATTGGGTAAGCCAATTGACGGCGGCCCCAGTCTTCTAAACGGTGAATTTGACCGTTTGCTTCTTTGATGTGAGAGATATAGCGTTCAACCATACCTACCACTTGATCGCTTTGGTCTGGATGTACCAAAAGTACGATTTCGTAGTGACGCATTGTCAGCTCCTTACGGTTTATACAGCCCCTAAATTAAAATCTAGAAGCAAGGAGTCACAACCAGGATAGGTTGTGTCGCGAATAGCGAAGGCTGAATTATAGAGAAGATCACATCCGAAAACAAATACTTTTCCGGTTTGGCAGTAAAAATAGCCAAATCAGGACAGGATCAAAGAATAAAATGTGATGAAGAGAAAGTGATAAGAAAAAGAGTGGTTATAGAGGTGATAACCACTCAATGCATTAAAAAAGTGGAATGTGGGGTGCAGGGGAGAGGGTTGTGAAACTAAAGCTTAAACTGATCACGGTAATTAGAATGACCGAGAACAAGAAAAAGCGTTTGGCCCAAAGCTGATCATTTTCTGCTTTAAAACCAATAATGCCCAAATAGATCCAGTAAAAGCTGAGCACATTCAAAAGGATAAAATAGACCCAGTTGGTATAGCCATAAAAAAACAGGCCGTTCATGGCAATCACAAACAAAACCACATAAATCAATGATTCTATCTTTGTGCGAAACACAGAGCGTGCTACAGGCAGAATTGGAATCCCTGCATTTTTATAGTCATCAAAACGGTAGATTGCAATCGCCCAAGAGTGTGGCATTTGCCATAG
Organism: Acinetobacter sp. GSS19; assembly: GCF_028621895.1. Lineage (NCBI taxonomy): Bacteria > Pseudomonadati > Pseudomonadota > Gammaproteobacteria > Moraxellales > Moraxellaceae > Acinetobacter > Acinetobacter sp. GSS19. The sequence continues at coordinate 1,398,915 of NZ_CP117520.1, read as the reverse complement.
TGCATAACCCAAAAAAATCAGTAGCGCGGCCAGATCAAATTCATGGCTGACAGCGGTATAGCCGATTACAGGTGGGCTAGCGCCTGAGATACTGCCAATTACGGTTTGATGAATGGTTGTGCGTTTGCTCCACAAGCTGTAGAAACCGACATAAACCACAAAACCGATGACTGCAAACAAGAAGGCATAGGCATTAATGGCAAACCAAATAATGCTAAAACCGATCAAACCGAGCACCAGCGCATAGGTCAGCGCGACAGTCGGGGAAACCGTTTTTTTTACTAACGCACGGTTTTGGGTGCGCTGCATTTTTTGGTCAATGTCCTGATCAATAACATTATTGACAACACAGCCTGAGGCAACAACAAGCGTTGTACCTAGAAGAGTGAGAAGGAGTAAAAGGAAATCTACAGAACCTTGGGCGGCTAAGAAGTAGCCGCCCAAAGTGGTAACGAAGTTACCGAAGAGAATTCCTGGCTTGGTCAGGAATAAATACTTTTTCAGCATGACAACCAGTTTAGATCATCATGTTGGAGTGAAGGTAGTTCATGATCCATACAGAACCAACCAAAAGGATGGCAATCGTTAAGATTGTATAGACGAATGCAATCACGTTCCAACGTTGCTCTGAAGAGGTATTCATGTGCAAGAAGAAAACTAATTGTACAAGTACCTGAGCAACAGCAGTAATTGCAATTGCAGTGATCAGCACGCCACGGTCAAATCCACCGCCCATCACCATCCCGAAAGGGATGATGGTGAGAACTACAGAAAGGATGAAACCAATGGTGTACTGTTTAAAGTTACCGTGCGATGCACCAGCAGCGTTATGATCGTGACCCATTAGAGAACTCCCATTAAGTAAACTACGCTGAATACACAGATCCAAACGATGTCAAGGAAGTGCCAGAACAAGCTTAGGCAAGCAAGACGACGAGTGTTAGGAAGCGTCAAACCATATTTCTTGATTTGAACCATTAACACGATCATCCATACCAAACCTGAAGTTACGTGAATACCGTGCGTACCTACAAGGGTAAAGAACGCGGATAAGAACGCACTTGTGCTTGGACCATGACCGGCATGAACTAAATGATTGAACTCATAAAGTTCCATACCGATGAACGATGCACCGAATAACCAAGTAATTGCGAGCCAAGTGATGACCTGACCAACATTTTTCTTGTATGAAGCAAGTACGGCAAAACCGAATGTTACTGAAGAAATCAAAAGAGCAAATGTTTCAGTAAGTACGAAACTTAAAGATTCACCAAAAAGTTCTTTTGCGCTTGGCGTGCCAACAGGAACATGACTGCTTAATACAGCGAACGCGATGAAAAGCGTACCGAAAAGAATCAAGTCGCTCATCAAGTAGGACCAGAAACCAAAGACAGTGATGTCAGTATCATCGTGGTGATGATGTTCATCGTGTCCGTGGTTGTCGTGATGAAGTACTTCAGCCATATCCTTAGTCCTTCTTCAAGTGTTTTTCAAGTAGGGCATAGCGTTCATTTTCAATGCGCTCAACTTCAGCAGCAGGAACATAGTAGTCCACTTTCTTGGTGAAAGAGCTGTTGATGAAGGAAATGATTGCGCCAATGAAAGTAACAACTACTAACCACCAGATGTGCCAGATTAATGCAAAGCCCATAACAGTGATGAACATTGCAATAACAAAACCTGCAGCACGGTTGGTTGGCATGTGAACGTCTTCATACTTCGCTGGACGTGCATACGCTACACCATTTTCTTTGTCATTCCAGAAGCGGTCGATACCGTCAGCTTGTGGCAAGTGAGCAAAGTTATAGAATGGAGCAGGAGAAGAAGTAGACCATTCAAGTGTACGAGCATCCCATGGGTCGCCAGTAAGGTCGAGGTTTTGGTTGCGTTGCAAGAAACCAACAACGATTTGCAATACAAAGCAGATCAAACCGATCATGACAAGCACAGAACCGAAGAACGCAATTGTTACGTATGGATCCCATTCTGGGTTGTCATATGTATTCAAACGACGAGTCATACCCATGAAACCAAGGATATAAAGTGGCATGAATGCAAAGTAGAAACCGAAGAACCAGAACCAGAACGCTGCTTTACCCCAAGTTTCGTTGAGTTTCCAACCAAACATTTTTGGCCAGTAGTAGATGATACCCGCGAACATTGCGAATACAACACCACCGATAATCACGTTATGGAAGTGAGCGATCAAGAACAATGAGTTGTGTACTAGGAAGTCCGCTGGTGGAACCGCCATCAATACACCTGTTAAACCACCGATACCGAAAGTCACAAGGAAGCCAAGTGTCCATAGCATTGGGGTAGTGTAAGTGATGCGACCTTTGTACATGGTGAACAACCAAGAGAAGATTTTCACACCAGTAGGGATCGCAATAATCATGGTCATGATACCGAAGAACGCATTCACGTTACCGCCGGCACCCATGGTAAAGAAGTGGTGAACCCAAACAACCAGTGACAAGACACCAATTGCTACGGTTGCGTACACCATTGATTTGTAACCGAACAATGTTTTGCGGCAGAAGGTTGCCACAACTTCTGAGTAAATACCAAAAGCTGGTAATACCAAAATGTATACTTCTGGGTGACCCCATGTCCAAATCAAGTTCACGTACAACATTGGACTACCGCCCAACTCGTTAGTGAAGAAGTGGAAGCCGAAGTAACGGTCAAGAGAAAGCATCGCGATAGTTGCAGTCAACACTGGGAAGGTTGCAACGATCAATACAGAAGTAACTAATGCAGTCCAAGTGAAAATTGGCATGTCCATCAGTTTCATGCCAGGCGCACGCATTTTAATGATGGTAACAAAGAAGTTAACACCGGTTAAAAGCGTACCTAGACCAGACACCTGTAGCGCCCAGATATAGTAATCCACACCTACGCCAGGAGAGTATTCGATACCTGATAGAGGAGGATAAGCCATCCAACCTGTAGCAGCGAACTCACCAAGAGCAAGAGATGCCATCATCAAGCCTGCAGCGCCCGTGAAGAGCCAGAAGCTGAGAGAGTTTAATAGTGGGAATGCAACGTCACGAGCACCAATCTGTAAAGGTACAGAGATGTTCATTAAGCCAACCACTAGACCCATTGCTACGAAGAAGATCATGATTACACCGTGTGCGGTGAAGATCTGGTCGTAGTGTTCAGGGTGCAGGTAACCTTCGCCGCCACCGCGTGCAAGGAACTGCTGAAGACGCATCATGATTGCATCGGCAAAGCCACGCACCAGCATGACGATCGACACAAAGATATACATGATACCAATTTTTTTATGGTCTACCGATGTGAACCATTCGTTCCACAGGTAGCCCCATTTTTTGAAGTAGGTAATACCAACAACAGCTGCAATACCACCCAAGATCATCAATCCAACTGTGACGAGTACAATTGGATCATACGGAATAGCATCCGGACCTAACTTGCCTAATAAGAAGCTCATGTCTTATTCCCCTACAACTGAAGAAGCGGGTTCAACAGCGGCATGTGCATCAGAAGCAGCAGCCTCATGAGCGCCAGCAGTAGCTGCATGACTACCACCATGGTAGTTGCTCATGTATTTGTTGATCACTGATTCAAACAAGCCTTGCTCTACAGAAGAGTAATAAGTCACAGGATGTGGCTTAGTTGGGTAAGGCTTCATTGCTTCAGCAGCAGCCTTCTCTTCAGGAGTTTGTGCTTTAGAAATCAAAGCTTCAATTTGGTGTTTACCACGGTTACCGTCACGCAAGGTTGCAAATTCAGCTTGGTCTAAAACACCTTTTTGAATTGCTGCAGGGTTAATTGTATTACCCTTACCTGCTTTCACCGCTGCAACCCACTCGGCAAACTGAGCTTCAGTCACAGAATGAGCTTTGAAACGCATTTGTGAGAAACCATAACCTGAGTAGTTAGAAGAGAAACCACGGTATACACCAGTTTCATTTGCTAATACATTCAGGTGAGTCTGCATGCCGGCCATCGCATAGATCTGACCCGCTAACTGTGGAATGAAGAATGAGTTCATTGTGAAGTTAGAGGTGATACGGAAGCTTACCGGTGTTTGCTCTGGGAAGCGTACTTCATTCACTGTCGCAATTTGTTGCTCAGGATAGATGAAGATCCATTTAAATTGTTCAGCAATAACTTGAACAGTTAATGGTGCTTTATCAGATTCTAACGGACGGTATGGGTCATACTTGTGTGAACCCACCCAAGTTAACCAAGCTAAAATACCAATAATAATGACTGGAATACCCCAAACTACAATTTCAATTGCAGTTGAGTGTGCCCAGGTAGGCTTATAGTCTGCATCTTTATTTGACGCGCGATATTTCCAACCAAACCATAGTGCCATGATGATCGATGGGATCACCACAAGCAACATTAAATAGATCGCAGTCATCATGAGGCCGCTTAGACCTTCCGCAACTGGACCTTTAGAGTTTAGAAGTACCATATCACCACCACACCCAGTGAGGAGTGCAGCAAGCGTTGATAAAGACAATACAGCTAAAATTGTTTGTCTCATTTTACAACCTCGGTGAAGAGTCCCATTCCCTAATAAATATGGGATAGCGATTCAAGTGTCGCATGATTGAGCGTTATTAATTTCTTACAAAAAAATAGCGCTCAATAGTACGGCACCGCTACGTTGTAGGGCATTATGCCTGATATCGTTCAACTAAGCTATACATAAAATTGGTTAAAATACCTTTAAAAAATAACCAATTTCTTTGCTCGGATTTTATTTTTAATGTGTGAAAAGTGAACAAATAACAGGCATTTGCGAGAAAGGAATAGGGGGATAATTTCCCCCCTATTTTACTAGGATTTTGCGCGGCTGATGACTTTTGTTTTGGCGAGTTTGTCGTGTAGGGTTTGACGGCTTTTACTGAACGCAAAACCATAGTCCAAAATGGTAATAAAAGGCATAAACAGGAAGTTCAATATAATAAACAGGAAACTGCGCAGCCAGAAGCCGCGAATCATATTGACCTGTGCACCACTGTCTTGATCAACAATCTGAATATTGGTGAGTCGTTTGCCGATACTTTGCCCAGTTTTAGCGATTAATATGGACTGGATAATCAGCATGATCGCAATATAAAGCCCCATCATTTGCCAGCTTTCTGGAGAAATCAGTGCCAAAATCTGGCTTTGTGTATCTGGTGTAATCGACTTCTGCTGTAATTGCATCAGTTTATTGGCCGACTCTTCCGTCATGGATAAAGAGGGAATCGCAAAGGCCGGTAGCCAGAGTAATAAATCAATAATCTTTGCCAATGCACGTGAATTGTAAGACGCGAGTGTCTCTAAATTTTGCTTTGGACTGCGAACACTTTGTGTGAAGCTATCCTGAAAGGGTGTAGCTTGAGGTCTAGGAGGGACATAACCCGCAGGTTCATATACAAGTTTACCCTGAGTCAGTTCACCTAGTGCTTTCCATTCCGTCATGCCTTCATGCCAGGCAAGATCAGTAAGAAGCACTTGCTGGCTGGCAAGCATTTCGTTGACTTGTTCTAGGCTGTAAGGGCCCGCTTGCTGGTTATTTCTGGCCAAGTAAATTTGCATAAATACCAAATCCCAAAATAATGAAGATTAAAGGACAAAAAGACCCACGAGGGGCCTTTTTGTAAGTCAAGCATTATGCTTGCTTGATTTTTTCTTCAGCAAGGAAGAACCACGTATCCAATACTGAGTCTGGGTTAAGTGAAACAGACTCAATGCCTTGTTCCATCAACCATTTTGCCAAATCAGGGTGATCTGATGGACCTTGACCACAGATACCGACATATTTACCTGCTTTGCGACATGCATGAATAGCCATAGAAAGCAGGGCTTTTACTGCAGGATCGCGTTCATCAAACAATTGTGAAACGATGCCTGAGTCGCGATCCAGACCAAGTGTTAGCTGAGTCAAGTCGTTTGAACCGATTGAGAAACCATCGAAGTTTTCAAGGAACTGTTCAGCCAACAGGGCGTTGGTTGGCAATTCGCACATCATGATGACTTTCAGGCCGTTCTCACCACGTTTCAAACCGTTTTGCGCCAAAAGTTCAATGACACGTTTTGCTTCATTGACGGTACGTACAAATGGAATCATGATTTGAATGTTTGTCAGACCCATTTCGTCACGTACTTTCTTCAACGCACGGCATTCAAGTTCGAAACAGTCGCGGAAGTTTTCAGAAACGTAGCGGCTCGCACCACGGAAGCCCAACATTGGGTTTTCTTCTTCTGGCTCGTATAACTTACCACCGATCAAGTTAGCGTATTCGTTTGACTTGAAGTCAGACATACGTACGATCACCGGTTTGTCTGCGAAAGCAGCAGCCAGCGTAGAAATGCCTTCAACCAATTTTTCAACGTAGAACTCGATTGGTGAAGAATAGCCCGCAGTACGTGCCATCACTGCAGCACGAGTTTCGCGTGGCAGACTATCAATGTTTAACAGGGCTTTAGGGTGTACGCCAATCATACGGTTGATGATGAATTCAAGACGCGCCAAGCCAATACCTTCGTTTGGAATTTGCGCGAAGTCAAATGCACGATCCGGGTTACCGACGTTCATCATGATTTTGAACGGAAGTTGTGGCATAGATTCAATCGAGTTACGTTGAACTTCAAAATCAAGCGCACCTTCGTAAATAAAGCCAGTATCACCTTCGGCACAAGAAACAGTGACCTCTTGACCATCCACTAACACTTCTGTGGCGTTACCACAACCAACAATTGCAGGAACACCAAGCTCACGCGCGATAATCGCTGCATGGCAAGTACGGCCACCACGGTTGGTGACAATTGCCGCCGCACGTTTCATGACTGGTTCCCAGTCTGGATCGGTCATGTCAGAAACAAGCACGTCACCATCCTGGACTTTGTCCATTTCTTTAATTGAAGTGACGATGCGGACTCTACCCGAACCGATACGTTGACCAATTGAACGGCCTTCGCACAATACCGTACCTTTTTGTTTGAGCAGGTAGCGTTCCATGGTACCGACATTTTGTCGGCTTTTTACGGTTTCAGGACGCGCCTGAACGATATAGATCTGGCCATCATCGCCATCTTTTGCCCACTCGATGTCCATCGGTGCACCGTAGTGTTGTTCAATGATCAAGGCTTGTTTCGCAAGCTCATGCAATTCATGATCATTCAACGCAAACTGTTGACGCTCTTGTTTGTCAACATCAACAACAACAACTGATTTACCTGCAGTACCTTCATCACCGTAAATCATTTTCTGGTGTTTAGAACCGAGATTACGGCGAAGTACAGCATGTTTGCCGTTGTTCAATAATGGCTTGGAAAGATAGAACTCGTCCGGGTTAACGGCACCTTGTACCACCATTTCACCCAAACCATAAGAAGCAGTGATGAATACAACGTCACGGAAACCAGATTCGGTATCCAGGGTAAACATGACACCTGAAGCACCCGTTTCAGAGCGAACCATACGTTGAACACCAGCTGAAAGCGCGACTAAGCTGTGTTCAAAACCTTGGTGTACACGGTAAGCAATGGCACGGTCGTTAAATAGGGAAGCAAAAACTTCTTTGATCGCGATCAGCACGTTGTCGATACCGCGAATGTTCAGGAAGGTTTCTTGCTGACCCGCAAAAGATGCATCTGGCAAGTCTTCAGCAGTCGCAGATGAGCGAACGGCAACCGCAATGTCTGGGTTGCCGTTAGAGAGTTCAGCAAAGGCTGCACGAACTTCTTTTTCTAGCTCAGCTGTAAGCGGAGTCTCAACAATCCATTGACGGATTTTAGCACCAGTCGCAGCGAGGGCGTTGACATCATCGACATTCAGTTGAGCAAGTTCAGCCTGAATTTTTGCATTAAGACCGCTTTGCTCGAGAAATTCACGATATGCATCAGCAGTAGTTGCAAAACCGCCCGGAACAGATACACCTGCATTGGATAAGTGGCTGATCATCTCGCCCAGTGATGAGTTTTTCCCACCAACGAGTTCGACGTCATGCTTTCCTAATTTTTCGAGACCGATTACGCGCGCTTCCAAAGTTTTTACTCCACTGTTGCAGTATTAATCACTATATTGGCATGAAATATAGAAAAGCCGCTTAGCTTTTTGATTTTACTAAGCGACAGTTTTTAAAGTTCGGTTTACTATAAAGATTATAAGGCACTAAGACAAATGTTTAAGGAGAATTTTAATGTCAGATGGTAAACAAATTAAGCGGAGTGTATTTTTTATATCTGATGGCACCGCAATTACCGCCGAAACGCTTGGACACTCGTTACTCGCACAGTTTCCAAACGTCGATTTTGACATTCATATTATTCCTTATATCACCACTGAAGAAGCAGCCATGAATGTGGTGACTGAAATCAACAATTGTCAGACCCGTGACGGTAATTTGCCGTTGGTGTTCGATACGCTAGTGGATCAGCATGTGCGTGACATTATTAATACTGCCAATGCTGTGAATCTGGATGTATTTGAGGGCTTAATCAGCAAACTATCTGAAGAGTTGGGTACCCCACCGACCACGCTGGTGGGGCAGACGCATGCAGTGACCGATTCGGAATCTTATAAGGCACGTATTGATGCAGTGCACTTTGCACTCGACAATGATGATGGTGCCCGTACCCGCCATTATGATAAGGCGGAGTTGATTTTAATTGGTGTATCGCGTTCAGGTAAAACACCAACCTCAATTTACCTATCGTTACAATTCGGTATTCGTGTAGCGAACTATCCCTTGACTGAAGAAGATCTTGATGACAACCGTTTACCGGCTGTGCTTCGTCCACATAAACATAAATTGTTTGGTTTGATGATTGATGCCGAGCGGCTGGTGGCGATTCGTACCGAACGCAAAGCGAATAGCCGTTATGCCAGCTTTAACCAATGTCAAATGGAACTGCGTGCGATTGAGGGAATTTATATTTCTGAGGGCATTAAATATCTCAATGTTTCTGAAATGTCGATTGAAGAAATTTCAACCCGTATCTTGCAAATGACTGGTTTGAAACGCCGAATTGGCTAAGAGTCACCATTGATATCGTTGACTTAAAATTCTTATTCGATATACGAGTGCCTGCCTGTAAAGGATGCAATTTAAAAACCGACCGCATAAGGTCGGTTTTTGTCTTTAACCAGATTGCTTGATGTCCATCAGTAAACTGAAATTTTCCAGACGTTTTGCGGTGTCATAAATGTCACAGGTGAAAATAAACTCATCCACTTGTGTTTTGTCCAGAAGATCCTGTAAACCTCGTTTAACCGTTTCCGGTGACCCAATCTGTGCCATGGCATAAAAATTCTGCACGGAAAGTTGCTCCATCGGTGACCATAAACCCTGCATAGTTTCAACCGGTGGTTTCAGCTTCAGGCTCTGGCCACTCATCAGACTCAGCACCCGTTGATAACCGCTGGTTGCAAGATATTGGGCTTCCGCATCAGTTGCTGCAACAATCGTTGGTACACCCATCGAGACATATGGTTGAGACAAATACTCAGAAGGCTGGAAGTTTTCACGATAGAGAGCAATCGCTTGATGCAGCATGCGCGGTGCAAAATGTGAGGCAAATGAGTAGGGTAGGCCAAGCTTCGCCGCAAGCTGGGCACTAAACAGGCTAGAACCAAGTAACCAGACTGGAACGTGGGTACTTTGCCCCGGGGTGGCAACGATGCGTTGTTGTGGTTCTGGATCTTTAAAATACTGCAAGATTTCCAACACATCCTGCGGGAATTGATCTTCAGTTTCCTGACGACCACGACGCAAGGCACGCATGGTCATTTGGTCGGTGCCGGGTGCCCGGCCTAGTCCCAATTCAATCCGGTTCGGGTATAGTGTAGCGAGTGTACCGAACTGTTCGGCAACCACCAACGGTGCATGGTTGGGTAGCATGATGCCGCCAGAACCCAGGCGTAAGGTACGCGTATTTGCTGCAATAAAACCAAGTAACACCGCGGTTGCCGAACTGGCAATCCCATCCATATTATGATGTTCTGCCAACCAGAGACGGTCATAGCCAAGCATTTCCGCGTGTTGTGCAAGCTCCAGCGCATGCCGTAAAGAAAATTCGATGCTGTGATTTTCGCGTACAGGTGCCAGTTCTAAAATGGAAAATTTGGTTTCTGATAAAGTTGCCATCCACAACACTCACAATTTTGCCTATGAGCCGATCATACGTCGGTTCTTTGTGTTTGTATATCGATTATTATCGATATACACCAAATGCACACAAAACGATCCGCAATAAAAAAGCACCCGAAGGTGCTTAATTAAGATTAGGTCAGATCAACGGTAGTAACCGTATTTGCTCCAGCGGCGTTCTTGATATTTGTCATATTCACGGTCTTTAGAGATTTTATTGCCGAGTGCGGCACCCCCTGCAGCACCTAAAGCCGCACCGATATAACCACCATTGGTGCCACTCATATTTTTACCTACAGTATAGCCGGCACCAGCACCCAAAGCGCCCCCCACGGCAGATTCGGTACGATGACGTTTATTACTGGCAACTGCCGCGCCACCAGCTCCACCTAAAGCTGCACCAATCGTTGCCCCTGTATTTCCGGCCATATTCTTGCCGACCGCTGTGCCGACAACACTGCCTAAAGCACTTGCGGCGGCAACACGGGTCGCGCTGTCAGCATGCGTGTTCATGGCAATCATTGAACTGGTGGCCAGCGTGGCGGATAACAATACGGCATTTAATTTCATGGTTCACTCCAGTGTTTCGCAGTATTACAGTGTCATTGTTGTGATGAAGACAAATTAGCAAATCCATGAAGTTAAAATGTGGAGAGGAACTTCGAGATTGCTGTGCTTTGGTTATCCGTTTGTAGGATTTGTATTAAATTTGCTGAATAAAAGATCATTTGATTACGGAAGGAAAATTTTAGGACTCTTAGAAAGAGGTAGGGGATGGAGAGCCGGCAAAAATAGCAAGTCCTAAAATCTACCCGCAGCAATAGATATGTCATTTAAAGGCCAGAATCGTTACACTATGCGCAATTTGATGATTTTGCTTGGCCTGCACATGCTTGTGTAAGCTGTTGATTTGAGATATTTCCAATTATGAAAGAATCACTACGTTTACGATTAGATCAGTTGTCTGACCGTCATGAAGAGTTGAACGCGTTATTGGCAGATGCCGAAGTGATTTCAGACAACAAACGTTTTCGCCAATTTTCGCGTGAGCATAGTGATTTAAGCGAAATTACTGAAGTCTGGACGAAATATCGTCAGGCCGAAGAGGATATTGAAACTGCGGAGATGATGAAAACTGATCCGGATTTCAAGGATATGGCCGAAGAAGAAATTAAAGCCAACAAAGCCTTGATCGAGGAACTCGAAGGTCAATTAAATATCCTGATGATTCCGAAAGACCCGAATGATGCCAATGCAGCCTATCTGGAAGTGCGTGCCGGGACGGGTGGGGATGAAGCGGCAATTTTCTCGGGTGACCTGTTCCGCATGTACAGTAAATATGCGGAATCTCAAGGCTGGCGGATTGAAATCCTTTCTGAAAATGAAGGTGAACATGGTGGCTATAAAGAGATCATTTGCCGTGTTGATGGCGAGGGTGTTTACGGCCGTCTGAAATTTGAAAGTGGTGCGCACCGCGTACAACGTGTGCCAGCCACAGAATCACAGGGACGCGTGCACACCTCGGCCTGTACTGTCGCGATTTTGCCGGAAGTTGATGTGGATACCACGGTCGAGATTAACCCGGCAGATTTACGCATTGATACCTATCGGGCTTCTGGTGCCGGTGGTCAGCACATCAACAAAACTGACTCAGCCGTGCGGATCACGCATATTCCAACCGGCACCGTAGTGGAATGTCAGGACGAACGTTCACAGCATAAAAACAAGGCCAAAGCGATGGCACTGTTAGTTTCTCGTTTGGAAAATGCCAAACGTGCCGCACAGGAAACAGCAACTTCGGAAATGCGCCGTGACCTCGTTGGTTCGGGTGACCGTTCAGAACGGATTCGGACCTACAACTATCCGCAAGGCCGAATGACCGATCACCGTATCAATTTAACCTTGTACAAACTGGATGCCATCATGGAAGGTGATTTGACTGAATTGCTGGACAGTCTGCACCGTGAATATCAGGCGGATCAGTTAGCGATGTTGGCACAGGAAAATGGTGGCTAATGAATATTGGCCAAGCACTTGCCTTGCGCGGTGAGTCAGAAAGCTATGAACGGCAGGAAAATAGTTGGCTGCTGGAACATTTTTTAAATCTGTCCGGGCTGGAGCTGAAATTCCGTCAGGCACAGGAACTGACAGTCGAACAGGAACAGCAGTATCTAATTGCACTGGCACGGATCGCAGCGGGTGAGCCTTTGGCCTATGTGCTGGGTTCGCAGCCGTTCTGGACACTGGATTTAAAAGTCACGTCAGACACCTTGGTGCCGCGTCCGGATACCGAAATTCTGGTGGAAACGGTACTGGCTTTGGACTTGCCGCAAGCAGCAAATGTGGTGGATTTAGGGACGGGAACCGGGGCAATTGCGCTGTCACTCGCCTCTGAACGGCCAGACTGGTCAGTCACGGCGACCGATATTTACGCCCCTACCTTGGCTGTGGCTCAGGAAAATGCAGTCAAACACGGGTTGCATCAGGTCAAGTTTGCTTGTGGTGTGTGGTATGCAGCTTTAGAGCCACAGAAATTTGACCTGATCGTGTCCAATCCACCGTATATCGATGCTGATGATGAACATATGGCTAAACTGGCTGCCGAGCCGGAACGAGCTTTAGTAGCGGCCAAGCAGGGACTGGCAGATATTGAAATCATCATTCAGCAGGGTAGAGACTGGCTGAACCCGCAGGGATGGATTGCACTGGAGCATGGCTATGATCAGGCGATGGTGGTGCAGCAGATTTTCCAGCAGGCCGGTTTTCAGCAGATCCGTACCGTAAAAGATTATGGTGGCAATGATCGGGTGACCCTGGCTCAATATGTCTAAAAGTTCAATTGATTAATCTGGGGTTTGCTGTAACTGGCGGTAAGCACCCGGACTGACGCCCGTCCATTTTTTAAAGGCACGATGAAAGGCGCTCGGGTCGTGGAAACTCAACGCATCACTGATGTCCTGAATGGAATCCTGGCTTTTGCTCAGCCGTTCAATCGCGATATCGCGGCGGATGTCATTTTTAAGCTGCTGATAACTGGTATTTTCATGCTTGAGCCGCCGTTGTAGTGTGGCTTCCGACATATGCTGCTGTTCGGCAATTTCGCCAAGTTCGGGCCAGTATTCTGGCGAGCGTTCCATTAGCTGGCGGCGGAGTTGCAAACTCAGTGAATTCGGATTTTTGTAGCGTACCAGCAAGTTATGGGGTGTTTGCTGTAAAAACTCATACAGCGATTTTTTATCTTTTTTGATTTTTAACTGTAGATACTGGGCATCAAAGGTGATCCGGTTCTCGGTAGCATTAAACTCGATGTTCTGACAAAAACGCACACGGTAATCTTCAATCTCTTTCGGCTGTTTACAACGCACGCTCATCTGCTTGAGCACGACCCGTTGTTCTGTCAGCCAGCACATCAAGCCGTGAACCAGCATGATATAAGTAGCATAACTAAACATGCGTTTGGGGCCTTGCCGGTCATGCAGAGTCAGATAGGCCTGTTCATCGTCGATGCTTAATTCTGCCCGAATATCATCCAAAATCAGGTTCATAAAACGGCAGCAATCCTGCAGGGCTTTTTGCAGGTTTTCACTTTGTATTAATAATTTGGCCAGTAATTGGTAGCTGCCGCGTCGCATGGGATGACTGTCCATGCCAAAAAATTCATCATTCATGGCATCGGCTAGTGCAATCCAGAGTTCTGCATACATGGAAACGGGTAAACGTGCTTTGGCCGATTGCAACAGTTCATTGGAAATGCCGGCCTGCTGCAAAATGGCAGTGGTGTTTAAGCCCTGACTATAGGCGGCCATTAGTGCCTCATGTACCAGACCAATTGAAATGGTGCCTTTGGGATAAATTTGTTCGGCTTGGTGGCGATCCATGTCCATTCCATTTTTTTAATCATGCCGCTGCATTTTGCTAGAACTGGCCAGATGCTGCAAGTGAACTGCAGGGTTTGGAAATTGTATTCAAATGCGAGTGCTTTTACTCTGCCAGCAGAGGGAAGAATCTGGCAAAGATTCAACAGCGTTTGAGGAAGATAGAATAATGAAAATTGAAGGGAAAGTTTTTCTGGTGACGGGAGCCGCTTCGGGGCTTGGTGCGGTGACAGCCGGTCACTTAGTCGCACACGGCGCTCGAGTGATTTTGGTCGATATGAACCAGCAGCTTGGAGGCGAATATGCTGCATCATTAGGAAAAAATGCACGTTTTGTCCAGTTGGATGTCACGAATGAGCAGGCAGCACAACAATGTTTTGCCCAGATCCAAGCGCAAGAAGGCTGTTTGCATGGTTTGGTCAACTGTGCCGGCATTGCCCCTTCAGCCAAAGTGCTCGGACGTGAAGGGCCACATGATCTGGCATCATTTTCCCGGACTTTAAATATCAATGTGGTGGGCACGTTCAATATGCTGCGCCTGGCCAGCGAACTGATGGTACAAAATTCGCTGGACAATACTGAAGAAGAGCGAGGAATCATTATCAATACGGCTTCGGTGGCTGCTTTCGATGGCCAGATTGGTCAGGCAGCCTATTCGGCCTCTAAAGGTGCGGTTGCGGCAATGACTTTGCCGATTGCCCGTGAACTGGCACAGCATGCCATCCGTGTGATGACGATAGCCCCGGGCATTATGGCAACGCCGATGTTGCAGGCTATGCCGGAGAAAGTACAGCAGGCGTTGGGCGAGATGGTGCCATTTCCAAAACGTATGGGCAAACCTGAAGAGTTTGCAGCCCTAGTCGGACATATTGTGGAAAATCCTTATTTGAATGGCGAAGTGATCCGCTTTGATGGCGCCATCCGTATGGCAGCCAAGTAAAGACAGAATCAAAAGGCAGGCAGGAGGCCTCGATGATTTTAATAGCTGAACAGATGATGGTTCGCGACATGATGCGTGCCTATGCCGATGAAAAACTCAAACCGAGTGCAGGTATGCGGGATAAAACCCACCAGTTTCCGGCACAAGAATTAAAAGAACTGGCGCAATTGGGCGCTTTTGGTATCGCGATTCCCACTGAATGGGGCGGTGCCGGTCTGGATTATATCTCGCTGGTTTTGGCTCTTGAAGAAATTGCCGCCGGAGATGGAGCCATTTCTACCATTATCAGCGTACAGAACTCATTACCATGTGGCATCACGCTGGCCTATGGTACGGAAGCACAAAAACAGCAGTATCTGACCCGTTTTGCTTCGGGGGAGTGGTTGGGCTGTTTCTGTCTGACCGAACCACATGTCGGTTCAGATGCCAGTGCCATCAGTTGTCGTGCTGAACGGGATGGTGATGAATGGGTGTTAAATGGCACCAAACAGTTTATTACCTCGGGTAAACATGCTCAGGTGGCATTAGTCTTTGCTGTAACGGACAAAACCGCTGGCAAGAAAGGCATTTCCTGTTTTCTGGTGCCTACTGATACGCCGGGATATATCGTGGCCAGTCTGGAAGACAAAATGGGCCAGCATGCATCCGATACGGCCACCATCATTTTTGAAAACTGCCGGATTCCTGCGGATCATATTCTGGGTCAAGAGGGTGAAGGCTACAAAATTGCCCTGTCTAATCTGGAAGCGGGCCGTATTGGTATTGCTGCCCAGTCAGTGGGAATGGCACGTGCGGCTTTTGAGGCCGCAGTGCAATATGCCAATCAGCGCAAAGCCTTTGGTGTAGAAATTGTGCAGCATCAGGCTGTGGCGTTTCGCTTGGCGGATATGGCCACCCAAATCGAAGCGGCACGTCAATTGGTCTTCCATGCGGCGAGCCTTAAGGATGCAGGACAGCCGTGTTTAAAAGAAGCCTCCATGGCCAAGCTGTTTGCATCGACCATGGCAGAGCGGGTCTGTTCCGATGCGATCCAGATTCATGGTGGCTATGGTTATGTCAGTGATTTCCCGGTGGAGCGCATTTATCGGGATGTGCGTGTCAGCCAGATTTATGAGGGAGCTTCAGATATCCAGCGTTTAGTGATTGCACGCGAAGTTTGCAAAGTTTAACTGTTGCTGAACCACTCAGCATGAGGATGCTGCCGTTTAATTTAAACGGGCAGTGGATTGAAATAACAAGAATGATGTCATCCAGAGGATTGGATCAGCGATGACAGATATGGATGAATAAATAAAACAATGACCCAGTCAGGCCATAGCAGGACCTGACCCCAAGGAATGCAGAGGTTGTCGTGATGAAGACACTAGAACAAGCGTATCAGGAATTTGATTTAAACCGATTGATTGAACAGCAGTTGGTCGGTACGCCAGAAGCGCTGAATGCGTATGAGGAGTGCTGCGGCCGTTATGTTGGCCAGCAAAAAATTGCGCTGTACTGGCATGGAAAAAATGGAGAAACGGCGAGCTATACCTTTGAGCAGCTGAATCAAGCCGCAGCACAACTGGCCAATTATCTGACCACACTTGGATTGCAGGCGGGCGATCGTATCGCCGGATTATTACCGCGTACACCCGAGCTGGTCATCACCATTTTGGCTACCTGGCGGATGGGTGCCGTTTATCAGCCGTTGTTTACTGCATTTGAATCGAAAGCGATTGAGCACCGGATTGCGACCGCGCAAACCCAATTGGTGGTCACCAATGATGAACAACGTCCCAAGCTCAATGGTTTGGCAATTCCGCACATCATAACAGTGCATCATACTGGAAGTTTGGCGGATGGAGATGTGGATTTCTGGCAGGCACTGTCTGAACAGTCGGATGAATGTCCCGCTGTGATGCGCCGTTTTGATGATGATTTTCTAATGATGTTTACCTCTGGAACCACCGGTCTGGCCAAATCGGTTCCTGTGCCTTTAAAAGCCTTGCTGGCCTTTAAAGGCTATATGCAACATGCACTGGATTTGCAGGAACAGGATGTATTCTGGAATCTGGCCGATCCTGGCTGGGCCTATGGGCTGTATTACGGGATTACCGCACCGCTGAGTCTGGGTCACAGCACCATTATGGATGAGCGGCCTTTTGCAGTAGAGCATGCGCTGGAAACCATTCAACGCTATCGCGTGACCAATCTGGCGGGTTCACCGACCGCTTTTCGTATGCTGTTTGGCTTTAAAGAAAAAGTAGATGCGTCCATTCGGGAGCACTTGCGTGTGGTCAGTAGTGCCGGTGAACCTTTAACGCCAGAAGTCATTCACTGGTTTAAACAGGATTTGGGGGTTAATATTTTTGATCAGTATGGCCAGACCGAACTGGGTATGGTGATTGCCAATCATCATGCCTTACAGCATGAGAAAAAAGTGGGTTCAGCAGGCTACGCGATTCCGGGACATCGCTTTGCTGTACTGGATGCACAACATCAGGAAGTGGTTACAGGTGAGGTCGGAACCTTGGCACTCGACTGTGAACAATCACCAATGATGTGGTTTAAAGGCTATGACGGACATAACCGTAAATCGTTTGTCGGGCGTTATTACCTGACAGGTGATACGGTGCGGCTCAATGAAAATCACGGAATTGATTTTATTGGTCGTGCTGATGATGTCATTACAACGTCAGGCTATCGGGTGGGACCATTTGATGTAGAGAGTACCTTGCTGGAATGTGAAGAAGTGCTGGAATCGGCTGTGGTGGGTAAACCGGATGCAGAGCGTACAGAAATCGTTAAAGCCTTTGTGGTGCTTAAACCACAATATCAAGCTTCAGAAGAACTGATGGTCAAGCTGCAGAATTATGTACGTTCACGCTTATCCAAACATGCCTATCCACGAGAAATTGAGTTTATTGTTCAGTTGCCGAAAACTTCAAGCGGCAAAATTCAGCGTAATTTACTCAAACAACTGGAAATCGAGAAAGTACAGCAACATGCCATGCAAAAAGTAGGGTGAGTGATTTCTTCGTCTATTGATCACAGTTCCATGCTCTTGCACCCGAAAGGGTGCTTTTTTTTGAGAGGACTGAGGTGGATGGTGTCTACCCTGCTTTCTAATCTTGAGCGAATGAGTTTTTGTGCATCGCTGAAGAGCCAATATTGTGTGTAAAAAACATCGTGCCACAACGATAGTGCAATTACAAAGTTATTGGATCTGTGTGAAAAAGCAGTATGAATAAGCTTAAGCTGATGAATAACAAGATTTGCTCTATAATCACCTGGGATTTCCAAGTTTTAAATATCAACAGGATCAGCACGTGGCCAGCCAGCTCGAGAACGACTTTACCCTCAGCGATGAAGAAATGCATTTATACAGTCGCCAGATTCTGCTGGATGGCTGGGATATCGATGCCCAGGAGAAACTCAAGTTGGCGAATGTACTGATCGTCGGTGCGGGTGGCATCGGCTGTAGCTCGGCCGAGCTGTTGGCACGCGCAGGTGTCGGCAAGTTAACCATCATTGATGCCGACAGCATCGAAATGAGCAATTTGCAGCGACAGATTGCCTTTACTCAGGCAGACCTTGGCTTTTTTAAAGCCGAAACACTGGCTAAACGTCTGCAAAGTATTAATCCCCATATTGAGGTGGATTATCTCAACCAGAAACTGGAGATTCACAATGCCAAAGACCTGATTTCTGCTCAGGATTTGGTTCTCGATGGCTGTGATAACTTTAGTACGCGCTGTTTGGTGAATCAGGTCTGTGTAGAGCAGAATGTTCCTCTGCTCAGTGCCTCAGCCATTGGCTTGCAAGGGCAACTGTTTATGGTGGAAGGAAATTCCGCTTGTTATGAATGCCTGTTCCCCAAAGCGCAGCACAGTAATGAAAGTTTGCGCTGCGCTGACTCTGGCGTGCTGGCAACCACGCCCGTAGTGATGGCCGCTTTACAGGCCCACCACGCTTTGTTGTATTTAGGTTTAAATCGTACACCGTTACGCAGTAAATTGTTGCTGTGGGACGGCTTAACCATGAAACAGCGTTTACTTGGTTTTGAAAAAGATACAAATTGCCCCATCTGTCAGGCAAGATTTTCCTTAAGCTAAGGGAACTTTGCTAGAATCTGCCACAATCAAGAAGTGTTTATAACATGATGAAAAAAAATATCTGGTGGGATGGATTACGTTCCGTGGGCCGTATGGGTGAAACAGCCGTGGTGGTTGCCAAAGCCGGCATTAAATACGCAACAGAAAAACCAAGCAATGCCAAACTGATGCGGGAGACCTTTGAATCTCTCGGTTCGACCTATATTAAACTCGGACAATTTATTGCCAGTACACCATCGCTCTTTCCGCGTGAATACGTTGAAGAATTTCAGGGCTGTCTGGATCAGACGCCAACTTTGCCATTTAGCTATATTCAACAGGTACTGGCTTCGGAATTTGCAGACCGTAACCTGAATGAAATTTTTTCCTGGATTGATGAGCAGCCTTTGGCTTCGGCCTCGATTGCCCAGGTCCATGCCGCACGTCTGGTCAGCGGTGAAGATGTGGTAATCAAGGTGCAAAAGCCGGGTGTAGAAACCATTCTCTACACTGATCTGAATGTCTTGCATTGGGCGACCAAATTGCTGGAAAAAGCGGTGCCTAAAGTCAAATTCGCGTCGTTGGCGGATATTGTGGAAGAAATTAAAGACCGTATGGTGCGTGAAGTCGACTTTATTGAAGAGGCACGCAATCTGGATGACTTTATCCAGTATCTGAACCAGACGCACAATCAGGCGGCGACTGCACCGAAAGTCTACCATCAGTATTCTACCCGCCGTGTCCTGACCATGCAGCGTTTATATGGTGTACCACTGACTGATTTTGAAGTAGTGAAAAAATATGCCAAAGACCCGTCACAAGTGTTGATTACCGCCATGAATACCTGGTTTGGCAGTCTGATGATGTGTAACAGTTTCCATGCTGACTTGCATGCAGGTAACCTGATGTTGCTAGAAGATGGCCGTATCGGGTTTATCGATTTTGGCATTGTCGGACAGCTGAAACCGGAAGTTTGGACGGCTTGTATCAGCTTTATGGATGCGTTGCAAAAAACCGATTATCCCGCCATGGCTGAAAATATGCTGAAAATGGGCATGACCGACAGCAAGATTGATCCGCAGGTTTTGGCGCAGGATCTGGAGCGTTTATTCAGCGGAGTCATGCTGGCTGATCCGCAAGAATTACTGCACACCAATCCTGCGGATCTAAACGACATCATGATGGATATGGTGGCGGTGGGTGAGCGACATGGTATCCGTTTCCCGCGCGACTTTGCCTTGCTGTTCAAGCAAATGCTGTATTTCGACCGTTTCATGCGCGTGCTGGCACCATATACTGACATCTATGCTGACCAGCGTTTGCAGATGATCCAGAATCTGCATCCGCAGCACAGTTAATTTGATACCCCAGCCCAGCCAAGAGAATCATGATGGATGCAATAGTTATTGAAGGTTTAAAGGTCGAGACCGTGATCGGTTGTTTTAACTGGGAACGGCAAATTCTGCAGCCTTTATTGCTGGATTTAACCATTCATCATGATTTGTCACAGGCGGCGCAATCCGATGAACTGCAAGATACCGTCAATTATGCACAAATCTGTGAAATTGCTGCGCAGGTGATCCAGCAGGCACAGCCGAAACTGATTGAACATGCCGCAAAACTGGTGCTCGATGCGCTTTTTACTACCTTTCCGGGTATTGAATCGATTATGATTATGATCCGGAAGCCTGCCATTATCGCGCAAGCCAATTCTGTAGGAATTCGTCTTGAACGCCACCGTAAAGATTTTTGCTCTCGCCCTGGCGAGTAACTTTCAGCCTCAACAACAGCTTGCAAGTGCCTTTGCAAAAATCGCCCAGTGGGGAGATGTTGAATTCTCCCCGATTTATGAAATTCCCTGTCGTGATGGTGTCGGTGCTGATTACTGGAACTGCGCCTGTCTATTAAAAAGTACCGTCAATGCCGAACAGCTGATGGAACAGCTGAAACAGCTTGAGCAGGAAGCAGGGCGGATCCGTCCTTCTCATCAGATTTCACTGGATGTGGATTTGATTGCCTGGGGTGAGGATTTACAGAAAATGCAATTTAATCCAAAAAAATTGCCGTTAGCCTTAGATGTCAAAATCCCATTATATGAACTCTGGCCACATCCAGATTTTTTGACCTCTTCACAACATTTTCCAGTGATTCAGGTTGAGGCAATATTCTAAATAAAAAGACGCTGATCTCAGCAGATCATCGTCTTTTTCTGATTTGTAATTTAAATATAGTAACTGGTTTTGGTCATCAGTTTGGAAATCGCGGTCATGGTGATACGTATCGGATAGGGCAAATCCACACCTCCAGCTTTTAATGCCGTATCGCGATGATGCAGTTCATCTTCATTCATCTGTTGCAGAATCTTGCGTGAACGTTCATCTTCCGCAGGAAGCTGGTTGATATGATCCTGTAAATGCAGACTGACCTGACGTTCGGTTTCTGCCACAAAGCCCAAGCTGTATTGATCACCGGCTATCCCGGCAATCGCACCCATACCAAAAGATAGGCTGTACCAGACTGGATTGAGCAGGCTTGGGTAACTTTCGAGTTCTTTCAGGCGGTCTTCACACCAAGCTAAATGGTCCTGTTCTTCAAGTGCAGCCTGTTCCATTTCTCGACGTACATTGGGTAAACGCGCGGTGAGTGCCTGACCATGATACAGGGCTTGTGCACAGACTTCACCCGTGTGGTTCACCCGCATCAGACCAGCGACGTGTCGAGCATCACTGACGCTGAGCGGTGCTTCACTCTGTTGTGCCGGATTGGTACGCTGCGCAGCTGTCGCGCCTGGAACCAGACTTCTTAGGGCTTGGTCAAAGGAATGGATGAGTCGATCAAGACCGGTATAGTGACGCATGTAGTTAATCCTCCAAACAGCCTGGTGTATTTTTTAGCATAGGCTTGATTTTGAACAGCAACCATAGGGTAAAGATGGCGCTGAGCACTGCGGTAATCACGAACAATATTTTAATATCAATTTGCAGGATGCTTAAAATGAAAATTGAAAAAATTGCCGATGACACCATAAAAATAGCATTCAGTATGTTATTCGCTGCCACGACACGGGCACGGTGTGAGCGCGGCGAATAGGCCTGCATCAGGGTATATAACGGAACGATATAAAAACCGCCACTAATGCCCAAGAATGTGACAGCTAACATCACGTGATAATAGACCCAGCCTCGGGTGAACATATCATGCACACCGAGCAAAGTTCCGCTTGGTTCAGGTACAAACATCAGGCTGGCAGCGAGATATAAGGCGAAAACAGTCAGGCCCACAGCACCAAATGGCACCATTTTGATACTTACCGAGGCGCCGCCCCATTTACGGCATAGCATTGAACCCACCCCAATGCCGACAGAAAACAAGGTTAATAAAAGACTCACCACGTTTTCTGACGCATGCAGGTTCTGTTGGGTGAGCTGAGGAATCTGGGTCAAATAGGTGGCCCCATAAAACCAGTACCAGGAATTTCCGAGCAAGACACAGAAAATGATCGGTAAACTTTTCGCATATTTTAAGGTCTGCCAACTGGTGCGGAAAAAATTCCAATCCACCTTAATATGTGGCGCGGCGACATTTTGTTTGTAAATAAACCGGCTTGAAAAATAGCCTAAGCATGCAATTCCCACAACGGTAAAACTGATCCAGAACATATTGCCTTGTGAGGCAGAGATGACCGATCCCCCTAAAATCATCCCAAATAAAATGGCAAGTGAGGTACCCGACTGAAACAGGGCATTTCCGGAGACCAGTTCATTGGGTTTGAGAATCTCTGGTAAAATCGCATACTTGATTGGGCCAAAAAAGGTGGAATGTGTCCCCATTAAGAACAGTGCAATAAACAGCAGCCCTAAATTGCCGAGCAGGAAACCGGCTGAACCCAGTAGCATGATTACGATTTCCAGCAGTTTAATTCCACGGATGAGCCGGGCACGTTCATATTTGTCCGCCAGCTGACCTGCCGTCGCTGAAAAAATAAAATACGGCAGAATAAATAATAAGCCAGCCAGATTATTCAGGGTGCTGACCGCCATATTCTGTTGACTGATCCATCCATAGGTAATGACCAATAACAGCGCTTGTTTATAAATATTGTCATTCAGCGCGCCAAAGAACTGGGTGAGAAACATCGGCAGAAAACGGCGTGTTTGTAACAGATGGGGATGTTTTTGCATAAGCACACTGCTTTTTAAACTTTTATAGAGAAATGTGATGAATTGGTAAATGAGCAAACAAAATCATGTATGATATTTTCAGCTTTTTATCCGGTAAAATTCAAATAGATTTGAGTTGTTAAAAGTTGCTCATTACACCATACCCATTACTAAAAATAATTTACTTTTGAGTCATGTATGCCTGCAAAAATGAATTTTAAGAAATCAATGCTTGCACAGTCACTGCATCCGATGTCGAACATGCATGATATCAATAAACGCTTAAGTGTAAGTATTTTCTTTGCAGTGCTGGCAACCCACACTATGGCGCAAGAGCCGGAAACGACTGCAGAACCGCTCAGCAATACGGCTACGCCAGAAGTCATACTGGATACGGGTCATAGCAGTACAGTCAATAGCCCTCCAGAAACGCAACTGGATAGCCTGATTTTGTTACAGCAGCAAGAACAGGCGCCTGAACAGATCGCTGAATTTCAGCCCATCGAGTTTGATGAACTGGAAGATTTACCAGTTGCCACGATTGACCCCAATCTGGCAGAAGAAATTTTTCGTGTTGCTGAACAGGCGAAAACGGAAGCACAAAATTATCGTGCGGGTCTGACTACTTTGCCTGAAGTGGTGGTTGCAGAAGCGACACAGCAGGAACTGGCAGAAATCAACCAAGCGCCTATCAATATTGACCAGTTGATGCAAAACATTCAGGCAGACAGCCAGATTATTGTGGAAGCGAATGATGGCGGACGCAGTCTGGCTGAACTAGGACTCAGTGCAGCTGAAACCCGGCCTGAAAATGATCAGCCTCCTAGACTACTCAAACGTCTATGGTACAAAGTCCGGCCACCACGTGAATTGAATACCGCTAATGTGCCACGCATTAGTGCTGAAGTGCAGGGTGCGCCTGCTGAACTGGCTGCCAATATTCGGGGCAAGCTTTCCACAGTGACTCAGGAAGCGTTTGAAGATTTTAATCTGGTGGTGCCGCAATTACGCAGTATTTCCAATCAGGCTGCTCAAGCTGTGGGCTATTACAATGCCAGTTTCAAATTTGAACGTATCAGTGCAAACCGTGTGCGGGTCTTGGTCACGCCGAATGAGCCTGTTCGAATTGAGCAGCAGAATGTTGAATTTACCGGTCCAGGTCAGAATCATCCGCAATTCCAGGTGATTCGCGTACTTCCGGATCAGGATGTTGGGGATATTTTTCACCACGGCTTATATGAGCAGACCAAAACCCGGATTAATGATGCGGCATCCGATAACGGCTTTTTCGATGCCTATTGGCGTCTACATGATGTCAAGGTGGCCCAACCGCAAAATACCGCGGAAATCAATTTACGTTATGAGACGGGTGAGCGTTATGCGGTGGGTCCTGCCGAGTTCCGGATGAGTGATCCTTCAAAACCCTTGCCGCTGGATATGGACATCTTGCAGCAGATGGTGCCTTGGAAAGACGGGGATGATTATACCTTCTGGCGTGTCAACTCACTGGCCAATAACCTGACCAACTCACGTTATTTTAACTACACTCTTGTTGATGCCATCCGTCCGGATCCTGTTGAGCGGAATCTGGAATTGCCACCTGACATCCAGGCTCTGATTGAGCAGAACAAGCTGGCAGAAAATGATTTACGGGTCCAGGATCAAAAACGTATCGCGTCTTCACAGGAAGTCACCCAGAATGTGGTGGATGAAGAGCAGTTTGCTGGCAACGAAGAAACGCTTCAAAATCAGACGCTACAACAGTTACAAGCCCAGCAACAGGAAAAACAGTCGGAAACTGAACGGTTAAAAGTGCAGGCACGTGCTGAGCAGAAAATTCCGGTCATTGTGACTTTGAACGCAGATAAACTGAATAGTCTAGAAACCGGTGCAGGTTATGGCTCCGATACGGGTCCACGTGTGCGAGCCCAGTATCGCCGTGCGATTGTGAACAAGCGCGGCCATGCCTTTGATGCCAACATGGAAGTATCGAGTATCCGTCAATCTATCGATGGTAGCTACAGCATTCCTTATCATCATCCATTGAATGATTATCTGAGTCTGGTTGGCGGTTATGAACGTGAGGAACGTGATGACATCGCGTCAGGCTATGGACTCATGATCGAATCCGCTGTTGTGGGGGGAGATCGGATTATTAAAAACCCATTAGGCAGCTGGCAGCATACTTATGGTGTGCGTTACCGACTGGATCGCTTAACCCAACAGGGTGTCGTTGATACCAAGAAAATTCCGGATGCCTTTATGGCACCAGGTTCCGATACACAACAGCAGTCTTTATTGCTGGGTTATCAGATTTCACGTACCGACAGCGATAAACCCGTGAATCCATCAAAAGGTTTTAAACAGACTTACAAGCTTGAGTTGGGAAGTGAAAGCCTGCTCAGTGATGCGGATATGGCTATCGTCAATGCTGGATGGCGTTTCATTTACTCACTGGGGGAAAATGATGATCACCAATTTGTCGGCCGTGCCGATCTGGGGTATATCTATGCGCAGGATTTCCAGAAAGTTCCGTATAACTTGCGCTATTTTACCGGCGGTGACCAGAGTATCCGAGGTTTTGACTATAAAAGTCTGACCCCAACCGAGTATGGCTACAAGGTCGGTGGACAAGCCTTGGCCGTCGGCTCTCTAGAATATAATTACCAGTTTAAAGAAGGTTGGCGTGCGGCGTTATTTACCGACTTCGGTAATGCCTATGATCAGAATTTTAATACGCCGACAGCTTATAGCGTCGGTTTAGGTGTACGTTGGGCTTCGCCGATTGGACCGATTCGTCTGGACGTCGCTTCCGGCATCTCGGATGAGGGTCATCCAATCCGCTTACACTTTTTTATTGGCTCACAACTCTAATTTATCGACTTCAGCAGGATTTGTATGTCTGACGTAGAACAGCAAGAAACCACCACAACGCCGTTAGTCAAAAAACGGCGTATGGGACGCAGCATTGTATTAACACTCGGGATCGTGGTGTTACTGCTGGTTTCGGCTGTGCTCGTGATGTTTTCTACAGACCGTGGCAGTAAATTTTTGCTGGATCGGGTGCTGGAACAGCAGAAAATTATCTCCTATCAGTATGAAAGCGGTAATTTACTGCACGGCATTATCCTAAAAAACATCTGGGTGAATTTAAAAACAGTTGACGTCAAGATAGATCGTGCCGATGTCACCTTGGGTTGGCGTGCCGTGATCCACAAAGAAATTCATCTGCATACGGCGGATGTGAAAAACTTACAGATTATTTATAAAAAACCACCGAGCAATAAAGAATTCCAGTTTGCACCGATTCGTTTACCGTTCGCCCTGTATGTTGATCGCGCAGATCTTGATCATTTGCTGATTAAAACCAGTAAAGCTGCGGTCGATTTTTATGATATCCAGCTGAATGAGGCCTCATGGCTGGGGACTGAACTGAAATTCACCGATAGCCGGATGGATATGGGCTATCTGGCTGTGCGGAATGCCAGCGGGATGATCCGCTTTGATGGCAAATATCCACTCCATGCCGTGGGGGATGTCAATCTGCCTGCACTGCGCAATCTGAATATCCATGATATCCGTGTGGTAGCGAAAGGCTCATTAGATACCATTGCTGCAGGTGTGGAGACGTATACACCAGATTTGTTGACAGGCTGGATTGTTTTGCATCCAGTGCGTCAGGGTGTTCCGATGTTTGGTCAAGTCAAGTTTAAAGACTATGAATGGCCATTGTTGCTCGAACAAAAGCTGTTCACTAAAAACGGTCTGGCCAAATTTCAGGCGAATACGCGTGGCATGGATATTCAGGTGCAGAGTGACCTGAGTGGCAAATACATCCCACGAGGTCAATATCAGGCAAAAATGCACACTGATTATGTGCGTCAACTGGATGTGCAGTCCCTCACGGGGCAGGTCATGTCCGGAACTGTCAAGCTGGCTGGCATTTTAGGCTGGAAAGATGCCGTGACCTGGAAAGCGAATGGTCGGATCGAGCGGCTTAATCCTAAAGACAAAATTATTCCACAGGTGATCCGCGATTTTATGCCGCCCATGCTCGATGCCAATATCGCTTCCAGTGGGACTCTGGCGAATGGATTACAGGTTAAAGGTCAGATTGACTTTGACCGTTATGAAAATTGGTCATTGACGCTGAACCAAGCACAACAAACGACAGCCAAAGCCAAACCGATGTTTTTGGATATTGGCTGGCAAGGGATTGATCGTGCCGTACCTTATATCGGTTGGCTGAGCAGTGATTCAGGGCAGTTAAAAATGACCCTCTTACCTGGCCGTCAGGATATGTTGCTGTCCAGTGTGGTGCGTCAACATCAGCAGGGCCGTTTACCGACTGGGCACTATCAAGCACGTTTGAATCTACACAACAATAGTCTGAACATTCCTGCTTTTACTTTCCAGCAGGAGCAACAACGGGTGACCGGTACGGGCTCAGTCATATTGCCTTCTGAAAAGCGCCAGTTGCAGTGGAATGCAGACTTGCAGGCGAAAGATTTTGATTTGCAAACGGTAGTTGCTCAAGCACCGGTTAATCATCTGAATGGTCGGGTCAAGGTGCATGCTTATGCCAAACCCAACCAGCATATTATTCAGCTCAATGAAATTAACCTGACCGGCCAATTGGTGCAGACCGCACAACAAGAACAGGTGCAACTGGTCGGGCGTAGCACAATCGCCTTGCTGTTTCAGAACCCTAAAGCTGGTGGTCAGTTCAAGAGTTTCGCCGTGAACTATGATGGCTCACTCAACGGGATACAGCACACCGATGGGCTGCTGAAACTGCAGATTGCGGGTACGCCAAGTCTGATTCAGGTGCGTCAGTTACAGCATAGTGGGGTTGCCGGGAAAATTTATGCGCAGGGGATGGTTAATCTGCAAAATGGCATTGGTTGGGATCTCAATGCCTCTCTGGTGCATTTTAAACCGCAATATTTTGTTGCTTCTTTAAAGGGTGACCTGTCAGGCAATATCAGAACCCAGGGCAACTGGGGAGAGCAGCTGAAACGGATTAATATTGAAAAGCTGAATGTGGCGGGGACACTCAACAATAAACCGTTGCGAGGTCGGGGTAACTTGACTTTGTTGCTGGATTCACGGCAACAAGGCTTTTTACCGCAGCAGTTTGAGGCACGCAATTTATATCTGGTGTATGCCAATAACCAGATTCAGGCAACCGGCAACACACAAAGCTTGAAAGTCAAAATCAATGCACCGGCCTTGAATCAACTCTATTCCGGTCTGCGTGGCCGAGCCTATGGCTATCTGGATGTGCAATCAGTCCCTCGTTTAAAGGCAACAGCGAACCTCGCAGTTGATAATTTTGGCTTTAACGAACTGTTCAGTGTGAAAAAACTGCGTGTTCAAGGTGAGTTACCCACAGCAGCACAAACGCCAACCCTATTGACTGCCAAGCTGGAGCAGTTCCGTAGTGGCAAGCGGAGTCTAGATGCAGCTGAAATTTCTCTCGCTGGAACACGGCAAGCACACTTGGTCCGTATTTCGGCACAGAACCGCCTTTCAAAATTTTATGTACAGCTAGCCGGTGGCTTTAATCCACAAAATGATTGGTTAGGCCAAATCCAGAAAGGTGATTTTGATTCTTACCGCATTCATCTGGTTCAGCAGCAGAATGCACCGTTATTGTATTCCAAAGCCAGAGCTTCACTGTTTATCGGGCAGCATTGCTGGACCAGTCCACGCAGTCAGATTTGTCTTGATCAATCGATGCGGGTGAGTCGTGCCAATGGCAATGTTTCGCTGGTTTCCCAAAATCTGGATTTACAGGATTTTCAGGCTTTTGTTCCAGAAGGTTTGGCACTTACAGGTAAATTGAATGGATATGCCAAAGCATCATGGAGCAATGGCAACCGGCCGAAGCTGGATGCTCGTCTGGTCACCCGTAAAGGTGAGATTGGTTTAGCACCTGATGATCCACAAGATCCTGCCATGACCATGAATTATGATGAGCTTAGCCTGATCGGAAAAAGTGTGGCAGAAGGCCTGTTATTACGTTTAGATGTAAAAACGCCAAATATCGGGACAGGCTACGCCAATGTAGTGATTGATCCTTATCAAGCGGCTAAGCCAATGCGTGGTGAAGTCGCATTCAGTGAAGTGCAGTTGGCGGTATTTAAGCCGTTTATCCGGGATGTACGTTCTATGGGCGGCACCTTGTCTTTTGCAGGTAAGGTAAATGGAACATTGACGAATCCTTTACTGAATGGCGAGATGCGCCTGAAAAATGGTGCCATCAGCATGTTATCGCTGCCTGTCAATCTCAGTAATGTGCAAGTGTATTCTTCCATTCGTCAGAACTCCGCGACGATTAAGGGTGCATTTAATAGTGGCCCGGGTGTAGGGTTGTTGAATGGGGAGATTAACTGGCAGGATAAACCTCGGATTCGGTTGAGTCTGAAAGGCGAAAATTTGGTGATGCGTCAGGCTCCCCTCATTACCGCTTCAGTCACGCCAGAACTCAATATGGAGGTCTTACCAGCGGATCGGCGTTTAACTGTGAATGGTAAAATCGATATTCCACGTGCCTTGATCTCAATGCCACAAGCCTCTGCACCGATTGTCAACGTGTCTTCTGATGTACGAATCATACGTGAAGGCCAAAATCAGTTGGCCATTCTGCGTGCAGCCAAACCATGGGATATTCGCGCCGATTTGCAGGTCAATTTGGGTGATCGGGTAATTTTCCAGGGCTTTGACAGTCGTATTCCGTTGATTGGCCGTTTGTATTTGTCTCAACGTGGAACCGAAACAGCCATGCGTGCCAGTGGTGCGATTGGAGTCAGCCAACGTGTCAAAATTGAGGCGTATGGCCAAAGTCTAGATTTGAACCGTGCAATTGCCCGTTTCAATGGCCCGGCCTCCAACCCAACTCTGGATATTGATGCCAATAAAACGGTACAAGGTAGTTTGGTGGGTATTCGGGTGACGGGCACAGCAGCCAGCCCGAATATTCAAGTGTATAACGATGCCGGTCTGTCTGAGCAGGAAGCATTAAATGCCATGATTACGGGAAGGATCAATGAAGGTACCAGTGGTTTGAGCCAGGCCGAGAGCTTTAAATCAGACGTGAATAATACCATTGCTGCAGCCGGGATTAGCTTGGGCTTGGGAGGTACACGTGCCTTGACCAATCAGATTGGCCGCAGTTTTGGTTTGAGTGGTTTGGCTTTGGACGCACAGGGAACAGGGGATGATACCCAAGTCAGTTTGACGGGTTATCTCACACCCGATCTGTTTATTCGTTATGGGGTGGGGGTATTCACGCCAGTGAACAAACTGACTTTGCGTTATCAAATGAACAAACGACTGTATTTTGAAGCGAGCCAGTCGCTCGAGCGTGCAATTGACTTGTTCTATCATTGGCGTTTCTAAACAAGAGCGGTGAGAACCGCTCTGTTCATTAAATAATGGTGTGGAATATTAGAGAATTTGAGGATTTACTGGCTGATCTACACAATATAAAGCGTATAGGGTTTGCATCAGCTGTAGTACTTTGACATCACAAATCTGATAAAAAATCTGTTTGCCCTCACGGCGTGTCGCAACCATTTCTGCCTTGCGCAGTACGGTGAGCTGTTGGGACAGCGTGGGCTGCTGAATACCCGTGAGCTGTTCAATTTGCTGTACATTTTGTTCACCCTGGCTCAGGCTGCATAAAATCTTCAGACGATCGGGATTAGACAGTGCCTTTAAACAGCTGGTTACGACAGGAACATTACTAAAATCAATATGTCGGTTTGGATTGAAATCTTCCAAATCAAAATTCCTCACGATAGGACTTGATTAATTATAAAAATTATATAATATAAAATTATATATTGTAAAGGTGTTGAGCAATGCACGATTTTCTCCTTGCTTTTATCGGTGGGGCAATACTCGGTCTAGCCGTCGTGGGCTATCTGTATGTTCATGGCAGAATTGCCGGGATTAGTGGTTTGATTGCCCAGGTCATGAATCCTCAGACGCTTTTTAAAACACCAGCGTTATGGTTCCTGCTCGGGCTGTTTGTTGTGCCGTTCTTTTATGGTTTTGTAACTACACCTAATATTGAACTTAGTGCCAGTCCGTGGATGATGGTTGTAGCGGGTTTATTGGTAGGTTTCGGTACGCGCTTAGGCTCGGGTTGTACCAGTGGTCATGGTATTTGCGGGATCAGCCGTCTATCTAAACGTTCGATTGTTGCAACTTTAAGCTTTATGTTTGCCGGGTTTGTGACTGTCTATGTCATTCGCCATCTATTGGGAGGCTTGTCATGAAAAATTTATTGGCCTTTATCTTTGGTGGATTGTTTTCTGTCGGTTTGATCGTATCGGGAATGTCCAATCCGGAAAAAGTTCTAGATTTCCTGGATGTGTTTGGTGACTGGGATGCGAGTCTGGCTTTTGTAATGGGTGGTGCCATTATGGTGGCATTTATTCCTTTCCAAAAAGCTATGCGTAGTCCAAAACCGCAAACCGTATTTCATGAACCGATTGATTTACCGAATAACACACAAATTGATGCCAAATTGGTGATTGGTGGGTTATTGTTCGGTATAGGTTGGGGAATTGCAGGCATCTGTCCTGCACCAAGTTTGACTCTGATTGGTTTGGGTCATTATGAAGCCCTGTATTTTATCCTTGCGATGTTTGCCGGGGTCATGATTCACCGTCAATTGTTAGGAGGCCGTTCATGACGCAGTTAAAACCGATCGTACAAGATTTTTTTGATGATGCCACCAACACCTTTAGCTATGTGGTGATCGATCCAACAAGCAAAAAATGTGCGATTATCGACAGCGTGCTGGACTATGATCCGGCCTCTGCCACCACCACCACTACGCATGCAGACCAGATTATTAAGTATGTGCAGCGTGAAGGCTTGAGCGTACAGTGGATTCTTGAAACGCATGTGCATGCTGATCACATGACAGCATCGCAGTATCTCAAGGAGCAACTAGGTGGCCAGATCGCGATGAGCAACAAAATTGCCGTCGTGCAGGAAACCTTTAGTGCGATTTATAATCTGGACATCAAATATTTTAATTCGCACCAATCCTTTGATTATCTGTTTGATGACTATGAGCATTTCCAGATTGGTGAGCTGCAAGCCTATAACATTCCGACACCGGGACATACACCGGCCTGTCTGAGCTATGTGATCGGTGATGCGGTGTTTGTTGGTGATACCCTGTTTATGCCAGACTATGGAACAGCACGTTGTGACTTCCCGAAAGGTAGTGCATCGATCTTGTTTGACTCGGTACAACGTTTGTATGAATTGCCAGAGCACACGCGTGTTTTTCTGTGCCATGACTACAAGCCGGAAGGGCGTGACCATTACGTTTGTGAAACCGACATCAAAACGCAAAAGACCAGCAATATCCATCTGAAGCAGGACACACCTAAACAGCAATTTGTGGAAATGCGTCAGCAGCGTGATGCCACATTGGCGATGCCGAAACTGATTTTACCGTCGATTCAGGTCAATATGGATGGGGGTAAATTCCCTGAGCCGGAAGCCAATGGTATACGTTATCTGAAGTTGCCTTTTAACTATTTTAACAAGGCATAAAAGGATCATTAAAAGCACAATAGGCTTCTGGATGGTCTTAGGTTATCACTCAAGTGCTTGGTGTAGGATTAATCTTGGAACGACTGAGTCAATCGATTGGCTCAGTCGTTTTATTTTAAGATCATGTATTGCTCAGACAGTGTTTGCAGCAGAGTATTCCCAACGTCATTTCAAGATTGAGTTAAAAAATACTGAATTCATTCAGTTCCACTATTCGTACCTGCAGGATGTGTGAGTTGAATTTCAGAGCAATTTTTTCTTTGCCTCTACACAAAGTGCTGCATTGCGGTATGATGAGTGCGCAGCAGGAGTAAGACAATGAAAAAATTCTTGGTTTTAGGTGTAATGGTGGCATTGGTCGGTTGTGCTGAGAAAAAGCCGCTTACCCCGGAAGAGCAATGGCAGGGCTACTGTAAAAGTATTGGCAATGCAGCACGCTCTATTATGCTGGATCGCCAAAATATTATTCCAAAAGATCAGGCAGTCACACATGCCAATCAGGTTCAGGATCCAATCATCAAAAAAATGGTGATGCAGTTGATTGATGAGGCCTATCAGTATTCTGATGCTGAAGTGAAACAGGATAAAGATACTTTCCGTGAGCAATTTAAGGAAAAAGCGTATCAGCGCTGTTTAAAAACCGCTCATGACAAGATGCCAAATTATAAGCCGTTCTAAGAACGGTTTATTTTTGCGAGCAATAAAATAGCCTAAGCAGATATTGCACATAAATTGTCACATTTAGCTCGATACTAAAAGGTGAAAGTGTCTGATAAATCATCAATAATGAACTAAATTTTAATGATCATAAGGAGCGAACAATGAAAGTGGTAGGTTATCTGCATAATTCAGATTTGCTCTTGGAAGATGAGAAAGGCGTTATGGTCATTGGAGGCAGCCATTACGTTTTAAGCTTGGGGGATCAGGTCGAAATTGATAGTGTGATTGATGAACAGGCCAAGTTATATCAAGTTAAAATTTCTTTCGCCAGTGCAGACCACAGTATGTGGCATGAGGATGAAATTCAGGTGAGATTTTGTGGTGATCGCGAAGCCTTGAAAAGCTATCTTGACGCAACCACGGTTCACTAAAGTGGTATATGGTTTAAAACGAAAACAAGGCAACATGTGTTGCCTTTTTTATGTGTGAAATCCAGTACAAAGGGTAAATGTTGCAAGGTAAAGTGCAAGATTTGAGTATGACCGCTTATTCCATCATCAATATGAACATCATTTAGATATAAAATAACGGGCATCACAAAGAAACACGCTGCTTGCATTAACTTTTAACTGGAATTTTAGTAGAATTTTGCAGTCCATATTGCTTGTGAAGCTTATACAAAGCTGGAATTTACAAGTAATTTTTTAAAAAGAGGAATAAACCGTGCTAGAAGCTTACCGCCAACACGTTGCAGAACGTGCCGCACTCGGAGTCCCACCGAAGCCACTTGATGATGCTCAAACTGCTGAGTTGGTCCAATTATTAAAAAATCCACCAGCGGGTGAAGAAGCATTCTTAGTAGATTTGCTTGAAAACCGTGTTCCTGCAGGTGTTGACCAAGCTGCTTATGTAAAAGCTGCTTTCTTGGCTGCTGTTGCAAAAGGTGAAGCTGTTTCTCCACTTGTTTCTAAAGAACGTGCAGTTTACTTACTTGGCACTATGCTTGGTGGTTACAACGTAGCACCTCTTGTTGAATTGCTAGACAATGCAGAATTGGCTGGCCTAGCTGCTGAAGCATTGAAAAAAACGCTTCTAGTATTTGATGCATTCCATGACGTTGCTGATAAAGCAAAAGCAGGCAATGCAAATGCACAAGCTGTACTTCAGTCTTGGGCTGATGCTGAATGGTTTACAAACCGTGCAGACGTTCCAGAAGAAATCAAACTGACCGTTTTCAAAGTGACTGGCGAAACCAACACTGACGACTTGTCACCTGCACAAGACGCATGGAGCCGTCCAGACATTCCATTGCACGCAAATGCAATGTTGAAAAACGAACGTGATGGTATCAACCCTGAAAAACCAGGTGAAGTTGGTCCATTGAGCCAAATCAAAGAATTGATCGCGAAAGGCAACCAAGTTGCTTACGTGGGCGACGTTGTTGGTACAGGTTCTTCTCGTAAGTCTGCAACTAACTCTGTGCTTTGGTTCTTCGGTGACGAAATCGCGCACATTCCAAACAAAAAAGAAGGTGGTTACTGCCTAGGTGGTAAAATTGCGCCGATCTTCTTTAACACCATGGAAGATGCGGGTGCATTGCCAGTTGAGATCGATGTTTCTAACATGAACATGGGTGATGAAATTACCCTTAAAATCGATCGTGCTGCAGCTAAAGTTACTGCGTTCAAAAACGGCGAGCAAATTGCTGAAGCTGAATTGAAAACTCCAGTACTTCTAGACGAAGTGCGTGCAGGTGGTCGTATTAACTTGATCATCGGCCGTGGTTTGACTGCTAAAGCACGTGAAGCTTTGGGTCTAGCACCATCTACATTGTTCCGTACTCCAGTACAACCTGCTGACTCTGGTAAAGGCTTCACTCAAGCTCAGAAGATGGTAGGTCGCGCATGTGGTCTTCCTGAAGGTCAAGGTGTTCGTCCAGGTACTTACTGCGAACCGAAAATGACAACTGTAGGTTCTCAAGATACGACTGGTCCAATGACTCGTGATGAGTTAAAAGACTTGGCTTGCTTGGGCTTCTCTGCTGACCTCGTAATGCAATCTTTCTGTCACACTGCTGCGTATCCAAAACCAGTTGACGTAACGATGCATCACACACTACCAGACTTCATCATGAACCGTGGTGGTGTTTCTCTTCGTCCAGGTGACGGTATTATCCACTCTTGGTTAAACCGTATGTTGCTTCCTGATACCGTAGGTACTGGTGGTGACTCACATACTCGTTTCCCAATCGGTATTTCATTCCCAGCGGGTTCTGGTCTAGTTGCATTCGCAGCTGCAACGGGTGTTATGCCTCTTGACATGCCTGAGTCTGTACTTGTGAAGTTCAAGGGTAAAATGCAGCCTGGTATCACACTACGTGACCTCGTACATGCGATCCCTTACTACGCAATCAAAGCGGGTGACTTGACTGTAGAGAAAAAAGGTAAGAAGAACATCTTCTCTGGTCGTATCCTTGAGATCGACTTGTCTGAAATGGAAACTGACCTAACTGTTGAGCAAGCATTCGAACTTTCTGATGCTTCTGCTGAACGTTCTGCTGCAGGCTGTTCAATCACGCTTTCTGAAGAGAAAGTTGCTGAATACCTACGTTCTAACATCACCATGTTGAAGTGGATGATCGCAGAAGGTTATGGCGATGCGCGTACTATGGCACGCCGTGTTGAAAACATGGAAAAATGGTTGGCGAATCCAAGTCTGATCAAAGCAGATGCTGACGCTGAATACACCAAAGTGTATGAAATCGACCTTGCTGACATCAAAGAACCAATCCTTTGCTGCCCGAACGATCCAGACGATGCAAAACTTCTTTCTGAAGTTCAAGGCGACAAAATTGATGAAGTGTTCATCGGTTCTTGTATGACTAACATCGGTCACTTCCGCGCAGCGGGTAAACTTCTAGATAAAGTACCAAGTGGTTCATTGTCTACTCGTTTATGGTTGGCTCCTCCGACTCGTATGGACCAACACCAGTTGATGGAAGAAGGTTTCTACAACATCTACGGTAAAGCTGGCGCACGTACTGAAATGCCAGGCTGTTCATTGTGTATGGGTAACCAAGCACGTGTAGCACCGAACACGACTGTTGTTTCGACTTCTACCCGTAACTTCCCGAACCGTTTAGGTCAAGGTTCTAACGTATACTTGGCGTCTGCTGAGCTTGCATCTGTTGCTGCTGTATTGGGTAAACTTCCTACTCCGGAAGAATATCAACAATATGCTGCGCAAATCGACAGCATGGCTTCAGACATCTACAAGTATTTGAACTTCGACAAAATGGAAGAATATACTTCTGAAGCTGGCGAAGTAGATACCAAGAAAATTGCTGCGGCTCAATTGTCTTAATTTATTGAAAAATAATTTAAATTGAGTTAAGAATAAGGGCTGATTAATCAGCCCTTATCTTATTGAGAATAAAATGGAAATAAATAAGCTCTCTGATGTATTTGGTGTGAGAAGTAAATTAGTTAAGTCATATATTGAAAGATTAGAGGTTGATAATGCTTTTAAAGAAGCTATAACAGATGGCAATGAGATTGTAGTATATGGATCTTCAAAACAAGGGAAGACTTCTTTAATTTTAAATAATTTAGAAAGAGATCAATACGTTAAAGTAGAGTGTTCGCCGCAGACTAATAGAATAGATATCTATAAATCGATTTTAAGACAAATGGAAATTACTTTTGTTGAGAGTTCTACTACAACTGATAGTAAAGAAAGTGGTGGTAAAATTAATGGAAGTGGAGGGATTCGAATTCCATTTATTGCTGATGCTAAAGCAGGAGGAGAATTATCAGATAAACAATCTTCCACAACTGCTATTAAAGAAAACTTTATAGGGTATGATTTAAATCTCGCACAAGATGTATCAGAAATATTAAGAAAATTTAAAATTAATAAGTTTTTAGTTCTTGAAAATTTCCATTACTTAACTTTAGAAGTTCAGGAACAGTTATCTTATGATTTACGTGTGTTTCAAGATGAAGGAATAATTTTTATTATTCTAGGTATTTGGAGGGAAGTAAATCGTCTTTCACAATTTAACGGTGATTTGGTAGACCGTATTACAGAAATAGCTGTAGAACCGTGGAAAAAGCAAGATTTTGAAAGAGTAATACAAAAAGGAGAAGAGTTATTAAATGTTGATTTTTCACAAGTTAAGGATGAGTTGATTAATAGCTGTTTTGATAGCGTAGGGGTTGTTCAAGAAGTATGTAAAAATTGTTGTATTGATGCAGGAGTGCTGGAAACATCAAATACTAAGGTTATTATTACACCAAAAAATCTCGAAGAGGCTATTCGTAGAAAAAGTGAAGAATATGGTACAAGACATATTCGGAGTTTTGAATCATTTTCGATAGTTAAACGTAAAACAAGTAATCAAAGTGGTAAACTTGCTTTAGCTTTCCCTTATTATTTTATTAAAGTTTTATTGTCACAAGAATTTTTGTCTTTAGAAAATGGTTTATCTAATACTGAGCTTTTAGAAAAAATTAGATCTGTTCATCATCGAAACCGTGAAGATATAAGATCTAGTGATCTAGCAACATTTTTAAATAACATTACAAAACATCAATTAGACTCTAACATTAAACCACCATTTGTCGATTATGATAGATCAGGCAAAAGAATGAGAATAATTGACTCTACGTTATACTTCTTTTTTAAGCACTGTGATAAACAGGATATTCTTGATCAGTTGCCAGATCCATTTGAATAAATATTGCTATTTTTTATATTTTTAGAACTAAATCCTAGTTATATCTTCTAATTTAAAACATTTGAATCATGATTTTTGGTCCAATTGTCTATCTAAAAAACTATGATTCTTTACATTAATGAAGTATGAGTATTTATTTTTAGACATTAAAAAGCCCCATGGTTAGGGGCTAGTCGTATATAAGTCTGAGCTTATATACTGTAAGAGGCTCATCTCAAACTGAGGCCATTAGAACATAAAAATAGACAAATAGCGAATGTCTAAGCGATTTTTTATTGTGTTGGGATAGGGAACGCGATTACTATTTTCTGCAAGCAATCATCCCTAATAATCAATGAAACTTTTTGCTTGGTCATCTTTTCGTCGTTGGGTCTATAACCATTTAGAAAATGAACAATACGATTCATTTTTCAGTCGTGTCTTAAACTATTTTTTGATTGGTCTGATTGTAACCAATGTGGCGGCTGTCATCTTTGAATCGGTTAATCAGTTTTATCTAGCCTATCAATGGTATTTTGATCATTTTGAATTGATGTCGATTGGGATCTTTTCGATTGAATTTTTGTTGAGACTGTGGAGCATTTCAGAACAGGATGCTGAACAACCTGCTTGGAAGCAACGCCTTCAATGGTTGATGAGCTGGGGAGCAATAATTGATCTCATCGCTATTTTACCGGCATTTATTAATTATTTCGTCCCTTTTGATTTGCGTTTCTTGCGTGTATTGCGATTACTGCGTTTACTCAAACTGACGCGTTATTTTATTTCACTGCAGATTTTACTGGCGGTGATTAAACGAGAAAAAGGCTCCTTCCAGGCGGTGCTCTTTATCCTTTCTATCCTGATTATTATGGCGGCAGGGGTATTGTACTTTGTTGAGCATAAAGCTCAACCTGAACATTTTGGATCTATTCCACAAGCCATGTGGTGGTCTGTGGTGACGCTTACAACGGTCGGTTATGGTGATGTAACTCCAGTCACCGATCTAGGTAAAATACTCGGTGCTATCATTACTATTTTGGGGGTGGGGATTGCCGCTTTGCCGGCAGGTATTTTGGCGACTGGTCTGGCAAATGAGCTGAATTTAAGGAATCAATTATTAGAACAACAATTCAGGGAAGCCTTGTTAAGCCAGAAGGTAGACTTGGTGCGCGATCAGGCCACGATTGAACAGATCCGTCGGCAAATTGGTTTACCTTATCATCAAACCCATGAAATCATTGTGCATTTGATGCGTGAGCATTTAATTGAATCGAATCAAAAATTGAAAAATTTTTCTTATCAGTACTGTCCAAACTGTGGCGAAAAGGTAACGAAAGACACGGATATAGATTCTTGTATGGGATAAACCTGAATGCTCAAGTGATGAACTCATTTGCATCTTCAATTCCTTATTATCTGATCGTGATTTTTTAATCTATTTAAAAAAGAGGGGAGTCTTATTTTTTGATCATTTCATGAATGTTTATTCATTATTTAACTATTTAAGCGATTAAAAATTAAAGAATAATAACTCATTTGCTTTGTATCAGTTTTTCTCAATTATTTTTGAGATATCCCTCACACTTTTTAAGATTCGCTTAAGATTGGCGGATTTAAATGGCTTCCTTGGTAATCGATAATAGGCTCGTTGTGAGCGAGTACGATCTATGAATTTCCCCTTGCTTAAAAAAACAATGCTTGCCCTGGGTATTACATGCTTTGCCTTCGGTGCCAATGCACAGACTACCCCACAAAAACCATCTAGCACTTCCGACCAGTTGATTGTCATCAGTTATCATGAAGTGGTGAGTCATGCAGATCGACCACTCATTCCGAGCTATGCCGTTTCGGTGGAGCAACTTACGCAGCACCTCAATACACTGAAACAACATGGCTATCATTTTGTTAGTGTCGATCAGGTACTGGCAGCACATAAAGGAAAACAGCCATTACCCGAACACGCGGTGATGCTTACCTTTGATGATGGTTACAAAACATTTTATAAAAATGCTTTTCCAGTGCTGAAAAGTATGAAAATTCCCGCCGTGATTGCTGTAGTCGGTAAATGGGTTGAACCGAAAGACACCCAGCCCGTTGATTTTGCGGGAGAGCAACAAGCACGTGACAAGTTCTTGTCCTGGCAGGAAATGAAGACCATGCAGGATTCCGGGCTGATTGAGGTCGCGAGCCATAGTTATGATCTGCATAAAGGCATTAACGCCAATCCACAACATGATTCAGAAGCCGCGGCCATCGTCCATGCCTATCATGATCATACCCATAGTTATGAGAGTGATGCGCAATATAACCAGCGGATTTTCAAAGACCTAAAAACCAATAATCAGTTACTGCGTCAACATGGCTTAAAAAGCCCACGGGTTATGGTGTGGCCGTATGGCCGTTATAATAGCTTTGTGGTGAAAACTGCAGCTCAATTAGGCATGCCTATTACCATGACGCTGGATGATGGGATCAACCATGTGCAGAGTTCACTCGGTGCTTTAACCCGTGTGCTGGTCGATCGGGATATGGATGCCAAGGCGCTACAAACTGAAATTCAAAGCCGCCAGTTGAATCAGACGGATAACAACCGACCACAGAAAATCATGCATGTTGATCTGGATTATATCTATGACAAAGATCCGGCACAGCAAGAACGAAATTTGGGTGTGTTACTCGACCGCATTAATGCCATGAAGGTCAATACCGTCTATTTGCAGGCATTTTCGGATCCGGATGGTAATGGCTCGGCAGATCTGGTGTATTTCCCGAATCGTCATATTCCGTTACGTGCTGACTTGTTCAATCATGTGGCCTGGTCTATTCAGACGCGTACAGCAGTCCGCCGCGTCTATGCCTGGATGCCGATTATGGCCTGGGAATTTCCTAAAAATGAGCCTGCTGCACAGGATCGGGTTGAAACTGAGCAGGGACCACAGCAAGACCGTTTGAATATGGGTTATTTGCGTGTCAGCCCATTTTCACCACGAGTGCGCCGTGTGGTCACAGAGATTTATCAGGATCTCGCGAAATCTACCCCATTCAACGGCTTGCTGTTCCACGATGACATGACCTTGTCAGACTATGAGGACGTCAGCCCGATTGCGAAAACGGTGTATGCACAAAACGGCATGTCGACTGATTTTGTAAAAGTGCGACAGGATGACCAGCAATTACAGAAATGGACGGCATTTAAAACCAGTTATCTGGATAATTTTGCGAAAAGTCTGGTGACTGAAGTACGACGTTATCAGCCATTTTTAATGACTGCCCGTAATCTCTATGCACAAGTAGCACTTAAGCCCTATGCGGAGAACTGGTACTCGCAATCCTTGGAAGAATCCCTTAAGAACTACGACTTTACTGCCATCATGGCCATGCCGTATATGGAAAATGTCGCGCAGCCTGATCAGTTTTACGCAGAAATGCTAGACCGGGTGAAACAGTATCCTGAAGGTTTGAAAAAAACCGTATTTGAGTTACAGACGGTGGACTGGCGCAACCAGCAAAAAATTCCATCGACTGAAATTGCCAACACGATCAACAGCCTGTATCAGCAGGGAGCAATTCATGTGGCCTATTATCCGGATGATCCTATTCAGGAACATCCGGATCCAGCGATCGTGAGTAAGGCTTTTGATCAGAAAAGTAACAGCATGGTGCCATAAAGGATATTCTCATGTTTTTAACCTCGCTGTGGAAAACCATTCTTGGTTTCAGTTTTTATTACCCTATGCTTATGGCCTATTTATGGATGATTGGCGCCTTGAGCTTTTACCGTACCGAACGCAAACAGCCGGATTATGATCAGCCGCCTGCACTTACAGAAACCCCGAAGGTTGCAGTGCTGATCCCGTGTTTTAATGAAGAAGATAATGCTGAGGAAACGCTATTATACGCGTTGGCACTGGATTATCCCGACTTTGAAGTAATTGCGATTAATGACGGTAGTTCGGACAATACTGCAGCAGTTTTGGATCGCCTCTGTCTGGAACATGAGCGTTTAAGGGTGGTGCATCTGGCAGAAAACCAAGGTAAGGCGATGGCGCTACAAGCTGGTGCCTTGGTGACCGATGCAGAATACCTGATCGGTATTGATGGTGATGCCTTGCTTGATCCGCATGTTGCGACCTGGATGGTTCGTCATTTTATCGCGGATAAACGGATCGCAGCCGTGACGGGTAATCCACGTATCCGAACCCGCTCAACGCTGATTGGCCGTATTCAAGTTGGTGAGTTCTCCTCAATTGTAGGCATGATTAAGCGTGCCCAGCGTAGTTTCGGTCGACTTTTCACGGTTTCCGGGGTGATTACCGCTTTCCGTAAAACCGCTTTGCATGAGGTGGGTTATTGGTCAAGCGATATGCTGACAGAAGACATTGATATTAGCTGGAAATTGCAACGTGCCGGTTGGGATATCGAATTCGAACCGAATGCTTTGGTGTGGATTTTGATGCCTGAAACTTTACAAGGCTTATGGAAGCAACGCTTGCGTTGGGCGATGGGGGGTGCACAGGTTCTGGTTAAAAATATTGATGCCTTGTTTCAACCCAAGCTGAATTTTTTATGGCCGTTACTTATTGAAATGTGCTGTACGCTGCTGTGGGCTTATTCACTTTGTTTGATTGTCCTGATATGGCTGTTACAGCTGATTTTACCGGCACATAGTTTGGATCTGGTGGCAAGTTCACCCGTGTTACCTGCCGGAAGTGGGCTGTTTTTAGGTTTGACCTGTCTGGTGCAGTTTGTGATCAGTAAATGGATGGACAGTCGTTATGAGCCATACTTGCTGCGTAATATTTACTGGATGATCTGGTATCCGTTTATTTTCTGGATCATTACATTGTTCGCTTCGATTGTGGCATTTCCGAAAGTTCTACTGATGGGTACTGGCCAGCGTGCACGCTGGGTCAGTCCAGACCGTGGTATTCGTGTCTCAACTTCGGATGAGAAGGTGGCAAGATGAGTGCAAAATTGATTATTAATCTACGTCATCAGTTGCCTTGGTATCGTAGATATCTTTCCAATACCACGACAGCCTTGTTGTGGATGGGCTGGATTGGTTTATGGAAGCCGCTGTTGGTGGTCGCGATGGGCTTTATCGCGATTCATCGCCCACATTTATTTGAACAGGTATTGGGTGCGATTAGTATTCAGCATTATCTGGTGATTCTGTTTGCTTGCGCGATTAGTTTGTGGATGTGGGCAACTTATATCCCGGCAAAGCGTGTGCAACATTTGAACCGCTATAATAGCCAGGACTATGCCAATTTTTATCAGCTTGATCATGGCGTGCTGACCCAGGCGCAGGGGGCAAAAAATCTGACAGTTTTTCATAATCAGACTGGAAAAATTGTGGATCTACGTGCCAATGTCACCGTCAGTAAAGATGGTGAACCCCATTCATCTAACTAAGCAGCGATGAAGTCAAAGCTCTGCACTCTGCAGGGCTTTTTTTATATCACTTTATTTCTTTAGTTTTGAAGCTGAGGGAATGTTCAGGGTGAGGAGTCGTTCTTACCAGTATAGATGTCAATTGATGCGACTATTGAGTTGCTGTCGTTGCTGATTAGAGGGGCTTTACGATTTTGATGTGTAGTATTACTAGAACGGATGAGTTTGAGTAAACATTATTTATTTTTGCTATGTGAGCAACAAAAACAGGAGAGATTCTGTTCGAGATCTCTTTTGAGCTTTAAAAAATTTTAGAACGCTTTGTGATGTTAAAAGAGGGTGATCATTGGACAGCAAAATCAACCAAACAAATCACGTTGTCACCACCAACTTGGCGCGCACCTGTTGCGCCATTTTACCCTCTGTGTGAACGCCATCTGCGTTTAGCCGTACCTACTAGTCCACACCACCAACACCTAAATCATCAAACACTTGAGCATAAATCTGAAAATTCCAACGAGTCAGGATTGGCTTGAAGCGGAGTGTGATCTGTAGCATAGCCACAGTGTTCTATGGGTTTCTCTGCTTAGGACCACAACCTTAATGGAGTGGTTTAATGCCTTAGCACGATCCACTTATGCTATTAAATCAAAAAAAACAGTTTTAAATTTTTGAGCTGAATTTAATTCAAGAATTAAGTAATGATTATTTGCAAAAGACCATTTGATTATTTCCAGTGCATCGACGTCTGGACAGCAGGGTGTACGACCACGTGCCAGATAGAATTTCGGATCTATGGAGTTTAATTTCTCAGCATCTTTAAAACAGCAGAGATGGTGCTTACGCATACTGAATACATTAAGATGCTGTCATAACATACAGAATTTCTAAAAATTAATAAGTGTAGACCTGCATCAATCGGGTCTATTTAGTTCGATTTTGGCTGCAATACGGGGATCACCTCCGATATTGGTATTAAAGCCATGACAAGAACCGATTCTGCTTATGCATTGTTGGGCATAGGATGCATGAGAAATTAAAGTGAAACTGACTAATTAAATCTATGCTATATTGAGTTAAATTCATTTTTATTATGCTGTTATGTTGGAACTTCGACATCTTAAAACACTTTTGGCTTTACGAGAGCATGGTTCGCTGGTGGCGGCTGCCAATGATTTATGCCTGACGCCCTCTGCCATTTCTCATCAGTTGAAAGAGCTTGATCATTGGTATGGGGTAGAAGTGGTAAACCGCAGA
Source organism: Acinetobacter sp. GSS19 (assembly GCF_028621895.1). Lineage (NCBI taxonomy): Bacteria > Pseudomonadati > Pseudomonadota > Gammaproteobacteria > Moraxellales > Moraxellaceae > Acinetobacter > Acinetobacter sp. GSS19. The sequence continues at coordinate 1,354,124 of NZ_CP117520.1, read as the reverse complement.
ACCCGTCCGGTGACTTTTTCTAATGTCGGACAGCGTTTGCTGAAACTGGCAGATGATGTCTTGCCACAAATCCAGATTGCACAAACCGATATTGCTCGAATTGTGCATGGTCAAACCGGTCGTATTATTTTTTCTTCTGAGTGTCACAGCTGTTTTGACTGGCTGATGCCATTGCTGAACCAATATCGTCAACAATACCCGGATGTGGATCTGGATTTTGCTTCCGGTTTTGAATCGAATCCGCACGAACTGTTGCAAAATGGTGAATTTGATCTGTTGATTACAGCCGATCCGATTGCCCTGAAGGGCATTGAGTACTTTCCGATTTTTGAGTATGAGTCGCGTTTGGTGCTTTCCAATACCCATCCCTTGGTGCGTACTGAGCGGATTACCGTACAGGAGCTCGCAGAAGAGACGCTCATTACCTATCCGGTAGACAAGCATCGACTCGACATTATGGCGCGTCTGTTTTTACCTGCAAATATCCAACCTAAACAGATCCGCACCACAGATTTAACCCAGATGTTGATTCAGCTGGTTGCGAGTGGCCGAGGGATTGCAGCCTTGCCGGATTGGGTGGTCAATGAGTATGAACAAAAAGGATGGGTGACCAGTCGCCGTCTGGATTGTGTTTCACCTCAAGGTTTGCGACGTACCTTATATGCGGGTTATCGTAGCGAAGATCAGGACAAAAGTTACTTTGAAGGTTTTTTAAAGCAACTGGATAAGTTCTCGCAGAAACGTCATCAATACTATCCGGCTTAGTGATGCATTTGGTGTTTTTTGGTTTACGTGATCATTACATTAAAATTGAGATTAGGTTATGAGCTCAAGATTTTGTTATTCATCGTAAAAAACAATTTAATGATCAGAATAATGACTAAAAAAATACTGGGTCTTTGTTAAGCTGAGAGGCATCACCAACAAGGAAAAGTGACGTGTCTCAGTCTAAATGGATGAGTAAAGATCTGTGGATTATTGTGGCGGGCTTTGTGGCTGCCATGCACATTGGTAAATTGCCTCCCGCAGTCCCAGTACTGCAGGCTGAGTTGGGAATTTCGCTGGTTCAGGCGGGATTCCTGTTATCGCTGGTTCAAGGGGCGGGAATGTTGTTTGCCCTGACACTTGGCAGTTATACGGAAAAAATTGGCCTGAAACGTTGTATTGTGCTGGGCTTGCTGTTGCTCAGCATGGGCAGCTATCTGGGGAGTCGCTCGCACAGTATCAATTTGATGCTACTGTTACGTGTTATAGAAGGTTTCGGTTTTTTAATCGTGACCCTGAGTACACCTGCCTTGATCCGTAAACTGGTACCGGTGGAAAAACTACATGTCCGTATGGGGCTATGGAGTGCCTATATGGGCGGCGGGATGGGGATTTCACTTTTTATCACTCCATTTTTATTGCCGTATTGGGGCTGGCAGGGTGTCTGGATCGGGTTGGCAGTGTTAAGTGCCGTACTTGCGATCATTATTGTCAAAGTCATCCCACATTTGCCTACCCAGCAGCATGAACAGGTTCCGGTTGCTGAATTGATTAAAATGACCTTGCGGCATCCACCTGCTTGGATCTTGGCTGGGATTTTTGGGGTCTATGCGGGCCAGTGGTTAAGTCTGGTGGGTTTCTTGCCTACCATTTATCAGCAAAATCAACTCAGTCTGCAGCTTGCGGGCGCACTCACTGCCTGTGTCACCATCGCCAATGCGGTTGGAACTTTTATCTGTGGCCTGTTACTGCAACGGGGTTTATTGCCTAAAACTTTAGTACAAAGTGGTTTTGTCGTTATGATGCTGTGTACGCTGGGTTTTTATCTGTTTAAGGATCAGTTGCCATTTCTCTTGCAATATTGCTTGGTCTTTGCCTTTTCTTTGTTTGGTGGTCTTGTGGCGGCGATTGTCTTTTCTCAGGCCTTACGCTTTGCCGCTCAACCGATTGCGATTAGTACCACCGTCGGTTTGGTGTTGCAGTTCTCTGCAACGTCTCAATTTGTTTTACCGCCGACCGTTGCGGTGATTGTTTCCACGACACAGAGCTGGTTTTGGGTGGGCATCTTGATGGCGGTTTTTTCGATCATCGGCATACTGCTGAGCCAGAGGTTATTTAGCCGTTATGGATAAATAAACACAGCTAAATTTGGCTTAAGACTTGCCGATTAATAAAGATAAAATCCCGGCGGCGATTAGTGGACCGACCGGAACACCACGTAGTAGGGCAACACCAGCAACCGTCCCAATCAGCAATCCAGCGACCACATTAGGTTGATGGCTCATCAGGCTGACACCCCGTGCCCCTAACCAGGCGACACCGACACCCACGGCAATCGCGAGCAGAGATTTCCAGTTGAGAAAGGACTTGAGAATAGCTTCTCCTGGGATTGCACCGCTGGCAATTGGGGTCAGGACTGCAACCGTCAGGATTAGAATTCCCAGATGCAGGCCATACTGCTGGATGTAGGGAAAAAAATCGTGGAGTAGCGTGATGCGTACAATAATTAAAATTGCAGCGGCTAGGGTAATAGTGGAATTGTGACTGAGAATACCGCAGGCTAGCAGAATAATCAGCACGATGAGGTTTAAGTCAAGATGGGAGAGCATAGCAAAGCAAAAACTCTGGTTTGAGCGACAGAGACAGAATTGTACGCCTTTTTACCGAGCTTGTACGGATGGGATGACTTCTGGCGGAAACGGTATACAATGCCTGCTGTTGATTTTGATGATGGGGCTGAACATGCTGTTGGAAAAAATGTTGCAATCGCAAGGATTTGGTTCGCGTAAACATTGTCAGCAGTTAATCAAAAATGCAGCAGTCACTGTGGACGGTCAAGTCTGTACGGACATGAAACAGTCGATTCAGCCTTATCCCGAAATGCCCTTTACTGTGTATGGAGAGACCTATCATTACCGTGAAAAGGTCTATATTGCACTGAATAAACCGCAAGGTTATGAATGTTCACACCAGCCTTTGCATCATCACAGTGTTTTTGATCTGTTTCCTGAAGTTCTACTCAATCGGGGATTGCAGTGTGTCGGACGTCTGGATCAGGATACCACCGGTTTATTGCTGCTGACCGATGATGGTGCCTTTTTACAAGCCTTAACCCATCCGCGTAAGCATGTGGCGAAAGTTTATCATGTGACCACGGTAGACCGAATTGGTGAGGTGCAGATCCAGCAATTACAGGTAGGTGTCGAATTGCGCAACGAAAAAGGACTGTATGCTGCAACTGATGTCATCCGATTATCTGACTATCAATTAAGCTTGACCATTCATCAGGGTGTCTATCATCAGGTTAAACGCATGTTGGCCGCCGTAGGTAATAAAGTACAAGCCTTACACCGCCAGCAAATTGGGGCTTTAAGTTTGAATAGCTTAAATGAAGGGCAATGGATTTATTTGACAGAAGAACAGGTCAATCTGGCCAAAACCCGGGCTAGCGAATAAAGCAATGATAGGTCTGGAATTCGCCATCTTGAATAAATCCCATTTTTTCATATAACTGTTGCGATTCAGTATTGGTTTTATGGGTTTCTAAGGTGATGCGTAAAGCCTCCTGCTGGCGTGCAAATAAAATCGCCGTATCGATCAGCTGCTTGGCTGAACCTTGACGCCGGTAAGCAGGGGTGACATAGACATCATCGAGAATGTAATAATTTGAACAGGCTACCGAAGAGAAACCAAGATACAGTACGACAAAGCCAGTAATGAGTTCATCTTTCACATGGATAAAAATGACACTCTGCTGATTGTGAAAACGTTGTTGTAGAAAATCGAGCGATTTTTCCAGATCAGATGAAGCACCATAAAATTGGCGGTATTCATCAAACAAGACAGCCAGTTGAGGTAAATCTTCAGATTCAGCTTTACGAACAATCATGGTGTGCTTCCTGCAAGACTATTTTTATTCTTTACAGAGCATAACCAAAAAATGAGCACTAAAACGTTATAACTTTGTTTACGCGAACAGTGACATTAAAACGTCAAAATTAACGGTTGTCGGTTTCACTGAGTAACGCATTTAATTCTTCAAACAAGGCTTCGTGTTCATCATCCAATCCAGACGTTGAAACTTTAGCTTCAGATTTTGCCTTTCGCATTTTCAATAACTGTTCCATATTGATGTTCTGGTTTTCTATTGCGAAAGGAATGGACTTGGTTAATACGACTTGTTTGAAAAACAAACGTACCGCTTGTGCCGGTGTAATCCCCAACTGTTTAAAGACCGCGAAGGCTTGTTTTTTTTCTTGTGAATCAAGTCGGACTTGATAAACCTCTGTTTTTCGCATGAATTTTAAACCAAAAGAATAAGAATTTTTTCAGACTTTATTTTAAACAATCACGATGTAATTTCAATGATCTGAGCAAATTAAAGTCTGTTAAATGTCATTACAATATCATTTCAATGTGAGTTCAAAATTGGAGTAAAAGTGCATGATCTGACCAGTGACAGGATCTGGAAAGGAAATTTCTTTGGCGAGAAGTTGTAAAGGGCAGGAAAAATCATCCTCGGCTTTATGCTGCACCTCCGGGTAAAGTGGATCATTCTGGATTGGAATATTTAAATGATTCAGATGTACCCTTAACTGATGTTGTTTGCCGGTATGTGGTGAAAGCCGGTATTTGGCCCAGCCATTGTGCTGTTCTAATAATTCTATATGGGTTTCGCTGTTGGCTTCTCCTTCAACCACCTGCATGGTGTAAAAAGGCTGACCTTTTTGCATTCTGAGCTTTATGGTTTGAGGAAAAGGTAAGTCTGCACGGTAGCCTGCAATCGCATGATAGATTTTTTTTACTTGTCGCTCTGCAAACAGCTGCTGATACAGCCCGCGACTTTGCGGCCGTTTGGAAAACAGGACGACACCAGCAGTTTCACGATCCAAACGATGGATTGGCGTTAAATCGGCATTGTTGGTTTGTTTTTTCAGCCGCACGAGCAGGGTCTGTTGTACATACTGTCCGGTGGGACTCATCGTTAGAAAGTGTGGTTTATCAACCACCAGCAGATCATCGGTTTCATGCAGAATCTGATGTTCATAAGGAACCTCGATTTCATGCGCCAGAAAGCGGTAGTAAAACACATGACTATTGCCCTGATAGGGACTGTTTAGCTGGAGCTGGTTTCCTGCAGCATCATAAATGAGGTGATCATGAAAACGCTGTTGCCACTCTGCCGGATCTATATGGGGAAATTCCTGACACAGATACTCGAATACGGTGTGTACTGAAACCAGGGATTGCGGTGGTAGGTGCAGTTTGCTGGCGCAGACCCCATCAAGCATCGGAGGAGTGAAATCAGTGTTTAGCATAGTAGGAGAATCAAGTATTCATGGGAAATGGCTTCGCCTAAAAAAGCTGGACAGTTGCACTGGAAAAGATGAAAAAAGCCGCAATCTTAACCGGCAACATAGGCTTTAAAGTCTCGCAATGCTATCATGTTTGTAATTTTGAATCATGTTGTGAGTGATATGCAGTATTCATTGAAAGTCATCTTAAACAATGAACAGGATACCCAAAATCTGGCACAGGTTTTGGCACAGCATTTTACTTCCGGCGTGATTTATTTGATGGGGGATCTTGGGGCAGGCAAAACGACGCTGACCCGACATTATCTGCACAGTTTGGGGCACCAAGGCTCAGTGAAAAGTCCGACCTACACCTTGGTGGAACCTTATCAGGTCAACGGGCGTGATATTTTTCATTTTGATTTGTACCGCTTGACGGATCCCTATGAGCTGGAATTGATGGGTATTCGCGATTATCTGGAAACGCCGAATGGTCTGTTTCTGTTTGAATGGCCATCTAAAGGTGGTGATGAGATTCCAGCGGCTGATCTAGAAATCGATCTGCAGAAAACTGCAGAAGAAACCGGACGTGAAGTCACGTTATCCATGGATTCAGAAGCCTTATACCAGCGTCTGCAGGGTGCTTTACATGCAGTTTGAGCAAAATACTGCTGAACGTCGTATTCATACGCTTGATCCTGCACTGGCCAACCAGATTGCTGCAGGTGAGGTGATTGAGCGCCCGGCATCCGTGGTCAAGGAGCTGTTGGAGAATTCGATTGATGCCGGTGCGACCGAGCTGATTATTCGGGTAGCGCAGGGTGGTAGCACGCTAATTGAAATTATTGACAATGGTCGCGGGATTCATACGGAAGATTTGCCGCTTGCCGTGATGCGCCATGCGACCAGTAAAATCCAGAGTGCTGAAGATTTACAGGCGATTGTCAGTCTCGGCTTTCGCGGGGAAGCCTTGGCTTCGATCGCGGCTGTTTCACGTTTAACGCTGACCAGTAGCCAAGATGACTCTGGCATTGGTTATCAAGTTGAGGTCAATGGAACGGCTTTTACTCATCAGCAGGTACAGGCGGTTGCCACGCAAAAAGGCACACATATACGTGTACAGGATCTGTTTTTTAATGTGCCTGCACGGCGTAAATTCTTAAAGAAACCCAGCACTGAATTTGGCCATATTGAAGAAATTGTCCGCCGTTTGGCATTAACCCATTTTGATATTCGTTTTGTTCTAGAACATAACGATACGATCCGTTTAAATCTGCCGGTTGCAGATAGTGGTGAGCTGCGGTTTCAGCGGGTTCAGCAACTGTTGGGACGTGCATTTACCGAAAATGCGTATTGGATTGATGCTGAAAGTATCAATATGCGCCTGTCTGGTTGGCTAGGGCATCCATCCGATGCACGTGCACAAGCAGATCTGCAATATGTCTATGTGAATGGTCGGATTGTCAAAGATAAAACTTTATCCCATGCGCTCCGTATGGCGTATGACGGGATCTTGCATGGTCATCAGCATGCCGCCTATTTGCTGTTTTTGCAGGTGGATCCGGAAAATGTCGATGTCAATGTGCATCCGACCAAGCATGAAATCCGCTTTTTGAATCAGCGTGAAGTGCATGAATTTGTGCGTCATTATGCCAAAGAAACCTTGGCACAATTTCAAACCGCAACTGCTGATTTAGCACAAGCATTAAAAATTGAAACCGAACAGACAGCGCAAACAGCAATCCAACCGCGGTTTCAAGAGCAATTTCAACTCCATCGTGTAGCGGATCTGCCTACCGATGCACCGCTGGAGAAACAAGAGGCTTCAACGGAGTTGTTAACTGACTTTCAGGCCAGCCAAGTACGGTCAGTGGCCTATCAGCCACAACCCTATACAGGGGCTTCGGCTCAACTGAATAATGCTTTAAAAAGCTATCTTGCACCGCTGCGAACAGAGGAAACATCTGCAGCACCTACTATGCAACAGGCGGAAGAGCCATCACATCAGGTTGATGAATTCCCGTTGGGCATCGCGATTGCCCAGTTACATGGCATTTATATTCTGGCACAAAACACTGAAGGCCTGATTATTGTAGATATGCATGCTGCGCATGAGCGGATTGTATTGCAGCAAATGAAACAAGCCTGGGATAAACCCGAGTTCTGGATCTCTCAACAATTGTTGATTCCAAAAGTAATACCGATTAGCCGGATGCAAGCGGCGCGGGTGGATGAGTTGAAACCTCAGTTACAACGGCTTGGATTGGATATTGATCAGTATGGTGATGAGCAGGTAGTTGTACGTGGAGTGCCAGCGATTTTACATAAGGCTGATTTTGCTGCATTGATTCCAGAGTTACTGGCTGATCTTGACCCCCGTGATGAGGCACACGCCTTATTGCAGAAACGTGATCATATTCTGGCTGGAATGGCCTGTCATAGTGCTGTTCGTGCGCATCGTCAGTTGAGTTTGTCCGAAATGAATGCCTTGTTACGCCAGATGGAACAGACTGAATTTGCCAGTCAGTGTAATCACGGCCGGCCAACCTGGCGTGCTTTCCCATTGGCACAATTAGATAAATTATTTGCTCGAGGAGAGTAAGCTTCTATGTCAAATCAATTGCCTGTCATTAACTTGATGGGGCCAACCGCAAGTGGTAAAACCGCATTGGCATGTGAGCTTTATGAGCGTGGTCAGTTTGAGCTGATTTCCGTCGATTCGGCTTTAGTGTATCGGGATATGGATATCGGCACAGCAAAGCCAAGCAAGCAAGAGCAGCTGCAATATCCGCATCACCTCATCGATATTATTAGTCCACTCGAAGTATACTCTGCAGCCCAGTTTGTAGAAGATGCTTGCCAACTGATTGATGCCATCCATCTACAAGGCAAAATTCCAGTGCTTGTGGGTGGAACCATGTTGTATTTCAAAGCCTTATTAGAAGGCTTGTCCAGCAATTTGCCAAGTGCGGATTATGCGGTACGTGCTGAAATTGAGGCAAAAGCGGCAGCGGAAGGCTGGGAGTCGGTATATGCAGAATTGGTGGCAGTCGATCCATTGGCAGGTAACAAATTTAAGGTGAGTGACAGACAGCGGATTATTCGTGCACTTGAAGTGTATAAACTGACCGGCCAACCGATTACAAAATTACAGGCAGAACAGCCTAAAAATCAGCCGTATCGTTATACATTTCATAACTATGCATTGATGCCCGATCGGTTAGAATTACATAAACGTATTGAACAAAGATTACACAAAATGTGGGAAATCGGTTTTTTAAATGAGGTAGAGTCAATCATTGAAAAATACGATTTAAATGTGGATTTACCCTCAATGCGTGCGGTAGGCTACCGTCAGGTGTTCGAATTTTTATTAAAAAGCGATAAAAGTCAGAAAAAACAGCAAGAAATGGAAGATAAGGCACTATTTGCAACACGACAACTGGCCAAACGTCAATATACTTGGTTACGTTCTTTGCAAGAACTGCACGTTTTTCAAACTTATGAGACGATTGAGCTAGCGCGACAAGACTTGCGAAACTGTTACGGATAAAGCAAAATTTAACAACTATCTTTTTATAAATTTTAACTGACACATAAAGATAGTTTTTTTTGCGCTGATTTTTAATTTTTTTTTGGAGTTATAAAATGTCTAAAGGTCAAACTTTACAAGATCCGTTCTTGAATTCTCTCCGCAAAGAACGTATTCCTGTTTCTATTTTCCTTGTGAACGGTATTAAATTACAAGGTCATATCGAGTCTTTTGACCAATACGTTGTATTATTAAAAAATACCGTAAGCCAAATGGTTTACAAGCATGCTATTTCAACTGTTGTGCCAGCGCGTAATCCACGTCCAGCGGGTGCTCCAGCAGGTGCACAAGGTGGCTTTGGTGGTCAGGGCGGTGGCTTTGGTGGTCAAGGCGGTGGCTTTGGTGGTCAAGGCGGTGGCTTTGGTGGTCAAGGCGGTGGCTTTGGTGGTCAAGGCGGTGGCTTTGGTGGTCAGGGCGGTGGCTTTGGTGGTCAGGGCGGTGGCTTTGGTGGTCAAGGCGGCTTCGGTGGTCAAGGTGGCTTTGGTGGCCAAGGCGGCTTCGGTGGTCAATCAGCACCAAGCTTCGACAACGATACTAAATTCGAAGACACTCAAGACGATGACAATAATCGTTGAGATGTAATATAAAAAAAGGCCTCTTCAGAGGCCTTTTTTTAATTTATATGCAGAATTTAAAAAGCCCTGTTATTTTGACAGGGCTTTTGTTGGACTCATTTATTTCTTGGCTAATTCTGGGTCTTTAATTTCAACATACGCGTTACCCCGTACTTCACGCAACCAGCTGTCTAGCTCAGTATCAAATTGACGTTCACCTAGAATCTGGCGTGCCATGCGTTCTTTGTACTCGTTCGTCATATCCTGCTGACGCGTTTCGGTGACTTGTAGAATATGCCAGCCAAATTGTGTCTGAAAAGGCTCGCTGATTTGCCCAACAGGGGTATTTTTCATTTTCTCTTCGAACTCAGGGACCATGACACCTGGATTCACCCAACCCAAACTTCCTCCATCACGTGCAGAGCCTGGATCATTGGAAAAAGTTGCAGCAAGTACAGCGAAGTCTTCACCCGCTTTCAAACGATTATAAATATTTTCAATAATCTGTTTGGCATTGTCTCTGCTGACGACTTCAGAAGGTTGGATCAGGATGTGGCGGGTTTGATATTGAGGTACGATAGCACGCTGCTCGCTATTTTTCCGTTCAATGAGTTTAATCAGATGGATACCATCACGTAATGGAATCAATGCGCTCGTCTGGCCCGCCTGTAAGGCAGCTGCCTGAGCAGCCAGTTCTGCCGGGATTTCTGCAAGATTGCGGAATCCCATATCAGCACCTTCCACCTGAATGCCATTATTACTGTATTGTTTGTTAAGCGCAGCGACATCATTACTGTTTTGTAGTGCTGTTCTGACTTGTTGAGCAGTGGCTTGTGCAATCTGGTCTTGTCCGGTTGCTGAAATTCGCACGTGGATCAAGTGAACCTGATTACCCAATGCTGCTTGGCCTTGCGGTGATTTCAAAAAGTTTGCAACATCTTGGTCACTGATTTTGATACGTGACATCACCTGCTGCTGACGCAACTGGTTAATTGCCAGATCATCGGCAATACGACTACGTAACGCGGCATAACTGCCAGGTTCTTGTGCATCTAACTTTTGTTGTAATTCTTCTAGGGAGCCAGCCTTGAATTGCTGAGCAACTTTTAAAACTGTTTCATTCAGTGCACGTTCATCGGCCTTGAGACCATAACGTTTAACTTGCTGTAGTTCAGCTTGGCGTAGAATCAGTTTTTCTAAGGCTTGTTGCTCAAGTATTGATTGAGGGGGAAGAGTTTGGTTTTGTTGTTTTGACTGATAATTGGTTTCTGCAAGCAGCTGGTTTAAATCACTACGTAAAATGACACTGTTATCAACCACAGCAATTACTTCGTCATTGGCTGGTTGAGCGAATGATGGGATAGAAACTGAAATGCAAAGTGCGAGCGTGGTTGCTTTAAAAAACTGTTGAATATACTTCGTTTTCATTAACGTTGTGTCCAATACTGATTAATCTTATTAAAACCTGAAATTCGATTCTCGAGTAGCGATGCCAATTTATTGTTAAATGCTCCGAGACCTTTTAATGTCAGTTCCGCCATAATTGCACGGTTTGGCTTTACCGACGAATCATTTACATTGTCAAGATCGTTATAATAGGAATGCCCGTAGACTGATACCGCCCAGCAACATGATTCATAATTTACGCCAAGTAGATATTCACGTGCGACATTATTGTCGAGGTCATACTGAACATGGCCCATCATACGCCAGTTGTTATGAATCGGTTGTATGAATGATGCAACCACTTGATCATAGTACTTCTGACGGTCAATAATCTCTCTGCGGTTAAAATAGCCTAAATTATATAGATTGCCATGTTCGCCCGTGTAATACATTTGGAAATCACGTTGTGCATTGTCTCCATTTGGCATCCAAGCAGCATTCGCATTAATTGTAAAGTATTTTGAAAGTTGGCTAGATAGGTTGAGAATCGGCCCAGTTCTAGAGTCGGAGTATATTTTCTCATTCTCTGTCAGTCGAACACGACGATTTTCAAAATAGTGACTTTGACCTGCGCTCGCTTTTAGTACTTCAAGTCCTTCAGAATTTAAGAGGCTATAACTCAAACCAAGTGATAGAAAATTATTATCTTCTAAGCGATCGTGTCCATAAAAACGGTAGGGGTTAAATAATTGATTGTAGTTAATTGAGGCTGATGTTGTATCAAAATTCGGATAGTTATCCTGGTTTTCATAAGGTGCGTAGGCATAAAATGCACGAGGTGACAAAGTCTGCAAAAATTTGCCGTCACGTTCAAATGTTAGTCCAGTATCCAAAGTGAACTGTGGCACGATGGTCGATGTATCTGCATTACGGGTATCTGAGTTACGATCGGCAAAGGTATTAATGCTGCGAACAGAACCCTCTGGAATGATAAAGGCCCATGGTGTGCGATAGTTGTAGCGAACTGCAAATTGGTTGTAAATACGGGTACCTTCATTTGCAGCGGTCATATCATTGATAGATTTTTTGAAATAAGCTGTATCATTGTTGAACTCGTATTCGAGCCCTTGTCGATTTCCAGTGACATAATTGAGTAAAAATTGAGGTAAGCGTGCATACGGTTTATCTTGATCTTTGACGGTTTTGTCTAAAGTTTGGAAATTTTCAACTTTTAGTTGAGCTGATAAGCCGGGAATATCGTTGTAATAATTTAAACGCCACACACGACGCAAGTTTAAATCGGTTTTGGAGTTGGGATTGGTATTCAGGTCGGCAAAATAATCTTTATCGGATGCGTAGTTATATTCAAGATTGGTTGCAAGGGTATTGTTGATTTGCCAGTTGTGTAAAAAGTGTAGATCTTTACGGTCTTGATCATTGTACTTTGTATCTGATGGCAAATATCCGCCCCAGAGCATTCCTTGGCCGAAGCTCTCAGTTAAATAGCGGAATTCACCTTCTAGCATTGCACCACGCCCACCGAGATAACGTGGTGTTACAGTGGCATCATAATGAGGTGCTAAATTGAGGTAAACGGGTACCGAAATTTGAGGTCCACCATCATTGGTATAACCAAAACTTGGATTAAGAATCCCGGTGGTGCGACGGTCATCAATCGGGAAATTAAAGTAAGGTACCGCCATTACTGGCGTATTTTTAATATAAAGTTTGGTGTTGCGGGTTACACCACGCCCTGTATCCTGATCAAGCACAATGCGATCGGCCTGAATTTTCCAGGTAGGACTTTGATCGGGTGGGCAGGTACTGTAAGTGGCGTTTTCTAAGACCGCAACGGTCGGTGATGTGCGGGCAATCTTGTCAGCATGGCCATGTGCATGTTGCTGTTCAGCAATATAAAAACTGTTGTTGAGATCCCCGATCTGAGTACGCAGGTTGTAGTTGATCTGATCACTTTGTGCGAGTAAGCCGCCTTGTGCCATTTGCACTCGTCCTTCGGCTTTGGCAAAGGTCTGGGTTTTATCCAAAGTGATCTTATCTGCGCGGATCATACGACCCTGCTGGTCAATCACAACATTGCCTTCGAGTACAGAGTCTCCTAAAGGATTGTAGTGACCATAATCCGCAGTAATGGTTGAGGTGGTTTGCTCGGGATCCAATGTTTCAGATGACGGTTGAATCGGAGTGACCCACGCACCTTGACAATACTGTGAGCTGAAACCATTTTGTCGTTGCTGTGCTTCAGGTGCAGATTTATCAACATAATACTGCTCAAAAAAAGCTTGCCCCGGGTAAGCTTCTTGCAATGTGTCTTGTAATTGTTCGTTATTGAGTGTTGACGCTGTTTCTGTTGACGCAGCATAGCTTGATATCGAGCTACCACAGAGTAGGGTCAAAATAGCAGTCGCTAAAGGATTAAATTTAAACTGATGCTTCATTTGTCTCATTAACCAAGTATGCTTTTCGCAATTAATTATTGTCGCATCATAGAGAAAAACTTGATAAGTGGCTACACTTAAGACTTTAAAAAACTCAGCCTGTTTTAGATTTTATTGCAAATGAATACACAACGCGAACAATTGATACATACATGGGTTAGCTCTGTTCTTGCTTCAGATCTGTTTGAGATCAATTTCTTACCAGGCGATGCCAGCTTTCGTCGTTATGCCCGCATCCAGCTCAATAATAAAACCTTGATGTTGATGGACGCACCACCAGAAAAAGAAGATGTCAGACCTTTTGTTAAAATCGCCGAGTTTTTAGGACAACATGAAGTTCGTGTCCCGCAGATTTTGGCCAAAGATGAACAAAATGGTTTTTTATTGCTTGAAGATTTTGGCGACACACTGCTTTCAACCTTGTTGAATGAGATTAGTGTCGATCATTACTATTTGCAAAGTTTTAAACAGCTGATCGAACTGCAGCAAATTGATGCAGCTGCGAGTCAGTTACCTGCCTATAGCTACGAGAAACTATTGACTGAAATGCATCTGCTTACTGAGTGGATGTTGCCTTCTTTGCAGATTGAAACCACTCAAAATGAGCAAGTGATCATTGAACAAGCGTTCGATTTTTTGGCCAAAGCTGCACTGGCACAGCCACAAGTGATTGTACACCGTGATTTTCATAGCCGTAACCTGATGAAAATTGCCGGTGAGCAAGAGTTGGGTGTGATTGATTTTCAGGATGCGGTGATTGGTGCTTATACTTATGACTTGATTTCGATTACTCGGGATGCCTATGTACAGTGGAATGCGGATCGTGTGTATCGTTGGTTTAAGATGTTTTATGAATTGCTGCCAGAAGCCACAACCCAGAACCGCAGTTTTGAGCAATTCAAACGTGAAGCCGATTTGATGGCGATTCAGCGCCATATCAAAATCTTGGGTATTTTTGTCCGTCTGTTTGAACGTGATGGAAAGTCCGGCTATTTGAAAGATTTACCGCGCGTGATGTGGTACTTACTACAAGAAAGCCAAGGTTATGCTGAACTGGAACCTTTTATGCAGTTTATCCAGCAGCGTGTCATGCCTAAATTTGTAGAAAAATATGGTGTCTATGAGGTGGTTGCCTGATGAAAGCCATGATTCTCGCGGCAGGTTTAGGCAACCGGATGCGACCTTTAACGCTGCATACCCCAAAACCACTGCTACAGGTTGCAGACAAGCCACTGATTGTTTGGCATATCGAAAAGCTGCAAAAAATGGGTGTGAACCAGATTGTCATCAATACCGCATGGTTAGGAGATAAACTGGCAGCCGCTTTGGGCGATGGTTCTCAGTTCGGTGTGGAAATTCTCTGGTCACACGAAGGTGAGGGACTGGAAACTGCCGGTGGGATTATCCGTGCTTTACCTTTGCTGGGAGATGATCCGTTTATTCTGGTGAATGGTGATGTCTGGAGCACCATGGACTTTGCACCCTTGCAGCAGATTGAATTGCATCGTGATCTTGCACATCTGGTGTTTGTTCCGAATCCTGTACAACATCCAACCGGTGATTTTCATCTGTTAGACGGACGTGCTTATACCTTTGAACAGCAGAAAGCCGGTGAAGCATTAACTTATAGTGGTATTGCGGTTTTGTCCCCAGAAATGTTTTATGGTTTAGAGCAGGGCAAGCGACCATTGGCACCGCTGTTAAGGCAGGCCATGCATGATGAGCGAGTGGCTGCAGAAAAAATGCAAGGCAGCTGGGTTGATGTTGGCACCCCTGAGCGATTAAGTGCACTGGATCAACAAATTCGTCAGGGTCTATACGATTAAGTGCATATTCGCTAGACGTTCACTACTGTTCCACGCTGAATAAATCGGTATACTTCATTAAATTTTTTGAGATGTTGACTATCTATGCACCCTTTTTTTCAAGAGTTAAAGCAGGGAAGTCAAGCACTTGGCTTGAATTTGAGCGACGAAGCTTTAGGTTTATTATTAAAATATCAAGATGCCTTGGTGTTGTGGAACAAGGCTTATAACCTGACGGCGATTCGTGATCCGAAAGAAATGCTGGTGAAACATCTGCTGGACAGTCTCTCGATCTTGAAAGACTTGCCTGCAGGCCGCCTGCTCGATATCGGTACCGGTGGTGGGATGCCGGGGATGATTATTGCCTTGTGTCAGCCGGAACGACAGTGCGTGTTACTGGACTCCAATGGCAAGAAAATCCGTTTCTTGAAGCAGTTTATTGCTGATCTGAAACTAAAAAATGTGATTGCCGTGCAAACACGTGTGGAAAACGAAGACAGTATTCGCGAGTTGGGCCAGTTTGATGTGATTACTAGCCGCGCTTTTGCTTCGTTACTTGATTTTGTGGATGCCTCCAAACCGTATATGCACGAAAAAACCATTATTGCTGCAATGAAGGGCTTGGTTCCACAGGATGAGATTGAGCAGTTGCAAGTCGAATTTTCCTGCAAGGTGATTGAGTTGGCTGTCCCGCGACTCGATGAACAGCGTCATTTATTGTTATTAGAACGTATTTAATTCATTTGAAGGATTGGGGTTACCATGGCTCAGATTATTGCAATTGCGAACCAGAAAGGTGGCGTAGGTAAAACCACAACCGCAGTGAATTTGGCTGCATCACTGGCCGTATTGAAAAAACGTGTGCTGTTGGTGGATATGGATTCCCAAGGCAATGCCACGATGGGCTCCGGCATCCAGAAAAATGATTTACTGTATTCAGTGACAGATGTCCTACTCGGTGAAGTACCGATTGAAACGGCGATCAGTAAAGCTGAAGTTGGTTATAAGGTGTTGGGTGCCAACCGTGAATTGGCCGGTGTGGAACTGGCAATTGCAGAGCAGGAAGGACGTGAATTTATTTTACGTGAAGCCTTGAACCAGATTCGTGATGATTTTGACTACATCATTGTCGATTGTGCACCTAGTTTAAGCCTGATCACTATTAATGCCTTGGCCGCAGTCGACGGTGTGATGATCCCGATGCAGTGCGAATATTATGCTTTGGAAGGTCTGGCTGATTTAACTCAGACGATTGACCGTATCCAGCAAGCCTTAAATCCGGAGCTGCAAATTATTGGTGTATTACGCACCATGTATGATGCGCGTAACGCATTAACCAGGGATGTGTCGGCAGAGCTTGAGCAATATTTTGGCAAGAAACTCTATGACACCGTTATTCCGCGTAATGTACGTTTAGCGGAAGCGCCAGCGCATGGTTTGCCGATTATTTATTTTGAAAAAAGCTCGAAAGGAGCGGTCGCTTATCTGAATCTGGCGGCTGAGATGTTAAAGAAGACTAAAGCGAAAAAAGGAATGCAAGCATGACCATTAAAAAACGTGGACTGGCCAAAGGCCGTGGTTTAGATGCCTTGCTTGGTTCCATTCAAAAAGAGAAACTTCAACTCGAAGCGCAAAGTTTGGACCATGGTCAGTTGAAACAGATGAATGTGCATCTGTTAAAACGCGGCGCTTATCAGCCACGCCGTTTTATCAATGAACAAGACTTGCAGGAGCTTGCAGCATCGATTGAAAAACATGGTGTGATGCAGCCGATTGTGGTGCGTCCGGTCGATGATGAAAAACATCCTTATGAAATTATTGCGGGTGAACGCCGTTGGCGTGCAGCCCAACTGGCAGGTCTGAGTGAAATTCCAGCCATTGTGCGCGAGCTGAATGATCAGGTTGCGATTGCACTGGCATTAATTGAGAATATTCAGCGTCAGGATTTAAACCCGATAGATCAGGCTTTGGCCTTGCAGCGTTTTCATGACGAGTTCGGTTTAAGCCATCAAGAAATTGCAGATACAGTCGGAAAAGCACGTACTACAGTGAGTAATTTCTTGCGTTTATTGAGCCTGGCTGAACCGGTGAAAGATTTCATGCAGCAAGGTTTGCTGGATATGGGACATGCCCGTGCGATTTTGACACTTAAGGCCAAGGACCAGTTGGCGGTTGCAGAGATGGTGATAGAGAAAAGCCTATCCGTACGTCAGACGGAACAGTTGGCCCGTGACTGGAATATGCCAAAAGAAGATAAAGCCAAAACTACGGTCTCATCTGACTTGCAACAGTTAACGCAAAAACTGACCGAACGTTTTGGGGCTGAAGTCAAAATTGACCATAACAAACAGGGTAAAGGTAAGTTGGTCATTCACTACCATTCATTAGATGAACTGGATGGTATTTTGAATATCTGTTTGGCTGAATAAAACATCATGTCCCTCTTTATGAGGGAATTTTAACTTTGGGGAAGCAAGATGTGGGAACTGGTTAAAGCGGGTGGCTGGCTGATGCTGCCATTAGTTTTGTGTTCAATTTTTACTGTGGCGATTGCAGTTGAACGGTTTATTCGGTTAAAGAAATCAGCCGTTTTACCTCAAAATTTATTGCTTGAGTCAGCCCAATCTTTACCGCAAGTCCTCAGCGTGTTGGAACAAAACCCGCAATTGCAAAGCACAACTTTGGGGCGGATTTTGCATGCTGGACAGCAGGCGCAGGATCAGACTGAGCAGTTTGCGCGTGCGCAGATGGAAGCAGTGGCCTCCAAAGAAATTGGCTATCTGGAAAAAAACATTAACTTTCTAGGGACCCTGAGTGCTGTTGCACCCTTACTGGGGCTTTTGGGGACGGTGCTCGGGATTATTGAATCATTTTTGGTGATTGATCTGGGGTCAACCAGTAATCCAACCTTGATGATTCCCGGCATTTCTAAGGCATTAATTACAACGGCTGCGGGGATGCTGATCGCGATTCCTGCATTATTTGCTTACCGTTATTTTCAGCGTTTAGTCATGGAATATGTTACTGAACTAGAACAACAATCGACGCTGTTTCACGCAGCTTTGTTCTATCAGCGCCCTAAGTCTGCACAAAACTTGATCAAGCAGGCCAGTTGAGTGGGTGAACTCTGATGAAATTTAAACGTTCTCAACAGGTTGAAGATATTCCGATTAACCTGACACCCATGATTGACTGTTTATTGTTTATTCTGGTGTTTTTGTTGCTTTCCACCACGTTTAATCAGCCAAGCCGGTTGAACTTGACCTTGCCGGATGCGCAAGGTGTACCACCAAAACAATATGATCATAAAATTGAAGTCATGGTAGACTCATCCGGGCATTATGCAGTCAACGGTCAGGCACTTTCGAGTCAGGAAGTGGCCGATTTGAGCACAGCCATCAAACAGGTTGCACAGGAGCGTCGTGATTTGATGTTTGTGATCGCAGCAGATGCTAAGGCGAGTCATCAGGATGTGATCCGGGTGATGGATGTTGCAGGTCAACTGGGCTTTGTGAACGTTAATATCAGTACCAAAGTACCATCTCGAGGTTATTAGTGAATCAGGATCTTAAGGTTTATTTTCGTCTCTTAGCGTATCTAAAACCCTATTGGGGCGCGGCCTTATTGGTACTCGTTGGATTTGGTTTGAATGCCGCCACAGAAGTTTCTGTGGCAAAATTATTAGAATATATTATTAATGCAATTCAGCAGCAAAATCAGCAGAATCTGGATTGGTTTCCATTTCTAGTTGTTTTGCTGATTTTTTTTCGTGGTTTAGGGCTGTTTGTGGGTGGTTATTACACTGCCGTTATCTCTAGAAGTTTGATTTTTCAGATTCGTCAGGAAGTATTTGCCAAGCTGCTTGGGCTACCAGCACAATATTATCTGGAAAATTCTAGTGGCCAAATCACTGCCAAGATTATGTATAACGTCGAGCAATTGACTGCAGCATCGACAGAATCTATCAGGACTTTGGTGCAGCAGGGCTTTATTACGATTGGTTTGCTTGGGTATTTGTTGTATAGCAACTGGCGTTTGACCCTTTGTATTTTAGTATTTGCCCCATTAATCGGTTTGCTGATTCGAAAAGCGGCCAAGCGCATGCGTAAACTTTCTCAGCAAGTACAAACCACGATGGGTGACATTAATCATGTGGTGCAAGAAAGTGTCAATGGTAATGCAGTGGTCAAGGGCTTTGGTGGGGAGGCCTTTGAACAACAACGTTTTTATCATTATTCGAATGAAAACTTGAAACGCGGCCTGAAAATGGTGGTCGTGCAGCAGATGAACAGCCCGATTGTTCAGCTGATTATGGCGATTGCGCTCAGTATTATTATCTGGTTGGCTTTGCGGCCACAGATTCTAGGAGACACCTCTGCTGGAGAATTCGTGGCCTATATCACGGCAGCAGGTTTGTTGGCTAAACCGATTAAGGCACTAACTGATATCAATGAAAAATTACAGCGTGGTATGGCGGCTGCCTATTCTGTTTTTGAGCTGCTGGATACACCTTCAGAAAAAAATACAGGACAACTTACACCTGTTTTGAAGGGTGATATTGATTTCAAACAGGCAAGTTTGACTTATTCAGATGGCTCTAAAGCGATTGAAAATTTTAGTTTACATGTGAGAGTGGGAGAAACAGTCGCATTGGTAGGGCGTTCTGGTGCGGGTAAAAGCTCGCTGGTGAATTTACTAGTCCGTTTTCAGGAACTTAGTGCGGGTCATATTCTGCTAGATCAGATTGATATACAAGAGATCGAGCTGACTAGCTTGCGTTCGCAGATTGCTATGGTCAATCAACAGGTGGTTTTATTTGATCGCACAGTGCGTGAAAATATTGCTTATGGTCAGCTGCAAAATGCAACAGATGAGCAGATTATTGCCGCTGCAAAAGCAGCTTATGCACATGATTTTATTATGCAATTACCTCACGGATACGATACTCCGCTAGGTGCACAGGGGTTGAGTTTATCCGGCGGTCAGCGTCAGCGTATTGCCATTGCACGTGCCATTTTGAAAAATGCACCGATCTTGATTCTGGATGAGGCGACTAGTGCTTTGGATAACGAGTCAGAACACTTTATTCAAAAAGCATTTGATGAGGCGATGCAGGATCGTACGACCATCGTGATTGCACACAGGCTGTCAACGATTGAAAATGCAGATCGTATTGTAGTAATGGACAAGGGACAAATTTTGGAGCAAGGAACGCATAGTGAATTGATGGCGAAGCAGGGTGCTTACTATCAATTGCATCAGCGTAACTTTGAGGAAAAATAACCATGTCTTTGGCACAATTAATTCAGGATGCTTGGAATCAGCAAGCCAGATGGCTTGTGCTCCTGCGTCCCCTGTCTTGGTTGTATCGTGCCGGTTTTGTGTTGAACCGTAAGCTGTATCAGTCTGGAATCAAATCGGTTTATCAATCTCCTGTCCCGGTCATGGTGATTGGGAATATTACGGTGGGTGGTAGTGGTAAAACACCGCTATTAATTCAGTTGGTGAAATATCTGCAAACCCATGGTGTCCGGGTGGGAGTGATTAGTCGGGGATATGGAGCGAAAGGTCCATTTCCTGCTTTGGTGAGCGCAGACTCGGATCCCGAAAATGTCGGTGATGAGCCTGCCTTGATTGTGCAGGCCACCCATGTACCGATGGCGGTAGGTCCAAACCGTCAACTTAGTATTGACCTCCTCCTGCAACAACAGCAATTTGATTTGATTATCAGTGATGATGGCCTGCAGCACTGGGCGCTGGCACGTCAGATCGAATGGATCGTGTTGGATAAAAATCGTGGTTTGGGTAATAAAAAACTGTTACCAGAAGGCTACTTGCGTGAGCCGCCATGCCGTTTAAAAACCGGTACAGTGATTGAACACTCTGCTACACCGCAAACCAAACTGCATATGCACCTAGCAGCAGCTGAGCCATATTTGCTTAATCCGCGAGATCAGCATCAGTCGGTTTTTAATCCGCAAGAAAATTTTTACGCGGTGGTTGGGATCGGTTTTCCACAACGTTTCTATCAAACCCTTGAGTCGATGGGGGTGCAACAATTTCAGTGTCATGAGTTTCCGGATCATCATGATTACGAAATTGAGGATTTGCAATTTGAGGATGCCGGGCCGATTATCACCACAGAAAAAGATGCGGTGAAATTGTTACCTTTATTAAAACAGTTTCCAGAAAACTATCGTGAGATTTGGGTGGTTCCCGTAGAGGCGGTGTTATCCCCAGACTGTTATCAAGTTTTACATCAGCAGCTCCAGTCACTCGGTCTGCATATTGCTTAAGGTTCAGCCATGAAACATATCGTTATTCCTGCGCGTTTTTCCAGTTCTCGCTTGCCGGGGAAGCCACTGTTAGAGATTCATGGTCGTGCCATGATTTTGCGTGTTGTCGATCAGGCAAAAAAAGTGCAGGGATTTGATGATTTATGTGTCGCTACGGATGATGAGCGTATCGCTGACCTATGTCGAGCAGAAGGAATAGAAGTTGTACTCACGCGTGCCGATCATCCATCTGGGACTGACCGTTTAAGCGAAGTGGCACAAATGAAAGGCTGGGATAGCGATGATATCATTGTGAACGTGCAGGGTGATGAGCCGTTATTGCCGGCACAATTGGTCCAGCAAGTCGCTCAACTATTGGTGGACAAACCAAATTGTTCAATGTCGACCTTATGTGAACCGATTCATCAACTGGATGAATTCCAGCGTGACAGTATTGTAAAGGTCGTCATGTCAAAACGGAATGAAGCCCTGTATTTTAGCCGTGCAGGCATTCCATATGACCGTGATGGTGCCAAACATGCTGAACCCGCTTTGCATGCACATGCTTATCGCCATTTGGGTTTATACGCCTATCGTGTGAAGCTTTTGCAAGAATACGTCAGCTGGGAAATGGGTACGCTTGAGCAACTGGAAAGTCTGGAGCAATTACGTGTTCTTGAAAATGGCCATCGTATCGCGATTGCTGTTGCACAAGCGAACCTTCCGCCGGGTGTTGATACGCAGGCAGATCTCGATCGACTGAATGCAATGGATATTGCATATTTTCAATGATGGCTTGATCTTATGTTTGATCCTGAAATTCCTTCACAAGTCTATCCTTGGCAGCAGCAGGTCTGGCAGACGCTGACCAGTCGTTTTCCCTCGCTGGGTCATGGTTTATTATTTTATGGTAAGCCGGGATGTGGCAAGGAATCATTTGCACAGCACTTCTTGAGTTGGGTGCTGTGCCTGCATAAGCAGTCGAATGGACCGTGCGGCGAGTGTGCGAGTTGCCAGTGGATCAAGTCAGATACACATCCGAATTATGTGCATATCAGCACCGATGAAGAAAATAAAAAACAAAATGCCAAGATCAAGATTGAGAAAATTCGTGATCTTTTGCCCTTTGTACAGCAAACGGGCGAAGGTTGGCGTGTCGTTGTGATTGAGCCGGCAGAAGCCCTGAATATGGCTTCTGCCAATGCGCTACTCAAAACCCTTGAGGAACCGGGTGAGCGTGTGGTGATCATTTTATTGGCGGATCATTATCTGAAGTTGCCAGCCACGATTCGCAGCCGTTTACAGCATTTTGCCTTGGATCGTTTGAGTTCAGGGCAATTACAAGAATATCTTCAACAACATTTGCAAGATGTCTCAGCCGAACGTTTACAGCTGTTGAGCCAGTTGGCCAATCAGATGCCGTTACGTGCGATTGAACTGGCACAAAGTGAGTGGATCCAACAACGGCAGGATTTTATCCAAGACTGGCAGAAGCTAGTACAACAAAAAAATCAACCGATGACTTTATCCAGTAAATGGACAAAATTGCTCAATTTCACGGATTTTATCCAGATGTTTGAATACTTGTTGTGTGATTTGATTTGTGTCAAGCTGCAGCAGAATATCAAAAATATTGATCTCGACTTTTCTATACTACAAAGTCAATATTCTCTGGAAATCTTGTTTGAGTTGTATGCTGAAATACAGCAGGGTAAACGCTTTGTTGAGCAGAATGTACAAACCAATCTGATTCTGGATCAGTTGTTTATAAAACTCATGAATGTTTAAAATAATAGGGGAAATTTCATGCAACCACGTATGGGCGGTATTATCCAGGCCAATATTCCTGATCGTGCAACTTTGCAAGCCAGTTATATGCCCTTTGTGCAGGGTGGTGGTTTATTTGTTCCTTCCAAACATCCCGTTAAGCTTGGGGAAGAAGTTTTTGTACTAGCCACTTTGCCTGAGCAAACCCAGAAAATTCCTTTAACCGGCAAGGTGGTGTGGATATCTCAAAAGCAGATCGGTATTAAACCACAGGGTTTTGCAATTCAGCTCAGTGGTGAAAAAGGCATCTATTACAAATCGGAAGCCGAAAAATTATTGGCGGGTAGTATGTCTTTGGATCGTCCAAGCTATACCATGTAATGCTATTTTAAATTTTACCAAGGAAATGTTGTGTTTGTAGATACTCATTGTCATTTAACCATGCTTGATCTCAGCCCGTATGATGGTGATCTTGATCAGGCATTGGCGCAGGCGCGTGCAGCGGGCGTGTCGAAATTCATGGGTATCTCGGTGGATTTGGAAGATCATCTTGCCCTGGCAGAGATTGCTGCACGACATTCAGACGTAGGTTATACCATTGGCATACACCCTTGCGAAGATGCCGCTGTTATGGCGCGTGCCAGCGTGGAGTATCTGGCTGAATTGGCACAAGCTGATCAGGTTTGGGCCTTGGGGGAAACCGGACTAGATTATTATCACAGCACGGATTTTGTCATGGAACAGAAAGCATGTTTTGCCCGTCACATTCAGGCTGCTAAATTAGTCAAAAAGCCCGTCGTTGTTCATACCCGTGCAGCGAAGCACGATACTGTGGACATCATTCGTGCCGAACAGTCCAATTACGGCATTTTGCACTGCTTTACGGAAGATTGGGAAACCGCGAAAGCAGTACTGGACTGTGGCTATTACATTTCTTTTTCTGGCATTATTTCATTCAAAAATGCGCAAGATTTACGTGATGTTGCCAAGCAAGTGCCCCTGGATCGGGTACTGATTGAAACAGACAGTCCCTATCTGGCACCTGTGCCTTATCGGGGCAAGACCAATGAGCCTAAATATGTGCCTTATGTAGCCAAAGCATTGGCTGATGTATATGATAAGTCTCTTGAGGAGATGGCATTTATTACTACTCAGAACTTTGAAAATCTCCTTAAATTACAGTAAATGTCACATGAATAAAATAAGCAGCTAAGAGAGTAATCGCGTGAAGATGGATCGTCAGGCTCAGTTTCGGGCAAGGGAAGCACTGATTTTTCAGGTGGCTGAGCAACTATTATTGGAAAATGGCGAATCAGGCATGACGCTGGATGCTTTGGCTGCAGAGCTCGATCTGGCAAAAGGGACGCTTTACAAGCACTTTCAGAGTAAAGATGAGCTGTACATGTTGCTGATTATCCGGAATGAACGCATGTTGCTGGATATGATGCGGGATAAGAATAAAAGTTTTCCGGAGTTGCTGGCCTATTTTATGATGCATCATTTGCATCATCCGGAACGCACGGTGTTATTTCATCAGATAGAAGAGCGTCTTTCGATTACTGGTCAGGGGATTCACCAGCTATTTAGTGAGCTGTATCAGATCCGCAGACAGCGTATGCGTATGCTTATCGAAATGACTGACGAATATTTGCAGTCCATTTCAAGTCAGATGTCAGTGCGCGATTATCTCGCGGCCATCTGGTCGATGACCCATGGTACAGCTGCGATTTTAAATTCCAGCTTTTATCAACGCTATCTGGGAGCGCGTGATACTTTGCGCGTGGCGTGCATTGAGCAAGTATTGGCTTTGCCAAAGCAAACAGCACTGTAAATTTTCTCAATTTAAAGTGACCTCCCTATTTTCAGGTAAGGCGATTGTGGATTGGTATTTTAAAGTGTATATGACGCCGATTTTCCAGAGATTGTTGCTGCTTAAGGTACGCTGTGTTTCGAAATAACTGTGCTAACAAATTTCATTACAGTAGATGTATTTTGCCAATTAATGCAAACGTTAAAATAAATGCTAAGTTTTGCAGTTTTGCTTTATAATCCCAACTAATGACTATTAAGCATCTCTTTGGCGCATGTTAATTCGTAAGTTATTTAAGTTTGAAAATGCTCACATTGTGCGTAACTGCACTTCGGATCGTTGTAAGCGTTCGATTCATGGTCACAGTTACAAGGTAGAGTTGTTGCTTAAAGCTTCGAAGCTGGATCATGGTCAAATGGTTTATGATTTCGGCTTGCTGAAGGGTGTGATTAAAGATATTTTTGACAGTTTTGATCATGCGATCTGCTTTTGGCAGCAAGATGATCCAAACTATATTCAAGCCTGCAAGCAATTTAGTGCACGTTGGGTGTCACTGCCGGTTTCACCCTCTGCGGAACAGTTTTCTCGTATCTTCTTCTTTTTAGCCCAGCAAGTGTTGCAATCTACCATTACTGAAAATGGTGAGGGAGATGTATCGGTTTATTCTGTCATTGTGCATGAAACAGATACAGGCTATGCCCAGAGTTTCTTAGAAGATATTGAAAATCAGCAGATGGGAATTTTGCATTTGGACCAGATTGAGTTCTCAGAACAGGTGCAAGCTGAGTGGGCTGATCCTCAGATGTATGAAAAGCTTAAACAAGGAATCAAATTCCAGAACCCAGCAGTCGAGTTACAAGTTAAGGTTTAACTTTGTCTCGATAAAATGAATTTAGGGATGAATCAGGATGCAATTAACTGCAGAACAGCAGGCCAAACTCGATAAAGTACATTTAGATGATAGCTGGAAATATCATCTGGCAGATTTTCTGCTTGGCCCGACCATGGAGCAGTTACGCAACTTTTTATTGGCGGAGAAAAAAGCCGATAAAGTGATTTATCCACCCAGTTCACTGATCTTTAATGCCTTAAATACCACCCCTTTACACGCAGTGAAGGTGGTGATTTTAGGACAGGATCCTTATCATGGTCCTAATCAGGCACACGGATTGAGTTTTTCAGTGCAGCGAGGAGTGGCATTACCTCCCTCTTTGCGTAATATTTTTCATGAATTGCATACCGATCTCGGTATGCCGGTTCCATCGCATGGGGATCTAACGCGATGGGCTCAACAAGGGGTGTTGCTGCTTAATAGTGTTCTGACTGTTGAGGCAGGGCAGCCGACTTCACATCAAAAACGGGGTTGGGAAGATTTTACTGACCAGGTGATTGATGTATTAAATGAGCAAAGAGAGCATCTGGTTTTCATCTTGTGGGGAGCCTATGCTCAGCGGAAGGGACAACGCATCGATCGCAGTAAACATCTGGTACTGACAGCGGCACATCCATCGCCTTTGGCAGCCAACCGTGGTGGTTTCTTCGGTTGTCGTGTATTCTCGAAAGCAAATAATTATCTGAAACAAAATGGCATTGAGCCTATAGATTGGCAGCTGGACGCATGACACATTCTCCCGACTTAAACCGTTATCATCCGGACTTAATTGTTGAAGAAGCAAAAAATGGCTGGCGCGTGGTTCGCCTGAATCGGCCTAAATCTTTACACGCTCTGGATGAGTCGATTGTAACCGCGCTTTTGCGGGTCTTTGAAGATTTTCACCATGATGATCAGGTGAAAGCCATCTGGCTAGATTCCACCACGCCAAAAGCCTTTTGTGCGGGTGGTGATGTACGTAAATTGCGTCAACTGGTGATTAATCAGGAAGTCGAGGCGGCCAACAAGTTTTTTGAGCAGGAATATGCGCTCGATTTATTGTTGCATAACTATGCCAAACCTGTGCTGGTTTGGGGCGAAGGTTATGTAATGGGTGGCGGTCTGGGGTTGTTTATGGCTGCGCCTTTCCGCTTGGTGACGCCACATTCTCGCTTGGCGATGCCTGAAATCAACATTGGTTTATATCCAGATGTAGGGGCCACTCGTTTCTTGGCAGATCGTGGTTCGATTGGCTTGTTTACCGGATTAACCGGATCCATTATGACCTCGGCAGGGGCGTATGGTATTGGATGGGCAACCCATATCTGTGATACACACCGCGATATTGTATTGCAGAAAGTGATTGATATTGATTGGAATCATTACCCAGCAGGTGATTTTCGTGCCATTGATGACACCCTGAACAGTTTACACCGTCCGGTAGCGCCAGGACCTTTGCAAAATTCGCTGGATGTCATCTATAGCGTGTGCCGTGGTGTAGATTTTAAATATGATTATGAAGCCATTATTGGCTTAAATGACGCACGCAGTGATTGGTTACGTCAAGCGAGTGAAAACTTGCAGAAAGGTTCACCTGCAACAGCAGCGCTCACTTGGTTATTGTGGCAATGGGGCAAGCAGGTCCATTCCTGGAATGAAGTGTTTGAGTTAGAATTGCAGATTTCGGATTGGAAGATTCGCCATGCCGACTTTGTTGAAGGCGTTCGCGCACGCTTGGTAGATAAAGATCTTTCACCTGAATGGAAAGTCTATTCGGAATTGAGCCTGAAAGGAATTTTAGGGGATTGTCCACCTGTCACAAGCATTGCAAGCTGGAATACTTTGTTGAAGCAGTATGGTGTGATTGACTGATTTCGTGATGGCTGAACCACAAATTAAATCTGATGAAGAATGGATGCAGCAAGCTTACGAGTTGGCTGCATTGGCTGCCTCAAAAGGAGAAATTCCTGTCGGGGCGGTGATTGTGAGTAATAACCAAATCATCGGTCAAGGCTTTAACACTCCTATCTCTAGTCACGATCCTACAGCACATGCTGAAATTCAGGCGATTCGCCAGGCCTGTTTATCGATTCAAAACTACCGCTTACCTGAAGATGCTACCCTATATGTAACCTTAGAACCTTGCACAATGTGTGTGGGTGCACTCGTGCATGCGCGGGTTCAGCGGGTGGTGTTTGCAACTACTGAGCCTAAAGCTGGCTCGTTGGTCAGTGCGCGCCGTTTGCTGGAAAATGGTTATTACAATCATAAGTTCACGGTAGACGTTGGCTGTTTACATCAACAATGTTCACAGCAGTTGAGTGATTTCTTTAAAAAACGCCGCGAAGAGAAACGTCAACAACGTAATCAATTTAAAAATACTATCCTTTAAGTGTGTTGCTCCTTATGGGCTGAACTAGATGGTGTTGTTTAGCGTTTTTTAGGTGGCTATTCTCCTTTTCTTGATCTAAATCACCAAAAATGCGGAAAGTCAAACAAGAATAACTTGCACAGTTGAAGCGCATGATTAAACTAGGCTAAGCAAAACTGGCAGCACAATTTGTTTAAATGGTAAATCAATGACAATTCATATTATTACAATCGATGGTCCAAGTGGTTCGGGTAAAGGAACGTTGGCAGCAAAATTGGCCCAGCATTACCACTTTCATTTGTTGGATTCAGGGGCATTGTATCGACTCTTGGGTTTGTCATTGCATAAACGTGGATTGCTCGATGAGCTGGAACAACAGTTGGCTCAATGTGTCGAGATTGCATTGAATCTCAATATTAAGTTCGAAATGACACAAAATGGCACCATCGTATTACTCGATGGTGAAGATGTTAGCCAAACTATCCGTACCGAGCGGGTGGGTGAATATGCTTCCAAGGTTGCTGCGATTCCGCAATTAAGAACCGCTCTATTTGAGCGACAGCGTGCTTTTGCACAGGCACCCGGCTTGGTGGCGGATGGTCGTGATATGGCGACGACTATTTTCCCTGAGGCGCAGACAAAAATTTATCTGACCGCTTCTGCTGAGTCGCGTGCTGGGCGCCGTGTAAAACAGTTGCAGGGCATGGGGGTCGATGTTAAAATGGGCGACATTTTAGCTAACATACAAGCTCGCGATAAACGGGATATGGAACGTGCAGTTGCACCTCTTAAACCTGCACCTGATGCTTACCAGATTGATAGTTCGGATTTGAATATCGATCAGGTCTTTGCATTGATGGTGAATTATATCGATGCGCAATTGGCTAAATAACTAAATTTATCAGCAGACGCATAGCTTGATCAGTTTTTATATGGACTATGCGAATGCTTAACTAAACCGGCCTTGTCTGATCCAAGACCGCTGAATTTATCAGGTATATCATGACCGAATCTTTTGCAGCCCTCTTTGAAGAAAGTGAATTAAACCTCAATGTTGAAAAGGGTGCAGTCATCCAAGGTACTGTTGTAAGTATCGATTCTGACTGGGTTACTGTTGACACTGGCCTTAAATCTGAAGGCATCGTTGACCGCGCTGAATTCCTTAACGAACAACGTGAACTAGAAGTTGCTGTAGGCGACACAGTTGATGTTGTTGTTGAAGCGCTTGACAATGGTATGGGTCAAACAGTTTTATCACGTGAGAAAGCGAAACGTGCTGAAACTTGGACTAAACTTGAAAAAATCTTTGAAGACGGCGAAATCGTTACTGGTGTTATCTCTGGTAAAGTTAAAGGCGGTTTCACTGTTGACATCGGTCCAGTTCGTGCGTTCTTGCCAGGTTCTTTGGTAGACACTCGTCCAATCCGTGACACAACTCACCTTGAAGGTAAAGAGTTGGAATTCAAAGTGATCAAACTTGATGCTAAACGTAACAACGTTGTGGTATCTCGTCGTGCAGTAATGGAAGCTGAATCTTCAGCTGACCGTGAAGCGCTTCTTGCTCAACTTGAAGAAGGTCAAACTGTTACTGGTACAATCAAGAACCTTACTGACTACGGCGCATTCGTTGACCTTGGCGGTATTGATGGTCTTCTTCACATCACTGACATGGCTTGGAAACGTATCAAGCATCCATCAGAAGTTGTTGAAGTGGGTCAAGAAGTTACTGTTAAAGTACTTAAATTTGACCGTGAACGTAACCGTGTATCTCTAGGCCTTAAACAATTAGGCGAAGATCCATGGATGGCGATCATGAACCGTTACCCTAAAGGTTCTATCGTTAAAGCACGTGTAACTAACTTGACTGACTACGGTTGTTTCGCTGAAATCGCTGAAGGCGTTGAAGGTCTTGTTCACGTTTCAGAAATGGACCACACCAACAAAAACATCCACCCATCTAAAGTTGTTCAGATCGGTGATGAAGTTGATGTAATGGTTCTTGAAGTAGACGAAGAACGTCGTCGTATTTCTCTTGGTATCAAACAAACTCGTGCTAACCCATGGGAAGAGTTTGCTAAAAACCATGACAAAGGCGAGAAAGTTTCTGGCACAATCAAGTCAATCACAGACTTCGGTATTTTCATTGGCTTGCCTGGTGGTATCGACGGTCTAGTTCACTTGTCAGACATCTCTTGGAACGAACAAGGCGAAGATGCCATCCGTCGTTACAAGAAAGGTGACACTGTTGAAGCGGTTATCTTGTCTGTAGACGCTGAAGGCAACCGTATCAGCCTTGGCATCAAACAATTGAACAGCGATCCATTCAATGATTTCTTGGCTGCAAACGAACGCGGTGCCTTGGTTAAAGGTACTGTAACTGCAGTTGATGCGCGTGGTGCAACTGTTAAATTGGCTGACGAAGTAGAAGCAACTTTGAAAGCTTCTGAAATCAACCGCGATCGCGTTGAAGATGCAACTAAATTCCTAGAAGTAGGTCAAGAAGTTGAAGCGAAAATCATCAATGTAGATCGTAAATCTCGCTCTATCAACTTGTCTATCAAAGCGAAAGACGAAGCTGAAGAGAAAGAAGCGGTTGCAAACCTTCGCACAGCTTCTGCTGCTCAAGAAAACGGTCCTAAGACGATTGGTGACTTGATCAAAGCGCAAATGAAGTAATTTGTTAAAAAGTACTTGTTAGTGTAACTAATGAGTACTTTTTATATGAATACTGTAAACGGTAGCGTAGTATTATCATACTGCGCTACCGTTTTGTATTTAAACAGGTTATTATCAATACGAGTTAAAGTAGCATGATAATTAATGAGGTCGACGATGACTACAGAAGCACTTAATAAGTCTGACTTAATAGAGCGTATTGCCCTTAAGAACCCGCATCTTGCTGAACCTTTGGTAGAAGAAGCGGTTAAAATTATGATCGATCAGATGATCGAGGCGCTCTCTGCAGATAACCGTATTGAAATTCGTGGTTTTGGTAGTTTTGCTTTGCATCATCGCGAACCGCGCGTTGGTCGTAATCCTAAAACTGGTAAATCAGTAGAAGTGGCAGCAAAAGCTGTGCCTCACTTTAAACCAGGTAAAGCTTTGCGTGATGCAGTAAACGAGTCGATCCAGAAATAAAATAACTGGAGAGCGGTATGCGTTATTTTCTTGTCGCAGTGTTGATTGTGATTTTTGGCTATGCTCTTGCTTTGGTTTTACAAAATGGAGCGGAACTTTCGGTCGATTTACTATTCTTGCAAGTGCCCGCGATGCGTTTAGGGTTATTGCTGTTATTAACTTTGGGACTCGGAATTATTGTGGGATTGCTACTTGGTGTGCAAGTATTCCGTGTTTTCCAAACGAATTGGGAAATCAAACGCCTTCGTAAAGATATTGACCATCTACGCAAAGAGCAAATTCATGCCGCTCAACTGGCTGCAGCGGATGCTGCGGCACATGCCAGACATGAAAAAACTGTGTTAGACATTCCCTCAGAAAATAAAAGCCCATTATAATGGGCTTTTATTTTGCTTAATGGAAGTAGAGCCTTGAGTATCATTGTTGCACTAGATGCGAAAAGTCAAAGTGATGCCTTAGCGATTGCGGATCAGCTCGATCCTCGCTTATGTCGTGTAAAAGTCGGGAAAGAATTATTTACACATGAAGGTCCAGCGATCGTCAGACTTTTACAGCAGCGTGGTTTTGAAGTATTTCTTGACTTGAAGTTTCATGATATTCCAAATACAACGGCTCAGGCAGTTTGTGCAGCAGCAGATTTGGGTGTTTGGATGGTCAATGTGCATGCTTCAGGTGGTCGAAAAATGATGGAAACCTGTGTTGAGCGTCTAAAAGCAGGCAATTATCAAACACAGTTGATTGCGGTGACGGTTTTGACTTCCATGGGGCGTGAAGACCTAAAAGACATTGGCTTGGATATCGAACCTTTTGAACAAGTTAAGCGTCTTGCGGCATTAACCAAAGATTCAGGATTGGATGGTGTGGTGTGTTCAGCACAAGAAGCAAAAATTTTACGTACTGAGTTGGGGCAAGACTTTGCTTTGGTTACACCTGGTATTCGTCCAGAAGGTTCAAATGCTGATGACCAAAAGCGTATTGTTACACCGAAACAAGCTATGTTAGATGGTTCTACGCATTTGGTAATTGGGCGTCCAATTACCCAGTCAGCGAATCCGAATCAAACTTTAAATAAAATTTTGGCTTCTATTCGCTAAGCATTGAAAAACAGGGATAAGATAAAAGCCTCTTATCTCTGTGATCAGATTCAGTAACTTTAAACTTGCTTGATCTGATCAACTCAAAATCTCTCACGGTTATTTAAGTATTTGTGAATTTGCTAAACAATTCTATTTTTCTGCTTGATTTCAAAATTATTCTATAAATTTGATCATTTAGGTACTTTTCACCGGACACTTTTTTATAGTAAAAACTTAATCCCTTTATATTGTTCTGTAGATAGGGCGTGAAAGAGATTCATCTCATCTGGAGCTAAGAGATACAGGTTGATTGATCATCTATCTTTTGGCTTTAGTAAATCCGTCTATCTGCGTAGAAAATTGAAAGGAATCAACAAGGTGATTGTTGAGTTTTGATGTGGTGTGAGCTGTATTTTCATTGCCCTCCACAGCCTTAGATTAGGTGGTATGGAGTGAACCTAATCTATGATGAGGTGTTTGGGTGTACATCATCTTACGTGTTTGAATCGCCTAAGAGATTTGCGCTAAAGTTTTATTGGTTTCATCTCAATCTCCATTATACTTCCACCTGCCTTAGATAGCCGAAATTGATATGTCAGATCCGAACAATAGCTCTTTAACTTCTTTATCCCCGGCAGAACGCTATGCGCAAGCATTGGCTTCGGGGCAATTCATGTCTGATGATGCTCAGGCCCAGGCGGTACATGAGTTAGAACGTGTTTGGCAAGAACTCTTGCAGCGCTATAAGGCTTCGAAAAAAGCCTTTCGTCGTTTCCGTCGTCAAACGGCACCACAAGGTGTTTATATGTGGGGTGGGGTTGGTCGTGGTAAAACTTGGTTAATGGATCAGTTTTTTGATTCAATTCCATTTCGACGTAAAACCCGGATGCATTTCCACCACTTTATGCAACACGTGCATAAACAGCTAAATAAACTTTCTGGACAACGTAATCCCTTGGATTTGGTCGCAGATCAAATTTATAAAGATGCAGTCATTATTTGTTTCGATGAGTTTTTTGTATCGAATGTGACCGATGCCATGATTCTGAGCGATTTGTTCCAGAAGCTGTTTAATCGTGGCATTACCTTAGTGGCGACCTCAAATATTGCCCCTGATGGTTTATATAAAAATGGCATTCACCGTGATCGCTTTTTGCCAACGATTGAAATGGTCAAAAAGAATTGTACTGTGCTGAATGTGGATGCTGGTGTTGATTATCGTTTGCGTGTGTTAAAACAGGCACAGCTGTTTAAATCGCCTTTGACGCATGATCATCAAGTGTGGATGGCAAAACGCTTTACTGCACTCACGCAAACACAGACAGTTTCACAAGAGCCGATCATCATTAATGAGCGTCTAGTAGAAACTTTAGGTCATACCGAAGATGTATTGTGGTGTGAATTCAGTGAATTATGTTTAAAGCCACGTAGTCCTGCGGATTTTATTGAAATCGCCAATATCTACAACACCGTATTGGTGAGCAATGTTCCGCATCTAACTGATCAGCTGAGTGACGCGACACGTCGATTTATCTATCTGGTCGATGAATTTTACGATCGTGGTGTAAAGCTCTTACTCACTTCGCAAGATAGTATTATTGAAATTTATCAGGGTGAAAAACTAGCTTTTGAGATTGAACGGACACGTTCTCGTTTGCTAGAGATGCAATCTGATGAATATCTCAATGCTGAACATCGGCAGATTCAGGCACCTCAGATTATTGAGCAATAAGATCAAGCGCCTTCGGGCGCTTTTTTATCTCTAAGCTTTAATAAAATGGCGGTCAATTTATCGACATTTTTCTTGATTCATGGCTTAATCGGGAAGGTTGATGCAGAAATTTAGGCTTAATCGATAATTTATTAAATAAAGCTGAACTTAAGTCTAATTTCGGCATTTCTAAAACTTTATAAACTGTAATCGAGTATTCATCACGATGATGTAGTATCG
Source organism: Acinetobacter sp. GSS19 (assembly GCF_028621895.1). Taxonomy (NCBI): domain Bacteria; kingdom Pseudomonadati; phylum Pseudomonadota; class Gammaproteobacteria; order Moraxellales; family Moraxellaceae; genus Acinetobacter; species Acinetobacter sp. GSS19. The sequence goes on along the minus strand of NZ_CP117520.1, from coordinate 1,319,793 downwards.
CCAAACTGATTATTTAATTTAATGATGTTGATATTTATTAGATTAAAAATGCTTACTATTTAGCTGTGTGATATTACTATTCAGTGAAGTATAAATCGGTATACTAGAATCTCTTGTGATAAAAAATAGCAATATCAGGAAAGACAATGACTGCACGTATTCAAAAAGGCAAATTAGCGATTGCTAAAGAGCTCTACGATTTCATCGAGAATGAGGCACTACCTGGTTCTGGTTTGGACAGCGAAACATACTGGAAAAACTTTGAACAAGTCGTTGTCGATCTTAGCCCAAAAAACAAAGCACTATTAGCAAAGCGTGATGAATTGCAGGCTAAAATTGATGAATGGCATCGCAATAATCCATTTGAATTAGAAGCTTACAAAGCTTTCCTTACTGAAATTGGCTACTTATTACCAGAAGTAGAAGATTTCCAGATTAGCACTGAAAATGTGGACGCAGAAATCGCGACTTTAGCGGGTCCACAGCTTGTAGTACCAGTACGTAATGCACGTTACTGCTTGAATGCGGCAAATGCGCGTTGGGGCTCATTATATGATGCGCTATACGGCTTTGACGTGATTTCAGAAGAAGGTGGCGCTGAAAAAGGTAAGGGTTATAACCCTGCACGTGGCGCAAAAGTTATTGAATTCGCTAAAAACTTTTTAAATGAAACATTCCCGCTTGCACAAGGCTCACATGCCGATGCTACAAAATATGCGGTAGAAAACAATGCCTTGGTTGTGACTTTAAAAGATGGTTCAACCACTGGTTTAGCTCAGCCAGAAAAGTTTGCAGGTTTTAACGGTGAAGCTGCAAATCCAGTTGAGATTGTTCTAAAAAATAATGGCTTGCATGCGATTGTACAAATCGATGCTAGCACAGTTGTTGGTCAATCTGATGCAGCCGGCGTCAAAGACATCGTGCTTGAAGCTGCTGTAACCACGATTCAGGATCTTGAAGATTCAATCGCAGCAGTTGATGCTGAAGAAAAAGTTGAAGGTTACCGCAACTGGTTAGGCCTTATGAAAGGCACCTTGACTGAATCGTTCCAGAAAGGTGACAAGACTGTTACACGTGCGATGAATCAAGACCGTACTTACACGGATACCCATGGTCAAGTGCAAACTCTACATGGCCGTTCGTTGATGTTGCTGCGTAATGTTGGTCACTTGATGACCAACCCGGCAATTTTGGTGGATGGTGCCGAAATTTACGAAGGGATCATGGATGCCTTGATCACTCCGTTATTAACTTTCGCTGATATCCGTGGTGAAAACCAGTTACGCAACTCTCGTACTGGCTCAATGTATATCGTAAAACCAAAAATGCACGGTCCAGAAGAAGTGGCATTCGCGGTAGAGCTATTCGAACGTGCAGAACAGGCGCTTGGCTTACCGGCGAAAACGCTTAAAATGGGTATCATGGACGAAGAACGTCGTACCTCTGTTAACTTGAAAAACTGTATTGCTCAAGCGAAAGACCGTACCATTTTCATTAACACTGGTTTTATGGATCGTACGGGTGATGAAATCCATACCTTTATGGAAGCAGGTCCATTCGTTCGTAAAACTGAAGTGAAGAACCAAATTTGGTTCCCGGCATACGAAAACCGTAACGTGATAATCGGTCTACATGCTGGCTTAAGTGGTAAAGCGCAAATTGGTAAAGGGATGTGGGCAAAGCCAGATATGCTGCTTGACATGTACAAAACCAAAATGGAGCACCCACTTGCTGGTGCGACCTGTGCTTGGGTTCCATCTCCAACAGGTGCGGTAATTCACGCCATTCATTACCATCAAGTCAATGTGGCTGAACGTCAAAAAGAATTGGCAACTACACAAGCATTGCCACTGAATGATTTGTTGACTCCACCACTGGCGACAGATACAAATTGGTCAGATGAAGTGAAGAACAATGAACTTGAAAATAACTGTCAAGGTATCTTGGGTTATGTAGTGCGTTGGGTAGACTTGGGTGTGGGTTGTTCTAAAGTGCCAGATATCAATGATATTGGCTTGATGGAAGACCGTGCAACCTTACGTATCTCTTCACAGCACGTAGCGAACTGGTTGCGTCATGGCATCGTAACCCGTGCACAAGTTGAAGAAGTCTTGAAACGTATGGCAAAAATTGTTGACCAGCAAAATGCGGATGATCCACTTTATACGCCAATGTCTGCTGACTTTGAAAACAGTATTGCTTTCCAAGCTGCTTCTGATTTGATCTTTAAAGGTCATGAGCAACCATCAGGTTATACTGAGCCACTATTGCATGCTGCACGCTTAAAACTCAAAGGTTATACCGGTGACTAATTCAGCGTGTTGAATAAAAAAAGCCTCTTCGGAGGCTTTTTTTATTGATCTGATGAAAATGATATTGTGATTGTAGACAGCCGTAATGGGGAAAATGCTATCACTGGATTGAAAAAGCGTATCAGTGGCTTTATATAAAAGTTTCTGAGTTAGTCCGGTTAGGCAATGTGTGCGAACTTTAAACCCTTGACACTTGAGCAGACAAAACCACTCAATTTACCCGTAATCCCTTTTGCTTATCCAGATGAGGTTTATCCGGGTTATGAGCTGCCTTTGTTATTTAAATCTGATCAAGGTCTAGAATGGCGTTCTGTGAGGTTCGGTCTCGTGCCCAAGTGGGCTACAGATCTGCAAATTGCAAAACGGACCTACAATGCACGCAGTGAAACACTGCTAGAAAAGCCAAGTTTTCAAGCTGCTGCGATGAAGTGTAAGTTTGCTGTTATTCCGGTGACAGAATTTTATGAGGGTAAATATATCGATCAGCAGCCACAACGCTGGGCGGTGCGTCGCAAGGATGGCCAGGCTTTTTATATCGCGGCCTTGTACGAGATTATGAAATTAAATGATCAGGTGATTCGTTCCGCCACGATGTTGACAATTGATGCCATAGACCATCCGATGATGAAAGATTTTCATGAACCGGGGAACGTGAAACGTTCAGTCGTGGTGATTCCTCACCACCAGCTCGACGAGTGGTTGAGTCTCACTACTCCACAGGAAATGTACCGTTTTATGCAGGGTTTTCCTGTTGAAGAGTTCGAATGTCAGCATGTTCCGAAGACAAAAATTGTCAAGGAAACCCCGCAGCTGACTTTCTTTGATTAATGAGATAGATTGTGAAAAATATGCTTCAATCCATCAATCATTCGTTCAATCTGTAATGCTGTCAAACCTTCAAGGGATTGTTCTAAAACGGCTGCTGTCAAGTCATTGATTTTATGAGTCATTTCTAGACCGGATTCGGTTAAAACTACGCGAGTAATTCGACCATCATGAGGACAAGAATAGGTGTCGACATAACCTTCCTCTTTGAGTCGATACACGATTTTTGTGGTAGTCGACATTTTGGATACCACCATTTCTGATAAATCGGAAACACTGGCGTTGGGCTTGGAGGCGAGAGCAATCAGAATACGTCGTCTGGAATTATCTACCCCATACTTTTTCAGTACATGATCTACTTTGAGTACATACTGAGAATGAACCTGAGTGATCCAATAAAACGGAAAATGTTCTAAATTAAACTCTTCATGTGAAGGTAGAAATTTCGAGTATTTTTTACTCATAGTGGCTGTCCTTAAATGTGATGTTTTTAATTATTGTATGAGTTATGTCACATTTATATATTATTTTAAAATAGAATGTTTAATCAATATATAAATTTGTTAAAGCCTACCTAATTAATAAGAAATTCATATAAGGAAATGATTTTTAATCACAATTTATATTATTGTTATCACTTTTTATGCTTTTATTTGATAACAGTTTAAATTAACTTTTTGAAAATTCGATTGATTCTATCGCTTTTAAAAATACCTAAATTTGAAAAAAATCTGCATAATAAAGCTTCATTATTTGTAAAGGAAAATGTTATGGATCCGTCGCCGAGTAGGTTGTTTGCATCAATAGCTCAATATTTCCCTAATAAACAGGAGATCTAAAAATGGAATTTTTATTAGATCCGGGAATTTGGGTTGGCCTACTGACACTGATTGTCTTAGAAATTGTTTTGGGGATTGATAACCTCGTCTTTATTGCCATTCTGGCAGATAAGCTTCCACCCGAACAGCGTGATAAAGCCCGTATTATTGGCCTGTCTCTTGCATTGGTCATGCGTTTAGGTCTGTTATCGGTGATTTCCTGGTTAGTCACTTTGACTAAGCCACTGATTGAAATTGCACATTTAAGTTTTTCCGGTCGCGATCTCATTTTATTATTTGGCGGATTATTCCTGGTCTATAAAGCCGTAACGGAACTTCACGAAAAACTTGAAGGTAAACCTGAGATTCAGACCAATTCATCCGTCGCGTATGCCGGTTTTTGGGCTGTAGTGGCACAGATCATCGTGCTTGATGCGGTATTTTCACTCGATTCCGTTATTACTGCCATTGGGATGGTCGATAACATCTATGTGATGATGGCTGCGGTCACGATTGCCGTATTTGTGATGCTGGTTGCATCAAAGCCTTTGACTGCTTTTGTAAATCGTCATCCAACCGTCGTGATTCTTTGTTTAAGTTTTTTGCTGTTAATCGGGATCAGCTTGATTGCAGAAGGCTTTGGCTTCCATATTCCGAAAGGATATATCTATTCCGGTATTGGTGTAGCCATCTTGATTGAGGCGTTTAACCAGTTTTCTTCTCGTAATCAAGCGAAACATCAATCAAAGATTCCATTACGACATCGTACTGCCGATTCCATTCTTAAACTGATGGGTGGGCGTGTAGAAACGATTCAGACCGCAGAGCAGGCAGAAGCACAAGCGGCTTTTGTGAATGAAGAGCGTTATATGATTGGTGGGGTATTAACCTTAGCCGAACGCTCAGTCGCATCAATTATGACTCCGCGTAACCAGATTTCTTGGGTGAATTTAGAGGATTCGCCTGAACAGATCCGTGAGCAAGTTTTGGCTGTGCCGCATAGTCTATTCCCTGTGTGCCGTGGCAATTTGGATAAAGTCGTGACAGTGGTACGTGCCAAGGAGTTAATTGACAATCTGGATGACCCTGCTGCCTTACAGCAATTGCTCAAACGCCAGCGCCCCATCTTTATTTTTGAAAAGATGAAGGTAATTGATGCCATTCATACTTTGCGAAGCTCGAAGGGTTCACTGGTGATGGTGACCAATGAATTTGGCAATGTGCAAGGTGTTATTACACCCTTGGATGTCTTTGAGGCGATTGCAGGTGAGTTCCCGGATGCCGATGAACAGCCAGATTTAGTCAAGTTAGATGAATCCACATGGAAAGCAACCGGTATGCTTGATTTGTATCAGCTTGAACTGGAATTGGAAATGCTGGATCTGGTGGAAGAAGATGCCGACTATATTACGGTAGCAGGTTTGATTTTGGATAAAGCTCAACAACCTATCAAGATTGGTATGGTCATCTCGTATCGTGGTATTGATTTTGAAGTGCTTGAATTGGATGAAAATCGTATCCAAACGGTCAAGATCAGCCATACGCGTTAATTAAAAAAGCCCCATTTTGTATGGGGCTTTTTTAATGAATAACAGCATAGTAAGTTTATGATATTCAGAATGAATCTTAATGTGATGTGTGATTTAGTCTGCAAACAACATAAGATTTTTGTGTGTTAAAACTGAGGGAGAATAAAGAATACAAAAATAAACAGGGCGAAGAAAAAAACAATCCCAAATGTCAAAGGTGGATGCTGAATCTTGACAAAATCTCGCTCATGACAATTACTGCATTCATGCGGATTGCTCGCTAATGGTGCCCAGCAGTTTGAACAACGTTGTTGCGAGAAAATTTGACTGATCGGTTTCATAGCAAGGCCGCGTCCATCATGTTTTTATCATCATGAGTTAGCATAAGCGCTATACAAATGAATTAATAATGAAAAAAGGTAAAAAGCTTATCAAAAATAAATAAAAGGAATTTAATAATTTGATTTTAAAATTTATTTTTTGATGTTGGGTATAAAAAATGAGTTTTAATAACTAAAAAAGAGGTTTGGTAAGTTTATTTATATATAGCGTCATTAAAACATAAACCTATATAAAAGATAGGCTTATGTTTTATGATTATACGATTTATTGTTTAACAATCATCACCGGGATCAGCGTAGAGCCCAGTACATCTTGAGCAAAACTGCCGAGTAACACTTTCTGGAAGCCCTTGCGACCATGAGAGCCCATCACGATAAGGTCAGTCTTTGACTCTTCAGCAATTTGGATGAGCGTTCCTACGGATACTTCGCCTTTAACGGTTTTGATTTCAGCGCCCACACCATATTCTGCGCAAATATTTTGGGCGGTTGCCAAAGCTTTTTGTGCATTGGCAAAAGCTTCAATAAAGTACTCTTTCATAATAGCCGAGCCAGCCGAATAATAGAAATCACTGTCACGGAAAGGATCTTCTACCACAATGCTGATGATAGTGAGTTTACTATCAAAAGCTTTGGCAAAAATAGCGGCCTGTTTTACCGCAGCGAGGGAGATTTCGGAACCATCGACTGGAACAAGAATGTGTTGAAATGACATATGGGACTCCTAGTCCATTATGATTTTTAAGTATTTTCTATTCTTAGCATATCCTTCTAAGCGTCGCAATTTATTTGCTTGATAAATTCTTTACGGCTGAGAAGATTTATTTTCTTGTTATTTAGAATTTATATACGATTGAACTAGTCTAAGCCGTTAAAAACTCTGTTACAAGCAATCGTCTTAAGAGTTGGGATTGATGTTTATTTTTAGAAAAAGGATATTGAGGCAGTGTCTAAAATCTGTCTTGTGATACGATTCATTTGATCGTTATAAAGTCTTTAAATCTATAAAATAAATATTAAAAATATGGGGTTGTAGTTATTTTATTTATAGTTAATTTGTATTTAATTTGTTATACTATTCATACCCTCACAAGCTCCTTGAACTTTATAACTTTCTGATTTTTAAAGTTCAGTAAACCCCATTTTTTGATAAAAATGGGGTTTTTTCTGTGCAGAATCCTATAAAGACCCATGACATCGATTTCATCGGCCAAAGTTTTTCTTGCGAGATAGGCTCATCTAGTAATTTTACTATCTGGAAAAATATAAAATTATAAAGGGTAGGCTTGGGTGATCCTTGATAAGTGATCTTAAACATTGCATGATTTCCTATTATTGGCTAAAAGGATTTCTAAGCGAAATAGAACTCATTCACATAAACAGGCTATAATCTGGGCTGATCAATCGAGGGCAATCATCATGCGGGCTGCAACCATTCAACTAAAAACTGCACAAGATCTGGAAAAACTTAGAGTTTCTGGACGTCTTGCTGCTGAAGTTTTAGCAATGATTGGCGAGCACGTAAAACCAGGAGTTTCTACTGAATATCTGGATGATCTGTGCCATGACTATATAGTCAACACATTGAAGGTGATACCGGCGAATGTTGGATATTATGGTTATACCAAAACGACGTGCATTTCACCGAATGAAGTAGTGTGTCATGGTATTCCTTCTGCTGAAGTAATTCTAAAAGAAGGAGATATCATTAATATTGACGTGGCGATTATCAAAGATGGGTATTATGGAGATACCAGCCGGATGTATTATGTTGGTTCAGTCAATCCTGTAGCACAGAAACTAGTGGAAACCACCTATCATGCGATGCTTGCAGGTATACAAATGGTTAAGCCGGGTGCCACGCTCGGTGATGTGGGGCATGCGATTCAGAATGTAGCCCAAAAAGAAGGTTACAGTATTGTTCGCGAATACTGTGGGCATGGAATTGGGCAAACCTACCATGAACAACCGAGTGTTTTGCACTACGGTATACCGGGGCAAGGCGTGCAGTTAAAAACCGGGATGGTCTTTACCATTGAGCCAATGGTAAATGCAGGTAAGGCACGTGTTAGAGAATTGAATGATGGCTGGACGGTGGTAACTGTAGATAAATCTCTATCTGCACAATGGGAGCATATGGTTGCCGTGACTGAGGAAGGTTTTGAATTGTTGTCGCCTTGGCCAGAAGGAACAGGACATTATCCAGAAATCATTAGATCTGAATGTGGATCTTAAAAAAATATCAGAAATGGTGAATTTCTAAAACGAGTGATATTGAAAGTATATTACTGAGAAAATAAGGCATTTTATGGGGAAAAAATGCCTTATTAAATTTTAGGGTTAGCGTTTAGTGAGATGTTCTACTAGATAGTCAATAAAGACGCGTACCGCAGGCAGTAGGCCACGTCGCGATGGGTATACGGCATGAAAAATACCGTGAGGCGCTTTCCAGTCCGGCAGCACGCGGATTAATTCTCCGGATTCAATGTAATCTTTCGCAATCGTATCCGGCAATAAGGCAATCCCGCAATTTTGTCTTGCCAGTTGTGCCAACATCATGAGATCGGAACCCATCACCACAGGATTGACTTTCACCTTTTTCTGGTGATTTTGTGCATCATGTAAAATTAAAAATTGATCCAGATGCTCATCTACCATGCTTAAAATCCGGTGTTCAGTTAATTCATCGGGATGTTTCAGTTCACCATATTGGTTGAGGTAGGCTTGGCTTGCAAATAAGTGCTGTTCAATTTTTTCAAACTTACGAATGATCAGGTTGGGGTCTTCATCCAGATTTGAGCGCACACGCAGTGCGATATCAATGCCTTCATTAATCACGTCGACCCGTCGATTACTCACGATTAATTGCACTTTGATTTCAGGGTACATTTTAAGGAAATCCGGCAGAATCTTGGTCATTTCATTTTGAGCAATAGAAACGGGTAGGCTGAGTTTAATCACACCTCGCGGTTGAATGCTCAGATGATCAACCAGATCATGTGCTGCCTGAGCAGCATTCATCATGACTTGTGCATGACGATAGATATTCATGCCAATTTCAGTCACGGCAAAATGACGAGAGCTTCGCTGAATTAAACGGACACCGAGTTTTTCTTCTAGATTATAGACGCGACGACTGAGTTTGGATTTTGGGATATCTGTTGCACGTTCGGCTGAACTAAAGCCACCATGTTCAACGACTAAAGCAAAATAATAAAAATCGTCGAGATCATTGAGCATCTTATTATCCTATTTATGAAACATTGGTGCTATTAAAATGTTTTTTGTTGCGTTTAGTCAAATTGGATATTGCTATAAATGTAATGATGGGAAATGGCTAAACTAAAATTATTTAAGTGGGTTTTATAGTATTCATTTTAAATTACAGTGAGTTTTCTGGCTTTTAAAATATGAATTTAGGTTAAAAAATACGCGCTTGAAATTAAATTGAAGAATTGTGCTTGCAAACGGCCGTAAATCCCCTAGAATACGCACATCCCGACGCGATTGATACGAAGCTTCACCAAGGGTGAGGTTGTTAAGTATCTTTTTCGTTATTTTCTACTGACGAGGTAGGGAAGAGATCATTAAGAGATTATGAAGAACAACTTGTGTGGATTTTTACTGGTTGATTGATCGATAAATTATCATTGATTGAATTGGTAGAAATTACTCGAAGTTTATTTGAGCGAATTTTTAGTCAGTAAGATTAATGAGCCAGATTTGGCTACTTCGAAAAAGTGGCAAATGATTTTAAACTGAAGAGTTTGATCATGGCTCAGATTGAACGCTGGCGGCAGGCTTAACACATGCAAGTCGAGCGGAGCGAGGGTGCTTGCACCTTAGCTTAGCGGCGGACGGGTGAGTAATGCTTAGGAATCTGCCTATTAGTGGGGGACAACGTTTCGAAAGGAACGCTAATACCGCATACGTCCTACGGGAGAAAGCAGGGGATCTTCGGACCTTGCGCTAATAGATGAGCCTAAGTCGGATTAGCTAGTTGGTGGGGTAAAGGCCTACCAAGGCGACGATCTGTAGCGGGTCTGAGAGGATGATCCGCCACACTGGGACTGAGACACGGCCCAGACTCCTACGGGAGGCAGCAGTGGGGAATATTGGACAATGGGGGGAACCCTGATCCAGCCATGCCGCGTGTGTGAAGAAGGCCTTTTGGTTGTAAAGCACTTTAAGCGAGGAGGAGGCTTACCTAGTTAATACCTGGGATAAGTGGACGTTACTCGCAGAATAAGCACCGGCTAACTCTGTGCCAGCAGCCGCGGTAATACAGAGGGTGCGAGCGTTAATCGGATTTACTGGGCGTAAAGCGTGCGTAGGCGGCTTTTTAAGTCGGATGTGAAATCCCCGAGCTTAACTTGGGAATTGCATTCGATACTGGGAAGCTAGAGTATGGGAGAGGATGGTAGAATTCCAGGTGTAGCGGTGAAATGCGTAGAGATCTGGAGGAATACCGATGGCGAAGGCAGCCATCTGGCCTAATACTGACGCTGAGGTACGAAAGCATGGGGAGCAAACAGGATTAGATACCCTGGTAGTCCATGCCGTAAACGATGTCTACTAGCCGTTGGGGCCTTTGAGGCTTTAGTGGCGCAGCTAACGCGATAAGTAGACCGCCTGGGGAGTACGGTCGCAAGACTAAAACTCAAATGAATTGACGGGGCCCGCACAAGCGGTGGAGCATGTGGTTTAATTCGATGCAACGCGAAGAACCTTACCTGGCCTTGACATAGTAAGAACTTTCCAGAGATGGATTGGTGCCTTCGGGAACTTACATACAGGTGCTGCATGGCTGTCGTCAGCTCGTGTCGTGAGATGTTGGGTTAAGTCCCGCAACGAGCGCAACCCTTTTCCTTATTTGCCAGCACTTCGGGTGGGAACTTTAAGGATACTGCCAGTGACAAACTGGAGGAAGGCGGGGACGACGTCAAGTCATCATGGCCCTTACGGCCAGGGCTACACACGTGCTACAATGGTCGGTACAAAGGGTTGCTACACAGCGATGTGATGCTAATCTCAAAAAGCCGATCGTAGTCCGGATTGGAGTCTGCAACTCGACTCCATGAAGTCGGAATCGCTAGTAATCGCGGATCAGAATGCCGCGGTGAATACGTTCCCGGGCCTTGTACACACCGCCCGTCACACCATGGGAGTTTGTTGCACCAGAAGTAGCTAGCCTAACTGCAAAGAGGGCGGTTACCACGGTGTGGCCGATGACTGGGGTGAAGTCGTAACAAGGTAGCCGTAGGGGAACCTGCGGCTGGATCACCTCCTTAACGAAAGATTGACGATTAGTAAGAATCCACAACAAGTTGTTCTTCATGACGATGTATCTGAGGGTCTGTAGCTCAGTTGGTTAGAGCACACGCTTGATAAGCGTGGGGTCACAAGTTCAAGTCTTGTCAGACCCACCATGACATACTCATACGATACATTGACTAATGATATAGCTGGGGACTTAGCTTAGTTGGTAGAGCGCCTGCTTTGCACGCAGGAGGTCAGGAGTTCGACTCTCCTAGTCTCCACCACGTATTTCGGTACGAGGCTAAAGCTAAAGATTGCAGAACTTAATGAATACGATGATGTTTATTAATTTCTGTGATTTAAGTATCACGGTATTAAGCATGACCTGACGAAGGCGTGTTTATTCATTAACAGATTGGCAAAATTGAGTCTAAAATAAATTGTTCACTCAATTCAGAAGACAGTAGCAAGCAATTGTGAATGTTGAATGAAATTGAGAACTAGCAAATTAACTGAATCAAGCGTTTTGGTATATGAATTTAGATTGAAGCTGTACAGTGCTTAAATGCACGGGCAACAAACTGTGGATTGACTAAGTAATTAGTTAATCTGTCTTGATCCTACTTGTAGGGATTAACGACTGTTTGGGGTTGTATAGTCAAGTAATTAAGTGCATGTGGTGGATGCCTTGGCAGTCAGAGGCGAAGAAAGACGTGATAGCCTGCGAAAAGCTTCGGGGAGGCGGCAAATATCCTGTGATCCGGAGATATCTGAATGGGGGAACCCACCTATCATAAGATAGGTATTGCATGATGAATACATAGTCATGCAAGGCGAACGAGGGGAAGTGAAACATCTCAGTACCCTTAGGAAAAGAAATCAATTGAGATTCCCTTAGTAGCGGCGAGCGAACGGGGACTAGCCCATTAAGTTATCTAAGTTTTAGTGGAATGCTCTGGGAAGTGCAACCATAGTGGGTGATAGTCCTGTACACGAAAGGGCTTAGATAATGATGTCGAGTAGGGCGAGGCACGTGAAACCTTGTCTGAATATGGGGGGACCATCCTCCAAGGCTAAATACTCCTGACTGACCGATAGTGAACCAGTACCGTGAGGGAAAGGCGAAAAGAACCCCTGTGAGGGGAGTGAAATAGATCCTGAAACCGCATGCATACAAGCAGTGGGAGCACCTTCGTGGTGTGACTGCGTACCTTTTGTATAATGGGTCAGCGACTTATATTCAGTAGCGAGGTTAACCGTATAGGGGAGCCGTAGAGAAATCGAGTCTTAATAGGGCGTCTAGTTGCTGGGTATAGACCCGAAACCGGGTGATCTATCCATGAGCAGGTTGAAGGTTGGGTAACACTAACTGGAGGACCGAACCCACCGTCGTTGAAAAGCCGGGGGATGACTTGTGGATAGGGGTGAAAGGCTAATCAAACTCGGTGATAGCTGGTTCTCCCCGAAAGCTATTTAGGTAGCGCCTCGGACGAATACCATAGGGGGTAGAGCACTGTTTCGGCTAGGGGGTCATCCCGACTTACCAAACCGATGCAAACTCCGAATACCTATGAGTACTATCCGGGAGACAGACTGCGGGTGCTAACGTCCGTAGTCAAGAGGAAAACAATCCAGACCGCCAGCTAAGGCCCCAAAATCATAGTTAAGTGGGAAACGATGTGGGAAGGCATAGACAGCTAGGAGGTTGGCTTAGAAGCAGCCACCCTTTAAAGAAAGCGTAATAGCTCACTAGTCGAGTCGGCCTGCGCGGAAGATGTAACGGGGCTAAAACTATGTGCCGAAGCTGCGGATGTATACTTTGTATACGTGGTAGGGGAGCGTTCTGTAAGCCGATGAAGGTGGATTGAGAAGTCTGCTGGAGGTATCAGAAGTGCGAATGCTGACGTGAGTAACGACAAAACGGGTGAAAAACCCGTTCGCCGAAAGACCAAGGGTTCCAGTCCAACGTTAATCGGGGCTGGGTGAGTCGACCCCTAAGGCGAGGCCGAAAGGCGTAGTCGATGGGAAATTGGTTAATATTCCAATACTTCTGTGTAATGCGATGAGAGGACGGAGAAGGTTAAGTCAGCCTGGCGTTGGTTGTCCAGGTGAAAGGATGTAGGCATGTATCTTAGGCAAATCCGGGGTACTCTATGCTGAGATCTGATAGCAAGCTGTACTTGTACAGTGAAGTGGCTGATACCATGCTTCCAGGAAAAGTCTCTAAGCTTCAGTTACACAGGAATCGTACCCGAAACCGACACAGGTGGTCAGGTCGAGTAGACCAAGGCGCTTGAGAGAACTCTGCTGAAGGAACTAGGCAAAATGGTACCGTAACTTCGGGAGAAGGTACGCTGCCGGCGGTGATAGGACTTGCTCCTTGAGCTGCTGGCAGCCACAGAAACCAGGCCGCTGCAACTGTTTATTAAAAACATAGCACTCTGCAAACACGAAAGTGGACGTATAGGGTGTGATGCCTGCCCGGTGCTGGAAGGTTAATTGATGGGGTTAGCGTAAGCGAAGCTCTTGATCGAAGCCCCAGTAAACGGCGGCCGTAACTATAACGGTCCTAAGGTAGCGAAATTCCTTGTCGGGTAAGTTCCGACCTGCACGAATGGCATAATGATGGCGGCGCTGTCTCCAGCAGAGGCTCAGTGAAATCGAAATCGCTGTGAAGATGCAGTGTACCCGCGGCTAGACGGAAAGACCCCGTGAACCTTTACTGCAGCTTGACATTGAACTTTGACCTTACTTGTGTAGGATAGGTGGGAGGCTTTGAAGTTGGAACGCCAGTTCCAATGGAGCCGTCCTTGAAATACCACCCTGGTAATGTTGAGGTTCTAACTCTGACCCATAATCTGGGTCGAGGACCATGTCTGGTGGGTAGTTTGACTGGGGCGGTCTCCTCCTAAAGAGTAACGGAGGAGTACGAAGGTGCGCTCAGCGTGGTCGGAAATCACGCGTAGAGTATAAAGGCAAAAGCGCGCTTAACTGCGAGACCCACAAGTCGAGCAGGTACGAAAGTAGGTCTTAGTGATCCGGTGGTTCTGTATGGAAGGGCCATCGCTCAACGGATAAAAGGTACTCTGGGGATAACAGGCTGATACCGCCCAAGAGTTCATATCGACGGCGGTGTTTGGCACCTCGATGTCGGCTCATCTCATCCTGGGGCTGAAGCAGGTCCCAAGGGTATGGCTGTTCGCCATTTAAAGAGGTACGCGAGCTGGGTTTAGAACGTCGTGAGACAGTTCGGTCCCTATCTACCGTGGGCGCTGGAAATTTGAGAGGATCTGCTCCTAGTACGAGAGGACCAGAGTGGACGAACCTCTGGTGTACCGGTTGTGACGCCAGTCGCATCGCCGGGTAGCTATGTTCGGAAGGGATAACCGCTGAAAGCATCTAAGCGGGAAGCCTACCTCAAGATAAGATTTCCCTAGGACTTTATGTCCTCTAAAGATCCGTTCAAGACTAGGACGTTGATAGGTTGGATGTGGAAGCATAGTGATATGTGAAGCTGACCAATACTAATTGATCGTGAGGCTTGACTATACAACACCCAAACAGTTGTTGTATCAAGCTAGATTCATCATAAATACTTGATTTAGTTAAAACTAAAGCTAAAATGAACACCTTAAAGTAAGATTCAATACAGCCCAATCTGTTCAAGATTTGGTAACTAAGTGGCATCAAGTAAGACCACTGAAAACCATAACAGTTGTGCTGGCGACAATAGCAAGAGTGAACCACCTGATCCCTTCCCGAACTCAGAAGTGAAACCTCTTCGCGCTGATGGTAGTGTGGGGTTACCCATGTGAGAGTAAGTCATCGCCAGCTCATTATTCCTAAAAACCCCCACCATTAAATATGGTGGGGGTTTTTTCTTTGCCTAGTAAAAAATGCAAAAGATTTTACCCACACCTTAGCCTCCTGAGCATCAATCCAACTAGATCAAACTAGAACGTGAGGGGGAATGGGTCTAAATAGGGAAGTTTATAATAACACTAAATAAATTTTTTGATTTCGGAGTATTTATAAAATTAAATTCCAATATTTATTAAACAGTATTTTTAATTTAGGCTAATATTTAATTTAAAAATTAACTGTTAATAAAATCTCTCAAAATCCATCACGAATTTGTATGGAAAGGATACATCAAACTTATATCTACATTAATTTGTAATTATTATCTGCTAAAAAACAATAAGTATTAATTGGTCAGGGTTTTATAATGGAAAATGTGATTTCTCATCCAATTTCATTTATCGGTGGAATTTTTCATGGTTGTTATACAGATGATATTTTGCTTCCTTCGAGTTATTCTATAACCTTGCTTGAACGCTATTACTTTCAATGGTTGACCAATCCAGTGACAGGAAAGTGCGAACCTTATTACGTTTGTAAGGATTGGGATGAAGTGAAGATTAGAGAATTATTTTATGAATGGTATGCTTGCTTAAACTGATGATATTTCATTTAACTTTAACTATATATTCATAGATTTGTCATATATTCTTTCTAGAATAAATTCAAATAAGAAAAATTATGAAAAAATTAATAAAACTAAAAAATTAACTTAGCGATACCCACCATTTTAATGGTGGGTTTTTATTTTCATTATTTCTGCTGAGTAGACGTGTATTTCTTATAGAGATAGTGCCCTCGTTTATCTTCTTCAGTTAAAGGTTCATATTTAAATTCTTCGATGCAAATATGTTCCGGATTAGCAAGGAGGCGTTGATAAGAAAAGTGAATTTCATGAGCTCGATGCTCGGCATCAAAATAATAACTACGTGTTAGGCCTACATTTAACCCAGTTAGGCGGGTATTAAAAATATCTTCAAGGCATTGTTTGAAATCTATTTTTTCAATACTTAACTGTTCTTCACCTTCTTCCATAAAGGCATTACTGAGAATGATCCAGGTTTCGAGTAGATGTTCAGGGTGAACAATCTCTGCTTCAAGATTAATGAAATCACCTGATCGATTTTTATAACCCAATGAAATGGCCATACTTTTGTTGCTCTTGTTGTTATTTGATCTTTTAAGCTTAATGTTTTTTGGGGGAGTGTGAATAGTGCTTTTGTAGATAAAAGAGTTATTTTTTGGAAACTTATAAAATTTATGATTCCTTAAATTTAACAAAGCTCTATCTTTATCTGTCTGTTCTTTAGACAAAAAATGTGACAAGCTGAAAATTTTTAACTGTGTGCTGTTTTTAACCATGCTTTAATGACTTGCATCGTTCAGAGTTAGTTTTAGCTGTGTTTTTAAACCCTTCGATGACGGTTACACCTACAGTAGCACGTGATTATCCTGAATGGCATCGTGGTCGTGAGTGGTATGGGCTCTGGTATATTGAAATTACTCAACCAGAGCTTTTGTTGTATTTAGCACAACTGCGTCAGGAATTTACCGATGTCTTATTTACTCCGAATACGCGCCAATTTCATATCAGCCTTTTTATTTGTGGTTTTTTGACAGATACGATGCCGGTATGGGACGATGATTTTGTAGAGGCACGATTAATTCAGCATGTACGCACCTTGAAACAGCAGTATCCATTACAGTTTCATTTAAAAACAGGTAAGCTGAATAGTTTTGAAACGGCTTTATTTCTAGAAGTTCATGATGCTAGTGGAACCTTACAACATTTACGGAATTTATTGGGACAGCATACAGTGGAGATTGCACCTGTAGATTATTGTCCTCATATTACCTTGGGTCTATATAATCAGGCTTGGTCGGCAGATCAGATTATCCAGCGTTTTGAAAAAATTGAGCAGCAGACTTTTGAGTTTTCAGTTGAACAACTGACTTTTGGTTATTATCAAGCTCAAAAATTGCAAGGGCATTTATACCCTCATACACAGTTCTTACTAGGTGAAAAATGTTGCAATTGATTTTGGGCGGAGCACGCTCCGGCAAAAGCAGACTGGCTGAACAGATTGCTCAGTCCAGTAGCTTACCTGTGATTTATTTGGCGACGGCACAAGCCCTCGATCAGGAAATGCAAGATCGCATTTACCATCATCAGCAGCGACGTCCTGCCTCCTGGACACTGGTCGAAGAGTGTTTATATTTGGCGGAACGCTTGCAAGAGCTTGATCGTGAGCATCAAGTTATTTTGATTGACTGTTTGACCTTATGGATGACTAATTTGCTCTGTGCCGAAGATGATCATTTACAGCTACAAGAGTGTGAAAAATTACTGACGGTACTACCAAATTTGCGCTCGCAAGTGATCTTAGTGAGTAATGAAACTGGTTTAGGGGTAGTGCCACTAGGTGAAATTAGTCGACGTTTTGTCGATGAAAGTGGTCGTTTGCATCAGCGATTGGCCCAACTTGCAGACTGTGTAATTTTCTGTGTTGCCGGGTTACCAATGGTCTTAAAAGGAGAAATGTTATGCAATGGTGGTTAGCTCAATGTCAGCAGCCCAATCATGAATTTCGCTTGCGTGCTGAACAACGCCAGTTGCAGTTAACTAAACCTACCGGGGCCTTGAGTGAGCTAGAAACTCTTGCGATTACTTTGGCCAGTTTACAGCAAAGTGAAAAACCGAATATTGACCAGCCTTGGATTACCATTTTTGCTGGAGATCATGGGGTGATGGAGGAAAATATCTCGGCTTATCCTCAAGCGGTCACTCGACAAATGCTGCAAAACTTTGCCACAGGTGGTGCCTGTATTAGCGTAATTGCCAAAGAATACAATGCAACCTTGCAGGTGATTGATTGTGGTTCTGTAGGAGAACCTTATGATTATCAAGGAGTAGAGCGTTATTGTATCGCACCAGGCACCGCAAATTTTATCCATGAAATAGCAATGACAGCCGAACAGTGTCAAGAGGCCATGCAGTTAGGTGCGCAGAGTGTAGAAAAGGCTTTATCCTCAAATGCTTCAATTTTTGTCGCCGGAGAAATGGGAATCGGGAATACTTGCTCGGCCTCAGCTTTGGCGTGTTTATTACTTAATGAACCAGCAGAAGATTTAACCGGAGTGGGTACGGGGATTCAGCAAGAAAGATTACAGCACAAGAAGAAGGTCATCGATCAGGCGGTACAACGGCATCGAGATTTTGTCCAAGACGATGCCTTTCATGCCCTTTGTGCCGTAGGTGGCCTCGAAATTGCAGCAATGACTGGCGCTTATATTCGCTGTGCACAGGTTGGCTTGCCGATTGTAGTGGATGGTTTTATCAGTTCTGTGGCAGCACTCTGCGCTGTTCGGTTAAATCCGGTTGTGCGTGACTGGATGCTGTTTGGTCATCAGTCGGCTGAATATGGTCATGTGCGGATTTTAACCGAATTGCAAGCAGAGCCGTTATTAAAACTGAATCTTCGCCTAGGAGAAGGTAGTGGTGCTGGAGCTGCACTCGGTTTAATCCGTTTAGCCTGTTCACTCCACAATAATATGGCCACTTTCGCAGAAGCCGCTGTGATTGGCCAGCAGGTTTAATGTGTTGCACTTTGATATCTTGCGGCATGGCGAGAGCCATTTAAGCCACATCTTGCGCGGACAAACCGATGATGCTTTGACTGCGTTAGGATGGAGCCAGATGCAATCCACGATAAATCGTGCGATACAATCCCCCGTGCAATGGCAAGTGATTGTGAGTTCGCCCTTGCAACGTTGCGCCCAGTTTGCTGAAACTTTGGCAGCTCAGTTACAGTTGCCGTTGATTTATCAGCCCGGTTTACAGGAAATGTTTTTTGGTGATTGGGAAGCCCAGGCCACGGCAGATATTTATGCTCATTCACCAGAACTACTCGCCAATTTTTGGCAATTTCCCACACGTTTTACTCCGCCTAATGCCGAATCTCTGACCGATTTTCAGCAGCGAGTGATGAATGCAATAACAGAGCTTCAGATGGTACTATCACAGCACCGTTGGTCACATGCTTTAGTCATCAGTCATGGAGGTGTCATTAAGTTGCTGAAATGTTTGGCTCTGCAGCAGGATTTAAATCAGCTATTGAGTCAAGAGGCCGCTTTGGCTGAACTACATGCATTTCAGATTTCTGCCCAAGGTGAACTGATGATGGCTCAAGGTAACTCCGTATGAGCGCTTTCTGGATTGCTCTGCAGTTTCTTACGATTTTCCCGGTGCAATTAAAATCTGTGCCCAGCCCGCTGCAAAATGCGCGTGCCTTGTTATTTTATCCAGTGATTGGCCTGCTTATTGGCGGTATTTTATATGCGGTCGTGTCGCTGTTTCATGCCTTGCCGGCGGTTCTACTGGCAACAATTTGTCTGATTCTGTGGGTCTGGCTAACCGGAGGTTTACATCTTGATGGTCTGGCCGATACAGCGGATGCTTGGGTGGGCGGTTTTGGTGATAAAGACAGAACGTTAAGCATCATGAAAGATCCAAGCTGTGGACCTATTGGGGTGCTCAGCTTGATTGTGCTTTGTTTGCTGAAGTGGAGCTGTCTTTATGTCCTGATAGACAAAAATCTACAGGTCTATCTGCTGATGTTCCCTGTATGGGGGCGTTTAGCGCCACTGTATTTATTCTTAACCACGACTTATGTGCGCAGTCATGGTTTGGGGACGCAGATGGCCCAATATTTGCCACGTCCTTTAGCATGGGGAATACTATTGATTGCTCTGCTGATATGTTTATTGGGTGGGATTAAGGCTGCCGTGGCCATGGTATTTGCATCTGCAGTGCTGTGGTATTTGCGAAGAAAATTTATCCAGAGAATTGGTGGAATTACTGGCGACACGATTGGTGCCAGTATTGAAATGGTTGAAGCGGTCAGTTTAAGTAGTCTGGTCATCTGCTCATTTTATCTGTGATGTTGTTCAGCTTAATAGACTAATGATGCCATGTACGAGTAGTGGACCAAAGAGCACCATAAAAATACCCGATAGAACCATGCTTAAGCAGGCAATTACGCCTTCATCCCGATGGCGCATAAAGGCTTTGCTGGTACCAAAACCGTGAGCGGCATTGCCTAGAGCTGCACCTTGAGCAAAACGGGAATTTAATCTTAATGCAATCAAGACCAGATCAGCACAGGCGACACCCAAAATGCCGGTCATCATGGTAAACAGAATGACCAACTCCACAGATCCCCCCAGATTTTGAGTTAACTCCATGGCAAAAGGTGTAGAAATAGAGCGAGACATTAAGCTGTAACGCGTGATCTGATCAAAATCAAACAGGTTGGCCAGGTAAAATGCACTGACCACACCTGCGGTCATTCCTAAAATGATCCCTAAACTGATGGAAAGTACATGTTGCCGGATCACGTCACGATATTCATAAATTGGAATTGCAAACGCGACAGTAGCAGGCCCGAGTAACCAGACAATCCACTGATTGTAATGCATATAAGTGCTATAAGAACTCTGCAGAGCGGATATTGCCAGTATGAGCAATATGGGCAACAAGATGGCTGGTGAGAACACCAGATAGGGATATTTGCGATAAAGTTTTTTGTTGAAGATATAGCCGAATAGTGTGGCGATTAAAAATCCGAGGGCGAGTAGATTCATTTTATTGCTCTCCTAGCAAACGGGATTCAGGGCGAGCGATTTTAGCTTTGATCCAAGCTTCCACTTTAAATCCAATAAATACACTGTAAGCCGTGACAATCAGCACACATAAGCTTCCCAGTAAGACCGCGAGAACCAACTGCCAACCTTGTTGAATAAAGAGTTGTTGATAATTGATCAGCCCAACCACACAGGGAACAAAAAACAGTACCAATTCACTCAGGATCAGATCGGAACCGGCCTTAACCCAGTGTAAAGGCAAGAGGCCTGTTAATAGCAGGGTGAGCATGGAAAAGAGTCCCAGTACGCCTGCTGAAATTGGCAGATTAAAAGTTCGCTGTAACAGAAGCCCAAATGCCCAGAACAGAAACAATAAGCTGAGCTGCCCGAAGTGTTTGAAATGTTGTTTTGACTGAGAGGAGATCCGCACAGAAATAACCTGATGATCTAAAATGTTATTTTAATTTTAGAAAAATATTTATGTTAAATTATGAATAATCATAAAATGATTATGCTGAATTGGAATGATTTTGTGGATTTAAAAAGCCTGAAAATCTTCGTAGAGATTGTCCGTTGTCAAAGCTTTAGCCTGGCAGCAGAACAGTTATGTTTAACCCAACCTACGGTGAGCAAAGCAATTCGCCAGTTAGAAGAAGCACTAGGCACTGCACTGTTCAACAAAGGTCAGGCCGGTCGTAAGCGCGAGGTAAGTCTAACCTATAGTGGTCAGCAGATTTATCAACATGCTTTAGCCATGCTGGAAAATGAAAAGAAAATTTATAGTACCTTAGACGAAATCCGTCAGGTGCAAAAAGGGAAACTGGCGTTAGGTTTGCCGCCTCTGGGGTCTGTTCTCTTGAGTGCCCTGATTGCGTTATTTCATCGGCAGTATCCGGAAATTGAGCTGAGCTTTCTTGAAGTGGGTGCGAATGGCATTGAAGAAGCATTGCTCAATCGGCAGATTGATGTCGGGATTTTGCTGGGACAATTAGATTCAAAATTTTCAGGTATTCAGATTCTCGATTCACCCTTGTGTGTGCTATCTCATCAGCAGTCGTATTTGCAGCATCGTGAGGCGGTTGGGTTAAGGGAACTCGAACAGGAATCTTTTTTGCTGTATGCCGATACCTTTACCTTGAATCAAATGATTTTACAGGCTGCACAGCAAGTAGGTTTTGAACCCAAAGTCTTATGCAAAAGTAGTCAGTGGGATTTTATTGCCAAAATGGTGGAGGCCGGTATGGGCATTGCCCTACTGCCGGAAGTTTATTGCAAGCGACTAGACGCTAAAAGCTTTAATATGACGCGTCTGATTGAACCTAATTTAAACTGGACTTTGAATATGGCTTGGTATAATCAAAGCCCGATGAGTCCAGCGACGCGAGCCTGGCTTAAGATTATCGAGCAGCATCAACAGTTGATTCATTTCTAGAAGATCCACCGCTTTAAAAATTTTTAATAAGTAATCAATCGTTATCAATGAGCTCCGGCTTCCTTTTAAGAATGCTGCCGCTGGCATGTTGCCAGAAGTCTAGTCATTTATCATCTTTAAATTCTTAGCAATCGATAGTATTTGCATAAAAATACAAACCTTTACACTCACTTATAACTTATTAGTCATTAAAAATTGTCACAATTGGTACATAATTGTGATATAAATCAAACAAAATTAACAAAAAGATAATGGTTAGATATGTGTTTGTATGAAAAGCGGAAAGCTTCTCCTTTTTCTGCGGGGTTTACGTTGATTGAAATGATGGTGGTAGTGGCCATCATCGCAATTCTGGCAGCCATCGTGTTGCCGAATTACAGTCAATATATAGCAAAAGGGCATCGTACCGATGCTCAAGCGGCAATGTTAAATTTGGCCCAGTATATGGAAAGTCAATATAACGCCAGTTTTAATTATCCAGCCAGCAATACGATTCCGAGTTCATTAGCTGCCCCAAGCAATGTCAGTTCCTATTACACGCTCAGTGTTGATACCTCGAATAATCAGAAATTTACCATTACGGCTACACCGACCAGTAAGCAGAATGACAGTTGTGGAACCCTCAGCATCACTGAGGAAGGCAAAAAAACTCCAACCACCGCAGGGTGCTGGAAATGAACAAGTCACTTACAGGATTTACACTGTTTGAGTTAATTGTCACTGTTGCCATTCTAGCTATTGTGGCAACACTCGCAGTTCCATCAATGAACAGCTGGCAGCAAAATAGCAAAATCCGATCAGCAAGTAATGAAATTACCCATTTTTTACAGTTGGTGCGTAGCGATGCGATTAAAACGGGACGAATCACGACAATTTGTGCCAGTCAAGATGGTGCGACATGTGTTACGACCAATCTAACTAACTGGAATACAGGGCTAATTGCACGAAGTACGAGTTTGAGCGCATCGACGGAAGAAGTTCGTGCTGCACTCAGCTTTGACAACAACTCTCAGTTAAATATTACTGGGCCTGCGAGCATTGTGTTCAATACCGTGGGTGCAGCGAATGATCGTTATCAGATTCAGGTCTCGATGCCTGACCGAGAAACATATTCTGTCTGTGTGCCTGTCTCAGGGCGTGTAGAAAAAGTACTCGGGAGTACTTGCCCATGAAGATCAATGTTTCACAGCGTGGCTTTACTTTACTCGAAGCTTTAATCGCCATGTTTCTGACAGCCGGGGCTCTGTTAGGTTTGGGAGTTCTTCATCTTAAATCTGTACAGCAAAGCCAGCTGGCAACCCAGCGAACAATTGCCAATATACAAGCGAATGACTTGATCGACCGGATGTGGGCAAATCTTTGTTCTCTCTCAACGCAAAAAACTACTGTGATCAGTAGTTGGCAAAATGACTGGAATTCCACCACCACAAATGGTCTGTCGACTAACCAGAAAGCTATGCATCAGATGATGAATGGCTGGCAGGGAACAGTCACTGAAATTGATACCACTCGTCAGCGTTTTCAGGTAGTGATTTCATGGACCAATGCGAAAGCAGCTTGGTATAGAGATACGACCAATACCACCGCTAATCAGCAAAGTTTTAGCTATCAGTTTACTTTGCCTAAATGTGCATCTTAAAACCTTCTGAGATTTGATCCATGAAAAAAATATCATCTTTCAAACATGCTCAGGCAGGCGTTACCCTGGTTGAACTGATGGTCGGTATGACCGTTGGTTTGGTGGTGACCGGTGGTGCAATGAGCATTTTGTTTACTAACCAGAAAATGATGTTAGATAAGGAAGTGGCAGACCGAACACAAGAAGGTCTTCGATTTGCTGCTGCAACTATCACGCGTTTGGTGCGTCAAGCTGATTCTTTCGCGGCACCAACTACGAATAGTGAACTGGTGATTAATTTTGACCGATCACAACGTGACTGTTTGGGACGAAGTGACCATTCAACCACCAATACACTGAAACTCGATAATAATCATCAGCTGGTCTGTATTTTGGACAATGATGCAACTAAAAGCTATGTTTTGGCTAAGGATATCGGGAGCTTACAGTTCTCTTATGGTATTCAACAAACAGGTACAGTCGCTTATAGTCCGTTTTTTAATAGTAGCTCAGCGGTAAATGCCAGTGTGCAGAATATTCTGAGTAATATTACCAGTATCCAGACACAAATCAGTCTCATCCAACAAGGTAACACACAACAGCCCACCTTAACTTTTATTGCTACATCGCATCAAAGAGCAGGGGTTGGAAGTTTATCCAGTGGAGGAACTCCAAGCAATAATTCTGTTAATAATAGTAACAATAGTTCAGCTGGTAATACGGGTTCAGGAGGTACGACTGCTGGGTCAGGTGCAACTACGGGGTCTAACGGTGGATCAAATGGTTCAACGAATAACACAGGGACCACAGATGGAAATGTGACGAAGCCAACTTTAGAGCAGATTCTGGCTTTGCTGTATGTTGAGAATAAAAAAGATGGCACAGTGGTGAAAAAGTGGTCATGGAGCGATATCATTGGACAAACCACGAAGATTGTTAAAAATACTGATATTGAGATAGGTCTCCGACAGAATACATATAATTTGTCAGGTTGGTCACTTTCCAGCACCCTCAATAGCAGTAATCAGCCTCTACAGAATATTACCAGTTCAGCACCCGCATCCTTTGCAGCTCCAAATGGTAACAATCAGACTTTTAGTATTTATTTAAAGTACAACAATGAAACTCAAAGCAAAAGCACGATTACTTTTGAGACGACGAACTAAAGCAGAGGGCAAGCGATGAAAAAACAACAAGGTTTTGTATTGGTTTTCACTGTAGTTTTGCTCTCTGTTGCGGCGATGATGGGGCTGTATGCCATGCGCAGTACAGTCATGCAGGACAAAATGACCGCAAATTTGAATAATAAAACGATTACCACCAATGCTGCGGAAGATGGGGCTGCTGTGTTTTATGATTGGGCAAAAAATCGGTTTGTTAACAATGGTTTGCCAACTTCTAACTCAGATAAGGCCGGATGGAAGAGTGTAATTCCCTATAGTTCTACGGGAAATCTAACCGTAAATTCTGGCTCCAATGGCTATTACTGGATCAACCCTACAGCAAATATCGTGGGGTGCACAGTTGCAAATACCAATCCTTGCTGGGATGAAACCAATAAACAAGTGATTGCGCTTATTAGCGGGAATCTGGTTAAAACGAATGGGACTAGTACCGTGATTTTGGGTGAGAGTATTTATAAAATTCGGATCGCGGCACCCGGAGGACTCAAACTTCCTCAACTACCTGCACCTTTAACCTTGGCAGGCAATGTGAGCAATTTTACAGCGGGGAACAGTAATCAATTTAAAATTCAGGGGGGAGACCGTTTAGCGATTGCCACACTGGATTCAGCCTCTGCCACGACAGTAAAAAATGCAATTCCGAATAACCGTGCCGATGCAGCACATTACGGGGGAACTTGCACAACTGCACCTTGTATTTCAGCTACTGACTTGGGCATGTGGGGCAACCCCAATGAAGTGATGCAGTATGTGAGCAGCATTGAAAGCAATTCAGAGGTAAAAGTCTACACCGGTAATTTTTCAGGCTCGTTACCCTGCTCTGGAATTATCATCGTCAAGGGGGATTTTGATGTTAACGGTAACATTGCTGGCTCGGGTTGTGGAAATACGTTTACTGGGGCGATTATTGTTTTAGGTGGAAGTATGGATGTCAGTGGCGGGGGGGCTTTAGATATCCGTGGTGCGGTTTATGTTACTGATATTATTCCAGATTCTGCTAATCCAGGAAATTATAAATTCGGCAATAATTCGACCGGTTTCAAAGGTGGTGGTAACATGACCATTACTTATGATGGTTCCTATTTTGGTACTTCGAGTGATATAAATGGCGGTGGTTTGGCAACTAGTACCCGAATTTTAGCTTGGAGTGATGTCCTTTAGCCTAGAATTGACTTACCTCAGATAAAAATGACTTTATAACATCAAACCTGTAAGCAGCTGAGCCTACAGGTTTTTTATAGTACGTTATCAACGAATGGTCACACTTGAGCTTTTCGAACAAATTGATATGACATGATGAATCTCGATTAATCAGAAATTCATTCAATTCTTTTAGGTTATTTTCTATGATTGAGGAACTCTATTCTGTCCATTTAAATTTTCTATCTGTTTAGCAGTTGCATAAGTTGCTACTTATGCCATATTAAAACTATTCATATTCTTTGCATCTTTATAAGAGGAATAACAATCATGGCGAACAAAAAAGTAAAACCAGCGGATATCGATATTGGTATTTCTAAAGAAGATCGGGCGCAGATCGTACAAGGCTTATCACAGCTTTTGGCAGATAGTTATACCTTATACTTGATGACACATAACTTTCACTGGAATGTGACCGGTCCGCAATTCAATAGTCTGCATAATATGTTTATGGATCAGTACACAGAACAGTGGAATGCACTGGATATTATTGCCGAGCGTATCCGTGCCTTAGGTTTTCCAGCTCCGGGCACCTATAAAGAATTTGTAAAATTGGCTTCTATTAAAGAAGTAGAAGGTGTACCTAAAGCT